>NZ_FZOS01000051.1 GCF_900188165.1 Edaphosphingomonas laterariae | reverse complement strand
CGGCGAGACTGTCACCGCTGACTGCCTTGAGGCCGTGCAGCGCTATCTCGCTGCCCACGGCCTCGATGCGCGACATCAGCATCTTCCGGCAAGCGGGCGGTCCGAGGCTTTCGTGATCGCTGAATATGCTGAGGCCGAAGGCGTGGACGTTCTCGTCGCGGGCGGGCGTGCGCAAGGGCGTTGGAAAGAGCGGATTTTCGGAGGCGTAACGCAAGACCTTCTACAGACCGACATCACATGGCTTCTAGCCAACTGAGCCAAATGTCAGCTCGAGAGCTGGTTTCCAGTCAGCTTGTAGCGCCTGCGGTCGAATACCGACGACGGGCGGCGGCGAGCGGCGGTGCAGGGCGTTTCTAGAGTAGTATGAACGGCGACACATATTCGTTATGTTTATCCGGGGCGGGGCGCCATTCTCGAACAGAACAGAGAACCGCGGCTGTGGTGTTGTCCACGCCCGTCGCAGCGCTCCGGGCGAACACGCGGGCCTCATCAGGCGGAAGCCGGGCATAGGCTTGGTGAAAGTCCCGCGCGCCCGTGGAGCAACCTGTCGCCTTTGCTCCCATGCCGATCGGAGGCCGTGCATTCGGAGCGTGCCGGAATTTGGCGTCCCGGTTCAGCACCATGCACGGCCCCACAATCGCGGCTTCCTGCCCGATGCTGGTCTTGTCAGGCGGCCTCGTCGATTGCGTCGGGCGGGATGTTGGTAGGGCCGCCAATGTCGTAAACTTGGCTCAGCAGGCCGACGAAGGCGTTGTCGTGCAACGGGTCGGTCGGCACCTCGAACGCCACACCGCGCTTCTTCATGTCGTCGATCAGCATGTTGATCGCCTTGTCGGCGCTGATGTCGTTACTGTGATCGTAGGTCTGCCGGAAATCGGCCATGTCCTTGAACAGCCGCGCACCCCAATGGACGAGGAAGCGCATTTCCTGCGCCGGCACCTTCTGGTTGACCTTGCCGAAGGTTTCGAGCTGCCAGCCGGTGGTGTCGTCGGGATCGGCGCCGAAGGTGGTCGTGATATCCATGCCCTGCGGCCTGCGCAGGCCGACCGGCCCGGCGGCCTGGCCGTGGTGGAACATCATCTCATTCTCGACCACGACCGCGCGGCCCCACATCGGCGCCTGGATCTGGAAGGGATTGCCGCTGGGGCCATCGGGCCAGCAGTTGAAGCCGCCGCCGATCCGGCCCTTATAATACCAGGCGATCACCTGCCCCTTCTTCGACCGCCATTCGTTGAACAGGCAGGATTTGGCCATGGTGAGCAACAGCCAGAGCGGCGTGTTTTCCATGGTCATGCCGCGAAAGACGGTGCCATCCAGATGCGGCGGGCCGCCGATCGGCGTCGGCCCCTGAATGTTGAACAGGAAGGTCTCCGGCTCCGCATATTGGCAGCCCCAATAATTGCGAACCAGTTCGAGGAAGCGGCTGTTGTAATAGCAATCCTCAAGCTCGGGATAGAAACAGGTGCCGCCGCGCGCGAAATAGCCGCGAAACACCGGGTTGAGGCCGATCATGTCCCAGGTGAGCGTCACGCCCTCGGGGATCTTGCCCGAAACCGTGGCGATCACCTCCTCCGGCGTCTTGAAATTTTCCGCCATGATCAGCGGCCATGAGCCATTGTCGCGCACGACCTTCAGCAACCGGGCATGCTGATCGGCCGAATAGGCATCATCGATCAGTTGCGGCGGTGCGACGGGGCGGAAATTTTCGGCCAGTTCCTTGAGCATCATAACTCTCCCGATTGTGCAGATCAGGCGTTCAGCATCTCGATAACTTCGTTGATCCGGCCTTCCGGATCGATGATGAAGGCGACCTTCAAGCCGAACTCGGCAATCTCGCGGATCGGTTCGGGCACCGTGCCGCCTGCCGCCAGCGCACGGGCGCAAGCGGCTTCGAGATCGGTGGTGATGAAGCCCTGCACGGATTCGCCGGCGGCTGGTGCATTGCCATCGACATAGGAGATCAGCGTCAGCGCGGGGCCGCCGGGGTAGCTCGCCTGATAGGTGATCTCGTCGATCTCGCGGCCGAACATCTGGTCCTGATGACGGTTATTGGGGATCAGCCCCAGCACATCTTCATAGAATTTGGCCATGGCATCGAGATCGCGGACGAAGGTCTTGGCGAAGACATAGGTCATGCCGTGGTTGCTGCCGGTCGGGCGGGGATCAGTCATGCAGGTGGTCCTCTCGAAAATTCTCTCGGTTCAGATCGTCAGCATCGGCATCGGCCGGTCGGCCGCCGGTGCGGCGCCGTCGCGCCTGATGACGGTGAAGTCGGCTTGGCGCGGGGCGCGCAGATCGTGCCAGATGCGTGAATTGTGGCGCGGAATGGCGAGGATCACCTTCTTCTGCCCGTCGGCGCCCTTGTCCCGATAATAGCCATGGGCGCTGCCACACTGGACCCAGGCGGAATTGGCGAGGTTGGTATCGACATCGTCGACGAAGGCGCGGGTGGCTTCGGGCGTGACATCGAAGGCAGAAAGCTGGTCGTCGACCATCCATTGCAGCAGTTCGACGATGTAATGGACTTGCTGCTCGCTCACGACCGCGTGATTGGCGACGAGATAGCTATAGGGCGCGCCCATGAACACGAAGTTGGGAAAGCCGTTGATCAGCATCCCTTCATAGCTGAACGGGTGCGGATCGAAGGCATCCTTCAGCGATTTTCCCCCGGTGCCGCGAATGTCGAACTGGCGGCCGAAGTGAAGCTCATAGCCGGTCGACAGCAGCAGCACGTCGCATTCCACGCGGGTGCCGTCCGACAGGATGACAGCCTGTTCGTCGGCCTCGACCAGTTCGCCACGGACGATCGAGACATTGGGCTTTTTGAGCGTGTCGTAGAAACCGCAATCGAGGATCGGGCGCTTGGCGAAGACGGGGAAGTTCGGCGTCAGCAATTCCACCATCGCCGGGTCGTCGGGGAAATGGCTGCGCACATAATGATCGCACATCATCCGCATGCCATCGTTGATCGGGCCGAAGCCGCCGGTCTTCGCGGCATGTTCCTCGTCCTTCAGCACCATGCCGTGCATATCGCCCATCTGGCTTTCCAGGCTCTGCAGCCGCTTCCAGTTCACGACGAACGGGATGCGTTCCATCGCGATCCGTTCCAGTTCGGCGACCGGCGCGTGGGCTTGGGGGTTGGGGATGATATGTTCGGGCTGCCGCTGGACGATCACCAGTTCGCTTACTCTGTCGGCAATGGCGGTCGCCACCTGCACGCCCGAGCAGCCGGTGCCGACGAGGACCACCTTCTTGCCGCTGAGGTCGACCGAATGGTCCCAGACAGCCGAATGGATCACCGGCCCCTTGAACCGATCGAGATTCTTCACGGCGGGGTAGTTGGGGTTGTTGTTGGGCCCCACCGCCATGATCAGCACATGGCATTCATGCGTTTCGGGCTTGCCGTCGCGCACCGCTTTCACGGTCCAGATTTTGCGGGCCTCGTCCCATTCCGCGCCTTCGACCCATGTGCCGAAGCGGATGCGATCGCGCAGGCCGTATTTGTCTGTTACCCGGTCGAGATAAGAGAGGAATTCCGGCCCGCGCGGATAGAATTGCGTCCATGACGCATTGGGCTCGAACGAGAAGGAGTAAACGCGGCTGGGCGTGTCGACCGCGGCGCCGGGATAGGTGTTGGTCAGCCAGTTGCCGCCCACCTTGTCCAGCGCTTCGAGCACCGTGTAGTCGAAACCCGCCTGCTGGAGTTTGACGGCGGCGTTGATCCCCATCATCCCCGCGCCGACCACGATGACCTTGAAATCGGCGGGCGGCACCTGCTTCGCCGCGCGGACGCGGGTGTCGGTGGTGAAGCCGGCATGCTGGAATGCCACCGCCATCGACATTTCCGGCAGGTCGCGGCCCAGCAACAGGCGCGACATCCGGCGGAACATCGGCATGTCGAGCTGCGGCATCACCGCAGGACGGGCCGATCGCACCGCCACGCGCAGCGCATCGCGGATGTCGCGGGCGATCGCCGGATCGACCGGCGCGCGCGCATCATGCGCATCGATGTCGCGGAACGCCTCGACAACGCTTTCCTGCCGGCCGTCCAGCGCATCCCAATAGCGATGTAGCAAGGTTCGATCGCCGCTGATCTGGATCAGCGCCATCAGGGCCAGGATCGGATCCAGCGCATCGATCGCCACGTCCAGCATGTCGCCATCGGCCCCCGTGCCTGCGGGCTTCACTCCGTGCATCCTCATTCTCCGCTTGTTGGCCGTCATTGCCCATCGAGCGATTCTTAATTACAGTTATGTGTGTAATTAATCAACCGCGCACAGCTTGCCTTCGCGGCGATCAACGGCGAACAGGACGGTTATGACCAAGCCAGATGTGAAGCGGCGGGCGGGGCGGCCCACGGCCGACGAGGCGGAGCAGAAGCGCCAGCGGCTGGTGATCACCGCGCTGGAGGAATTTGCGCGCGCCGGCTTCCATGCTGCATCGCTGCGCGACATCGCGGAGCGGGCGGAGGTCTCCAGCCGCACGCTCTACAATCATTTTCCGGACAAGTTCGCGCTGTTCGAAGCCTGCCTCGAATATTCGGGGCGCCAGATTCAGCCGGATATTCCCCGCCTCGAAGGCGATCTGCAGCGGCGGCTGACGACCTATGCGATCGAAATGCAAAGGCAGTTATTCGATCCCGTCCACCTCCAGATCGCGCGGCTGATCTATCGCGAGGGCACGGAATTTGATGGCCTCCGCCAGATCGCCCACACGCAGTTCGAACGCCACCAGGTGCAGCCCGTCGCGACGATGCTGGAGGATGAGGGCCTGCCGCCCACGACAAGCCATCATCTCGCCACCCAGTTCGTCGCCATGGCATTCGGCGAATGGCAACGCCGCCTGCTGTTCGGCGGCGGCCCGATGTCGGCCGGGGAAATGGCAGGCCACGCCGCGCTTGTCACAAGCATATTCCTGGGGGGGATCGGCGCCGCCGAGATGAACGCAGCGGGCTGACGAGAGGCGTCGAGATTGCCCCGTTCGATGGCGATTTCCTTGAGATACCTCACGTTCGACTCCGGCGTGCGTCGCCCACCCGCGCGGTTGACCGCTGCAAGTTCCAATCCGAACGGCCGCTCCAAGCGATCGCCTGGCGCGCTCGGCGGAGGGCGATGGTCAGAGCGATGCAGCGCGTCGGTACGCACTTGCACCATTAGCCCGCTCATTCGCTGTGTGAAATTAATTGATCGATGACGTTCAATTTGTAAAGTGGGCCGATGGCGAGGATGAGCCGCTTCGACCGGCAACGGCTGATGCTGGCGATCAGCAGGAAGGGGATGGGCAGGTGGCCATCTGGGCTGACGGCATGAACTATGTCCGCTCCGGTCGAGCCGGGGCGTGGGCCTTTCTGAAAGGGGCGGTCCTGGCGACGGCTTTGTTCATGGTCGGCGTGGGAACCGTGCCGGCGCGGGCTGCCGATCTTCCAGTCCCGCCGTCGACGATGACCTGCGCGTCGCTGGCCGGCAGACTTCTCGATATTGAAGGCATCCCGGCGCGTGTCGTCCGCGCCTATCAGCGATCGTCGGAAACCGGAGACCGGTGCGAGGTGCGCGGCTATGTTGCGCCACAGGTGGGCTTCATCGTCTCGATGCCCATTCGGGGCTGGACGCGACGCCTCCTCTTTCTGGGTTGTGGGGGCTTCTGTGGCTCGCTTGCGCTCAATCCGATCGGCGTTGCCGGCTGCGTGCCATTCGATCGGGGAGAGTTCCTGCTCGTATCGAGCGAGTTGGGCATGTCGCCCCCGGCGATGACGGCACATGGGCGCATGTAAACGCACAGGGCGTGCGGGACTTCGGCAGCCGCGGTGTCCATGTTGCCACGCTCGCCGCCAGGCAGCTTGCCCGGCTATTTTACGGTCGGGATCCCGAGCATAGCTATTTCAGCGGCTGTTCGGATGGCGGGCGGGAAGGCATCATGGCGGCCAGCCGCTATCCTGCGGATTTTGACGGTGTCGTCGCCGGTGCGCCGGTTGTCAGTCTGACGCTGAACAACAGCATCTATCACGCCTGGATCGTGCAAAATCTCATGCGACGGGATGGGGGCTTGCGCATGACCGACGCGCAACTCGCCCGCATTCATGCGCTGACGGTCACCCAATGCGGCCGGCGGCAAAAGGAGGCCGACGGCATCCTCAGGCGCCCCGAACTCTGCCAGCCGGACCTCGCCTCGCTCGCTTGCAAAGCCGAGCCGGTGGCAGATTGTTTGAAGGCCGAGGATATTCAGGCGGCCGAGGCGATGTACCAAGGTGTGCGCGGTGCCTATTTCGGCGTCGAGCCGGGATCGGAGCTGGGCTGGAACCGGCAGGCGGCTGCGTCGCATCGCTTTGCCACAAGCTTTCTCACGACCATGACAGGAGCCACGTTCAAAGGGGAACAAAATCCCTTTGACGCGCGCTTCGATGCCGCGTCGATCGCCAGCTATCAAGGTTTGGCGGGGGAACTTGATGCGCCGGCCGACATCAAGGCATTCGCCGAGCGCGGAGGCAAGCTCATCATCTGGCACGGCTGGGCCGATACAGGCGTGCCGCCGCGCAGTTCGCTCGATTATGTGGCGCGCTTGCGGGCGCAACTGGGCGGCTCCGCGGTCGAGCGCTTCGTGCGCTTATATATGCTTCCCGGCGTTGAGCATTGCTCTGGCGGGAACGGGCCAGACAGGTTCGACGGCCTTAGCGCCGTGATGGAATGGGTTGAGCGTGGAGTGTCGCCACGGGCCTTGCCGGCGACAAATCACAAGCCAGACAGCCCGCGCTGGACTGTTGCGCCTTATGCCGACGGCCCGGCCCGCTGAGCCACCTTCACACGCTTCGAGTTTTCGCGTTTGCGTGCCTCTAACAGTGTGACCGGCGGGGCAGTGAGCGCGGGCTGCCGCCATCCGCTGCACCGACGGGTTAGGCCGGTTGCACGGCTTCGACATAGGCCCGCCAGCCACCCAGGGCGGTAATGTCCTTCCCGCCCTCGATTGCTCGCGGCTCGGCGACGAAACCCTTGACCGACGTGCCATCGGCCAGTGTGACCGTGCCGATCGCCAGCGGTGCCGGAACCTCGGCAACGAAGCTGCCGAACGCCTCGACGTCCAGCTCATAGACCTCGACCGCTATCGCGGCGCCATCCTGGGAGTGGACCAGCGCGGGCTTGGGCGGCGTGCTGTTCGCGATCGCATAGAGCCGGTAGGTCGGCGCCGTCCTGGTGGCGGCATAGAGCCGCGCGTTGCGCGACGTGAGCTGCCAGTGGAGCGGCATGCCTTCGAGATGCGCGCCGACAACCGCGAGTTTCACCTTTTCCATCTTGTTCCCCAGATCGAGTGATGGCGCGGGCGGCAGGGCCGCCGCGTCCAGATAGGATTGGCCGGCGTCGAGCAACGCCCGATCCATCCAGGCCGGCCCGATCAGCGTGATGCCGAAGCCGGTATCATTGTCGCGAAAGCCCGCCGGCAGCGCGAGCGCGGCCATGTCGAGCAGGTTCACGAAATTGGTGTAGAGGCCGAGATGGCTGTTGAGCGCGATCGGCGCCGCCTTCATCTCGGCGATGCGGTAGATCGTCGGAGCGGTCGGCAGCGCCAGCATGTCGACATCCTGCCACAGGCGATCGGCGATGCGCGCAAGCTCCGCCAGCTTGTAGGTGCCGGTGAAAACCTCCGCGCCGCTGATGTCGCGCCCGGCTTCGAGGATGGATCGGACCACCGGGTCGATCGCGTCGGGATGATTTTCCAGAAAGTCGCCCACGGCCGCCGCCCGTTCGGCAACCCATGGGCCGCCATAGAGCAGTTGCGCGGCTTCCCGGAGCGGTGCGATGTCGATCTCGACGATCGTGGCGCCCGTTGCGGCAAGCGCCGCAATCGCGCCATCGTAAAGTTTCTGCGCGGCCGCATCCCCCAGAAAGTCGCGCTGGTCGGGACGCGGCACGCCAACCCGGCGCAGCGGCGCGGCGCGGTCCGCCAGCGCGCGCGAAAAGGCGTCGGCCGGATCGAAGCCGCCAACCACGCGATCCACTAGTTGGGCGTCCGCGATTGTCGCCGTGAACACGCTGATGCAATCGAGCGAACGACAGGCGGGAACAAGGCCGGTGGTGCTCCAGCGCCCCTTGGTGGGCTTGAGGCCGATGATGCCGTTGAACGCCGCAGGCACGCGCCCCGAACCGGCGGTGTCGGTGCCGAGCGCGAAGGCCACCAGCCCGGCGGCCACCGCGACGGCGGAGCCGGAGCTTGATCCGCCGCTGACATAAGCGCGGTTGAACACGCAGGTGGGCGCGCCATAGGGGCTTCGCGTGCCGTTGAGGCCGGTGGCGAACTGATCGAGATTGGTCTTGCCGATCGGGATGGCGCCGGCATCGATCAGCCGCTGAACAACCGTGGCCGATCGGGCGGGCGTATAGGCGAAATCCGGGCACGCCGCCGTGGTCGGCAATCCGGCAAGGTCGATATTGTCCTTGATCGCGAAGGGCACGCCGGCCAGCGGCAGCGCCTCGCCAGCGGCAATGCGGGCATCGACGGCGCGGGCGGCGGCAAGAACCTCCGCCTCGCTTACCCGTTCGATCCAGACAAAGGGCTGGACCTGGTGATAGGCGCGAATGCGGGCCAGCGCGCTTTCCGCGATCTCGACAGCGCTCATCCGGCGCTGGCCGACAGCGGCGGCGATCGTGCCGGCGTCCATTCGTGCCACGGTCATGCCGGCTCGATCGCGAGCATTGCGCCTCCGGGGCTTACCGCCTGCCGTTCCTCGACATAGATGCGGCGAACGATGCCTGCGGTGGGGCTCGTCACCTGACATTCCATCTTCATCGCCTCGATGATGGCGATGACCTCGCCGGCTTCCACCTGCTTGCCTTCGGCGGCGAGCAGCTTCCACAGGCTGCCGCCGAACGGCGCTTCGATCAGCTCGCTGCCCGGCGGCAGATCGATCGCGACAGTCTCGGTGCCGGCACCGGCCTCCTCGGTCAGCGCCGCGACGCGATCAAATTCGCCATTGCGTTCCCAGTCGGCCCGCTCGTCATCAAATGCCGCCTGCCGCCGCGCCTGGAAGGCGGCGATGCTATCGGCATTTTCGGCCATGAAGGCACGATAGTCCGACAGTCGGAACACCTCCTCCTCGATCCGGATCGAGCGGCGCCCGAGCGGGAAGTCGCGCCGCCATTCGGTCAGTTCCTCATGGCTGACGGGGAAGAAGCGGATGCGATCGAAGAAGCGCAGCAACCATGGCTTGCCATCGGTGAAGGCGTCGGTCTGCCGCCATGCGTTCCACACCTGGATCGTGCGGCCGAACAGCTGGTAGCCGCCTGGGCCCTCCATCCCATAGATGCACATATAGGCGCCGCCGATGCCGACGACGTTGGGCGGGGTCCATGTGCGGGCCGGGTTGTATTTGGTGGTGACGAGCCGATGCCGGGGATCGACCGGCGTCGCGACCGGAGCGCCCAGATAGACGTCACCCAACCCCATCACGAGATAATCGGCGTCGAAGACGATGCGCTTCACATCGTCGATGCTGTCCAGCCCGTTCACCCGCCGGATGAACTCGATATTATCCGGGCACCAGGGCGCGTCGTCGCGCACAGAGGCCATATATTTGTCGATCGTCTGATAGATCGCCGGATCCTGCCAGGAGAGCGGCAGGTGGATCACACGCGACGGAATCTCGAAATCGTCGAGCCCGCCGAGGCGATCTTCGGCGGCCGCCAATGCATCCAGCAAGTCCCGCTGCGCCAGCAGCCGGCTGTCGAAGTGGATTTGTAGCGAACGGATTCCGGGTGTGATGTCGATGACGCCGGGCAGGTCGAGCCGCTGGATCTCCAGCATCAGGGCATGGATGCGCAGGCGAAGCTCGAGATCGAGCACGATCGGCCCATATTCGACGAGAAGGTGGCGATCGCCCTGGCGCCGGTAGATCACCTCGGGCCGCGCGCCGGAAGCGGGCAATTGCAGCAGGATCGGCGATCCGATGTCCGCGAGCGGGAGCGTGGGGGCCTCGCCACTGCCGGCCAGCTTGCGCACCATATCGTCCTGCGCGCGCTCCGCCGCGACGGCAAGGTCGTCCGTTACCGGCAGGAATGTCACGCCATCACCCGGCGCAAGCTGGCCCACCTTCCACAGATCGGCCTGGATCACCACGAACGGACAGACGAAACCGCCAAGCGACGGGCCGTCGGGGCCCAGGATGATCGGCATGTCGCCGGTGAAATCGACCGCGCCGATCGCATAGGCATTGTCGTGGATGTTGGACGGGTGAAGTCCAGCCTCGCCGCCATCCTTGCGTGCCCATTGCGGCTTGGGGCCGATCAGGCGAACGCCGGTGCGGTTGGAGTTGTAATGCACCTTCCACTGCGTGGCGCGCAGCATCGCAATATCGTCGGCGGTAAAGAAATCGGGCGCGCCGTGCGGGCCGTAAAGCACGCGGATCGTCCAGTCGCGCGCGATCGCCGGCCGCACCGCCTGTTCGAGCGGCGAAGCCAACGGTTCCAATGGGGATGCTGCCGCGCCGGCGATATGCAGCGTATCGCCGGTCATCACCGCGCGGCCCGCGTGGCCGCCAAACTCGCCCAGCGTGAAGGCGCTGCGGCTGCCGAGGTAGAGCGGCGCATCCACCCCGCCGGCGAACAGGATATAGCCCCGCATGCCCGCGCCCGTGACGCGGCCGATCTTGAGCACCTGGCCGGGTGCGACATCGAAGGGCTGGTAGCGGGCGACAGGCGCGCCATCGAGCGTCGCCCCGAAATCGGCGCCGCCAAGGCAGATCCGGCTGGCCGTGTTGAACTGGAGGGTAGGGCCGGCGGCCGTCATTTCCAGCCCGGCGGCGCTTTCCGCATTGCCCAGCAAGCGGTTGCCGAGGCGGAAGGCGAGCGCGTCCATCGGGCCCGAGGGCGGCACGCCGACATCCCATAGACCCTGGCGGCCGGGATAATCCTGCACCGTCGTGGACGCACCGGCTGCGAGCACGCGAACGGTGCGCGGCACATAGCTGATCCCGGCGAGGGCACGGGTCGACACCGCGCCGCTGACGAAGGTTTCCGACCGGACGACCGTGCGCAGCCAATCCAGATTGGTTTCGATGCCGGCCAGCTGGGTCTCATCGAGCGCCGCCTGCATCGCCACCACCGCCTGTTCGCGCGTCGGCGCGGTCACGATCAGCTTGGCGAGCATGGGATCATACCAGGCGGACACCTCCGTGCCGCTTTCGACCCAGCCGTCGATGCGTGCACCTTGCGGATAGGCGACATGGATCAGGCGACCCGAACTTGGCCGATAATCCTGCGCGGGATCCTCGGCATAAAGGCGGACCTGGATCGATGCGCCTTCCGGCTTCGCCACGAAGCCGTCGAGGAAGGAGAAATCGCCGGCGGCACCGCGGATCATCCAGCCGACCAGATCGACGCCCGTCACCTGTTCGGTCACGCCATGTTCGACCTGGAGGCGCGTATTGACCTCAAGGAAGAAGAAGTCGTCGCGATCGGCATCGTACAGGAACTCGACGGTGCCCGCCGAACGATAGCATGCGCCGGCGGTCAGCCGGACGGCGCAGTCGATCAGCGCCGCGCGCGTCGCCGCAGGCAAATGCGGCGCGGGGGTTTCCTCGACAACCTTCTGGTTGCGGCGCTGGAGCGAGCAATCGCGCTCGCCAAGCGCGACGACCCGGCCTTCGCCGTCGCCGAAGATCTGCACCTCGATATGCCGCGCGCGGGCGACATAGCGTTCGAGGAAGACACCGCCATTGCCGAAATTGCCGGTGCCGAGCCGCGCGACCGTGGCAAAGCCGTCGCGGATGTCGGCTTCATTCTCGCACACCTTCATGCCGATGCCGCCGCCGCCGGCCGTGGCCTTCAGGATCACGGGGTAGCCGATGCGGTCCGCCGCCGCGATCGCGTCCGCCTCGTCGGTCAGAAGGTCGGTGCCCGGCGCCAGCGGCACACCATGGGCGGCGGCGAGTTCGCGGGCGGTGTGCTTGAGGCCGAAGGCCCGGATATTATCCGCCGTCGGGCCGATAAAGGCGATGCCGGCGGCGGCGCATGCCTCGGCAAAGGCGGTGTTTTCGGAAAGGAAGCCATAGCCGGGGTGGATCGCCTCCGCGCCGGTGGCCTGCGCCGCCGCCAGGATCGCGGCGACATCCAGATAGCTTTCCGCCGCCGGGGCCGGCCCGATGCGGACGGCTTCGTCGGCTTCGGCGACATGGCGCGAGCCGGCATCGGCATCGCTGAACACCGCGACGGAACCGACACCCATATCCTTCAGCGTGCGGATGATGCGGCAGGCGATGGCGCCGCGATTGGCGATAAGAACCTTCTTGAACATCATGCGGCCACCACCATGCGCACCGGCGTCGGGTTGAAGCCGTTGCAGGGATTGTTGATCTGCGGGCAGTTGGAAACGACGACGACGACATCCATCTCGGCGCGCACGTCGACGGTCAGGCCGGGGGCCGAAATCCCGTCGACGATACCGAGCGTGCCATCCGCCTCCACCGGCACGTTCATGAAGAAGTTGATGTTGGAAACCATGTCGCGCTTGTTGCGGCCGGCGCGGACATTGGCGTCCAGGAAGTTATCGACACAGGCATGCTGCGCCTTGGTGTGATGTCCGTAGCGCAGCGTGTTGGACTCGCAGGAACAGGCGCCGCCGATCGTGTCGTGATAATCGACCGACGTGGCGGTGATCGTCATCATCGGGCGCCCTTCATTCGACAGCAGCACCGATCCCTTGCGCAGGAAGATGTTGCGCTGGGCGGCGATCGTATCCTGGGCGCTGTAGCGTTCGGCGTCGTCGGCGGCCGAATAGATGAGGAAATCGACCGCCTGATTGCCTTCGAGGTCGATGATGCGGAGCGTTTCGCCCACTTTCACCTCGTGCATCCAGGGCGCGCGCGCCGGCACGATCTCATCATGGACGATACGGCCGGCAAGGCCATCGGTGTGGGAGCTGGTCATGGCGGGCTCTCCTGTCAGCGCCGGTAATAGTCTTCGGTGTTGAGGAAGGCGCGTTCGCCCTCCGGCGTCGCGATCCGCACGGGATCGGCCATCGCCGCCGCTTCGCCGGCCCAGGCCGTCGCGCGTAGCGGGGTGACGGTGAAGGCGGGGCGCGGATCCAGAACATGGGGGCAGTTGGCGAGGACCAGGATCAGGTCCATCTCGGCACGCAATGTCAGCGTCCGTCCCGGTGCGAAGGGGCCGATTTGGGGTTCGGTCGCGCCGTCCGCACCGATGCGGACGCCCTTGAACCAGTTGATGCAGGGGTGCACGTCCTTGCGGCCAAGGCCATATTTGGCAACGGCGAGCATGAAGCGGTCGCGCGCATTGGGGTGCCCGCCATAATTCTTGCCATCGCCATAGGCCCGCGCGTTGGATGCCTCGCTGGAGGCGCCGCAGAAGGCATCATGCGTCCCGGCTTCGTCCACGACGATGCTCATCATCACGCGCCCCATGTCGGACAGGATGAGCTTGCCGGCGCCGAGATAGCCGTTCCATTGCACCTTCAGCGTATCGGCCACGTTCAACCGTTCGACCGGGCATTCGGCGTTGAACAGCAGCATGGATGCGCAGGCATCGCCATGCAGGTCCACCAGCCGAACATGCGTGCCGCGCGCGATGCGGCGCGCTGTATAGCCGCCCGCCGCGATCACCTCTTCCCATACCACCTCGCCGGGCGCGTCGGTGGCCTTGGCGGGTATGATCGGCATGGCTTCCACCCGGGTGCCCGCCATGGCGCGGGCATGATCCCGTGCAGCCTGCGGGTTGGCGGTGCTGCTTGTCATTCTGCTTCCTCGTTCGAAAGGGAAAGGGCTGTGGCCGGGGCGATCGCCGGGCCGGGCTGGTCCGCCACCGTTCCGGCCGCATCATCGGCCTTGCGGTCGAGCGGCACGTCGTAGGTGGCGGTGGAACCGAAGCGGTGCGGCGCGTGCGGATCGTGCCGGCGCTTGTCGAAGGCGAGGACACGGGTGCTGAGCTTGAACGCTTCGCGAATGTCGTGCGTGACCATCACGATCGTCAGCCCGCGTTCCCGCCACAGGCGCGTCACCAGCGCGTGCATGTCCAGCCGGATGCCGGGATCGAGCGCGCCGAACGGCTCATCGAGCAGCAGGATGCGGGGGTGCTTGATCAGCGCCTGCGCGATGGCCAGCCGCTGCTGCATGCCGCCCGACATCTGGGCCGGATAAACATGGCGGCTATGTTCGAGGCCCACGGCTTCCAGCATCGCCTCCGCCTCGGCGATGGCGGCGCGGCGTCGGCTGCCGAACAATCGCCCGGTCACGGGGGCTTGTTCGCATTCCCGGCCGAACATCACGTTCTGCAGCGCGGTCAGGTGCGGGAAGACCGAATAACGCTGGAAGACGACGCCCCGATCGGCATCGCATTCGCGGCGGAGCGGCTTGCCGTCCAGCAGGACTTCGCCCCGCGTTGGTGCTTCCTGGCCGAGGATCAGGCGCAGGAAGGTGCTCTTGCCCGCGCCCGACGGGCCCACCACCGACACGAAGGACCGGGCCGCGATGTCGAGCGACACGCGTTCGAGCACGATCTTGTCGCCATATTCGACCCAGACGTCGTGCAGCGAGAGAAGCGCGCTCATCGGGCGCCCCCATGGGCCCACGGAAAGCCGCGGCGGCTGACGAACAGCAGGATGGCGTCGGCCGCTATCGCCAGCAGCGAGATCCAGGCGACATAAGGCAGGATGATGTCCATCGCGAGATAGCGGCGGACGAGGAAGATGCGGTAGCCCAGCCCCATATCGGATGCGACGGCTTCCGCCGCGATCAGGAACACCCAGGCCGGCCCCATCGAAAAGCGCAGCGCCTCGATCAGCTTGGGCATCAACTGGGGCAGGGCGACGCGGATGGCGAGTTGCCAGCTATTGGCGCCAAGCGTCTGCGCCTTGACGAACTGTTCCACCGGAAGGCCCGCCACATAGGCTGCCAGATCGCGGGTCATATAAGGCGCGATGCCGATCGCGATCAGCGCGATCTTGGAAGCCTCGCCAAGCCCCAGCGCGATGAACAGGATCGGCAGCACCGCGATCGGCGGGATCACCGCGATCATCGTGACGATCGGTCCCAGTGTGGCGCGCGCCAGCGGCACGATGCCCAGGATCAGGCCGAGCACGAGCGAGGTGGCCGTTGCGATCGCGAGGCCCAGGCCCAGCCGGCAGAGGCTGGCGATCGTGTCGGAGATCAGCGTGATCCGGCCGGTCGTGGGATCCACCGTCGTGGCCAACCGCAGCATCGCATCGGCCATCGCCGACAATGTGGGCAGCACCTTGTCAGCCGGGTTGGCGGCATGCCGCGCCTCGGATGCGAAGATATAGACCAGGACAAGCGCCGCGATCGGCAGAACGCCTGCCAGAATGGCTGCGCCGCGACTGGGCCTGATGTTGACGATGCGGGTCATCTGTTCAGCGTGTCTCCTGGCGCGCGGGACGCGGCTCCCCGGTCCGCCGGCGCATGATCGCGCCGGCGGTGCATTCGCAGTCCTGGCTGGGGGGTCAGAGCGTTCCTTCGGCCGCCATCTGCATGTAGCTGGGGTCGAAACGGAGCTTGATGTTCGCCTTGTCGCCGAGCGTCTTGCCGCCCGGGAAGCTGATCCCGATCGCGTCGACCGACGTGGCGGCCGGCCCGAACAGGCCCTGGGTGAAGCTGAACTGGCGGACCCGATCCGTCACGGTCACGAGATCGGGATTGAGCGCATAGGCGACGGCATCCTGCGGCTTGGCGTAGAGATAGGTCGTCCTGAGCTGGCCCTCGAAGCTCTCCGGCGTCGTGCCGGCGAGCTTGGCCATGGTGGTCCGCGCCGCCTTGGCATCAGCGTCCCCCTTGGCCATCACCGCCATCGTCTCATACCAGATGCCGGCCAGCGCCTTGCCGAGCGCGGGGTTGGCCTTCAGCGTCTCGGTGCTGACCGTCATCGCGTCGAGGATCTCGTTGGGGATCTTCGAGCTGTCGAAAACCAGTTTCGCGCCGGCCGCCTTCTCGACCTCCGAAAGCTGCGGGTTCCAGGTGACGACCGCGTTGACGCCGGGCGCGGCGAAGGCGCCGACGATATCGGCATCGCCCGTATTCACCGTCTTGATGTCGGTCAGCTTCAGGCCGGAGGTTTCAAGGCCGCGTGCCAGCAGATAGTGCGACACCGACAGTTCGACCAGATTGACCGATCGGCCCTTGATGTCGGCGAGCGACGCGCCGTTCTTGAGCACCACGCCGTCATTGCCGTTGGAATAGTCACCGATGATCAGGACGGTCGTATCCTTGCCGCCCGCCGCCGGGATGGTCAGCGCGTCCATCGTGGTCGAAACCACGCCATCGAGCTTGCCCGCGGTATATTGGTTGATCGACTCGACATAGTCGTTGACCTGCACAAGGTTGATCTTGATCCCGTATTTATCCGCCCATTTCTTCACGATGCCGGCCTGGTCGGCATAGGGCCACGGCATCCACCCGGCATAGATCGACCAGCCGATCGTGAATTCCGTCTTTGCGGCGATGGCGGCTTCGGCCGCGTCTGGTTGCGGTTTGCTGTCGCCGCAGGCGCCGAGCAACAGCACGCCCATGGCGGCGATACCGCGAAGGAGAAGCGCGCGCCGGTTCACTGGGCGCCTCCCTTGGGGGCGATGCTCAGGCCGCTGACACCGCCGGCGCGCGCGGCGGCCAGTGCGAACAGATATTGCCGGCAGGCGGCGAGACGACGGTGGAAATTGCTGGCGCCCGCACCGGCGCCTTCCGCATGGTTCGATCCCTGACCCTGATCCATCCGCTTTCCCCTTCAGTGGATGGACAAGGGATGGCGAGTCTCAAGGCATCACGGCAGATACTCATTTTCGATGGGTGGCATAGATTTTATCTATGCCCTGCCGCTCGCACGCACCCGCCGGACGATTTCGTCGTGGAAAAGCTGGGTGGCGGTGTCGCGTTGTGGCTCGGCGCGGGCGAGCAGGAAGATGTCGTAGGAAGGCTCCGCATCGCGGGGCAGCAGCGGCCATAATTTGCCCTTGGCCACCGCTTCCTCGGCAGCGAGGACGGGCAGGAAGCCCATGCCGACCCCGAGCGTCACCAGCCGCATGGCCTCATGGATGTCCTCGGCGCGCCCGTTGACGACGGAACCCAGGCCGTAACGCTGGCGCAGCCGGGTGATGATCTCCAGCTCGTCATTGCCGGTGAGGACGAAGCCCTCGTCGCGCAGCTCGCCAAGGCGCGTGATCCGGCGGCCGAACAGCGGATGCGTTCGCGCGCAATAGAGCTGCTGAACTTCCACGAACAGCGGCTCGTAGTTCAGGCTGCTGCGCACGCCGCTGTCATAGCCAATCCCGATCTCGACTTCGCCGCGCTCCAGCGCGTCGAGCACCTCCCGCCAGGATGATACCCGCAGCTCGATCTGCACACCCGGCTGGCGACGGTGAAAACTGGCGATCGCCTCGTCGAATTCGGTCGAGATGATCGACGAGATGATCTGGATGCGGACGAGGCCCTCGACGCGTTTCATCGCCTGCGCGATCTGGTGCGGCGCCATGCGCGCGGCTTCGAACATGTCTTCGCAGATCAGGAGCAGCGCGCGCCCGGCGACCGTCAATTCCACGCCCGACGCCGAACGCCTGAGAAGCTGCGCGCCGGCAAACTCCTCCAGCCGCTTCAGCGCCGCACTGATGGTGGGCTGCTGGCGGTTGAGCCTTCGCGCCGCCGCGCCGATGCCGCCGGCCCGCACGATCTCGACAAACAGGCGAAGGAGATTCCAGTCCACGCGCGCGGCGAAGTCCCGGTCGATGCGAATAGGCGTGTCGGGCAAGGATCACCGATGGCGAGGGAGATGCGATGCCGCCATGATGTTCGAGGCGAGCGGCGGATTCAAGGTTCTGGCCGAACCCGCACGAGATCCATCATCCTAGCACTACTTTGGCAGAAGTTTGGCAGGGTATCTGATGAGGCTGCATCCGCAGTGAGGGCAATTCTGCGGCGGTGAGCGAGACAAGCGGTCAAG
>NZ_FZOS01000025.1 GCF_900188165.1 Edaphosphingomonas laterariae | reverse complement strand
CTTCGGGCTACGCCCTCACGCCACTCCCCCCGGCATGTAACACCGTGGCCTGGTTTTACGCCGCCGAATGGCCGACTTTTGCTCCGCCGTTGACATTCGGCATCGTCGGCAAGCTGCGTCGGCACGGGGCGATCGTCGCCGTCATGGTCGAGCAGGTTGGTCGAAAGGCCCAGTGCGCCGGCCTGGAGCGCATCCTCAAGCAGTTCGCACATCCGTTCGACTTCGAGCGGGGTCGCGGTGCGTTCCCACGCGTCGAGGCCCATGGCGGCCAGGCGGATCGCGATGTGGCCGACATAAGCGGCATAATTGAGCGGAATCTTCACCTTGGACGTCATCGACGCCTTATATTCGCTCCACTTGCGCCAATCCCAGGGAAGCTGGTTGACGAAGGGTTCCTCGGCGATGTCCTCGAAGAAGGAGAAGATCTTCACGACCTCGTGGTTGGCGGCCTTGTTGTCGGTGATCGGCGCGGTCGAAAAACCGCAATTGCCCATGATCAGCGTGGTCGCGCCATAGCCGGGCAGCGGGTTGAGGCCGTCGTCCCACCACATCGCCGCATCGAAATGGGTGTGCGCCTCGATGAAGCCGGGCGTGACATAGCAGCCCGATGCATCGACCACCCGCTCGTCAGCGCCGCGCGCGGCAAGATCGGCGCCGATTTCGGCGATCGTGTCGCCGGTCACGCGCACGTCCGCCTTATAGGCCGGCGTCAGCTTGCCATCGACGACGGTGCCGCCCTTGATCAGAAAATTCGCCATGGTCCTCTCCTCGATTGTCATCCCGCTCGTTGTCGCTTATCGCGGGGCCGAATCTTAGTTTCTGTTATTTAGTAATTGGCGTAAACTAACTCATGACAAGCAGCAAGGGGCGCAAGGGGATGGTGGCCATGGCGAATGAGGCGGCCGTTATCCCGGTCCGTGGCCGCCCGGCGGTGCTTTCGGCCGAAGCGATCGTCGAAGTCGCGCTGCGGCTGCTCGACGCGCATCCGACCGCGGAGCTTTCGATGGCGAAGATCGCGCGCGAACTTTCGGTCTCGCCGCCCGCGCTCTACCGCTATTTCCCGACACGCACGGCGCTGCTCAACGCCATGTCGGCCGAGATGTTCGCCGATTTCCCGGCCCTGCCCGCCGACCTGCCCTGGCGCGATCAGCTGATCCGCTGGCAGAATGATGTCGCCCATCTTTATGAACGCCACCATGGCGTGATGATGCTGATGGGCTGGGACGATCAGCTGGCCGGGCCATGGCTGCGCGTGCAGATGCCGGTGCTCTCGCTGTTCCACAGCCTTGGCTTCACCAAACTGGCGCTGGTGGAAACGACCAGTTGGTTCCTCGCTGCCACGGTCGGCCTGATCCGCACCTATCTGGCCACCGATTCCGAAGGGCTCAGCCGATCGGACATGATCGAATTCGGCGACGGGCTGGACCATCTGACCCCGGAACAGCGCGCGCTGACCGAGGAAACCCGCCAGTGGATCGCGCAGGGCGACGCCAACCGCATCCTCAATCTCGGCTTTGAGGCTCTGGTTGATGGGGTCGAGCGGGAACTGGCCCGGCTGAAGCGGTAATCCCGCCGCCGCATGATTGCGGGGCTTCAAATGGAGCGGCGGCGCTGCCATGCTGGTCGCCGTGAACCAGACCCCATCGATCGCCGAACATCGCCCCTGATGGCCGATCTCATCCCACTCTCGGAAGCGCAGGCCCGCCTGCTCGCACTGGGCGTGCCGCTGCCCGAGGAAAATGCGGCGCTGGCCGACGCGCTGGGCCGCTGGGCCGCGCGTGACATCAAGGCGATCCGCACCCAGCCCGCCGCCGATCTTTCGGCGATGGACGGCTATGCGATCCGTTTCGCCGAAATGCCGGGGCCGTGGCGCGTGGTCGGCGAAAGCGCCGCAGGATCGGGCAGCGCGCCGGCACTGGCGCCGCATGAGGCCGTCCGCATCTTCACCGGCGCGCCCGTGCCCGCCGGCGCCGACGCGATCCTTGTGCAGGAAGAGGCCGCCCGCGAAGGCGATCGGCTGGTGCTTGCCGGCGGGGGCCCGCCGCGCGTGGGCGCGCATATCCGCCGCGCCGGCGGAGATTTCACGACCGGCGACACGCTGATCCCGGCGGCGGCGCGGATCACGCCCGCACGGATCGCGCTTGCCGCCACCGGCGGCCATGGCGCCCTGCCGGTCCGGCGTCGCCCCCGGATCGCATTGCTATCCACCGGCGACGAACTGGTGCCCGCCGGCGCGGCCACGCCCGGTGTGTGCCTGCCATCCTCCAACGCGCCGATGCTGGCCGCGATGATCGCAGGCGAAACCCCCGCCATCGTCGAGGATCGTGGCATCGTGCCCGACGACCTTGCCGCCACCACCGCCGCCATCGCTGCAACGGCGGGCGTCGACATCCTCGTCACCACCGGCGGCGCTTCGGTCGGCGATCGCGATTTCGTGCGGCCTGCGCTGGAAGCCGCCGGCGCGGCGATCGATTTCTGGCGGGTCGCGCTCAAGCCCGGCAAGCCGATCATGGCCGGGCGGATCGGCGACACCATCGTGCTCGGCCTGCCCGGCAACCCCGTGTCCGCCTTCGTGACTGCCCGGCTGTTCCTGCTGCCGCTGATCCGCCACCTCGGCGGCGCGGGCACCCCCTTCGATCGCGCCCGGCCGATGCGACTGGCGGCCCCCCTGCCCGCCACCGGCAAGCGCGCCGAATATCTGCGCGGCCAGCGCGTTGGCGCACGCATCCGCCCGGTAGGTTCGCAAGACAGCGCGGCGCTCGCCGCGCTGGCGACGTCAGAAGCGCTGATCGTCCGCCCGCCGCATGCGCCGCCAGCCCAGCCGGGCGACGTCGTCATGATACTGCCCATCGCTTGACAAGAAGCGTTCCGTTTCCTACACGTTCCCCGTTCGTTCCTTGACCCGGGGTTCGCGATGCTGACGCGCAAGCAACATGAACTGCTCTCCTTCATCCATGATCGGCTGGCCGAAACCGGGGTTTCGCCGTCGTTCGAGGAGATGAAGGATGCGCTCGATCTGAAATCGAAGTCCGGCGTCCACCGGCTGATCAGCGCGCTCGAGGAACGCGGCTTCATCCGCCGCCTGCCCAATCGCGCCCGCGCGCTCGAAGTGCTGAAGGTTCCCGAGCGGACGACCGCAGCGAAACCCGCGCCCGCGCCGGCCACACCGGCCATCCTCAAGACACCTGCACGCAGCCTGCCGACCGCAGCCAATGACGTGCTCGAAATCCCGCTTCACGGCCGCATCGCCGCCGGCCTGCCGATCGAGGCGCTGGAAGGGCAAAGTTCGCTGTCCGTGCCTGCCGCGCTGCTCGGCCCGGGCGATCATTATGCGCTGGAAGTGTCCGGGGATTCGATGGTCGAAGCCGGCATTCTCGACGGCGATTTCGCGCTGATCCGCCGCACCGACACCGCCCGCGATGGCGAAATCGTGGTGGCGCTGATCGACGACGCGGAAGCGACGCTCAAATATTTCCGGCGCGAAGGCGCCATGGTCCGCCTCGATCCAGCCAACCGCGCTTATGATCCGATGCGCTACCGCCCCAACCAGGTCCGCGTTCAGGGCCGCCTCGCGGGGCTCATCCGGCGCTACTGAGCGCATCGCGGCGTTCGCCATGCGGTCGGCCATATCGTCCGTCAGCATGGTGAGCGAGCGGCGTGGCCGCAGACGGGCTCGGGCGAGCGCGCCCTGGCCCCGGCCATCGCCGGCAAGATCGAGCAAATGACCACTTACATCGGCAGTCGAATGGGCCGCCACGCGACATGTGAAGAATATCTCCCAAGACCCTCTGCAATAACGAACCAGACCGGGCAAATAGCCCTCCGGTATCGCCCCAGATATGGCCCGCCATGTCGTTTGCCGAAATATTTCGGCCGTTCGTCGTCCACATGATTCCCAACCGCAACGATCGGCGCAACCTGTTGCACGAAAACATCGGGCGCAGGGACAAATCACCGCCAGCGCCGCTTGGGCCGGACAGAACGGATCGAAACGACCGCTCCGGCGTCATTGCGGACACGGACGCCGAAGGGAGCGACCGACATGACCTGTTCGACCATGAAGCCGCGTCTGCTGCGCGGCCTTTCGCAAATGGCCCTGATGATGCTGGCCTTGCCGGCCTTCGCACAGGAACAGACCGCCGATAGCGACAATGCACCGGCAGAGGACATCATCGTCACGGGATCGCGCATCGCGCGGCCACAAACGGATTTCCCCAACCCGATCACATCGGTGACGGCCGCCAATATCCAGGAATCCGGCCGAACCAACCTCACGGATTTCCTGATCCAGACCCCGGCGCTGGTCGGATCGCAAACCAGCAATGCGAATGCCGGCTCCAATGCGGCGATCGGCACCAGCGGCCTTAACCTGCTCAATCTTCGCAATCTGGGCGAGGCCCGGACATTGGTGCTGGTCGATGGCCGGCGCCATGTTTCATCGCTGCCGGGCACGGCTGCGGTCGATATCAACACCATCCCGCTCGATCTTGTCGAACGGGTCGATGTGGTGACGGGCGGCGCATCCGCCGTTTACGGCGCGGACGGCGTGACCGGCGTGGTCAACTTCATCACCAAGAAGGATTTCGAAGGCCTGCTGGCGCGCGGCCAGGTTGGCATTTCCGGGCATGGCGACGCCGGCAACCGCTTCTTTTCGGTAACCGGCGGCAAGAACTTCGGCGATGGCCGTGGCAACATCACGCTCAACTATGAATATGACAGCGAGGATCGGCTGGAAGCCTATGATCGATCGCGGAACTTCTCGCGCAATCGCACGACCTTCCAGAACAACCCGGATGACCCCGATGACGATCCCAATATCCCCGACAACATCCCGCTGAAGGACATCCGTTTCTTCGACAGCGCACGCGGTGGTGGCATCGACGTGGATTTCGATGGGGTGCCGGACTTCCGGGCAGACGGATCACCCTGGGATCCGGGCAGCTTCGTGCCGCCCTTCTACCAGCAGGGCGGCGATGGCACGCCGCGATCGGATTATATCGGCGATCTTTTGCCCGATATCGAACGGCATAATGTGAATGCGCTGTTCCGCTACGAGATTTTCGACGGGATCGATTTCTTCGCGCAGGGCAAATATGTGAAGACCAAGACCTTCACGATCAGCCAGCCGACATTCGATTTCTATTCCTGGATCCAGCCGGACAACCCCTATCTTCCGGCCAGTCTGCGCCAGCTGGCGCTCGACAATGCGAGCAACCCGGACAATCCCGTGCCCGGTCAGGCAGGGGTGCTGCTCAATCGCGACAATTTCGACCTGGGCACGCGGGGCGAAGATGTCGATCGCGAGACGATCCGCACCGTCGCGGGCTTCAATGGCGACATCAACGAACACGCCAAGTTCGAATTCAGCTATGTCTATGGCCAGACGAAGGTGAAGAACCGGCAGATCGGCAATCGCTATAATGACCGCTTCTACGCGGCCATGGATGCGGTGGACGAAGGCCAGTTCCTGACCGGCACGCCCAATGGCAATATCGTCTGCCGATCGAACCTCGATCCCACGGCGCTGCCGTTCCAGCCGATCGCCAGCCCCGGCATCACGAATTTCGGATCGTTCACGCCCGGCGCGGCCAGCGGCTGCGTGCCGCTGAACCCGTTCGGCGAAGGATCGCCCAGCCAGCAGGCGATCGATTGGGTGACGCTGACCAGCGTATCGCACGACAAATTGACCCAGCATGTCGTGTCGGGTTCGATCAGCGGCGATTTTGGCGACCTGTTCTCGCTTCCCGGCGGCGACGTGGCCTTTGCCCTGGGCGCCGAATATCGTCGCGAAAGCAGCAAATCGACCCCCGACCCGGCGGACACCGCCGGCTTCACGTTCAACAATGTGCTGCTGCCGTCCAAGGGCCATTATGACGTGACCGAGGTCTTCGGCGAGCTCAACGTGCCCGTGCTGAAGAACGTGCCTTTTGCCGAGGAACTCAGCTTTGGCGCGGCCATCCGCTTTTCGGATTACAGCACGATCGGCAAGACGACGACGTGGAAGGTGGACGGCGTCTACGCCCCCATCCGCGACATCACCTTCCGCGCGACATATGCGGAAGCGGTGCGGGCGCCCAATATCTCGGAACTGTTCGACCCGTCGAACCAGACGTTCGAGTTCATCGACGACCCTTGCGACATCGCCAATGTCAACAACGGCTCAAGTTCCCGCGCGGCGAATTGCGCGGCCTTGTTGACGGCGGCCGGGGCCGATCCCGCGGATTTCCAGGATCCCAATTCCGCGTCGATCCCGGGCACCGTGGCGGGCAATAGCAACCTGACCGAGGAAACCGCGAAGACCACCACGGCGGGCGTCGTGCTCCAGCCGACTTTCCTGCCGGGGTTCACCGCGTCGGTCGACTGGTACAATATCAAGATCAAGAGCGCGATCACCACCGTGACGGCGCAGCGACTGGCCGATCTGTGCGTCGATCAGGCGACGATCGACAACCAGTTCTGCGCGGCGATCACCCGGCAGGTTGGCGGCGCCAATGCCGGCGCGATCGATTCCTTCGCGCTGTTCCCCCAGAATGTCGCGAACTTCCACACCCGTGGCGTCGATTTCATGGTCAATTATCAGTTCGACACCAGCGACACCGGGCGGATGAGCCTCAACCTCGTCGGCGGCTATCTCGACAAGCTGACCTTCATCGGATCGCCCGGCGCCGACCCGTCCGACGATCGCAATGTTTCCGACAGCGTGAATGGCGGCCCGGCGCCGAAGTGGCTGTTCAACTTCGACGCGACGTGGAAGGAAGGCCCGCTGACAATCAATTACGGCTTCAACTATTTCGGCAAGACGCTGCGCTTCCTGCGCAGCACGACCGCCGGCGACGACGATTATGTCGAAGGGAAATATTTCAAGATCAAATCCAAGCAGGAACATGAAATCCAGCTCGGATACGACGTGACCGAAGAGTTCAACATTTACGCGGGCGTCAACAATCTGTTCGACGAGAAACCGGATTTCGCGAGCACCTTCTACCCGGTGTCGGCCGTCGGCCGCTATTTCTACGCCGGCGCCCGCGTGAAGCTGGGGAGCGTATTCTGATGGCGGCAACGCGGCGCACGCCGCCTGCCGTTTGAGGCCGCCGCCGTTCAGGGCTGCAGCGCATCATCCGCGATATTGCGCTGGGTGGCGCATTCCTGCGCAAAGAAATCCAGCAGGGCGCGGACCGAAGGCAGCAGCCCCCGGCGCGACGGGAACACCGCATGGACGATGCCGGCGGGCGGCTGCCATCCGGGCAGAAGCTGCACGAGCCGCCCCGCCTTAACGTCCGGCCAGATCAGCAAAGTCGGCAGTTGCACCACGCCAAGGCCCGCCAATGCGGCGGCCCGCAGGACGGTCATGTCGTCGGTAACGAGGCGCGGCATGTGTGGAACGCTGGCCCGCTGGCCGCCCGCGCTTTCCAGATCCCAATGATAGTCCGCGCGAACCGGCCCGAGATCGAGGCTGGGCAGGCCATGAAGGTCGGCAGGCGATGCCAGGGCGCCCGACACCAGATCGGGGCTCGCCACCAGGCATTGCCGGCTGTCGTCCAGCTTGCGCATCACCAGCCCGGTATCGTCGAGCGGCGGGAAGCGGACGCGGATCGCCAGATCGAAGCCCTCGGCGATCAGATCGACCGGGCGGTTGAGACTCTTGAGATGCACCTCCACCGCCGGGTTCGCCTTCAGGAAGCGCGCGATCAGATCGCTGAACTGGAACTGGAGCAGCCCGGCCGGGCACGCCATGCGGATCACCCCGCGCGGTTCGGCGCGCAATTCCGCGATCACCTGTTCGGCCGCCTGCGCCTCGACCAGCATGGCGACGCAGTGGCGGTAGAATTCCTGGCCGACCTCGGTGACCGAGAAACGGCGCGACGATCGGTTGAGCAGGCGAACGCCGAGCCGGTCTTCAAGCGCGAGGATGCGGCGGCTGAGCTTTGACTTCGGCTGCCCGATCGCCCGGGCCGCGGGTGCGAAGCCGCGATGATCAACGACTTGGACGAAATAATAGAGGTCGTTCAGGTCCTGCATCGTCCTACCAGTAGGACGCTGCGTCCGCATTGGCAATCTTTCGGCCGCAGCGTTGCAGGGGCATCTTCATCTCAAGGCCGGGGCAGGCATTTCAGGCCCCGCAAGGAGACGAACGATGAGCAAGGCTGTTCTTGGCCGCTACGGCAACAATCATGGCCATTGGGTGGGCGATGGCTTCCCGGTCCGCTCGCTCTTTTCCTACAATTCTCTGGGCCAGCATATCAGCCCGTTCCTGCTGCTCGATTATGCGGGGCCGCATTATTTCGCGCCCACGACCGATCGGCGCGGCGTCGGCCAGCATCCGCATCGCGGCTTCGAAACCGTGACGATCGTCTATGACGGTGAAGTCGAACACAAGGACTCCACCGGCAATGGCGGCGTGATCGGGCCGGGCGACGTGCAGTGGATGACGGCCGCCGGCGGCATCCTGCACGAGGAATATCATTCGCCGGCCTTCGCCAAGACCGGCGGGCCGTTCCGCATGGTGCAGCTGTGGGTCAACCTGCCGGCCAAGGACAAGATGGCCCCGGGTGGTTATCAGGGGATCGTCAGCGCCGACATTCCGGTGGTCGACCTGCCCAATGGCGCGGGCGTGGCACGCGTGATCGCGGGCGCGTTCGGCGGAGCCAGGGGGCCGGCACGGACCTTCACGCCGGTCAACGTCTGGGACATGCGGATGAGCCGCGATGCGGAACTGACGCTGCCGCTGCCGGAAGGCCACACCGCGATGCTGGTCGTGCTCGGCGGGCACCTGACGGTGGAGGGCGAGCATCAGGTCGGCGAGGCCGAGATGCTGCTGCTCGACCGCAAGGGCGAAGGGGCTCGCGTGCGCGCCGATGGCGATACCACGCTGCTCGTCCTGACCGGCGAGCCGATCGACGAGCCCGTGGTCGGCCATGGCCCGTTCGTGATGAACAGCGAGGCGGAGATCCGCCAGGCGATCGACGACTTCAACAGCGGCAAGTTCGCGCAGGCCGCCTGACCTTTCGACCCGCCCCTCCCCCTTCGGAGGTGCCGGGTCTGTTTCGGGGACGGCAGGCGCCCGGCCGATCCCCACCCCCACAGAGGGCGCAAGCGAAAGGAGCGAACCATGACCAGCGAAGCCATCCGCGATCCCAAGGCCGATCATCTGCTGACGCCGCAGAATTCCGCCTTCGTCATCATCGATTATCAACCCGTGCAGGTGAACTCGATCGCCTCGATGGACCGGCAATTGCTGATCAACAACATCGTCGGCTGCGCCAGGGCCGCGGTCGCTTACGGCCTGCCGATCATCCATTCGACGGTGAATGTCGAAACGGGGCTCAACAAGCCGCCGGTGCCGCAGGTGCGCAAGGTGCTGGCCGATTATCCGACCTATGATCGAACCAGCATCAACAGCTGGGAGGATGTGGAGTTTCGCAAGGCCGTGGAGGCAACCGGCCGCAAGAAGCTGATCATGACCGCGCTGTGGACCGAAGCCTGCCTGACCTTCCCCGCGCTCGACGCGCTGGAGGCCGGCTATGAAGTCTATGTCCCGGTCGACGCCGTTGGCGGCACCTCGCTCGCCGCGCACGATGCCGCGCTGCGGCGCATCGAGCAGGCCGGCGGCAAGATGATCTCCGTGCCCCAGCTCTTCTGCGAATTGCAGCGCGACTGGAAGCGCAGCGAGACCGTTCCCGCCTTCATGAACCTGTTCATCGAAACCGGCGGCACGGCCGGCATCCAGTTCGCTTACGACAAGGCCGAGTGACGGGTTGGGCGGTCCGCATCACCAATGGGCGCGGACCGCCGCCACTCGCGGCAACGGCCAGGCCAGCCCCTCCCCCGAATAGGCTAGATGGCAGTGCCGCATCATTGAGCCGCATCGGTCAGGCGGCATGATCGCTGATCGAGCGGCCATCCTGATGCACTGCCGCGAGTCGCGGGCCAGGCGCGCGCGGGTGCGCGCTTCCATTCGGCCGGGCGAGATTCCAAAGAAGTCGGCGCCACTACCTACACCATAAATCCGTTTATAACAGGATGATGACACCCATCCCCTGCCATGACGATCACAAGCGAAACAATTTTCGATCAATATTTTTTGCATCGCCTGGAAGTCAGCCGGCGAATTTTAAGCCTGCGCACTTCGCGATGCACAAAATCAGTCCTGCCACGGAGCGACAGTGAAGCCACCGACACAAGCGAACCCAATGTCTTACGCATCAACTGACACGAATATCAGCGACACAGAACGGCGCCCCTATAACCATGACAGTATGAGACACCATCACCAACGCCAGCACGCAAAGCGCCTGCGAATGCGCGCGACCCGAAACCTAGTTACGCCGAGAGTTTCAAATCGCGGAATCGTCCTAACATCACACGATAGAACCAATTTTATGGCCATCTGTACTATACCAAAAGGCACACACACCTGAAAAAACCTATAGAATCCTAAAGAGAGACAGATCGTGACTCCCCACCCATCTTGATTAATCGCGAACGTTAAGCGTATAATAACAATCAGCCTCGCTCCCCCTTCTCCACCGACCTGCCGAGTGAATTCGGCTGGCGAGGAGAAGTTTAGCCGAGTGTGAAAACAGCCGGGTGGCCGCTACGCGAACCAAAGGGGATATTAGTAAAATCGGCTGGGAGAACAGGTATGGGCCACCACTTGTGCCTCATCGGATCGAACGACATTTCTCGTGAAGGTCTATCGCACATTCTTCGGTCCGAGGGGTTCGATATTATCGGATCCTTTCAAGATGTCCGCGACATCAAAGACCTCGATCCAGACGCGCCCTTTCTTGCGTTGATCGACTATCCAGAGCCCGAACATCAGGTCGCCGCGCTCGACAAGATGCTCGCGCTGGCCCCTTCGGCCCGGGTGATCGTCCTCGCCGAATGCTTCGATCGCAAGACGGCGGCCCAGTTGTTCCGCTGCGGCGTGCATGGCTACATCACCAAATCGATGAAGTGCGTGCCGCTGATCGCCGCGCTGCGCCTCGCCGCAACCGGCGAACGGATCGTGCCCGCCGGGCTGCTCGAATTGCTCGATCGCCCCGCCGGCGCGCCCGTCGCCGAACATGATCTTGAGGATGCGAGGCTTTCGCCGCGTGAGCTCGACGTATTGTGCTGCCTGCTGGCCGGCCATTCCAACAAGATGATCGGCCGCCGGCTGGGCGTGTGCGAAGCCACCGTCAAGGTCCATGTGAAGGCCATCCTCCGCAAGCTCAACGTCCACAACCGCACCCAGGCGGCAATCTGGGCAAGTTCGCGCGGACTTGCCGGCCCCGATGCGGAAGAGGATGGCCCGGCATCCGCCGAGTGGGAACGCATCACCATGCCCAGCCAGGCCAGCGTGCTGAGCCGGGGGGTGATCACCCCGCAACGCTCAACCGCCGCGATCGGCTTGGGCATGGGCATCTGACCACCGGCGGCTGCGACTTCGCAGCGGGCGGCGCAGTGAAGATCGGTGTTCCGACCACCCCTTCACGGGCGACCGTCCGCAGCCGCTCCGCGCGTGCGGGAGAGGCTGCCGGCCGATGCCGCTGATCACGCTCCGCAGCCGGCGTTGACTATCGGCTGCGGCTGCCCGACCCTCCATCAGAACATGCCGGATCCGGTGCAGGAGGCTTGATTGCCGCAATTGCTACCGACTCATGGTGGACTGCGCGTGGCGGGGACGCTCGTGCTTGGCGCGATGGCAAGCGGCATTCTCCTGCTCGGGCTGATGCTCACGGTGCCGGCGGCCAAGGAAGCTGTCGTCACCCAGGCGCTGACTGTTCACTCCCGATTGTTCGATTCCCCCCATCGGCAGCCACGGGCCAAAGCGACGGTACCGGTCCGCTATCGCGCCATCGCGCTGCCGCCCCTCGCCGCCGGTCCGCTGAAACTGGCCGGCGCGTGGAAGGTGGAGGCGGATGAGCCCCGCTTCGGTGGAATTTCGGCACTGGCACTCGACGGCGCAAGCCTGCTGGCGCTGGCCGACACGGGCGTCGTGATCCGGCTGCCCCGGCCCGGAGCCAAATCCACCGATGCCACCCTGTGGGATCTGCCCGGCGGCCCCGGTTCGCCAAGGATCAAGGAAGATCGCGATTCCGAAGCGATTGCTGCCGATCCGCTCGGCCGCGGCTGGTGGGTGGCATTCGAGAACCGCGACCAATTATGGCTTTACGACCGCACGATCCACCACCCGCTCGCCCGGATCGAGGTGCATGATCCGGCGCTCGCCTTCAACTATGGGATCGAGGCATTGGCGCCCATGGCGAACGGGCTGCTGCTGCTGCCTGAAGCCGGCCAGTCGGCGATCGCTCTGGCCGGCCACCGCCGCATCACGTTTCCGGTGAGCAACGGCTTTGGCGCCGTGTCGGAGGCCGCAGCCCTGCCTGATGGATCACTGCTCCTGCTCGCCCGGATCGTCCGCCTGCGCGGGTTCGAGAACCGCCTTGTCCGGCTCGTCCGTCATGGCGATGGGTTCGAGACAGAGCTTTTGGCCCAACTGCCGATTGGGCGGTATGACAATATCGAGGCGATGGCGGCCGAACCCGCAGGCGATGGCCGAACGCGGATCTGGCTGATGACCGACAATGATCTCAGCCTGTGGCGCAGCACGCTTCTCGTCCTGCTTGAGATGGCGCCCATGCCACCGGCCACCGGCGCACGATCGCATGGCTGAGGGCGGCGCCCTGCCAATGGGCCGCCGGGCCTTTGCGACATCGCTGGTCGCAGCGGGCATGTTCGGCGCGGTTGGCGTGGGCGGCAAGCCACGCGCGACGGAACCCGACAAGGACATCACGCGACGGGCAGCCGACGTCGTCAACAGCTTCGGCGTGGCCACGCATATCGACTATACCGACAGCCAATATGCCGATGTCCGCAAGGTGATCGAAGCGCTGCATTACCTTGGCCTGTCGCGCGTGCGCGATCATGCGCCCGATCCGGCATCGGACCCGGTGGGGCAAAGCCACCTCCATGATGCGGCGGCGGCGGGAATCCGCTTCACCTTCGTTTCGACAGGCCATGACCCGGCCGCGCTCGTCGCGCGGCTGCGCGGATTTGTCGACCGCAGCCCAGGATCAATCCAGGCGATCGAAGGGCCCAATGAGGTGAACAACTTCCCCATCCACTACAGGGGCCTGACCGGCGTGGCGGCGGCGCAGGCCTATCAGGAGGAGATGTTCCGGCTCGTCAGGGCGGATCCGAAGCTGGCCCATATTCCCGTGCTCGCCTACACGAACTGGCCGCCAAGCTCGGCCAAGGCCGACTGGAACACGCTGCACTTCTATCCGCCCGAAGGCCGCCAGCCTTTCTTCACCATGCTGCGTGACAAGCAGGGGCAGGATCGCATCGATCCCGGACGCGATTTCGCGATCACCGAGGGCGGCTATCATACGCTGGTGTCCGCTGCCCAGGTCGGCGGCTGGGAAGGTGTCAGCAACGCGGTGCACGCCCGGCTGATGGTCAATTTCTACCTGGCGGCCGCCAAGCTCGGCGCGCGGCTCGTCTTCCCCTATCAGTTGCTGGATAGCTATGCCGATCCGGGCCTGTCCGATCAGGAAAAGCATTTCGGGCTGTTCGATTTCGCATTCCGGCCGAAGCCGGCGGCGATGGCCGTTCGCAATCTGGTGCGCATCCTCGACGATCGCCATCGCGACGCCACAACCTTCCCGATCGCGCCGCTGGATTACCGGATCGCCGGCCTGCCCCCCACCGCCCATGTCCTGCCGCTCCAGAAGGCCAGCGGCCAGCATATGATCGCGATCTGGAACGAACCGGATATCTGGGATGCCGCCGCGAACTGGCCCATCGCCGCGGCTGCCGTGCCGATCACGGCCGATTTCGGCCGGCAGGTGCAAATGGCACGGGTCCATCGCCCCGTCGCCGGGACGGTACAGGACATGCGTGCCGGGCAGCCGATCCGCCTGCTCCTCGCCGACGAACCGCTGCTGATCGAGCTCGGCTGACCCCTCCCCCAAAGGAGTAAGCTGCCGGAGCAGCTTGCCGCGCCGGCGCGGGGCGAAGATGGTCAGCCTTGTGCAGCAGCAGCCGGTGAACGTGAAACTTGGCGTGGCCCGCGGCGCGGCCGCGCTGGCGGTTACGCGGATGATCGTCAACGCCGCCGGCCTGCTGAGCCTGATCGTCCTTGCCTGGTTCCTGACACCGGAGGATTTCGGCGTCGCGGCTATCGCCATCGCGCTCGTCCAGCTCATCGTCACCATGACCGAGGTGTCGATGGAATCGGCCCTTATCCAGCGGCAGGAAATCACCACCGACCATATCGACACCGCCTGGACGCTCGCGCTGTTCCGATCGCTGCTGATCGCCGGCGGCTTCGCGCTGGCGGCCTGGCCATTGGCCCATGCCTATGGCGATCAGCGGCTGGCGGCTGTGTTCCTTGTCGTCGGCATCAGCAGCGCGATCGGCAGCCTGCCCAATCCACGCCTGGCGCTGGAAACGCGGTGGCTGCGCTTCGGCCCGCTTACGACCATCCAGATCACCGCCAAGGTCGCAAGCCTCGTGGCGTCGATCGGCCTCGCCATCTGGCTCCACAATTATTGGGCGATCGTGGCCGGCAGCGCGATCGGAACCGTGGCGGCAACCGCGCTTGGCTATGCCATCCTGCCCTATCGCCCCCGCTTCAGCCTGGGCAAGACGGGCGACATCCTGGGTTTCTCGACCTGGCTGTTCCTCAGCCAGACCTGCCGGGCGCTCAACTGGCGGCTCGATCAGCTGCTGGCCGGCATGGTTCTGTCGAAGAGCGACCTGGGCGCTTATTCGATGGCGGACAATCTGGCGATGCTGCCGACCCGCGAAGCGACCGCCCCGTTGGCGCAGGCGCTGTTTCCCGGGCTCGCCAATGTTCGCACCGATCCCGATCGGCTGCGCAAGGCCTATCTGATCGCGCAAAGCTCGATCGCGATGATCGCCTTGCCCTGCGCGATCGGGTTCGTGCTGGTGGCGGAGCCGATCGTGCGCATCGCGCTGGGTGAAAAATGGCTGATGATCGTGCCGCTGGTCGAGGTGATCGCCGGTTGTTACGCCATCCTGAGCCTGACGATCGGCACCGGCCCGCTGGCGACGGCCGTCGGCCAGACCCGCATGCTTTTCGTGCGCGACGCGATCAGCCTGGGCGTCCGCATTCCCTGCGTTGCCGCCGGCCTGATGCTGTGGGGGCTGCATGGCGTGGTCTGGGCCCGCGTGGTGGTGGCCGCGATCGACGTCTGCGTCGCGCTGGTACTGGTGCGCCAACTGGCGGGCGCCGGCATAATCGAGCAGCTTGCAAGCTATTGGCGGATTTTCGCGTCGACCACCGCCATGGTGGTCGCGGTGCTGGCGGTGGAGCGCCTGATCCCGCCGGGCTTGCACGAAACGCTGGCGGGGCTGTTCCTGCTGATCGCAGCGGGGGGCGGCGCCTATGCGGTGTCGCTCCTGCTGCTTTGGCTGGCCACCGGCCGGCGGCCCGGCACGGAAACCGAGCTGCTGAAGCTCGCCCGGATGCTGATCGCGCGGCGGCCCGCATCGACCTGACTACTCCTTGGGGGGGACCCCTCCAATGTGTCCTTCGCCGGCAGGCGCAACACCCCTAGGCTGCCCACCGGGACCTCTGATGGCGGAACCGATGACGACGATTGCGCAAGTCGAGGCGGGATGGCCGCCCCAGGCGGCACCCGCGGAGGGCATGCCGGCCCGGTTGCACTGGGACGGGCTGAAGCCGCCCCTGCGCACGCCGATGCATCATTTCATCTGGAGCCAGGCCTGTCTCGACACCATCTACCCGACGGCCCGGCCGCATATCTTGATGACGCGCGGCGGCATCGGCCCCTTCGTGCGGACGCGCGCCATCCCGACGCTCGTACTCGCCGGGGCCGAGGAACTGGCCGAGCCGATCGAGCCCGTCTACGAGGATGACGCCGCGGCCGCCGCGCTGGCCGACGCGGTGCTGGCAGAAGGCCTGCCGGTCCGCCTTGGCCACCCACCGGCAGAGACGCCGTTCGCCCATGCGTTCGCGGCGAAGGCAAAAGCCACCGGCATCGTCATCAGCCTGCCGACCGCCGGATCACCTTTCATCGATCTCGATCCCAGTTGGTGCGACGGGCTGGCGCGGTTCAGTTCGCGCCGCAGATCGGACTTCCGCCGGATGCGGGCACGCGCCGAAGCCGCCGGGCCGGTCAGCTTCCATTTCCACCGGCCGTCGCCTGCCGAGGCGGGCGCGCTGCTCGACAAGGCGATCGCGGTCGAGGAGAAGGGCTGGAAGGCGCGTGCAGGCACGGCGCTTGCTTATGATCCGGTCCAGCGCCGCTTCTTCCGCCGCTATGCCGAACTCGCCGCCGCCGATGGCATCTTGCGGATCAATTTCCTGACGATCGGACCGGCCATCGCGGCCATGCAGATCGCGGCCGAATGCGATGGCCGCTATTGGCTGTTCAAGATCGGCTATGACGAGCAATTCGCTCATTGTTCGCCGGGGCAGTTGCTGATGCTGGAAAGCATCGCCCGCGCGGCCGAAAGCGGACTTCAGGGCTTCGAATTTCTTGGCAAGGCAGCCGCATGGACCGGCTTCTGGGCCCAAACGGAACGGCCACGGGTGCGGATGAACTATTACCCGCGCAATGCTGTTGGCCTTGCCGCCTTCACCCGCGACGCGGCCGTCATCGGCCAGCGGCGGGTGCGCCGGTGGATCGCCGGAAGCGGGAAGCAAGGCGCGTGAAGGGGCTGGTCCGGCCATTGCTGAAGGCCGCCGCCCGGTCCTACGCCGCTGGCGAGACGATCGACGAGGCACTGGCCGTCGCCCGCATGGCCCACGCGCGCGGCTATGCGACCACATTATGCTACTGGCACGATCAGGCGGCGCCGGCCGAACAGGTGGCGGCCGAATATCTGCGGCTGATCGATCGGCTGGATGGCGGGCGCCTCTCGGCTCATCTGTCGGTCAAGATCCCCGGCCTCGGCAACCGCGCGGATCTTGTGCAGCGCGTGATCGCCGCTGCCCGCGACCGCAATATCCCGGTCGATCTCGATTCCCACGCGCCCGAACAGGCAGACGATGTCATCGCCGCGATCGAGGCCGTCGGCAGCGATGATCTGGGGATCGCCATCCCCGGCCGCTGGCGCAAGTCCGTCGATATGGCGCGATGGGCGGCCGGCAAGGGGTTGCGGGTGCGGATCGTCAAAGGCGAATGGCCCGATCCCGGCGCGCCCGATATCGATCCGGGTGCGGGTTATCGCGCGGTGATGGAGGCGCTTGCCGGCCATAGCCGTGAGGTTTCGGTCGCGACCCACAACCCGCTTCTGGCGCGCGACTGCTTCGCCCGGCTGGCCGCCACCGGCACGCCCCATGTGCAGGAACTGCTTTACGGCTACCCCATGGATGCCGCCGTGGCCGAGGCCCGCCAGGCCGGCGTCGCGACGCGCATCTACATCGCTTATGGCCATGCGTGGGTGCCCTACGCAATCAAGCGCGTCCTGAAGCAGCCGAAGGTCGCCTGGTGGCTGGCGCGCGATCTGGCCAGCGGCCGCCGCGACGGGCTTCCCGCGCCCGCGCTGTCCACCGGCAAGGCCGTCAGCTAAGGCCGATCAACCGGCCGGACGCATATCCCTGCAGCACCGATTCCGGCGGGCGGATGGGATCGCGCTCGCCAGCCGCCTCGGCCACCAGCGCCCGCACCATATCCTCCACATCGCGGCGGTTTCGGGGCGCCCAGGGCAGTTCCTTGTCGTCGGACCGCCGGCGCGGCACGTCGATCGCGTCGAGCAGAACGGGCGCATAAGCGGCGATGGTATCGCGGATCTTGGGCTTGAACCGGAATTTGAGGAAATCGAGCCGCGCGCGCACCCGATCCAGCGATGTCTGGCTGGCGACGAAGCCGGACCAGATCGTGTCCTGCAACTCATCCTGATACCAGCTGGCGGCATCGCGCCACCGTGGCGGCCGCCGCTTCGACCAGGGCTTGGTGGAGGTGTAATGTTCGAGGAAGGGCGGCAGGACGCCGCCGAAATTCAGATAGGTTTCGTGCAGGTTCCAGCGCGGATCGAGCGGCGTCCAGCGGCCTTCGAAGGCGTGGTTCAGCGCATCCTGATCGGGCGCTTCCTGGCAGCGATCGGGATGATCGGCAAGGAACCGGCGCGCCCGCGCCAGCGCGCCATCGGCAAGCGTGGCCGGCCAGTCGAACACCATCACGCCCGATTGCAGATAAGGCGCATCGCCCGACAGGAACAGTTCGCGGCGGCGCCGGCGGATATTGCCCGTCAGATAATAGATGAAATCATGGACCGCGCCGACTGGCATGCCCTTGAGATCGGTGCCGAACAAGCGATCGAGCGGAGCACGGATGCGGGTATCGGCATCGAAATAGACGAGGCGATCGAACTCCGCCCCGAACAGCTGGTCGAAATAGAGCCGCAGATAGGCCGCGCGGGGCCAGCGGCGGTTGATCGGCTGGGCCATGCGTTCGACGAATTCGGGCACGATGATCGCGACCGGAACGTCGAGCTGCCGGAAGAAACGCTCCCCCGCGTCGATATCATCCATGCTGACATCGCAGCAGACGAGATGGAGCCGGGCGTCGACATCGGGCGGCAGATGCTCCGCGACCGATTTGAGCTGGCAGCAGGCCGCCGGGAAGTAGCCATGGTCGGTGGTGGTCGCAATCGCGATCGTCCTGCGTGTCATCGCTGCCCCGCGACCTCCATGACGACATCCATCAACTGCTCGCCCGCTGCACGCCAGGTGAAGCGGCTGGCCCTCTGGCGGCCCTTGACGATCTTGCATTCGCGCAGCCAGGGATCGGACCGCAGCGTCCGAAACGCGTCCCGCCAGCCGGCCGGATCGTCGACGCCGGCATAGAGCGCGGCATCGCCACATACTTCGGGAATGGCGCCGGCGGGGCTGGCGACCACCGGGCAGCCGCTCAGCATCGCTTCGACCAGCGGCAACCCGAAGCCTTCGGTTCGTGATGGAAAAGCGAGCGCCAATGCGCCGGCCATCAACCCGCGCAGTTCGCCGTCGGTGGGCCGGCCCGCATGCACCGCGCCTTCGGGAACCGGCAGGCCAGCCGCCTTCAACTGCTCCAGCTCCGGCCCGACGATTACCAGCCGGGTCGGGTCCATCGCGCCGTCGGCAAAGGCCTTGAGCACGACCTGGATATTCTTGTGCGGATTGGTGGGACCGAACAGCAGCACATAGGAACGATCTTCCAGCCCGAGCCGGGTGCGCAGGGCCGGGCTTGCCGTTACCGAGAGGATGTGATCGCCGCCATTGGGCACCACCCGCGTATGCTCCTCATCAGCGATGCCGAACAGGTGGAGCATCCGCCGCGAATATTCCGACACCGTGAGGACGGCGCGGCTGGAACGCGCCATCGCCGGGACGAGCCAGCGATAACCGAGGCGCAGGCGCAACGAATAGCCGCAATCGGGGAAGCGGAACTGCGCGTCATGCACCATCATCACCTTGCGCCGATGCGCGACCGGGGCAAGGTTGGCGAGGTTGATCAGCACGCCATCGGCCGCCTTCGTCGGCAGGATGAACTGTTCCCACAGCTGGCTGGTGCGGGGCTGGTTGCGCCGCTCGATGATTTCCAGCGGCGGCACCCAATCGGCATCCTCGGGCGCCAGCAGCACCGCCTTCGGGCGATCCCGATCCGGCATGGCGGCCAGCAGCGCATCGCATTCGCGGATCAGCCGATCGGCAACGCGGTGGACACCGCAGTGGATGCCACCGCTGTAGAATTTGCCGTTGAAATAGAGTGGCAGAGGCTGCGTCATAGCTGTTCCGCCCGCTGCGGATCGAGCCTGCCGCGCATCAGATCGGCCACGGCGAGCAGGTTGCCCGCCAGACGGCCGCGCCGGTCGATATGCGCCTCCGGCCAAAGGCTCCGCACGAGGTTGGCGGCGAGATTGCGGGTGAGCATCCGGCGGCCGTGCTGCAACGGCATCGTGCCCTTGCCGCACAGATAGACGATGTTCGCGACCTGCGAATAACCGAGCTGGCGCCCGGGCGATCGGGCGCTGCGCACGCCAAGATGGATGCCCGCCACCTGCGGCCCGCTGACCAGCCGGCCGCGACGGGCAAGCTGGCTGGTGAAATCGATATCCTCCTGCCAGCCATAAAGCGGCAACCGTTCGTCAAAGCGCAGGCCAATGGCGGCGGCCATGCTGATCGCCATGTTGCAGCCATAGAGGGATTCGCGTTCCCAGATGCCGCATACCGGGCGTTCGCCGCGATCGAGCCGCGCCACGGCATCCTCGAACGGGATCGGATCGCCAAGGATGCCATCGGCGACGAGCGTGCCGCCGATGCCGGCAATCGCGGGATCGGCGCTCATCCAGCGTTCCACCTGTTCCAGATAATCCCGCGCGGGCACGAAATCGTCGTCGAGCAGCACCGCCACATCGGCGCCGTCCGCCAGATGATCGAGGGCGACATTGCGCTGAACGCACGAGCCCCGGCGCGAGAACAGGATTTCCGGCCGCAGCCGCGATTGCTCCATCCCGGCAATGTCGTCGCTGCCGGTGACGACCACGACCACCCCGTCGGGCGGGCGCGTCTGATCGGCAAGGCGATCCACCGCCTTGGCGAGGATCGCGGCGCGGCCAACCGACGGGATCACGACATGGATACGCATCATGATGCTCCGACACTGGCGAGCACGGGGCCGGCATCCGGCGCCGTATCCGCCGTCACGGCTTCCACCGCAGCCGCCACCGCCCCCGGCCCCCCGGCGAGAAGCCCGGAATAGGCGGCCAGCAAGCCATCGATCCAACGATCGAACGGCAGGCCGAGATGGCGGGTGTCGCGATAGGCCGCGACGCTCATCGCCTGCGTTCGCGCGGGATCATCCGCAATCGCCCTAATCGCGGCGGCGAAGGCGTCGATCGCGCGCGGATCGACGGCCAGGCCCGCGCCGGCGGTTTCGATATCGCCGGCCAGGAAAGAGGTTTTCGACGCGATGACCGGCAGGCCGCTCCACAACGCCTCCACCGCCGAAAGCCCGAACGGTTCGGTGGCGAGGCTGGGCATCACCAGCATGCGCGACGCCCGTGCATAAGGTGCGATGTCCTCATGCGGCAGCCAGCCAACGAAGTTCATTTCAGGATAGCCGGCCTTCAGCGGCGCCAGCCGCTCGCCCCCGCCAATGGCGGTCAGCCGCACACCCGCGCGGCGGCACGCTTCGGCCGCCAGTTCGATCCCCTTGGTCGTTTCCATCCGGCCGACGTAGAGCACGTTATGATTGGCCTCCGCTGCGATGCGATCGGGCGTATAGGGCACAACCGGGTTGGCCAGCGTCACCATGCGATCGTCATTCACGCCCACGGCGCGCAGCGACGGGCGCATACCGCCGTTGATGAGAAGCTGGACCGGCGCCTGGCCCGCACCGATAAGCCGCCACTGCAGCATGTGCCGGGCCGATCGCCAGATCTTGTGGGCATGGCTGCGGCGATCGCAGCGTGCGGCAAGGCAAGCGCCGCTCATCGGCGTTCGCGGGCACGGCGTATCGGCGACATAATCGTAGATCGAGATATTGGGGCAGGCGAGCGAGAAGTCGTGCGCGGTCATCAGCACCCGATCGCGCACCGGCGCCAGCGCGGCGAAGACCGACGGCGACAGGATCTGCAACCAGCCGTGGAGGTGATAGATCGTGCGCGGCGTGTCATTCGCGCGGATCCATTCCGCCGTGCGGCGCACCGTCGCGCGGTTGTAGAGGCCGCGCACGCTGTTGGTCAGCGGGCTGTCGAGCAATCGCCTGTGGCCGAGCGCCACGCTCTCCACGCCCACTGCCGCGCCGGGGCCGTCGCCATCGTCGCCACAGACCATCGTCACCGCATAGCCCCGGCGCCGGAAGGCGAGCGCGGATTCCACTGCGAGCAGCGAAGCACCACCCTGCGGGTGGCTCTGGTCGGTGAGAATGACAATGCGTTCGATCATTCGAGCATCGCAGCCGCTGGCGCTCCCCCGGTTCGCATCGCCATGATAGGCAGACCGGGCGGCGGGCACGAAGGGCGCTTAGGGAGGCCTACTAAGGGAGTAGCAGCGCCACCCGGATCAGGGCCGGCTGGGGAGCGCAACGCCCGAGATCAGGCGTGCCACGGCCCGCTGGGGATAGCTTTCCATGCGGCCCAGCGGCAGCTTTCCGGCCAGCGAAACCAGCGCCTGCGACGCGTGTCGCACGCCGGCAGCAAGACTGCCGGCGCGCGTCATTGAACCCTCGCACAGGGTGACCGCCTGGTTCGCGAACAGTTCCTTGTAATGATTGTCACCACGCCCGAAATCGAAGGTGGCAATGCCCTCCCCCTGCGCCGCGCGCGCGCACTGGTCGATCAGGTTGATGCCGGGCGAAAGGTTGTGCGCTTCGAGATCGTAAGACGGATACCACCAGTGCCACACGCCGGCGGAACGCATGCCGAAATGCGCGGCGACCAGCCTGTCGCCGGCATGCATGGTGCTGAACACCCCGGCCAGATCGGGCTCATCGGTCGCCCGTATCCACTCCAGCACGGTGCGTATCCATCCATAGCTGAAATCGGGACGGACACGGAGCCGGGCATGGAGCGCGCGCCGCATCGCCCAATGTTGGGCAAAGGCGTTGTCGCATGGATCGTGGGTGGTGAAGCGGATCGGCCCGAGCTCCGCTTCCGTCTTGCGCCATCGCCGTCGCATCTGGGCCTGGGCCTTGGTCCAGGATGGCGACGCCTTGCGGCCATTATACGCATCGTATCCGTCCCCAAGATCCATCTGCGGCGAATTGGAGAAGGCCCATGCCCCCTCCCCCGTCACGCCGATCGACACCGGCAAGTGATTGAAGTCATACGCCGCGATCTTCGCCGCCTGCAGAAGCAGTTTTGACGAAAAGGCCCGCCCCGCCTGAAGGATCGGCCCATGATAATCGTTGATGTGCCCGCCAATCGGCTTGCCGACATCGCTGCGGGTTCGATGGAAGGGTAGGAAGCCGACGACCTCGCCAGCATCCTCGATCACCGCGACGCGCGCATCGTCACGCGCAAGGCCGACCGCGCGGGTGAAGCTCGCCGCGTAAAAGGGGCTGCGATAGACCGGGTTCGATGCGCGCAGGACATTCCAGCGCGCGATGAGGCCGGCATCGAGTTCGCCCGGATGGATCAACCGCGCCTTCATCGCCTCGGTCTCCGTGATCGCGGCCCCTTACCGGGCCATCCGCCATGCCGCTTGCGGACATCGATGACGATCGTGCCGGATCGCACGTCGAGATGATGGCAGCCGGTGATGCCCGGTTCGAAATCCGGCTCGATCCGCCGCACCAGCGTTTCCGCATAGTCGTCCGGCGTGAGGCGATCGATCCGCATCAGGTTCAGGCCGTGGCCGTAGGTGCCGTGCGAATTATCCTGCGACGGCCGATAGCGGATGCCGTGCCGCTCGAAGATCCGGCCACCGTTTCGCGCCGTGCGGGAATCGAACACGACGGGATTCAGCGGATGAGGGACGAGCGTTTCGAGCCCCGGGCCGCTGGCCATGAACAAATGGAGCTCGCTGTTCATCTCCTCGAACGGATCGGTCGAGATGTTGGTGAACAGCCACCACCGGCCGTCGATCCGGGTCAGCGTCGAATCCGACGCCGCCGTCCCTTCCAGCGCGGTCGCCTGACGTTCCCACCGATCGGGGAAGGCGACGCAGCGCCAGATTTCGATCCGCCGGGCAGCACAGCTTTCCGGCATCATGAACAGCGACCCGCCGTCTTCGAACAGGAAGGGAAAGGACAGATGATAATCGGTGCGCAGCGCAACGCGAACATCAAGCAGCCGGCCATCCACAAGGCGGCCGACGCCGATATGCCCCCTATGGGTGGCATAATCATAAACCTCGAAGAAGCAGTGCAACTGGCCGTCGCGATCCCACAGGAAGGGATCGGCATAATAAGCGTTCCCCTCCGGTAGATGGTCGATCGCGGCCGATGGGTCGAAACCGAGCGGATCGCCGCCGATGGTTTTCAGGAAGAACATCTCCGGGCGCAGCCGAAGCCGTGCGCGCGCCCCTTCGGCAACGCGGTTGAGCGCGAGGGCAGACAGGCGGTGCGCATAATGCAGCGCATCCCCGCCGCTGACCGGCGCAGGCTCTGCTGGCACCGGTCCATCATGACGGTGGATGGCGCCGGCTCGCTGCACACGCATCAACTCGCGGACAATCAACACGCCCGCCTTCTCACGGATGAAGAGGTCACTGCGCGTGGCCGCCGCCTTGGGATTGAGCGTGCCGGTGGCGATCACCACCGGTTCCGCCTGACCGGCCATATGCGCGCACAGGCACATCGGGATGACCGGCTGGCGATCGACCAGCGCCCGGAGGCCCCTCTGTCCCGGATCGGCGCGCCACGCATCGACGAACCACAGGCCATGGCGCGCCAGTTCCGGCGGGCAGGAACGCCCGCCACCCGTGGACAGATCAAGGATCACGTCGAGCCCGAGCGCGGCGATTTCCGCCCGGTCCGCCAGCGCGAAGATGGGAAGCCGATCGCGCAGCGCCGCATAAGCGGGGCAATGAGCGGGTTCCGGCCGCGCCGCGACCGCCTGCTCCAGCGCATGCCACGCGCGCGCCAGTGGATGATTGCGGCGGCACGTTACGGCGGGCTCGATCGCCACGCACAATGCAAGCTCGGGCACTTTGCATATCCGCTCCAGCAACCGCTCGGCCCAGGGTTCGGGCGTAACCGGCGTGTCGAGGATGACGCCGATCCGCATGGGCGGCCGGTCGCGCGGCGCGGGGCGCAGGTCCGCCGCCGGTTCGGCGACGGCTGCCCCGTGCAGGCCGTCTCGCTTCAGAAAAACGCCTCCTTGACGATGATGGTATCGCCCGGGAGGATGACGAGCGGCTCGCCATTCAGCTTGATGGTGCGGCTGGCGGCCCAGCCCGAACGCTGAAGAACGATCGTGCCACGGCTGGCACGCGGGGTGAACCCGCCCGCCTTCGCGATTGCCTGGTGGAAGGTAAGGCCGCCTTCATAAGGATATTCGCCCGGCTTGTTGACCTCACCCAGCAGATAGACCGGCCGATGCGAAAGCACGTCGACCGCGACCTTGGGGGCCAGCACGAAGCCGCCTTGTTCAAGCCGGGTCGAAATGGCGCTGGCCAGTTGCGTCGGCGTCTGCCCTGCCGCCGGCACTTCGGAGATCAGCGGCAGCGTGACCGTGCCGCCGACCCCCACCTCATATTCGGCGGTGAGCGTGGGTTCGCCAAACACGGTCACCCGCAGATGATCGCCCGAAGCCAGCCGGAATTCCTGCCCGACCATGCGGTTTGCATCGGCGACCGAGGCGACGCTGCTGTCGGACGACGCGCAGCCAGCTATGGCGAGGCACATCAGCGCGCCAAGCAGCGCAGAAAATAAGCGGGCGATCGGGTTGGTTGCGCCAGACTGGAGCAGCATCGGTCCACTCTCCGTTGCTCGGTCACGCCGGCGGCCCAGTCAGGCCGGCCCCCCGGGAGTCCCATTCCGTACGGGACGACCATACGCCGTCACCCGGGAGCGAAAAATTACCATTGAGTGGCGGGTGCGAGCAGACGACCTAGCTCCTTGGGGTAGGCGCGACCCTAGTCCGATGCCCGATTGCCCCGACGGGCCCGTTAGCGAACTCTAACCGTCTCACGCGGCTTGCCACCCATCGTGGTGCGGCGGCGGGTTTAGTAGCTCCACCGGACTGGATTTTCGATGGCATCCGCGAATTCAGACCCTCAGGTGCTGGCCATTACCAGCTCTCCGAATGGAGAGAGGCTCTGCGCCGGACCGCGTATCGTTGACCGGACGGTCGACGACCTGGTGATTATCGACTTCTGCAGGCATCGCGGTGACCGTGCCTTCGCGGAAGGGCCGGGTGGCGGGCGCGCCAGCCGCATATTCGATGTCATAGTGGCGGTTGCGTTGCTGGTCCTGCTGCTGCCGGTGCTGCTGCTGCTCGCGGCCGTCATCTACCTGACGGATCGGGGGCCGGTGACATTCGCGCACACCCGCGTCGGCCGTGGCGGCCGGCCGTTCGCCTGCTACAAGTTCCGGTCGATGCACATCGGCGCGGAGGAGCGCCTCCAGTCCGTGCTTGCCGCCTGCCCCGAACTGAGGGAGCAGTGGGAACGCACCCACAAGTTGCAGCGCGATCCACGCATAACGGCCATCGGCGCATTGCTGCGGGTGACCTGCCTCGACGAGCTTCCGCAACTGTTCAACGTCATCCGCGGCGACATGAGCCTGGTCGGCCCCCGGCCGATCATTCGCAGCGAGATTGTCCGTTATGGCCGCTGGATCGACTACTACTATCGGGTTAGGCCGGGCCTGACCGGGGTGTGGCAGGTGACCCGCGACGAACATACCAGCTACCGGCGCCGGGTCGCAGCCGATGTCGTCTATGTCCGCTCGCGGAGCTTCTGGTTCGATTTGCGGATATTGCTGGCGACCATTCCGGCCGTGATGCTCGGCCGGGGCGCATGTTGACCGGTGGGCGACGGTGACCGGCTACGCCACCGCCCATGCCAGCAGAAGCCACAGGAGCGCGGCGAGGGGCAGCGCGACAAGCAAGCCACGGCCAAAACTGCGCCGTTCGCCCGACGCGAGCGCGCGGGCCTGCTCGCGCTCCTCACTCGACCTTGACCAGAACTCCTTCATCGAAACCACCAATCCGTTGCCACAGCGCCTCGCCGGGAAAGCGAGGCCGCTCCCGTTGGCCCTCGCCGCCTATCTGCACCGCTGTTCACCGGATTGGAACCCCCCCGCCGTCTGCAATGACAAAGCGGTCCGGGTTCCACGGCGCGCATCGGCGTGGATTACGGCAACTGCCATCTTGTTCATTCCTGGCACGTCCAACGCACAGCCATGGCAACTGGGTCCACCCGAAAGCCTGCTGGCCCCCGCCACCCCCACCGGCATCCGCGTGGGCACGCTGATCGCGCTTCCCCAGATCGGCGTGGACGGCCGGTATGACACCAACATCTTCAACAGCACCGAAGACAAGGCCGACGATCTTGTCGTGGTCGTCGATCCCTCACTCACGCTCAACAGTGATTGGGCGCGCCACGCCGCATCGCTCTGGCTGGCGGCGGAGATCCGCAGCTATGCCGACAATACCGGTGAGAACAGCACCCAGCTGTTCGGCGCCCTTTCCGGCCGGATCGACCTGGGCGACCGGCTGACGGCCGCGCCGGCCGTCTCCATCGCCCGCCGGATCGAGGGGCGTGGCACGTTCGGCGACGAACTGACCGACGAGCCGATCTCCTATGTCCACAAGCAGGCCCAGTTCCGCCTGGCGCGCACCGGCGGCCGGCTGGAGGTGGCGCTGACCGCGCAGGCCGCCGATTATGACTATGAGGATTCGTCGCTGAACGGCGTGCCCATCGACCTGTCCTATCGCGATCTGGGCTATTATGCCGGCAGCGCGCGCGCCGATTTTCGCGTGTCATCCCGCGTCGGTTTCTTCGTGTCCGGCACGGTGGACAAGTTCGATTACCGCCTCCAGACCGCGCAACCGCGCGATTCCAAGGGCTACTCCCTGCTCGGTGGGGCGACCATGCGAGTCAGCGGCCTGCTCGAACTGGAGGCCGCGGTCGGGTTCGTCCACCAGAATTTCGATGATCCGCTGGCCAAGGATTTCAGTGGGTTCGATTTCCATGTGGCGGGCAAGTGGACGCCCTATCCGCGGATCGCCGTCGCGGTCGAAGGCCGCCGCAGCGTCGAACGCAGCCCGACGATCGAAGCGGCCGGCGTGATCGAGACGCGCGTCGCGGTCGGCGGCCAATATGCGCTTGGCAACCGAATCCTGCTGGGGCTTCAGGCGGGCTATGTGAGCGACGATTTTCGCGGCGTCGATCGCCACGACCGCCGGCTGACGGGCGAGGCGACGGTTGAATATCGCATGTCGGCGGCCAGCGCCTTCGCCGGCGTCGGATATCGCAAGCAATGGTCGAGTGGCGTCGACGGCATTCCTTACAGCGGAGCATCCTTCCGGCTGGGCGTGAAGCTCCATTCGCCGTCGCGGCTCTTTCGAGGATAGCGGCCATGAACTCCAACCAGATCGTCAGCACGTCCGGCGGCCAGAGCCGCGAGGTCAGCACCGCCGCCCCCACCCTTCTCGTCCAGTCCGACCGGCTGGACCTGAGCGGCACGGTTTCCTTCTTCCGGCGAAGGCTTCGGCTGATGGCCGCGATCGTCGCGCTTGCCGTGCTGGCAGGCGCGGCCATCACCTTCACCCGCCCGACGCTCTACACCGCCAGTTCGGTGGTCAGCGTCGAAACGCCACAGGACGATCTTGAAACCGTGGCGGCGGCAACCGCGACGCCAACGCCGACCGACGGCTATATCGGCACCCAGGTGGAGATCATCGAATCCCGCCAGCTCGCGACACAGGTCGCGCAGGATCTTGGCCTGTTGAAGGGCCGCAGCGAGGCGGAGCAGCGCGCGGCGATCGACGAGTTGCAGCGCAACGTCACGGCCTTTCGTCGCGGCGAAAGCTACACGATCGAAATCCTCGCCAGCTCCGCCGATCCGCGCCATGCCGCGCTGGTCGGCAACGCTTATGCCGAACAGTTCACCCGGTGGGAGCAAAGGGCCGAACGCAATCGCAAGCGAAAGACGATCGACCAGATCGCCGTGCGGCTGAGGGATCTGCGCGCGCAGGCGCATGCCGATACCGAAAAGCTGCAGCATTATCGCATCGCCACCAACATGCTGAGCACCTCCGGCGCGTCGCTCGCCGAGCAGGAAATCTCCGGCTACAACCAGGCGGTCACGACCGCGCGGGCCGAAGCCGCCGAGGATCAGGCGCGGCTGACGACGGCGCAGGCGCAACTGCGCTCGGGCTCCACCGGCGACGATGTCGGCGAGGCGCTCGGTTCGGTCGTCATCTCCGCCCTGCGCGCCCGCGAGAGCGAGGTCGGCGGCGAGGTTGCGCGGCTGCGCGCGCGCTACGGCCCCAACCATCCCGATCTGATCCGGGCATCGGGCGAGCTGACCGAGATCGAGCGGCAGATCGACGCCGAAATCGGCCGCGTCATCTCCAACCTGCAGGCGCGGCAGCGGGTATCGCAGCAACGGCTGGCATCGCTGACCGGCAGCCTGTCGGCCGCCCGCCAGAAGCTGTCGCACAATAATCAGGCGATGGTGGGGCTGAGCGAGTTCGAGCGGCAGGCGCAAGCCTCGCAGGAATTGTACGAGGCCTATCTGAACAGCTACAAAAAGCTGCTCGCGAACGAGGATCTCGGCCGCCCCAACGCCCGCATCATCAGCATGGCGGTCGTGCCGACAGTGCCGAGTTCGCCCAATGTGCCAATGAACATGATCCTGTCTGTCGTGATCGGCATCGGCCTTGCGCTGGTGGCGGCGATCATCGCGGAATCGCTGTTCAACGGGGTCACATCGTCGGACGATGTTCAGCACAAGCTGGGGCTGCACTTCCTTGGTTCGATCCCGCTGCTGGAATCGGTCAGCAAAATGCGTCAGCCGGTGGCCGCGATCATCGCCGAGCCGCGATCGGCCTTCACCGAATCCTTCCGCTCGCTCCGCACGTCGATCGAACATGCGATAGCGTGGCGGCCGCAAGTGATCGCCGTCACCTCGGCACTGCCAAGGGAAGGCAAGAGCACCATTTCCGCCTGCCTGGCCGAAGTGCTGGCGATGGGTGGAGCGCGGACGGTGGTGGTGGACTGCGACTGGCTGGCACGCGGCACCAGCCGGCTGCTGGATCTGGCCCCGGATCGCCCCGGACTGATCGAACTGCTCGACGGCCGATCCACATTGTCCGACGTGCTGGTAGAGGGTGCGTCGAACCTGTCGATCCTGCCGGTGGGGGCCGCCAGCGGCGACCCCGAACCCCTGCTGACGGGCAACGAGTTCGAGCGGCTGATCCAGGAACTTCGCGGGCGCTTCGAATATGTCGTGCTCGATCTGCCGCCGATCCTGCCGCTGGCCGCAACCCGGATCATGGCCGGCCGGGCGGATGCCACCATCATGGCGGTGCGCTGGCGGGAAACCCCGATGTCGGCAGTGCGCGCGGCGATCGACCAGATGCCGTTCGACCGGGTCAACCTGATCGGCATCACGATGAGCCACGTCGATATGCGCCGCGCCCGCCAATATGGCAGCAACGATGTCGTCGGCTATTATTATCAGCGCGGGGTGCAGGCGCAGTGACCGTGCAGCTCGCCGGTCAGCAGGAACGCCACCCCTGGCCCCCGCCCCGATCGCGCCGCCGGGTGGCGATCGTCCATTACTGGCTGGTCGCGATGCGCGGGGGCGAGCGGGTGCTCGAACGGCTGCTGCGCCTCTATCCCGACGCCGATCTGTTCACCCATGTTTATGATCCCTCGAAGATGTCGGCGGACATCCGCAATGCGCGGGTAACGACCAGCTTCATCGATCGCCTGCCGATGTCGCGCCGTTTCTATCAATATTATCTGCCGCTGATGCCGATGGCGCTCGAAGGGCTCGATCTGCGCGGCTATGATTTGGTGATCAGCAGCGAGGCCGGACCGGCCAAGGGGGTCATCACCGACCCGTCGAGCCTGCACGTCTGCTACTGCCATTCGCCGATGCGATATCTGTGGGACCAGTATCACACATATCGCGAGCATGCCGGCATGCTGAACCGCCTCGCCATGCCGTGGCTATGCCACCGGCTCCGGCAGTGGGACATCGGCTCGAGCGCGCGGGTCGATCGCTTCGCGGCCAACTCCACCTTCGTCCATGATCGCATCCGCAAGGTCTGGCGCAGGGAGGCCGAGGTGATCCATCCCCCGGTCGAAACATCGCTGTTCACGCCGTCGGTCGAGATCGACGATTATTATCTGTGGGTCGGGCAATTGGTGCCCTACAAGCGCCCGGATCTGGCGGTCGAGGCATTCAGCAAGGCGGGCCTGCCGCTGCTGATGGTGGGCGACGGCCCGATGGCGAAGCGGCTTCGCGCCAGCGCCGGGCCCAATGTGCGCTTCATCGACCGGATGGACTTCGCCGCGTTGCGCCGCGCTTATGCCCGCGCCCGGGCGCTCGTCTTCACCGCCGAGGAGGATTTCGGGATCGTGCCGGTGGAGGCCATGGCATCCGGCCGGCCGGTGCTGGCTTTTGGCCGGGGCGGCGTTCTGGACAGCATCGTGCCCGACCAGACCGGCATCTTGTTCGACCAGCAGGACACGCCATCGCTGCTCGACGGTATCGCCCGGCTCGAAGCATGGCTGCCGGATTTCGATCCCCGCCGGGCGATTGCCCGCGCCAGCCTGTTCGCCCCCGAACATTTCGACGCCAAGATCCTCGCATTGACGGGGGAGTGACGCCGATGCCCGCCCTCCCCCCGGCCATGGTGCGCGGCCCGGACGGGCCATCCGGGGGAGCGGCGCGATGAGCCTGACCATCATCGGCATCATCCAGCTGGCGATCGGCGTCCTGTTGCTGCTCTTCGGGCAGCTGCGCTCGATGTTCCTGTTCCTTCTGCTTTCGGGGCTGTTCGGTGGATCGGCGTCATTGCTGCTTCCGGCGCTGGGCGGATCATCCATGCCGCCGGTGCAGTTTGCGCTGATGTTCGTCTATGCCCGGCTGCTGCTGCCCGGCGGAGGACAGCTGAGCAAGATCAGCGATGCGTTCCGCGCCAATGTCGTCCTTGCCCTTTTCACCCTCTATGGCGTCGCGGCGGCCTTCGTCGCGCCGCGCATCTTCGCCGGTGCGATCAACGTCACGCCGCTCCGGCCTGCCCAATGGGTTGGCGGGCTATTCTATGTCGAGCCGCTGCAACCATCGTCCCAGAACATCACTTCCGCCGTCTATCTGGTGACGACGCTGCTCGGCGCGGTTGCCGCTTATGTCGTCTGTCGTGGCCGTGGCGGCGCGGACATGCTGGTGCGCGGGGGCGTGATCTGCGCCTGGATCCATGGCGCATCGGGCGTCATCGAAGCGGCCACGCGGGGCACGCCGGTTTCGGCCGTCTTCGAATTCGTCCGCAACGCCAATTACTCGCAGGTCCAGCAAACGGTGGGCCAGTTTATCCGGATCAACGGCTTCCTGCCCGAGCCGGCGGCCTATGCGGCGGTGGGCTTTACCTGGTTCGTCTTCACCAGCGAATGCTGGTACCGATCGATCCGGCCGCGTTCTACCGGCGCGGCGGCGATGATGCTCGGGCTGATCCTGTTCTTCAGCACATCATCGAGCGCCTATGTCGCCCTTGCGGCCTATGCCGCCTTCTTCGTGCTCCGCCTGATCATCAGCCCCCATCAGCTCGATTCCCGTCGGCTGGGTCAGGTGGGCATGATCGCGCTGGCCGGCGTGCTCGCCACGGCGCTGGCCATGGCGATGAGCCCGCAGGTGATGGCCGCCATCGGCGACATGGTGAGCGACATGACGGTGGGCAAAGGGCAAAGCGAATCCGGCGAACAGCGCCTGTTCTGGGCGATGCAGGGCTGGCACGCCTTTCTGGCGTCGGGCGGGCTGGGTGTCGGGCCGGGCAGCTTCCGTTCTTCGAGCCTGCTGATGGCGATCCTGGGCAGCATGGGCGTGATCGGCATTGGCAGCTTCGCCTTCTATCTCGGCGTGGTGCTGCAGCCGATGCGCGCCTCGACCTGGAAACCGGTGACCGACCCGGCGACCGCGATCAGCGCGGCGGCCGGCTGCACGGCCGTGCTCACCCTGATCCCGCCCATGTTCACCTCGCTGACCGCCGTACCGGGGATGGATTTCGCGATCTTCGCGGGCGCCGCACTGGCGCTGAGACCCGCGCTTGAAGCGCACAGGCGGCATCCGAGGATCGTCAGGAGGGCGGCCATCAGCGAAGCGGGTGCAAGCCCCGATGGGACGCTCAGTTCAGCATCGCCGCGATAAAGTCCTTCAGTTTCCGCCGATCACCTGCTTCAAGAAAGCGTGCATGATAATCGCGCGCGGCCCTGGACGCCGCCGCCAATGCTTCCGGGTCGTCGAGCAGCTTCTCGACGGTTTCGCGGTCGAGCGGCAGGACGCAATGTTCGAAACCCGGCGGCAGGCCATCCCGCGAATGCGTCGACGCCAGCACCGGCCGGCCATGCGCCAGCGCGTCGACCATCTTGATCTTGAGCCCCGTCCCTTCCACCGGCGATAGAACGGCCCTGGCGCCGGCATAGACGGGCGCGAGATCGTCGACGAAGCCGAGCAGGTCCAGCCCCGGCCATGATCTCGCCAGTACCACCACCTCCGGCGTTGCGCAGACGCGCCCGGCGATCGCGATCCGCCGCCTTTTCAGCCAGACGCGGTTATCGGCGAGGTAAGTGCAGATACCCGTCACATTGAAGATGTTGTCAGACCCCACGAACAGCAGGTCGTGGTCATAGACGTGGGATGCAGCGGCCGGGGCAGCATCGTCGGGCTCGTCATAGCTGGGCACCCAGAAGGTGGGCGTTTCCGTCACCAGCGTCCGGAAGATCGATGCATCGACCGGGGAGATCGCGATAATGCCGCAAGCCCGTTCGAGCACCGCCACTTCGCTGCGCAGCTTGCCGACCGCCCGCAGCCCTGCGGCCGACCGCCCGGCCCGCCGGCAATAATTCGCGAACTTGATGTCATGGGTTTCGACCAGCGAATTGAAACGAAAGCCGTTCAGTGCCGCATAGGTATCGACGGTGTTCATGACGAACAGATAGCGATCCGCCTCCTTCGCCATCTTCCGGTAGTTCGCCGTCGCCGATCCGACCGTCCATCGCAGGATCGCCGGTGCCGCCGCCGGCGCGAAGGCAAGCGCCGCATTCTTGAGCCGGCCAAGCAGCCGCACGGCGCGCGGCGCGTGATCGAGAATGAGGTCGACGCCGGGGAAACGCACCTCGAAGCGGGCGATCGCCTCGTCCGTCCACGGATCGACCGGATGTTCGTAATGGCTGTAGACGGCGGTGCCCGGAAAACACCCCGCAAGGAAAGCGACCAGATCAGCGGTCCGCCGGTGGTATCCACAATTCAGCGGCGTGAAATCGCCCCGGACGGCGACCACGAGCTTTCGGCTCACGAATGCCTTGCCTCGCGTCCGCTATAGGCAGCGAACGTCACAGGACACCCCGATGCCGGCCAGATCGCGGCGGATCTCGTCCTCGTAGATGCCGTTCATCACGATCACCAGCCCCGGATCCAGCTCGGCAATCCGCGCGGGCGAGATGATCGGCTGTCCGGTTCCCGGCATGAAATGATCGTGCCGGTTGGGGTTGATATCGGTCACGGCATCGATCGCATCGGCAAGCCCCAGCGATGTCAGGAAGGACACGGCCTTCGAGCCGGAACCCCAGAGCAGGATCCGCCGGCCATCGCTCCGCGTCTGCCGGACGATCGAGCGCCAATGCTCCTTGGCGAGCCGCGCTCGTTCCGCGAATGTGCGCACCAGGCCGGTCCATTCGTCCGAAGGGTGTTTGTCGGCCCTTTCGGCACGGCGCGCGGATGGCACCGCCTCCAGCGTCAGATATTGCCCGTCATATTCGACGGTCGTGCGGATCACGTCGAACCCGCAATGGCGGAACAGGCGCGATAGCGAAGCCTCGGTAAAATAGGAGCAATGCTCGTAATAGATATCCTCATAGGCACAAGCGCGCAGGATCCGCCCTGCATCCGGCACCTGGAAGAAGATTGTCGCCCGCCGCTCCGCATCGAGCCCGGCGCGGATCGTTTCAAGGAACCGCGCGGTCTGCGGAATATGCTCCAGCGTCATCTTGCAGCAGAGCAGATCGGGCTGGACCGTGCAGTGGCGTGGCTCGAAATATTCGGGGATCAGCGTCACCAGTTCGGCACCGGCGACACCGGCCAGCCGCTCCGGAATGGCGCTGGGATCGACGCCAATGCCACGGTTGCGCCCAAGCTGCGAAAGGAGGACCAGGAACTCGCCCTTGCCGCAGCCGATCTCCATCACGTCGCGATCGTACAGGCCGTGGCGCTGCACGATTTCCTGCGCAAGCTGATGATGGAACCGATTGAACGTGGGCGAGAAACCCTGCGTCTCTTCGTAACGGTCGGAATATTCCGTCAGCGCCTGTTCGAAGCGGCTGTTGAACACGAAGCCGCAGCCGCGGCAATGATGGAGCAGGATGCTACCCCTGATGCAGCCGATCGCCTCCGCGCGGGTGCGGAACAGGATGCAGGAATTGGTCGGAACGTCGTCCACCTGATAGAAGGGCTCCGTCCGTCCCGTGCCGCAGCTCGGGCACAGACCGGCGACGCCCTGCCCCCAGGCCTCCTCGCCCCTCCCGGCGAGATCGCGATCGACGACGTTCACCGGAGCAGCCTCGGTTCGGGCACGGGAATGATGAAGCAGCCCCCCGCGTCCCGATATTCGCTTTGCTGGACCAATATCTCGTCGGCAAAATTCCACGAGAGCATCAGCACATAATCCGGCTTCATCTCGATCAGGGCCTCGGTGCCCAGGATCGGCAGATGCGCGCCCGGCATTAACCAGCCATGCTTGTTGACGTTGCGATCGACCACGAAGTCGAGATGATCGGTGCCGAGCCCGCAATAGTTGAGCAAGGTCGCGCCCTTGGCGGCGGCGCCATAAGCGGCGATGGAATGCCCTTCGGCCTTCAGCCGCCCGATCAGCCCGACCAGACTTTCCCGCAGGGCTTCGACCCGATCGGCAAACCGGGCGAAGAAATCCACCCGATCGAGCCCGATCATCTTTTCCCGGCCCAACATCGCTTCGACCGACGGGCCGACCGCTTCGAAAGGCTCAACGAAGATGCGTAGCGAGCCGCCATGGATGGACAGTTCCTCCACCCGATTGACGAACAGGCCGTGCCGGCGGAACAGCCGGTCGAGCGCCGTCAGCGAGAAATAGCAGAGATGCTCATGATAGATGGTGTCGAATTCGACATGCTCGATCAGCCGCAGCAGATAGGGCATCTCCAGCACTGCGACGCCATCGGGCTTGAGGATGGTCCGGATGCCCGCGACGAAGCCGTTGGTATCGGCAACATGCGCCAGCACATTGTTGCCGTGGACGATATCGGCCTGGCCATGGGTGTCGACGATCTGCGCCGCCAGCGTTTCGGTGAAGAAATCGCACAGCGTCGGCACGCCAACCGAATGGGCGGCCGCCGCCGGCCCCTCGGCCGGGTCGATCCCCAGCACCGGCACGCCCTGTTCGACATAGTTGCGCAGCAGATAGCCGTCATTGCTGGCCAGTTCGATCACCAGGCTGGACGGCCCGACCCCGCGCTCCGCAATCCGCTGCGCCACATTCGCGCGGGAATGCTCCATCAGCGCCGGCGAGAAGGAGGAATAATAAGGATAGGAATCGGCGAACAGGATTTCAGGCGCCACCGTCTCCAATATCTGGACGAGCGCGCAATCGTGGCAAAAGGCGACGAGCAACGGGAAGGCCGGCTCGGGCGCATCATGCGCTTCCGGCCGGACCAGCCGATCCGCCAGCGGCGTCGATCCAAGGTCGAGGATCGCCTCCAGCGAGTCACCGCCGCAGGAACGGCACTCGGTTTCGATGCGGGAGGGCGCGCAGGCCCGCTTGACGAAATGATAGTTCATGCTGATCCCCTCACACCGCGATCCGGCGCTGGATCGGATACAGGTCCTCGTGGAGCGTCCCCTCGGCGATGCGCTGCTGGATATGGGCAATGCGCTTGAACCGGGGGCCTTCGAAATCCTCGACGCTGAGGCCGCGCGCATCGAACGCGTCGAACAGTTGCTCGATGCCGCGCCGGCAGGTCCATTGCGGCTTGAAGCCATGGAGCCGCCGGGCGATGTAGTCGCAGTCCACACGATAATTGCGCAGGTCCGGGCTGGCTTCGGCCGCAAAGCCGATCTTCGCGCCGGGCACGATCTGGCGGACAAGTTCGGCAATTTCGCGGATCTGATAATTTTCCGTGGTCTGGCCGACGTTGAACACCTCGCCATGCACGTCCGCCCGGGGCGCTTCGACCGCGGCGATGTAGGCCAGCGCGATATCCTCGACATGCACGATCGGCCGCCAGGGCGAACCATCGCTCTTGAGGTGCACCTCGCCCGTGGCGCAGGCCCAGGCGGTCAGGTTGTTGACGACAAGATCGAAACGCAGGCGCGGCGACACGCCATAAGCGGTGGATGCGCGCAGGAAGGTCGGGCTGAACCCGTCATCGGCCAGCGCGATGATCGCCGCTTCGGATTCGACCTTGGATTCGGCATAGGGCGTCACCGGGCAGAGCCGGCCGTCCTCGGCCACGAACTCGTCATTCGACGCGCCATAATTGGAACAGGAGGACGCATAGACGAACCGCCCCACGCCGGCGGCCCGCGCCAGCCTGGCCAGCGCGATCGAGGCCGTCGCGTTGATCGCACGCGTCAGGCCGGGCCGATAATCGCCAAGCGGATCGTTGGACAGGCCGGCAAGGTGGATCACCGCGTCGAAGCCACGGAGCCGCTCCACCGCGGCGGAATCGGACACGAAGTCGCGAATGTCACCGCCAATCGAGTGCAATTCGGGCACGCCATCGGCAAAGCTGCAATCCGCGAACAGATCGCTGTCGAGCCCTACGACGTCATGATCGCGTTCCAGCAGGCGCCAGGCCAGGATGGATCCGATGTAACCAAGATGCCCGGTCAGCAGAATCTTCACCGTCCCGTTCCTCCCAGATTTTCCAGGGGGCGTTGCCCGACTCCCAATAATCATTGAGGATTTTCTTCTCGCGCATCGTGTCCATGCACTGCCAGAAGGACTCGTGGCGGTAGGCCATCAACTGGCCATCCTCGGCGAGCCGGGCCAAGGCACCCTGCTCGAACATCTCTTCATCATGCTCGATATAATCCATCACCTGCGGCTCGAGCACGAAGAACGCCCCGTTGATCCAGCCTTCGCCGATCTGGGGTTTTTCGGAAAAGCAGGTGATCGCATCGCCTTCGAATTCGAGATGGCCGTAGCGCGCCGGCGGGCGCACCGCGGTGAGCGTGGCGAGGCGGCCGTGCGAGCGATGGAAGGCCAGCAGGCGCTGGAGGTCGATGTCCGCCACGCCATCGCACCAGGTCACCATGGCGGTGCTGGGCCCGAGCCACGGGGCGAGCTTCTTGATCCGGCCGCCGGTGCCGGCGCTGACACCGGTTTCGACCAGATGGACATCCCAGTCGGGCACGTCATCCGGCGAATGCTGGATCAGCTGGCCGCTGCGGGTGCGCAGCGTGACCGAACCGGAGACATTGCAATAGTCGCGGAACCACCGCTTGATCAGTTCGCCCTTATAGCCGAGCGCGATGCTGAAATCGTTGAAGCCATAATGCGAATAGAGATTCATGATGTGCCAGATGATCGGCATTCCGCCGATCTCCACCATGGGCTTGGGGCGGATCTCGGTCTCTTCGGACAGGCGTGAACCGAGGCCGCCGGCCAGAATGCCGACTTTGACGCGGGGAAGGTGCTGGCTCATCGTTCAAACTCGCTGCGAAACGGGGTTGCCGACGACCAGGCCCTTGATCGCTCCGGCCGCCGCCGGCGATACGAGGCTGGTCATTTCGAGGCAGTAGCGGCCCAGTTCGCGCGGGCGCAGGCTCCTGCGGAGTAGCCGGGCGCGCAGCCGCGATGCCGAGACGAGATCGGGATGTCGGCCGGCGATTTCGAACAGATGGCGGGCGAGCTGGAAATGCTCCGCCGCCGCCCCGCGGCTCTTCCGGCCGGTCTGCCACAGGCTGCGCTGCACCTTATCGGCGATGTTGATCGATCGCTCGGGATGCTCGCGATTGTAGAAGATCGCATCCTCGGCGATCCGGAACTTTCCGATGATCGCCGCTTCGGCCAGCAAGGCGCGATCCGAACTATAATAAGGCCGGTGCAGGGTCGATCGCTCGACCGCGCTCCGGCGGAACAGGCCGAAGATCGGGAAACATGTGCCCGACAGCTCCAGCGCCTGCCAGAAACGCTCGGCCGCGTCCTCCGCCTCGATGGCGGGTGTCTCGGCACCGACCGGCGGCATGATCTCGTTGGCCGGGCCGATACGCAGCGTCGGCGCGAAAGCGAGGGCGGTATCGGCGTGGGATCGCAACACGCGGACGCAGGCATCGAGGAAATTCGGGCTGAGCCGATCATCGTGCGCGCACCATTTGAAATAGGTGCCCGTCGCGTGGGTGAAACCCAGATTATAATTGGCCGCGGCGCCGATATTGACCAGGTTGCGCACCAGCCGGATCCGCCGGTCGCCTGCGGCGCGTTCGGCCACGATATCTGGCGTGCCATCGCTCGATGCGTTGTCGGTGACGGTCAGCTCGAAATCGCCGAACGTCTGCTCCTGAATCGACCGGATCGTCTCGTCGAGATAATCCCCGCCGTTGAACACCGGCAAGGCCAAGCTCACAGCTGGCGATCGAAGGGCCATGCACCTATCCCTGGTTCAAGTTCGGCGGAGCATGACAGCTTTGTTCGTGCCCGTGGAATGCGCGCATTCAGCCTAGCTCCATCGGGTTCGGCGGCCGCGCCGGGCTAACCCCAACGGGGCAGTCCCCCTCCCCCCGCCGCCGGGCAGCCCCCATGGTCCGTCGGGACTATTGTTGCCGGGGCCAAGCTGCCGCAGTGTCGGCACCTTCATGGACCGGCGGGGCTGAAATGACGCAGGTGGACGCGGTGGTGGTGGGCGCCGGCGTGATCGGGCTGGCCGTCGGCCGCGCGCTGGCCCGCGCCGGGCTGGAAACGCTGATCCTCGACAGCGAACCGCATTTCGGCAGCGCGACAAGCGCGCGCAACAGCGAGGTGATCCACGCCGGGCTCTATTATCGCACGACACCGCTCAAGGCGGCGCTTTGCACGCGCGGGCGGCAGTTGCTTTACGCATATTGCCGGGATCGCGGTGTCCCGCACAGCAGGCTCGGCAAGCTGATCTTCGCGGCCGAACCGGCGCAATCGACGGTGCTCGACGAAATCGCGGGCGCCGGCGCGGCTGCCGGTGTCGACGATCTCGTCCGGCTCGGCGCCAGCGAGGCCAAGCGGATCGAGCCACAGCTGCGCTGCCACGAAGCGATCCTGTCGCCATCGACCGGCATCATCGATTCCCACGCTTATATGCAGGCGCTGCTCGGCGACGCCGAAGACCATGGCGCCCGCTTCGTCGCGCGAACCCGCGTGACCGCATTGTCGCGCACGCCCGCCGGCTGGGGCGTGCATATCGAAGGCGAAGCGGCGCCGGCGGTCGTAGCAGGACGCGTCGTCAATGCGGCCGGGCTCGAAGCGCACAAGCTCGCGGCGGCCACCGACGGAATGGCCGGCCATGTGCCGATCGTCCGCTATGCGCGCGGCGTCTATTTCGATTATGGCCGCGTGCCGTTCGATCGGCTGATCTATCCGGTCCCCGTCCCCGGCGGCCTTGGCACGCACCTGACGCTGGATCTGGCCGGGCGGGCGCGGTTCGGCCCCGATGTCGAATGGATCGACACGGTCGACTATACCGTCGATCCCGCCCGTGGCGCCGCCTTCCTTGCCGCCGCCCGGCGCATCTGGCCCGAAATCGATCCTGCCCGGCTCGTCCCCGGCTATGCCGGCATCCGCCCCAAGCTCAGCGGCCCCGGCGAACCAGCGGCCGACTTCGCCATCATCGGCCCCGAACAGCACGGACAAGACGGATTGGTCGCCCTGTTCGGCATCGAATCCCCCGGCCTGACGGCATCGCTGGCCATCGCCGAACATGTGACGACACAACTGGACGTAACGATTGCCAGAAACGACTGAACGTCCGCCCAAGGCCATGCCGCGCATCCCATCCGGGCAGCGGCGACCGACGATGTAGGGAGATGGCGCACCCGAGAGGATTCGAACCTCTGGCCTCTGCCTTCGGAGGGCAGCGCTCTATCCAGCTGAGCTACGGGTGCCAGGCGAGGGCGCTTAGCAAAGGCCGGAACGCGGGGCCAGCCCAAATCGGCAGCCCCGCGCGAAAATCCGCGGGCGGGGTTATGTTTACTTCTTCGCTTCCATTTCCTGGAACTGACCAAGGCCGCAACTGGCGCCCCGGTTGAGCCCCGGCCCGCCCATGGTGGTGAGCACGGTGATGATGTCGGTGGAGCAGAGCTGGCTCAGCGACGTCTTGTAGGCGAAGCGTTCTTCGAACCCCAGCTGCGGGCAGCGCCCCGGCAAGCTGTTCCGGTAGATCTTGCCGCCGTTCATGTGGAAGTCGATCGTGCTGTCGTTCAGCACCTTGGTTTCGCGTATCTGGCGCAGGTTGACGCAGTTGAGCGGCTGCGCGCCCGCCTTGACCACCAGATTGTCGGCCTTCTCCTTCGCCGACGCCGCCCCGGGCAACGCCGCCACCGCGACGAACCCGAGCGCAATGATCGCTGTCATCTTCATGATCGATCTCCTGTCCGGCCCATCCGGTCCTACCCTATCGTGACGGACCCGTCAGGCTGAAACCTTGGCCCCGGCGGGTGCCGGCGTCTTGGGCTTGAAGGCGCACAGATCCGCCACCGGGCAGCGCCAGCATTCCGGCCGCCGGGCCTTGCAGATATATCGGCCATGCAGGATTAACCAGTGGTGAGCGCCGCGCCGAAACGGCCCGGGCGTCACCTTGTCCAGCTTCAGTTCGACGGCGAGCGGCGTCTTGCCCTTGGCGAGCCCCGTGCGGTTCCCGACACGGAAAATATGCGTGTCGACGGCGAAGGTTTCTTCGCCAAAGGCGGTGTTGAGCACGACATTGGCGGTCTTGCGGCCAACCCCCGGCAATTCCTCCAGCGCGGCGCGATCGCGCGGCACTTCGCCGTCATATTTGTCGACGAGGATGCGCGCGGCGGCGATGACATTCTTCGCCTTGGTGTTGAACAGGCCGATCGTCTTGATGTGTTCGCGCAGCCCCTCTTCCCCAAGGTCGAGCATCGTCTGCGGCGTATCCACCTCCGCGAACAGCCGGCGCGTCGCCTTGTTGACGCCCACGTCCGTCGCCTGCGCGGAAAGCGCGACGGCGACGAGAAGCGTATAGGCGTTGGTATATTCAAGCTCGGTTTCCGGCGACGGATTGGCCTCCGCCAGCCGCCGGTAGAATTCAAAGACGTCGTCGCGCTTCATCGCCCGCTCAGAGGCCGAGAACGTCGTTCATCGAATAGCGGCCGGCGGGCTTACCGGCGAGCCAGAGCGCGGCCTTGACCGCGCCACGGGCGAAAATCGCCCGGCTTTCCGCGCGGTGGCCCAGTTCGATCCGCTCGCCTTCGCCGGCGAATATGACCTCATGGTCCCCGGCAACCGATCCGCCGCGCAGCACCGCGAAGCCGATCGCGCCTTCGGGCCGTTCGCCGGTGATCCCGTCGCGGCCGCGCACCGACACGTCGGCCAGCGCCACCTGCCGCCCGGCTGCCGCGGCCTCGCCCAGCAGGATACCCGTGCCCGACGGCGCATCCACCTTGTGGCGATGGTGCATCTCGACGATCTCGATATCCCAGTCGCTGCCCAGCCGCGCCGCAGCCTCGCGAACGAGATGGGCGAGCAGGTTCACGCCCAGCGAGGTGTTGAACGCCTGCAGCACCGCGACCGACTTTGCCGCCGCGTCGATCGCGGCATGATGCTCCGCTGCAAGGCCGGTCGTGCCGATGACGATCGGCGTGCCATTGGCGATGGCGGCGTCGAGATGGGCCTGAAGCGCCGATGGCGAAGAGAAATCGACCATCACGTCGCTCGCCCCGGCCAGCGCGGCGGCATCCGCCAACAGGGCGACCCCGCCCAGCGCCTGCGGATCGGTTCCGGGCCGGTCGATGCCACCCGCGACGCTGGCATCGACATCGCCGATCGCTGCCGCGATCGCACGGCCCATCCGTCCACCCGCGCCGATGATGCCGATCCGTGTCATGCGTGGCCTCCCGCCATAGCCTGTCTGTTGCTCGCGCGCCTATTGGGCGAGGCGCAGCGCGCTGGCAATGCCGAAGCCACTGCCCGCCTGCCCTATTCCGCCCAGGGCTTGCCGCGACGCATGTCCTGCACCGTCCGCACGCCGCCGGTGTCGAGGTGGATCGCGATGCCACCCGTACGCGCCAGCAACGACCGATCCGCCTTCAGCCAGCGCGGACGGCAGCTTCGTGGCAGGCGACGATCGCTGATCACGATATCGGCGGTGGCGCAGGCGCGGTTCATCGCCGCGATATCGACCAGATAGGGCGATCGGGTGGCGAGCACCGTCCAGTCGCGGCCATCGCGCCGCAGCGTGGCGCGGCACAGATCCGGGCCGCAGGCCATGTTCGGCCGATCGTCGAAGGCCAGTGCATCCGCTTCGGTGCCGGCGGCTTCGCCCAGCATGTCGCGCACATAATCGCCGGCGCGGGGCCGCAGCAGCGCGATCCGGCCGTCGGCTTCACGGATCGCCACATGGCGGCCATCGCCGGTGATCAGCAGATCGGGTGCCGGCGTCGCCACCGCCCAGATCGCCCCGGCCGCCAGCGGCAGGATACCCATCCGGCGCGCACGGGTGCGCCATAGCGCGATCCACAGCCCGCCGCCGACCATCAGCGCGAACGCGCCGGTGGCAAGCGAAGGCAGCGCCGCCACCGCCCCCGGCAGCCCCGCGACCAGATGGGCAAGCCAAAGCAGCAGCGCCAGTGCCTTCCCCACAATCCACCATGCCGGCGCGCCCAGCCCCGCCAGATCGAGCAGCAAGGCCAGCGCCTCGAACGGCATGATGACGAAGGTGGTCAGCGGAATGGCGACGACATTGGCGAGCGCGCCATAGAGGCCCGCTTTGTGGAAATGGAACAGCGCGATCGGCGCAAGCGCCACTTCCACCGCCAAGCCGGTCAGCACCAGCGCCCCCAGCGCACGCGCCCAGCGCGCCATCGCCCCCTCCTCCCGCCGGGCGAGCAAGGCGCGCAGGCCGGGATGTTCGTGGATCGCCACGATCGCGGTGACGGCCGCGAAGCTCAGCTGGAAGCTCGCCCCCACCAGCGCCTCGGGCCATAGCAGCAGCACGATCAACGCGCCCGCCGCGACCAGCCGCAGGGTGATCGCGTCGCGCCCCATCGCGATCCCGATCAGCACCAGCAGCGCGGCGATGCAGGATCGCACCGTCGGCACCTCGGCCCCGGCCAGCAGCGTATAGCCGATGCCGGCCACCGCCCCGGCCGCGGCGGCGATCAACGGCAGCGGCAGGCGCAGCGCGAGCGCCGGGCTGAGAGCCAGCAGCCGGAGCACCAGCAGCATCGTCGCCCCGATGACCGCCGTGACATGAAGGCCGCTGATCGACAGGAGGTGCGCAAGGCCGGAGCGCCGCATCGCTTCGGCATCGGCTTCGGCGATCCCGCCCTGATCGCCGGTGGCAAGCGCGGCGGCAATCCCGCCCTCGCTGCCGGCCAGCTGGCCCTGCACATGGCCCGAAAGGTTTGCGCGCCACCCCATGATCGTCGGCCAGATCCCGGCCGCTTCCCCTGCCCCGGCCAGCGCCACCGGCCCGATCGCGCGGCCGGTGGCGCCCAGCCCCTGAAACCACGCGACACGGGCAAAATCATAGCTGCCCGGCACCGCCGGCCCCGGCGGCGGCATCAGCCGGGCGCGCAGCGCAACGCGCGATCCCGGCGAAACATCGTCCGGCATGTCCGCTGTCGCCACATTGACCCGGATGCGCGTCGGCAAATCCGCCGGGGCGGCGGGTTCGATGGTCAGCCGGACCAGATCGCGCGCGGCAAGGCGATCGACGGCGACGACTCGGCCTTCGACCGCCGTCACCACCGGCCGATCGAGACGCGGTGCAGCGACTCGTTCGGCCCGCGCCCAGATCAAGGCGCAGCCCAGCGCCATCGCGATGGTGGCGACGATGCCCGCCCGGCGCAGCCGCCCGCCCGCCGGCAGCAGCGCGAATCCGGCCGCGATGCCGAGGGCGGTGAAGATGAAGGCCAGCCATCGTGCCGCATCCGGCAGCAGGAACCAGGCCGCGACCCCCGCGCCCAGCGCCACCGGCAGCCACAGGAACAGCTGATCGCGCTCGCCATCCAGCCAGCTTTCCAGCCCATCCAAAGCGCCGACGAAAAGGCGACCGCGCGCGGTTTGTCGCGCCGGGGAAGCCATGCTAGGGGCGGTGCCGAATTCGCTGGCCATGCCCAGCCATCCTTGGAGAAAGCGCGCGTGGGCGCAAGCACTGACAATTCCGCAGAAACCCGGCCCGTCGTCACCCGTTTCGCGCCATCCCCAACCGGATTCCTGCATATCGGCGGCGCGCGCACAGCGTTGTTCAACTATCTCTTCGCCCGCCACCATGGCGGCCGCTTCCTGTTGCGGATCGAAGATACGGACCGCGCGCGTTCCACCCAGCCGGCGATCGACGCGATTCTCGACGGCCTCGCCTGGCTCGGTCTCGAAGGCGATGAGGAGCCAGTTTTCCAGTTCGCCCGCGCCGCGCGCCATGCCGAAGTGGCGAACCAGATGCTCAGCACGGGCCATGCCTATAAGTGCTTCGCCACGCCCGAGGAGCTGGCCGAATTGCGCGAGCAGCAGCGCGCCGCCAAGCAGCCGCTGCGCTATGACGGCCGCTGGCGCGACCGCGATCCGGCCGAAGCGCCGGCCGGCGCCCCCTTCGTCATCCGCCTGAAGGCGGAGCGTGAGGGCGAAACGACGATCCATGATCGCGTGCAGGGATCGGTGACGGTGAAGAATGCCGAGCTGGACGACATGATCCTGCTCCGTTCCGACGGCACCCCCACTTATATGCTGGCCGTCGTCGTTGACGATCACGACATGGGCGTCACCCACGTCATTCGTGGCGACGATCACCTCAACAACGCCTTCCGCCAGCTCGGCATCATTCGGGCGATGGACTGGCCGGAACCGGTCTATGCCCATGTCCCGCTGATCCACGGCGCGGACGGGGCCAAGCTGTCCAAGCGCCACGGCGCGCTTGGTGTCGACGCCTATCGCGACGAACTCGGTATCCTGCCCGAGGCGCTCAACAATTATCTGCTGCGGCTCGGCTGGGGCCATGGCGACGCGGAAATCATCAGCCGCGACGAAGCGGTGGAATGGTTCGATCTTGCCGGTGTCGGCCGCTCGCCCTCGCGCTTCGATCTCAAGAAGCTCGAAAACCTCAACGGGCATTATATCCGCGAGGCCGATGCCGCCCGGCTGGCGGGACTCGCGCAGAGCCGCGTCGAGGGCCTGATCGGTCGCGAACTCGCCGACGCGGACATGCAATTGCTGCAACGCGCCATGCCGTTTTTGCAACCGCGCGCTAAGGATTTGGGCGATCTTGCAGATGCCGCAACATTCCTGTTTCGCACTCGCCCTATAGACATGGACGAACGCGCCGCGAGCCTGCTAGACGCTGCCGCGATCACCGTCCTGGCCTCGGCCGAGCGTGCGATCGCGTCCGTATCCGAATGGACCGCTCCTGCTCTGGAGGCGGCGGTCCGCGAAGTTGCGGAGGCTGCCGGCCTGGGGCTCGGCAAGGTGGCGCAGCCGCTGCGTGCGGCGCTCACCGGCCGGTCCACATCCCCCGGTATTTTCGACGTTCTGGTTCTGCTCGGTCGCGAGGAGAGCCTGGGCCGGTTGGCCGATCAATTGGCGCGCCCGCGCGCCTGAGTGGATAGAAGGAGAAAGCCCGATGGGCGATAGCAGCGCCAAAGTTGAACTCGGCGGCAAGGCGTCGGAATATAAGATTCTTTCCGGCAGCGTCGGCCCCGACGTGATCGACATCCGCAAGCTCTATGGCAACACGGGCGCGTTCACCTACGATCCCGGCTTCACCTCCACCGCAAGCTGCGAATCGAAGATCACCTTCATCGATGGCGATCAGGGCGTTCTGCTGCACCGCGGCTATCCGATCGATCAGCTGGCCGAACAGTCGAACTTCATGGAATTGAGCTATCTGCTGCTGAACGGCGAACTGCCGTCGAAGGCGGAGCTGGAGAAGTTCAGCGGCACGATCACGCGCCACACCATGGTGCACGAGCAGCTGGCCCAGTTCTATCGCGGTTTCCGCCGCGACGCGCACCCGATGGCGGTGATGTGCGGCGTGGTCGGCGCGCTTTCGGCCTTCTACCACGACTCGACCGACATCGCCGATCCGCACCAGCGGCTCGTCGCCAGCCACCGCCTGATCGCCAAGATCCCGACGATCGCGGCCATGGCCTACAAATATTCGGTCGGTCAGCCCTTCGTCTATCCGAAGAACAACCTGTCCTACACCGGCAACTTCCTCAACATGACCTTCTCGGTTCCGGCCGAGGAATATGAGATCGATCCGGTCGTCGAAGCGGCGATGGACAAGATCTTCATCCTGCACGCCGATCACGAGCAGAACGCGTCGACATCGACCGTCCGTCTCGCCGGTTCGTCGGGCGCCAACCCGTTCGCCTGCATCGCGGCCGGCATCGCCTGCCTGTGGGGCCCGGCGCACGGTGGCGCGAACGAAGCCGCGCTCAACATGCTGCGCGAAATCGGCCATATCGATCGCATCCCGGAATATATCGCCCGCGCCAAGAACAAGGACGATCCGTTCCGCCTGATGGGCTTCGGCCACCGCGTCTACAAGAACTACGATCCGCGCGCGAAGGTGCTCGGCAAGGCTGCGACGGAAGTGCTCGCTAAGCTCGGCAAGAACGATCCGATCCTCGACGTCGCCCGCAAGCTCGAAGAGATCGCGCTGACCGATCCCTATTTCGTCGAGAAGAAGCTCTACCCGAATGTCGACTTCTATTCGGGCGTGATTCTGTCGGCGATCGGCTTCCCGACCACGATGTTCACCGTGCTCTTCGCCCTTGCCCGCACCGTCGGCTGGGTTGCGCAGTGGAACGAAATGATCGCCGATCCCGAGCAGAAGATCGGCCGTCCGCGTCAGCTTTACACGGGCCACACGCAGCGCGATTACGTGCCGCTGACCCAGCGCTGATCGCGGCGACAGCCCCGGCAGAATTGGCCCGGTTTCCGCAAGGGAGCCGGGCTTTTTCTATGTGGCGGCGCCGTTCAGGAAAGGTGGATCGGGAATGGTCGCGCGGCTTTCATTCAGCAGCATCGACCAGCGGCGCGACAGATCGGCGAAATAGGCATCGTCGCTTTCGATCCGGCGACGGATCACCGGCCGGGCCGGGTCCGCCGGCATCACCACCATGTCGAACGGCAGGCCCACCGACAGGTCCGACCGGATGGTGCCGTCGAACGACAGCAACGCCACCTTCACCGCTTCGTCCAGCGGCGAATCATAGGTCATCGCGCGATCGAGGATCGGCTTGCCATAGGCCGTAGCGCCGATTTGCAGGAACGGCGTGTCCGCCCCGCATTCGATGAAATTGCCCGCATCGTAAACGAGGAACAGCTTGAGCGGCCCATCGCCGATGCGCCCGCCAACCAGCAGCGAAATGCCGGACGAGACGCCGGCCTCCTCCAGCGCGGGCTTCAATTCGCGCCCGGCCACCATCACCGCTTCGCCAACCAGCTGGGCCGCGCGGAACATGCTGGGCACATGATGGATCTTGCGTGGCTGCTCATCCGCCAGCAGCGGCGGCAGTCCTTCGGCCAACTGCCCCAGAACATGCTGGGTGACGGAAAGGTTGCCGGCGCTCATGCACAGGATCAGGCGATCGTCGGCATCGGCCAGAACATGCATCTTGCGATAGGTGGAGATGTTGTCGATCCCCGCATTGGTGCGGGTATCCGACATCAGGATCAGGCCGTCGCGCAACAGGATGCCCACGCAATAGGTCATGGCCACTTCCCCGGACCGAGAGACGCCTGAAGCTGAATCACCCGCCGGCGCGAATCAAGTGGCTTGAGCGGAGCGCCTTCAAGCCTGCGACTGATCCATGCCGACGCGCACGCCGACATCCAGCACCTCGCTGCCACCGCCGGTGCGCGTGCCCGAAACCGGCGCCGCATCGCGATAATCGAGGCCGATGGCGACGCGGACATAATGATCGTCAGGGCAGCGATTGGCGGTCGCATCGAAGCCGATCCAGCCATAATCGGGCACATGCACCTCCGCCCAGGCATGGGCGGCCTCGTGCCATTCATGCTGGTGGCCGGGGCGCAGGATATGCCCTGAAACATAGCGGGCGGGCAGCCCGAGCAACCGCGCGGCGCAGACCATCACCTGCGCGAAATCGGTCGCGCCGCCCTGCCCGTCCGCGAAGCTCGCGCCCGCCGGCCGCACCTCGCTGCGCTTCTGGGGCAGAAAGCGCATCCGCCGGTGGATCGTCGCCATCAGCTGGTGCACCTGATCGAGCGGCGGGCCACCATCGCCCGCCACCTCGGTGGCCAGCGCGCGTAATGCCTCATCCGGCGCGGTCAACGGGGTCGATCGGGCGAACAGTTCGGGCGGCAAGGGCTCGGCCGCGCCCGCGACCATGCCGGCGCGATCCTCAGTCAGCACCTCGCCGGTCACCGCCAGGCTAACCGACGACAACGGCCCGTCGACATACAGCATCGCGGTTTCGTTGCCATAACCGTCCCTGCCGGGCCGCAGCCGCGCGTTGCAATCCACGTCGATCCGCCAGTCGATGACATTCTGGCCGACATGGCTGCCCGGCGTCAGCCGCAGCATCTGGATCACCCGATCCTGCGGCTCGCTGAACCGATAGACGGTGCGGTGATGAACAAAGAGTCGCATGTCAGGCGAAACGGAACTGCTTTCCGATCGCCTGGTCAAGCCGCGCATTCTCCTTGATGAAGGCGGAGAGATATTCGTGCAGGCCGCCGGTGATGATCGCGCCGATCGTCGTGCGGCCCAGAGCGGATTGGCGATGGCGCGCCAGCCGGTCGGCCTCCCCCTGCAAGCCGGTGCGCTTGCCCAGCAGGTTGAGGTGGCCGACCACCTCGTCGGTCGACGCGGCCAGCGATCGCGGCAGTTCGCGTCGATGGATCAGCAATTCGGCCACCTGCACGGGCCGCAAGCCATCGCGATAGAGCCAGCGATAGGCGGTGACGGCGGAAACCGTGTGGAGGATCGTCGTCCACTGATCCCGATCGATCACGCCGCCCACCGTTTCGCCTTCGGGCAGCAGCAGATGATATTTGACGTCGATCAGCCGCGCCGTGTTGTCCGCCCGTTCGATCGCCGCGCCGAGGCCGATGAACCAGGACGGCTCGTTGCGCAGCATGCGGTGCTGTGCCCCCTCGAACCCCCGCGTCTCGGCCTTGACCGCATCGACCAGCGCCAGCGTCGCCTGGGTGCCGCCGGTCGACGAACGATCGCGCAGCCCCAGCCAGGCGCGGTTGATCGCTTCCCACGCTTCCCGCGACAAGGCCGTGCGCACCGCGCGCGCATTGCTGCGGGCGCGATCGAGGCAGGACCGGATGGAACTGGGATTATCGGCGGCAAGAGTGAGGTAACGCGCCACATTCTGAGGCGTCCGCGTTTCGCCGGTATCGACGAAACCTTCATCAGCGGCCGCCACGGCGAGCGCGCTTTCCCACGCGCCCTTGCCCGCCGGCCGGGGTGACAGGGCATCGAGCCGGATCGTCGCCTCGATCAATCGGGCGGTGAATTCGGCCCGTTCGACATAGCGGCCCAGCCAGTAGAGCGATGCGGCGGTGCGGCTCAGCATCAGTGCGCCTCCGCCGGGTTGTCGAGCAGGATCAGGCTGTCCTTGGTGCCGCCGCCCTGGCTCGAATTGACGACCAGCGATCCTTCGCGCAGCGCCACGCGGGTCAGCCCGCCCGGAACGATGGTGACGCCATCCGCGCCCGACAGCACGAATGGGCGGAAATCGACATGCCGGGGCGCGATGCCCATGTCGGTCAGCGTCGGCACGGTCGAAAGCGCCAGCGTCGGCTGCGCGATATAGCGATGCGGCTCCGCCACCAGCGCCGCGCGGAAATTCTCGATCTCGGCCCGCGTCGCCGTGGGGCCGACCAGCATGCCATAGCCGCCCGAGCCGTCGACCAGCTTCACCACCAGATCGGGCAGATTTTCCAGCACATATTTCAGGCAATCGGGTTCGCGGCAGCGCCACGTCTCCACATTGGGAAGCCGCGCCTCCCGCCCGGTATAATATTTCACGATCTCCGGCATGTAGCTGTAGATCGCCTTGTCATCCGCGATGCCCGTGCCCGGCGCGTTCACCAGCGTCACATTGCCGGCCATATAAGCCGCGATCAGCCCCGGCACGCCCAGCACCGATTCCGCCAGGAACACCAGCGGATCGATATAATCGTCGTCGATGCGGCGGTAGATAACGTCGACGCGGACCAGCCCTTCGATCGTCTTCATCCAGACGATATCGTCGTCGACCACAAGGTCCGCCGCCTCGACCAGTTCGATCCCCATCGAATCGGCAAGGAAGCTGTGTTCGTAGAAGGCCGAGTTGAAATGGCCGGGCGTCAGCAGCACGCAGACGGGATTGCTCGACCGGCCATTGGGCGCGACCGAGCGCAGCGTATCGTGCAGCGCATCGGGATAATTGTCGACCGCCGCGACCGGAAACATCTCGAACAATTCAGGGCAGAGCCGCAGCATCGCCTCGCGATTTTCGAGCATGTAGGACACGCCCGATGGCGTGCGGGCATTGTCCTCCAGCACGTAAAAGGCATCCGGCCCGGTGCGGACAAGATCGATGCCGCAGATATGCGCGAAAATGCCGTGCGCCGGCCGCGCACCCGCCAGCATCGGCCGGAATTGCGGATTGCCCAGGATCAGTTCTGGCGGCACGACGCCATCGGCGATGATCCGGCGCGCACCATAGACATCGTCCAGAAAGGCGTTGAGCGCCTCGACTCGCTGCACCAGCCCCGCCGACAGCCCGGCCCATTCCCGCGCTGTGAAGATGCGCGGCACGATATCGAACGGGATGATCCGTTCGGCCGCCTCCTCCTCGCCATAGACGGCGAAGGTAATGCCCAATTGTCGGAAAGCCGCTTCGGCTGCTTGCTGTCGCCGGTTCAGTTCGGATGCGGGCGTCTCGCGTATCCAGTCGCCCAGCGCATTGAACTCGGGCCGTGCGGTCTCGCCCGCGTCATGCCCCCTGATCTCGTCGAAAGCGGCTCGTTTCCCCATCGGCTCCGTCGCGCATCTCTTCTGTTACAAGGAGACTGCAACGCTTTGCTGCGCCGCACAAGAGTCTTGTGCGGCGCAAGCCAACTTCGTTCAAACGCTCATGAAATCGGGGTATCGGGCCAGCAGCTCGCCAAATTCATTGTCCGAAACATTGAATTCGAAATGCTGCGAATCCGGCGTCTGGCGCAGGCCATAGACGTTCGACCAGCTCCAGCCGGCCGCACCGTTCTTCGGGTGGATTTCCCAATCGAGGTGGCAGAGCGCCGCCCCGCCCGAAACCGGCTCCACACGGTAATTGGCCAGGCGGATGTCGATGCCAATGCCGCTCCGTTCGAAGCGGTCGAGATGCGCCTGCACCATCGCATCCGCCTCGTCCCGATCGTCGAAGCGCGAGATGTGGCCGCCCGTGAAGGAGACATAGGGAAAGCCATAATGATCGGCGAGCGCCTGCGCGCGCCCGTTCACCATCGCTTCGCCATAGCTGCGACAGAACTGGCCGGCCCGTTCAATGTCCATGAATCACCTCTCCATTTAGTTATGATCATTCACTAAATTGGAAAGGCCGGAACGCCAAGATGCAAGAAGGCCGGCGGAGCCCCCACTCCACCGGCCTTCGAGCCACCCTTGCGGGAGACCTGTTCGTCAGGCGACCTGGGCGATGCCCTCGTCATCGGCATCGCGCAGCACATAGCCACGGCCCCAGACCGTCTCGATATAATTCTCGCCACCGCACGCCAGGCTGAGCTTCTTGCGAAGCTTGCAGATGAAGACGTCGATGATCTTGAGCTCCGGCTCGTCCATCCCGCCATAAAGGTGGTTGAGGAACATTTCCTTGGTGAGCGTGGTGCCCTTGCGGAGCGAAAGCAGCTCCAGCATCGCATATTCCTTGCCCGTCAGGTGGACGCGGGCACCATCGACCTCGACGGTCTTGGCGTCCAGGTTCACCGCCAGCTTGCCGGTGCGGATCACCGACTGGCTGTGGCCCTTGGAACGACGGACGACCGCATGGATGCGGGCGACCAGTTCTTCGCGATGGAAAGGCTTGGTCACATAATCGTCGGCGCCGAAGCCCAGCGCGCGGACCTTGGAGTCCATCTCGGAAATGCCGGACAGGATGAGCACCGGCGTCTGGACGCGCGAAGCACGCAGCTTCTTGAGCACGTCATAGCCGTGCATATCCGGCAAATTGAGATCGAGCGCGATCAAATCATAATCATAGAGCTTGCCGAGATCGAGACCTTCCTCGCCAAGATCCGTGGTGTAGACATTGAAGCCCTCGGCATTGAGCATCAGTTCGATGCTCTTCGCCGTCGTCGGTTCGTCCTCGATCAGCAGCACACGCATAGCGATCCGTCCCCCTCGTCACTTCCGGACCCCTGATCCGGATGCGGGAATAGATGATTAACCAATAGCTAGATGAACGCAAAAGGTTAAAGGTCGGTAAACTGTTTTCGGCTGAAAACGGTGTCCGTTCACCGCATGTTCCGAAAAACCGCGCCCTTTTGCATCAAAAGGTTAGCCGGCGCACGGAAAACCGCGCGGTGTCCGCATGACCCCCACCACCTTCACCCTCTACGCCGCCCTGCTCGCCATCGCGCTCGGCCTGTGGTTCAAGTTCAGCGAACCGGGCACGCCTCCCCCGCCCTACCCGCCCGACTGCGACGACGGCGCTTGTGGCAAGTGCGCCGCGTGCGAGTATGACGGACGCCAGTGGTAGCTTGACCGTCCCGCGCTGGCACGCACCGATTCGCGCTATTGGAGAGAATCGCCCCCGCATGATCCAACCCCCGCAGAATGGGGAGAAAGATCATGCGGAAGGCGTTGGTGGCGTTGGCGGGTGCGTGCGCGATGTGGGCAGGGAGCGCGCAGGCGGCGTATATCGTGACCATCACGGGGACCTTTAATGAGGTCGTTTTGGCCGGCGTTGCGACTGAAGACTTCACACCCGTTCCGCTTACTTTCGAGGCGTCGTTCACCTTTGACAAATACAAGATCGACGCTCCTGAACTGGATATGCTGGCATCGAGCTTTGACCTTAAAATCAACGATGCTTTCGCGACCAAAAGCTCCGGAGCGCAGGGCTGGTATCGGATCACAGATGACACACAGACTGGAACAGACCGCGACCTTAATTGGGTAGGCTTCAATTCCGGATCCACCTACCCCCACTGGTTCTTTGCGTTTGGCTTTCTCGCCGACGAACGGGCATTGCCATTGGCAGACTTTACCCTTGATCCATCACAATTCGTGTTTGTGCATTTGAGCAACGAGCTAGGCGCTGGCAAATCCGCCTCTTACCGCAATCCATCGGCGTTCAAGATATCGATCGAGGGCGAGGCGGAAGGCGTTGTTCCGGAGCCGGCAACATGGGCCATGATGCTCGCCGGATTCGGCTTCGTCGGCGGATCGATCAGGCGGCAAGCGCGGCGCGGACTTCTTCCAGCATCTTGAAGGTCCAGTTCGTGCCGGCCATGCCATCATCCTGAGTGTCGCGCTCGCTATATTGTGCGCCCCAGCCAGACAGCCTGCCTATCGCCGCATTGGTGGCTGGCTTGGTGCGATATGGATAATGCCCATCGAAATACATATACTCACGGATACCTGTGGCGGCATTGCCCAATATGCTCGCCCGGTTCAGCTCTGCCAGTTCCGGCGACCTTCGGAGAAGCTCCATCCCCCGCTGACAGGTGCGCAACGTGCCGGCTGAGCGGTGCGTCGTTGTGGTGTCGTCATCCCAATACTCGACCCACCATGGCGAGCCAGACACCGGATCCATCGTGATCGGCGAGGTTGTGGTGTGTCAACGGCGGAGCAAAAGTCGGCCATTCGGCGGCGTAAAACCAGGCCACGGTGTTACATGCCGGGGGGAGTGGCGTGAGGGCGTAGCCCGAAG
>NZ_FZOS01000009.1 GCF_900188165.1 Edaphosphingomonas laterariae | reverse complement strand
CCCGTTACGACAAGCTCGCCGCCAACTTCCTCGGCTTCGTCAAACTCGCCAGCATCATGCTCTGGATCAAATAATTAAATCGTCACTACAGCCTAAAGCGATTTCAAGTCGGGTGACATTATCCGGCGGCACGGAAATCGCGGTATATCAACAAAATAGAGCGGCGGATCCGGTGCAAGCAGATCGGAAACCGCTCTACGTTGCGTCACAGCGCGGCGTAGTCGATCGGCGCGTTCAGGTCGATCACGCCCGAATGGTCGGCCAGCGGATATTTCAGGCCGGTCGCGCAGTTGAACAGCAAGGCGCGATCATCGGCGCCCACGTCGCCGGCGGCCAGCGCCTTGGCATAGGCCGCCAGCGTTGCGCCGCCTTCCGGGCAGAGCAGCACGCCATCCTCCCGACCGACGCGCACGACCGCCTCGGCAATGGCATCGTCCTCCACCGCGATCGCCTTGCCGCCGCTCGCCCGCACCGCGTCGAGGATCAGGAAATCGCCTACCGCCTTGGGCACGCGGATGCCCGATGCGATGGTGTGGGCATTGTCCCAGCGTTCCGCATGGCGTTCCCCGGCTTCGAATGCGCGCACCATCGGCGCGCAGCCGGCGGCCTGCACCGCGAACATCTTGGGCCGCTTCGATCCGATGAAGCCCAGCGCCTCCAGCTCGTCGAACGCCTTCCACATGCCGATCAGGCCGGTGCCGCCGCCGGTGGGGTAGAAGATCGCGTCGGGCAGTTCCCAGCCCAGCTGTTCGGCCAGCTCCAGCCCCATCGTCTTCTTGCCCTCGATGCGATAGGGCTCCTTCAGGGTCGACAGGTCGAACCAGCCATTCACCTTGGCGCCTTCGCCGACGATCGCCCCGCACTGGTCGATCAGGCCGTTGACGCGATAGACGCGCGCGCCCTGCGCGGCGATCTCGCGCACATTGATCTCGGGCGTGTCGTCGGGGCAGAAAATCACCGATTCCATGCCCGCGCGCGTCGCATAGGCCGCCGCCGCCGCGCCGGCATTGCCGTTGGTCGGCATGGCGATTGTGCGGATGCCCAGTTCCTTCGCCATCGAAATCGCCATCACCAGCCCGCGCGCCTTGAACGATCCGGTCGGCAGCCGGCCTTCGTCCTTGACCAGCAACTGGGTGGCGCCCAGCCGCTTCGCGGTCGCCGGCAGGTCGAAAATCGGCGTCTCCTGCTCGCCCAGGCTCACCACATTCTCACTGCGCCGCACCGGCAGCAGCTCGCGCCACCGCCACAGGTCGCGCGGCCGATCACGCAACGCCGCCTTGGTCAGCGCCTGGCGCACGCCATCCAGATCGTAACGCACCAGCAACGGCCGGCCGGCATTCGACAGGCCATGGACGCGATCCGCTTCATAACGCGTGCCGGTCAGCGAACATTCGAGATGGGTGACGAAGGTGGGGCGCTCGGGGAAGGTGGGGAAGGTCATGGCATAAGTGTCCGATCGAGATAATCGCGCAAATCCATGGTTGGCTTGTTCGTGGTGGAGCCAAAGCGGGTACGTGGGTGACGATTGTCCGGCCGGAACATGGTTTGGGTCTCCACGTTGGTGCCTTGGTTTTGTAGTGCTTTGGCGAAGCTTGTCGCCGCGCTCAGGCGGCCTACCGCCGAGTCGACCGATAGCAGATAAAAGCTCGGTGCATTGATGCCTTCGACATGGGCTTTCGCCTCCACGACGTATTCGCTGTCGTCGGTCAGGTCCGGATCGACCAGCGCAACGCCCTTCAGTGCGTGGAATGCCAATACCCCGTCGCCGATGGCCGGGTCGGTGCCGATCAACGCTGCGATCCATGCAGCGCCGCCACTGGCCATGATCGCGATCGCGTTGGGCCGAATATCCTTCTGAAACTCTGATCCTTGCAGCATCGCAATGCCCCGGGCGACATCCTTGGCCGCCTCACGTGGGCCCACCTCGTCCGGATCGCGATAATCGATGCAGGCAACGGCATAACCATGACGCGACAGCATGTCGGGCATCCAGTCGTCGAGCACGCACCCGCGGCCGACCATGGCAATCAAGGGGGCCGGTCCGCGCTTGCTGGCGCGAATCAAGCTGAGCAATTGCCATTTATCGGGGCCGTAGCGTTTGGTTACCCCCTGGCGTCTGGGTGGGTAGAGTTCGTCAAATTCTAGCGCTTGAGCCGACAGGCTGGAGGCCGGCATCAATACGGCTGCGAACATCAGCAAGGCACGTGTCACGAACCGCATCGGTCTGTTCCCCCGGATGCCTGCTAAACCTGTCGCGAAATTGCTGAGGATCCTAGCTGTTTTCTGGTGCTTTGCTGGGCAGTTCGTCAATAGGTTCACCGCCCGCCATAGCGCAGCCCGATCCAGATCGTGCGCGGCGTCGCGCGTTCCACGATGTCGGCGCCGGAAATCCCGGCTTCGACCCGCGTATCGGCCAGATTCTCGGCGCGTGCCTCGATCGCGAAGCCGGCGGCGACGGGCAGGCTGAAACTGGCGTCGAAGGTTGTCGCATCGTCCAGCCGGCGCAGATTCTGGTCGTCTTCATATTGGCCGGAAAGATGGCGGGCGGTCAGCGATGCGGCGGCGCCGTTCGCCGGCAGCCAGGCCAGTGTCGCGCTTGCCTGATGGCGGGGCGTCTGCGCGGGGCGCAGACCGTCGAGCGCGGCCGCCGCCCCCGTCCCGCGCACTTCGGCGTCGATCAGCGTATAGGATGCCGCAAGCTGCCACGGCCCATGGCGCGCGGCGGCCTCCAGTTCGATGCCCTGCGAACGCACCGCATCCAGATTTTGCCGCTGGCGATAGGCACCACCCGCCGCGACGAAGCCGACGCCGGGGAACAGCCCCGGCCCGTTGCCCAGCGTCACGTTGGCGATGGCGTTGTCGAGCCGGTTGTAGAAGGCCGTCGCCGACAGGCGGAAGCCGGGCAGCGGGCGATAGTCGAAACCGGCGTCCACGCCCTTCAGCCGTTCGGGCTTGAGCAGCGCATTGGCGGCGGTGGCGTCGGTGCCGGCGCGGAACGGGCGGTAAAGCTCGTTCAGGCTGGGCAGGCGCCAGCCGAGATAAGCGGCGCTGCGCAGCGTCACCGCCTGCGCCGGCTTGAACGCGATGCCGCCGCGCGCGGTCGGCTCCCAGCCCGAACGGTCGGCAAAGGCGTCGTCGGTCAGCGTTGCACCCGTGGCGATGGTCTTTTCGAACAGATGGCCATTCTCGATCCGCCAGCGGTCGATCCGTCCGCCCGCGGTCAGCGTCCAGGCATGGTCGGGCGTGAAGCTCGCTTCGGCAAAGCCGCCCAGCGTGCGCGTGCGTCCACCCGCCTGGCGCAGCCGCGTCGGCGCGCCGGCGACAAAGCTATAGCGTTCGCGGGTTTCGCCGGTGGCCTGCCGCGCATCGGCGCCGATCCGCAATTCGATCCCTTCGCCGATCGGCGGGCGGATTTCGAAACGCGCGCCAAGGCCGGTGGCGGGCACGGCATATTGGTCCAGCGTCGGGTTCACCTCGGTCCGCGCAGCGTTGACGCTGGCGAAGCCGCTCGAAAATTCGCGCAGCTGCGCCCATGCGCTCGCTTCCCAGCCCCAGCGGCCACGCCCCACCAGCCGCACGCTGGCATCGGCGCCAATATTGCGGTTGGGGGTGAAATCCACGCCCCGGTCGCGCCGGTCGAGGAGGCCGAGCAGGCTTGCCTGAAACTCGGTGTCGGCGCCGATCGCGAAGGCGCTGCGGGCCGACAGGCTCGCCTGCTCGTAAAAGGCCGGGCGGTCGACCGGGCCGCGATCCTCCTTCACCACCGGGGTAAAGCCGTCGCCGCGCGCATAATTGCCCGACAGCGTGGCATAGCCACCGGCAAAGGCACCGCTCAGCCCGGCATCGGCGGCCAGGCTGTCGCGGCTGCCATAAGCCACGCCGCCCCACAAAGGCGCCAGTTGGTCTGGCCCCGCGCTCATCAGCTCGATCGTGCCCGCCAGCGCGCCCGGCCCGGCGACGCCGCTGCCGCCGCCGCGCGTCACCCGCACCAGACCCAGCCTCTCGGGCTGATAGGCGGACCAGGGCAGCCAGCCGCCGAACGGATCGGTCTGCGGCACCCCGTCGAGCAGGATGAGCGCGCGGGCCGAGGCATTGCCGCCCAGCCCGCGCAGCGTGGCGCCCTGCGTCGTCGGGTGCGCCGATCGCGAATCCGAACGGCGGAACTGCTGGAAACCGGCCACGTCGCGCAGCACGTCCTCCAGCCGCCCGCTCGCCGATCGGGTCAGCCGATCGCGATCGATCAGGCTGACGTCATAAGCGGCGAGGCCCGCCGGCTCGGTCAGCCCCGCGCCGGTGACGATGATGTCGCCGGGATCGGCATAAGCCACGGAAGGCAGGAAGAAAGCGGTCAGGATCAGATGGCGCATGGCGCGCCTCTATACGGCATCAGCCGGCCGGCGCCACCGCATCAGGATGGGCGGCGGCAAAGGCCGGCAGCGCGGTCAGCGCCGCGTCGATCCGCACCAGATGGGGAAAGTCGTCCAGCGCGACTTCGAAACGGCGGGCATTATACATCTGCGGAACCAGGCAGATATCGGCGATTCCGGGGCTCTTGCCGCCCAGATAAGGGCCGCTTTCCGCCGCCGCCATGGTTTCGAGCGAGGCGAAGCCTTCGCGGATCCAGTGGCGATACCAGTCGTCGCGCGCGGGCTCGGCCACGTCCAGTTCACGCTTCAGATAATTCAGCACGCGCAGATTGTTGATCGGGTGGATGTCGCAGGCGATCATCAGCGCCATGGCGAGCTGGCGGCTGCGCGCGACCGGATCGGGCGATACGAAACGCGGCTCGGGCACGCGCGCGTCGAGATAGTCGATGATCGCCAGACTCTGGGTCAGCTTCAGCCCGTCCATCTCCAGCATCGGCACGAAGCCCTGGGGGTTGAGCGCGCGATAGGCCGGCGCGCTCTGTTCCGCCGCGCGCAGGTCCACGCTCACGCTGTCATAAGCGATGCCCTTGAGGTTGAGCGCGATGCGCACGCGATAGCAGGCCGACGACCGGAAATAATCGTGCAGGCGCACCGCTTCAGATGCCGGCATACCATTCATAATCGCCCCGATCCTCCCAATAGCCGCCTTTGCCGCCGCCGATCGCGGCCAGACTCGCAACCGCCTCGATCCGCTCGACATATTTGGCGTGCTTGTAGCCGAGCTGGCGTTCCACGCGAAGCCGCAGCGGCGCGCCATTGGCGATCGGCAGCGGCTGGCCATTCAGCGCCCAGGCCAGGATCGTCTGGGGGTGGAGCGCATCCACCATGTCGATGCTCTCATAATAGCGCACCGGCCCCATATCGTCGGCGCAGTGGAACACGATATAGCGCGCGCGGGGCGAGGCGCCGGCGCCGTCGAGCAGAAGCTTCAGCGGCACGCCGGTCCATTTGCCGATCGCGCTCCACCCTTCGACGCAATCATGGCGGGTGATCTGGGTGCGCGCGGGCAGCGACCGGATCTGCGCCATCGACAGCGCCAGTGGCCGCGCGACCAGCCCGTCGATGCGCAATCGCCAGTCGGCGAAGCCGGCGGCCGCGTGCGCGGCATAAGCGGGCGATCCGGGGTGGCGCGTGCCGTTCGATCGGAACACCGGCGACAGATCGGCCTCGTCGAATTCGCGGGCCAGCGCGCTGCGGTTGGAGATCAGGCGCTGGGCGGCCATGGTCAGCCCCTCGGCCGCGCGCAGGCCATCGCGAAAGCCCTCGCTATAGGTCAGCCGGTCGCAACCGGTGACGAGCGGGGCGGCGGCCAGCGATCCGATCAGGCGGCGGCGGCTCCACATCAGGCGCGCTCCGCCGGCAGGCGATAACGGCCGGTGATCATCGAGCGGATCTCGTTGATCGGCCCGGCGATCACCACCATCGCCAGATGGACAAGGATGAAGCCCAGCAACGCCGTCGCGCAGAGGAAATGGATCGACCGGGCGGACTGGCGGCCGCCGAGCAGATCGACGATCCACGGCCAGCCCGCGTCCACGCCCGGCGCCATGCCCAGCCCACTCAGCACCATCAGCGGCAGCAGGCCGAAAATGACGGCAAGATAGCTCAACTTCTGCAGGATGTTGTAGCGGGCTGCCGCCTCGCCACCGGGCAGCCGGCCCCGCGCATGATCCTTGATGTCCCGCCAGATATGGCGGGGTGCGAGTTCGCCGCGCGACGGCGCCAGATCGCGCTGGATATGGCGGTTGATCAGGCTGGCGACGCCGTAAAGCGCGCCGCCGATCACCAGCACCCAGGCAAAGGCCAGGTGCCAGCGCCGGGCGCCCGCCAGGCTGTAATCGGTCGGGATCGTCGCCCAGCCGGGGAAGGCGCGGGTCTGGACGACGCCATGGCGGTCGGTCCAGCGGCCGAGCACGCCGGTGGTCGGCAAGGTCAGAGCGCCGACCTTCAGAATCCCTTCCGTGGGTGTCGCGCCGATCTCCAGCCAGGCCGGATCGGCGTTGGCGCCCGCATGCCCCCAGTAAAGACGGGGATGGGCGTTGAAGATCATCAGCCCGCTCATCAGCATCACGATCACGGTCAATGCGTTCAGCCAGTGCCAGGCACGAGTCGAAAGCCGGTGACGGAACACCGTTCGCCCGGCTGTCGACTTCGTTGCGTCTGCCGCCATCTGTCTGCTCCCGTGAAAATCTCTTTCCTATTTACGCCGCGTCAGGGCCGAAAGTTACGTGGTTGATGGCCCGATTGCGATTTTCGCTTCGTGCGGGCGCTGGACGAACGTGCCGCCGCCGCTTAGCGCGGAAGCCAAAGAGTGAATCAGCGGGAGAGGAACGACCATGGATTTCACCCTCAGCGAACGCCAGACCTATTGGCGCGATCGGGTCCGCGATTTCGTCGAGACGCATGTCCGCCCGCGCGATCCCGAATATCACGAACAGCTCGAAACCGGCGAACGCTGGAAGGTTCTGCCGGTGATCGAGGAGGCCAAGCTCAAGGCCAAGGAAGCCGGGCTGTGGAATCTGTTCATGCCGCCGCATTCGGGGCAGTCGCATGTCGACGACAGCTTCGAATTCGAAGGGCCGGGGCTCACCAATCTCGAATATGCGCTCTGCGCGGAGGAGATGGGCCGCGTCTATTGGGCGTCCGAAGCGATGAACTGCTCGGCGCCCGATACCGGAAATATGGAGGTGCTCCACCGCTATGGCACCCGCGCGCAGAAGGATCGCTGGCTCAAGCCGCTGATGCAGGGCGAAATCCGCTCGGCCTTTTTGATGACGGAGCCGGGCGTGGCCTCATCCGACGCCACCAATATCGAGACACGGATCGAACGCGACGGCGATCATTATGTCGTCAACGGCCGTAAATGGTGGTCGAGCGGGGTGGGCGATCCGCGCTGCAAGATCAACATCGTGATGGGCAAGACCGACCCGGGCGCCGCGCGCCATGCCCAGCAGTCGATGATCCTCGTGCCGATGGACGCGCCGGGGATCGATGTCGTCCGCATGCTGCCGGTCTTCGGTTATGACGATGCGCCGCACGGCCATGCCGAAGTGATCCTCAACAATGTCCGCGTGCCGGCCGAAAACATGTTGCTCGGCGAAGGTCGCGGGTTCGAAATCGCGCAGGGCCGGCTCGGGCCGGGTCGCATCCACCATTGCATGCGCACCATCGGCGTGGCCGAGGAAACGATCGGCAAGATGGCGCGGCGGCTGATGAGCCGTGTCGCCTTCGGCAAGACGATCGCCGAACAGTCGATCTGGGAACAGCGCATCGCCGAGGCGCGGATCGATATCGAAATGACGCGCCTGCTCTGCCTGAAGGCGGCGGACATGATGGACAAGGCCGGCAACAAGGCGGCGCAGGCCGAAATCGCGATGATCAAGGTCGCCGGTCCGCGCATGGCGCTCAAGGTGATCGACGATGCCATCCAGGCGCATGGCGGCGGTGGCGTCACCTCCGATTTCGGGCTGGCCCGCGATTATGCGACGATCCGTACGCTCCGCCTCGCCGATGGGCCGGACGAGGTCCACAACCGCGCGATCGCCCGGCTCGAATTCGGCAAATATCGCGCCTGACATTTCCGCGCCGCCGCCGTCCCGGCACGCGGCCGGGAATGCGGCGGTGCCTGGGTGGCCGCACCGTCGCGGCCGGCACGACGATAAGGGGAGGAAAATTGATGTCCCTGTTCGATCTTACCGGAAAAGTCGGCGTCATCACGGGCTCGTCGCGGGGCATCGGCCGCGCGATCGCCGAAGCCATGGCCGATCAGGGGGCCAGGGTCGTCATTTCCAGCCGCAAGCAGGATGCCTGCGATGCGGTGGCCGCCGAAATCAACGCCCGGCACCCGGGGGCCGCGATCGCCATCGCCGCCAGCATCTCGTCGAAGGACGCGCTTCAGGCGCTGGTCGATGAAAGCCGCGCGGCGCTCGGCCGGATCGACGTGCTGGTCTGCAACGCCGCGTCCAACCCTTATTATGGCCCGATGGACGGGATCAGCGACGAACAGTTCCGCAAGATCTTCGACAATAATGTCCTCGCCAACCATTGGCTGATCTCGATGGTCGCGCCGGAAATGCGGGCGCGCAAATCGGGCTCGATCATCATCGTCTCGTCGATCGGCGGCTTGACGTCATCGACGACGATCGGCGCCTACAACGTCTCCAAGGCGGCCGATTTCCAGCTTGCCCGCAATCTTGCGGCGGAATTCGGCGGGGATAATGTTCGCGTCAACTGCATCGCGCCGGGCCTCGTCCGCACCGATTTCGCCCGCGCGCTCTGGGAAAATCCCGAAACGCTGAAGGCGGTGACGCGCGGCACGCCGCTCGCCCGCATCGGCGAACCGCACGAAATCGCCGGCGCCGCCGTCTATCTCGCGTCCGATGCCTCCAGCTTCATGACCGGGCAGGCGATGGTCGTCGATGGCGGCTCCACCATCGGCGTCGGCCTGTGAACGCGCAGCCCGTGGCCGGCCCGCCGGCTGGCCGGCTCGCCGGGCGGGTCGCGGTCGTCACTGGGGCAGGGGGCGGCATCGGCCGCGCCACCTGCCGGCTGTTCGCCCGCGAAGGCGCGACGGTGGTCGCCGCCGATCTGGGCGACAGCGTCACCGAAACCGTCGAACTGATCCGCGATGAAGGCGGCCGCGCCGATCCGCTCCGGCTCGATGCTGGGCGCGAGGCGGATGTCGCGAAGCTTGTCGGCTATGCCGTCGACACGCATGGCCGGATCGACGTGATGTTCGCCAATGCCGGCATTTCGGGCGGGCTCAAAAGCCTGTTCGAACAGGATGAGGGCGATTGGGCGGAAATCCTCCGCATCAACCTCACCGGCCCATTCCTGGCGATCAAGCATGCCGCGCGCCACATGGCTGATCGCCGGCAGGGCTCGATCATCTGCACCGCCAGCGTCGCCGGGCTGCGTTCCGGAGCGGGCGGGCCGGCTTATTCGGCGTCGAAGGCGGGCGTCGTCAATCTCGTCCGCGTCGCCGCGCAGCAGCTTTCGACCAGCAATGTCCGCGTCAACGCGATCTGCCCCGGCCTGATCGAAACCGGCATGACCGAAATGATCTACACCCGCGCGCGCCAGGCCGGCCGGGCCGACATGATCGGCCATCTCAACCCGCTGCGCCGGGGTGGCGAGCCGGATGAGATCGCGCAGGCCGCCTTGTTCCTCGCCTCCGATGAATCGAGCTACGTCAACGGCCACGCGCTCGTCGTCGATGGCGGGCTCTCCACCTCGCACCCCTTCAACCGTCAGGATTTCGGCAAGACCGCGATCTGATTGCCTTTCAGGAGATTGTAGATGAGCGTCATCACCACCCATCGCGACGGCGACGTGCTGGTCGTCGTGTCGAACAACCCGCCGGTCAACGCGCTCGGCTTTGCGGTGCGCGACGGGCTGGCCAAGGCGCTCGACGAAGCCGCCGCCGATCCGGCGGTCAAGGCGGTGGTCATCCGCTGCGACGGCCGCACCTTCTTTGCAGGCGCCGACATCACCGAATTTGGCGGGCCGATGAAGGATCCGCAGCTTCCCGAACTGCTCGAACGGCTCGAAGCGCTCGACAAGCCGGTCGTCGCCGCGATTCACGGCACCGCGCTCGGCGGTGGCCTCGAAACCGCGCTCGCCTGCCATTATCGCATCGCCGTGCCCTCGGCGAAGCTCGGCCTGCCCGAAGTCAAGCTCGGCATCCTGCCCGGCGCCGGGGGCACCCAGCGCCTGCCGCGCGTCGTCGGCGTTGCCGCGGCGCTCGAAATGATCGTCGGCGGCGCACCGATCGGCGCGAAGAAGGCCTCCGACATCGGCCTGCTCGATCGGCTGGCGGGTGAAGACAGCCTCGCCGCCGAAGCAGTCGCCTTCGCCCGCGACATCGCCGAAAAGCGCCCGCTGCCGCGCACCAGCGAAAAGCAGGCCGTGGCCGAACCGGGCGTGTTCGATGCCTTCCGCGCCGCCAATGCCCGCAAGATGAAGGGCTTCGAAGCGCCGGAAGCCTGCATCCAGGCGATCCAGGCCGCCGCCGAACTGCCCTTCGCGCAAGGCCTGGAGGTCGAACGCAAGCTGATCCGCCAGCTCATGGCGTCGGATCAGTCCAAGGCGCAGCGCCACATCTTCTTCGCCGAGCGCGCCGCCGCCAAGATCGACGGGCTCGCCCCCGGCACGCCGCTCATCCCGGTCAAGTCGGTCGGCATCATCGGCGCGGGCACGATGGGCGGCGGCATCGCGATGAACTTCCTGTCGATCGGCATCCCCGTCACCATCCTCGAAATGCAGCAGGAGGCGCTCGATCGCGGCGTCGCGACGATCGGCCGCAACTATGCCGGCAACGTCAAGAGCGGCCGGATGACCGAGGATCAGGCGAAGCAGGCGACAGGCCTGCTCAAGCCCACGCTCGATTATGCCGATCTCGGCCAGGTCGATCTGGTGATCGAGGCGGTGTTCGAGAATATGGACGTGAAGAAAGAGGTCTTCACCCGGCTCGACAAGATCGCCAAGCCCGGCGCGATCCTCGCCACCAACACCTCCTATCTCGATGTCGACGAGATCGCGGCGGTCACCTCGCGGCCGGAATCGGTTGTCGGCCTCCATTTCTTCTCGCCCGCCAATGTGATGAAGCTGCTGGAAGTGGTGCGCGGCGCGAAGACGTCGGACAGCGTGCTCGCCACCGCCATGGCGCTCGCCAAGCAGATCCGGAAGATCGCGGTGGTCGCCGGCGTCTGCCACGGCTTCATCGGCAACCGCATGCTCAAGCCCCGACAGGATCAGGCCGGCCAGCTCATCCTCGAAGGCGCCAAGCCCGCCGACGTCGATCGCGTCTTCCTCGATTTCGGTTTCCCGATGGGGCCGTTCCAGCTCGCCGATCTCGCCGGGCTTGATATCGGCTGGCATCGCGATCCCACCCGGCGCGAAAGCGTGCGCGACGCGCTCTGCGCCGAAGGTCGGCTCGGCCAGAAAACCGGCGGCGGCTTCTATGATTATGACGAGAAGCGCAACCGCACGCCATCGCCGGTGGCCGAAAGGATCATCGCCGAATTCGCCGCTGCCAAGGGCATTGCCCAGCGCGCCATTTCGGACGAGGAGATCCGCGAACGCTGCCTCTACACTATGGTCAACGAAGGCGCGAAGATCCTGGAAGAAGGCAAGGCTCAGCGCGCGTCCGACATCGATGTCGTCTGGGTGTTCGGCTATGGCTGGCCGGTCTATCGCGGCGGCCCGATGTTCTGGGCCGATCTCGTCGGCGCGCGCACGATCGTCGACGGGCTGAAGCGCCAGCAGGATCGGCTTGGCCCCGATTTCACTCTCTCGCCGCTGCTCGTCGCCAAGGCCGAAAAGGGCGAGACGTTCAACTGATCCAGATTCGGCCTGCCATCCGGGTTTACCCCGATGGCAGGTCCGGCCATCGGCTGTGAGACTGGTTCCCGACGTTCCATGCCGTCGGAGATTCAGCCGTGACCAACACCATCCTGCCTTATCCGCAGACCGACACCCATTTTTCCGGCCGGATCGGACGAACCTACACCGATTCGGAAGCCGTTATTCCCGGCGTGCCCCGCGCACCCGATGGCGCCCCCAACATCCTGCTGGTGCTGCTCGACGATGTCGGCTTCGGCCATGCCAGCACCTTTGGCGGGCCGGTCAACACGCCGACGCTCGAAAAGCTGGCGGGCGAAGGCCTGCGCTACAACCGCTTCCACACCACGGCGCTCTGTTCGCCCACGCGCGCGGCGATCCTGTCGGGGCGCAACCATCATTCGATGCACACCGGCATCATCATGGAACTGGCGACCGGCTTTCCCGGCTATGACGGGCGCTGGCCCGAAAATGCGGTCTGCGTCGCCCAGACGCTGAGGATGAACAATTACAACACCGCCGCCTTCGGCAAATGGCACAACACCCCCGATTTCGAAACCAGCCCGGCGGGCCCGTTCGATCGCTGGCCGACGGGCCACGGCTTCGAATATTTCTATGGTTTCCAGGGTGGCGAAACCAACAATTGGGATCCGCCGCTGATCGAAAACACGCTGCCGATCGAGAAACCCGAAGGGGATGACAATTATCATCTCAGCAGCGCCATGGCGGACAAGGCGATCGCCTGGATCAGCAGCCAGAAGGCCGGCGCGCCCGACAAGCCCTTCTTCTGCTACTGGGCGCCGGGCGCGGCCCACGCCCCGCATCACAGCCCCAAGGAATATGCCGATCGCTACAAGGGCAAGTTCGATCAGGGGTGGGACAAGGTGCGCGAGGAGACACTCGCGCGGCAGATCAAGCTTGGCGTCGTGCCCAAGGGCACCCAGCTTACCCCGCGCCCCGATTCCATGCCGGCATGGGATTCGTGCAGCGCCGACGAAAAGCGGCTCTACGCCCGCATGCAGGAGGTGTTCGCCGGCTTCCTCGAACATGTCGACGATCAGCTCGGCCGGCTTGTCGACGCGATCGAAACCATGGGCCTGCGCGATGACACGCTGATCATCTATGTCGTCGGCGATAACGGCCCCAGCGCGGAAGGCACGCTGACGGGCACCGTCAACAACATGAAGTCGCAGCACGGCTATCCTGACGACGTCCAGGCAATGCTCAAGATCATCGACGAGATCGGCAGCACCCAGCATGAAAACCATTATCCGGTGCCGTGGTGCTGGGCCGGTTCCTCGCCCTTCCAATGGTGCAAGCAGGTCGCCTCGCATTTCGGCGGCACGCGCAACGGCATGGTGATGAGCTGGCCGAAGCGGATCAAGGACAAGGGTGGGCTGCGCAGCCAGTTCCACCACGCGATCGATATCGTGCCAACCCTGCTCGAAGCCGCGGGGGTCACCGAACCGATCGAGGTCAACGGCGTGCCGCAAAAGCCGATCGAAGGCGTCAGCATGGCCTATAGCTGGGATGACGCGAAGGCGCCGTCGACGCGCACCACCCAATATTTCGAAATGTTCGGCAACCGGGCGCTCTACCACAATGGCTGGGTGGCCGGGGCGCGGCACGGCAAGCTGCCCTGGCAGACATCGGGTTCCGCGCCCGATTTCGACAATGACACCTGGGAACTCTACAATATCGAAGAGGATTTCAGCCAGGCGAACGACCTGGCGAAGAAAGAGCCGGCCAAACTGCGCGAGCTGCAGGATATGTTCTGGGCGGAAGCGGCCAAATATAATGTGCTCCCGCTCGACGATCGCTTCGTCGAACGCGCCGACGTGAATCTGAAGCCCAGCTACCTGCGCGGCAAGACGCAGTTCATCTTCCTGCCGGGCACCACGCGCATTCCCGAAGCCGCGTCACCCGCGACCAAGAATATCGATCACACGATCGCGGCCGAAGTGGTGATACCCAAGGATGGCGGCGACGGCGTGCTCGCCTGCTGCGGTGGGGAGGCCGGCGGCTACAGCCTCTTCATGAAGGACGGGAAGCTCTATTGGGAACATAATTGGTTCAACACCGAACGTTATCGCGTGGAATCGAAGGAGAAGATTCCCGCCGGCGATCATGTGCTATCGGTGCGGATCGAATGCGACAAGGAAGGCGAATTCGCCACCGGCGGCAAGGCCATCTTGCGCATGGGCGAAAAGGTGATCGGCGAAGGCCGCTTCGAAAAGCAGGTCGGGGCGCGTTTCACCGTCGGCGAAAGCTTCGATGTCGGGTGCGATCTGATCACCCCGGTGTCGAAACTCTATAAGAGCCCGGCAAAGTTCAACGGCACGCTGAAGCGGGTGTTGGTCGATATCAGTGACGTCAGTTTCGATGATCTCGCCCATCAGGTGAAGATCGCGATCGCCACCCAATGATTGATGGCGGGCGGGGCGGCCGGATGGCCGGCCCCGCCGTCACCCCGCGCTCAATGTGGCCACTACCCAGCGATTGCCGTCGGGGTCGCTTAGCATCGTGTAACGGCCCCAGGCCTCGGCGCTGATCGCCGTCACCACCATGCCCAGCTTCGCCAGCCGGGCATGTTCGGCGTCCACGTCCGCCACGCCCAGCATCAGGCCCTGCTGGCAGCCGGGCGGCATCGCGTCGAACCAGTTGACCAGCGTGATCGAAGCGCCGCCGCCGGGCGGCTGCAGCTGGATCCAGCGTGATTGCGGCCCCATCGGGTCGTCGCGCGGCACCGCGAAGCCCATGACGTCGGTGTAGAAGGCCTTGGCCCGGTCCTGATCGGCCACCGGGATCGATACGATCGCGATCGGCATTTTCCCCTCCCTTTCGCATGGGACTGCGATAGGCTCGCCTCATGATACCCGCGGCCTCGCGGGACAAGCGATACAGGATGGCCCATGAAAGACGAAACCGAAGCCGATCTCAGCGGCGTCTCCTCCCGCCGCCGGCCCAAGGCCGATGCCGTCGAACTCAACGGCCGGCGGCTCAAGCCTGCCACGCTGATGATGGGGCATGGCTATGATCCGATGCTGTCCGAAGGCGCGCTCAAGCCGCCGATCTTCCTCACCTCCACCTTCGTTTTCGAAAATGCCGCCGCCGGCAAGCGCCATTTCGAAGGCGTCACCGGCAAGCGCCCCGGCGGGGCCGAGGGCCTCGTCTATTCGCGCTTCAACGGCCCCAATCAGGAGATATTGGAAGATCGATTGGGCGTCTGGGAAGATGCCGAAGACGCGCTCACCTTCTCCTCGGGCATGGCGGCGATCGCCACGGTCCTGCTGGCGATGGTCCAGCCGGGTGACGTCATCGTCCATTCCGCGCCGCTTTACGCCGCCACCGAAACGCTGATCGGCAAGATCCTCGGTCGCTTCGGCGTCCAGTGGCTCGATTTTCCGGCGGGTGCCAGCCGGGATGAGATCCACGCCGTGCTGGCCCGCGCGCAGGGACTGGGGCGGGTCGCGCTCATCTATCTCGAAAGCCCGGCCAACCCGACCAACCAGCTGGTCGATATCGAAGCCGTCCGCGCCTCGCGCGATGCGCTGTTCGCCAGCGGTGGCCATGTGCCGCCGATCGCGATCGACAACACCTTTCTCGGTCCGCTCTGGCAGAAGCCGCTCCACCATGGTGCCGATCTGGTGCTCTATTCGCTCACCAAATATGCCGGCGGGCATAGCGATCTGGTGGCGGGCGGCGCGGTCGGGTCGAAGGCGGTGATCGGCCAGATCCGCGCGATGCGCAACACGATCGGCACGATCGTCGATCCGCATTCGGCGTGGATGCTGCTGCGCAGCCTCGAAACGCTCGAGCTACGGATGAGCCGCGCGGGCGAAAATGCCGCGCGGGTCTGCGCCTACCTCCGCGATCACCCCAAGGTCGAGCGGGTCGGCTATCTCGGCTTTCTTGAGCCCGGATCCAGCCAGGCCGATATCTATCGCCGCCACTGCACCGGCGCCGGCTCCACCTTCTCGCTCTATCTGAAGGGGGGCGAGCGCGAGAGTTTCGCTTTCCTCGATGCGCTCAGGATCGCCAAGCTCGCCGTCAGCCTCGGCGGCACCGAAACGCTGGCCAGCGCGCCGGCCGCGATGACGCATCTCTCGGTGCCTGATGATCGCAAGCTCGCGCTCGGCATCACCGACAATCTCGTCCGCATCTCGATCGGGGTGGAAGATGCCGATGATCTGCTGGCCGATATGGAACAGGCGCTGAAAAGCATCTGATTTGCGCCCCCGCCCCGGCTGCGCGCCGGGGCGGTTTGGCCGGACCGGCGCATTCGGCCCGATCGCCGCACGCTTTCCCTGTTGCACAAGACCTTGCCGATGGTCGATGGACTGTCGCCAAGAAAATAGTGGAGGGGTTTGGGAATGCGTGGCGCCAGCAAGATGGCAATGTGGGGCGGCGTCTTGCTGCTTGCGGGGTGCGGCCCATCGGCCGGCCCGATCGATCATTCGGGGCCGCTGGCCGATTGGCGCTTTTATGGCGGCGATGGCGACGCCAGCCATTATTCGCCGGCGACGCAGATCACGCCGGCCAATGTCGGCGCGCTCAAGCCCGCCTGGACCTATCATATCGGCATGCTCGACGTGCCCGAAGGCGTCTCGCCGACGTTCGAGGCGACGCCGATCGTCGCCGACGGCAAGATGTTCGTCTGCTCGGGTCTCGGCAAGGTCGCCGCGGTCGATCCGGAAACCGGCAAGGAGCTGTGGGCCAACGAGCATAAGGCCGATCCCACCAACGCCTATCTGATCAACTGCCGCGGCGTGACCTATTATCGCGATCCCGCGCCGCAGCCCGCGAGCCCGGAATGCGCGGCGCGCATCCTCGTCGGCAGCCTTGACGGGCGCCTGCGCGCGCTCGACGCCGAAACCGGCAAGCCTTGCCAGAGCTTCGGCGACAAGGGCGTGCTCGATCTGACGCAGGGGCTGGGGCCGGTGAAACCCGGCGATTATGCGATCTCCTCGCCCCCCGTGGTGGTCGACGGCAAGATCATCCTGGGCGGCCGCGTGCCGGATAATATGCGGACCGACGTTCCGGCCGGCGTGATCCGCGCCTTCGACGTCCATTCGGGCAAGCTCGCCTGGGCGTGGAACCCCCTGCCGCCGGGCGTGACCGACGCGGCCGATGCACCGCCGGGCGAACCCTATGTCCGCGCGACCGCGAACAGCTGGGCGCCGCTTGCCGCCGATCCCGCGCGCAACCTCGTCTTCGTGCCGACCGGCAATGCCGGGCCCGATCATATCGGTATCGATCGCGGCGGCCGTGATTACTGGTCCTCGTCGGTCGTGGCGCTCGACGCGCGCACGGGGGCACCGCGCTGGCGCTTCCAGACGGTGCACCATGACGTGTGGGATTATGACGTCCCGGCCCAGCCGCTGCTGTTCGATCTCAAGCGCGACGGGCAGTCGATCCCCGCGCTCGCGCAGGCGACCAAGCAGGGCCATATCTTCATCCTCAACCGTGAAACCGGCGAACCTTTGTTCGGGGTCGAGGAACGGCCGGTGCCGCAGGAAGGCGCGCTGCCCGGCGAAAAGCTGTCGCCGACCCAGCCTTTCCCCAAGGACGCTGCGCTCAACGTGCGGCGTGAACTCACCCGCGACGACATGTGGGGCTTCACGCCGTGGGACAAGGCCAAGTGCCGCGCCTTGTTCGATAGCGCCAACTGGCAGGGCGTGTTCACCCCGCCGTCGACGCGCGGGACGATCTTCTTCCCCAGCTTCATGGGCGTGAACAATTGGGGCGGCCTCGCGATCGATCCGGTCAACCAGATCCTCGTCGTCAACACCACCCAGGTGCCGGCGATCGTGAAGATGGTGCCGCGCAAGGAAACCGATGCCATGCTCGCGCGGGGCGAACGGCTGCTGCCCAGCTTCGGCGCGCCTTATGGCAATACGATGAACCCGATGCTGTCGCCCTTCGGCGCGCCGTGCGTGAAGCCGCCATGGGGCACCCTGGTCGCCATCGATCTCAAATCGGCGAAGAAGCTGTGGGAAGTGCCGCTCGGCTCGACGCGCGATCTCGCGCCCTGGCCGATGTGGATGGATCTCGGCGTGCCCAATATGGGCGGCGCGATCGTCACCGCGTCCGGCGTGGTGTTCATCGGCGCCACGACCGACAATTTCCTGCGCGCGTTCGATATCCGCACCGGGCGCGAACTGTGGAAGGGGCGGCTGCCGGCGGGCGGCCAGGCGACGCCCGTCACCTACCGGCTCAAGAAGGATGGCAAGCAATATGTCACCATCGCGGCCGGCGGGCACAAATATCTCGGCACCACGATCGGCGATGCGCTCGTCACCTTCGCGCTCGACGACAAATAAGGGGCGCCTGACACTTAGAGCGGTCGATCTGCTTGCATCGGATCGACCGCACGATTGATGGGATAGGGCGCGGCTTCGGCGCCGGCGGATGATGCCGCTTGGCCTGGAATCGTTCTAACCGAAAAGCCCCGGCCGCATCGCTGCGGTCGGGGCTTTTTCTTGTCGGCCGGTCGGTCGATCAGGCGTAGGTCACCGTCACCCGCGTCTTGCGGCTGCGGCGCATGGCCCCGCCCAGCAGGCCGAAGCCCATGATCATCTGCGCCCAGGTCGCCGGTTCGGGGACGAAGGAGGTGAACATCTGCCCGGTCGAGAAGATGTAATCCGGGTTCGCCGCGACATCGAAACCGATGTTCCAGCCAATCGCATCGAGCAGTGCGAGGTCCAGCCCCTCGGCATGATCCTCCACGCCGTTGCAGATATAGGGGTTCATGATCCCCAGGAAATCGGTGCAGGGCACCGTCGGTTCCTTCCAGTGCGATGCCTGCCAGCCATCGCCGCGGGTGCTGCCGGTCGACCAATAGCCGCCTTCATAAGCGGTCGCGCCGCCATCCAGCGAGAAATAGGACGGTGTGCCGAACGTCCAGTCCAGCTGCCCTTCGGAGCTGTAGCGGAACAGATCGGCGGTATAGCCCCACCAATAAGTATCGACTTCGCCGGGCAGGCCCGAAACATAGTCGAAATCCTCGACCGCGCTCAGAAAGCCGAGCGCATGGCCGATTTCATGCACGGCGACGCCGATGAAATCATAGGTGCCGGCGCTGATCCCGTCGGTCGGGTCGAAATCGAAGGCGAAGGTGCTCGAAAAGGCGATCTCGGCATCGATGACGCCGGCATTGAAGGTCGGATCGTTGATCAGCGCCTTCGCATTCGCGCTGGAAATGGCGATGGTGTTGCCGATCTCCTCATTGGTCGGCGCCAGCCGCGTGCCGTTGCCGGCGGTGACGCCGTCCTGCGTCGCGGGGGTCAGATAATCGGGCACCAGCACGTTGACGCCGCCACTGGCGTCGGTCGGCGCCAGATTGGCCAGCGCCATATTGTCGATGGTGCTCTTGGTCGAATTGAAGTTCAGCAGCGCATAATATTGGTTGATCTCGATAAAGGGGATCAGCGCCGTGCTGGTGCCGCCAAGAATGCCCGGTCCCAGATCTTGGTAGCTGACATTGAAGTTCAGCGTCACATCGTTGGTCAGCACGCTTTCCCAATAGCGCGCGGCGATGGTGAAGCCCATTTCGGCGGCCGAGCCGGCCACGCCGCCCTGGTCGATCAGGTTGATCTTGGCGGCGCTGGCGGATGACAGCGGCACAGCCAGCGCAGCGGCGGCGATCGCCGAGCGCAGCACAACACGGCGCAATTCCAAAGCTACATTGGACATGATCGATTTCCCCTGTTCAGGACAACCGGGCCATGTTCCGGGGCGCGACCGCGTCTCGGAAGACGGATTCGGTTAAAGCCTGTTTACCAATAGGGACTGATCGACATTGACGGTCAAGCCACCCAAGTGGCGGCTTTTTCCGCTGCCCTGTTTTGGGACGGTAGCGAAAGCAAAAGGCCCGGGGGCTTGCGCTCCCGGGCCTTTTGTCTTGCTGGCGGGTCATGCCCGCCGCGCGGTGGCCGATCAGGCGGCCAGCTTGCGCAGCACGTAGGGCAGGATGCCGCCGTTCAGGAAATAGTCCAGCTCGTTCACGGTATCGATCCGGCAACGCGTCTGGAAGCTTTCGGTCGAACCGTCGGCCCGCGTCAGCTTCACCGTCACGCCCTGGCGCGGGCGCAGGCCGGCGACATTCTCGATCGTGAAGGTTTCGGTGCCGTCCAGCTTCAGCGTGTTGCGGTCGACGCCATCGGCGAACTGCAGCGGCAGCACGCCCATGCCGACGAGGTTCGAACGGTGGATGCGTTCGAAGCTTTCGGCGATCACGGCGCGAACGCCCAGCAGGTTGGTGCCCTTGGCCGCCCAGTCGCGCGACGATCCGGTGCCATATTCCTTGCCGGCGATCACGACCAGCGGGGTGCCGTCGGTTTTGTACTGCATCGCCGCGTCATAGATCGCCATCACTTCGCCGGTCGGCACATGCTTGGTCATGCCGCCTTCGATGCCGGGGATCATCTCGTTCTTGATGCGGATATTGGCGAAGGTGCCGCGCATCATCACTTCATGGTGGCCACGGCGCGCGCCATAGCTGTTGAAGTCCGCCTTGCTGACCTGGTGGTCGAGCAGATAGCGGCCGGCGGGCGAATCGGCCTTGATCGAACCGGCCGGGCTGATGTGGTCGGTGGTGATCGAGTCGGCGAACACCGCGAGCGGGCGTGCGTCGCGAATGTCGGTCACCGCCGCCGGGGTCATCGACATGCCGGCGAAGTAAGGCGGGTTGGCGACATAGGTCGAACCGGCCGGCCAGCTATAGGTGTCCGAACCCGTGACGTTGATGCCCTGCCAGCGGGCGTCGCCCTTGAACACATTGGCATAACGGCTCTGGAACATGTCGCGCGTGATCGCGCCGTCCATCACCGAACGCACTTCGTCGTTGGTCGGCCAGATGTCCTTCAGGAACACGTCCTGGCCGTCCTTGCCCTGGCCGATCGGGGTGTTGACGAAGTCGGTCGTCACGCTGCCCTTCAGCGCATAAGCGACGACAAGCGGCGGCGAGGCGAGGAAGTTCGCGCGCACGTCGGGCGACACGCGGCCTTCGAAGTTGCGGTTGCCCGAAAGCACCGACGCGGCAACGATGTCATTGCCGTTGATCGCGGCCGAAATCGGCGCGGCCAGCGGGCCGGAATTGCCGATGCAGGTCGTGCAGCCATAGCCGACGAGGTTGAAGCCGATCGCGTTCAGCGGTTCCTGCAGGCCGGCCTTTTCCAGATAGTCGGTCACCACCTGCGAACCGGGCGCGAGCGAGGTCTTCACCCACGGCTTCGGCTTCAGGCCCTTTTCGACGGCCTTCTTGGCGACGAGGCCGGCGGCGACCAGCACGCTCGGGTTCGACGTGTTGGTGCAGCTGGTGATCGCGGCGATCACGACGTCGCCGTCGCCGATGTCATGGTCGCGGCCTTCGACGGCCACGCGCGCCGGCTGGGCCTTCTTGTAGACGGCTTCCAGGTCGGCGTTGAACACTTCGTCCACCTGGGTCAGGACAACCTTGTCCTGCGGGCGCTTGGGGCCGGCGAGCGACGGCAGCACCGTGCCCATGTCCAGTTCCAGCGTGTCGGTGAACACCGGATCGGCGGCATCGGTGTTGAGCCAGAAGCCCTGCGCCTTGGCATAGGCTTCGGTCAGCGCAATCTGCTCCTCGGTGCGGCCGGTCAGGCGCATATAATCGAGCGTCTTGCCGTCGATCGGGAAGAAGCCGCAGGTCGCGCCATATTCCGGCGCCATGTTGGCGATGGTCGCGCGGTCGGCGAGCGACAGCGCGGAGACGCCCGGGCCGTAGAATTCGACGAAGCGGCCGACGACGCCCTTGGCGCGCAGCATCTGGGTCACGGTCAGCACCAGGTCGGTCGCGGTGATGCCCTCGGCCAGCGCGCCGGTCAGCTTGAAGCCGACGACTTCGGGGATCAGCATCGAAACCGGCTGGCCGAGCATCGCGGCTTCCGCCTCGATGCCGCCGACGCCCCAGCCGAGCACGCCCAGGCCGTTGATCATCGTCGTGTGGCTGTCCGTGCCGACGCAGGTGTCGGGATAGGCCACGGTCGCGCCGGAGGCGTCGGTCGAGGTCCACACCGCCTGCGCGATATTCTCAAGATTCACCTGATGGCAGATGCCGGTGCCCGGCGGGACGACCTTGAAATTGTCGAGCGCCTTCGAGCCCCACTTCAGGAACTCGTAGCGTTCGCCGTTGCGCTGATATTCCAGCTCGACATTGTCTTCGAACGCCTTGGGGCTGCCGAACTCGTCGACCATCACGGAGTGGTCGATGACGAGGTGGACGGGCACCTGCGGGTTGATCTTGGTGGCGTCGGCGCCGAGCGCGTTCATCGCGTCGCGCATCGCGGCCAGGTCGACGACGCAGGGGACGCCGGTGAAGTCCTGCATCAGCACGCGGGCCGGGCGATACTGGATTTCACGTTCGGAGGTCGGGTTCTTCTGCCAGTCGACGATCGCCTGGATGTCTTCCGGGGTCACCGTCACGCCATCTTCGAAGCGCAGCAGATTCTCGAGCAGCACCTTCATCGAGAAGGGCAGGCGCGAAACGTCGCCCAGCTTCTCGGCGGCTTTGGGGATCGAGTAATAATGGACGGTCGTGCCCCCGACCTCAAGGGTCGCGCGGGTGTTGAGCGTGTCCTGTCCGACGGCGGTCATGGGCTATATTCCCTATGCTGCAATGCGAGAGTCACGCGGCCCTTAGCAGGGGGTGTCGCGTCGGGCAAAGCCCGAATCTGGCCGATCGCCCGTGCTTGGCAGGAACGGCCGGGATGGGTGATCGGGCCATCGAAACCCCGCCATGGCCAACCAACCCCGCAATCGGGCCATCCCTCATTTGCTTAGGCCTTCCCAACCCCGCGCGACCGGTGCGAACCTGCCCGCCAACAACAAGCAGACCAATCGCCGGAGAGCATCATGAAATTCGTCCTGTCGGCCGCCTTCGCGCCCGTTCCCGCCTTGCCTGAACTCGCCGTTGCCGCCGATGAATCCGGCTGGGCGATGATCACCATGTCCGATCATGTGGTGAACCCGGAGACGTTGACGACGCCTTACCCCTACACCCCCGATGGCTCGCGCCGCTGGCCAGAATTCACCGACTGGCCGGACCAGCTTGTGATGATGGGGGCCTATGCGACGATCACCAAGCGCATCCGCTTCACCACCAACGCCTTCGTCCTGCCGATGCGCAATCCCTTCCTGGTGGCGAAGGCGGTGTCGACCGTTTCGGCGATCTCGAACAACCGCGTGGTGCTCACCTGCGGGGTCGGCTGGTCGAAGGATGAATATGGCCTGCTCGGTCAGGACTTCCACACCCGCGGCAAGCGCGCGGACGAGATGATCGAGATCATGAAGCTGCTCTGGTCGGGCGAATATGTCGAATATCACGGCCAATATTATGATTTCCCCCGGATCGAGATGAACCCCAAGCCCGCCGGGCCGGTGCCGATCTGGATCGCCGGCATTTCGGATGCGGCGCTGCGCCGCGCGGCCCGCGTCGGCGAAGGCTGGCTCACCGATCTGCAGCCGGCGGCTGAAATCGTCGCCAGCATCGAGCGAATCCGGGCGCTTCGCCGCGAATATGGCCGCGATCGCCTGCCCTTCGACGTGCTCGCCTCGCCATCGGATGTGTTCGATCTCGATGGCTATAAGCGGCTGGAAGATCAGGGCATCACCCATATTCTGATGCAGCCCTGGCATCTTTATCACCCCGGCACCCAGGATCCGCGCCAGATGATCGACAGCGTCAAGCGCTATGCCGACGATGTGATCGCCAAATTCGGCTGATCGGGCCGGGCTTTCGGGTGGACGCGCGCATTCCGGCCACGCCGGGCGGGCATATGTCGACGGGGCCGCACGGCATGGCGATGCCAAGCTTGCGTGCTGGCCCCAAGGGTGTATGCCGCTGTGCACCATGGTGCTGAAGCGTTTGTTCAAGCTCTCGCGGCCGAGCGGCCGCCCGGAAGCCTCCCTGCCGGCCGGACGCCGGGTCTATGCGATCGGCGACGTCCACGGCCGCCTCGACCTGCTCGACGATCTGCTTGCGCAGATCGCGCAGGACGATGCGCGGCGCGGTTCGTGCGAGACCGACATCATCATGCTGGGCGATCTGATCGACCGGGGGCCGGAGTCTGCCGGTGTCGTCGAACGGTTGCGGCTGCTGGCGTCGCATGGCCGCCGCATCCGCTTCCTGATGGGCAATCATGAAGAGATTTTTCTGAAGGCGCTGGGCGGCGACGTGCAGGCGCTGCGGCTTTTGATCAAGGTCGGCGGCAAGGAAACCGCGCTGAGCTATGGCATCACTGCCGAGGAATATCTCGCCTGCGACTTCGACGAGCTGCTGATTCTGCTGCAACGGAAGGTGCCGCAGAGCCACGTCGATTTCCTGTCGGGCTTCGAGGATTGCATCGTCCTTGGCGACTGCATCTTCGTCCATGCCGGGCTGCGGCCCAATCTGCCGATCGACGAGCAGCGGACGAGCGATCTGCGGTGGATCCGCAAGGAATTCATCGACAGCGATGCCGATTTTGGCGGCCTCGTCATCCATGGGCATAATGTGACCGACGAAATCGACCGTCGGAACAATCGGATCGGGATCGACACCGGCGCCTATGCCAGCGGCCGGCTCACCGCGCTCGGGCTTGAGGGCAGCGAACAATGGAGCCTCGTTGCCGACGAGCAGGCGGCCCGCCTGTCAGCCTGATTCGGCTGCGCGCGTGAAGCGCGCGGACCTTCCCGGGCGAAATCCTGATTTGTGGAAATCATTGCCGCGGCTCGCGGCGGCTGCTCTCTGCGTGGAATCGGTCGATCCAGGGCAGGAGATTGATGGCGACCATCGGAGCGCCATATGGCGGGCCGTGACCGTTGCGACGATCCGGTTCGCGAAACCCGTATAATTGTGGGGCGGCTGGCGCCGCCCCACATCGAAAATCAAATCAGCGATTAGTTGCTGACCGGACCCTCGTTGTCGTTGCCGCCATCAACGGCGACGACGATGCCACCGATCACGGCCGCAGCGGCGAGCACGGCGAGGATGACGCCGCCGCCGCCCAGCTTGCTTTCATCGCTGCGATCAGCACCGGCGCGAGCGCCCGAAACCGCCGAACCAACCGAAAGACGGCTGGCGGGCGAAGCGGCCTGTGCCAGCGTCGGCACGGCCATCATTGCCACGGCGACGGTGGCGGCCGTGACTGCCTTACGAAAACCCATGAGACAACTCCCTTTATGCTGACGGCATTTGGGCGCAATCAGCTAGCGTGCCATGCATTCAAAACGTTAAAGATTCAACCCCCAAACCGCCGAAGAGCTTGTGATCTGCGGCGGATACCTTGGAAAGTCAGTCGAACTTCAAAGTAGAGCCAATAGTCTGCGACTGATTTGTTTGAATGATGGATTCGTTCCGGCGGCAGAGGGATCATTGACATTGGGGCCTGGGTTCGAGCGGCAGTCCCTTCGCGCGTTCATCGGCGATCTGCACTAATGCCGCCGAAGCACTTTCGGCGCGTTGCTTGCCGCTGGGATGAGTCGGGTCGGACAATGGGCCGAAATCATAGGTGCGGCCGAATCGTCGCCAGAATTCCGGTGCTTGCTCAACCGCAAAGCCCGCCCGCGCGGCCATGTAGAGGCCGACATGATCGGCTTCGCATTCGGTTTCCTTGATCCGGCGCGCATTGGCGCCGACAATACTGAGCAAGCCGCGCGAAACCTTCTGATCATCGAGCCGTGCACGATGTCGCAGGGCATTATGCGCCATTTCGTGGGCGATGATGAAGGCGAGCTCGTCGTCATTGCGGGTGAAATCGACCATCGCGCTGGTGATTGAGATCATGCGCCCGTCCGCCGCCGCGTCGAGCTTTCCCGATGGGAGCAGTTGAATCCGCGATGCGCAGGTCGCGAGCGGCGTGATGCTGACGTCGATCGTCTGCCCGTCGCGCACCAATTGCATCGCGACGGGGCCGGCCTCGGCGGCGGCGTCAAGTTGGTCAAGCAATTGCTGAACCGGTTCATAATCGCCGCCCTTGCGGCTGCGCGGGCTATCGGCAGCGTCCACCGCCACGCCATTGATCGCGACCAGGCGATCATTGGCCTGGATACCCGCCAGTGCGGCGGGGCTGCCCGGGACCACGCCCATCACGCCCGGCGAATCACCCAGCAGGAACAGGCGTTCGGCGGCTTCGCGATATTTGCCGCGATACTGCCGGCCATCATGGATGACGAGCCCGGTGGCGGCCGAATGATCGGCGCAAAGCGGCAGATTCGCCGTAGCCAGCCGAAAGGCGATCGCGGCCACGCGGACATCCCCGTCGCGCAGCGCGAGCAGGCCGGCGTCGATAGCCGAGATCGGCTGCGGATCGGCCGCAGGTTCGGCGCTGGCCGGTGCTGCCGCCTGCACCAGCGACGCGCCGACCAGAAGTTTCAGCCAAATGGACGTGCCGACGGCCATGCCCGGAACGCGATCAGCCGCCGACGACCTGTTCGATCGTACCGAAAATGGGATGGCCGTGATCGTCCTCCACCCAGATCCGCACGCTGTCGCCATGCTTGAGGAAGGGCGTGACCGGGGCGCCGGAGAGAATCGTTTCGATCATCCGCACCTCGGCGATGCAGCTATAGCCGCGCCCGCCCTGGGCGATCGGCTTGCCCGGTCCGCCATCGGCGTCGCGGTTGGAAACCGTGCCCGATCCGATGATGCTGCCGGCGCACAGGCTGCGCGTCTTGGCGAGATGCGCGATCAGCGTGCCGAAATCGAAGGTCATGTCCTCGCCGGCCTCGGTGCGGCCGAAGGGCTGGCCGTTGAGATCGACATGGAGGCGGCGGACGAGCTTGCCATCCTGCCAGCCGGGGCCAAGCTCGTCCGGGGTAACGAACACCGGCGAAAAGGCCGAGGCGGGCTTGGACTGGACGAAGCCGAATCCCTTGGCGAGTTCCGCCGGGATGAGGTTGCGCAGCGAGACATCGTTGACGAGCCCGACGAGCCGGATCGCATCGAGCGCGGCGTCGCGGCCCGCACCTTGCGCGACATCGCCGGTGACGACGACGATCTCGGCCTCAAGGTCGCAACCCCATGCCTCGTCGGCGAGCGGGATGGGATCGCGCGCGCCGAGAAATCCGTCCGAACCGCCCTGATACATCAGCGGATCGGTCCAGAAGCTTTCGGGAAGTTCGGCACCGCGCGCGCGGCGCACCAGTTCGACATGGTTCACATAGGCCGAGCCATCGGCCCATTGATAGGCGCGCGGCAGCGGGGCGGCGGCCTGACGTTCGTGGAAGCGCATCATCGGGATGACTTCATGCGCGAGATCGGTGGCGAGCAGTTCGAGCTGCGGCGCCACCCGATCCCAATCGTCCAACGCGGCCTGCAGGGTCGGCGCGATATGCGTCGCATCGGCGCACCAGGCGAGATCGCCGCTGACGACCACAAGCCGCCCGTCGCGTCCATCCTTGAGCGATGCCAGCTTCATTACGCCTCTCCTTGCCGTGGGAAGCGAGGATTAGAGCTTAAGCTGCCCGAGAGGAAGGGGCCGGAAATCAGTCCGGCGCGCCGTCGCCCCGCCCGACGCCCGTATAGACGAGGCCGGCCCGGCGGGCTTCCTCGGGCGGATAGACGTTGCGCAGGTCGATCAGCGCCGGGTGGGCGAGGAGGCCGGCGACGCGCTTGAGATCGAGCGCGCGGAACGCGTTCCACTCCGTCACCAGCACCAGCGCGTCGGCGCCGTCGGCCACCGCATAGGGATCACTGGCGAATTCGACATGGGGGAGGAGCGGGCGGGCCTGATCATGCCCTTCGGGATCGAAGGCGCGGATCTTCGCGCCGGCATCCTCCAGCGTCTGGATCAGCGCGAGCGAGGGGGCGTCACGCATGTCATCGGTATTGGGCTTGAAGGTCAGGCCGAGCACGCCGACCGTCTTGCCGCGCACATCGCCGCCCATCGCCTTGATGACCTTGCGGCCCATCGCGCGCTTGCGGGCGTCGTTCACCTTCACGGTCGCTTCGACGATGCGCAGCGGCGTTTCGTGATCGTCGGCCGTCTTGAGCAGCGCCAGCGTGTCCTTGGGAAAGCAGGAGCCGCCATAGCCGGGGCCGGCATGGAGGAATTTGGAGCCGATGCGATTGTCGAGGCCGATGCCGCGCGCGACCTGCTGGACGTCCGCGCCGGCCACTTCGCAGAGGTCCGCGATCTCGTTGATGAAAGTGATCTTCACCGCCAGGAAGGCATTGGCGGCATATTTGATCAGTTCCGACGTCCGGCGGCCGGTGAAGACCAGCGGCGCCTGGTTGAGATAGAGCGGGCGATAGATTTCCTGCATCACGCCGCGCGCTTCTTCGTCCTCGATACCGATGACGATGCGGTCGGGCCGCTTGAAATCCTCGATCGCGGCGCCTTCGCGCAGGAATTCGGGGTTGGAGACGACCCAGGCGGTGGCATCGGGCGCGACTTCGCGGATGATGCGTTCCACCTCGTCGCCGGTGCCGACCGGGACGGTGGACTTGGTGACGACCACCGTCGGCCCGTCGATCGCGGCGGCGATTTCGTGGGTGGCGGCGAACACATAGGACAGATCGGCATGGCCATCGCCACGGCGGGAAGGCGTGCCGACCGCGATGAACACCGCGTCCGCGCCGCTGACCGCGGTCGCCAGATCGGTGGTGAAAGCGAGGCGGCCGGCGCGGACATTGCTGGCGACGAGCGTATCGAGGCCGGGTTCGTAGATCGGCATCCGGCCCGCTTCGAGCGCGGCGATCTTGCCGGCATCCTTGTCGACGCAGACAACATCGTGGCCGAAATCCGCGAAGCAGGCCCCGGACACCAGGCCGACATAGCCGGTGCCGATCATCGCAATACGCATCGAGGGTCGTGTCCCTTCGCTAACCGTGAGGCGGGTTCCGCTACCATTGATCCTTGCTGCACCGCAACCACCGCACGGCGATTCGAGCGGTGGGCATGATGACGGGTGCGGACATCAGGTTGAGGAAGTTGAGGCTTGCCACCGGCGCCGGCCCGACCGCCCCGGAACGAGTCGATTGCCCCACCGAAAGCGCGGGCATCAGCGGACGCTAGCCGGTTGCCGGGCGGTAGGACAGCGGCGGGTGGGCGATCGCACCCACCCGGCCGCCTTCATTCGCGGGGCGTGAGCCCGCCGCCGAGCGCGACATAGAGCGACACCAGATTGGTGAGTTCTGCCCGCCGCAGCTGGATGAGCGTCTGTTCGGCCGAGAACAGGTTACGTTCGGCGTCGAGCACCTCGATATATTGCGCCACGCCGTTGAGGTAGCGCGAGCGCGCCAGTTCAGCGAGCTGGCGCTGCGCGGCGGCGGCGCGTTCCTGCGCGGCGACCTGATCGGCAAGGTAGCGCCGCCCGGCCAGCGCGTCGGCGACTTCGCGGAACGCCGTCTGGATCGTCTTTTCATAGGTGGCGACCGCGATATTCTCCCGCGCCTCGGCGACGGTGAGATTGCCCTTGGTGCGCCCCCAATCGAAGATCGGCAGGCTGATCGACGGGCCGAAGCTCCACACGAAGCCATCGTCGTCGAACAGGCCGTCGAGTTCGGTGGAGGCGAAGCCGGCCGATCCGGTGAGGCTGATCGTCGGGAAGAAGGCCGCGCGTGCCGCGCCGACATTCGCGCGGGCCGCACGCAGCTGTTCTTCGGCGGCGAGAATGTCCGGCCGGTTGTTGAGCAGATCGGATGGCAGGCCCGGGCCGATATCGCGGATGATGCCCTGACGGGCCATCGGCAGCGCTTCGGGCAGGTTTTCCGGCACCGGCTGGCCGATCAGCACATAAGAGAAGTTGCGGGTCTGCGCGCGGGCGAGGCGCAGATTGGCCAGTTCGGTTTCGGCCTGGGTCAACAGCGTTTCGGCCTGACGATAATCGAGCGCCGAGGTGACCCCGGCATCGAGGCGCAGGCGGGCGATCCGCAGCCCTTCCTTGCGGCTGGCGAGCGTGCGTTCGGCCAGCGCGATCCGTTCGGCCTGTTCGCGGGCCTGCAGATAATTGATCGCGACATCGCGGATCAACGACAGGCGGAAGGCGCGTTCGGCCGCCACCGTCGACAGATAATTGGCGCGCGCGGCTTCCGACAGGCTGGCGACGCGGCCCCAGAAATCCAGTTCGAACGCGGTGACGCCGACCTGAACATCATAGCGATCGGCCGTCGCCGCGCCGCCGACCGTGCCGACGCCGGGAATCTCGAACGGGGCCGTGTTGGTCCGCGCCCGCGCGGCGCTGCCGCCGACATCGACCTGGGGCAGGCGGGCCGCGCCCTCGATGCGATATTGCCCGCGCGCTTCCTGGATCCGCGCGACCGAGATGCGCAGATCGCGATTATTCTCCAGCGCCATCTCGATCACCGCCTGCAGGCGGGGATCGGTGAAGAAATCCTGCCAGCCGATCTCGGTCGCCATGCGGCTGCCGGCATCGGGCAGATAATCGACCGGATAGCTTTCCGCCGCCGGGAAGGGTGGGCGGACATGCTTGGGCGCCATCGAGCAGCCGGCCAGCGCAGTGGCCAGCGCGAGCGGGACGGCGAAGCGGAGGGCGCTGCGCTTAAACATTGACGCCCTCCTCCGCATGGGCGGCGCCCGGGGCGTGGGGCGGCTTCTTGGTCAGCCAGCGGCGCACCAGCAGGTAGAAGAGCGGGATGAAGAAGATGCCGAGGATGGTGGCAGCGATCATCCCGCCCATCACGCCGGTGCCGACCGCGCGCCGGCTGGCGGCGCCCGCGCCCGTGGAGATGAACAAAGGCACCATGCCGAGGATGAAGGCCATCGACGTCATGATGATCGGCCGCAGGCGCAGCTTCACCGCCTGCAGGGTGGCGTGGAGCACATCTTCCCCTTCGGCTTCGCGCTCGATCGCGAATTCGACGATCAGGATCGCATTCTTGGCGGCAAGGCCGATGATCGTGATCAGGCCGACGTTGAAATAGACGTCGGCGGACAGGCCCCGCATCATCGAGAAGAGCACCGCGCCGAGCACACCGAGCGGCACGACCAGCAGCACCGCGACGGGCACCGACCAGCTTTCATACAGCGCGGCGAGCAGCAGGAAGACGACGATCAGCGACAGGCCGAGCAGCGCGCCGACCTGGCCGGCGGACTGGCGTTCCTCATAAGAGGTGCCGGTCCATTCGAAATCGAAACCTTCGGGCAATTGCTGGGCGAGCCGTTCCATCTCGTCCATCGCTTCGCCCGACGAGCGGCCGGGGGCGGCCTGACCCGAGATCGTCATTGCCGGATAGCCATTATAGCGCTGGAGCTGCGGCGAGCCCGACGTCCACCGTGCGGCGGTAAAGGCGCCGAAGGGCACCATCTGCCCGGCGGAATTGCGCACGCGCAGGTTGAGCACGTCTTCCGGCGTCATCCGCGCGCGGGCATCGGCCTGCAGCATCACCTTGAGGATGCGGCCGTCATGCGTGAAATCGTTCGCATAGGCCGAGCCGAAGGCGATCGACAGCGTGGCGTTGACGTCGCCGATCGACAGGCCGAGCGCGCGCGCCTTGACCCGATCGATCTCCACCTTGAGCTGGGGCCCGTCTTCCTGACCTTCCGGGCGGACGCCGGCGAGGATCGGGCTCTGGCTGGCGAGGCCCAGCATCATGTTGCGCGCCTCGACCAGCTTTTCATGGCCCATCGCGCTGCGATCCTGCAGCATGAAGGTGAAGCCGCTGGCATTGCCGAGTTCGCGGATCGGCGGCGGATTGATCGTGAAGATCATCGCCTGCTTGGCCTGCATCAGCGTGCCGAACGCCTTGTTGACGAAGGTATCGATTGAATTTTCGACGCCCTTGCGTTCCTTCCAGTCCTTCAACGCGACGAACATCATCGCCGTGTTCTGGCCCTGGCCGAAGAAGCTGAAGCCCCGGATCAGCACATAATGGCTGACCTGCGGCTGCTGGGCATAATAGGCCTTGGTCTGCGCGATCGCTTCCTCGGTCCGTTCCAGCGTTGCGCCGGCGGGGGCCTGGATGATCGTGATCGCATAGCCCTGATCCTCGCTCGGCAGGAAGCTGCTCGGCAGGCGCAGGAAGAGGAGGGCGATGAGCCCGACAAGCGCGAGGAAGATGGCGAGCCAGCGCATCGGGCGCGACAGGATGCGGCCGACGCTGCCCTGATAGCGATCGGTGGTCCGGCCGAACCAGCCATTGAACCGATCGAAGAAGCGCTGCAGCCAGGGCAGGCGCCGCTTGGCGTTGGGATCATGCGGCTTCAGCATCGTCGCGCACAGCGCCGGCGTGAGCGTGAGCGCCAGCAGGGCCGAGAAGGCGATCGACACGACCAGCGTGATCGAGAACTGGCGATAGATGCCGCCGGTAGAGCCGGGGAAGAAGGCCATCGGCACGAACACCGCCATCAGCACCAGCGTGATGCCGACGATGGCCGTGGTGATCTGGCCCATCGCCTTGATCGTCGCGAGGCGCGGCGAAAGATGCTCCTCCGTCATGATGCGTTCGACATTTTCGATCACGACGATCGCGTCGTCGACGAGGATGCCGATCGCCAGCACCATGCCGAACAGCGTGAGCACGTTGATCGAGAAGCCGAACAGCCAGAGGCCGAGGCAGGCGCCGGCCAGCGCGATCGGCACGACCAGCGTCGGGATCAGCGTCGCCCGCAGATTCTGCAGGAAGAGGAACATGACGAGGAAGACGAGCAGCATCGCTTCGCCCAGCGTCTTGACCACCTCTTCCACCGAGATGCGGATGAACGGCGTGGTATCGTAGGGGACTGACCAGGTGATATCCGGCGGGAAGCTCTTTTCGAGCTCCTTCATCCGTTCGCGCACGCCTTCGGCCGTCTTGAGCGCATTGGCGCCCGGCACGGTGACGACCGCGATGCCTGCCATCGGCTGGCCCGAAAGCTCGGTGCCGATGCCATAGCTTTGCGCGCCCAGTTCCACCTTGGCGACGTCGCCCAGCCGGATCGTCGAGCCATCCGGGTTGGCGCGCAGGATGATGTTGCGGAACTGATCCGCATTGGTGAAGCGATTCTGCGCGATGATCGTCGCGTTGAGCTCGCTGCCCTTGGCGATCGGCTGATCGCCGAGCTGGCCGCCCGCGGTCTGGCTATTCTGTTCCTGCACCGCGGCGAGCGCCTCGGCCGCCGACATCTTGTAGCCGGCGAGCTTGTCGGGATCGAGCCAGACGCGCATCGCATATTCGGAACCGAGCAGGCGCAGATCGCCGACGCCCGGCACGCGGCGCAGTTCGTCGATCACCTTGGCCGAGGCGAGGTTGCCGAGCGCGAGCTTGTCCGTGCCGCCGCTTTTCGACGAGATCGCCATGATCATCAGGAAGCCCGAGGTCGCCTTGTTGACCTGGATGCCCTGGCGGCGGACTTCTTCGGGCAGGCGCTGTTCGACGCGGCGGAGGCGGTTGTTCACCTCCATCTGCGCGACGTCGAGATCGGTGCCCGAGCGGAAGGTGACGGTGATGCTCGCCGTGCCGTTCGACTGGCTGTTGGAGAGCATGTAGAGGAAGCCCTCGACGCCGTTCAGCTCCTGCTCGATCACCTGGGTGACGTTGGTGGAGAGCGTCTGGGCGTCGGCGCCGGGATAGGTGACGCTGACTGTCAGCGACGGTGGCGCCACGCTGGGATATTGTTCGATCGGCAGGCCGCGCAGCGCCATGATACCGGCGAGCGCGATGCCCAGCGCGATCACCCAGGCGAAGATCGGGCGATCGATGAAGAAACGGGCGAACATCGGATCAGCGCCCCGTGGCGGGAGCGGTGGCGGGCTTGGCGCCCGGCTTGGTGCCCGGCTGGCCGGCGGCCTGGCCGGCGGGCGGACTGATCGTCACCGGCTGGCCGGGGCGCACCTTCTGCAGGCCGTTGACGATCACGCGATCGCCGGTCTTCAGCCCTTCGGTCACCACCCACGAATTGCCCTGGAGATTGCCGACCTTGATCGGCCGCGCGGTTGCGATGTTGTTCGGCCCGACGATGACCACCGCCGCGCCCTGCTGGCTGATCTGCACGGCGCGTTGCGGCACGAGGATGCCGTTGGGGTTGATGCCCGCTTCCACCCGCGCGCGGACGAACTGGCCGGGCAGCAGGATGCGCTGCCGGTTGGGGAATTCGGCGCGCAGCGAGACGGTGCCGGTCGATTCGTCGACCGCCATGTCGAGGAAGTCGAGATGGCCGGCGGGCGCATAGGTGCTGCCGTCCTCGAGGATCAGCGTCACCGAGACGCGATCGAGATTGCTCGCCTGGATCGCCCCGGTCGACATCTGGCGGCGGACCTGGAGCAGTTCGCTGCTCGACTGCGAGAAATTGACATAAACCGGATCGAGCTGTTCGACCGTCGTCATCAGCGTTGCCGATCCGGCGCTGACCAGCGCGCCTTCGGTCACCTGCGCGCGGCCGGCGCGGCCGGCGATCGGCGAGGTGACGAGCGTGTAGTTGAGATCGAGCCGGGCGCGATCGAGCGCCGCGCGGGCCGAGGCGACATCCGCCTCGAACTGGCGGGCCTGGGCGACGGCGGCGTCATATTCCTGGTTGCTGATCGCCTGCTGCTTGACCAGCGGCGCATAGCGGCCGACGACGGCGCGGGCATTGGCGGCGCCCGCCTCGGCACGGGCAAGGGCGGCCGCAGCGCTGTTGTACGACGCCTGATTCTGGCGCGGATCGATGCGGAACAGCGGCTGGTTGGCGCCGACATCGGTGCCTTCTTCATACAGGCGGCGTTCGACGATGCCGTCGACGCGGGCGCGGACCTCGGCCGTGCGGACCGCCTGGACGCGGCCGGGCAGCTCGATCACGTTGGTCACGGCACTGGGCGCGACGGTGATGATGTCGACCGCGGGCGGCGGTGGTGTCTGTTGCGGCTGACCACCGCAGGCGGAAAGAAGGACAAGCCCCGCCAAAGCGGCGAGGCGCCGCGGCGTTTCCCCAATGACAGCGCGCATGCGCACCAACGCTCCCTTGCAAGCCTGGCCGATCGGGAGACCGGCCGAATACATCGTTGCGCAAACGACCCGGAGAGTCGATTGCGCTTGTGAATTTTGTGTAATGTAGGCTACACTACGCGTCAAGCGATCGATGACGCAGCGCACAACGTGAGAGGAAAATGCGCGGTTCCACAACGTCGTCCGAAAAAAAGGACGAACCCGACCGGCGCGAACGCCGCCGGCTGGCGATGCTCAATGCCGCCCGCGAATTGTTCGTGGAGCGGGGCTATGATGCCGTCAGCCTGTCCGAGATCGTCAAGCGATCGGGCGGGTCGCTCGCCACGCTCTACGAACTGTTTGAAAACAAGGCGGGGTTGCTGGGCGCGATCGTCGCCAACAAGCGTTTCGGCACGCATGAGCAGATCGACGCGCTGATCGCGCGCGGCGGGGTGCCGGCCGAGATGCTGAAGGGCGTCGCCGAGATCCTGATCGAGAATTTCTCCGAACCCGAAACGGTGGGCATGATCCGCGTCGTGATGGGCGAAACGCTGCGCGATCCGGGCTTTGCAGAAGCGATCTTCAAGGCTTCGCACGTCCCCTCGGTCGAGCGGATCGCCGAATTGTTTGCGGACTGGAATGCCAGCGGCCGCGCGGTTATTCCCGATCCGATGCTGGCGGTGCACCTCTTTTTCGGCCTGACGGTTCATCGCGCCCAGAACCGCGCGATTTTCGGCGAGCTGGCGGATGCGACCCAGCCCCCGCCCGAACGGCTGGTCGCGGAGGCGACGGCGCTGTTCACCAGCTTTTACAAGATCGAGGGTGCGGAGACGACGTGAGCGAGGAAATGGCACCGGCGATTCCGGCGGCGACGCTGGTGATGATGCGCCCGCGCGACAAGGCGCCGCCCGAACTGCTGATGATCGAGCGGGCAGGCACGATGGCCTTTGCTGCGGGTGCGCTGGTATTCCCCGGCGGCCGCATCGATCCCGGTGACGAGGCGCTGGCCGCGAACGAAGCCGTGGTCGGCGCAAGCGTGCCGGATGACGCCGCCGCGCGGATCGCGGCGATTCGCGAATCGATCGAGGAAGTGGGCATCGCGATCGGGATCGTCCCGCCGCCCGATCATGCCGCGACCGCCGCGATCCGCGAGGCGCTGGCCGAGGGGGGCGATCTGGGCGCGCTGCTGGCCGCCGGCGGCTGGACCATCGATCTGGACGCGCTGGTGCCGTTCGCGCGCTGGCGACCCAATTTCAAGGAAACGCGCCTTTTCGACACGCGCTTCTATCTGGCGGTGGCACCGGCGGACGCCGAACCCGACGCCGATGGCGGTGAGAGCGTGCATGCCCTGTGGATCGGCGCTGGCGAGGCGCTGGACGGGGCGGCCGAGGGGCGTTTTCGCGTGATCTTCCCGACGCGCCGCAATCTTGAGCGGCTGGCCTTGTTCGCCGATTTCGGTGAAGCCCGTGCCCATGCCGCTCAATTCGCGATCGAGCCGGTGACCCCGTGGGTGGAGGACCGCGATGGCGAGAAGTTCCTCTGCATCCGGGCGGACCTGGGCTATCCCGTCACCGCATCGCCGCTGGCCAACGAATTGCGCGGCTGACACGAAAAAGCCCGCCATCCGAGGGGAGGGCGGGCTGTTCCGTTCAGGCTGATGCCGGAATCAGGCTTCGGCGGTCGCCGCATCGCCACGCGGGCGGCGGGTGCGACGCTTGGGCTTTTCCTCGGCAGCGGCTTCGCCATTTTCGTCATTGGCGGCTTCACCGGCCAGCGACGGGGGCAGGCGATCGACCTCGATCCGTTCGACCGCTTCGCCTTCGGGTGCGCGGCGCGGACGGCCACGGCGACGCGGCGCTTCTTCCGCAGCCGGCTCGGGCGCGGTTTCGGCAGCGGCGACGGGAGCCTCCACCGCCTCGACCGGCGCTTCATCGCGCGGCTGGCGGAATTCGCGCGGGCGGCGATCTTCGCGCGGTCCACGATCTTCACGCGGGGCGCGCTGATCGCGGCGGTCCTGATCGCGCCGATCCTGATCCCGACGGTCGCGGAAATTGCGTTCGCCGGTCTCGCCTTGCTGGCGATCATCGTCGCGGTCGGTGGCGCCGGCGGCTTCCGCTTCGTCGCCATCATCCTCGAAATCACCATTTTCATAGCGATCGCGACGCTGCTGTTGCTGCTGTTCGTCGACGCGCGGCCGGCTTTCCGCCAGCACGCGGAAATAATGGTCCGCGAACTGCAGATAATATTCGGTCATGACCCGATCGCCCTGGGTCTGGGCGTCACGCGCGAGCGTCTTGTATTTCTCGAGCAGCTGGGCGGCATTGCCCCGCGCGCGATTATCGATCCGGTTGCCGCCCTGGTTGTTGCCGCCCTGCCGGGGCGCGCCACCGCGTCCACGGCGGCGGCCGTTCTGACGATTGTTGATCAACGTTTCGCTGCCTTCGTCACTGGTGGTCGTTCGTCGCCACTCCCAATCCGGGCCCGCCCCGGACCTTTCGGATTTCCGCCCTCGAAGGGCACGGCAGGCCAGCCGCAACGCCGCACGCGGCGTGCAACCGCCTATCGCAAAACCGGCGCCGCATCAGCGGACAACACGGCAAAGCCATCGGGGGTCGGCGGGGGTTCTTACAGCCTAATGCTTCACGAAGCCCCCAGTCCTGATGCCCGATGTAGTGGCTTGGGCAGCCGATTCCAAGGGAAAATATGTGCGGTGCGACGATCCGCCGTCAGCCGTGGACGAGAATGCAACGATCGCGCCCGGCGAGATCCTGCCGCACCGAACAGCGCAAGCCCTGCGCGGTGAACAGCGCGGTGACGGCCAGGGCCTGAAGGTGGCCGATCTCGATCGCGGCCAGCCCGCCGGGGGCGATGAGCCGGCCGAGCATCGGCGTGATCCGGCGATAATCGTCGAGCCCTTCGGCACCCGCGAACAAGGCGGAATGCGGTTCATGATCAACCACATCGCGGGCCAGGGCGGCATCGGTTTCGACATAAGGCGGGTTGCACAGGACGAGATCGAAGCGCGCGTCGATCCCGTTCGCCCAATCGCCGGGCTGGAAGCGGGCGCGGCCATCCATGCCGAGATCATGGGCGTTCTGCCGGGCAAAGCCGAGCGCGGCTTCCGACGCGTCGACGCCGAGCCCGGTGGCCGCCGGCCATTCGGCGAGTGCGGCGAGCAGCAGGGTGCCCGGCCCGGTGCCGAGATCGATGATGCTGGCCGGGCCCTGACGGCCGAAATGTTCGACGGCGGCCTCGATCAGCGTCTCGCTGTCGGGGCGGGGAATCAGGGCGCCGGGGCCGACCGCCAGTTCGATCGTCCAGAAGGCGCGCCGGCCGGTGAGATAGGCGACGGGCTCACCGCGCGCGCGCCGATCCGCCAGCGCGGCGAAGGCGGCGGGTGCCGGCGCATCGAGATGGCAGAGCAGCATCGCTTCGCGGGTCAGCCCCAGCGCATGCGCCATCAGCAGCTCGGCATCGAGCCGGGGCGTATCGCTGGCGGAAAGGCGCGCGGATGCGGCCGTGATCGCCTGGCGGGCGGTTTCAGGCGGCATCCAGATTGGCCAGCCGCGCGGCTTCGTCCTCGGCGATCAGCGCGGAGATCAGTTCGTCCAGCCCCGGCCCTTCCAGAATTTCCGACAGGCGGTGGAGCGTCAGGTTGATCCGGTGGTCGGTGACGCGGCCTTGCGGGAAATTATAGGTGCGGATCCGTTCGGAGCGATCGCCCGAACCGACCATCGCCTTGCGTTCGCCCGCCCGCGCGCTCGCCAGCCGTTCGCGCTCCTGCTCGTAGAGCCGGGTGCGGAGCACCTTGAGGGCCTTCGCCTTGTTCTTGTGCTGCGACTTTTCGTCCTGCTGGATGACGACGAGGCCGGTCGGAAGGTGGGTGATGCGGACCGCGCTGTCGGTGGTGTTGACCGACTGGCCGCCGGGCCCCGACGAGCGATAGACGTCGATACGCAGATCCTTGTCGTCGATCTGGACGTCGACCTCCTCGGCCTCGGGCAGCACCGCCACCGTCGCGGCCGAGGTGTGGATGCGCCCGCCGCTTTCGGTGGCCGGCACGCGCTGGACGCGGTGGACCCCGCTTTCGAACTTCAGCCGGGCGAACACGCCCGCGCCGGTGACCGAGGCGACGACTTCCTTATAGCCGCCCAGTTCGGCCGCATTGGCGGAGATCAGTTCCACCTTCCAGCCGCGATCCTCGGCATAACGCTGGTACATGCGGAACAGATCGCCCGCGAACAAGGCCGCTTCGTCGCCGCCGGTGCCGGCGCGGATTTCGAGCATCGCCGCGCGTTCGTCCGCCGCGTCGCGCGGCAGCAGGCTGACGGCCAGCGAGCGTTCGGCATCGGGCAGCCGTTCGCGGATCGCTGCCGATTCCTCCTCGGCCATCTCGCGAATCTCGGCATCGGCGTCCGGGTCCGCCATCATGTGCTGGAGATTGGCGAGTTCGGCCCGCAGCCGGCGCACTTCGCCCGCCGCTGCCGCCACCGGCTCCAGCTCGGCATATTCCTTGGACACGGCGACGAAGCGATCGGCGGTGAGATCGCCGCGCGCCATCATCGCCTGCAATTCATCGCGCCGGGCCTCGATCTGCGCGATCCGCGCGGGGGGGATGGAAACCATCAGCCGGCCAGCGCCTGCGCGAGGGCAGGGATCGCGACATTCTGCTGCGTGCCATCGACGAGATTCTTGAGCGCGACCTCGCCCCGGGCGAGCTCGTCATCGCCGATGATGACCGCGAAGCGGGCGCCCCTGGCATCGGCCTTCTGCATCCGCTTCTTCATATTGCCCTTGAAGGCCATGTCGCAGGCGATGCCGGCGCGGCGCAGATCGGCGATGATGCCGGTGGCAGCCAGTTCGGCGGCGGCGCCCATCGGCACGACCGCGACCGCGATCGTTTCGGCAGCCGGTGCATCAATCAGCATCGCCAGCCGCTCGATTCCCGCCGCCCAGCCGACCGCGGGGGTGGGCTGGCCGCCCAGCGCCTCGATCAGCCCGTCATAGCGGCCGCCGCCGAGCACGGTGCCCTGCGCGCCCAGCCGATCGGTGATGAATTCGAACGCGGTGTGGCGGTAATAATCGAGCCCGCGCACCAGCGCGCCGTTGCGGACATAGGGTACGCCGGCCGCCTGCAGGCCCTTTTGCACGGCATCGAAGAAGGCGCCGGCTTCGGCCGACAGATAATCGTCGATCACCGGCGCGGCATCGGCCACCGGGCGATCGCGCTTGTCCTTCGAATCGAGGATGCGCAGCGGATTCTTGGCCAGCCGCTCGACGCTTTCCTCGGACAGCGCATCGCGATGCGCCTCGAAATGCTTCACCAGCGCCGTCCGCCACGCTTCGCGCGTTTCGGCATCGCCCAGCGTGTTGAGGGTCAGCGTGACGCCGTCGGCCACGCCCAGTTCGCGCAGCAACTGATCGGCGAAGACCAGCAGTTCGACATCCGCCGCGGGCTCCGCCGCGCCGATCACTTCGGCATCGAGCTGGTGGAACTGGCGGAAACGCCCCTTTTGCGGCCGTTCATAACGGAATAGCGGGCCGTGCGTCGCCACCTTGAGCGGGGCATGCTGTTGCCAGCCATTGGTGAGGAAGGCGCGCGAGATGCCGGCGGTGAATTCCGGCCGGAGCGTCAGCGAATCGCCGCCGCGATCCTCGAAGGAATACATTTCCTTCGACACCACGTCGGTGGTTTCGCCGAGCGAGCGCGCAAACACCGCCGTCGCTTCGAACACGGGCACCTCGACCCGGCCGAAGCCGTAGAGGCGGCGCACCTTATCGAATGTTTCGACCACCTTGGCGAAGCGCTGAACATCCTCACCCAGCATGTCCTGGGTGCCGCGAATGGCCTGGGGCGTGACGATCTTGGTCATGGGCCGCGGCCCTAGAACAACTCGTGGCCGGAAAAAAGCGGTCGATGCGGCTTGACCCGTCACAAAGGGGGACTATTGCGCCGCACCATGAACATCGAACTGATTCCGACGGGCGATAATCCGCCCGAGAGCCTGAACGTCATCATCGAGGTGCCCGTTGGCGGCGAACCGGTGAAGTACGAGTTCGACAAGAAGTCGGGCGCGCTGTTCGTCGATCGCATCCTGCACACGCCGATGCGCTATCCGGCCAATTACGGCTTCGTGCCGCACACGCTTTCGCCCGATGGCGATCCGCTCGACGCGCTGGTGATCGCGCGTTCGCCCTTCATCCCCGGCAGCGTGGTGCGCGTGCGCCCGATCGCCGTGCTGAAGCTGGAAGACGAAGCGGGCGGCGACGAGAAGCTGCTGACCGTGCCGGTGGACGCGACCTTCCCTTATTATGAGAAGGTGGACGAGCGCGAGCATCTGCCCGCGATCGTGATGCAGCAGATCGAGCATTTCTTCACCCACTATAAGGATCTCGAATCCAACAAGTGGGTGCGGATCGGCGCCTGGGGCGATGCCGCCGAAGCCAAGCAGATCATCCTCGAAGCGATCGAGGCCTATAAGGCGGACAAGGCCAAGTCGGCCGCCTGAACCCTGTCCCCCTCCCAGACGGGAGGGGAACAGTGACCACGCCTGAGGGGTTTAGCCCCTCATGGCAGATCGCGATTCCAGCGATTTCGTCGATCTCGCCGCGCTCGACCGCGCGGCGAATCGGGCGACGAGGCCGGTCGAGACATCCCGGCAATCCACCGTACGCACGCCCCCTGTGCGCACCGCGCTGGCGGCGGGCGTGGCGATATTGGCATCGCTGATCGGGCTGATCCTGCTGGCCTGGGCGATATTGTTCGTCACCAAGGGCCGATTCCTGAAGCCGACATTCGAGCGGCTGGCGAGCAGCACGGCGGAGCGCGAGGTGCGCGTTGCCGGCGATTTTCAATTCTATTTCAATCCGATCGACCTCAGGTTCGTGGCCGAGGGGCTGAGCGTGGCCAACCCCGGCTGGACGAGCGAGCGCCATTTGTTCACGGCGCGCCACATCCAGCTCGATGGCGCAACGCTGCCTTTCCTGTTCGGCACCCGGCGGATCCATCGCCTCGACCTTGCCGACGGCCATCTCGACCTCGAATGGGATCGAACCGGGCGGCACAATAGCTGGACGCTGGGTGATCCGGCGCGGAAGGGCGAGCCGCTGGACCTGCCGGTGATCCGCAGCGCGACGATTCGGGGCACGACGGTGCGCTATCGCGATCCCCGGATGCGGCTGGCCGCGGATGTGCGCGTCGATGCGATCCGCGCGGCCGAAACGCGCGTGGCGAACGACGTGCGCTTCGCCGGCCGGGGCACGTTGCGCGGCCGGCCGTTCATGCTTTCGGGCGCGTTGCTTTCGCCCAACGAGACGGTGGGCGGCGGCCGCAACCGGCTGACCTTCCATGCCGAGGGGATGCGCACCGTGATGGACGTTGCGGGCACGCTGCCGGCGGCGACGCAGATCGACGGCGCCGATCTGCGGCTGGCGGTGCGCGGCGACAATCTGGCGCATCTGTTCGACCTGATGGGCGTCGCGATTCCCGAGACGCGTGCCTATCGTATGACATCGGCGGTGACCCGCGACGATGGCGTGTGGCGTTTCACCGGGTTGAAGGGCCGATTCGGCGCCAGCGACCTTTCCGGCCGGATGGATATCGCCATGCCCGACGATCGCCTGCGGATCGATGCGGTGCTGCGATCCGAAAAGGTGGACATCATCGATATCGGCCCGTTCGTCGGCTATGATCCGCAACGGCTGGCGGCCGAGGGCAAGGCGGGCGCGCTCCGCCAGGTGAACGGCGCGCCCCGCGTGCTGCCCGACGCACCGTTGCGCATCGATGCGATTCGCGGGTTCGATGCCCATGTCGATTATGCCGTCCGCACCATCCGGGCGGATAATCTGCCGGTATCCAATGTCGCGCTGACGCTGGACCTGAACCGCAGCCTGCTTCGGCTGTCACCGCTCAGCTTCGATCTCGCGGGCGGGCATCTCGCCTCCGATATCGCGATCAACGCCCGCGTGCGGCCGGTGCTGACCGATTATGACATCCGTCTGGCGCCGACGCCGATGGCGCGGCTGCTGAAGGGCTGGGGCGTCGAGCAATCGGGCACCAGCGGCGTGCTGAAGGCGCGCGCGCAGTTGAAGGGACGGGGCGAAACCGTGCATGAATCGCTGGCGACGGCGGATGGCCGCATCGCCATCATCCTGCCCGCCGGTAGCCTGTGGACGCGCAACATCCAGCTGTCCGAACTCGATATCGGAACCTTCATCACCAAGATGTTCGAGGACAAGCTGAAGAAGCCGGTCGAGATCAATTGCGGGCTGATCGCCTTCACGGTGCGGCAAGGCATCGCGGCGGCCGATCCGATCCTGATCGACACGCGCAAGAATGTGATGATCGGGCGCGGCGGATTCAGTTTTCGCGACGAATCGCTCGACGTCCGCTTCCGCGCCGACAGCAAGAAGTTCAGCCTGTTTTCGGCGCAGTCGCCGGTGGCGGTGAACGGCTATTTCGCGCGGCCCGGCTATAATATCATCAGCCCGGAATTGCTGGCGCGGGGCGGGGCGGGGATCGGCCTCGCCGCGCTGGTGACGCCGCCGGCGGCCGTGCTGGCCTTCGTCGATGTCGGCGATGCCAAAGCGGCGGCCTGCGGCCCGGTGCTGGCAGGCGCGCAGGCGACCGCGCAACGCACCACCAAGGGCAAGCCGCGCAAGGATGTCGGCAGCGGGCGACCGGACGGGCGCTAGAGCGCTTTCCAGGCAGGTGGAATCACCTGCTGACCCGGAAAGCGCGGTCAACAAAGAGCTTAGAGCATTCGAGCCGACGCAGATCGGATCGGAAACTGCTCTAAGGCGCCGTTCAGCCGATCAGCAGCGATCGTGCCGCGTCGAGCAGGGCGGCATCGCCGACGGCGATCACCTGGCCGTCGCTGTCGCGGGTCAGTGGCTGGCCCTGCCAGTCGCGCATGACGCCACCGGCGCCTTCGACCACGGGGACCAGCGCTGCGAGATCGTAGAGCTTGAGGCCGCCTTCCACCACGCAATCGAGATGGCCCGACGCGAGCAGCGCGTAATTGTAGCAATCGCCACCCCACAGCGTATCGCGTGCGGCATCCGATAGGCGATCGAATCCCGCTTTCTCGACATCGGTGAACAGGCGCGGGCCAGTGGTGGCAAGATGCGCGTCGGCAATGCGCGCGCAGGCGCGGGTGCTGGCAGGCACGCCGTTGAGCAGGGTCGGGTGCCCCGTCGCGCCGATCCAGCGTTCGCCGCTGATCGGCTGGTCGATCACGCCCAGCACCGGCACGCCGCCTTCGATCAATGCGATCAGCGTGCCGAAGATCGGGCGCCCGGCGATGAAGCTGCGCGTGCCATCGATCGGATCGAGCACCCAGAGCCGGTCGGCGCCTTCGCGGGCATTGCCATATTCTTCGCCGATGATGCCGTCGGCCGGGCGCTCATCCTCCAGAATCGCGCGAATCGCGGCCTCGGCGGCACGATCGGCCTGGGTGACGGGCGAGGCATCGTCCTTCGTCTCGATCTCGAAACGGGCACGGAAATAGGGGCGGATGGCCGCCCCGGCAGCGTCGGCGAGGCGGTGGGCCAGAGCGATGTCGGCGTCGATCATGCTGTTGCCGTAGCCGCTGGCGGGGATTCGCGATAGGCATGGTCGCGTGAATCATCAGCCACGCCAAACTCTTGTTGCCGCACCGATACATAGCGGGGATGCGAGTTCCCCGGTGGGGTGGCCGCTTCTCCCCGCATTGGCACTGGCCCTGCTGCTCGGCCTGATCAACCACGTCGGCTATATCGGCGGCGGCGGTGACGATTGGCACTATCTGGAGGCGGCGCGTTGCATCGTCGCCCATGGTTTCTGCCTGCCGGAAACCCATTGGGCCGCGCGATTGCCGATGACCCTTCCCACGGCTGGCGCCATTGCGCTGTTCGGCGAATCGCGCCCCACATTATGGCTGACGCCAATATTCTACGGGGCGATCGGCCTTTTCGCTTTCACTGCGATCGTGGGGCGCAGATTCGGACCAATGGCAGCAGGGATTGCCGCCTTTGTGCTGGTCGCGACGCCGACATTTGGTGGCCAGTTGCTTGCACTCAACGTCGGCATCGTCGAATTCGGCTGGGTGATGGCAGCGTTATTCTGTCTGGACAGGGCAACGATCGGCGGTGACCGGCGCTGGGGCGTCGCAGCAGGACTGTTGCTAGGGCTTGCGATGTTGAGCCGAACGACGACCGCCGTGTTGATGCCGATCCTCGCCGTCGCGTTGTGGGCGGGCGGGCAACGCCGGTTGTTGCCAGCAATGATCGGCGGCTGGCTGGTGCTGCTGATGCTCGAGGCTGGCGGCTATTGGCTGGCGACCGGCAACCCGGCGCATAGCTGGTCGCTCGCAATGGGCCATAGCAAGCTGCCGACGACCGCGCTGCCGCCCGGTGTCGACCTGACCCGTAGCCCGTTGTTCAACCCGGAATTTATTAGCAACTGGCACCGGGCGATGGGAATTCACGTCCACTGGACGATCGACGGCCTGCTCAACCTTTTGTTCGACCCGACCATCGGCCCGACGTTGTTGGCGGCGCTTGCCCTCGTCATGTTGCATCGCCGGGACATAGCGCCCGGCGGCATGGTTGGCGCGGCGCCATTGTGGCTGCTGCTCGCCGGCGCAACTTATTTTGGTGGATTGGCTTATGCCTTGGCGGTCGATCCGCAGCCACGGATGTTCTTGCCGGTTGCGGCTTGTGGCGCGGCGATTATCGGCGTTCTAGGTGCGCGAAGCTGGCTGGCTGGCGGTCGGCTCCTGATTGCTGCCGTGTTGGCAATGTTGGCCATCAATGCCGTGACGGTGGCATTCGCCAGGAGTTTTGACCTTAGCCGAATTGAGCGAACGGCATCGGCCTGGACGGCCGAGGCGCCCGATCGCATGGCCATGGACGAAACCGCGCGCCGTGTGCTGACGCTTGCTCCGGCGATCCGGTCGCTGCCGTCCCATCCTGCAAAGGGGCGCGACCGCATGATGCTGATTACGCGCAATCGCTGCCCTGCGGATATCAGGGCAGCGAACGGAGTGGCCTGGCCGCGCGCGCGGCAGGCGCTGTTCCCCGATTCGCACCAGCGCGACGCCTATCGGCTATGCGAATTCCGCGCGGCCTAAGGCCGGTCAGGCCTGATCGGGGGCGGTTGCTTCCTTGGCCAGTAGCGCGATCGCCTCGTCGAGCGGGAGGACGGACTGGGCCTGTTCGCCCAAGCGACGGACGGCGACGGTGCCTTCTTCCGCCTCGCGCCGGCCGACGACGAACATCGCCGGCACCTTGGCGAGCGAATGCTCGCGGACCTTGTAGTTGATCTTCTCGTTGCGGGTGTCGACTTCGGCGCGGATGCCGGCGGCGCGCAGGCGATCGACCACCTGATCGGCATAGCCGTCGGCGTCCGAGACGATCGTCGCCACCACCGCCTGCACGGGGGCGAGCCAGGCCGGGAGCTTGCCGGCGAAATGTTCGATCAGGATGCCGATGAAGCGTTCATAGGAGCCGAAGATCGCGCGGTGGAGCATCACCGGGCGATGGCGTTCGCCATCTTCGCCGACATAAGAGGCGTCGAGCCGTTCGGGCAGCACGCGATCCGACTGGATGGTGCCGACCTGCCAGGTACGGCCGATCGCATCGGTGAGATGCCATTCGAGCTTGGGCGCGTAGAAGGCGCCTTCGCCGGGCAGTTCTTCCCACCCATATTCCGGCGTGTTGAGGCCGGCGGCGGCGACCGCGTCGCGCAGTTCCGATTCGGCCTTATCCCACATCTCCTCGGTGCCGAACCGCTTTTCGGGGCGCAGCGCGAGCTTGATCGAATAGGTGAAGCCGAAATCCTTGTAGACCCGGTCGGCGAGCGCGCAGAAGGCCCGCACCTCATCGACGATCTGATCTTCGCGGCAGAAGATGTGCGCGTCATCCTGCGTGAACTGGCGCACGCGCATCAACCCGTGGAGCGCGCCATGCGGCTCGTTGCGGTGGCAGCAGCCATTTTCGTAGAGGCGCAACGGCAGATCGCGATAGGATTTGATGCCCTGGCGGAAGATCAGCACGTGCGCCGGGCAGTTCATCGGCTTCAGCGCCATCCAGTCGGCATCGGAGGAGACGATCGGGCCCTCATCGTCGACATTGGGCACTTCGTCGGGGATGACGAACATGTTTTCGCGATATTTGCCCCAGTGGCCGGACTGTTCCCACTGGCGGGCGTCCATCACCTGCGGGGTCTTGACCTCGCGATAGCCCGCGCCGTCGATCGCGCGGCGCATATAGGCTTCCAGCTCGCGCCAGATGCGATAGCCCTTGGGGTGCCAGAAGACGCTGCCATGCGCTTCCTGCTGCAGATGGAACAGGTCCATCTCCGCACCCAGCCTGCGATGATCGCGCTTGGCGGCTTCCTCCAGCTTGTGGAGATGCGCGTCGAGCTGCTTCTTGTTGAGCCAGCCGGTGCCGTAGATGCGCGTCAGCTGCGCGTTACGCTGGTCGCCGCGCCAATAGGCGCCCGCGACGCGCATCAGCTTGAAGGCTTGCGGGTCGAGCTTGCCCGTCGAGGCAAGGTGCGGGCCACGGCACATGTCGAGCCAGTCGCTGCCCGACCAATAGACGGTCAGTTCCTCGCCTTCCGGCAGCTCCTTGGCCCATTCGGCCTTGAAGCTTTCGCCTTCGGCTTGCCATTTGTCGATCAGCCGCTGGCGGCTCCACACCTCGCGGCGCAGCGGCTTGTCGGCACGGATGATCTCGCGCATCTTCTCTTCGATCGCGGGCAGATCGTCCATCGAGAAGGGCTCGCGCGAAGCCGGGGCCATCACGTCATAATAAAAGCCGTCGTCGGTGGCGGGACCAAAGGTGATCTGCGTGCCGGGAAAGAGCGCCTGCACCGCTTCGGCCAGCACATGCGCGAAATCGTGACGGGCGAGTTCGAGCGCGTCGGCCTCGTCCTTCGCGGTCACCAGCGCGAGCGCGGCATCGGCCTCGATCGGCCGGTTGATATCGCGCAGCTCGCCGTCGACGCGGGCCGCGAGCGCGGCCTTGGCGAGGCCCGGGCCGATCGCCGCCGCGATGTCAGCCGGGGTGGTGCCGGCGGCGACTTCGCGCACGGACCCATCCGGAAGGCTGATCTTGATCATGGCGGACATCGGCTGAAGCATCCCTGAGACTGGAGAAAACGCGCGCTTATGCCCGCGATGGCGGCGAAAGGGCAAGCGCGCTAGGGATGAGCGATGAGCAATCCCGATTTTCTCGCCCGGCCCGATGGCCTCCGGCTCGCTTATCGCCACCGCACGGGCTGGGGGCCGACGATCGTCTTCCTGCCCGGCTACATGTCCGACATGGAAGGCGGCAAGGCAACCGCGCTGGACGCCTGGGCCGCCGAAACCGGGCGTGCGATGCTGCGGCTCGATTATGCCGGCTGCGGGGCCAGCGAGGGGCGGTTCGCCGATGGCACGCTGGCGAGCTGGCGCGACGATGTGCTGCACGCGATCGATTCGCTGGTCGAAGGCCCGGTGCTGCTGGTCGGATCATCGATGGGTGGCTGGCTGATGCTGCTGGTCGCGCTGGCCCGGCCGGATCGGGTGACGGGGCTGGTGGGCGTGGCCGCCGCGCCCGATTTCACCGAATGGGGTTTCGACGATGAGGACAAGGCGCGGCTGAAGCGTGACGGCCGGATCGAGGAACATAGCGAATATTCGGACGAGCCTTATCTGACGACGCTCGCTTTCTGGGAAAGCGGGCAGGCCAACCGGCTGCTGGGCGACGGCATCGGCTTTGACGGGCCGGTGCGGCTGATTCAGGGGCAGCAGGACGACGATGTGCCCTGGCTGATCGCGGTGAAGCTGGCGGCGGCGCTCCGTTCAGCCGACGTGCAGACGCTGTTGATCAAGGACGGCGACCACCGCCTGTCGCGGGGCGAGGATATTGCCCGGCTGATCGCGACGGTGGACGAGATATTGGAGCGCCTGTGATCCTGTCCCTTTTCCTCGCCTTGCAGGTCGGCCCCGTCGCCCCGGTGACGGTCGATCCCGCGCAGAAGCGTTTCGAGGCCTGCGCCGCGCTGGTGAAGAGCGACCCCGCCAAGGCGGTGGCCGAGGCGGAGGCGTGGCGCAATGGCGGCGGCCTGCCGGCGAAGATGTGCCTGGGCCTCGCTTATTCCGCGCAGGAACGATGGGGGCCGGCGGCGATCGCCTTTGAGCAGGCGGCGAAGGAGGCGGGGATCCAGCGCGATGGCCGCGCGGCCAATCTGTGGGTGCAGGCGGGCAATGCCGCCCTGGCCGGCGATGATCCGGCGATGGCGCGCAACCATTTCGATCGGGCGCTGGCCTTGCCGGTTCTGTCCGACGAGATGCGCGGCGAGACCCATCTCGATCGCGCGCGCGCCGATGTGGCGATCGGCAATCTCGGCGATGCGCGGGCCGATCTCGACCGGGCGGTGAAGCTGGTGCCGGGCGATCCGATGGCCTGGCTGCTCTCCGCCACGCTCGCCCGCCGGCAGAATGATCTGCCGCGCGCGACCAGGGACATTAATGAGGCGGCCCGGCTGGCGCCGCAGGAAGCGCCCGTCGCGTTCGAACAGGGCAATATCGCGCAGCTTGCGGGCCGGACCGACGAGGCGAAGGCCGCGTGGACGCGGGCGGCGACGCTGGCACCCGAAAGCGATGCCGGGCAGGCCGCGATTCTGGCGCTGAAGGGCGGCGCGCCGCAGCCGTGATCGGCAAGGTGTGTGGCGCGCCTTGCGCCAGCCAATGATTCCCTTGGCCGCGAATCCGCTCTAAGGCCCGGCGATGCCCGCGCCGCTCGACATATTGCACGCCACGTTCGGCTATGCCGCCTTTCGCGGCCGGCAGGCCGAAGTGATCGACCGGGTGATGGCGGGCCAGCACAGCCTGGCGGTGATGCCCACCGGTGCCGGCAAGTCGCTGACCTATCAAATCCCCGCTCTGTGCCGGCCGGGGACGGGGCTCGTCATCTCCCCATTGATCGCGCTGATGCACGATCAGGTGCGATCGGCCGAGGCCGCAGGCATCCGCGCGGCGGCGCTGACCTCGGCCGACGATAATCGCGACGAGACGATCGCGCGTTTCCGCGATGGCGCGCTCGACCTGCTTTATGTCGCGCCCGAACGCGCCTCGACCGAGGGCTTCCGCCGGATGCTCGATCGTGCGCCGCCGCTGGCGCTGATCGCGATCGACGAAGCCCATTGCGTGTCCGAATGGGGGCATGATTTCCGCCCCGATTACCGGCTGTTGCGCCCGCTGCTCGACGCCTATCCGGATACGCCCCGGCTGGCGCTGACGGCGACGGCGGACCGGCACACGCGCGCCGATATCCTGACTCAATTGGGCATTCCCGAGGACGGGCTGATCCTCGCGGGCTTCGACCGGCCCAATATCCGTTATGCGATTTCCCCGCGCGACGGGCTGCCCAAGCAGCTTGCCCAACTGGTCAAGGAGGTCGAGGGGCCGGGCATCGTTTACGCCACCAGCCGCGACGGCACTGAACGGCTGGCCGCCGCGCTGGCCCAGACCGGGCGGCCGACGCGGGCCTATCATGCCGGGCTGGACCCGGCGGTGCGCGCCGCCAACCAGCGCGCCTTCGTCGATTCCGAGGATATGGTGATGGTGGCGACTATCGCGTTCGGCATGGGCATCGACAAGCCCGACGTCCGTTTCGTCGCCCATGCTGGCCTGCCGAAATCGATCGAGGCTTATTATCAGGAAACCGGGCGCGCCGGGCGCGATGGCGATCCGGCGGTGGCGCATCTGTTCTGGGGGGCGGAGGATTTCGCCCGTGCGCGCCGGCGGATCGAAAGCGAGGTCGAGGAAGCGCGGCGGCCCGGCGAACGCCAGCGGCTCAACGCGCTGGCCGGGCTGGTCGAAACCGCAGGCTGCCGCCGCGCGGTGTTGCTCGCCCATTTCGGCGAGACGCCGCCGCCGGCCTGCGGCAATTGCGACAATTGCCTGAACCCGCCCGCTGCCGTGGACGCGACGGTGGTGGCGCAGAAGCTGCTTTCGGCCGCCTTCCGCACCGACATGCGCTATGGCCTTGGCCATCTTACCGACGTGCTGGCCGGCCGCGACAATGAGAAGGTGCGTTCGCTCGGTCATGATCGCCTGTCGGTGTTCGGGATCGCCGATGCCGAGGAGTTGCGGCTGGTGAAGGCCGTGGCCCGCGCGCTGATGGCGCGCGATGCGTTGCGCGCCGACGAATATGGCGGGCTGGGCTTCGGCCCGGCGGCGAAGGCGATCCTGAAGGGCGATGCCGAGCTTGCCATCGTCCTGCCGCCCAAGCGCGAGCGCCGTGCCCGGCGGGCATCGGCGGAGGAATGGCCGCACGATCCGCTGTTCGAGGCGTTGCGTGCGTGCCGGCGGGACATTGCCCGCGAACTGGGCGTGCCGCCTTATGTGATCTTCCACGACGCCACCTTGCGCGAGATGGCGGGGTTGAAGCCGACGACGCGGCACGGGCTGGGGCAGGTGACGGGGGTCGGCGCCCGCAAGCTCGACGACTATGGCGATGCCTTTCTGGACGTGATCCGGGCGCACGCCTAAAGGCCGGACCCGTGCAATCCGGGAGACGGCCATGTTCCGCAAGATCGACGACAGCATTTCGGTGGCAGGGCAGATCAGCCCGGCGGATGTGGCGCAGGCCGCCGCGCAGGGCTTTGCGATGATCATCAACAACCGCCCGGACGACGAGGAGCCGGGCCAGCCTTCCGGCGCGGAAATGCAGGCCGCGGCCGAGGCGGCGGGGCTCGCCTATCGCGCGATCCCGATCAGCCATGCCGGCTTCTCGCAGCCGCAGGTGGATGCGATGCGCGGCGCGCTGGCCGATGCCGCCGGCCCGGTGCTCGCTTTCTGCCGTTCCGGGACGCGTTCGACCTTCGTCTGGGCGCTGGCGCGCGGGGCCGAGGGCGATGATGCCGATCTGCTGGCGGCCAAGGCGGCTGGCGCCGGTTACGATATCAGCCCGATCCGCGCCTTCATCGGCCAATAAAAAAAAAAGGGCCGGCAAGGATGCCGGCCCAGTCGTTCGCAGGAGGAACCTCTGTGGGGGCGCGGGGGAAGCCCGCCGCGCCCCGATCCGATCAAAGATTGTAGGCGCGTTCGCCATGTTCCGAGATGTCGAGACCTTCGACCTCGGCTTCGGCGGTCGGCCGCAGGCCGGTGAGCGCCTTGGCGACGTAGATCGCGATGATCGTGCCGATGGTCGACCAGACGATCGTCGCGGCGACGGCGAGCACCTGGGTGACGATCTGGCCGCCCATGGCGAAGTCGTCACCGCCCGGGCCGCCCAGCGACGGGGCGAAGACGATGCCGGTGCCGATGGCGCCGACGATGCCGCCGATGCCGTGGATGCCGAACGCGTCCAGCGAGTCGTCATAGCCGAGCTTCGGCTTGAGGAAGGCGACCGCATAGTAGCAGATGAACGAAGCGACGGCGCCGAGCACGATCGCGCCGAACGGGCCCGAATTGCCGGCGGCCGGGGTGACCGCGACGAGGCCGGCGACGATGCCCGAGCAGAAGCCCAGGGCCGACGGCTTGTGGCCGGCAAGGCGTTCGGCGATCAGCCAGAACAGGCCCGCCGAGGCGGTGGCGACGAAGGTGTTGATCATGGCGAGCGCGGCCGAGCCATTGGCTTCGAGCGCCGAGCCCGCGTTGAAGCCGAACCAGCCCACCCACAGCAGGCCCGTGCCGACGAAGGTCAGGGTCATCGAGTGCGGGGGCATGGGTTCACGCGGATAGCCGATGCGCTTGCCGAGGATGATGCAGGCCACGAGCGCCGAGACACCGGCATTGATGTGGACCACCGTGCCGCCGGCGAAATCGAGCGCGCCCATTTCGAAGAACAGGCCGCCAGCCGCCCACACCATGTGCGCGATCGGCAGATAGGTGATCGTCAGCCAGACGACGCCGAACACCAGCACCGCCGAAAATTTGATGCGTTCGACGACCGAGCCGAGGACGAGCGCCAGCGTGATCGCGGCGAAGGTCATCTGGAAGGCGACGAAGACATATTCGGGAATGACCACGCCGTCGGTGAAGGTGGCGGCGGTCGAATCCGGGGTGATGCCGGAGAGGAAGGCCTTGCCGAGGCTGGCGATGAAGGGCTTCAGCCCGTCCGACGCGTCCGGCCCGAAGGCGAGCGAATAGCCATAGGTGACCCAGATCAGCATCGCGAGCGCGGAAGCCGCGCCGATCGCCGTCATCGTCGCCAGCATGTTCTTGGTGCGGGTGAGGCCGCCATAGAACAGCGCGAGGCCGGGGAGGATCATCAGGAGGACGAGGATCGTCGACGTCATCATCCAGGCGGTGTCACCCTTGTCGGGCGTGGGCACCGGCGCGGCCGCGGCGACATCGGCGACGGCGGCCGCCGCATCCTGTGCCCAGGCGGGCAGACCGGCGAGCAGGGCCGTGCCGACGACCCCCGCGCCTGCCGCTATCTTGGTAGAAAGCTTCATGTTTCCCCCTTTTCCGATCAGAGAGCGCTGTCGTCGGTCTCGCCGGTGCGGATGCGCACGGCCTGGCCGACATCGAGGACGAAGATCTTGCCGTCACCGATCGCGCCGGTGTTTGCGGCCTGCTGGATCGCCTCGACGACGCGGTTGGCGAGATCATCGCCCGCGACGACCTCGATCTTGATTTTCGGCACCATGTTCGTGCTGTATTCGGCCCCCCGATAGATTTCGGTCTGCCCCTTCTGCCGGCCGAAGCCTTTGACTTCGGTCACGGTCATGCCTTGCACGCCCAGGCCCGAGAGGGCTTCACGCACCTCGTCGAGCTTGAACGGCTTGATGATCGCTATGACGAGTTTCATTTCGCCTCCCTCGCATGCTGGCGAGGGATGGCTTCGCAAGGCGCGTGCCAGCTTTCGGATTCCGCAGAAATCCGCTGCATTGCAACGAATGACGTGCTGCGCTGCACATAAATGCAGCGGAAACGCGCGCTTAGCGATTAGGCAGGGCTGCCTGCCTGCCTAAAAAACGGGCAGCAGGATCAGCTTTTGGTGCCCGGCGGATTGAGCGCGCCTTCGATCAGCGTGCGGGCGCGTTCGCCCGACCAGTCCATCGAACCGAGCACGCGCCATTGTTCGCGGCCCTTGGCATCATAGAAGATGGTGGTGGGCAGCGTATCGGTCTTGAGCGCTTCCATCAGGACATTCTGCTTGTCGAGATAGGGTTCGAGCATCTTGAACTTCGCCTTGGCGAAATAGGGATCGACCTCGCGCCGGCCGGCCATGTCCATGCTGACGACGATCAGCTGGATGCGCCCCTTCTCACGTTCGGCCAGCGCATCGAGCGTCGGCATTTCCTTGACGCAGGGCGCGCACCATGTGGCCCAGAGGTTGACGATCAGCGGCTTGCCCCGGAAGGCGGCGAGCGTGGCGGGCCCGCCCTTCGGCCCTTCGAAGGGGATGGCGGGGGCTTCCTGGCCGGCGTAGGAAATATCGACGCGGCCGATCGGTTCCTTCACGTCGGCTTGCGGCGTCTGGCTCTTCTCCGTATCGCAGGCGCCAAGCGTAAGAGCGAGGATCAGGACCATTAGCAACCGCACGGACAGCTCCAATTCGATGTGGGGTGGGCGCTTCGCCGAAGGCCCCGCGGCGATCATGCGTGAAATCAACGCGTCGATCCCGTTCGATAAACGACTTTGGCAGCAGGATATAGCCGGATCGAAGGCCCACGTCTCGATGCTGGCGGCCAATGGCATCGTCAGCGCCGAGGATGGCGCGGCGATCGCGCGCGGGCTGGACCGCATCGCGGCGGAATATGCGGCGGACGGCGTGCCTGTCGACCTTGCGCTCGAAGATATTCACATGGCGACGGAAAGCCGGCTGGCCGAACTGATCGGCCCGGCCGCGGGCCGCCTGCACACCGCGCGCAGCCGCAACGATCAGGTGGCGACCGATTTCAAGCTGTGGGTGCGCGACGCGATCGACGCCGTCGATGCCGGGCTCGCGGCGCTGCAGGTCGCGCTCGTCACCCGCGCGGGCGAGCATGCCGGCACGGTGATGCCGGGCTTCACCCACCTCCAGGTCGCCCAGCCGGTCACGCTCGGCCATCATCTGATGGCTTATTATGAGATGATCGCGCGCGATCGTTCGCGCTTCGCCGATGCGCGCGCGCGGCTCAACGAATGCCCGCTCGGTGCGGCGGCGCTCGCCGGAACCGGATTCCCGATCGATCGCGAGGCGACGGCCAAGGCGCTCGGCTTTGCCGGCCCGACGCGCAATTCGCTCGATTCGGTGTCCGACCGCGATTTCGCGCTCGATTATCTGATGGCGGCGACCCAGGTGTCGCTGCATTTGTCGCGGCTTGCCGAGGAGTTCATCATCTGGGCGAGCCAGCCTTACGGCTTCGTCTCGCTGCCGGACGCTTATTCGACCGGATCGTCCATCATGCCGCAGAAGCGCAACCCCGACGCGGCCGAGCTGGTGCGTGGCCATTCGGGGCGGATCGCTGGCTGCATGACGTCGCTCGTGATGACGATGAAGGGGCTGCCGCTCGCTTATTCGAAGGACATGCAGGACGATAAGCCGCCCGTGTTCGAGGCGCACGACCTGCTGGCGCTGTCGATCGCGGCGATGACCGGCATGGTCGAGACGGTGACATTCGTTCCGGCGAAGATGCGCGCGGCCGCCGAGGCGGGATTCTCGACCGCGACCGACCTTGCCGACTGGCTGGTCCGTGTTGCCGATATCCCGTTCCGCGAGGCGCACCACATCACCGGCACCGCCGTGCGGCTGGCCGAACGGCTGGGCGTGGCGCTGGACAAGGTGCCGCTCGAAAAGCTCAACGAGATCGATCCGCGGATCGACGCGCGGGTGTTCAACGCCCTGTCGGTCGACGCCTCCGTCGCCAGCCGGGCCAGCCATGGCGGCACCGCGCCGGATCAGGTGCGGGCACGCGTGGCGGAAGCGCGCGCGGCGCTGGGGCTCGAAGGATGAAGCGCGGTGCCGCCATCGTGGCGCTGGCGCTGACCCTGGCGCTCGCCGGTTGCGGCAGCCGCGAGGCGCTGCGCCCGGCCGAAGGCAAGGCCCTGCCGCCCAAGCCCGCGATGGCGGCGACCCAGCCGACACCGACCGACCTGCTGACGCCCGGGCCACAGGAGCGGCCCGATCGCAGTGAAGAACTGCTCCGCCAATCCGAGGAGCAGCGCGACGACCGTTTCGACCTGCCCCCGCAGCACTGAGATACGATGGACCATTTCCAGATTCGCGACGGCGTGATGCACGCCGAGGATGTGCCGCTGACGCTGATCGCCGAAGCCGCCGGCACGCCCGTCTACGTCTATTCCACCGCCACGATTCGTCGCCATGTTCGCGTTTTCCGTGAGGCGCTGGCGAACGTGGAATCGGGCGCCGAGGGCCCGTGGATCGCTTATGCGGTGAAGGCCAACCCCAATGCCGCCGTGCTGGCGACGCTGGCGCGCGAGGGCCTTGGTGCCGACGTGGTTTCGGGGGGCGAGCTGCTCCGCGCGATCCATGCCGGGGTCGATCCGGCGAAGATCGTCTTTTCGGGCGTCGGCAAGACGGCGGACGAAATGGCGCTGGCGCTGCGCCACGGCATCGGCCAGTTCAACGTCGAATCCGAGCCCGAGGCGGAGATGCTGTCGGACGTGGCGGTCGCGCTGGGCACCACCGCGCCGATCGCCTTCCGCATCAACCCCGATGTCGATGCCGGCACCCATGCCAAGATTTCGACGGGCAAATCGGAAAACAAGTTCGGTATCGCCTACCACCGTGCGTCGGCTGCTTATGCGCGGGCGCGCGCGCTGCCCGGCCTCGCCGTGCGCGGCGTTGCCGTCCATATCGGCAGCCAGCTGACGAATCTCGCGCCGCTGGAAACCGCCTTCACCAAGATTGGCGGGCTGATCGAGACGCTGCGGGCCGAAGGCCATGCGATCGCCACTGCCGATTTGGGCGGCGGCCTTGGCGTGCCTTATGATCCGGCACTGCCGCTGCCGCCGAGCCCGGCGGCTTATGGCGAGATGGTCGCGCGCGTGACGGCGGGCTGGAACGTCCGCCTGATGTTCGAGCCGGGCCGGCTGATCGTGGCCAATGCCGGCGCGCTGGTCAGCCGGGTCATCCGCGTGAAGGAAGGCGCTGCCGATCCCTTCGTCATCGTCGATGCGGCGATGAACGATCTGATGCGGCCGGCGCTTTACGACGCCTGGCATGACATCCGCACGATCGTCCCGCGTTCGCAACGATTTACCGCGAACGTGGTGGGGCCGGTCTGTGAGAGTGGCGATACTTTCGCCATGAACCGGCCGATGGACGCCGTCGAGGCGGGCGATCTCGTGGGTTTCATGACCGCGGGTGCCTATGGCGCGACGATGGCCAGCACTTATAATAGCCGCCCGCTGACGGCCGAAGTGATGGTGGATGGTAACAATTGGGCTGTAGTGCGCGAACGGTTGCCGATCGAGGCGCTGATCGCGGCGGACAGCCTGCCGCCGTGGCTGAAGTGAGGCTTGATCAGGAGCCAGCATGAAACCTGTCCGCAAAGCCGTGTTCCCCGTCGCGGGGCTTGGTACGCGCTTCCTGCCCGCCACCAAGGCGGTGCCGAAGGAGATGTTGCCCGTCGTCGATAAGCCGCTGATCCAATATGCGGTGGACGAGGCGCGCGCCGCCGGTATCGAGCAGATCATTTTCGTCACCGGCCGCGGCAAGAACGCGATCGAGGACTATTTCGACATCGCCTATGAGCTGGAAGCGACGCTGAGCGCGCGCGACAAGCATGACGTGCTCGCCGCGCTGGACGGCAGCCGGCTGGCGCCGGGCAATGCCGCTTATATCCGGCAGCAGGAGCCGCTGGGGCTGGGCCATGCCGTGTGGTGCGCGCGCGACCTGATCGGCAACGAGCCGTTCGCCGTGCTCCTGGCCGATGAATTGCTGTGGAACCCCGCCGCGCCCTGCCTGAAGCAGATGCGCGACGTTTATGAGGCGAAGGGCGGCAATGTCATCGCGGTGCTCGAAGTGCCGCAGGACCACACCAACCGCTACGGCATCGTCAAGCCGGGTGCGGCCGAGGGCGTGGTGACCGAGGTGGCGGGGCTGGTGGAAAAGCCCAAGGCGGCCGAAGCGCCGTCGCGGCTCGCTGCCGTCGGCCGCTATATCCTGCAGCCCGAAGTGATGGATATCCTGTCCGCCGGCGATCGCGGCGCGGGCAACGAAATCCAGCTGACCGACGCGATGGCCAAGCTGATCGGCCGCCAGCCCTTCCACGCGCTCACCTTCACCGGCGATCGCCATGATTGCGGCGACAAGGCCGGATATATCCAGGCCAATATCGCGCTGGCGCTGGAGCGCGAGGATATCGGCCCGGCGGTCCACGCCTTCATCAAGACGCTCTGAGCCCGGGAACAGCGCCACGCACAGCCTGCCGATCTTCCTCCGCCTTGCCGGCCGGCCGGTGATCCTGACCGGAACGGGGCCTGCGGCCGATGCCAAGCGCCGGCTGCTCGAACGGGCCGGCGCGCGGATCGTGGGGGAGGGGGAGGCCGCGGCGCTCGCGATTGTCGCCGATGGCGATGAGGCGACGGTGGCGCGGCTGCGGGCACGCGGCGTGCTCGTCAACGCCACAGACCGCGCCGATCTGTGCGATTTCACCCTGCCGGCGATCATCGACCGCGATCCGGTGATGATCGCGATCGGCACCGGCGGCGCGTCCGCCGGGCTCGCCAAGGCGCTGCGCCAGCGGTTGGAGGCGCTGTTGCCGCAATCGCTGGGCGCGCTGGCGACCGCGCTGGCCGGCGCGCGCGATCGGCTGCGGGGGCGCTGGCCCGATGCGGCGGCGCGGCGCCGGGCGATTGATGCCGCGCTTGATCCGGGCGGGCCGCTGGATCCGTTCGGCGATCATCAGCCGGGCGCGGTCGATCGCTGGATCGACCGTGACGGCGGCACGGAATCCCCATCGGAGCTGGTATCGATTCGCCTGCGATCGGCGGAGCCGGATGACCTGACGCTCAGGGATGCGCGCCTGCTTGGCCAGTGCGACCGGATTTTCCACCGGCGGGACGTGCCGCCGGCTATCCTGAACCGCGCCCGCACCGATGCCGAGCGGATGGCCTGCGATGCGCCGATATCGGGCCTGCCGGGCCTGTCGGTCGATATCGACTGGGCCGGCCGATAGGGTTCAGGCGGCGATCGCCTCGACCGGCACGGTTTCCGCGATCCAGCCACCGCCGAGCACGCGATCGCCCACATAGAGCACCGCCGCCTGGCCGGGCGCGACGCCATATTCGGGGCTGTCGAACGTCACCATGCGGCCGTCGAACCGCGCCGGCGCAGGCTTGGCCATCGACCGCACCTTCACCGTCATCGGCCCGTCAAAGCCTTCGCCGAGCCAGTTGACGTCCTCGATCCGCGCCGCCGCGACGGCCAGCGCGCGGCGCGGGCCGGCGATGACCCGGCGATGTTCCGCATCGAGCCGGACGACATAGAGCGGTTCGGCCTGGCCGCCGATCTCCAGCCCGCGGCGCTGGCCGACGGTATAATGGATCAGGCCGCGATGCCGGCCGATCACGCGGCCGGCCAGATCGACGATATCGCCACCTTCGTCGGCCTCCGGGCGAATCTTGCGGACCACCGACGCATAATCGCCGTCGGGCACGAAGCAGATATCCTGGCTGTCGGGCTTGGCCGCGACGCCCAGGCCGAGTTCGGCCGCGATTTCGCGGACGCGGGGCTTGGGCAGATTGCCGAGCGGGAAGCGCAGATAATCGAGCTGCGCGCGCGTGGTGGCGAACAGGAAATAGCTCTGGTCGCGCGCGGGATCGGCCGGGCGGTGCAGTTCCGACCCGTGGGCGCCGACCACGCGGCGGACATAATGGCCGGTGGCGAGGCAATCGGCGCCGAGATCGCGCGCGATGCCGAACAGATCGGTGAACTTCACGCCCTGATTGCAGCGCACGCAGGGAATCGGCGTGCGGCCGGCCATATAATCGTCGGCGAAGCGATCGATCACGCCCTGGCGGAACGCGCTTTCATAATCGAACACATAATGGGCGATGCCCAGCCGGTCGGCGACGGCGCGGGCATCGCGGATATCCTGGCCCGCGCAGCAACTGCCGGTGCGGCCGGTGGCCGCGCCATGATCGTAGAGCTGGAGCGTCACGCCGATCACCTCGGCGCCGCTCTGCGCGGCCAGCGCGGCCACGACCGAGCTGTCGACCCCGCCGGACATGGCGACGACGATCCGCGCGCCCTTCAACGAGGCGTTCGAATCGAATCCGCTGAGCTGGAAATCGGCATCCATGGCGGCGCCCATAGTCCAAAGCCGCGCCAAACGGAACCGCGCGGCCTTTACCGACCCTTCAGACATATCCGGTAGCAAGGGGGCGTGGGGGGAGTTTTCGGACGGGGGCGGACGACCGCATGGATCTTAGCTTTTCCCTTCATGGCGCCGCGCGACGGATGGCCGGGACGGGGCGCACCAATGCCCGGGCGACGCATGCGCGGCTGATTGCCGGGCTGGCGGCGGCCCAGGCGGCGACGCCGACCGCGCGCGCTGCCGCGCGTCTGCCGGCGCCGCGGCGGATCGATTCCGATCCGGTGGACATGCTGGTGGCTTTGCTGGCGACCGATCGGGGCTGGATGAGCGCGCCCGAGGCGCTGGGGGGGAGCTTTCACCCCCGCGCGGCGCGGCTGCTGGGCCTGGAAGGCACGTAAATGTTTGTAAAGCTCGCCTTTACCGTCACGGGTTAGGCTTCGTTCAACGGGTTGGCGCTACCTAGGTGCTACGAAAATCAAATCAGGCCGGAAAACGGCCGTGTTCGAGGTAGAGTATGATCGAAAACCAGAAGATCCGCCCCGCGCAGGTGATCGGTCCGCTAGGCGAGCCGCTGACGCTGGAGACGCTGCCGCCGCCCACGACGACCCGCTGGGTGGTCCGGCGCAAGGCTGAAGTCGTGGCTGCGGTGAACGGCGGTTTGCTCAGCGTCGACGAGGTCTGCGAACGCTATAGCCTCAGCGTCGAGGAGTTTGCCGGCTGGCAACGCGCCGTCGATCGTTCGGGCATGCCGGGGCTGCGCGTGACCCGCATCCAGCATTACAAGTCGCTTTACGAGCGCCAGCAGAAATACTGATCCCGGCGCCATTGCGGTGTCAGCGACGGGCCCGTCGGCATTGCCGGCGGGCTTTTCCTATGCCGATTGTCGCATGTCAGCGGAACAAAGTTCGTTACCCGAACGTATCAGCAACAGGAGCCCAGCGACGGCTGTGCGCTCAGTCGCAGGACGGCATGGAGGTCACGATGGGACTTATTCTTTGGTTGATCATCGGCGGTGTGATCGGTTGGCTGGCGAGCATGGTCATGCGCACCGATGCGCAGCAGGGCGTCATCCTGAACATCGTCGTCGGCATCGTCGGCGCGTTTCTCGGCGGGCTCGTCTTCACCGGTGGTTCGATCAACAGCGCGCCGCTGACGATCTATTCGTTCCTGGTGTCGCTGCTCGGCGCGGTGATCCTGCTCGCCATCGTCAATCTGGTTCGTCGCGGCAGCGTCCGCTGATCGCCTGAACGAGGATGCCTGAAAGTGAAGGGGCCGTGTCGCCATCGTGCGGCACGGCCCCTTCTGATTCATTCGAGCTCGAAGCTCACCGAGACGCTGACGGCCAGCTTCTGCTCGCCCGCCTCGACCGCGGTATCGGCCGCCTTTTCGGCGCGGGCCATCATCATCGGCACGGGCATTGGCGGCTGATAACCCCCGCCCTGTTCGCTGATCGCCAGGATGCGCTTGACCCGCAGTCCCGCCGCTTCGGCATATAGCGTGGCGCGGGCCCGCGCGGTGCGGATCGCGGCGGCGCGCGCCTCGTCCAGCGCCGTTTCGGGCTTGTCGACCGACAGGCTGGGGCCGTTGATCTGGTTGGCGCCCTGCGCGACCAGGGTATCGAGGATCGCGCCCGACCGCTTCACGTCGCGGAAGCGGATGCTCACCTGATTCGACGCCTGATAGCCGGTGATCACCGGCGGCTTGTTGTCGCCATAGCGATATTGCGGGTTGAGGTTGAGCGTGCTCGTCTGGATGTCGCGATCGGCGACGCCGGCTTTCTTGAGCGCGGCGACCACGGCGGCCATCCGGTTGGCATTTTCGGTCATCGCGGCGCCGGCGGTGGGCGCCTGGGTGACGACGCCCGCCGAGATGGTGGCGATGTCGGGCACCCGCGTCACCTCGCCCTCGGCCACGATGTCGAGGCGCGTGCCCTGGATCACCGGCACGGGGGTGAGCGCGCCGCTCTGGGCATGGGCGGCGGACCCGGTGGCCGCCATGGCTGCGATCGCCATCATCGCCTTGCTCCTCATCAATTCAACTCCGTTGCTGCACGGGCCGTCGCGGCCGTTCCGATGCGCCTTGTTCCATCCCGCCCCTGCACGCCCGCTGAATGCGATCGACAGCCGCGCGAAAGCAAATGCTTGGCGGCAACGCGGGTCAGCTGCCGCGCGCGCGCATGATCAGGCGGTAGACGATCAGCAGCGCGATCGCGCCCAAGGTGGCGGCGCCATATTGGCGGACCCAGCCTTCCACGCCGATGTTGAGGATGGTGGCGACATAGCCGGCGAGCAGCGCGCCCGCGATGCCGAGCAATATGGTGACGATGAAGCCGCCCGGATCACGCCCCGGCATGATCAGCTTGCCGAGCACGCCGGCCACCAGCCCGATCAGCAGCCAGCCCAGAACGCCGTGATTCATGATCCCCTACCCCACTTTTTGTACGCAAACTTCATGGTGCGTCCGTGCTTTGGTATATTACAAGATGTAAAATCGGTCCGATCCGTACCTTTCGACATTGAAAAGACATAATATGTGATCAATGCTCCGCGCCCGCTTGAGGTGGGTGATATATTAAGATAATACAGTGCGCGGCGGAAGGGCGTGGGGCCGTGTACCGCAAGGTGGGAAGATGAAGGCGATGAACGTCGAACAGGGTTTCTGGCGCAAGCGGGTCGACGCGATCGAGCCTGCAGGAGACGACCATGACGTTCGCGCCAGCCGGCGCAAGCTGTGGCTGATCGTGGCCGCCATCGCGGCGGTCGGCGCGATCATCGCTTATGTCATGCTGTCGGGCGGCGAGAAGCCGGCCCCGCAGGCGCCCGTGCTGCCCCGCGTCACCATCGTCGTGCCCGGCCGCCAGCCGGTGACTGACCTGATCTCCGCGACCGGCAACCTTGCCGCGCGCCGCGAAATGCCCGTGGGCGTGGCCGGCGAGGGCGGTATCGTCACCCGCGTGCTGGTCGAACCCGGCGACTGGGTGGGCAAGGGCCAGGTGCTCGCCACCGTCGATCGCCAGGTGCAGGTGCAGCAATCCGCCCAGATGCATGCGCAGATCGCGGCGGCGCAGGCCGACGCCCGGCTGGCGCAGAATGAACTCGAACGCGCCCAGAAGCTGGTGTCGCGCGGCTTCGTCAGCCAGGCTGATGTCGAGCGGCGGACGGCGACCCGCGACGCGGCGCTTGCCCGCGTCCGGCTGAGCCAGGCGCAATATGGCGAAATGAACGCGCGGCTTGCGCGCCTCGACATCCGTTCGCCCGAAGCCGGGCTGGTGCTGGCCCGCGCCATCGAGCCCGGCCAGATCGTCAGTTCCGGCGGTGACCCGCTGTTCCGCCTGGCCAAGAATGGCGAGATGGAGATGCTGGCCCGTCTGGCCGAAAATGATCTCGCCCGCTTGGCCGTCGGCCAGTCGGCGACGGTGACGCCGGTCGGCACGCGGACGGGGTTCAAGGGCCAGATCTGGCAGCTGGCGCCGATCATCGACCCGCAGACCCGGCAGGGCACGGTGCGTATCGCGCTGGCTTATGACAAGGCGTTGCGCCCGGGCGGCTTTGCGGCCGCCGAAATCACCAGCGGCCGCGTCGATGCGCCGCTGCTGCCGGAATCGGCGGTGCAGAGCGACGAGAAAGGCAATTTCGTCTATATCATCGGCGCCGAGGACAAGGTGGTCCGGCGCGACGTGAAGACGGGTGCGGTGTCCAATGCCGGCATCGCCATCCTTTCGGGCCTGTCGGGCAATGAACGGGTCGTGCTGTCGGCCGGCGCGTTCCTCAACCCGGGCGACAAGGTGATTCCCGAGCGCGCGAAAGCGCGGCCGTAAGGCCGGGTCGGAAAAGGCAGGCGATCATGGATTTCCGTAACATCTCGGCCTGGGCGATCCGTAACCCGGTGCCCCCGATCGTGCTTTTCATCGCGCTGACGCTGGCGGGGATGATCGCGTTCACCCGGCTGGACATCAACCAGAACCCGGATATCAGCTTCCCGGCGGCGCAGGTCGTGATCTCGCAGCCTGGCGCCGCGCCGACCGAGCTGGAAACGCAGGTCACGCAGCGCGTCGAGGCCGCGATCCGTGGCATCAATGGCGTGGACGAAATGTCGTCCTATGTCAGCGAGGGCAATTCGCGCACCTTCGTCCAGTTCCACATCGGCACGCCGGTGGACCGCGCCGTCAACGATGTGCGCGATGCGCTGGCGCGGATCCGATCGGACCTGCCCGAAGGCATTCTCGAACCGCAGGTGGAACGCGTCGACGTCGATGGCGGCCCGATTGCCTATGTCTCGGCCGAAGCGGTCGACATGACGCTCGAGGAGTTGAGCTGGTTCGTCGACGATACCGTCGCCAAGCGGCTGCTGACGATTTCGGGCATGTCGGCGGTGCGCCGTGGCGGCGGCGTCAGCCGCGAGATCCGCGTGATCCTCGATCCGGTGAAATTGCAGGCGCAGGGCATCACGGCGGCGCAGGTCAACGCGCAGCTCCGCCAGACCAACGTCAATGCGGCGGGCGGCCGCGCCGAGATCGCCGGTGCCGAACAGTCGGTCCGCGTGCTCGGCAACGCCCGCAACGCCTTCGAGCTCGGCCAGACGCAGATTTCGGTGGGCGACGGCCGTTCGGTCAAGCTGGCCGATATTGCCGAGGTGCGCGATCTTTATGCCGAGCAGCGCTCGGTCGCCATGATGAACAACCGCCAGGTGCTCAGCTTCGCGCTCGAAAAGTCGAAGGGGTCGTCCGACGTCGCCGTCTATGACGAGGCGCAGGCGATGCTTGCGGCGATCGAGAAGGAAAATCCGAAGATCAAGTTCACCGAACTCTATACGAGCGTGGACTATACCCGTGAGCAATATACCTCGGCCATCCACGCGATGATCGAGGGCGCCGTGCTCGCGGTGATCGTGGTGTTCATTTTCCTGCGCGACTGGCGCGCGACGATCATCTCGGCGCTGGCCATCCCGCTTTCGGCGATCCCCACCTTCTGGTTCATGGACCTGATGGGCTTCACGCTCAACATGGTCAGCCTGCTCGCGCTCAGCCTGGTGGCGGGCGTGCTGGTGGACGACGCGATCGTGGAGATCGAGAATATCGTCCGCCATATGCGCATGGGCAAGACCGCCTATCAGGCGGCGATCGACGCGGCCGACGAGATCGGCCTCGCCGTGCTGGCGACCACCATGGCGATCGTCGCGGTGTTCCTGCCGGTTGGCGTGATGGGCGGGGTTTCGGGCCAGTTCTTCAAGCAATTCGGCCTGACCGTCGTCGTATCGGTGCTGCTCAGCCTTGCCGTGGCGCGATTGATAACGCCGATGATCGCGGCCTATTTCCTGAAGGCGCATGGCCAGGAAAGCCATGGCGAGGGCCGGTTGATGGACGTCTATATGGCGGCGCTCAACTGGTCGCTCAACCATCGCTGGAAGACGATGTTCCTCGGCCTCGGCTCGTTCCTGGCCATGATCGTCGTGTTCATGACGCTGCCGTTCACCAGCCAGCCGACGATGAACACCGATTACAGCCAGGTGCAGATCGAAATGGTGCCGGGTTCGACGCTGGAGCAGACCAAGGTGGTGGCGCAGCGCGTGACCGACATTCTGGATGCGGCGCCGGAGGTTGCGGCGGCCTTTGCCGACATCACCGTGGGCGACGAATCGAACGTCTACATCACGCTGAAGAAGGACCGCGCCGTTACCAGCGTCGAGTTCGAGCGCGCGCTGGCGCCCAAGCTGCGGGAAATCCCCGATGCGCGCGTCACCTTCCGTTCGCAATCCGGCGGGCTTGGCCGCGACATCACGGTGATGCTGGCGGGCAGCGATCCCGACAAGCTGAACGCGACCGCGAACCAGCTGGTGAGCGAGATGACGCACCTGCCGCAGCTACGCGCGCCGCGCGTCGACGGCGATCTGCAGCGGCCCGAGATCACGATCAAGCCACGGCTCGACCTTGCCGCCAATATGGGCGTGACCACGGCCGCGCTGAGCCAGACGATCCGCATCGCGACGCAGGGTGATATCGACCAGAATGTCGCCAAATTCTCGCTGAGCGACCGGCAGATCCCGATCCGCGTGGCGCTGAAGGAAGCGTCGCGGCGCGATCTTTCGACGATCGAGAACCTGCCGGTGCCGACGGCCAATGGCGGATCGGTGCCCCTGAAGGTCGTCGCCGATATCGGCTTCGGGGCCGGGCCGTCGGAACTGCGCCGGTTCAACCAGAATCGCCGCATCGTGATCAGCGCGGATCTGGCGCCGGGCGCGGTGACGGCGGAGAAGGAGATCAACGCGCTGCCGACGATGAAGAATCTGCCGCAGGGCGTGGAACGCGTGTCCTTCGGCGATACCAAGCTGATGGCCGAGATGGTGAACAACTTCATCGTCGCGGTGATCGCGGGCATCTTCCTCGTCTTCGCGGTGCTGGTGCTGCTCTACAAGCGGATCATGCCGCCGCTGGTGAACATGGGCTCGCTGCTGCTGGCGCCGCTCGGCGGGGGTATCGCGCTCCACCTGACCGGCAATCCGGTGTCGATGCCCGTGCTGATCGGTTTGCTGATGCTGCTCGGCATCGTCGCCAAGAACTCGATCCTGCTCGTCGACTTCGCCATCGAGGAAATGGACAAGGGCATTCCCAAGAAGCAGGCGATCCTCGACGCCGGGCACAAGCGCGCCCAGCCGATCGTGATGACGACGGTGGCGATGGTTGCCGGCATGCTGCCCGTGGCGCTGGCCGTTTCGGGCGATGGCAGCTGGCGCGCGCCGATGGGCATCGTCGTGATCGGCGGCCTCATCCTGTCGACGGTACTGACCTTGGTGATCGTGCCGGCCGCCTTCAGCCTCGCATCCGGCTTCGAACGGAAGATGGCGCCCAAGCTGAGCAAGTGGCTGACCAACAACGAACCGCGCGAGGAAGGCCGCAGTGCGCCGCAGCCGGCCGAATAAGGCCGGCCGGGCGGCCGGGGTTCGGGCGAAATGCTTGAACCTTTGGCCGCGTTTGTCATTGTGACCGAATGGGCCTTCTCGCACGCACCGGGCTAGATCGTTTCAATCCCGCCCAGGGCGGCGCGAGAGGCATGCGGATCGCCGCCACCGGCCTGCTGGTCGCGATGGCGGCGGTCTATCTGCTGGCCCGCTCGCAGGAGGCGGCCGGCCCCGCCTTCTGGGGTTATGTCCGCGCCTTTGCCGAAGCGGCGATGGTGGGCGGGCTGGCGGACTGGTTCGCGGTGACGGCGCTGTTCCGCCATCCTTTGGGCCTGCCGATCCCGCATACCGCGATCATCCCGCGCAACAAGGATCGCATCGGTGGCGCACTCGCCACCTTCCTGCGCGATAATTTCCTGATCCCCACGGTCGTCGCCCGGCGGATGCGCCGTGTCGACGTGGCCGCCGCCGCCGGCCGCTTCCTCGCCCAGCCGCCTTCGGGCGAGGGGCGGCTGCGCGAAGGGGCGTCGCGGCTGATCGCCACCATCCTCGAATCGCTCGACGACGACCGGCTGGGCGGCATGGTGAAGGGGGCGGTCGTCGCCCGGCTCAAGGCGCTGGATATCGCGCCCTTGCTGGGCCAGTCGCTGCGCGCCGCGATCGCGGAGGACCGCCATGTGCCGCTGCTCGACAGCATCATCACCTGGGCGGGGCGGACGCTGGCGGCCAATGAGGCGATGATCCGCGACATGGTGCACAACCGCGCCGGCGCGGTGATGCGCTGGACGGGGCTGGACGAGCGGCTCGCCAATGCCATCGTCGACGGCCTCTACAAGCTGCTGAGCGAGATGGCGGACGATCCCGCCCATCCGCTGCGCGCCAAGGCGGAGGAGGGGCTGGCGACGCTGGCGCTCGACCTGCAATATGATCCGGCCATGCGCGAGAAGGTGGCGCGGCTGAAGGCGGAGATCATCGCCAGCCCGGCCGTCGGGGCATGGATCGACGGGTTGTGGCAGCAGGCGCGCGACGGGCTGTTGCGCGCGACGCGCGATCCGCAGGCGGCGATGGCGGGCCGGTTCGGCGAAGCGCTGCGCCAGCTGGGCGAGACGCTGCAGCAGGATGCGCGGCTGCGCGCGACGATCAACCAGTTCGCGCGGCGCGCGGCGGTGGGGGCTGTCGCCGCTTATGGCGACGCGATCGTCCGCCTGGTGTCCGACACGATCCGCGGCTGGGACGCGCAGACCGTTACCGACCGTCTGGAATCGGCGGTGGGCCGCGACCTCCAATATATCCGCATCAACGGCACGGTCGTCGGCGGCCTCGTCGGCGTCACCATCCACGCGGCGAATGCGTGGCTTTGATACTTAAGATGTTTGGGAAGATGGTGGACAGGGCTGGATTCGAACCAGCGTACGCTCACGCGGGCAGATTTACAGTCTGCTGCCTTTAACCACTCGGCCACCTGTCCACATCACGGCTGTGATGCCTGTTTCCCGTCGGTTATGCGCGCATGGAGCGTGCCGGGAAATCCCGTGCCATTGCGCGGGAGGGCGCCTGATAGACGAGGCTTTCGGCTTCTGCAAGCCCGAGGTGACACGGTTGTGTCAGGCACTGCAAAAGACCATCAGAAGCGCCGGAAAAGGACGGAGAAGCGAAGGATGACGCGGGGTTGCACCCTGATTCTGGGCGGGGCGCGATCGGGCAAGAGCCGTTTCGCGCAAAGCCTGGCCGAGGCCGAGGCGGGCCCGCTGATCTATGTCGCGACCGCGCAGGCCTTCGACGACGAAATGGCCGAGCGTATCGCCCACCACCAGGCGGATCGCGGGCCGCGCTGGACGACCCGCGAGGTGCCGCAGGAATTGCCCCAGGCCCTGCGCGAGGCCGGGACGGACGCGACGCTGCTGGTCGACTGCCTGACCTTGTGGCTGAGCAACCGCATGCTCGCCGATGACGACATGGCGGAAGCGGTGGATGGACTGGTCGCGGCGATCCGGGCGTGCCCGGCCAGACTGATCCTGGTGTCGAACGAAGTGGGATCGGGCATCGTGCCGGAAACGCCGCTGGGAAGGGCCTTTCGCGACCATGCGGGGCGCGCGAATCAGGCGGTGGCCGCCGTGGCTGACCGGGTGGCGCTGATCGTCGCGGGGCTGCCGCTCTGGCTCAAGCCCTGAGCCCGCGTTCGGCCGCGCGCAGGCGCGTGCGAAAAAGTCGATTTGGGGCGTTGCCACCCCCGAAATGCTTTGCTAGAGGCACGCGCCTACCAGCGCCCCGCTCTCGGGGCCCTTCTCGATGTGCGGTCGTGGCGGAACTGGTAGACGCGCAACGTTGAGGTCGTTGTGGCCGAAAGGCCGTGGAAGTTCGAGTCTTCTCGACCGCACCATCATCTGAGGTAAGCAGCATTCACCGTCTCCCCCCAAGGGAGGGCGGGGAATGCGGCTCACCCGCCATCCCAACAGCGAAATGACGTCGGATCAGGCCGTCGACGCGGCGGTGGCGACGCGTTCGGCGACATGGCCGCGCCACAAAGCGGCCAGAAGATCGGTCTGCGTGATCAGGCCGAGCAGTCGGTTCTCACCATCGACGACGACGGCCTCGTGATAGAGGCCGCCGGAAAGCGCCGGCAGCAATTCGTCGATCGGGGTCTCGGGCGATACCAGGCAGGGCGCCGGCGCCATCGCTTCGCCCACCGTCTTGCCCATGCCGGCCAGCAGTTCGGCGTGGCCGACGAGGCCCAGCACATGGCCGACCGAATCGATGACGGGCATCGCGCCCAGGCCGCGCGCGAGCAGCCGGTCGCGCGCCTGGCCGACGCCTTCGTCGGGGCGGGCGGAAATCACGTCGCGCGACATGATCCGTTCGCAGCGGATCTCGCCATGCAGGCGGCGATGCGCCTGGGCCTCGACCTGGCGGAACAGCGCATCGAGATCGTCGCGGCTGACGTCGAGCAACTCGTCATAGCGGGCGAGGACGGTATCGATGTCGGCGCTGGTATAGCCGACGCGTTCCTGCGGGGGCGGATCCTTGGTGCCGTGCGTGTTGCGCGACACCTGCGCCACGCGGTGCGGATAGCTGTGGCGCGTGGCATTGTTGAACAGCCAGCCGATGGCCAGCAGCAAAGCGGTATTGAGCGCGACAGGAACGAAGGCGAAGGACCAGCCGGCGGCATGGACCACGGGGCCGCCGATCACCGCCGTAAGCGCCACGGCGCCGCCCGGCGGGTGCAGGCAGCGCGCGAGGCTCATCGCGCCGATCGCGGCGGCGACGCCAAGGCCGGCCGCATAGATCGGATCCTTCACCAGCATGGCGGCGGCGATGCCGGCGAAGGCGGAGATGGTATTGCCGCCGAGCACCGGCCAGGGCTGGGCGAGCGGGCTGGCGGGCACCGCGAACAGCAGCACGGCGGACGCGCCCATCGGCGCGACCAGAATCGGCAGGATGCTGTCGTCGCCCAGCCAGAGGCGGGTGATCAGCCCGGTGAGGATGATCCCGCACAACGCCCCGAGGCAGGAGCGTAGCCAGCCGAGCCGGCCGACGGCGGACAGGGGCGCGAAGAAGCGCTTGAGGGTCATGGCATTGGATCCTTCAGGCGGCCGGCCCGTCGCCCTCTCCCCGTACGGGCCGGCCTTGTGCCTTATTCGAATTCGAGGATGACGGCATCCACGGCCAGGCTGTCGCCCGCGGCGGCCGCCACCTTGGCGACGGTGCCGGCCTTTTCGGCGCGCAGGATGTTTTCCATCTTCATGGCTTCCACCACCGCGAGCGGCTGGCCGGCTTCAACCTTGTCGCCTTCCTTGACGTGGATGGCGGTGATCAGGCCCGGCATCGGGCACAGCAGGAACTTGGAAAGATCCGGCGGCACCTTTTCGATCATGTGGTGCGACAGGTCCGCGATGCGCGGCGGCAGCACGGTCAGATCATGGCTTGCGCCGCGCGTGGTGAAACGCCAGCCGCCGCGCCGGCGCTGGACGCGCACGGCCAGCGTGTCGCCATCGACGATCGCTTCCACCAGCCGCTGGCCGGGGGCGTAAGGTGCGTCGAGCACGACGGCCTTGCCATCGACCTCGACGGCATCGCCCTCGATCGTCACGCGATGTTCGGCGCCGTCGAGCTTGACCACCCAGTCGGTCGGCGGGACGGCCGGGCCGTTGAGCTGGCCGTCGATCAGGTTGGCGCGCGCCGCTTCCACCGTGGCGATGACGCCGGCGATGGCGGACAGGCGGGCGGTCAGCCCCTCGCCGGTGGCGGCACCCTGGAAGCCTTCGGGATATTCCTCGGCGATGAAGCCGGTGGTCAGCCGCCCTTCGCGGAAACGCGGATGCTGCATCAGCGCCGACAGGAAATCGACATTGTGGCCGATGCCGTCGATCTCGAAGCGATCGAGCGCGTCGATCTGGGCGTCAATCGCCTGTTCGCGGGTTTCGCCATAGGTGATCAGCTTGGCGATCATCGGATCGTAGAACATCGAGATTTCGGCACCTTCAGTGACGCCATCGTCGATGCGGACATTGTCCGACGCGGCCGGCGGGCGATAGCGGACGAGGCGACCCGTCGACGGCAGGAAGCCGCGATAGGGATCTTCCGCATAGACGCGGTTTTCGACCGCCCAGCCGGTGAGCTTCACGTCATCCTGCGTGAAGGCGAGCTTTTCGCCATAAGCGACGCGGATCATCTGTTCGACGAGATCGAGGCCGGTCACATATTCGGTGACGGGATGTTCCACCTGCAGGCGGGTGTTCATCTCGAGGAAGTAGAAGCCCTGGCCGGTGGCATCCGCGCCCGAGACGATCAGTTCGACGGTGCCGGCGGAATGGTAGCCCACCGCGCGGGCGAGGGCCACGGCCTGTTCGCCCATCGCCTTGCGCATGGCCGGCGTGACGAAGGGCGACGGCGCTTCTTCGACCACTTTCTGGTGGCGGCGCTGCACCGAGCATTCACGCTCGCCGAGATAGAGGATGTTGCCATGCTTGTCGCCGAGCACCTGGATTTCGATGTGGCGCGGGCTTTCGATGAACTTTTCGATGAAGACGCGATCGTCGCCGAAGCTGGAAAGCCCCTCGCGCTTCACGCTCTCGAAATTCTCGCGGACATCCTTTTCGGAGAAAGCGAGGCGCATGCCCTTGCCGCCACCGCCGGCGGATGCCTTCATCATCACCGGATAGCCGATGCCGTTGGCGATCTCGACGGCATGGTCGGTCGATTCAATTTCGCCGACGAAGCCGGGGACGACGTTGACGCCGGCCTGCATGGCGAGCTTCTTCGATTCGATCTTGTCGCCCATCGCCGCGATCGCGCCGACCGGCGGGCCGATGAAGGCGATGCCGGCCGCTTCCAGCGCCTCGGCAAAGCTGGTCCGTTCGGACAGGAAGCCATAGCCGGGGTGCACCGCTTCGGCGCCGGTGGCCTTGCAGGCGGCGATGATCTTGTCGGCCAGCAGATAGCTTTCCGATGCCGGCGGCGGGCCGAGATGGACGGCTTCGTCGGCCATCTCGACATGCTTGGCGCGGGCGTCGGCATCCGAATAGACGGCGACCGTCTTGATGCCCATCGCGCGGGCGGTGCGGATCACGCGGCAGGCGATTTCACCGCGATTGGCGATCAGGATCTTCTTGAACATCGGGACGTCGTCTCTCCGTCTCTCTACTTCTGGGCGAGGAGCAGCGCGGCAAGGCGCAGCTCCGTCGTGCCGCCGGGCGCGGCGCGGGTGGTGGCGAACAGGCGCGTCACGCGGGCATCGGCGCCGGCGACGTTCCATTCGGTCTGGGACTGGGCGGCGCTGGTGCGGGTGCGCCCGGCGGGCAGGGCCAAAGCCTGCTGGATGCGGGCGGCGAGCGCGAGCTGATCGGCGGCGCCGGCAAGGCGGACGATCAGCGTGCACTGGCGCGCGGGAATGTTGGCGGGCAGGTTGTCGCTGGCCGCATAGGTGAGGATCGCCTGATCCGACCGATAGGATTCGGCCGATTTTGACGGGCTGCCTGCCTTGCTCTGCGCGGCGAGGGGGATCGGCGCCATCATCACCGCCGCCTGGAGCGCGGTGGGATCGCGCAGCGCTTCCCAGCAGGTGAGCTTGAACGTGTCGAGCGCGAGCGCGCTGTCGATCACCTTGAGCTTCTCCACCGGCGCTATGGCCTTCGCGGCCGCCGGCTTCGCCGCCGAAGCGGACGAGGCCGGCGCCTGCAGCGCCAGAAAGAGAAGCCCGGGTAGGATCATTCGGCGGCGACCGCCACGCGCGGCGCTTCGGCGTCCATGGCGCGGATTCCGAGCCGGGCAAACATCGCCGCATCGCTGTCGTCGCCGGCATTGGGCGCGGTCAGCAGCTTGTCGCCGGTGAAGATCGAGTTCGCGCCGGCAAGGAAGCAGAGCGCCTGCGTGCTTTCCGACATGCTTTCGCGGCCGGCCGACAGGCGCACCATGCTGCCCGGCATGGCGATGCGGGCGACGGCGACGGTGCGGACGAATTCGATCTCGTCGATCTTGGCGAGCGGGGTATCGGCCAGCATGTCGCCCAGCACCGTGCCCTTGACCGGGACGAGCGCGTTGATCGGCACGCTTTCCGGATGCTCCATCGAGGCCAAAGCGTGGAGGAAGCCGACGCGATCCTCGCGCTTTTCGCCCATGCCGACGATGCCGCCGCAGCAGACATTGATGCCGGCCGAACGGACATGATCGAGCGTATCAAGCCGATCCTGGAAGCTGCGCGTCGTGATGACGTTCGCGTAATTCTCGGGGCTCGTGTCGATATTGTGGTTGTAATAATCGAGGCCGGCGTCGGCGAGCTGCTTGGCCTGGCCTTCGCTGAGCATGCCGAGCGTCATGCAGGTTTCCATGCCCATCGCGCGGACGCCCTTCACCATTTCGATGATGGCGGGCATGTCGCGATCCTTGGGCTCACGCCAGGCGGCGCCCATGCAGAAGCGCGACGAGCCATGGTCCTTGGCCTGCGCGGCCGCCTGCAGCACCGCGCGCGGATCCATCAGCTTGGTCGCCTTGAGGCCGGTTTCATGGCTGGCCGACTGGCTGCAATAGCCGCAATCCTCGACGCAGCCGCCGGTCTTGATCGACAGCAGCGTGGAAAGCTGGACGGCGCCGGCATCATGGTTGGCGCGATGCACCTCGGCTGCCCGGAACACGAGGTCCATGAAAGGCAGGTCGAAGAGCTCGGCGATCTCCTCGCGGGTCCAGTCGGTGCGGTACTCGGTCATGCAAATTCTCCGTCGTGCCGAACATGGGTCAGCAGCATCGGCCGCGCATGCCGCGCGGCGACGCCTGAAACAAGTTCGGGATGACGATGAGGGTGGATCACGCGGCGTCCTCGACGCCTTCGGGCGGCACGTTGTGGCCGAGCAGGCGCAGCACTTCGCCCGCCGCTTCGACCAGATTGGTGCCGGGGCCGAAAATGCCCTGGACGCCGGCATCGCGCAGATACTGATAGTCCTGCGCGGGGATGACGCCGCCCGCGACGACCTTGATGTCCGACCGGCCGGCATCCTTGAGCAGGCCGATCAGTTCGGGGATCAGCGTCTTGTGGCCGGCCGCGAGGCTGGAGGCGCCGACGATATCAACGTCGGACTTGATCGCGAGATCGGCGGCTTCCTTCGGCGTCTGGAACAGGGGGCCGGCGACGACTTCGAAGCCGAGATCGCCAAAGGCCGACGAGACGAGGTTGGCGCCGCGATCGTGCCCGTCCTGGCCCATCTTGGCGACGAGCATGCGCGGCTTGCGGCCCTTGCGGCGGCCGATGGCGGCGGTGCCGTCGACCAGCTGGGTCCAGCGCGCATCATCGCCATAAGCGCCGCCATAGACGCCCTTCACCGGGGTCGGGCTGGTGCCGTAGCGACCGAACACATCTTCCATCGCCGCCGAGATTTCGCCGAGCGTGGCGCGCTTGCGCGCGGCTTCGACCGCAAGGCCGAGCAGATTTTCGCTGCCCGCAGCGCCCTTGCGCAGCGCGTCCAGCGCGGCCTGGCAGGCGGCTTCGTCGCGACCGGCCTTGACCTTCTTGATCCGGGCGATCTGGGCTTCGCGCACGGCGTGGTTGTCGACCTCGAGAATGTCGATCGGCTCTTCATCGGCGAGGCGATATTTGTTGACGCCGACGATGATCTCTTCCTTGCGGTCGATCCGCGCGGCCTTGGCGGCGGCGGCTTCCTCGATCATCGCCTTGGGCCAGCCCGCGGCGACCGCCTTGGCCATGCCGCCTTCGGCCTCGACGCGCTCGATGATGTCCCACGCGCGGTCGACCAGTTCCTTGGTCAGGCTTTCGACATAATAGCTGCCGCCAAGCGGATCGACGACATTGCACATGCCGGTTTCTTCCTGGATCACGATCTGCGTGTTGCGCGCGATCCGGGCGGAGAAATCGGTGGGCAGCGCGATCGCTTCGTCGAGCGCGTTGGTGTGGAGCGACTGGGTGCCGCCCAGCATCGCCGCCATCGCCTCGATCGTGGTGCGCATGACGTTGTTATAGGGATCCTGCTCGGTGAGCGAGACTCCGCTCGTCTGGCAGTGGGTGCGCAGCATCTTGGAGCGTTCGTCCTGCGCGCCGAGCTTCGTCATCACGCGATGCCACAGCACGCGCGCGGCGCGCAGCTTGGCGATCTCCATGAAGAAGTTCATGCCGATCGCGAAGAAGAAGCTCAAACGGCCGGCGAACTTGTCGATGTCGAGGCCCGAAGCCACGCCATATTTCACATATTCCATGCCGTCGGCGATGGTGAAGGCGAGTTCCTGCACCTGCGTCGCCCCGGCTTCCTGCATGTGATAGCCGGAGATCGAGATCGAGTTGAACTTCGGCATGTTCTGCGAAGTGAAGGCGAAAATGTCCGAGATGATCCGCATCGACGGTTCGGGCGGGTAGATATAGGTGTTGCGGACCATGAACTCCTTGAGGATGTCGTTCTGGATGGTCCCGTCGAGCTGGGCCATCGGAACGCCCTGTTCCTCGCCCGCGACGATGAAGAAAGCGAGCACGGGGATGACCGCGCCGTTCATCGTCATCGACACCGACATCTGATCGAGCGGAATGCCGTCGAACAGGATCTTCATGTCGTCGATCGTGTCGATCGCGACGCCGGCCTTGCCGACATCGCCGGTCACGCGCGGATGATCGCTGTCATAACCGCGATGGGTGGCGAGATCGAAGGCGACCGACAGACCCTTCTGCCCCGCCTTGAGGTTGCGGTGGTAGAAGGCGTTGGAGGCTTCCGCCGTCGAGAAGCCGGCATATTGGCGGATCGTCCACGGCCGGCCCGCATACATGGAGGCGCGCACGCCGCGGGTGAAGGGCGCGAAACCCGGCAGGCCGGCATCCCAGCCCGCGACATCCTCGGCGGTGTAGAGCGGCTTGACCGCGATGCCTTCGGGCGTCGCCCAGGTGAGGTCCTTGCCCTTCACCTCCTTGGTCGCGGCGGCCTGCCAATCGGCGAGAGTCTTGTCGGTCGTCATCTTACTTGCCTTCGTAACGGGCCGGACGCTTTTCGAGGAAGGCGGCCACGCCTTCCTTGAAATCGGCCGACTGGCCGGCGGCCTTCTGGTCGATGCGCTCACGGCAGAGCGCGTCGGAGAGATCGGAGGAGAGGGCGAGGCGGACCGAATTGCGGATCAGCCCCATCGCCCGGGTCGGGCCATTGGCGAGACGGACGGCGAGCGCGCGGGCCTCGGCGGCCAGCGCCTCATCGTCGACCACCTTGTTGATCAGGCCCCATTCGAGCGCCTTTTCGGCAGGCACGCGTTCGCCTAGCAGCATCATTTCGAGCGCGCGCGCCCGGCCGACCGCGCGGGCGACCAGCCAGGTGGCGCCGGCATCGGGCACGAGGCCGATATTGACGAAGGCGAGCAGGAAATAGGCTGAGCGCGCGGCGATCACATAATCGCCCCACAAGGCGACCGAGCAGCCGGCGCCGGCGGCGAGGCCATTGACTGCGCTGACCACCGGGATCGGCAGGCGGCCGATCTTTTCGGCCAGCGGATTATAATGGCTGTCGAGCAGCTCGCCCGGATCCTCGGGCAGGCCGCCGGCATCCTGCAGATCGGCGCCGGAACAGAAAGCGCGGCCCTCGCCGGTGAGCAGCACCGCGCGGGCGCCTTCGTCCACCGCCTGGGTGAGCGCCGCCGACACGTCCTCGAACAGCGCGAGCGTGATCGCGTTCAGCCGTTCGGGCCGGTTGAGCGTAATCGTCGCGACATTATCGGCCAGTTCGTAGCGGATATTGGCGTAGGACATGCGGGCAGCCTTTTCGTTCGGATCCAGCGGGCTCAGTGGTCGCCCTTCGGCGTTTCCATGATCTCGGTCAGCACGCCGCCCATATCCTTGGGGTGGACGAAGAAGATGAGCGTGCCGTGCGCGCCGATGCGGGTTTCGCCCAGCACCTTCTTGCCCAGCCCTTCGAACCATGCGCGGGCTTCGTGAATGTCGGGAACCTCGTAGCACATATGGTGCTGGCCGCCCGCCGGGTTCTTGGCGAGGAAGCCGTGGATCGGGCTGTCGGCGCCCAGGGGCTCGATCAGTTCGATCTGGGTGCCGTGGGTGCCGTTTTCACCCGGCGTGTCGACGAAGCAGACCTTCACGCCGTTCGACGGCATGTCGAACGGTTCATGGATCTTCGTGGCCCCCATCACGTCGCGCCAATAGGCGATCGACGCTTCGATCGAGGGCGTGGCGACGCCGACATGGTTCAAACGGCCGAGTTTCATTTCCCACATTCCTTCATCGTCATGCCAGCGAGGGCTGGCATCTCCTGCGGCGAGGAGAATGACCGGTCATCAGGCCGCACGCGATCCCGACCTGCGTCGGGATGACGGCCTGATCGGGCCGTCACAGCGGAATATTGTCGTGCTTCTTCCAGGGATTTTCGAGGCTCTTGTTGCGCAGTTTGCGCAGGCCGAGCGCGATCCGCTTGCGGGTCGAGTGCGGCATGATCACCTCGTCGATGAAGCCCTTCGACGCCGCGACGAACGGGTTGGCGAAGCGCGCTTCATATTCCTTGGTGCGCTCGGCGATCTTCTCGGCATCGCCGATATCCTTGCGGAAGATGATCTCCACCGCGCCCTTGGCGCCCATCACCGCGATTTCGGCGGTCGGCCAGGCATAGTTGAAATCGCCGCGCAGATGCTTGGAGCTCATGACGTCATAAGCGCCGCCATAGGCCTTGCGGGTGATGACGGTGATCTTGGGCACGGTCGCTTCGGCATAAGCGAAGAGCAGCTTGGCGCCATGCTTGATGATGCCGTTATGTTCCTGCGCGGTGCCGGGCAGGAAGCCGGGCACGTCGACGAAGGTGACGATCGGAATATCGAACGCGTCGCAGAAGCGGACGAAGCGGCCGGCCTTCTTGGACGAATTGATGTCGAGGCAGCCCGCCAGCACCATCGGCTGGTTGGCGACGATGCCGACGGTGCGGCCTTCGATCCGGCCGAAGCCGCAGATGATGTTGCCGGCATGGGTGGGCTGGACTTCGAAGAAATCGCCCTCGTCGACGACCTTCGCGATCAGCTCCTTCATGTCATAGGGCTTGTTCGCGCTGTCCGGGATCAGCGTGTCGAGGCTTTCGTCGATCCGGTCCCACGGATCGTTGGTCGGCCGCGCGGGCACCGCTTCGCGGTTCGACAGCGGCAGATAATCGAAGAAGTCGCGGGTTGCGAGCAGCGCTTCGATGTCGTTTTCGAAGGCGACGTCGGCCACGCCCGACTTGGCGGTGTGGGTGACGGCGCCGCCCAGCTCCTCCTGCGTCACGACCTCGTTGGTGACGGTCTTCACCACGTCCGGGCCGGTGACGAACATGTAGGACGAATCCTTCACCATGAAGATGAAGTCGGTCATCGCCGGCGAATAGACCGCGCCGCCCGCGCACGGGCCCATGATCACGCTGATCTGCGGCACGACGCCGGACGCCAGCACGTTGCGCTGGAACACTTCGGCATAGCCGCCAAGCGAGGCCACGCCTTCCTGGATGCGGGCGCCGCCCGAATCGTTGAGGCCGATGACGGGCGCGCCGACCTTCAGCGCCATATCCATGATCTTGCAGATCTTCTGCGCATGGCGTTCGGACAGCGAGCCGCCGAAGACGGTGAAGTCCTGGCTGAACACGAAGACGAGGCGGCCGTTGATCGTGCCCGATCCGGTGACGACGCCGTCGCCCGGAATGTGCTGCTGATCCATGCCGAAATCGACGCAATTATGCTCGACATAGGTGTCGACTTCCTCGAACGAGCCTTCGTCGAGCAGCACGTCGATACGCTCACGCGCGGTGAGGCGGCCCTTCTTGTGCTGGGCGTCGATGCGCGCCTGGCCACCGCCCATCCGGGCCGCCGCGCGCTTTTCCTCGAGCTTCTGCAAAATCGCCAGCATCGTTCCTCGCTAAGTTCGAATCGTCTTGACGCTCCCCCTTCCAAGGTTCAGGCGACAAGGCAAATGTGAATTTGCAAAATTGCGAAGGAGGATTTTGCAAATGACGGAGGCCGCGACGGGCATGGGTCGGCATCGCCTGTTCGCCGGTGCCGAGCTGCGGGCGCTGCGGCGGCGCTCCGGGCTGGGGCAGGGCGCGATGGCCGCGCGGATCGGCATTTCGGTCAGCTATTTGTCGCAGCTGGAAAATGACGACCGGCCGGTGACGCGCACGGTGGCCGATGCGCTCGCCCGCGCCTTCCCGCTCGATTGGGCGGGGCCGAGCGGTGATGCCGACGCGAAGCTCGCCCAGATGCGCGCGGCGATGGACGATCCCCTGTTCGCCGATCTCGACGAGCCGCCGGCGCTGCATCGCGCGGTGGAGCAGCAACCCGATCTCGCCAGCCGCTTCATCCGTCTCCACGCCGCCTATCGCCGCGCCGAGGAACGGCGCCAGATGGAGGATGATGCGATCGCCACCGGGGTTGGCGGCGGTGCGCGCCAGCCATGGGAGGAGGTGCGCGACTGGTTTCACCTCGCCGGCAATTATGTCGATCCGATCGACCGCGCGGCCGAATTGCTGGCGGGGGAGCTGGACGCACAGCCGCTGGGGGACGGGCTGATCGCCCATGTGCTGAAGCGTCGGCATGGCGTGGATGTGATCTCGTCCGACGACGAGGCCGCGGCGATGCGCCGTTTCGACGGGCCGCGCGGGCTGCTGACGCTGGGCCGGGCGCTGCCGCCCGAAACGCGCCGCTTCGCGTTGGCGCACCAGCTGGCGCTGCTGGAATTCAAGGGGCAGATCGGCGCCGTCGCGCAGGCCGCCGATCTGAAATCGACCGAAGCGCAGACCTTGTTGTCCGTGGGCCTCGCCAATTATGCGGCCGGCGCGCTGCTGATGCCTTATGCCCGGTTTCGCGAGACGGCACGCGCGCTGCGCCACGATATCGACAGGCTATGCCAGCGTTTCGGGGTGAGCTTCGAACAGGCCTGCCATCGCCTGTCCACGCTGCAGCGGCCGGCCGCGCGCGGCATCCCCTTCTTCTTCTGCCGGGTCGACATGGCGGGCAATATCACCAAGCGCCATTCGGCGACGCGGCTGCAATTCGCCCGCTTCGGCGGCGCCTGCCCGTTGTGGATCGTGCATGAGGCGGTGGCGATCCCGGATCGCATCCTCGTCCAGCTGGCCGAGACGCCCGATGGCGTGCGTTATGTGCAGATGGCCAAGGGGCTGGTGAAGGCGTCGGGCAGCTATGCCCGTTCGCCGCGCCGCTATGCGGTGGCGCTGGGGTGCGAGGTCGATCACGCGGCCGAGTTCATCTATGCCGATGGCCATGACGTCGCCAACCGCGCCGCCGCGACGCCGATCGGCATTTCCTGCCGCCTCTGCCCGCGCACCGATTGCGACCAGCGGGCCTTTCCGCCTTCGGACCGCGCGATCGAAGTCGATCCCGATATCCGCGACGTGGTGCCCTATCGGGTGGTGTGACCCTGCGTCGACCGTGGCTTGCGCGGCATCGGCCGCTGGCGGAGCGGCTCGACTTCATCGCTTAAGCCCGGCATGGATGGCGGATGATGCTTCGTCCGCTGCTCGCGCTTGTCGCCCTCGTCAGCTTCGCGCTGCCCGCCCATGCCGGGCTGCGCGCCGTCTATGGATCGGCCGAGGAGAATAAGACGCTGGTCGTCGAGGTCGCGGATAGCGGCGATGTGCGGATCGCGGAATCGGGGGATACGAGCTTCGGCCTGATGCTGGGCGACGCTTTCTATGTCGTGTCGCGCCAGCCCGATGGCAGCGCGATGGCGGCACGGATCGAGGATATCGCGGCGGCGATCGATCAGGTGATGCCGCCGGTGTTCGGCGACGCGCTGACGCATGATGGCCCCGCCCGGCCGGCGGCGCGGCTGGCGATGAAGCGTCGTGGCGAACGCACCGTGGGCGGGCGCAAGGGCGATGTCTGGCGGGTCGAGGGCATTGGCGGCGTCGCCGGTGGCACGCCGGTGGAATATGTGATGAGCCTGGACGACGATCTGAAACCGATCGGTCGCGCGCTCGAACAGTTCATGCACGCCGCGATCATCCCCGGCGCGCCGCTGATGGGCAGCGCGGCGGCCGAGTTTATCGAGGAAACCCGGGCCATTTTCGCGCTCGGAACGCCGCTCGACGTTGGCGGCCGCTTCCAGCTTCGCTCGATCGAGCGCGCGGATCTGGCGCACGAACGGTTCGAGCTGCCGGTGCCGCCGGCGACGCGCGATGCGCTCGTCGCGGCCATGCAGGCGCAATTGCCGAAGAAGTGACGGTAGCGGTGCGCCCCTGCCTTATTTGATGCGCGCCCAGGTCTGCGATTTGCAGCCGATCTTGCCGATCAGGCAGCCGCTGCCCTTGATCGTATTGACGTCGATCACTTCGATCGTGCCCGAAAAGGTCTTGTCGATATCGGGCACATAGACGCGGCCGCGCCAGTTGCCGCCCTCGTCCTGCGTGAAATCCTTGAACAGCTGCAGGCCGACCAGTTCTTCGGTCCCGCCGCGTCGCGCGTCAGCCTTGGCCTTGTCGTTCGCCCAGACCACGGTGCCGCACATGCTGGCGCCGCAGCGGTGCGAGCGGACGTGGACGCTGTTCTTGGGGTTGCGCCACAGCCCTTCGGTGCGATCCTGATTCGCCCCGCCGAGGAGAAGCGCGAGCGGCAGCGCGGCGAGGGTGAGCGTGAAGCGGCGAATCATCCTTGCCCCCTGTTGCAAATGCGCGAACTTCTTTAGCATTTCCAAGCGTTCGAAACAGCGTCGGGGTGCCGGGATGGCAGGGCAGGACAGCGGCACGGGCCGGTTTGCGGGGCGGGTGCTGATCGCGCTCGGGCTGGCGGCGATGCTGCTGCTGCTGTGGCGGCTGCGCGATGTGCTGCTGCTCGCTTTTGCCAGCATCCTGTTCGCGATCGTGCTGGTGGCGGCGGCACGCCTGATCAGCCGGCGCGGCCGGCTGGGGCCGCGCACCTCGCTCGCCATCGCATCGGTGCTCATCCTGGGCCTTGTCGGCGGAGCGGTGTGGGTTTTTGGCAACGAGATCGGCCGCCAGCTCGGCGATCTGGCGGCCCGGCTTCCCGATGCGTGGGCGAGCCTGCAGGCGCGGATCGGCGCTGCCGGGCTGGAGCGTGAGTTTCACGAGCAACTCGGCCGGGCGGTGCCGAGCGGCAGCGCGGTGCTCGGCGCGATCGGCGCCGTCATCGGCACGCTGGGCGGCGCCTTGTCCGGCGTGGCGCTGGCGCTGATGGCGGGGCTCTATCTGGCGGCCCAGCCCGATCTCTATCGATCCGGCCTGTTGCGGCTGGTGCCCGACGCTTATGTCGCGCGCGTGGCGGATGCGCTTGATGCCACCGCCGCGTCGCTGCGTGCCTGGCTGCTCGGCCAGCTCGCCTCGATGACGATCACCGGCGTGGCGATCGCGGCGGGGCTGATCGCGATCGGCGTGCCATCGCCGCTGGCGCTGGGGCTGATCGCGGGGCTGATGGGGTTCGTGCCGATGATCGGGCCGTTGCTGGGCGCCTTGCCGGGCGTGCTGGTGGCGCTGACGATCGGTGGCGACACCTTGCTGTTCACGATCCTGCTCTACTTCGTCGTCCAGCAACTCGCCGGCGCCGTGATCGAGCCGCTGATCATGCAGCGCACGGTGAAACTGCCGCCGGCCGTGACGCTGTTCGCGCTGTTCGCGGTTGGCGCCTTGTTCGGGTCGGTCGGTGTGCTGATGGGCGGGCCGATCGCGGTGACGGCCTATGTGCTGGTTCGCACGCTCTATGTGCGCGACACGCTGGGGCGGCCGATCGGCTAGAACATGTTCTGGCCCGGTTGCGTCGGCTCGAATGCTCTAAGCTTTTGGTTTGCCGCGTTTTCCGAGTCTGCAGGTGATTCCACCTGCCTGAAAACGTTCTAGGCGGCCTTGTCCAGCCCGCCGATCAGCGCCATGCCGTCCGCGATGTCGGCGGCGATGGCGGCGCGGAGCGCGGGTTCGCTGCGGCGGGCGATGGCGTCGATGGCGCGGTGATGCTGGTCGGTCAGGTGGGCAGTGCCGACGCGGCCGTAAACCGTGCGCATCAGCGGGCCGAACTGCATCCACAGCGTTTCGATGATGTTGGCGAGCAGGCTCTGCGGGCGGCCGCGATAGATGAGGAAATGGAAGCGCCAGTTGCTTTCCATATAGCCGTGCAGATCATCGCGGGCGAGGGCTGCATCGAGCGCGGCATCGGCAGCGCGCAACGCTTCGATCGTGCTGCCGTCGAGATAAGGAAGCGCCTGCGCCGCCGCTTCGGGCTCCAGCAGCAGCCGCGCACGCATGATTTCTTCCAGTCGCGCCGGTGTCGGCGGCGGCACGGTGATCCGGCGTTTCGAGCGGATGGCGACGGCGCCTTCGGCGGCAAGCCGGCTCAGGGCATCGCGCACCGGCATCTGGCTGACGCCAAGCTGCTGGGCGAGGCCGCGCGTGGAAATTGGCACGTCGGGCGCGATTCGGCCGGTGATCAGGCGATGGCGCAGCTCGCTATAGACGGCGGCGCGCAGCGTGGCGCCGGATTCGCCGTCGCCGTCGGGTTCAGGCCGCGTGGCCATGCTGTTCCACGAAGGCCATGGCCGCGCCGAGCAGGCCCGGCTGCGCGTGGGTGATCAGCTTGATCGGCATCGCCGCCATCATCGCTTCATAACGGCCCTTGGCGACGAAGCGGCTGGCGAAGCCGGAACGTGGCAGATGATCGCGCAGCCGGGCGCCGAGCCCGCCGGCGATGACCAGCGCACTGGCGCCCTGGGCCAGCGCGATATCGCCGGCGACGCTGCCCAGCGACAGGCAGAAACGGTCGAGCGCGGCAGCGGCGAGCGGATCGCTGCCGTCAAGCGCGGCCGTCCACAACGCCTTGTCGTCGCGTGGACGCACGGCGCTGCCTTCCATATCGGCGATGGTGGCGTGGATCTGGGCGAGACCCGGGCCCGCGCAGATCCGCTCGGTCGAAACGCGGCGATGCTGCTTGCGCAGCCGGGCGAGGATCGCTTCTTCCAGCGGATCGAGCGGCGCGAAATCGACGTGTCCGCCTTCGGTTTCGACGATCCATTGGCGGCTTGCGCGCCGCACGACATAAGCGACGCCAAGCCCCGTGCCCGGGCCGACGATCGAGATCACGCCGTCGGCGGGCAAGGGGCGGTCGGGCCCGGCGATGTGGAGCAGATGGTCCGGCCCGGCATGGGCGACGGCATGGCCGACGGCGCCGAAATCGTTGATCAGCGTTAGCGCATCGACGCCAAGTTCGCCGGCCAGCGTGGCCGGGCGCATCACCCAATTATTATTGGTGAGCTTGAGCGTGTCGCCGCGCACCGGCGCCGCGATGGCGATGCCGGCGCGGGGTGGCAGCGGCCGGCCGATCGCCGCGCCAAAGGCCGCCCAGGCAAGCGGCAGGCTGGCATGGCCGGCGGTGGGCAGCGTGACGGGCGCCCCCAGCGTGACGCGGCCGTCGTCGTCGATCGTCGCGATGGCGAAGCGGGCGTTGGTGCCGCCAATATCCGCCGCGACGATTTCCACCGGCCGCCCGATCAGCTGCCGAAGCGTTCGCGCAGGGCCAGCATGGTGAGCGCGGCTTTCGCGGCCTCGCCACCCTTGTCCTTTTCGTCGCGCTTCGCGCGGGTCAGCGCCTGCGCTTCATTTTCGACCGTAAGGATGCCGTTGCCGATGGCGATGCCATCCATGCTGAGCGCCATCAGCCCGCGCGCGCTTTCGTTCGAGACGACTTCGAAATGATAGGTTTCGCCCCGGATCACCACGCCCAGCGCAACGAAGGCATCGTAGCGGCCGGTTTCGGCGGCGAGGGCGATCGCGCCCGGCACTTCGAGCGCGCCGGGGACGGTGACGGTTTCATGCTTGTGTCCGCCTTCCTCGATCGCGGCGCGCGCGCCTTCGAGCAGCAGATCGTTGAGATGGTCGTAGAAGCGGGCTTCGACGATGAGCAGCTTTGCCATGGAAATCAGAGCCCTTCGGTCGAGATCGGCTGCTCGCCGACGATGTTGAGGCCATAGCCCGAAAGCGCGACCAGCGTGTGGTGCGAATTGGTCAGCAGCACCATGTCGTGGATGCCGAGTTCGGCGAGGATCTGCGCGCCGATGCCATAATCGCGCAGCTCGTTCATATCCTCCGAATCCGGCCCCTTGCCTTCGGCGCGGGCGCGGACGACGGTCGACATGGCGTTGACCAGCGCGCGATTGATGATGACGACGACGCCCGATCCGGCTTCGCCGATGGCGCGCATCGCGCCCTGCAGCATGCCCGAGCGATCATTCTTCTCGCCCAGCGAATCGCTGAAGATGTTGAGCGTGTGCATGCGGACCAGGGTGGGCTTGTCCGGCGCGATATGGCCCTTCACCAGCGCCAGCGTCTCGGTGCCGACGGCCTTGTTGCGATAGGTGATCGCGCGCCAGTCGCCGCCATAGATGCTGTCGAACTTGGTTTCGGCGACCTTTTCGACATTATGGTCGTTGCGGCGGCGATAGGCGATCAGATCGCGGATCGTGCCGATCTTAAGATTGTGGAGCTGGGCGAAGCTGACGAGATCGTCGAGCCGCGCCATCGTGCCATCGTCCTTCATGATCTCGCAGATCACGCCCGACGGGTTGAGCCCGGCGAGCCGCGCGACATCGACCGCGGCTTCGGTGTGGCCGGCGCGGACGAGGACGCCGCCGGGACGCGCCACCAGCGGGAAGACATGGCCCGGCGTGACGATGTGATCGGCGCCCTTGGAGGCGTCGATCGCGACCGCGATGGTGCGCGCCCGGTCACCGGCCGAAATGCCGGTCGACACGCCGTCGCGCGCCTCGATCGAGACGGTGAAGGCGGTTTCGTGGCGGGTGCCGTTGTGGCGGCTCATCAGGTTGAGGCCGAGCTGGTCGACCCGTTCCTTGGCCATGGCGAGGCAGATCAGGCCACGGCCATGCTTGGCCATGAAATTGATCGCGTCCGGCGTGGCCATCTGCGCGGGGATGACGAGATCGCCCTCATTCTCGCGGTCCTCGTCGTCGACGAGGATGAACATGCGGCCGTTCTTCGCCTCGTCGATAATCTCTTCCGGCGTGGAGAGGAACGCGTGGCGCAGGCGGGAAAGTTCGGGATTACTGGACATGACGAAGCTGCTCCATCCGCCCGAGATAGCGGGCGAGAATGTCGATCTCGATATGCACCGGCCGGCCGACGACGAGATCCGCGAAGGTCGTCATCTGGGCGGTGTGCGGGATGATGTTGATGCCGACGAGAACGGCGTCGGCGGTATCTTCGACGCTGTTCACGGTCAGCGAGATGCCGTCGAGCGCGATCGAGCCCTTGGCGGCGAGATAGGGGCCGAGCGCCTTGGGCGCGGCGATGGTGAGGCGCGTCGAATCGCCTTCGGATTCGAGCCGGGCGATGGTGCCCACGCCGTCGACATGGCCGGTGACGATGTGGCCGCCCAGTTCGTCGCCCACCTTGAGCGCACGTTCGAGGTTGAGCTTTTCGCCGGCCACCCAGCGGCCGGGCGCGGTGCGCGCCACGGTTTCGGCCGAAATGTCGACCGCGAACCAGCCGGGGCCCTTGTCGACCACGGTGAGGCAGGCGCCCGAACAGGCGATCGAGGCGCCCATGTCGACCGTCGCGGTATCGTAGATGGTGGCGATGCGGGCGCGCAGATCGCCGCGCTGCTCGGTCGCTTCGATGGTGCCGACGTCGGTGATGATTCCGGTGAACATGAATGGACCCTATTCTCGGACGCGCTCGTAGACCTCAAGGCGGTCGATGCCAAGCATCCGTGCATCATGCCGCCGCCAGCGGTTGTGCGCGTCCTCCAGATGGACGAGGCCGATATCGGCGAGACCGGGCTTGCCGCCGCCGATCAGGATCGGCGCGCGATAGATGAGCAGCCGATCGACAAGATCGGCCGACAGGAAGGCCGCGGCGGCACCGGCGCCGCCCTCGACCATGACGTCGAGCGCGTCCGTTCCGGCGATCGCGGCCGGGGAATCGAGGCCGATCCAGCCATCGGGCGCGCCGCCATGGCCGAGCACGGCGCGCACGGGCGAGCGAGCTTCGAGGCCGGGGAGGCGGACATCGAGGCGTGGCCGATCCGCGTCCAGCGTGCCGCGTCCGACGATGATGAGATCGGCGCGGGCGCGTTCGAGATGCGCGTGGGCGCGCGCCGCCGGCCCGGTGATCCAACGGCTTTCGCCCGAGGCGAGTGCGATGCAGCCATCGAGCGAGAGGCCGAGCTTGAGCGTGACGAACGGCCGGCCGAGCCGCTGGCGGGCGAGGAAGCCGGCGAGAGTGCGTGCGGCCTCGTCGCGGCGAACCCCGCTGGCGACGGCGATGCCGGCCGCTTCGAGCCGGGCGATGCCGGCGCCGTTGGTGCGTGGATCGAGATCGCCATGCGCGATGACGACACGGGCAATGCCGGCGGCGATCAGCCCGTCGGCACAGGCCGGGCCGCGCGACGAGACATGGGCGCAGGGTTCCAGCGTCACATAAGCGGTGGCGCCCCGGGCCGCGCCGCCGGCTTCGGCCAGCGCCATAGCCTCGGCATGGGGGCGGCCGCCGGGCTGGGTCCAGCCCCGGCCGACGATCTTGTCGTCGCGGATGATGATGCAGCCGACGGCCGGGTTGGGGGCGGTGCGCCCGCGCCCGCGTTCGGCCAGCGCAAGGGCCGCGCCCATCCAGCGCGCGTCGGTCGCCGTGTCGGCCAAGCCGTCAGTCCACCTTGATGCCGAGCTGATCCGCCAGCCGGCGATATTCCTGGCGCTTGGCCTCGCGCTTCGCGTCGAGCGCCTTCTGGTCGATTTTCTGCTGGGCGACGATCTCGGCATCGCTGCGATCGGCCGGCCAGCTGGCGATGAAATACATTTGCGGCTTGGGCGTATCCCGCTTCGAATCGACGTAGAAGCCCGCGACAAGCAAAGCCGGCATCAACACGGAAACCATGGCGATCAGCAGCTTGTGACGCTGTTCGCCACCCAGAAAGGCGCGAAAGTCGCGCCAGACGACTGACGGCTTGGAAGGGCGGGGAATGGCCATGACCGCCTAAATAGGCGCTGGGGGCGGATCGCGCCAGCCCTGCGGATCGCCCCGCCATGGCGAACAGAAAGGCACCCATTGCCGGGCCTCGGGCGGTGGCGCGAGATCGGGCAATGGGTGCAGTGCGTCAGGCCAAGGAGAGTCGGCTGGCGTCATGCCTTCATTTCGAACCGCACCGTCAGGGTTCGCCAGCTTTCCACCGGCACGCCATCGCGGGTCGCGGGCTTGAAGCGCCAGAAGCGGAGCGCCTGCTTGCGCGTCGCTTCGAAAAATTCGGGATCGGTGGCGGACAGCATTTCCACCGCCTTCACCCGCCCGTCGCTGCCGATCAGCACGCGGACGACGGTATTGCCGGCGATCTCCTGCCGCGCGAGGCGGGGCGGGTAGCTCGGCTGGAAGGGCGCCCGCTGGTCGATCACCGCTTCCCGCTCCACCGGGGGCAAAGGCAGGGGCGGTATGGGGTCGGTGCCGGCGGTTGGGCCGGGGATGGGTGGAAGCGGGTTGGGTGGAAAGGTCGGTCCGGTCGGTGTTTTCGGAAGCGTCGGGACGACCACGACGGGTTTGGTAACGGCCTCTCTCTGTTTCGGGGCGGGCGGTGGCGGATCGTCCGGGATCTGCGGCGGTGGCGGTGGGTCTTCGATATTGATCAGCGGGAAGCTGGGAATCCGATCGGGGACAAGGAAGGTGGGCGGGAACAGGATCAGCGCGCCGATCGCCGCGACATGGAGCGCGCCGACAAAAGCGAGGCTGGTGGGGCTTTGCGTGCGTTGGTCGAGGAAACCACCATGGGTCATGACATCCTCCGCTCTCAGTGATGTTACACTGTAACGGCGATGATATACTATTATGTTCGGTTGGGAAGGGGTTTTTGTAGTGCGCACCGATCGACCGCGCGGCGCCTGTTCAGCCGATAAAATCCTGCATCATGGCGATGAAGGCGTCGCGCCGATCATGGTGCAGCCAGTGGCCGGCATCATCGAACAGGGCGGTGCTGGCGTCGCGGAAATGGCGGTCGCGGCCATCCTCGGCCGGGTTCGACGCCCAGCTATCCTTGCCATAAGCGAGGATCACCGGACAGGTGACCGCGGCCCACAAGGCATGTTTCTCCGCCTGGGAGATGTCGGCGGGCGACATATTGCCGACGGCCGGGTCGAACTTGAAGCGCACCCGCCCATCGTCGCCCGTTCGCGAGCCATGGACGGTCAGGTGGCGCGCCAGATCGGGGGACAGGCGCGGATTAGCGGCCATCATCCGGGCGGTGGCGGCGTCGATCGAATCATAGCTGCGCTGTTCGGCCGCGCTCATCCGATGCTGCTTGCCGATCCAGTCCCGCATCCGATCGGCAATCGGCCGGGCGGCGATTTCGGCGGCGACCTTGGGCGAGGGGCCAAGCCCTTCGATCACGATCAGGCGCGAGACGCGATCGGGATAGGTGCCGGCATGGCGCAGCGCCACATTGCCGCCCAGCGAATGGCCGACGACGGAGGCGCGGGCGATGCCGAGCCCATCGAACAGTGCGGCCATGTCGGCGACGAGATCGGCCATCTCATAGCTGCCGTCCGACACCCAGTCGCTGTCGCCATGACCGCGCAGATCGGGCGCGATGACGCGGAAGCGATCGGCGAAGGCGCTGGCGATCGCATCCCAGCTACGCGCGTGATCGCGCCCGCCATGGACGAGGATCAGGGGTGGCGCGGCGGGATCGCCCCATTCGACATGGTGGAGGCGAAGCCGCTGCGTGGTGATCCAGCCGTCGCGCGGGGCCTGATTCAATGTCCGGCCGCCAGCACCGGCTCCACGCCCGAAGCGGCCAGCTGCGCGTTGATCTGCGCGACCAGCCTGTCCAGCCCGGCCTGATCCTTCGCCTCGGCGCGGGCGACCAGCACGTCCTGCGTGTTCGACGCGCGCAGCAGCCACCAGCCATCGGCCGTGTTGACCCGTGCGCCATCGGTGCGGTTGACGTCGGCGCCGGCGGTTTCGAGCCGGTCGAGCACCTCCTGCACGACCTGGAACTTGCGGTCTTCCGACGATTGGAAGCGCAGTTCGGGCGTGTTGACCATGGCGGGCATGGCATCGCGCAGCGCGGTCAGCGATCCGCCCAATAGCCGGACCGCGCGGATCAGCCGGACGGCGGCATATTGGGCGTCGTCGAAACCGTAATAATCGTGCGCGAAGAAGATGTGGCCGCTCATCTCGCCGGCGAGCGGCGCGTTGGTTTCCTTCATCTTGGTCTTGATCAGGCTGTGCCCGGTTTTCCACATCAGCGGCTTGCCGCCGAGTTCGGCGATGCGATCGTACAGCGCCTGGCTGGCCTTGACGTCGGCGATGATCGTCGCGCCGGGTTCCTCGCGGAGCACGGGTTCGGCAAGGATCGCGAGCAGCTGATCGCCCCAGACCACCCGGCCCTGGCCGTCGATCGCGCCGATGCGATCGCCGTCGCCGTCGAACGCCAGCCCGAAATCGAGCTGCTTGTCGGCCACCAGCGCCTTGAGATCCGCGAGGTTCTTTTCCTCGGTGGGATCGGGGTGGTGGTTGGGGAAATTGCCGTCGACTTCGGTAAACAGCAGATGATGTTCGCCGGGCAGCAGCTTCACCAGCTTTTCGATCACCGGCCCGGCCGCGCCGTTGCCGCAATCCCAGCCGATGCGGAAGGCGCCGCCCGCATAGCCGGCGAGCAGCCTGCCGACATAATCGTCGATGATATCGACATTGCTGACCGCGCCCGTGCCGCTTTCCCAATCCTCCTCGGCCGCCATGCGCCCGATGTCCTGGATATCGGCGCCGAAGAACGGGCGGTGCTGCAGCACCATCTTGAACCCGTTATAATCGCCGGGATTGTGGCTGCCGGTGATCTGGATGCCGCCATCCACCTCCAGCGTCGCTTCGGCATAATAGAGCATCGGCGTGGGGCCGAGCCCGGTGCGGACGACGTCGACCCCGCCTGCCGTCAACCCTTCGATGAGCGCGGTTTCGAGCACGGGCGAGGAGATGCGGCCGTCATAGCCGACGGCGACGCGGGTGCCGCCGGCCCGGCGTACGCGGGTCGCGAAGCCGCGGCCGATGGCATAGGCATCGGCGGGGCCCAGCGTTTTGCCGACGATTCCGCGGATATCATATTCGCGCAGGCTCGTCGGATCGAAACGGTGGGACATCGGTTGGCTCCCTAAGCTGGACATGCGGGATCAAGACGCGCGGGGGCGCTTGCGGTTCAATTCGGCGATCAGCGTATCGCGCGCGCGGTTGACCCGGCGGGCCAGTTCGTCCGAGCCGCCGGCATCGGGGTGGACGCGGGCGATCAGGCGGCGGTGCGCGGCGCGGATCGCATCGGCATCGGCATCGGCGGACAGATCGAGCAGGCTCAGCGCTTCGGCGACCGGCATGGCGGGTGCGGCGGGCGGTGCGGCCGCCCGGCGGGCACGATTGAGGACGACGGCGGCACCGGCGATCAGTGGCAGGCCGAACAGCGGCTTGCCCTTGGCGGCCAGAACCGCGCCCGCGAGGCCGAGCAGGATCGCCAGCCATTCGCCCCGCGTCGGCGCCCGCAGCCGGCCCTTGCGCCATTCCCAGGCGACGAGCGCCAGGACGGCAATGGCCAGCCAGGTCATCAGCCGTTGGCCGCGCGCATCGCCGGCCAGTCGGGCAGGGTGAGGCCGGACACCATTTCGCGCAGTTCCTGGCGGGCGGCGATGTGCGCGATGCCCGGTTCGCCGATGGCGGCGAGATCGAGCAGCGTGACCCCCTTCGGAAACAGCTCGCGATAGATCACGCGTTCGGACAGGCCCGGAATCACCCGGAAACCGACGCGCTTGGCCAGTTCGCCCAGCGCATTGGCGACGCGGCGCATGTTGCGCGCCTCGACATGCTGGAGGCGGTTGCGGAGCACCACCCAGTCGACCGTGCCGCCATCGGTCTTGGCGCGCACCTTGCGGGCATCCCAGACGAGTTCGGCATAGAAGCTCGGCCGACGGATCTTGTAGGTTTCGGCATCGACCTGCCCGATCAGATCGAGATCGATGAAGCTGTCGTTGATCGGCGTGACCAGCGTGTCGGCGCGCTGCATGGCGGCGAGCGCGTGCAGATCGTCACGGCCGGGCGTGTCGATCACCACCACGTCGGCCTCGGCGGCCAGCGCGTCGATGCGATCGTTGATATGCACGCCTTTCGACGGATCGAAGGTCTCGGTCATCGGGGTCGGCAGGTCGATCAGCTGGCGGCGCGATGTCGCCTCGCGATTTTCCATATAGCGGCCGAAGGTGCGCTGGCGCGTATCGAGGTCGATCGCGGCGACGCGGCGGCCGGCGGCGGCGAGCGCCACGGCGACATGGACGGCAGTGGTGGATTTCCCCGATCCGCCCTTTTCGTTGGCGAAGACTATCAGATGGGCTGCGCCTGCGGCCATAATGATTGCCGATCCCTGTTCACTTGATTCCGCCGGCGACGGCCCCCAAAGACGCCCCGGACCATGTGCCAGCGCTTATCGGAGGTTCCCTGCCCGTGCAAATCGTTCGTACCGTCGCCGAGCTCCGCGAGGCCGTAGCCGCCTTCCGCGCCGATGGCGGCACCGTCGCGCTGGTGCCGACGATGGGGGCGCTTCACGCCGGCCATATCGCGCTGGTGACGGAGGCGAAGGCGCGGGCCACGCATGTCGTGGTGTCGATCTTCGTCAATCCCACCCAGTTCGGGCCGAACGAGGATTTCGATGCCTATCCGCGCCGCGAGGCGGCCGATGCGCGCCTGCTGGAAGAAGCGGGCGTCGCCATCCTGTGGGCGCCCACGGTGGATGCCATGTATCCCGATGGCTTTGCCACGACGATCTCGGTCGCGGGGATCACCGCCGGCCTCGACGGCGCGGCGCGGCCGGGCCATTTCGACGGGGTGGCCACCGTCGTCGCCAAGTTGTTCGCGCAGGTCCGCCCGGATGTCGCGCTGTTCGGCGAGAAGGACTATCAGCAGCTGGCCGTGATCCGGCGGATGGCGATCGACCTCGATACCGGGGTCGAGGTGGTCGGCGTGCCGACCCAGCGCGACGATGACGGCCTCGCTCTGTCGTCGCGCAATGCCTATCTCGCGCCCGAGGAACGTCAGGCGGCACGGGCGCTGCCCCGCGCGCTCGGCGAAGCGGCCGGGGCGATCGAGGGCGGTGCCGATGTCGCCGAGGCGTTGGTGGTGGCGCGGCGACGGCTCGTCGATGCCGGCTTCGATCCGATCGACTATGTCGCGCTTTGCGATGCCGCGACGCTTGAGCCGATCGAACGGCTGGACCGCCCGGCGCGGTTGTTGGCGGCGGCCCGGCTTGGCCGAACGCGGCTGATCGACAATCTGCAGGTCACGCCGCCCGAGGCATAATAAAGCGGGCAATTATGCCGCGGCGGCCATGTCCCGGTGGTCGTCGCCGCAGTCGTGGCCGGGCGAAAATCGCCCCGGTATTTGGGCGCAATTTGCCGTTAACCATTTATTTCGGGTTTGTCGTGACAGTAGCGTTCCGAGCTAAACCGGCAGGGGCCGTAGCATGGGACACAGTCTTGCAACCGCACAATATCTGACCGACAGCCGCTTTCTCGACGCGCTTCGGGGGGACGTCGATGCCTATTATGAACTGGGCATGCGATATTCCACCGGCGGCGGCGGCTTTGAGATGGATCTCGTCGAGGCGCATAAATGGTTCAATCTCGCCGCGCTTGGCGGGATCGAGCAGGCGCAATTGTGCCGCGCCGAAATCTCCGAGGATATGTCCGCCCGCGAAATCGCCGAGGCGCAGCGCCAGGCCCGCGCCTGGTTGCAGCAAACCGGCCGCCGTGCGGCGTAAGGCATCCACGCTTCGTCGCGCGCCCGCTTGATCGCTGGCGCCATGCGGAGGATCATTGCTGCCTCGCTTCGCCTGTTCCGGCGAGAGCGATGATTTGCCTGTCGACCAAGTTTCAGTAATGGGCGGTCTCGCGAACAGCGAAGCAGCAGAGGATAGACAGTGGCGCGTGAGATGATCGCCTACGGGTTGATTGGTGTGATGGTCGTGGGCGGAGCCATCTGGTCGACGATCGCGTGGCGCCGGCACCAGCGCGTCAAGCTGCGGCGGCGGGGCATCAGTCCAACGGGCATTGATGCCGACGCGATGATTCACCCGATCGGTTGATCGGCGGCCGCAATTGTCAGGCGTCGGCCCAGCGGCGCAGCAGATTATGATAGACGCCGGTCAGCCGGATGATCGCGGCATCGTCCTGCCCGCGGTCGACTGCGATCGTCTGGATCGCGCTGTCGAGATCGAACAGCGTCCGGCGCGCGCCATCATCACGCACCATGCTCTGGATCCAGAAGAAGCTCGCCACCCGTTCGCCGCGCGTGATCGGCTCGACCCGGTGGAGGCTGGACGCGGGATAGAGGATCATGTGGCCGGCCGGCAGCTTGACCGACTGGACCCCGAACTGATCCTCGATCACCAGTTCGCCCCCATCATAGCTGTCGGGATCGGCCAGGAAGAGCGTGGCGGAAAGATCGCTGCGGATGCGGAAATCGCTGCCGCGCTGGATGCGGACGGCATTGTCGACATGCGTGCCGAACGTATCCCCGGGCCCGTAGCGATTGAACAAGGGCGGGAACACCTTGAGCGGCAGGGCCGCGGCGACGAACAAGGGCGTGCGGCCGAGCGCATCGAGGATGATGCCGCCCGCTTCGCGCGCCGCCGGCGAATCCTCGGGCAGTTGCGCATTGCGCTTGGCCAGCGCCGATTGCCGGCCGGACGTGACATTGCCGTCAACCCAGGGGGCGGCATCGATCAGGGTGCGGACGCGGGCAAGCGCGGCTGTGTCCAGCAGATCGGGAATGGCGATCATCATCGCGGGCGACCGTTCAATTCTTGATGATGAAGGGGATTTCGACGACGCCGCGCACCATCATCGGCTGGCCGCCGCGCATCAGGGGCGACCAGCGCCAGCGCCGCACGGCCTTCAGCGCCGCTTCGTCGAGCCGCGCGAAGCCGCTCGACTTCTGCACCGCGATCTCGCTGACCCGGCCGTCGAGCCCGAGCAGCAGGTTGAGCAGCACGATGCCCTGTTCCTTCTTGCGGCGCGATTCGACCGGATAGGCCGGCGCCTTGAATTCGATCATCGTCGACGAAAGATCACCGGCGCTGACCGGGCCGGCCGGTGGTGCTGGCGTTGCATTGGCCGCGACGACCGCCGATTGCGGCGGCGGCGGGGTTGCCGTGGCGACGACCGGCGGTGGTGGCGGCGCGATCGTGCGGACGATCGGTGTCGGCGCAACCACCACGGGTTCGATCGGCTTCACCGGCTCCACCTTGGTTTCGGGCGGGGCGGGCGGCGGTGCCGGCGGTTCGACGATCAGTTCGACGACCAGCGGTTCGCGCTTCACCGCCTTGATCGGGATGACGTTCATCTGGATCAGCGCGGCGAACAGGCCGGCATGGACGAGCGCGACCGCGCCGATCGCCCCGATATTGGGGCGCCGCCGGGTATCGAAGCGCGAATCCGGGTCGATCGGCGTCGCGGTGTCGGGCGCGGCTTCGGGCGCCGGCGGGAAAGTCGCATGGAAGGTCGCGTCGCGACGGCGCTCGCCAGCATCTCGCAGGGAAACCGCGTGCATACACCTCACCTCGTCGCCCCCGAAGCGGGTGTTCCACGACTCCGGTGAGATGGCCGTTACCGCGAATACTATTGCGGATCAATCGCAGATGAAGCTTTGCTCCGGCGGTCAGCCCTCCGCCAGCGTCTTGAGCCGATAGAGTGCATCGAGCGCATCGCGGGGCGAAAGGGCGTCGGGGAGGATCGCATCGAGCGCCTCACGCAGCGGATCGACGGGCGGCGGCGGCGCTGCGGCCGCTGCCGCGAAGAGGGGCAGATCATCGAGACCGGCGGCGATGCCGCCCGTGGCCGCCCGGCCGCTTTCCAGCTTGGCGAGCACCGATTGCGCGCGACCGAGCACGGCGGGCGGCAGCCCGGCCAGCTTCGCGACGGCGATGCCATAGCTGCGATCGGCCGGACCATCGGCAAGCTCGTGGAGGAGGACGAGATCGCCCTTCCACTCGCGCGCGCGGACATGGTGGAGCGAGAGCGCGTCGAGCCGTTCGGCGAGCCGGGTCAGTTCATGATAATGCGTGGCGAACAGGCAGCGGCAGCGGTTGATGTCATGCACGGCTTCGACCACCGCCCAGGCGATCGCCAGGCCGTCATAGGTGGAGGTGCCGCGGCCCACTTCGTCGAGGATGACGAGCGAGCGTTCGGTGGCCTGCGCGAGTATCGCGGCGGTTTCCACCATTTCGACCATGAAGGTCGATCGTCCGCGCGCCAGATTGTCCGACGCGCCGACGCGGCTGAACAGCCGATCGACAAGGCCCAGCCGGGCAGACGCGGCAGGCACATAGCCGCCCGCCTGCGCCAGCACCGCGATCAGCGCATTCTGGCGCAGGAAGGTCGATTTACCGCCCATATTGGGGCCGGTGACGAGCCATAGCCGCCGATCGGGCAGCAACTGGCAGTCATTGGCGACGAAGCGTTCGCCGGTGGCGGTGACGGCGGCTTCGACCACGGGATGGCGGCCGCCTTCGACTTCGAAGCAGGGTTCTTCGGCGAAAGCGGGGCGGCACCAATGGCCTTCGATCGCCCGTTCGGCGAGCCCGGCGGCCACGTCGAGCCGGGCGAGCGCATCGGCCGTGGCGGCGATCGCCGTCTTGCAGGCGAGCGCGGCGGCGACCAGTTCTTCCAGATGGGCGGCCTCGGCCGCGAGCGCATGGGCGCCGGCCTGACCGACGCGCAGCGCCTGTTCGTGCAGGTCGGGCGCGTTGAAGCGGACGACGCCGGCCAGCGTCTGCCGATGGGTGAAGCCCGATTCGGGCCGCATCAGCGGATCGGCATGCTTGGCCTGCACCTCGATATGGTAGCCGAGCACGCCATTGTGGCGGATCTTGAGGCTCGTGATGCCGGTTGCTTCGCGATAGCGCGCTTCGAGCGCGGCGATGGCCCGCCGCCCTTCGCCTCCCTGGCCGCGCAGATCGTCAAGCGCGGGATCATAGCCTTCGGCGATATAGCCGCCTTGCGCGGTATCGATCGGCGGCTGCGGCACCAGCGCGCGGGTGAGCAGGTCGATCAGCGCGCCATGGCCGCGCATCTGGGGCAGTAGCTGATCGAGCAGCGCCGGCCGGTCGCCCAGCCGCAGCAGCCGTTCGTGCAGGCCATGCGCCTCATCGAGCCCATCGCGCAGCAGGCCGAGATCGCGCGGGCTGCCCCGCCCCGCGACGAGCCGGCCGATCGCGCGGCCGATATCGGGCGCCGCCTTGAGATTGGTGCGGATCGATTCGCGCAATCCGCCATCGTCGACAAAGCGGGTGACGAGATCGAGCCGTGCCTCGATCACCAGCCGTTCGGCCAGGGGGGCGCCGATATCGGCCGCGAGCATCCGGGCGCCGGCGCCCGTGACGGTGCGATCGACCGCATCGAGCAGGCTGCCCTTGCGGCCGCCGCCCTGGGCCTGCGTCAGTTCCAGGCTGTCGCGGGTAGCGGCGTCGATCAGCATATGATCGGCCGGGTGGCGGCGCGCCGGCGGCTGGAGGAAGGGGAGCTTCCCCTGGCCGGCGCGATCGAGATAGGCGAGGAGGCCGGCGGCGGCGGCAAGCTCCGCCCGGCCGAAACCGCCGAAGCTGTCGAGCGTGGCGACGCCGAACAGCGCCTTCAACCGGGCTTCGCCGGCGGTGCTGTCGAAGGCGCGGGGATCCTGGGAAATGGCGTCGGCGGGCGCGAAGGCGAAGCCGTCGGCCGCGATCGTTTCGGCCGCGCCGAGCCGCGCGAGTTCAGCGTCGAGGCTGCCGGCGGGAATCGCCGCGAGTTCGAACCGGCCGGTCGAAATGTCCGCGGCGGCCAGCCCGATCTGGCCGCCCGCTTCGGCCAGCGCGACCAGCCAGTTGGCCGCGCGCGCATCGAGCAGCGCTTCCTCGGTCAGTGTGCCGGCGGTGACGACGCGGACGATCGCCCGGCCGACCAGCGCCTTCGATCCGCCGCGCTTCTTGGCTTCGGCGGGGGTTTCGGTCTGGTCGGCGATGGCGACGCGGTGGCCGGCCTTGATCAGCCGGGCGAGATAGCCCTCGGCCGAATGCGCCGGCACGCCGCACATCGGCACGCCATCGCCGCGCGAGGTGAGCGCGATGTCGAGGCAGGCCGAGGCGATTTTCGCATCGTCGAAGAACAGCTCGAAAAAGTCGCCCATGCGATAGAAGAGCAGGCAATCCTGCGCTTCCGCCTTGAGTGCATGATATTGCGCCATCATCGGCGTCACGTTCGCGCCGCCGCCGCCATTTTCGTTGGTCGTTCGAGCCATGGCTGCGCTGATAGCGACTTGTCCGCCGTCCAGCCATGCCCCAAAAGGCCCTTCCACGAAGGCAGCGCTTTGCAGCGCGCCGAACATAGCGCCCCCGAAGGAGTATCTCGATGAGTGAAGGTAGCAACGTCCAGTTTTCCGAACGCGAGGCGCTGCTGTTCCACTCCCATGGTCGACCGGGCAAGATCGAGATCGTCGCATCCAAGCCGATGGCGACGCAGCGCGACCTGAGCCTCGCTTATTCGCCCGGCGTGGCCGTGCCGGTGCGCGCGATCGCCGAAGATCCGGCGACCGCTTATGACTACACCGCCAAGGGCAATCTGGTGGCTGTGATTTCCAACGGCACCGCGATCCTTGGGCTCGGCAATCTCGGTGCGCTTGCCTCCAAGCCGGTGATGGAAGGCAAGGCAGTGCTGTTCAAGCGCTTCGCCGACGTGGATTCGATCGACCTCGAAGTGGCGACCGAGGATGTCGACAAGTTCATTTCGGCCGTGGAACTGCTGGAGCCGAGCTTCGGCGGCATCAATCTGGAAGATATCGCCGCCCCGGCCTGCTTCATCATCGAGCAGACGCTGCGCGAGCGCATGAACATTCCGGTGATGCATGACGACCAGCACGGCACCGCGATCATCGCCGCCGCCGGCCTGATCAACGCCTGCCACCTCACCGGGCGCGATATCCGCGACGTCGACGTGGTGGTGAACGGCGCGGGCGCCGCCGCGATCGCCTGCGCGGCTTTGATCAAGTCGATGGGCGTGCCGCACGATCGTGTGCTGATGTGCGATCGCAAGGGCGTGATCTATCAGGGCCGCGAAGAGGGCATGGACCAGTGGAAGTCCGCCCATGCGGTGAAGACCGACCGGCGCACGCTGACCGAGGCGATGGTGGGCGCCGACGTGTTCCTCGGCCTTTCGGCCGGCGGTGCGCTGAGCGCGGACATGGTGAAGACGATGGCCGACAAGCCGATCATCTTCGCGATGGCCAATCCCGATCCCGAAATCACGCCCCCGGAAGCGCGCAGCGCGCGCCCCGACGCGATCATCGCCACCGGCCGTTCGGACTATCCGAACCAGGTGAACAATGTGCTGGGCTTCCCCTTCATCTTCCGTGGCGCGCTGGACGTGCGGGCGACGACGATCAACGAGGAAATGAAGATCGCCGCCGCGCAGGCACTGGCTGAACTGGCGCGCGAACAGGTGCCCGAGGAAGTGGCCGCTGCCTATGGCGGCGCGGCGCCGCGTTTCGGCAACGATTATATCATCCCCGCGCCGTTCGATCCGCGCCTGATGGAAATCGTGCCGGTGGCGGTTGCCAAGGCGGCGATGGATTCGGGTGTGGCGCGCAAGCCGATCCTCGATCTCGGCGCCTATCGCCAGGAGCTGAAGGCGCGGCTCAACCCGACCACATCGGTGCTGACGCTCGCTTATGAAGGTGCCAAGGCGCATCCCAAGCGCGTCGTCTTCGCCGAGGCCGAGGAAGAGGTGGTGCTGCGCGCCGCCATCCAGTTCCGCGACGGCGGCTATGGCATTCCGGTGCTGGTGGGCCGCGACGACGTGCCGGAACGGCTGCGCGCGCTGGGCGTCGACAAGCCCGAGGAGTTCGAGCTGCACAACAGCCGGATTTCGCCGCTGGTGCCCAAGATGGTGGACTATCTCTACCAGCGGCTCCAGCGCCGGGGCTATCTGCGCCGCGATGTGGAACTGATGGTCAATCAGGATCGCAACATCTTCGGTTCGCTGCTGCTGGCGCTGGGCGAGGCGGATGCGATGATCACCGGCGTCACCCGCACTTATTCGCAGACCATGCGGCAGGTGCGGCGCGTGCTGGACCCGGCGGAGGGGCGCAAGCCGTTCGGCATCCACGTGCTCGTCGGCCAGAGCCACACGGTGTTCATGGCGGACACGACGATCACCGAACGCCCGACCGCCGAGGAACTGGCGGACATCGCCGAGCACACCGCCGCCGTCGCCCGGTCGATGGGCCATGAACCGCGTGTCGCCTTCCTGTCCTATTCGACCTTCGGCAACCCTTCGGGAAATTGGCTCGATCCGATCCGGGGCGCGGTGGCGCTGCTCGACGAACGCGGCGTCAGCTTCGAATATGAAGGCGAAATGGCGCCGGACGTCGCGCTCAACCCCAAGTTGCAGAAGAACTATCCGTTCATGCGGCTTTCCGGGCCGGCCAATGTGCTGGTCATGCCGGGCCTGCAATCGGCCAACCTGTCGGCCAAGCTGCTGCGCGAACTGGGTGGCGATTCGGTGATCGGGCCGATGCTGGTCGGCATGGAAAAGCCGGTGCAGATCGCGACCATGGGGTCGACCGCATCGGAACTGGTGACGCTGGCGGTGCTGGCGGCGGGCGGCATCGCCCGCTGAGCGATGCCACGGGGTCCTGGCGAGAGTCGGGATCCCGTGAGCCTGTGGCCGGACCCGGCAAACGGGCGCCGGCAAACGGGCGCCGACAAACGGGCGGGTGAGGCGGCAAGCCGCCGAATCGGCTTTAGCGTGAAGAGGCCAATGGGGCGCCGATCTCGGGCGCCCCGGTGAAGCCTTATTGCGGGTTGTCGGCCGTGCCGCCGCCGGTCATCGGGCCCATGCCGCCGACGCGGCCGATATTGCCGAACAGTTCGGCGAAGAAGCCGCGATCGCGACCGAGCGTCGGCGTCTTGTCGCCATTCGGGCGGACCGCGACGACCTTTTCGAGCCCCGTGCGATCGACCTGGACGACATTGCCGGCGGCATCGAAGCGCACTGCCAGCGTCGTCTGCGCGACCGGGCGGGGGCTGGAGAAAGCGAGCTGGCGGGTATCGCGGCCGATATAATACCAGCTTTCCGCGCCCTTATCGAACTGGCCCGAAAAGCTCGGCCGGCCCAGCGTCTTTGCCACCGAATCCTTGTTGTCGATCCCCGGCTGCACCGTATCGACCAGCGTCGAATCGACGATATAGCCCTTGTGATCGCGGATGCGCGAGCAGCCTGCAGTCGCCAGCAGCGTCAGCGCCAGCGCGGCCGTACCAAGGCGCATGGGCAGGGAGGGCATAAGGGAACTTCTCCTCGTCGACGCATTCCACCGGGCGGCCCATGCGTTCTGGGCTGCCGCCGATTGTCATTGCATCGGCGCCCGTGCGCCTCAATATGCGCGGAGACCGCGCCGACGCAAGCGCGCGCCATCAGAAGCCGGAAAGTCCTGACGATCGTGTCCATCCTGAGCCGCCTTTTTCCCGACCGCGACCAGCGCGCGCCCTATCGCCCGCTTTACGATGCGGTGGTTGCCGAGGCGCGCACGCCGATCTGGTATCTCGACGGCGGGGTGCCCGATACGGTCGACGGCCGGTTCGACATGGTGGCGCTGGTCCTCGCGCTCGTGCTGATCCGGCTGGAGGGCGAGGATGAGGCCGGCCGGCTGCCGTCCACCCTGCTCACCGAATTGTTCGTCGACGACATGGATGGCCAGCTGCGCCAGATTGGCGTGGGCGATGTCGTCGTCGGCAAGCATGTCGGCCGGATGATGAGCGCGCTGGGCGGGCGGATCACCGCTTATCGGGCCGCGCTGGCGGGCGATGCGCCGCTGGCCGACGCGCTGGGCCGCAATCTCTGGCGGGGTGAAGCCCCCGCTGGCGCTGCGATCACCTTTGTCGAAAATCGTGTACGCGCCCTTCATGCGGCGCTGGCCGCCACGCCGGCGGCCGCGCTCTATGCCGGAAAGCTGCCCACGCCATGACTGCACCCGCCAATGAACTGTCCCGCCCGATCCGCCTCGACACATTGGGCGAGGGCGAACGGGCTATCGAGATCGAAACGACCGTCGAGGAGCGTGGGGCGCTCGCCCGCCGCTTTGGCCTGATCGCGATCGGCGCACTTGCCGCCGACGTGCGCCTGCACCGCGAAGGGCTGTCGGTGATGGCCGAGGGCCGCATCCGGGGCGAGGTCGAGCAGCCGTGCATCGCGACCGGCGAACCGGTGCCGGCACGCATCGACGAATCATTTCGTTTGCGTTTCGTGCACGAGGATCAGGCCGGCGCGGCCGAGGAAATCGAGCTGTCCGAGGAAGATTGCGACACGGTACCGTTCGAGGGCGGGTTGATCGATATCGGCGAAGCGGTGGCCGAAACGCTGGCGCTGGCGCTTGATCCGTTCCCGCGCAGCGCCAATGCCGATCAGGTGCTGAAAGCGGCGGGAGTCCTTCAGGAAAACGAGGTTGAAACCGGCCCGTTCGCCGCGCTCAAGGGATTGCGCGACAAGCTGGCGCGCTGATCGGCTGCCCTGAAAGGCGCGTCCCGCCTGCAACAGATCACGCCGATTCTGCACGGGATTCGCGCGCTGCATCTTCCAAAACGGCCGCGCGCGCATTACATCGCGCGCAATCAGGAAGCCGCGAACAGGAGATGCAGCTATACGTCCGCCCATGATGCGCCGCCCGCTGGGGCAGCCGCCGATGCCGCTCAACGGCCCGCGATATAATGAGTTCATCCAGTCGCCCAAGGTACGGGTGATTGATGAAAACGGCGAGAATCTGGGCGTGATGTACACGCGCGAGGCGATGGAGCAGGCCCAGGAGGCCGGGCTCGATCTGGTCGAGGTTTCGCCCAACGCCGATCCGCCCGTCGCCAAGTTCCTGGACGTCGGCAAGTTCAAATATGAGGCCCAGAAAAAGGCCAACCTTGCCCGCAAGACCCAGAAGACGCAGGAGATCAAAGAGATCAAGATGCGTCCCAACATCGATGATCACGACTATGACACCAAGATGAAGAAGGTGTTCGAGTTCATCGAGGAAGGCGACAAGGTGAAGGTGACCTTGCGTTTCCGCGGGCGCGAGCTGGCGCACGGCCAGCTGGGCATGCAGGTGCTGCAGCGCGTTCAGGCCGACACGATCGAAGTGGCGAAGGTCGAACAATTCCCGCGCATGGAAGGCCGCCAGATGCTGATGGTGCTGGCGCCGAAATAAGCTTTGCGGCGCGGCCTTGCGCCGCGCCCCTTGCGGGGCCAAGACGGGGCTATGCGTAGAGGCCATCGTCCATCCACGCCGGCTTCGGGCCGGCCCCGTTTCTGGGGGCGCCATGCGGTTATCGCGGCGCTCGCCAATCCCAACCGCACCGTCCGCAAGATGTGGGGCACGCGCGAGGCGCTTTCCGCGCTCGATCTGCCCCCGGTTATCCCCGTCACCTACGCCGATGTCGCCGATCTCGGTCGACTGGTGCCTTCCGATGCGCCGCATCAGGGGCTGGTGATCGAGGTCGACCCGCTACCCGATATCTGGCTGGGCGATCTGCTCGATCAGGGGCGCGATGATCGCCGGCCGCTGATCGTGCTCGATCAGGTGACCGATCCGCACAATGTCGGCGCGGTGCTGCGGTCCGCCGCCGCTTTCGATGCGCTCGGCATCGTCACGCAGGATCGCCACGCCCCGCCCGAATCGGGTGCGCTTGCCCGGTCCGCCTCGGGCGCGCTCGAACTGGTGCCCTGGGTGCGCGTGGTGAACCTTGCCCGCGCGCTCGACGAGATTGCCGAAGCCGGTTTCTGGCGGGTCGGCCTGACCGGCCATGCCACCCAGACGCTGGGCGAAACGATCGGCTCCGCCCGCGTCGCGCTGGTGCTGGGCGCCGAAGGCGAAGGCATGCGTGCCAATACCGAGGCGCATTGCGACGAGCTTGCCAAGCTGCCGATCAGCCCGCGCGTCGAAAGCCTCAACATCTCGAACGCCGCCGCAATCGCGCTTTATGCGGTGGCGACGCGCGATCAAGGGGGGGAATGACGCATGCAATGGATGCGGATCGCGGCGGCGCTTGCCGCGCCCATGCTGCTGGCGGGCTGCCTGCTCCAGCCGGGCAAGTTCAGTTCGGGCCTGACGGTCAAGGCCGATCGCAGCTACAGCTTTGCCTATAAGGGCGAGGTTTACGCGCTCGATCCGTCGGAGATGATGGAATCGAGCCTCGGCAGCATCGGCTCCGACACCGATGAAGGCGAGCTGACCGACGAGCAGAAGGCTGAAAAGGCGGCCGAAAAGGCGCAGAAAGCCAAGGAAAAGGCCGAAACCGAAGTCAAGCGCAAGGCGGTGGCCGAGGCGTTGATGAAGGAAACCGGCTATCGCTCGGTCGTCTATCTCGGCAACGGTAAATATCTGATCGATTACGAGATTTCCGGCAAGCTCGACCATAGCTTCGTCTATCCGTTCAATTCGGATGCGGAGATCGTGCTGCCGTTCATCGCGGTCGAACTGCGCAAGGACGGATCGGTGCGGGTGAGCGCGCCTGCCTTTGCGGGTTCCACCGACCAGCGCGCCTCCGCGCCCGGCATGCCGAGCCGCAACGACGTGCTGGACGGCAGCTTCACGCTCACCACCGACGCCGAAATCGTCATGCACAATGAAGAAAGCGGCGTGCAGCCCGGCGCGGGCGGCATGAAGACGCTGACCTGGCGGGTGACGCCGCTGACCAAGGACGCGCCCAAGGCATCGCTTCGACTGGCGAAGTGAAGGGCGATGAAGGGGAGGGCGCGAATCGCCGGCCCACCCACCTTGCTGTTGCCGAGGACGCAACGAGGATGCCCCTGACCCTCCATTGAATGCACGCCTGCGATGCGACACTTGCTGAAGGGGCAGGCCCGGCCGGGCCGGGCGAACGACAGGAGGGGCGCATGATGAAGCGGATTTTTGCGGCGGCGATTCTGGCTATGGGCGTGATTGCGCCGGCGCAGGCCGCGCCCCAGGCGCCGACCGCAACCTTCTCCAGGCCGGTGGCCGATGATGCGCTGACCCGGATGTTCACCTGGTGGAACGCGGCGTTCAAGGATCCGCAGGGCTTCACCCCCGAAGCGTTCGGCCGCTATTTCACCGAGGATGCGGTGATGCGGATCAACGGCACCGATCGCGCGCGTGGGCTGACCGACATGGCGCAGCGTTTCCGCAAGATTCAGGCGAGCGTCGATCAGGTCGAGATCAAGGTGCCTTTCGTCGAGGCCTTCTCGTCACCCGATGGCAGCAAGATCTTCACCTATCATCTCGAAAGCTCGGTCAGCGATGGCAAGCCGAGCCGCGGCATGGTGATGGGCTATGCCGAGGTGCGCGACGGCAAGATCGCGCTCGTCAATTTCCTGTCGATGGATGGCGAGCCGGGGCCGATCGCGGGAAAGTGATCGCTTGGAGCGCTTTCCAGGCCGGTCGAATCCCCTGCTGACTCGGAAGGCGCTGTAAACAAAGAGCTTGGAGCATTCGAGCCGACGCATTCGGACCGGAAACTGCTCTAGCCCCATTCCACCGTCGGCCAGCCGCGCACCGCCGCCATGCGGCGCAGCTTGTCGTGCGCGTTGACGGCAAAGGGTTCGTCCGACCATTCCATCACCGGCGCGTCGGAGGCGTGGTCCGAATAGAAGCGGATCCGGCACTCGGCGCGATCCAGCCCCTCTGCCGCCATCCACGCCTGCACCATGCGCAGCTTGGCGGGGCCGTAATTATTCTCGCCATCGATCTTGGCGCGAATCCGCCCGTCGAGCCCGATGATGCTGTTGGTGGCGATGCAATCGTCAAAGCCCAGCCGGTCCGCGATCGCTTCCGAATAGAGGCGGTAGGACGCGGTCGCCAGCACCAGCCGGCGGCCGGCGGCGCGATCGGCGGCGATCTGGGTGAGCGCGCCGGGGTGGATGTTGTTGGCGACGGTCGCCTCGGCGAAACTGTCGATCACGGTGCGCAGTTCGTGCGGGTGGTTATGCCGGCCCAGCAGCAGCGCGTGGTTGATTTCCTTCAACCGCGCCCGATCGATCAGCTTCAGCACATAAGCCAGCATCGACAGCAGCACGAGCGGGGTGAAAAGCAGCCGCCAGGGCGCCCGCCGCCGCGCCGCGTGGAGCAGGAACGGCGTGTAGGTGGCGACGCGCGTGATCGTGCGGTCCATGTCGTAGATGGCAAGTTCCGTCATGGGGCGGGCTTAGAACATCACCGCGCGAGAAGCGAGGCCGGCTGGACCCCCGGCCGGCGGCCGCCTAAGATGCGGCATTCCGATATCGTCTGACGAGGCCCGTTCCGGGATGACCGCTCACACCCCGCCCGCATCGATCGGCGAGCGGCTTTCCTCCACGCCCGGCGTCCGCCGCTTTCCCAACCGCAAGCTGGATCTGTTTCTGGCGCCCGATTTTCTGGACACGGACGCGTGTGCGGCGATCATCGCGCTGATCGACGAGCAGCGCCGCCCGTCCACCCAGGCCGATGCCAATGGCGATCCGCTCTACCGCACCAGCGAGACCTGCGACCTTGACTGCGCGCACCCCGCCGTCGCCGCGCTGGATGCGCGGATCGCGGCGCTGACCGGCCTCGATCCTGCGCATGGCGAGCCGATGCAGGGCCAGCGTTATGCGGTGGGGCAGGAATTCAAGGATCACACCGATTATTTCGAACCCGGCGGGCTGGATTATGATCGCTATTGCACGGGCTGCGGCCAGCGCACCTGGACGGTGATGATCTATCTGAACCAGCCGGCAGCCGGCGGCGCCACGCGCTTTCGCCGGATCGACAAGATCATCCAGCCCGAAACCGGCAAGTTGCTGGCCTGGAACAATCTCGATGCCGCGGGCCAGCCCAATGGCTGGACGCTCCATCATGGCATGAAGGTGCGCAGCGGCACCAAATATGTCGTCACCAAATGGTTCCGGCAGCACCGCTGGCCGCATGGCTGATCGCGGCTTGCGCGGGCGCACGCTACTTGCCGTTCGCATCATCCTCCCCCATGGTTGGCGCGCATGAGCGAAGCGGCTGATTTCACTGTCGACGGGGAGGGGATTCTCCGCTTTTCGGGGGCGCTCACGCTTCCCCGGCTCGATGATCTTGCCGATCGGCTGGACGCGCTTGAAACCCCGCCGGCGCGTATCGACCTGTCGGGCGTTCAGCGCATGGACACGGTGGGCGCGTGGCTCGTCCACCGCCTGACCCGCGACAGCGGAGCCGTGACGCAGGGCGCGAGCGAGGATTGCGCGCGGCTGATCGACCAGGTGGCGCAGGCCGACAAGCCATGCCGCATCCGGCCGGATCATGTGTCCCCGCTCGCGCGGGTATTGGCGCAGATCGGCGCGGCGACGGTGGTCGCGTGGCAGACCTTGCTCGGCCTGATCGGCTTCTTTGGCGCGATCGTCGTTTCAACGGGGGCGGTGATCCGCAACCCACGCAAGTTTCGCGGCAATGCCGTCGCCCGCCAGTTCGAGGTGGTGGGTGTCGACGCGCTCGCCATCATCGGCCTGATGAGCATCCTGATCGGGATCGTCATCGCCCAGCAGGGCGCAGTCCAGCTCCGCCAGTTCGGGGCCGAGGTGTTCACCATCAACCTGATCGGGCGGATCACGCTGCGCGAACTGGGCGTGCTGATGACCGCGATCATGGTCGCCGGGCGATCGGGCAGCGCCTTTGCCGCCCAGCTCGGTTCGATGAAACTGGCCGAGGAAGTGGATGCAATGCGCACGATCGGCGTTTCGCCGATGGAGGCGCTGGTGCTGCCGCGCGTGCTCGCCACCGTCGTGCTGATGCCGTTGCTCGGCTTCTATGCCTCGCTCGTCGCGATCATCGGCGGCGGCATCCTGTGCTGGATCTCGCTGGAGATTCCGCCGGCCACCTATATCCAGCGGATCCGCGAAGTGGTGCCAATGACCGATCTGTGGGTCGGGCTGATCAAGGCGCCGGTGTTCGGCGCGATCGTCGCCATCGCCGGCTGCTATCAGGGCATGCAGGTGAAGGGCAATGCCGAGGAGGTCGGCCTGCGGACCACGGCGGCCGTGGTGCAGGCGATCTTCCTGGTGATCGTGCTCGACGCCTTCTTCGCCGTCTTCTTCTCGTCGATCGGCTGGATCTGATGGGCCAGGGCAGCGACGATATCGCCATCCACGTCCAGGGGCTGAAAAACGCCTTTGGCGATCAGGTTGTCCATGAAGGGCTCGATCTGGACGTGCGGCGCGGCGAGATCATCGGCGTGGTCGGCGGATCGGGCACCGGCAAGTCGGTGCTGATGCGCTCGATCATCGGCCTGCAGATGCCCGAGGCGGGTGAGGTGACGGTGTTCGGCGTGCCGATGCTGGGCCGGTATGACGAGGGCGAGGCCGAGGCGATCCGCCGGCGCTGGGGCGTATTGTTCCAGAATGGCGCGCTGTTTTCGACGCTGACCGTCGCCGAAAATGTCGAGGTGCCGCTGCGCGAATATTATCCGCAGCTTTCGGAAACGCTGCTCGACGAGATCGCGTCCTACAAGATCGTCATGTCGGGCCTGCCGGTGGAGGCGGGGCCGAAATATCCGTCGGAGCTTTCGGGCGGGATGCGCAAGCGCGCCGGGCTGGCCCGCGCGCTGGCGCTCGACCCCGAACTGCTGTTTCTGGACGAGCCGACCGCCGGGCTCGATCCGATCGGCGCCGCGGCCTTCGACGAGCTTCTGGCCGATCTGCAGGAGCGGCTGGGCCTGACGGTGTTCCTGATCACCCATGATCTGGACACGCTCTATGCGATCTGCGACCGCGTGGCCGTGCTGGCCGATCGCAAGGTGATCGCGGTCGGAACGATCCCGGAATTATTGGCGTTGGACCATCCGTGGATTCAGGAATATTTCAACGGCCCGCGCGGCCGTGTCGCCGCCGATACGGCGCAGCGCAACGGAACCGGGCCGGATATGGCGGGGAGCAACTGACGAACGATGGAAACCCGCTCTAACCATATCCTTGTCGGCAGCGTCGTGCTGGCCCTGCTCGCCGTCGTGCTGATCTTCATCGTCTGGCTCGCGCGCCTTTCGGGTGGCAACGAACAGCTGTTCGACATCTTCTTCAAGCAATCGGTGGACGGGCTGGCCAAGGGATCGTCGGTCACCTTTTCCGGCGTGCCGGTGGGGCAGATCAAGGAAATCGTGCTGATGCCCGATCAGCCCGAATTCGTTCGCGTGCGCATATCGGTCAACGGCGATACGCCGATCCTGCAGGGCACCACCGCCACGATTGCCGGCGTCGGCTTTACCGGGGTCAGCCAGATCAATCTTGATGGCGCGATCAAGGGCCAGCCGCCGATCGCCTGCCCGGACAATGATCGCAGCGCGCAATGCCCCCATGGCGTGCCCGTGATCCCGACCAAGCCGGGGGCGCTGGGCGAATTGCTGAACAGCGCGCCCGAATTGATGGAGCGCCTGTCGACGCTGACCGAACGGCTCGGCGAACTGGTGAACGAGGATAATCAGCGTTCGGTGGGCCACATCCTCGCCAATCTCGAACGGTTGACGGGATCGCTGGCGCAGCAGGGGCCCGAAATCGGCCAGGTGCTGGCCGACACCCGAGTCGCCATCCGCCAGGCGGGCGATGCGGCCGAACAGATCGGCAAGCTCGCCGCCACCACCAATGGCGAATTGCAGCCGATCGCGGCCGATCTGCGCCGGACCGTGCAGTCGGCCGAGCGCAGCATGAACCAGCTGGAAGGCGCGATCGGCGATGCGCGGCCGGGCCTCAAGGCTTTCTCGACGCAGACGATTCCCGAAGTCAGCCAGCTCGTCCGCGATCTCACCGAAATGTCGGAAGCGCTGACCGGCGTTGCCGGCAAGCTCGATCGGGGCGGCGCCGGCGCCGTGCTCGGTGGCAACAAGCTTCCGGACTATGAACCGAAATGAGGCGCATGAAACCGCATCCGATCCTGATCGCCGCGGCGCTGCTGCCGCTTTCCGCCTGCGTCAGTTTTGGCGAGGATCCGCCGGCCACGCTGATGACGCTGTCGGCCGATGCCACCATGCCCGCCGGCGCCGCGCGGCCGGCGCGCGATGGCCAGGCGGTGACGGTGATCCCGCCCAGCGTGCCGCAGGCGCTCAACGTGTTGCGCGTGCCGGTGCAGACGGGGCCGACCAGCGTCGCGTATCTCAAGGATGCGCAGTGGATCGAGCCGCCCAACCGGCTGTTCCGCAATCTGCTGGCCGAAACCATCGCCGCGACGACCGGCCGCCCGGTGCTCGACCTGCGGCAATATTCGCTCGCGCCGGGGATCAGGCTGACCGGCCGGCTGCAGCGTTTCGGCCTTGATGCCACGACGCGCGAGGCGGTTGTGACCTATGATGCCAGCCTGGCGCGCGGCGGGGCGGATGCGCTGGAGACACGGCGCTTCGAAGCGCGTGTGCCGGTGACGCGGGAAGATGCCAAGACGGTTGCGCCGGCGCTGAACCGCGCGGCCAACCAGGTGGCGGGTGAAGTGGCGCAGTGGATCGGCGCCTGAACGGCGCGGATTGATCCCAGCGGGGGTTCCGATCAGGCGGTGAGTCGGGCGCTTTCCAGCGATCGCACCATCGCGCTCAGCCGCGCGCGATCGGCCAGTGCCTCGTCGAGCAGGTTGCGCAGCTCACCCAGTTCCATCGCGCGATCGGCGATGCGCGCGTCGAGCGCGGCATTGGTGCGGCGCAGCTCGTTCATCCTCTTCGCGCGATCGAGCAGGCGCAGGAGGCGGGCGGCCAGCACGTCGAAATCGAACGGCTTGGTGACATGATCGTCGGCACCGGCGGCCAGCGCGTCAACGGCCGCGCCGATATCGCTGCGCGCCGTCATCATCAGCACCGGCATGTCCGCCGTGCGGGGGGCGGCGCGAATTTCGCGCAGCGTTGCCAGCCCCGACAGGCCATGGAGCTGCGCGTCGATCAGCATGATATCGAACGCGCGGCTGTGGAGAAGATCGAGCGCGGACGGACCGTCGCTGCACAACATCGTGCGGAAACCGAGCCGGCGAAGCCTGCGGCCGATGACGTTGAGGCTGGTGGGGTTGTCGTCGACCACCAGCACGTCGCGGCCGTTCCGCACCATTTCACCCATGTCGTCCACCATGCCCTTCCCCGGGAATCGATGGACGAAGCCTAGGGCGGTCATGTCACGAAATGGTTAACCATGGCCGTTGGCGCCGGCCGTGATGGGCGGCGCGAGGTTAGCCGCTGTTGCGGAGCGCGGTGGCGATGGCGTTGATCGACAGCTGGATGCCTTCGCGGATGCGCGGATCATCTTCCCCAGCGCGATGGCGCTTGAGCAGTTCGATCTGCAGATGGTTGAGCGGCTCGATATAAGGCAGGCGCAACCGGATCGAATGGTCGAGCGCCGGGTTCTTTTCCAGCAGATGGGCCTGTCCGGTGATCGCGAGAAGCCCGTCGCGGGTGCGATGCCAGTCGTCGCGGATGCGATCGAAGATGGCGTGGGCGCGCGGCTGATCCTCGACCAGCGCGACATAATGGCCCGCGATGCCCATGTCCGACTTGGCGAGCACCATTTCGAGATTGGCGAGCGTCGCGCGCAGGAACGGCCAGCCTTCCACCATTTCGCTCAGCAGCGCGCGATCGGGAAAGGCGGCGATGGCATGGCCGACGCCATACCAGCCCGGCAGCATCACCCGTGCCTGCGCCCAGGAGAAGACCCAGGGGATCGCGCGCAGATCTTCGATCCGGTCGCTTTGGGTGCGGCTGGCCGGGCGCGACCCGATCTTGAGGTCGGCGATCTCGGCGATCGGCGTCAGCTGGCGGAAGAAGGTGCGGAACCCATCGGTGCCGTAAACAAGATCGCGATAGGCGTGGAAGGCGGTGTCGGACAATGCCGCCATCGCTGCCGCGAAGCGTTCATATTGCGCTTCGGGCAGCTGCGGCGGCTCCAGGCTGGCGAGGAGCGTGGCCGACGTCATCGCTTCGAGATTGGCGGCGGCACTTTCGAGCGTGCCATATTTGGCGGCGATCACCTCGCCCTGTTCGGTGATGCGGATGCGGCCCGCGACGGTGCCGGGCGGCTGGGCGCGGATCGCCGCGAAGCTCGACCCGCCACCACGGCCGACCGCGCCACCGCGACCGTGGAAAAGCTGCATCGCCGCGCCGGCGCGCGCGAATACCGGGGCGAGCGCGCGGCTGGCCTGATGCAGGCTCCATACCGATGTCAGATAGCCGCCATCCTTGTTCGAATCCGAATAGCCGACCATCACTTCCTGATAGCCGCGCGCCGTGGTGATCGCCGCCGCTTCGGGCAGGGCGAACCAGTCGGTCATCACCTCGGGCGCATTTTCCAGATCGCCGATGGTTTCGAACAGCGGCACCACCATGATCGCGGCGGTGGGCGGATTGCCCGGCAGATAGAGGCCGGCTTCCTTGAGCAGGACATGCACTTCCAGCAGGTCCGAAACGCTTTCGGCCTTGGAAATCAGATAGGTGGTGATCGCCGCCGGGCCGTAGCGCCCATGGGCTTCGGCGGCGGCGTGGACGATCGCCATTTCGGACGCGGTTTCGTCGGAATAACGCGCATAGGGGCTGGAGAGCGGACGGCTGCTCGCCAGTTCGCGGCGGAGGAGCGCGACGCGTGCCGCCTCATCGAGCGCGCGATAATCGGCTTCGACGCCCGCCACCTGCAGCAGTTCGGCGACCACGCGTTCGTGCACGTCGGCATTCTGGCGCAGATCGAGCGTGGCGAGGTGGAAACCGAAGGTCTCGACCGCCCGGATCAGCCGGCCGAGCCCACCGCCACCGGCCAGCGCGCCCCCGCCGCCTTTGGCGAGCGCATGGGCAATGGCGACGAGATCGGCGCGCAGTTCGCCCGGCGCGGCATAGGGATCGGCCGCGAAGGAGGCCGGGCGCGGCGGCTCGCGCCCCGCAAGCGCGCGATAGGTGGCGGCCAGCCGGGAATAGATGCCGGTGATGGCACGGCGGAACGGTTCGTCGCTGCGGCTGGCCGCCATGTCGCCGCTGCGATCGGCCAGCGCCAGCAGGTCGTCGGTCACGACCGCCAGTTCGGTCGAGATCGACAGTTCGGCACCCAGTTGATGCAGGGTATCGAGATAATGGCCGATCACCGTTTCGGACGCGCGGCGCAGCGCCAGCCGCAGCGAATCGGCGGTGACATTGGGATTGCCGTCGCGATCGCCGCCGATCCAGCTGCCGGGCTTCAGGAAGCTGGGCGGTCGCTGCCCGAGCGCGCGTTCCCAGCGCGCTTGCAGCGCAGGGATGACGGGCAGGAAGATGTCGCGCAGATAAGCGAGCGCGGTTTCCACTTCGTCGGCGACGTAGAGCCGTTCGCGCCGCAGCGGCCGCGTTTGCCAGAGCAGCGCGATCTGGCGGTAGATCGCCTCGTCCACCAGTTCGCCGCCATCGGTTTCGGTGCGGCCAAGATCGCGGAGCTTCATCAGTTCGGCGATATGGTTGCGATGGTCGATCATCGACTTGCGGCGCACCTCGGTGGGGTGCGCGGTCAGCACCGGCGCGATCAGCGCGTGCTGGAGGAGGGTGGCGACCTGATCGCGGCCGATCCCCTGCGCGTCCAGCGCCGCGATGGCGTGGGCGACGTCGGCACCCGGCTCGGCCGCGACGCCCTGGCGATCTTCGGCCAGGTTGGCGAGCATCGAAAACAGCATGAAGCCGCGCACGAAGGCGAGCGTATCGTCCAGGCTGAGCGCATCGAGGCCGGGATCCACGCTATCGGCGTCGGCCACCCCGCGATGCCGGTCGACCGAGGCCGATCGGATATATTCGATCCGCCGGAACAGCGCGTCGCCGCCATAGGCCCGAATGACGTCGCCCAGCAGCCGGCCGAGGAAACGGATGTCGGGGTTCTGGGTGATCGGTGCATGGACGGCCATGGCGGGATGCTGCACCGCAACAGCCATGGCCGTCAATGCATGCTTGGCGCCTTACCGAAATCGCCGCCTGCCGGGCCCGATCAGGGCTTGCGCTGATATTCGACGAAATCGCCCAGCGGGCAGGAGCCGAAATGCATCGGCGACGGCGGGTCGATCACGCCGACGATATCGAGATTGCACAGGCTGCCCGTCGTGATCTGCGTCACCAGCGTGCGATCGGCCTTGAGCGCGCGGCAGCTGCCGCCGGCGGGCTGGTTCACATACCATTTGCGGGAATTGATCTTGTAGATGATCGCGGTCTGATCGACGATCTGGCTCGATCGCACCTGGCTGAGCTGGATGCACGAGGCCCGACCGACGGGTTCGAACTTCTCCAGCGCCTTCTGCGCCTTTTCGCTATATGTCACGTTGGGCGCGGTTTCCGCCGCGTGCGCGCTTCCCGCGGCCAGCAACGCGGCGGCGATGGTCGGGATAAGATAGCGCATCGTCCTGTCCTTTCGAGGGGTTACCCCTGACGGACGAAGCCTAGCACGCCGCACCTTAACCGCGAAAAACATCCTTGGCCGCGCGGCGTTCGGCAAGCTCGGCGATCGAGGCTGCGCGCATGAACGGATTGGTCGCGCGTTCGAGCGCGATCGTCGTCGGCACCGTGGGCAGCCCTTCCGCGCGCGCGGCATCCACGTCGGCCATGCGCGCGACCAGCGCGGCATTGTCCGGCTCGGCGGCGAGCGCGTAGCGCCCGTTCGACTGGGTATATTCATGCGCGCAATAGACGCGGGTTTCCGCCGGCAGCGCTTCCAGCCTGCGCATATTGGCGAACATCTGGTCGGCCGTGCCTTCGAACAGCCGGCCGCAGCCCATGGCGAACAGCGTGTCGCCGACGAACACCATGTCTTCGGCGGGCAGGTGATAGGCGATGTGGCCGGCGGTGTGGGCGGGCACCGCGATCACGTCGGCGGTGATCGCGCCGATCCGTGCCTGATCGCCATCATCGACCAGCCGGTCGAGCGTCGGGATGCGTTCGGCCTCGGCGGCAGGGCCGGTGATCGTGCAGCCGGTGGCGGCCTTGATCGCTTCGTTGCCGCCCGTGTGATCGGGGTGCCAGTGGGTGTTCCAGATCTGCGTGATCCGCCATCCACGCGCGGCGGCGGCATCGAGCACGGGTTCGGCGACCGCCGGGTCCACGGCCACGGTTTCGCCGCTCGCCGGATCATGGGCCAGCCAGACATAATTGTCGGAGAGGACGGGAATGCGCGCGATCTCGATCATGTCGGCCAGCCTTTGCCTGTCCCGCCGAGCAGCGCAAGCGCCTCGGCGGCAAGATGTTCGGTCAGGGCTTTTGCGGGGATCGGCCGGCTCAGCCGCGATGCCTGGCCGGACCAGAGCGGGCCGAAACCGGCAGGATCGGCGGTGCGCAGCCGCGCCAGCGCGCTGGCGGCGTGGGGGAAGGGCGGTGCTTCGGCGCGGATTGGCCCCAGCGTCGCCATCAGCCGGTTGGGAATGCCGCGTGCCAGCCCGCCGCTGAACAGGTTGGTGAAGACGGTGCGGTCGGCCGCATCGCTGGCCAGTGCTGCGCGATGGGGTTCGTGGATCAGGCTTTCGGGGCAATGGAGATAGGCGGTGCCGATCTGCACCGCGCTCGCGCCCAGCATCAGCGCGGCGGCAATGCCCCGGCCATCGGCGATGCCGCCCGCCGCGATCACCGGCACGTCGACGACATCGACGATCTGGGGGATCAGCGCCATCAGCCCCATCTGCGCGTCCGCCGATCCGCCAAGGAAACGCCCGGCATGGCCGCCGGCTTCCCAGCCCTGCGCGATCACCGCGTCGACGCCATGGGCCGCCAGCCAGCGCGCTTCGGCAACGCTGGTCGCGCTGGCCAGGATCATCGCCCCGGTCGCGCGGGCGCGATCGAGCAGGGGCTTGTCGGGCAAGCCGAAATGGAAGCTGATGATCTCCGGCCGCAAATCCTCCACGACGGCGGCCATCTCCGCGTCGAACGGCGCGCGCAGCGGCGGCGCCGTGGCCGGCGCGTCGACATGATATTCGGCGAAGAAGGGGGCGAGCAGCGCGCGCCAGGCGCTGTCATCGGGCGCGGGGCCGAGCCGGTGGCAGAAGAAATTGAGGTTGACCGGCCCGGTCGCGCGGGCGCGAAGCTCATCGAACTGGCTGCGCAGCGCGCCGGGGGTCAGCATGGCGCAGGGCAGGGCGCCCACGGCGCCACCGGCCATCGCCCCGGCGGCCAGGCCGACGCCGCCGGCCGCGGCCATGGGGGCCAGCAATATGGGGTGGGCGGAACCGAGCCGCCCGAGAAAGGTGCCCTGGCCTACCATGTCCCCGTATTCGGCATCGACGCCCATGGCTCCTGCGGCGGCAGATGGCCGTCCTGGAGCAGTTCGATCGAGATATTGTCGGGTGTGCGGACGAAGGCCATGTGGCCGTCGCGCGGTGGGCGGTTGATCGTCACGCCGGCGTCCATCAGACGCTGGCAGGTTTCGTAGATATTCTCCACCCGATAAGCGAGGTGGCCGAAATTGCGGCCGCCGTCATAGCCGGCCTCGCCCCAATTATGGGTCAGCTCCACCTGTGCGCTCTCGTCGCCCGGCGCCGCCAGGAAGATCAGCGTGTAGCGCCCGGCCTCATTGTCCATGCGCTTTGTCTCGCGCAGGCCGAGAAGCTCGAAGAAACGGATGGTCGCGTCCGGATCGGACACGCGGATCATGGTGTGGAGATATTTCATGCCCCCAATCTAGGCCCGGACACCGTCCGGTTGAAGGGGGAGGCTGAAATCAGGCGGCGCGCAGATGCGCGATGAACCGGGCGGTCACATCTTCCAGCATCGTCGCCTGGGCCATCAGCGCGCCGGCGGATTCCTCCACCTGCCCCGAAAGCCGTTCGGCGGAGGAGGCGGCATTGGCGACAAGGCCCATGCGCCGCGCCATTTCATTGGCGCCGGCGGCGGTTTCGGCGGCATTGCCCTCGATCGCGCCGGCGGTGCGGCGCTGTTCCTCGATCGACAGGCGGATGCCCGAGGATGCGCGCGACAGATCGGCGACGGCGATCGCGACTTCGTGGAGCGCATGTTCGGCATCCTGCGCGCCGCTATGCACGTTGCCGATCAGCGCCGTGATCTCGCTGGCGGCATGTTCGGTGCGGGTGGCGAGCGCCTTCACCTCGCCGGCGACGACCGCGAAGCCCTTGCCGGCATCGCCCGCGCGGGCGGCTTCGATCGTGGCGTTGAGCGCGAGCAGGTTGGTCTGCGCGGCGACGGCCTGAATCAGATCGGCGAACTCGCCAATATGGGTGGCGCGCGCGGCCAGCGTGCGGACGGCGGTGTCGCTCGCGGTCGAATCGCGTTCGGCGGCGGCACCGCGCGCCACCTGCTGGGTCACATTGTCGGCAATGCTGGTGATCGACCGCGACAGATCGGCAACGCTGGCCGCGACCGCGCCGGCGGAGGAGGAGGCCTGGGTGGCGGCGGTGGCGACGTCGGATGCCTGGCGGCCGGTTTCGCGGGCGAGGCCGCTCAGGTTTCGGGCCGACCCTTCCAGCCGGGCGGCGGCTTCGCCGACGGCATGGGCGACGCTGGAGACCGAACCTTCGAACTCGGCGGCAAACGCCATCAATTCGGCCTTGCGCGCCACGCTGGCGGCCCGTTCGGATGATTCACGCCGCTCGCGCTCCTGCGTGGCGCGGCCATCGGCGGCGCGGGCGGCGGCGAGTGCCTCGTCGGCCCGGGCACGCAAGGCTTCCGCGCGCTCGCGGCTGGCCTGGGCTTCGGCGGTCAGCGCCTCGCTTTCGCGGCGGGCGGCGAATTGTTCGAGGATCAGGTGGCGCAGCCGCGTCGTCGGATAAGCGAGGGCCGCACATTCGAGCAGCACCGCGACTGCGTGGATCGGCACGCGCGCGCTGCTCAGGTCGCCGCTGAACACCCAGGCCGGCTGGACGATCTGCAATACGAAATGGTGGACGGCGATCAGCGCCGCGGCGAGCGCGATCGGCCGCCAGTCGCACAGGATCGCCAGCGCGGCGAGCCCGACGAAGAAATACATATGCATGTCCATCTGCCAGGGATGGCCCTGCAGGACATAAAGATAGAGCGCGGGGTGCACCGCGACCATCACCGCCATCACCGCGCGGGCGGCGGCATCATGGCGGTGCTGGAGGGCGACGATCGTCGGCAGCAGGTTGACCGCCGCCGCGATCGCCAGCGCCGATGGCTCGTGCTCCAGCGAAAGCGCCAGGCTGAGCAGCAGCAGGCAGAGCGTGGACACCCAGCCGCAAATGGCGAGCAGGCGGATGCCCCGTGCGCGCAGCCGGTCGAGATCGCTGGTCATCGCGCTCATGCCTTTTCTCCACAGCCCGATCGCGGCGCGGCGAGCGTCAGGATGCCATGGCCGATCAGCGCGCCCGCCAGCGCATCGCCATCGACGATCAGCGATCCGGGCAGCGGCCCTTGCGCGATCAGGCGCGATCCGCTGGCGACGGCCAGCGCCGCAAGCTCGGTTGCGGCGGCAGGGGTGACGGGCACCAGCAGCATCGGGCCGCGCGCGGGCGGCGCCAGCGCGATGATCGCCAGCGCGGCGGCGGCGATAGCAAGCTGCATCGCCAGAATCGGCTGGCGAACCACGGATAAGCCAAGCAAACGCATGGCGGCGGCATGGGCGGCGAATGCTTAATTTTTTCGTAAATTTCGTAAATGCGCGGCGAATCGCAACGACGCTTGCGGAATCTGCACGTCGATCCGGGCACTTGCCGTTCGTCTTTTGCCGTTGGCCGTTCGTCGTCCGCCCGCGAAGTTGGTGGAGCCGAGCCGCCGCCCGGTCGAACCCCGAGTGCGTGCCAGGCCAGCTTTCCGTAGGGAAAATGCACGGCAACGGAAGCCTCCCCTTTCAACCGTCGCCGACAGGATGACAGGCCGCGTTGGCGGCGCCAGGGTTTGAAGGAGAGTTCTCATGTTCACGCGTTTCGCCCGCACCGGTTTCTTTACCGCCCTCAGCATCGTCGCGGCTTCGGCCACGGTGGTCGCGGTCAGCCCCGCCTCGGCGCAGAGCGAGAGCCGCAGCCAGCAGGTTCGCTTCGGCGATATCGATCTGCGCAGCGATGACGGCCTTGCCGAACTCAACAGCCGGATCGACAACGCCGCCAAGGACGTCTGCGGTGTGAGCGATGCGCGCACGATCCAGGAGATCTCGGTCGCCCGCAAATGCGCCCGCGTCGCGATCGCCGACACGGCTGGCCCGGTCCAGCTGGCGGTGGCGGAAGCCCGCTCGCAGCAGGGTTATGCCAGCAACGAAGTCTCGGTGCGCGCCGGCCGCTAAGGCCACCGCATCACGACAGGAAATCGCGGACGCGCCCCCCGGAATCCAGTCCCTTCCGTAGCGTTTGCGATGCGCCCCCGGGGTTCCCTTGTCCCGGGGGCGCAATTCGTTTGTCAGCGGCCCATCAGGGCCTTGGCCGCCTGCAAATAGGTGCGCCCGATCCGCACTTCGGTGCCATCCGCCAGATCGGCGTGCCACACGCCCAATCCATCATGGCGCAGCTTGGCGATATGATCGCGCCGCACGATCGTCGATCGGTGCAGGCGGACGAAGCGTTCGGGATCGAGCCGCCGTTCGAGTTCGCTGATCGTCTGGTGGAGCAGGAAGCTGCGCGGGCCGATATGCAGCCGCATATAATCGCGCTCGGCCTCGATCCGGTCGATGTCGGTCGCGGCGATGCGGATCATCTCCGAGCGATGCGGCACCCAGAATTCATCGGTCCAGTTCGTCGCGGCCGGCTGATCGGCGGGGGGTGCCCGCAGTTTCTCATGGACGCGCGCCACCGCCTTGCCCAGCCGATCGCCCGAGACCGGCTTCAGCAGATAATCGACGGCGGCCACGTCGAACGCCGCCACGGCGAACTGATCGAACGCCGTGCAGAAGATGATCGCCGGCCGGTCCGCCTGCGCTTCCAGCGCGTGGGCGACGCCCATGCCGTCGAGCCCGGGCATCGCGATATCGCACAGCAGCAGATCGGGCTTCAGCGCCTCGACCAGGCGGAGCGCGGCTTCACCATCGGTGGCGGTTCCGACAAGATCGATCCCCGGCGTCTGCGCGCACAGAATCTGCAGCCGCTCGATCGCCAGCGGTTCATCGTCGACGATCAGCGTGCGGAGCGGCCGTTCGGCCCCGGGATCAGCAGCCATTGCGCGACAGCGGCAGGAACAGCGTTACGGCGAAGCCGCCGCCCGGCAGCGGCCCCCAGCGGCAGCGGCTGTCACCCCCGAAGCGCGCCGCCAGTCGTTCGCGCACATTGCGCAGGCCGACGCCCGTGCCGTTGCTCGTCTCGTTCTCGGTCATCGGATCCCCGTCGTCCTCCACCGATAGCACCAGCCCGTCCGAATCCTCGCGGGCCCTGATCCGGATCGTAACCGGACGGCGCGCGCGCGATACCCCATATTTCACGGCATTCTCCACCAGCGGCTGGAGGATCAGGCCGGGCACGCAGGCGGTGCGCAGCGGATCGGGCACCTCCACCTCCACCTTCAGCCGATCGGGGAAGCGCACGGCCTCGATATCGAGATAGAGCCGCTGGAGGCGGATCTCCTCATAGAGCGGCACATCCTCGGTCGGATCGGCGGTCAGGCTGGTGCGGAAGAAGGTGGACAGGTTCATGATCATCCGCTCGGCCTCCTCCTTCTTGTCGGTCATCACCAGCGACGAGAGGGAGTTGAGCGTGTTGAACAGGAAGTGCGGATTGACCTGATAGCGCAGCGCGCGGAGCTCGGCAGCCTGGGCCGCGGCGCGGAAGCCGGCGGATTCGCGTTCGGCCGCGCGCACGGCGGCGGCGTAGCAGAGCGCGAGGAACAGGGCCGACCAGGCCGAGAAGAAGAAGAAGCCGTTGGCCGCCTGATCGGCGATCGACATGATCGGAGATTTCTCCTCCATGTCCTGCTCGCTCTCGTCGCCGACCTGGATCGTCACCTGCCGCGTCGTCGTGGCGACGGAGGGTGGCGCCGGTGGGGCCGGCGGGGCAGGGGGGGCGGCGCCGCTACCCGCTGCCGGATGCGGCGGAACGGCCGGCGCGGCTGGCGTGGCGGGAATCTCTTCCTTGTGGATGATGACCTTGGCGGTCTTGTCCTTCTTCTGGCTTTCGAATCGCTCGTCGAAATCCTTGAAGGCGAGCCAGTTCACCGTCGAATAGGTGATCGCCGCCGGCACCGCGAGCAGCGCCGCGACGATGATCGCCTGCTTCAGCGAATGGCGCACCGCGCGACGCAGGAAGAGATAGACGACATAGGTCAGCGCCATGCTGAACAGAGTCACGCCGGCCCGATAGGCCAGCATGATCACCTGATGGTCATAGCCCAGCCCGGCCGCGCGAAAGGTGATGATGGTGAAATAGAACAGCCAGAATCCGACGATCGAAAGCAGCGCTACCCGGTGGCTGATCTGCGCCCGTGGCGCGTCATCCTGATCGATATCCATCACGGGGGTATAACGCCGGATGGCTGAATCGCGAGTCATGCCGGCCGCACGCCCGTCGAACGGACGGCGTCGTTCATCGAAAGTTCAGGTTCAACGACCGGGTTGCACCTGCCTTTATTCCAACGAAATCCTGTCTGGAACGGCCCGCTCTGGCTGTGCGTTTTCCCACAGCCAGAGAGGAGTTTTCCATGGACGTGAAAGGCCACCACAAGCCCCGGACCGACGATCATCCGATGCCCAAGGTGCGCACCGCGCACGATGCCAGCGATGACAAGCGCCTGCGGCGCGACCCATGCGACGAGGATGCCAAGCTGGACGTCGCGCTCGACGAGAGTTTCCCCACCTCCGACGCGCCGGCCAACACCCAGCCGGGCAAGGGCAAGGATCCGGCCCCGTCATCGGGCTATGATGCCGATGCCGAACGCCGGATCGCAGCGAAGCGGGCCGATCGATAAGGTCGTGATGCCGTTCGGCCGGGGTGAAATCGCCCCGGCCGCTCGCTTCGTTCGGGGACCGTGGTTATAGCGGTGTCATGCCATCGCTGATCGGGCCGCTCTGTTTTCTTGTCGCGCTGGCCGCGATGGAAGCCGTGGCCTATGCGGCCCACCGCTGGATCATGCACGGCCCCGGCTGGTTCCTGCACCGCAGCCACCACCGCCCGCGCGACGGCTGGTTCGAAGCCAATGATCTCTATGCGGTGATCTTCGCGCTGCCGTCGATCGGGCTGATCTACGCGGGCGTGCAGCTCGGTTGGGGCGCCGCCTATGCGTGGGCGGGGGCAGGCATCGCGGCCTATGGCGCGATCTATTTCGGCTTTCACGATGTCGTCGTCCATCGCCGGATCGCCCATCGCTACGTCCCGCGCTCGGCCTATATGAAGCGGATCGTGCAGGCGCATCGCCTGCATCATGCCGTCGAAACACGCACCGGCGGCGTCAGCTTCGGTTTCCTTGTGGCGCCCCGGCCCGAGGCGCTGAAGGCAGAGCTGGCGGCAGGGGAGCGGCGCGCCTTGCGCAAACCGCGCAGCTAGCCACCACCACCACGGACGGCCGTTGCGCGGTCAGATGGCGAACTTGGCCCAGATCGGCAGATGATCCGATGCCCGTGACGATTTGGCCGAACGGTGCACCCCGCAGGCAAGGAGCTCCACCCCGCGCCCCAGCATGATCCGGTCGAGGCTGGCGACCGGGCGGCGGCTGTGAAAGCTCCGGCCGGTTTCGATGACCTGGAAGGCGGGAGAAAATTCCCGCAGGCAGCCGCCCGCCTTGGCCCATTCATTAAGATCGCCCATCATCACCGTCGGGATGCGCGATCGCGCGGCAACCTGCGCCAGAATGGCGCGCACCTGCCGCCGCCGCCACAGGCCGGACAGATCGAGATGCATGCCGACGATGCGGATGGGGCGGCCATGGACCGCCAGATCGGCGACCACGGCGCCGCGCGGTTCCAGCACCGGCAGGTGCAGCGGCGCGTGGGACAGGATGTTGACCCCGCGCTTCACCAGAATGGCATTGCCATGCCAGCCGATGCCGCCAGGGTGGATATCGTAATCAACCGGCTTGTAGGCGCTATGTTCGGCGATCATGTCCACGGGGATCGCCGAAACCCGCGATCCGAAGCGCATATCGGCTTCCTGCAGCGCGACGATATCGGCGTCGATTTCGTGCAGCACGTCGAGGATGCGACGCGGGTCGCGCTTGCGGTCGGTGCCCACCGCCTTGTGGATATTGTAGCTGGCGACGGTGATCGGCCCGGGGGCGGTCATGCGCCATCGCCCATATCTTGGGCGTCCGCCAGGATCGCGCGGGCGGCACCCTCGTCCTCATCGTCGATCATCAGCCGGATCGGGATGGCCATGCCCATCGCCTGCAGGCTCATTTCGAGGTCGAACAACACCGAAGGGATGCCTTCCGCTTCCAGCCGCGACTGGACGACGCCCGCTTCGAAGCTGTTGTAGAAGCGGGCGAGCTCGATGAGCGCCATCCCCCGGCTCCGTTCAGGCGGCGGTGCCGCCGACGGTGAGGCCTTCGATCAGCAGCGTCGGCTGGCCCACCCCGGCGGGCACGGACTGGCCGCCCTTGCCGCAAATGCCCACGCCTTCGTCCAGCGCCATATCGTTGCCGATCGCACGGATCTTGGTCAGCGCCGACGGGCCGTCGCCGATCAGCGTGGCGCCCTTGATCGGGGCGCCGATCTTCCCGTTTTCGATGCGATAGGCCTCGGTGCAGGAAAAGACGAACTTGCCCGAGGTGATATCGACCTGGCCGCCGCCGAAGCTGGTGGCGTAGATCCCGTTCTTGACGCTGCCGATGATTCCGGCGGGATCGTCGTTGCCGCCGAGCATGAAGGTGTTGGTCATGCGCGGCATCGGCGCATGGGCGAAGCTTTCGCGGCGGCCGTTGCCGGTGGCCGGCACGCCCATCAGCCGCGCGTTCAGCCGATCCTGCATATAGCCGACGAGGACGCCGTCCTCGATCAGCACGTTGCGCTGGGTCGGCGTGCCTTCGTCGTCGATCGTCAGCGATCCACGGCGCTGGCCGATCGCGCCGTCGTCGACCACGGTAACGCCGCGCGCCGCCACCTGCGTGCCGATCCGCCCGGAAAAGGCGGACGATCCCTTGCGGTTGAAATCGCCTTCCAGCCCATGACCGACGGCTTCGTGCAGCAGCACGCCGGGCCAGCCCGGGCCGCAGACCACGGTCATCTCGCCAGCGGGGGCGGGGACCGATTCGAGATTGACCAGCGCCTGGGCGAGCGCCGCGTCGATCGCGCGGTTCCACGTCGCCTCGGCGAACAGATCATCATAGAGATAACGCCCGCCAAGGCCGAAGAAGCCGCTTTCACGGCGGCCATTTTGTTCGGCGACGATCGACACGTTGAGCCGGACGAGCGGGCGCACGTCATGCGCGACGAAGCCGTCGGGGCGCACGATCTCGATCACGCTCCACGATCCCGAAAGCCCGACGGTGACCTGCGCGACGCGTGGATCGCGCGCGCGGGCGGCGGCGTCGATCTTCTGGCACAGTTCCACCTTCTTCGCGAAGGGCACGAGACCGAGTGGATCATCGGCCGTGTAGAGCGATGCGTTGGTGCGCCGTGGCGGCGGCGCCTTGGCGCCCGCTGCGGGATCGAGCAGCGTCAACGTCTCGGCGGCGCGGCGGATGGCGGCTTCGCTGATCTCGTTGGCGTGGGCGAAGGCCGTCGTCTCGCCCGAAATGCCGCGCAGGCCGAAACCGGCCTGGGTGTTGAAATCGGCGGTTTTCAGCCGGCCGTCGTCGAACCCGAAGCTCTCCGACGCCGCATATTGCAGATAGAGTTCGCCATCATCGCAGTTCTTCAGCGCGTCGGCGGTCAGGCGCAGAGCGCCATCGGGGTCCAGCGCATTGTCGCGGTAAAGGAAGCGGCGGGGGTCGAGGATCGTGCTCATGCCCACCGATATAGGCATGTCATGAGCAAAGTCGAAGGGATGATCAGTGGTCGGAACCGGCCGTTTCGTCCGCAGGGCCGCCGATCAGCACGAAGCGGCGATCGCAATAGCCGCAATCGGCGAAACCTTTTTCGTCGATCTCAAGCCAGACGCGGGGGTGGCCCAGCGCGGCGCCAGCGGGAATGTCGGTAGCCCCGTCGCAGGCGACGCGGGACGTGGTGACGCGGGTGGATTCGGGCGGCGGCAACATGAACGCCCCCCTAGCGCAGCCGAAGGCCGCGGTTCAAGCGGTCTGATGCGCGGCCGTTGCGGCGGCGCGGGCGGGATGCAGCGGCGTCAGCGTCGCCAGCATAGTGGCAAGGACGGCGGCGCAGGCCAGCGCGCGGCGCGATCGGCGGAGGTGCAGCTGGTGTAACATGCGTGCAGAATCGGCCATTCGCGTAAACGGGACGTGAAGGAAGCTGGTTAATGTCGTGTCGGTGACGATCCTTGCCGTCCCCTTTGCGCCACCGCCTGCGGGCCGCTAAAGCGGCGGGATGACCGACGCCGCGATCCGCATCCTCGATCTCGCCAAGACCTATGCCGGTGGCAAGCAGGCGCTGAAGGGCGTCAGCTTCGATGTGCCGCGCGGGCAGATTTTCGGCCTGCTCGGCCCCAATGGCGCGGGCAAGTCCACGCTGATCAACATCCTTTCCGGCATGGTCAACAAGACCAGCGGCACCGCCGAGATCTGGGGATTCGATATCGGCCGCGATCACCGCAACGCCAAGGCGTCGATCGGGATCGTGCCGCAGGAAATCGTGTTCGATCCCTTCTTCACGCCGTTCGAGACGCTGGAAATCCAGGCGGGCCTATATGGCGTGCCCAAGGAAAAGCGGCGGTCGATGGAGTTGCTCCGCGCCGTCCATCTCGACGACAAGGCCAATGCCTATGCCCGTTCGCTTTCGGGCGGGATGAAGCGCCGGCTGCTCGTCGCCAAGGCGATGGTGCATTCGCCGCCGGTGCTGGTGCTCGACGAACCGACCGCTGGTGTCGACGTGGAACTGCGCCAGCAGCTCTGGGCCTATGTCCGCGAACTCAACCGGGGCGGGGTGACGGTGGTGCTGACCACGCACTATCTGGAAGAGGCCGAGGAGCTGTGCGATCGCATCGCCATCATCAATCACGGCCAGCTCATCACCAACCAGCCGACTCGCGAACTCGTCAACATGGCGCGCGAAAAGGCGGTGGAGGTGACGGTCGATCGCGATCTCAAGGCGCCACCGGCCTCGCCATTGTTCGACCGGATCGAGCTCAAGAGCGAGCGGACGGTCGTCATCACCTATTGCAAGGACAAGCTGAACGCGGGCGGCGTGCTGGCGGCGTTGCAGGCCGAAGGGCTGGGCATCGTCGACGTTTCGACGCGCGAGGCGGATCTGGAAGACGTGTTCCTCAATCTCACGCGGTCGGCCAATGGCTAACAGCTTCGATGTCGTCATCATCGGTTCGGGCGCCGCGGGGCTGACCGCGGCGCTCAACCTCGCCGAAAAGCACCGTGTCGCGGTGATCGCCAAGGGCGGATTGTCCGAGGGGTCGACCGCCTGGGCGCAGGGCGGCATCGCCGCGGTGCTGGAGCCCGGCGATACCTTCGACGCGCATGTCGAGGATACGATGGTCGCCGGCGCCGGGCTCAACAACCGCGCCACGGTCGAATATGTCGTCGAGAACGCACCGCGCGCGATCGAGCGGCTGGCCGAGCTGGGCGTGCCGTTCAATCCGGGTGAATCCGAACGCTGGCACCTCACCCGCGAAGGCGGGCACAGCCATCGCCGGATCGTGCATGTCGACGATGCGACGGGCTGGGCCGTCCAGCAGGCGCTGGAAAAGGCGGCCTTCGCCAATCCGAACATCACGCTGGTGCCCGACATGGTGGCGATCGACCTCGTCACCGGCCGGCATGGCGAACGCTATTCGGGCGAAGGCCATGTCTGGGGCGTCTATGCGCTCAACCGCCAGACTGGCCGTGTCGAGCTGTTCACCGGCCGCGCGACCATATTGGCGACCGGCGGGGCGGGCCGCACCTATCTCTATTCGACGGCGCCGCGCGGCGCGACGGGCGACGGCATCGCGATGGCATGGCGCGCGGGCTGCCGCGTGTCGAACATGGAATTCATGCAGTTCCACCCGACCTGCCTCTACAATCTGGAGGTCAAGAACTTCCTGATCACCGAGGCCGTGCGCGGCGAAGGCGGGCAGCTGAAGATCCCGACCACCGGCCATCGCTTCATGCCCGATTTCGATCCGCGCGGCGAACTGGCGCCGCGCGACGTGGTGGCGCGCGCGATCGACCATGAAATCAAGCGGCTCGGCCTCGATTACGTCCATCTCGACATCAGCCACATGCCGCCGGATTTCGTGCGGGAGCATTTCCCCAACATCTATACCAAGCTGATGGGGCTGGGCATCGACATCACCACCCAGCCGATCCCGGTGGTGCCCGCCCAGCATTATACCTGCGGCGGCGTGCTGGTGGACCTCAAGGGCCGCACCGACCTGCCGGGCCTCTATGCGGCGGGCGAGGTGACGCAGTCGGGCCTCCACGGCGCCAATCGCCTCGCGTCCAACTCGCTGCTCGAATGCCTTGTTTTCGGCGAGGCGGCGGCCGGCCACATCATGCGGCATTGGGACGAGATGCCGGAAGCGCCGCCGATCCGCCCGTGGGACGAAAGCCGCGTGTCGGATTCGGACGAGGAAGTCATCGTCCAGCATAACTGGCGCGAAATCCGCCGCTTCATGTGGGATTATGTCGGCATCGTCCGCACCACCAAGCGGCTCGAGCGCGCGCACCATCGCATCAAGCTGCTGCGGCGCGAGGTGGAGGAATATTACGGCAATTTCCGCGTCAGCCCCGATCTGATCGAGCTGCGCAACCTGGTCGACGTGGCCGAACTCATCATCCGCTCGGCGCTTCGCCGCAAGGAAAGCCGGGGGCTCCACTATACGCTGGATTATCCCGACACGCTGGCCGAGGCGAAGGATACCGTGCTCGTACCATAGGTGCGGCGCCGCGCGACCGCAGGAACGGGCGCTTCCAAAGCGGGTGACCGGGGCGCTGACGCCCCGATCACCCTTTCGGATCAGATGACGCCCATCGCCTGCATCGCTTCGGCCACGCGGACGAAGCCGGTGACATTGGCGCCGAGCACATAATTGCCCGGTGCGCCGTAAGCTTCTGCGGTGTTGGCGCAGCTATCGTGGATGCGGCGCATGATCATCGCCAGACGGGCTTCGGTTTCCTCGAACGTCCAGCTGTCGCGCGAGGCGTTCTGCTGCATTTCGAGCGCCGATGTGGCGACGCCGCCGGCATTGGCCGCCTTGGCCGGGCCGAACAGGATGTTGGCGTTCTGGAACAGGCGAACGGCTTCGGGCGTGCACGGCATGTTGGCACCTTCGCCGACCGCGATCAGGCCGTTGCGGAGCAGGGTGGCCGCGTCATTGCCGTTGAGCTCGTTCTGCGTGGCCGAAGGCAGGGCGACGTCGCAGGGCACATCCCAGACCGAGCCTTGTTCGGCGGAATAGGCGCCGGCGCCCTTCAGGCGTGCATATTCGGACAGCCGCTCGCGGCGGACGAGCTTGATTTCCTTCAGGATCTCAAGGTCGATGCCGGCTTCGTCGACGATGAAGCCCGACGAATCCGAACAGGCGACGACCTTGCCGCCGAATTCCTTGATCTTTTCGATCGCGAAGATCGCGACATTGCCCGAGCCCGAGACGATCGCGCGCTTGCCTTCGAGGCTGTCGCCGCGCGTCTTGAGCATCTGATCCATGAAATAGACCGCGCCATAGCCCGTCGCCTCGGTGCGTGCGCGCGAGCCGCCATAGATCAGCCCCTTGCCAGTCAGCACGCCGGCTTCGTAGCGGTTGGTGAGCCGCTTATACTGGCCGAACAGATAGCCGATCTCGCGCGCGCCGACGCCGATATCGCCCGCCGGCACGTCCGTATATTCGCCGAGATGGCGATAGAGCTCGGTCATGAAGGACTGGCAGAAGCGCATGATTTCGCCATCGGAACGGCCGCGCGGGTTGAAATCGGACCCACCCTTGCCGCCGCCGATCGGCAGGCCGGTCAGCGCATTCTTGAAGGTCTGTTCGAAACCCAGGAACTTGATGATGCCGACATTGACCGACGGGTGGAAGCGCAGGCCGCCCTTATAGGGGCCAAGCGCCGAGTTGAACTGGACGCGGAAGCCGCGATTGATGTGCGTCTGGCCCTTATCGTCCACCCAGGGAATGCGGAAGATGATCTGCCGTTCGGGTTCGCAGATCCGCTCGATCAGCGCATTATCCATATATTCCGGGTGCTTGGCGACGACGGTGCCAAGGCTTTCGAGCACTTCTTCGACTGCCTGGTGAAATTCGGTCTCGCCGGCGTTGCGCCGCAGGACGTCTTCAAAGATGGGCAGCAGCTTTTCGTCGATCCGGGGCAATGTCCTGTCTCCTTTGTGCATGTGAACGGAATGGCGTCCCGGCCGCCGGGCATCGGCGTCGGGGGAATGGCCCTTAGAAAGGGATGGCTTGGGCTGACCCGCTGCTCCGCAGGGCGTGGCGATGATCGCCGTGCGGATAGCCGGACGCGCGCGCGCGGGCGGCAGGCGAGGCACCGGCAAATGCCGGCGCCGTAAGGGTCAGATATTCACGTTCGGGAGCTTGGAGATGGACGGAGAGATGCTCTCCGGTCGGCATGGTCATGGCGCTTGATCTCGGCAGGGGGAGGGCGCGCCGCTGCAGGGCGTGCCGCAATCTCTTGCTGACCCCGGGCCCGGGGCATCGAGCGCCGTAACCCGGGGCTAGATGCCCGCGAGAAGCTGCCCCCCTTGGTAGCGGAAGCGCACATGGTCGCTGCGTGAATGCATGGCGGACCCGTTGCACGCGTGGGGCGGATTAGTCAAACCCGCAGGCGTGGGCGGCTTCTTCGCGCAATCACAGGCCGCCGCCGGGCAGAAAAGCCGCCGCGCTGCGCCAGAGCATGTAGAGTGCAACGACGAAGATCAGCCCGGCGAAGATGGTGGTAAGCCGCCCGGTCTGGCCGCCCAGCCGTGCGGCGAGGCGCGTGCCGGCAATGCTGCCCGCGACGCCGCCCAGGACGAACACCAGCGCCAGCGGCCAATCGACAAGGCCTGAAAAGGCGTAGTTGGCGGCCGTCGTCAGGCCGAACGCGGTGACCGCGACCAGCGATGTCCCGACCGCCATCAACATCGGCATTCCCGTCGAGGCGACGAGGCCCGGCACGATCAGGAAGCCGCCGCCAATCCCGAAAAAGCCTGAGAAAACACCCGAGCCCAGCCCATAGGCGACCACCTTGGGGGCCTTTTCGCGATTGCATTCCGCGCCGGGATTGCCCGGATTGCCGCGCCCCCTGAGCATCAACGCGCCGACCAGTAGCATCACCAAAGCGAACAGGAACAGCAGCTTGTCGCCATCGACCATCTTGCCGAAGGTCGATCCGGCGAGCGCGCCGACGATGCCGGCGGCCGCATAGATGCCGCCGCAGCGCCATTTGACATGATGGGCGCGGGCATGGCTGGCGAGCCCTGCGGCGGCATTGGCGGCGACGGCGAGCGCGCTCGTGCCGATTGCGACATGGGCGTTGGGCACGCCGACCAGATAGACCATCAATGGAACGGCGAGGATCGAGCCGCCGCCGCCGACAAGGCCGAGGACGAAGCCCACCAGCCCCCCGGAAACGGCGCCGAGCCCATATTGGAGCATATCCATCATCGCGGGGTCATGATTGGAGGCTGGTGCCGATCGGTTGCGGCCGGACCATCCATTCGCGACCCTTGAGCATGCCGTGCCAATAGACGGGGGGCAGAATGCTATCCTTGAGCAGCCACGACAGGCGCGAGGGGCGGGTGCCGTCGATCAGCCAGCGGGGGAAGCTGGGCAGCAATTTCCCGCCATAGCCGAATTCGGCCAGCACGATCCTGCCGGCTTCGACCGTGAGCGGGCAGCTGCCATAGCCGTCATAAGCGGCGACCGGGGGCCTGCCATCGAGCGCGGCAAGCGCGTTGACCGCCACCACCGGCGCCTGCTTGCGCGCCGCCGCGGCCGTCTTGGCATTGGAGGTGGCGCAGGCATCGCCCAGTGCGAAGATTTCGGGATGGCGCGGGTGGCGCAAGGTCGCCTCGTCGACCTCGACGAAGCCCGACGCGGCCGCCAGCGGGCTCGATCGGATGAAGTCCGGCGCGATCTGGGGTGGGACGACATGGATCATGTCGAACCGTTCCGCGATCTGCCTCGTCCCTTCGCTGTCGCTCTGTTGGAAGATGGCGGTTCGCGCCGCGCCGTCGACCGCGACCAGCTTCGACCCGAAATTGAGATGGATGCCGTAGCGATCGACATATTCCATCAGCGCGGGAATATAATCGGGCACGCCGAACAGCGCGGCGCCCGCCGAATGGAACTGGACGTTGCTGCGGGCCAGAATGCCCGACTTTTCCCAGCGATGGCAGGAGAGATACATCGCCTTTTGCGGCGCGCCCGCGCATTTGATCGGCATCACGGGCTGGGTGAACAGCGCCCGCCCGCCCTGAAACTCCCTGGCGAGCCGGTGGGTATAGGGCGCCAGATCGTAGCGATAATTGGATGTTACGCCGTTGCGGCCCAGCGTTTCGGCGAGCCCGGGAATCGCATCCCAGTCGAGCTTGAGGCCGGGGCAGACGATGAGCACGGCATAGCTGATATGACGGCCATCGGACAGGATCACCTGCTTGTCGTCGGGGCAGAACTGGACGGCTGACGCCTTGATCCATCGCGCGCCCTTGGGGATCAGCCCGGCCTGTTTGCGGCGGGTGACGCTGCTGTTGAAGACCCCGGCGCCGACCATCGTCCAGCCCGGCTGGTAATAATGCACGTCGCTGGGTTCGACGATCGCAAGGCGGATTCCGCGCCGGCGCTTGAGGATGCTGGCGGCCGTGGCCATCCCCGCGCTGCCGCCGCCGACGATGACGATGTCGTAGCGGGCGGCATCGGCGTCGACGGCCCCTGCCATCCGGGCGAGAGCTTCGGCCCGGGCGCCGGAGCGGCAATAGGCCAGCGCCGGCGCGGGACAGCTGTCGAGCGCGGATCGCATCGCGGCGGTATCGGCGTCGGTCAGCGCGCCGGCGACCGCCGGGATATGCACGAAGGCGAGGCCGGCCGCATCGGCCGCCGCGCGAATGTCCGCCGCCACCGGCTGGTCCGCGCTCTCGCCATCGGGCCGGTTGCAGATGATCGTGCGGAACCCGGCCTGCGCGATGCGCTGCACATCCTGCGGCAGCAATTGCGCGGCAACGGAAAGGCGCGGGGTGAGCGGCTTGATGTCCATGGGGATACTCCTTGCGCGGGCGGTGCCGATCAGCGTGTCGTGAAGCGGTGGAGCGCCATGCCGGCGAGCATCGCCAGGACGAAGGGCGCGGCCGAGGCAGGCGCGAGCGCGAGGCCGGCGATCGCGGGGCCGGGGCAGAGCCCGCCCAGGCCCCAGCCGATCCCGAACAGGATCGCGCCGAAAGCGAGCTTGCCATCGAGGCGACGGGTTTCGGGCAGGCTGAACCGGGAATCGGCGAACGGCCGTTCCAGCCGTCGCTGGACGCGCCAGGCCAGTGCCATCGGCAGGATCGCGCCGGCCATCACGAAGGCGAGCGTTGGATCCCATGCGCCGAACAGATCGAGAAAGGCGCGCACGCGCATCGGATCGGCCATGCCTGAGATGACAAGGCCCGCGCCGAACAGCGTGCCGGACAGCAGGGCGAGCAGCAGCGCCATCACAGCCATCCCGTTGCGCGCATGGCTGCGACCGTCACGAAGCCGCTCGCCATGAACAGCAGGGTCGCCACCAGCGAACGGCGCGACAGGCGCGACAGCCCGCAGACGCCATGGCCGCTGGTGCAACCCGACCCCAGGCTTGTCCCGATGCCGACGATCAGCCCGGCGACGATGAGCACGCCGGTCGCCGGGAAGCTGACCCTGATTCCGCCCGTGACGCTGGCGACAAGCAACGCGCCGAGCGGCAGGCCCAGGATGAAGGCCAGCGCGATGCCGCGCGGCGCGCCGGTTCGCGCGATGCCGGCGGCGCGCGCCGCCAGGCCGCTGACCCCGGCAATCCGGCCAAGACCGAGCAGCATGATCGCAGCGGCGACGCCGATCATCGCGCCGCCGATCAGCCCGGCGACCGGCTGGGCGTCAGGAAGGGAAGCGGCGATCACAGCTGGTTCATCGGGATCTTGAGATAGACGATGCCATTGTCTTCAGCCGGCGGCAGGTGCCCGGCCCGCATGTTGACCTGCACCGACGGCAGGATGAGCCGGGGCACGGCGAGCGTGCGATCGCGGCTTTCGCGCATCGCCACGAAGGCGTCTTCGCTGATCCCGTCGTGGGCATGGACATTGGCAAGGCGCTGGTCCGCGACGCTGGTTTCCCAGACATAATGGTCGCGCCCTTCGGGAAGATAATCGTGGCACATGAACAGCCGGGTTTCGGCCGGCAGTTCGAGCAGCCGGCGGAGCGAGCGGAACAGGGTGCGGGCATCGCCGCCCGGAAAATCGGCGCGCGCCGTGCCATAATCCGGCATGAACATGGTGTCGCCGACGAAGACAGCGTCGCCGATCACATAAGCGACGCAGGCCGGCGTGTGGCCCGGCACGTGCAGCACTGTGACGGGGATATTGCCGATCGCGAAGGTGTCGCCATCCAACCAGAGTCGATCGAAATCGGACCCGTCACGCGCGAAATCGCTGCCCGCGTTGAACAGGGTGCCGAAGGTCTGCTGCACCTCGCGGATATGGGCGCCGATGGCGATGCGGCCGCCCAGCTTCTGCTGGAGATAGGGCGCGGCCGACAGGTGATCGGCATGGGCGTGGGTTTCCAGATGCCAGTCGACCGTCAAGCCTTGTTCGCCGACATAGGCAATGATGGGATTGGCGGCATCGGGCGACGTGCGCCCCGCAGCGGGATCATAGGGCAGCACGCTGTCGATCACGGCGGCGCGCCGCGTTTCCGCGTCATGGACGACATAGCTGACCGTGAAGGTCGGCGCGTCGAAGAAGGCCTTGATGACAAGCCCGTCTTTGGCCGCGCCGGCGATCTGCGCCGAGGCGTTGGTGAGGGCGGTATCGGGCATCGCAACATCCATTGATTTCATATTTACAATAATCATGTATTTATAAACTGTGAAAGTGTCAAGGGCTTGCCATGCCGGCGGCCCGCTTGCAGGAACCGGATATGGACGATGTGACGATGAGCACCGCGGAGCCGCTGCGGATCGGCGACAGCGCGCCCGATTTTCAGGCGCGTTCGACGCAGGGGGATTTCCAGCTGTCCGCGCTGCGCGGCGAGTGGGTGGTCTTCTTTTCGCACCCGGCCGATTTTACGCCGGTCTGCAGCACGGAATTCGCGGCCTTGGCGCGGCGCCAGGCGGAATTCGATGCGCTCGGCTGCCGGCTGGTCGGGCTGTCGGTCGACAGCCTCTACGCCCATCTGGCCTGGGTGCGCGCGCTACGCGAGCTGTTTGACGTCGAGATCGCCTTCCCGATCATCGAGGATCCCAGCATGGCGGTGGGGCGGGCTTATGGCATGATCAGCGATGCTGCCGCCGACAGCATGACGATGCGGTCGACCTTCTTCATCGACCCCGACGGTATCATCCGCGCGATCACCTGCTACCCGCACAATGTCGGCCGCTCGGTCGAGGAGATGCTGCGCCTGCTGCGGGCGTTGCAGCAGGTGGATGGCGCTGATGTCCTGACGCCCGAGGGATGGAACGAAGGCAAGCCGGTGCTGCTGCCGGCCGATGAACAGGCCGACGCCGGGTCGGACTGGTTCTGTCGCTTCGCGGATCGGCCATGAAGGCGTTCTATGAGGATCGCGACGCGGCGGGTCTGGCGGCCGAGAAGATCAAGATCTTCGCCCAGCCGCAGCGGCTGATGATCCTGTCATGCCTGCTGCGCGGCGAACGCAATGTCGGCGAGATCGCGGAGATTACCGGGCTGGTGCAGCCGGCGCTCAGCCAGCAGCTTGGCGAATTGCGGCGCGCCGAACTGGTGCAGACCCGCAAGGAGGCCAAGCAGGTCTGGTATATGCTGGCGGACGAGGATGTGGCGCTGTGCGTACGCACCATCGAAGCCATTTTCGGCGGCGACGGGATGCCTGCGCTGCCGCCAGCGGGCCGGACGATGCCGGCGGCGGGCGCCGTCCCGGGGCCCCGCCGACAGGGCGTCGCCGGCTTCGCCCGAATTCTTTGAACGCCGCCAGCCAAAGATCTGCCTGTTCGCCGTCGCGGACCGCCACCTTCGCCGATCAGGAATCCCGGCGCGCCATGGCCTGCGCCATGTTGGTGAAGGCTTCGCCGACCATCGCCGCCACATCGGGGCCGACGCCGGTTTCGGCGAAGGCGCGGGCCATGGCGTCGAGCCATTGGCGGGCGGTTTCGGGCGTCACCCGGATATTGCCATGGGCGGACATCACACAGGCGCCCGGCCGATCGGTGAACCAATCCTGCGGGCCGCCCAGCCAGGCGATCAGGAAACCGGTGAGCGAGGCGCGCATCGGCGCCAGATCGGGCGCGTGGATCGCGCGCAGCTCGGCATATTGCGGTTCGCCGTCCATCAGATCGTAGAAGCGATCGACGATGCGGGCGATCACCGCGTCACCGCCGATCCGGTGATAGGGCAGGGTCTGGGCGTCCAAGATCATCTCCTTACGGCCCTTGCCCTGCGCGCTTCGCTGCGTGTCCGCAAGGGCGATGTGGCGGCCGGGGCGCGGGCGGCGGGGTGGCCGATCGGGCTTATTGCGCGGTCCAGGCGGCCAGATTCTCCTCCTGCCCGATCAGCGCCAGCCCGTGGGCGATCGAGGTGAGTTCGCCACCGGTGGCGATTTTTTCCCCACCGAAACGCTGTTCGAACAGCCGGCGGATGGCGGGGATCAGCGATGACCCGCCGGTCAGGAACACCCGGTCCACCGTGTCAGTCGCGACACCGGCATTGGCGAGCGTCTGATCGACGGTCGCCTCGATCCGCGCGACATCTTCGGCGATCCAGCCTTCGAAGTCGCTGCGGCTGACCTCGGCGTCGATCGCAAGGCCGCCGCCGGTGAAGTGGAACGGCGCATGTTCGGCGCTGGACAGCGCGCGCTTGAGCTGGCCGACCGCATCGTAGAGCGGATAGCCGAGTTCATTGTCGATCAGCGCGATCATCCGGCCGATGGCATCGGGATCGACCGCGGCCTTTTGCAGCCGGCGGAGTTCCTCCATCGTGCGGCGATTGCGCATCAGTGCCAGCCGCGACCAATCGGCGAAATCGGTGAAATAGCCGCGCGGGATTTCCAGCACCTTGTCGAAGGAGCGGTAGCTGCCGCCCTTGCCCAGCATCGGCAGGATCAGCCGGTCGACGATGCGATAATCGAAGCGATCGCCGGCGATGCCGATGCCGGCCGAGCCCAGCGGCACGCAGCGCCGCGCATCCCCCGGCGCACCGATGCGGACGATCGAGAAATCGCTGGTGCCGCCGCCGAAATCGGCGACCAGGATGGTGGCGGGATCGGTGATCCGCGATGCATAGCTGAACGCCGCGCCGAGCGGTTCGTGGACATAATGGATTTCGGTGCCGAAGCCTTCGAACATGCGATCATAGCGTTGCCGCGCCAGCACGGGATCGGGCCGGCCGCCGGCATATTCGACGGGCCGGCCGACGATGATCCGTTCGGGCCGGTCGTTCAGCCGCCCGCCCGCATGGGCGACCATCCGTTCGATGAAGTGACGGCCTAGCTCTTCGAAGCGGAAGCGTTTTTCGAACACGGTGGCATGTTCGAAGGCGGCGCTGGCGGCGACCGACTTGAACGACTGGATGAAGCGGCTGTCCTGCGGATATTCCAGATATTCGGCGATCGCCCACGGGCCCGCCTCATGTGCCAGCCCGCCGCGCACGCCATCATCATGCCAATAGCACAGGGCTGAACGGAAGACCGCGCCGGTGGCGCCATCGCCGGCGAAGGACAGCAGGTCCGATTGCCCGGGCGCGTCGGCCAGGGCGACGACGCTGTTGGTCGTGCCGAAATCGAGGCCGAGCGCGGCGCGTGACATGGCGGGGGTCTCCACGGAAAGAAGCGGCGGATGGGAAAGGGCCGGCGCCTATGAACCCCGGGGCCCGCCGCCGCAAGCCATGATGGCCCGGTTGCCGCGCCTTTGCCGGGCGGCTTTCGATCCCATGGCATCGGATGGCGGCTTCATGATGTTGCGATATTGCGATTTTCGAGCTGGGGATGATTCCGTCTGTCGCGGAATCGGCCTAGCGCGATCGCGCCGCTGGGGTGGCCGGGTGCAGCACGTTGCGCATCGCGATGCTGGAATGGATCCGCACGACCCCGGGCAGGCGGGACAGGATTTCCTTGTGTATCAACTCATAAGCGGCAGCATTGGGGGCCGATGCGCGCAGGATATAATCGGCATCGCCGGTCATCAGGAAACATTCCTGGATTTCGGGATGCGATCTGACCGCGGCCTCGAAACGGTTGAGATAGGCCTCCGTCTGCCGTTCGAGGGTGATCCGCACGATCGCGATGATGCCGTCATCCGCCGCGCCGGCGACGATGGCGGTGTATCCGCGAATCGTGCCGCTCGCCTCAAGCTGCCTGACGCGACGCAGGCAGGCCGACGGAGATAGACCGACCTGCGCGGCAAGATCGCTGTTCGGCATCCGGCCATCGCGGCGCAGCAGCCGGATGATGTTGCGGTCGATAGCGTCGATCGACACAAGATTCCTCCAATCAGGTGCTCGAACATCGCAAGTATGCGCGATTCTTCGCATATTTCACCGATAAATCGACATTCATTCGAATGATGATGCCCTAGCCTCCCTTGCAGGAGGAGCGGATGAGTTACCAGTTCGAACATGATGCATCCGCGATGGCGGGCGGGCGGTTGCGGATCGACCTTGCCGCGCTTGTCGAGAATTATCGCGCGATCCGATCGAGGGTGGCGCCGGCCCGGCTTGCCGCCGTGGTGAAGGCCGATGCCTATGGGCTGGGCGCCGGCCGGGTGGCGGGCGCGCTCCACGAAGTGGGTTGCCGCGACTATTTCGTCGCGCATCTGGCCGAGGCGCTGGCGCTCCGCCCGCTGATACCGGCCGGCGCGACGGTCTATGTTCTCAACGGATTGATGCCGGGCAGCGAAGCGGCCTGCGCGCGCACGGACATCGTGCCCGTCCTCAATTCCCTGGATCAGGCGCGCCGCTGGCAGGCTGCCGCGCGCGCCATCGGTCGCCCGCTGCCGGCGGTGCTGCAGGTGGATTCGGGCATGTCGCGGCTTGGCCTCGCGCCCGAGGATGCGGTGCGGCTGGCCGGCACGTCCGCCTTCAAGGCGCACATTTCGCTGCTGATGGTGATGAGCCACCTGGCCTGCGCCGACGAGGCGGATCATCCGGCCAACGCGGCGCAGCTTGCGAGTTTCACCGCGCTGGCGAAGCATTTTCCCGGCACGCCCATGTCGCTGGCCAATTCGGGCGGCGCCTTCCTGCCGGCGGGCTTCCACGGCGATGTCGTCCGCGCGGGCGTGGCGCTTTATGGCGGGGCGCCCCATGACGGTCCGGCGAACCCGATGCGCCCCGTGATCGCGCTCGACGCCCGCGTGATCCAGCTGCGCACCGTGCCGGCGGGAAGCGGGGTCGGCTATGGCCACAGTTTCCGGGTGAAGCGCCCGACGCGGATCGCGACGATCGGCGTCGGCTATGCCGACGGCTTGCCCCGCTCGCTCGGCAATAGCGGGGCGGCGTGGTTCAAAGGGCATCGCCTGCCGATCGCCGGGCGGGTTTCGATGGACAGCATCACGCTCGATGCCTCGTCGCTGGCGGAAGGCGCGCTTGCGCCGGGCGACTGGGTCGAGCTGATCGGGGCCAGCCAGTCGCTCGACACGCTGGCGCGCGACGCGGGCACCATTTCCTACGAGATCCTGACCAGTCTCGGCGGGCGCTATCATCGCCATTATCGCGAGCCCGCCCGTCACGCGCGGACGAACGCAGCATGAAGATCATCATTCTGGGGGGCGGCGTCATCGGTGTGACGTCGGCCTGGTATCTGGCGCAGGCCGGCCATGAGGTCCGCCTTGTCGACCGGCAGGCGGGGCCGGCGCTGGAGACGAGCTTCGCCAATGCGGGCGAAATCTCGCCCGGCTATGCATCGCCCTGGGCGGCGCCGGGCATACCGCAAAAGGCGATCAAGTGGCTGCTGATGGAGCATGCCCCGCTGATCCTGCGCCCGCAGGTCGATCGCGAGATGCTTGGCTGGCTGTTCGCCATGTTGCGCAACTGCACGAGCGCGCGTTACGCCATCAACAAGAGCCGCATGGTCCGGCTTGCGGAGTTCAGCCGCGACCGGCTGATCGACCTGCGCGGCGAAACCGGCATTGCCTATGACGAACGGATGCAGGGCACCTTGCAGGTGTTCCGCACGCAAAAGCAGCTGGACGGCATCGCCAAGGACGTCGAGGTGCTGCGCGCCGGCGGCGTGCCGTTCGAGATCCTCGATCCCGCCGGCTGCGTCGCCGCCGAACCGGGCCTTGCCAGCGTCGCCCACAAGCTGACCGGGGGTTTGCGCCTTCCCAATGACGAAACCGGTGATTGCTTCAAATTCACCAATGCGCTTGCCGCGCTCGCCGCCCGGAAAGGTGTCGCGTTCGATTATGGCGTCAATATCGCGGCGCTGGAGACCGCGGGCGGCCGGATCACCGGGGTGCGGACGGATCGCGGCCTGCTGACCGCCGATGCCTATGTCGTAGCCCTCGGCAGCTATTCGGCGCGCATGCTGGCGCCGCTGGGGCTGAAGCTGCCGGTCTATCCGGTGAAGGGCTATTCGATCACCGTGCCGATCACCGATGCCGCGCGCGCGCCGGTCTCGACGCTGATGGACGAGACCTACAAGATCGCGATCACGCGCCTGGGCGATCGCATCCGGGTTGGCGGCATGGCGGAGATTTCTGGCTATAACAATGTGCTGCCCGAACGCCGGCGCGCCACGCTGGCGCATTCGGTGGGCGATCTGTTCCCCGGCGCCGGCGATCTGGCGGCCGCGACCTATTGGTCGGGGCTGCGGCCGATGACGCCCGATGGCACGCCGGTGATCGGGGCGACAGCCTACGACAATCTGTTTCTCAACACCGGGCATGGCACGCTGGGCTGGACCATGGCGTGCGGCTCCGGCCATGTGCTTGCCGATATGGTGAGCGGCAGGCCGCCGGCCATCGACACCCGCGACCTGTCAATCGCGCGCTACGCAAGGCGCTGACTTCACAAACCGAAAGGACTGCATGATGACCATTCGCCGCCTTGAGGCCGGCCCCCGGATGAGCCAGGCCGTGATTCACGGAAACACCGTCTATCTGGCGGGCCAGGTCGGTTCCCCCGGCGAGAGCGTGACGGTTCAGACGCGCACCATCCTCGGCCAGATCGACGATCTGCTGGCGCAGGCGGGTTCGGACAAGTCGCGGATCCTTTCGGCGACGATCTGGCTGGCGGACATGACGACCTTCGCCGAGATGAACGCGGTGTGGGACGCATGGGTCGATACCGCCAACGCGCCGGCGCGGGCGACCGGGGAATCCCGCCTGGCGACGCCCGATTACAAGGTGGAGATCATCGTCGTCGCGGCATGTGACTGACGCGGTGCCCGCACGGCCCTGACCATCGCGCCGGTTCGCTCGCCCGCCGGAGGGCGAACCGGCCGGGGTGTCTGGCGGCGCCCATCCGCGCCACGCCGCCCGCCTTGCCGCCCGTGCCGCTTCGATCTAGCGCAGGCGAATGAGCAAGCTCCTCCCCCGCATTCGCCTGATCGTTCTGGCCCCGCTCCTCGCGCCGGCCCTGATGGCCGCCCCGGTAGAGGCGCGGGACGAGGGCGCCGCCTGGGCCGCGCAGGCCGCCCGCGTCACCATCACCCGCGACGATTGGGGCATTGCCCATGTTAAGGGCAAAAGCGACGCCGACGCCGTGTTCGGCATGATCTATGCCCAGGCCGAGGACGACTTCAACCGGATCGAGACCAACTATCTCGTCAGCCTTGGCCGGCTGGCCGAAGCCGAGGGCGAAAAGGCGATCTGGCAGGATCTGCGCCAGCGCCTGTTCGTCGATCCTGAAAGGCTGAAGGCCGATTATGCGCAATCCCCGCCGTGGCTGCAGCGGTTGATGCAGGCCTGGGCGGACGGGCTGAACCATTATCTTGCCACGCACCCTGAAGTGCGGCCGCGCGTCATTACCCGGTTCGAGCCGTGGATGGCGCTGAGCTTCAGCGAGGGCAGCATCGGCGGCGACATCGAACGCGTGCCGCTGACCCAGTTGCAGGCTTTCTACGACAAGCGCGCGATCGCGATGACCGACGCCGAAAAGGGCCTGCTCTATCGCGAGCCGCAGGGGTCGAACGGCTTTGCCATCGCGCCGTCGCGCACCCGCGACGGCCACGCGCTGCTGCTGATCAACCCGCATACCAGCTTCTTCTTCCGATCCGAACAGCAGGTGACGAGCGACGAGGGCCTCAACGCCTATGGCGCGGCGACCTGGGGGCAGTTCTTCATCTATCAGGGCTTCAACGCCAAGGCCGGCTGGATGCACACGTCGAGCGGCATCGACAATGTCGATGAGTTTGCCGAGACGATCGCGCGCGGCGAGGATGGCCGCCTGACCTATCGCTATGGCAAGGAACGCCGTGCCGTCACCGAAAAGCCGGTTACGCTGCGTTTCCGGGGCGCGGATGGTGAAATGCGCGAACGCCGCTTCACCACTTATGCCACGCACCATGGGCCGATCGTGCGCGAGGCGGATGGCAAGTGGATCGCCTTTGCGCTGATGAACCGGCCGGTCGCCGCGCTCGAACAGAGCTTCCTGCGTACCAAGGCGAGCGATTATGCGAGCTTCCTGAAGGTCGCCCGGCTGCAGGCCAATTCGTCCAACAACACGCTGTTCGCCAGCAGCAAGGGCGAGATCGCCTATCTCCACCCGCAATTCGTGCCGATCCGCGACGATCGCTTCGATTATCGCAAGCCGGTCGACGGCAGCGATCCGGCCACCGACTGGAAGGGGCTGCACAGCCTGGAAAGCCTGCCGCAGGCGGTGAACCCGGCCAATGGCTGGGCGATGAACACCAATAACTGGCCGTGGACGGCGGCCGGTGCCGACAGCCCGAAGCGTGCCGCCTTCCCGCGCTACATGGATCAGGCGGGCGAAAATCCACGCGGGCCCCATGCCGAACGCGTGCTTGCCGACATCCGCGATTTCACCCCGCAATCGCTGACCGCCGCCGCCTACGATCCCTATCTGACCGCCTTCGCCCGGCTGCTGCCGGGGCTGATCGCCGCTTATGACCGGCTGCCCGCCGCCGATCCGCAGCGCGCCGGGCTGGCGCCGGCCATCGCGCTGCTGCGCGGCTGGGATTATCGCTGGGCACGTGATTCCGCGCCGACCTCGCTCGCGATCTTCTGGGGCGAGGCGCTGTGGGCCGAAATCGCCGCACCCGCCAAGGCGGCCGGACTGTCGGTGTGGGACTATGCCGCCGATCGCGCCGTCGATGACCAACGGCTCGCCGCGCTGGCTGCTGCCGCCGACCGGCTGACCCGGGATTTCGGGCGGATCGCGGTGCCATGGGGAGACATCAACCGCTTCCAGCGCAATGACGGCGCGATCGTCCAGACCTTCGACGATGCGAAGCCCAGCATCGCCGTGCCCTTCACCTCATCGCAATGGGGCTCGCTCGCCGCGTTCGGGGCGAAGCCCTATCCGGGCACGAAGCGTTATTATGGCACGCTGGGCAACAGCTTCGTCGCTGTCGTCCAGTTCGGCCCGAAGCCGCGCGCCTGGGCGATCAATGCCGGTGGCCAGAGCGGCGATCCGGCATCGCCCCATTTCAGCGATCAGGCACAGCGTTATGCCGATGGTGCACTGCGCGAGGTGCGGTTCGACCCGGCCGACCTGCGCCGCCACACCGCCAGCAGCTACCGGCCGGGCGAGAAACGCTGAGCACCCGGCCGGGTATGTCGCTCAACCTTATTTCGGCGCCATGCGGATGGCGCCGTCGAGGCGGATCACCTCGCCATTGAGCATGGGGTTGGCGATGATCGAATCGACCAGCTGGGCATATTCCTCCGGCTTGCCGAGCCGGCTGGGGAAGGGCACCTGCTTGCCGAGCGATTCCGTTGCCGCCGGCGGCAGGCCCGCCAGCATCGGCGTCCAGAAGATGCCCGGCGCGATGGTGACGACGCGGATCGCATGGCTTGCGAGATCGCGCGCGACCGGCAGAGTGAGGCCGACGACGCCGCCCTTGGACGCGGCATAGGCAGCCTGGCCGATCTGCCCGTCATAAGCGGCGACGCTGGCGGTGTTGACGATCACGCCGCGTTCCTCGCCCACCGGATCAGCCTGCGCCAGCCGTGCCGATACCTTCGAGATCATGTTGAAGGTGCCGATCAGATTGACCTCGACCGCCTTGCGGAAGCCATCAAGCGGATGGGGCACATATTCGCGGTTGAAGGTCTTGATCGCGGGGGCGATGCCCGCGCAGTTGACGAGGATGCGGGCAACGCCGTGCGCCGCTTCCGCCGCCGCGATCGCATCCGCCGCGCTGGCATCGTCGGCGACGTTGACCTTGAAGAAGCGGCCGCCGATTTCGGCGGCGGCGGCCTGGCCGGCATCCTCGTTGAGATCGAAGATCGCGACCTTGCAGCCCTTGGCCGCCAGCATCTTCGCCGTCGCGCCGCCAAGGCCCGAGGCGCCGCCGGTCACGATCGCGGCGTGGTTCGCATAATCCATGATAATCCCCTTTGTTGGCGGTCGCGTCAGGCGAGTTCGATGGCGATGGCGGTCGCTTCGCCGCCGCCGATGCAGAGGCTGGCGACGCCGCGCTTCGCGCCGCGATGTTCGAGCGCCGCGATCAGCGTGGCGATGATCCGCGCGCCCGACGCGCCGATCGGATGGCCGAGCGCGGTGGCGCCGCCATTGACGTTGAGCTTTTCGGCCGGAATGTCGAGTTCGCGCGCGGCGATCATCGGCACGACGGCGAACGCCTCGTTCACCTCGAACAGATCGACGTCGGCGACCGACCAGCCGGCCTTGGCCAGCACCTTGCGGATCGCATCGACCGGCGCGGTGGTGAACAGTGCCGGTTCATGGGCGTGGGCGGCATGCGCCACCACCCGCGCGGCGACCTTGAGGCCCTGCGCCTGCGCTACGCTGGCGCGCGTCATCACCAGCGCCGCCGCGCCATCGGAGATCGAGGCGGAGCTGGCGGCGGTGATCGTGCCGTCCTTGGCGAAAGCGGGCTTGAGCGCGGGAATCTTGTCCGGCCGGGCATTGCCGGGCTGTTCGTCGGTATCGATCGTCACCGGGCCCTTGCGCGTCGCGACCTCGACCGCGACGATTTCGCGGGCGAAGGCGCCGCTGGCGATCGCCTCGTTCGCGCGGGCGAGCGAGCGGAGCGCATAGGCGTCCTGCTCCTCGCGGCTGAACTGATAGTCGCGGGCCGTGTCCTCGGCAAAGGCGCCCATCGGCTTGCCCTTGTCATAGGCGTCTTCCAGCCCGTCCATCATCATCGTGTCGATCACGCGATCATGGCCGATGCGCGCGCCCGAGCGGTGCTTGGGCAGCGCATAAGGCGCGTTGGTCATGCTCTCCATGCCGCCGGCGACGATCATGTCGACCGACCCCGCAGCGAGCGCCTCGGCCGCCATGATCGCGGCCTGCATGCCCGATCCGCACATCTTGTTGACGGTGGTGGCTTCCACCGAACGGGGCAGGCCGGCGCCGAGTGCCGCCTGCCGCGCGGGGGCCTGGCCAAGCCCTGCGGGCAGCACGCAGCCCATATAGATCCGCTCGATCGCGGTCGGCGCGACGCCGGCGCGTTCCACCGCCGCCCGGACCGCCGCCGCGCCGAGATCGGTGGCCGATGCGCCCGACAGCGCGCCCTGGAAGCCGCCCATCGGCGTGCGGGCATAAGCGGCGATGACGACGGGATCTGCGGACATGAAGCAACGACCTTTCAGGGGGCGCATCCGCACCTTGCGGCGCGGGTGGCAATGGAAACCTGGTGCCAAGATATGCGGCGCGCGGCGTTACTCAAGAGAGCCTTGTCGGGCAATCCGGCCATGCCGGAAAGGATCGTGCGTTATTGCGTTCAGGGGCATATCCTTGCGCTTCCCGATTCGGAGACGTCGATGCCCGCCATCCGCCTGACCACGAAACGCGTCGAAAAGCCCTGGGGCCGCAGGCAGCTGGGCGCGGGTTTCGACGACGTGGCGGCGGGCGGCGCGCCGGTGGGCGAGATCTGGTTCGAGCTGCCGGGCGGCGGCGACCCCGAACTGCTGGTCAAATATCTCTTCACCAGCGAGAAATTGTCGATCCAGGTGCATCCCGACGACAAGGCGGCGCAGGCGCGCGGGCTGCCGCGCGGCAAGGACGAGGCGTGGGTGGTGCTCGCGGCGGATCAGCGCGCGTCGATCGGCGTCGGCATGCGGCATGTGATGACGCAGGACGAGTTGCGCGCCGCTGCGATCGACGGTTCGATCGAGGACAAATTGTTCTGGAAGCCGGTGAAGAGCGGCGACGTCTTTTATTCGCCGGCCGGCACCGTCCATGCGATCGGCGCCGGGCTGACGTTGGTCGAGGTGCAGCAGAATGTGGACTGCACCTATCGGCTTTATGATTATGGCCGGCCGCGCGAGCTGCATCTCGACGATGGCGTCGCGGCATCGCGCCCGGTGCCTTATGTGACGCCGCATGTGCCGCGCGAGCTGGGCGGCGGGCGTACCGCGCTGGCTTATGGGCCGGCGCTGGTGCTGGAACGCTGGGCCGGCGCGCGGCGGACGGCGGTGAAGGCGGGCGAGGGCCGGCCGATCTGGCTGATTCCGATCGGCGGCAATGGCACGATCGATGGCGAGCCGTTCGCGCCCGGCGGGGTCTGGCTGGTCGAGGACGATGCCACCATCGACGTGAACGAGCAGAGCTTCATCCTCGTCGCTTATCCCGGCGCGGACATTATCGGCGGCTGATTCGCACCGCCGCCCGGTTGCGATCCAGCGCGACCACCAGATCGGCGCGCGGCGGCATTTCGGTGAGGACGTGCCGCGTCAGCCGCTCATAATGCGCGACGAACCGGGCGATCTGGCCATCGTCCATCAGGCCGGGCGCGTCGCGGGTAGCTGCGCGAAGCGCGGCTTCTTGTTCGGCCCGCCAGTCGCGCACCACGGCGAAATCGGGCGCGGCGAGCAAAGCGAGCAGGTCGATTTCGGCGAACAGGCGCTGATAGTCGGCGGCAAGCGCGGTGTTGACGAAGCGCCGCCAGCGGCCATCGGCATCCTCGTCCCTCTCCAGCGCATTGACCGGCGCCGCCAGCGCGTCTTCCGGCTGCGGGCGCGCACCGACGCACCAGCCTTCGAGGATCAGGAGCGCGCAATGAGCGGGCGCGCAATCCCATGTCGCGGGCGGGCGGCGATCGTCGGTGGCCTTGTCGAAGCGGGGAAGCGGCGCGGCCTCGCCCCGCCGCAACGCTGCGATCACCTGCCGGCCGAGCGCGATATCGTGGGTGCCGGGCACGCCGCGCGTGGCGAGCAGCGGATGTTCGGCGGCGGCGAGCGCCAGCCGCTCCGCGCGGGGCAGATAGAGATCGTCGAGCGAGAGTATCGCCGTGGGCGTGCCGGCGGCGTTGAAATGGCCGGCGAGCGCGGCCGCCAGCGTCGATTTGCCGCTGCCCTGCGCGCCACATAGCCCGACGACGAGCATCGATCCTGCGCGGCCGGCGAGGGCGGGGCCGATCGCCGCGATCAGCGCGTCGCGCGCGGCGGGATCGGCCCGATCACTCATGCGGTGACGCTCACGCCGCGATTTCGAGCGCCTCGCTCGCTTCCAGCCATTCGGCCTCGGCGGCCTCGATCTTCGCCTCGACATCGGCGCGCCGCTTCATCAGCGTCGTCATCGTCTGGTCGCGATCCTGCGGATCGGCGCTGGCCGGATCGAACATCGCGCGGTCGAGCGCGGTCAGCCGGGCGCCCAGCGTCTTGATCGCATCCTCCGCCGTCTTGACCCGCTTGCGCAGCGTCGAATTGCGCTCGCGCGCTTCCGCCGCCGCCCGGCGATCATCCTTGCGGCTCGTCTTGGGTTCGGCCGCGCCGCCCTGTTTCGCCGCGTCGCCCCGGCCGAGGACGAGATCGGTATAATCGTCGAGCGTGCCGGCGAATTCGCGCGCGGTGCCGCCATCGACCAGCACCAGCCGGTCGGCGGTCAGTTCAAGCATGTGGCGATCATGGCTGACCACGACGACCGCGCCTTCATAATCGTTGAGCGCCTGGACGAGAGCCTCGCGCGCGTCGACGTCGAGATGGTTGGTCGGTTCGTCGAGGATCAGCATGTGCGGCGCATCGCGGGTGATGAGCGCCAGCGCGAGACGCGCGCGCTCGCCGCCCGAAAGCTTGCCGACCTCGATCGTCGCCTTGTCGCCCGAAAAGCCAAAGCGGCCGAGCTGCGCGCGCACCGCTGCCGGCTTCGCATCGGGCATCAGCCGCGCCATATGCTGGAGCGGGGTATCTTCGGCGTCGAGTTCCTCGACCTGATATTGCGTGAAATAGCCGACCCGCATCTTGCCGGCGGTGGTGACGGTGCCTTCCATCGGCGTCAGCTGGGCGGCGAGCAGGCGGGCGAGCGTGGTCTTGCCGTTGCCGTTGCGGCCGAGCAGCGCGATGCGATCATCGGGATCGAGCCGCAGGTTGAGCCGCGACAGGATCGGCTTGTCGCCATAGCCGACGGTGGCGAGATCGAGCGTGATCAGCGGCGGCTTCAGCCCGTTTTCGGGGCTCGGGAAATCGAAGCTCATCGTCGGATCGTCGATCACCGCGGCGATCGGTTCCATCTTCGCCAGCGCCTTCACCCGGCTTTGCGCCTGCTTGGCCTTGGTGGCCTTGGCGCGCCAGCGATCGACGAAGGCCTGCAGCTTCGCGCGCTGGGCGAGCTGCTTTTCGCGTGCGCTGGCCTGCAGCATCAGGCGCTCCGCCCGCTGCTTTTCGAACGCGTCATAGCCGCCGGGATAGAGCGTCACCTTCCCCTTATCGAGATGGAGGATGTGATCGACGACATTGTTGAGCAGATCGCGTTCGTGGCTGACGACGAGGATCGTCGCGCGATAGCTTTTGAGGAAGTTTTCGAGCCACAGGGTCGCTTCGAGATCGAGGTGGTTCGACGGTTCGTCGAGCAGCAGCAGATCGGGTTCGGAAAAGAGCAAGGCAGCCAGCGCCACGCGCATCCGCCAGCCGCCCGAAAAGCTGTCGAGCGGGCGTTGCTGCATTTCCTCGTCGAAGCCGAGGCCGATCAGGATCTTCGCGGCGCGCGCCGGGGCGGCGTGCGCGTCGATCGCGTTCAGCCGCTCGTGAATCTCGCCCAGCCGGTCGGGATCGTGGCTGTGCTCGGCCTCGTCCAGCAGCGCCGCGCGCTCGAGATCGGCGGCCAGCACCGTTTCAAAGGGCGTGGCCGATCCCGCCGGCGCTTCCTGCGCGATATAGCCGAGCCGGGTGCCGCGCGGCATTTCTGCCGAACCGCTGTCGGCTTCGCCTTCGCCGGCGATGACGCGCATCAGCGTCGATTTGCCGGCGCCGTTGCGGCCGATCAGCCCGACACGGCTTTTCGGCGGCAGCGCGGCCGTGGCGTTGTCGAGGATGAGGCGGCCGCCCAGCCGCACGGTGATACCGGAAAGCGTCAACATAGCGGCGCCCCGATAGCAGGCCCCGCCTTCGGAAACAAAGGTGGTTCGGCGGATCGGATCAGCGCGGCGCGGTGGGCGGGATCAACCCGGCTCTGGCCAGTGCGGCCAGGCTCTTTTCGCGATAGGGCCGGGGCAGCATCATGCGATCATACATGATGTTGGGATCGCGCGCGGTGGCCGGGTCCATGCGTTCGAGCCGCGCCCAGGCGGCTTTCGCCCCGGCGATGTCGCCCGCGCTGGCCGCGACCGTCGCGCGCATCAGATCGGCGACGGGCTGGCCCAGCGGCGTCGGCGGCGGCAGATCGTCGATCATCTGGCGCGCACTGGCGATATCGTCGCGGCCGAGGGTGGCATAGACGAGCGCGGTGCGGGTGGCGATCGGCGCGTCGGGATCGAGCTTGACGGCGCGAAGGAGGACCGCTTCGGCATCGGGTTCGCTGCAATTCATCAGCATCACGCCCGCGATGCCGATCAGATTGGCGTCATAGGGGTTGAGTTCGATCGCGCGGCGCGCGCTGCGTACGGTGAGCCCGCAACCGGCCCCATATTGGGCGGACCGGGCGAGTGCGATCTGCGCAAACGCGTTGAACGGATCGGCGGCGACGGCCTTGCGCGCGAGGGCCAGGCTGGCGGCCCGTGTGCCCACCGCTTCGGGGTCGAAGCCGAACAGCTTGCGATCGGTTTCGACATAGGAGCGCGCCGCGAGCGCCATGGCGTGCGAGGGATCGTGCGCGAGCGTCCGATCGAGGCAATCGATCAGCCGCGCGTGGATGGGCGCCGTGCGATCGCGCCGGTAGCGATCGAATTCGAGGATGCAGCGATGGCCCGGCGCGAAGCGATCGCCGGCGACATTGCGTTCGTCGGTCGCGATCACGCCATAGGCCTGGGTGAGTTCGGAAATGATCGGCGCCAGCGCGGCACGCATCGCGGCATTATCGGTGGGAAGATCGACTTCGCCCGTCCACAATAGCTGGTTGGTCAGGCTGTTCGTCAACTGCAGCACCAGTTGCGGCGTGGCGCCGGCATTGACCGTGCCGGTCAGGCGATAGGAGGGCGGGCCGTTGGGGGATGTGCCGCTGGCGGGCGTCAACGGGCGGGGCGCGCCGGGCGCTTCTTCTTCGTCATAGACGCGGACGAGCCAGGTCCGTCGGAGGCCATCGAGCAGGATCGATTCCGCCTCTTCGTCCACCGCCGCCAGGCCGGGGGCATGATCGAAGGAGGCGACGCTGAGCACGGGCGGCTGGGTGAGCGCCGGGCCGGGGACGGCGGCATCGCGCCGACTGAGATAGAGCGCGCCGACGATCAGCGCGAGGACGGTCACCGCAAGCAATGCGGCAGCCAGCCGGAACAGATATGGCGGGGTCGGTGCCGGGGACGGCGGCGATGTTGGCGGGGGAGACGCGGTGTCGAGCGCCGCCAGCGCTTCGGGTTCGACCGGGGCGGTGGCCGATTCGGCTGGGGCGGCCTGTCCCGCAACGTCGAAGAAGACCCGATATTGCCCTTGCGGAATGTGCAGGCGGAGGCCCTCAGCGGCGCCCTCGCGTGCGTAGAAGGCATCCAGCATGCGGCGCAGGCGGCCCACCTGGACGCGGGGATAGCTGTCGGTCTGCGGGTCGAAGCTGTCGGGGCGGCCCAGCCCGTCGACCGCGACGGCATAGGCCTTCAGCACATCACCCCGCCCGGCGAGCGTTTCGCCGACGAGGAATTCGAGCAGGCGGCGCATCACCGGCGCACGCGCGAAATCCGGCGCGGCCGAGATTCGCGTGACCTCCTGCGCGATTCGCGCAGCCGTCACGTCGCGAGGAAGATCGCCCGCCTGGTCCGTCACGTTGATTCCGCCGTCCCCACATGCCCGTCGGCTGCCCCACATCAGCCCGGTGTTGTTACGGTAACATCGTTAAAGCTTCACCTAGGATAAACGGAGAAACCCAGCGGGTCACGATAGTTGCGACGGGCCGGTCGATCCGTCCGGTGTGGGCGTAAAATGCCGTCTCTTACTTAGCTTTTCAGCAATTTAAGGGCACATAGCGGATCGCGGAGGCTGATTGGTCACCGCATGCGGTGCTCCTAACACCGGCGGGTGGAGGTTCTGGTCCCCCCATCAGCCGAGGGATGCACGGCCAAGAGCGGTCGAGCGTGCAATCAAGGTTCTGCCCCCACGGAACGATTGCAATGCATCAACCGGCCTCGCTCTTCCGGCTGCGGCCCACCCCCACTGGGCCGCAGCCGGCACGAGCCTGCCTTCCAGAACCAACCTTGAAAACAAGCCTGGCCTAGCCGCCGATAGCGGGCTGTCCCGTCGCGTGATGGGCGTCCTTCGCCATCTGCGCGCCGGCCGGGCGGCAGGCCGCCATCACCACCGGAAAGGCGACATCGCTGTTCGCGACGAGCATGGCGGGCGTGGCGGCGGCGCAGGCATCGGCGCTGACATATTGGGTGTCGACCAGGCGAACATCGCGGCACGCCGTCTGATCGTCGGCGCAGCCCAGAATTGCCATGACGTAAAAGGCCTGTCCCAGCATGGAAGCTCTCTCTCCTTGCGGGAATCAACCTATCGCCGCGCGCCCGGTTCCGCTGTGACGCCGGCCACAGCATTGGTGTTTGGTGGCAATCGCCCTATCTAGGCGGCCCATGCCGCCCGACCGCCCATCCGATACCGCCCGGCCCGAAGCCGGATTCGCCGCGCTTCGCCGCTTCCTGCCTTATTTGTGGCCGGCGGATAATCCGGCGCTGCGCCTGCGTGTCATGGTGGCGCTGGCGCTGGTGCTGCTGGCCAAGGCGGCGACGCTGGCCATGCCCTTTGCCTATAAGGCGGCGGTCGACCGGATGGCACCGGGGCTCGAACCGGCGGTGATGCTGGCGGTGGCGCTGGTCGTCGCTTATGCGGGCGCGCGTTTCAGCGGCGTGCTGTTCGACAATATCCGCAACGCCATCTTCGAACGGGTCGGCCAGGATGCCGCGCGCCGGCTGAGCGAGGATGTGTTCCGCCACCTCCATGCCCTGTCGCTGCGCTACCATCTCGAACGGCGGACCGGCGCGCTGACCCGCATCGTCGAACGCGGCACCAAGAGCATCGACACGATGCTCTATTTCATCCTGTTCAACATCGCACCGACGATCATCGAACTCGCCGCGGTCTGCGCGATCTTCCTCGTCAAGTTCGGCTGGGGCATGGTCGGCGCGACGCTGGTGATGGTCGCCGCCTATATCCTGTTCACCCGGCGCGTCACCGAATGGCGGATGAAGGTGCGGCGCGAATGGGCCGAGCATGACGGCTATGCCACGCAGCGCGCGGTCGATTCGCTGCTCAACTATGAAACCGTCAAATATTTCAATGCCGAGGAAGTGGAGCAGCGGCGCTACGCAACCGCCGTCCGCAAGCTGACCGACACCACGGTGAAGGTCGAATCCTCGCTTGCCGTGCTCAATATCGGCCAGTCGCTGATCACCAACCTGATGATGGCCGGTGCCATGGGCTATACCGTCTGGGGCTGGTCGCAGGGCCTGTTCACCACTGGCGACGTGGTGCTGGTCAACACGCTGCTCGCCCAGCTTTTCCGCCCGCTCGACATGCTCGGCATGGTCTATCGCGAGATCCGCCAGGGGCTGATCGACATGGAGGCGATGTTCAAGCTGGTCGATACCCCGCCCGAGGTGGTCGATCAGGCTGGCGCGCCCGACCTTCACGTCGCTGGCGGGGCCCTGCGCTTCGAAGATGTGCGCTTCGCTTATGATCCCGACCGGCCGATCCTGAAGGGGGTGAGCTTCGCGATCCCCGCGGGCGGCACGCTGGCGGTGGTCGGGCCGTCGGGCGCCGGCAAGTCGACGCTCGCCCGGCTGATCTACCGTTTCTATGAAGTGACCGGCGGGCGCATCACCATCGACGGGCAGGATATTCGCGCCGTCAGCCAGGCCAGCCTGCGCCGCGCGATCGGCATCGTCCCGCAGGATACGGTGCTGTTCAACGACACGATCGGCTACAACATCGCTTATGGCCGCGACGGCGCGGGCCAGGACGAGGTGGAAGCGGCCGCGAAGGGCGCCGCCATCGACGGTTTCATCCGATCGCTGCCCCAAGGCTATGACACACGCGTCGGCGAACGCGGCCTCAAGCTTTCGGGCGGCGAAAAGCAGCGCGTGGCGATCGCGCGGACATTGCTCAAGAATCCACCGATCCTGATCCTCGATGAAGCGACCAGCGCGCTCGACAGCCGCACCGAGGACGAAATCCAGACGACGCTCGACGCGATTTCGGAACGGCGCACGACGATCATCATCGCCCACCGCCTGTCCACCGTCGTCCATGCCGACGAGATCGTCGTGCTCGACGCCGGCCGGGTGGTGGAACGCGGCAGCCATGCCGCCCTGCTCGAAGCGCGCGGCATCTATGCCGAGATGTGGGCCCGCCAACAGGCCGAACGCGCGGCGGAACTGGTCGAGGAGGCGTAACGGCCCCAACGCGGGGCTATGGCCTGTCGGACAAGCTTCGCAGACGCACGGCACGACCGAAGGCGGCGTTGGGGACGCCGCCGCTTTACGCGCCAGCCTTCGCGCCATCGCCTGACTCGCTGGTAGGCAGGCGGCGGTGCCGATGTTAGGCATTCCGCCATCGCAGCAAGACCGGCGGGTGCCGGCGGCGCGGAGGAGGGGCGATGACACGCAGCTATCGATTGAGCCGGCAGGCGACACCCTTGCACCCCGGCGCCGCGCTGGGATTGGCGATGACGGAGGGCGAACAGCCGCAGCCGGGCGCGGGCGAGGTGCTCGTCCGCGTTCGCGCCAGTGCGCTCAACTTCGTCGATCTCACCCTGCTCGATGGCTCCATGCCGGGTATCGACGGGCGCGTGCCCCTGCTCGACGGCGCGGGCGAGGTGGTTGCGGTGGGCGCGGGCGTCACCCGCTGGCGGCCGGGCGACCGCGTGATCGCCAATCCGCACCAGAACTGGATCGGCGGCTTGCCCAGCCCCGAAAATAACGGCGTGGTCATCGGCTGCGTGGTCGATGGCATGCTGCGCGATCATGCCTGCCTGCCGGAAAGCGGCCTTGTCGCGATGCCCGACGGGCTGAGCTTCGAGGAAGCGGCGAGCCTGCCCTGCGCAGGGCTCAGCGCGTGGAACAGCATTCTCGGCGGGCCGAGCGGACGCGCCTGCAAGCCTGGCGACACGGTGCTGACGCTTGGTACCGGCGGCGTTTCCCTGTTCGCCGTCCAGTTCGCCAAGGCGGCCGGCTGCCGCGTGATCGCGACGACATCGAATGCGGCGAAGGCGGAATTGCTGCGCGGCCTGGGCGCCGACCAGGTGATCGATTATGGCGAGACGCCCGAATGGGGCGCGGCGGTGCTGGAGGCGACGGGCGGTCGCGGCGTCGATCTCGTCGTCGAGGTCGGTGGCCCCAACACATTGCCGCAATCGCTGCGCGCGGTGCGGACCGGCGGGCGGCTGGCGCTGATCGGCATCGTCGCCGGCATGGGCCCGCTCGATTATCTGCCGCTGCTCAACATCACGACGCGCACGCTGACCATCTTCGGCAACGGCATGGGCAGCCGCGATGATCTGGAAGCGATGCTGCGCGCGGTGCGCTATCACGGCATCCGCCCGACGATCGACAAGGTTTTCGACTTCGATCAGGCGGTGGAGGCGATGGGCTATTTCGCGGCGCGCCGCCATGTCGGCAAGGTCGTCATCCGCCACTGACGGCGGCGCGCGGCGCTCCCTACAGCCAGTTGGCTCGTTTGAAGCGGATGTAGAGCGCGCCGCACAACGCCGTGATGACGCCAAGCACGACGAAATAGCCGTAATGCGTCTTCAGTTCGGGCATGTTGGCGAAGTTCATCCCGTAGATGCCGGCGATGGCCGTCGGCACGGCCAGAATCGCGGCCCAAGCGGCGAGCTGGCGGGTGATCGTGCCCTGGCGCTGCTGTTCGAGCAGATGGCTGACTTCGAACACCGATGACAGTACTTCGCGCAGCGAGCCGACCATCGCCTCGACCCGGCGAACATGATCGAGCACGTCCTTGAAATAAGGACGCGCCTCGACATCGAGGCAGGGCAGATCGAGATGGACGAGCTTGCTGCACACTTCCGACATCGGCCCGATGATGCGCTGGAAGCGGATCAGTTCGCGTCGCAGGTTGAAGATGCGCATCACCTCGTCCCGGGTGAGGAAGGTGTCGAGCGCGCGTCGTTCCATTTCGAGGATCGATTCCTCGACGGTCTCGACGATCGGCAGATAGCCGTCGACGATGAAATCAAGGATGGCGTGAAGCACATAATCCACGCCCTGGTTAAGCAGCGAAGGCGCGGCTTCGAGCTGGGCGCGCAAGGCGCTGTGCGCGCGGGCCGATCCGTGGCGGACGCTGATGATATGGCTTTCGCCGACGAAGATCGCGGTTTCGCCATAAGCGATCGTGTCGCCTTCGAGATGCGCGGTGCGGGTGACGACGAACAACTGGTCGCCATAGACGTCGACCTTGGGCAACTGGTGCGCCTTGAGCGCGTCCTCCACCGCAAGCGGGTGCAGCCCGTAGCTCACCTCAAGCTGGCGCAATTCCTCCTCGGACGGCTCGACCAGGCCGATCCAGGCGAACTCCGATCGATCCTTGGAACATTCGACCCGCTGGTCGAGCGTGATCGCCTCCGCCTTCTGGCCGTGGCGATACACATAGGCAGCGACGACGCTCATGGCGCCTCCCGAAAATCACCGATGAAGGGGCGTAGCAGATCGCCGCCGCCGCCGAAATGAGGGGTGCGTCCCCCAAGGGGGGCGAGATCATCGATCCGATATGTGATGGTCGGGGAGAGAGGATTCGAACCTCCGGCCCCTGCCTCCCGAAAACACGTGACACCATGTTTTTCCTCACTTTTTCTTGCGTGTTCCGGCTTTGTTGCCGGGAACATGACATGAACTGACGCACGTAGCACGGACATAACTCGGACACGCTCAGGCCCTCCGCCGATCGACGGCGTTGCGAGCGTCTTCCATGAAGTCCGGGTGGTGGTGGGCATAGAGCTGCGTCGTGCGCGCGTCCGAGTGCCCAAGCCAGCCGCCAATCTTGTCCAGCGGCACGCCTGCCTGTGCCAGCCAAGTGCCGCACGTGTGCCGGAGCGTGTGCGGCGTGACGTCATCCAGGCCGGCATCAGAACAGGCGGTGTTGAATGCCCGCTTCATGTTGTCGAGCCGCGCACCGTCGCGGTGGACGACATAGCCAAGGTCGGTGCCGCGTCGCCGAGCGAGGCGGAGGAACGTCAGCAGACGGCGGGGGATGGGGAGATGGGCCCGCCCCTTCGATGTGCGCTGCCGGCCGGGCGGGTTGAAGTCGATGCGGCCGGCCTCAAGGTCCACCTGTGGCCAGCGAAGCTCCAAGATCGCGCCCTTCCGCGCGCCGGTATGGAGCGCGATCAGGATGAACAGCGGCAGATAGGGGCGGGTCGTCGCATGGCCGGTTCGCGCGGCGTTGAGCAACGCGGCAGCCTCCGACCGGCGAAGCCATCTGTCCTTGCCCTCCGGTTTCGGCGGAAGATGGACAGTGGGCGCGTAGGTGATGCGGCCTTCGTCCTTCGCGTAGTTGATGGCCGCGCGCAGCGTCGCCAGTTCACGCCGGATCGTTCCCGGCGCTTTGCCGCGCTCGCGCGCATAGGCGCGGCACGTCTCACGGGTGACGTCGCCGACGGCCCGGCCGGCCCAAAAGGGAGCGAGCGCCGCAATCGCATAGCCGATTCGCTGAGGATCAGCGGCGTGCGGGGCATGTTCGGTGCCGTACAGGGTTAGCGCGTCGTCGATCGAGAACTGAGAGGGATCACGTGGCCCGGCTGGCCGGGTGGCGCGCTCGCGCTCCTGGATGAACTGGGCGAGCGCGATTTGAGCTGCTGCGCTATCGTCAGTGCCCGTGCTGAGCTGCCGGGTGCGGCCGGCCTCGCTCCACTGGATGTACCAGCGGCCACGGTCCCGGACGAAGGCGAGATATGGGCCCCGATTCGGTCGCGGCATTTCGTTTCCTTCCGGCTCTGGATGAACTCCCGCACGTCATCCGCGTCAAAGAGATAGGCTTTGCCCAGTTTGACGGCTGTAAGGCCATCCGCGCGCATGGTCCGAACCGTGCGCGCCGAGGGAAGCCCGAACTCCGTCGCCACCTGTTCCGCTGTCATCAGGCGACACATCAGACGTTGTGCTCCCGATACGGCGCGAGGATGCGTTCGAGGTTCACGTCGGAGATGTCGCTGCGGAGATCGTAATGCGCGGCGACCAGCGCGAGCGTTGCCAGTTTCAACCGCGCCGGCACCGGGTCAATGCCGTCCCAGGTGGCCGCGTACGCCCGCACGGTGGCCGACGCCGCTTCGATCAGGATTTCCAGCGTGGCATCTTCATAGGTGCCATCGACGCGGCAATAGAGCTTCGCTTCCTCAAGCGAGACAAGCGGCATGGCCTCGTCGATGACGGGGGTGGCACCCTGGATCATGTCGGCCCAGGCCGAGACAACGGCGGCATCGCTGACTTCGGGGCCAAGGCCGGTGGCCTCGCGCATTTCGGCAATCGTCGTCATAACGCTGCCTCCTGCTTGGCGCGCGGGTTCCATCCCTCCACCTGGCGCACTTCGTCCGCGTCGAGCACGCCCGCGTCGATCGCGATCTTGTGGGCATTCCAGCGCGTCGCCGGGTCGCCGCGCAGGAAGCCCGACAGGTCCAGCTCCATTTCGAGGCCGCTGCCGGCCGGGAAGACGCTGCGCGCAAACTCCGCCTCGATCTTGCGCGCCCACGGGGCAAGCGTGAACATGGCGAACCAGCGGCCAGCCGTTTCGGAGTTGGTGAACGTGTTGTGGCTGTAGTCCTGCACCAGCGGCGGCGGCACCTGATAGATGCGGCAAATCTCCTCCACCGCGAACTTGCGGCTTTCGAGCAGCTCGGCATCCTCGGGCGAAATCTGCGAAGCCTTCCACTGCGCGCCGCCGTCGAGGATCATCACGTTGCCGGCCTTCTTCGCGCCGGTGTGGCGTTCGGCCATCTGTTCGCGCAGCCGCGCGAATTGGTCGCCCGTCAACACGCCCGGCATTTCGAGCACGCCACTGGGCTGGGCGCCATTGTTCAGGAAGCTGCGGGCAAAGTCGTTCGCGGCCATCGCCCCGGCCAGAGCATCACCGGCGCGGCTGAGGCGCGAACGGCCGATCAGGCCATCATCTGTCCGGTCGCGAAGGTGGATCACCTCACCGGCCAGCAGGCGCCAGCTACGGCCCCGGGCATCGCTCACGTCATAGGCAAGCCGCCCGCTGGACAATTCGGCCACCGTCACCATCCCCCAGGGGATATAGCGGAGCCCGGCAAGCTCACCGCCCGGGCCGCGCAGGATCTCGGCCAGGCCATTGCCGGTCAGCAGTGTGGAAGCGACCAGATGCTCGATGAACTCGGGCCAGGTCATCGCGGCCGTGACGCCCTCGCGGGTGATCCGGGCGAGCGGGTGGCCAGAAACCTCCGTCCGGCCATCGCCCTCGCGGCGGTAGATCAGCGCCGGGATCGAGGCGAGCGAGCTGGCGATCACACCCGTGCAGGCGAGCACGGCGGAAAGGTTCTCCGCCGCGCGCGCCGACATGCCGGCCATGGCACCGATGCCGGGCGCGAGCGCGGCCCAGCTCGGATCGTCGCCAGCGCGCTTTTCATAGCCGGCCCATGCGGCAAGGCGTTCGATCATCCCCATGCGCCAACCTCCGCGAGAATGAGGCGCCGCGCACGCCGGCTGGCTTCCGCGCCGGCCGTGAGCGAGCGCAGCGCAATTTCCGTGTCGGGATACGCGGGCCACGCTTGCACGATGGAGATTTCGCGCAAACCGACGCGGTGGAGCGAGCGGCGGTTGCCCTGCCATGCCTCCCCGCCCTTGGGCACCGTGAAGCCGAAGGACATGCCCCCCAGGTCGCCGCGATCCGCCAGCGCCAGCACGTCTCGGCCAGCCTGCGTGTCGGGAAGGTCGAGCGAGAAGGCGAGGCCGCGACTATCTTCCGACAGGCGCAGCGTGCCCGAACGGGTCCGCCCCAGCACCTTGCCGGGATCATGGTCGAGCATGGCGAGCACGTCGCCGGCCAGCGCCTCGCGGAATGCGCCGGGGGCGATGGTTTCGGTGAAGCGGCCAAGGTTGGCCACCGTGCCGAAGGTGGCGGCATATCCCTCGATGCGCCGCC
>NZ_FZOS01000019.1 GCF_900188165.1 Edaphosphingomonas laterariae | reverse complement strand
CGATTTTCACGGCGTACCGACAGGATCAGCGAACGGACGCGATCGCCGACGCGCAGCACTTCGCGCGGGATCTGCTGGTCGCGGCGGATGACACCTTCGGCGCGGCCGAGATCGACGACGACATGGCCGAATTCGACGCGCTTGACGACGCCGGTGATGATTTCGCTCGCGCGGTCCTTGAACTCATCGAACTGGCGCTCGCGCTCGGCATCGCGGACCTTCTGGAAGATCACCTGCTTGGCGGCCTGCGCGGCGATGCGGCCGAATTCGATTGGGGGCAGCGGATCGACGATGAAGTCGCCCACGGCCGCGCCCTTCTGCAGCTTCTGCGCGTCGACGACCGAGACCTGCTTGAAATAGTCGTCAACCTGCTCGACCACCTCGACGACGCGCCACAGGCGCATGTCGCCCGACCGCGGATCGATCTTCGCGCGGATGTCGTTTTCGGCGCCATAGCGGGCACGGGCCGCGCGCTGGATCGCGTCTTCCATCGCCTCGATCACGATTTCGCGGTCGATCAGCTTCTCGCGCGCAACGGCGTCGGCGATCGCGAGCAGCTCGGCCTTGTTGGCGGAAATGGCGGTGGCCATGACTAGGTCCTATCCTTCCTTCGAAATCGTATCCGCGCCTTCGGTGGAAAGCGGCGCGGTTGCCTTGATCAGTGCATCGGTCAGGATCAGCTTGGCGCTGGCGATCTGGCCGAAGGGGATCGCGATTTCGCCTACGCGCTCGGCATACACCTTCACGGTGTCGCCTTCGAGTCCCTGCAGGCGAGCGTCGAACTGCTTGCGACCGTCGAGCGGCGGCGCGACCTTGATCCGCGCATCGAATCCGGCCCAGTCCTCAAAATCCTTGAGACGGGTGAGCGGGCGATCGATGCCCGGCGAACTCACCTCGAGCCGATAGGCCTCCTCGATCGGATCGGTCGCGTCGAGCACGTCCGAAATCCGCCGCGACAGGGCTTCGCAATCGGCGATGTCGAGCTGGCGGGTATCGGGCCGCTCGGCCATCACCTGCAGCGTCGGATCCGATTTGCCGCCGAACATCGCCACGCGCACGAGGGCAAACCCGAGCGCCTGGGCTTCGGGTTCGATCAGCTTCGTCAACGCGGCAATGTCCGCCATCTTGCTCCTTCAAACGACCATGCGGTTTCGGCGCCGGCCCCGGGGTGGAGCCGACCTCGCCAGTGTCACCAATGTCGAGAGAGCCCGCGATATAGGCGATCGCGCGGCGTTGGGCAAGCCGAGTCGATGGGCATCGTTCCGGGTTGATAATCTGCTGAATAGCCGATCTATTCGGCCGCCGGGGGAACCAACGGCGGAGTATGGAACGCGATGTGGTTGCTGGATCGGATGCTCACCCGGATCATCAAAAATGGTGAGTTGATCGCGCGTTATGCCGACGGGCAGGAAAAACGCTATGGCAACCCCGCCCCGGACTGGCCCACCATCCGCATCGCCTTCACCGACAAGGGCGCGCCCAATTTCATCGCCCGCAATCCCCGGCTCGGCGCCGCCGAGGCCTGGATGGACGGGCGGCTGACCATCGAAGGCGACGATATTCGCGGGCTGATCGATCTCCTGCGCCGCAACGCGCCCTGGGAAAAGGGCGGCGATCAGTTGCGGGCGACCTTCTGGAAGGCCGCGATGCATGCCGTGGCCGCGCGTGTCGACCGGCTCAACTGGGCGCGCCGGTCGAAACGCAATGTCGCCCACCATTATGATCTCGACGCGCGGCTCTACGATCTCTTCCTCGACGCCGATCGCCAATATAGCTGCGCCTATTTCACCGATCCCGACAATTCGCTGGAACAGGCGCAGGCCGACAAGAAGGCGCATATCGCCGCCAAGCTCGATCTGCGCCCCGGCCAACGGGTGCTCGACATCGGCTGCGGCTGGGGCGGCATGGCGCTCTACCTTCACCGCGCCGCCGATGTGGACGTGCTCGGCATCACCCTGTCGGAAGAACAGCTCGTCATCGCCCGCCGCCGGGCGGAGGAAGCGGGCGTCGCCGATCGCGTGAAGTTCGAGCTGATCGACTATCGCCACGTCACCGGCAAGTTCGACAGGATCGTCTCGGTCGGCATGTTCGAACATGTCGGCCCGCCGCATTACGACCAGTTTTTCCGCCAGTGCCGGGCGCTGCTGGCCGAGGACGGGGTGATGCTGCTCCACACCATCGGGCGGATGGGCAAGCCCGGCACCACCGATGCCTTCACGTCCAAATATATCTTCCCCGGCGGCTATATCCCGGCGCTTTCCGAAATCGTGCAGCCGAGCGAGCGCGCCAAGCTGATCCTGTCCGACATGGAAACGCTGCGCCTGCATTACGCCTTCACGCTCGACATCTGGTATGATCGCACGGTCGCCGCCCGGGCGGGGATCGAGGCGCTTTACGATGCCCGCTTCTACCGGCTGTGGCTCTTCTATCTGGCGGGCGCGGCCGCGGCCTTCCGCCGGGGCGGCATGTGCAACTATCAGCTGCAATATATCCGCCGGCGCGACGCGTTGCCGTTCACGCGCGATTATATTGCGGAACGCGAGGCCGAATTGCGCCGTTTGGAGGTGTAATAAAGGGTTACGGCCGGAACGACCGATTCCCCCGCCGCTTGCGTTCGGCCCCGTGCTTGGGCAACGCTAGCCGATCCGCCTGCGGCGAGGGGGTCACGGCCGGGGCATCGGATCTTGCAATGAATCAACATCAATGGCGCATCTGTTTCCTGTTCAACGCGCAGCGCCACCAGCTTCTGCACGGCGTGTCGACGGCGGCGCACCTGGCCCGGCGCGATGATTTCGACGTCCACATCATCTCGCCCAATGCCGGCCACATCGCTTATGCCCGGCACCTGGTGGAAGAACTGGGCGGCGCGCCGATCCATTATGAGATCGCCAATACGCCGATGCTGCGGATCGCCCGCCGGCTGCATGGATCGTCCAACCCGCCCAAGCTGCTGACGCTGGCGACGCTCGCCCGCAAGCTCAACCGCTTCGATGCGATCGCGCTGCCCGAACGCACGTCGATCTTCCTCAAGCGGCTGGGCGTGACGCGGCCGGCCTTCATCCATCTCGATCATGGCGCCGGCGATCGCGCGGCCGGGTTCGACCGGCGCATCCGCGATTTCGACCTCGCCCTGATGGCCGGCGAAAAGACGCGCGCCCGGCTGGAACGCGAAGGGCTGATCCACGAAGGCCGCCATGCGATCGTGGGCTATCCCAAGTTCGAGGCCGCCGATGCCGCGCGCGATCGCAACTGGCGCCCCTTCGCCAACGACAAGCCGATCGTCCTCTACAACCCGCATTTCTCGACGCTCGGCTCGTGGGATCGCTTCGGCGTCCCGGTGGTCGAGGCCTTTGCCGAGGACGATCGCTACAATCTGATCGTCGCGCCCCATGTCCGCCTGCTCGACGGGCGGCGCGGGCGCGATCGCTGGGCGGATCTGGTGCGCCGTTTCGGCCAGCACCCCAATATCCTGCTCGACGCCGGCAGCGATCGATCGATCGACATGAGCTATACCGCGCTGGCCGACATCTATCTCGGCGACGTCAGCAGCCAGATCTATGAATTCCTGCGCACCCCCAAGCCCTGCCTGTTCCTCGACGCGCATGACATCGCCTGGGAAAAGGACGAAAATTACGCCCATTGGCATTTCGGCCCGGTGCTGCGTTCGACCGCCGGGCTGCTCGACGCGATTGACGCGGCACGGGCCAGCCATGCCGATTATCTGCCGGCGCAACAGGCCGCCTTTGCCGAAACCTTCGCGATCGGCGATCGCCCCTGCGGCGATCGCGCGGCCGATGCGATCGCCGATTTCCTGGCCGGCTGGCACGGCCGCCACCCCGCCCTTTCACACCACGGAGCCCCCATGCGTCACGTTCCCGCCAGCATCGCCGCCATCGCCCTCCTCGCCGCGTGCGGGGCTGCCGGCGACGAAAGCAATGCGGCGACGCCCAAGACAGATGACAAGCCGTTCGTGACGACGGTGATGGCCGATTTCGATTCCCCCTGGGCGATGACCTTCCTGCCCGACGGCCGGATACTCGTCACCGAAAAGGACGGGCGGATGCTGCTGGTGTCCGCCGATGCGAAGTCACGCGCGCCGCTCGACGGCATTCCCGCCGTCGACAGCGCCGGCCAGGGCGCGCTGATGGATGTCGTGCTGCACCCGAAATTCGCCGAAAACCGCCTCGTCTATTTCAGCTTTTCGGAAAAAGGGACAGGCGGCAAGGGCGTCGCGCTCGCCCGTGGCGTGCTGGTCGACGGGGCGAAGCCGGCGCTGGACAAGGTGACGGTGATTTTCCGCGGCACGCCCTATGTCGATGGCGACGGGCATTATTCGGGCCGGATCGCATTCGCGCCCGATGGCCATCTGTTCTTCACCAATGGCGAACGGCAGAAGTTCGATCCCGCGCAGGATCCCAAGGCGACGCTCGGCAAGGTGCTGCGCCTGAACGACGATGGCACGCCGGCGGCGGGCAATCCGCTGACGGCGAAGGGCTTCCACCCCGCGGTGTGGAGCTATGGCCATCGCAACCTGCTCGGCATCGCCTTCGACGCGCAGGGCAATCTCTGGGAACAGGAAATGGGGCCGCGCCATGGCGACGAGCTGAACCTGATCCTGCCCGGCCGCAATTACGGCTATCCGATCGTCTCCAACGGCGATCATTATGACGGCCGCCCGATCCCCGACCATGATACGCGGCCCGATCTCGAAGCGCCCAAGCTCTTCTGGAACCCCGCGATCTCGCCGGCCGGGCTGATGATCTATTCGGGCGCGCTGTTCCCCGCATGGCAGAACAGCGCCTTCATCGGCGCGATGAACGCGCCCGGCCTCGTCCGCGTCCAGCTCGACGGCACGAACGCGCGCAAGGCCGACCAATGGGACATGGACGGCCAGCGCATTCGCGAAGTGGAACAGGGCCCCGACGGCGCGGTCTGGCTGCTGGAAGACGGCAACCGCGGATCGCAGGGGCGCCTGCTCAGGCTGACGCCAAAGGGCTGACGGGGCGTCCGCCCGACCCATCAGGCGCCAGACCCATCAGGCGCCCGACCCGTCAGGCGCTCGCCCTGTCAGGCCTTGGAGCCATAGCTTTCCAGGCAGCTTGTCATCACCGTCATCGGCGGGCCGAGCTTGACCATCGTCGCCAGCGCCTCGGCCTTCAGCGTCGTCGCCTGTTCGCTGTCGGCCTTGATCCCGCGCGCCTTCAGGCCGTCGCCGATCCTGGCGTCGAGCCCGCGATTCATCTTGCCATATTCCGCCAGCCGATCGCCATAAGCCGCATCCTGCGATCCCAGCGCCTTGGCCAGGAACACGCCCAGCGCATAGCAGCCGGTGCGCGCCTGCAGCGGATCGCCGGGCAAGTTCACCGGCCCCGCCACCTGCGTCGCCGGATAGGCATCGGCACAAGCCTTGACCAACGGCTTCCAGTCGCCGGAGGTGATGCCGGCCTCCACCTGCGGCATGCGATCGACCACGGCGGCGGCGCGGGCGCGATCGAACGCCTTCCCTTCCGAAGCGGCGAGCATCGCATAGTGCATCATCTTGCCCTGCTGGTCGAACGGCAGCGGCGCGGCGATATTGGTCGTGCCTTCGCGGGCATGGGCCGCCGCCACGACACCGCAGGTTGCCGCCCGGTCGATCGGATCGGCGGGCAGCGCCAGTTCCTTTGGCGCACACCCGCTGAGCACCAGCCCCACCAGGACTGGCGCGATAATGGCGACCCGCATTCACAATCTCCTTATATTTCGTCACGGCATATACCGGCGAGGCCGCCCTGCGGTTCCATCGCGCTTGCGCCCCGCAGCGATCGCCGCTATCCGCCGCCCGTCATCTGGGGAGTAGCCAGCCGCCCGATCGGGCGGGCCGCCGCGTCAACATACTTGGTCGAGAGGCCATGGCGCAGCGGGAACCGACCACCATCGCGGTGGGGCGTTCGGGCGAGACCAATGGCGCCGCACTTCCGCCTGGCCGGGCGGGGGGTGTGGTGTCGTTGGAATCATCGCCGCCCGGCCCCGGAGTGTCCTTCACATGGAAGCCCTGTTCACCTCGACAGCCCTCGTCGCGCTCGCCGAGATCGGTGACAAGACGCAGCTGCTGGCGATCCTGCTGGCGACGCGGTTCAAGCGCCCCTGGCCGATCATCGCGGGCATCTTCGCCGCCACCATCGCCAATCACTTCCTGGCCGCTTTGGTCGGATCGCAGGTCGCTGTCATCCTCGATGGCGCGTGGTTCCGCTATCTGGTCGCCGCCTCGTTCATCGCCATGGCGGTGTGGACGCTGATCCCCGACAAGATCGACGATCTTGACGACAAGCCCGCCCGCTTCGGCGCCTTCCTGACGACGACGATCGCCTTCTTCCTGGTCGAGATGGGCGACAAGACGCAGATCGCCACGATCGCGCTGGGCGCGCGCTATCAGGATGTCGTGCCGGTCACGATGGGCACCACGCTGGGCATGATGATCGCCAATGTGCCGGCGGTGTTCCTGGGCAATGAACTGATCAAGCGCGTGCCGATGCGGATCGTGCACGGTATCGCCGCCCTGCTGTTCCTCGTCATCGGCCTGTGGCTGATCGCCCAGACGGCGGGCTGGTTCTAATCGGCGATGTATCCCGCCGGCGGCATGCGGACGATGAAGTGCCCCTTCACGCCTTCGGGCCAGTCGCGATAGGGCACCTTGCCCTCGGCACTCGCGGCATGGGCGGCCGCATAATCGAGGATCGCGCGCGCGGCATCCTCGGTCGGCGCGAAGCGGCCGAGGACATAGCCGATCCTGCCCGGCGCGCGGATATGGACGGTGCAATGGTCGCCGCAGGCGAACAGGCACGGCATGTCCTGCACCGCGATGCCGGCATAAGCCGGCTCGGTTTCGGCCAGCCGGCGCAGCGCTTCGGCCAGCCGCGCCCCGCCGCGCACGCCGGCCGCATCCGTGGGGGATGCGGCCGAGTGGCGGCAGGTGTTGCAGACGACCACGGCGGGCCCATCGGCAACGCGCGTCAGCATGGTCAGGCCGCCTTCCAGCGGGCCTGCGGCGCACCGGGAACGCCGATCGCCACCAGCCCGCGATAAAGCAGAAGCAACATCACAAGGATCGCCCCGTTGCGGGCGAACTGTTCAGCCATCAGCGTCGGCGACAGGCTGATGCCCAGCCCGCCCAGCTTGAGCGCGAACACCGCGATCACGCCCTTGAACGCCAGGAACCCGGCCGCATAGGCCGCCGCCAGCCGGATCGCGAAGCCACGCCCCGCCAGCCGATCGGCCACATCATGCGCCACCAGCGCCGATGCCACCGCCGCCAGCCCGAGGCCCGCGCCCCAGCCCAGCGTCGACGGATCGTGCGGATAGCCGAGCAGGCCGAAGCCCACCGCCTGGCTTGCCACCCAGGCCGCGACGGCAAGGCCGATGCCGTCGCCGCGCCGCATGTGCAGCGCGGCCAGCGCCGACAGCGCCGGAAACGGCGTCGCGCAGGCAAATGCGAGCGTCGTCACCGTGCTCGCGATCGTCAGCAGCATGATCCACAGGGTCGATGCGCCGCGCGTCGAAAGGGAATTGGTCATGCGTCCCTCCCCGATCAGAAGCGGCCACGCAGGCCGAGATAGAAGCTGCGGCCGAGCGTGCCGTAGCGGTTGACCGTGCGATAATCCTCGTCGAACAGATTTTCGACGCGGGCGAACAGCCGCGTGCCGCCCTCGATCGGCAGTTCGGCGCGCAGATCGACCAGCGTATAATCGTCCAGCCGGATGCTGTTCGACACATTGTCATAGCTCTTGCCCGCCCAGCGGATCGCCGCCCCGGTCGTCAGCCCGAACGCCCAATCATAGCTGATCGAGGCATTGGCGGTGTGGCGCGGGCGCCGCGGCAGCCACTGGCCGGTGTCGCTGTTCTCGGCCTTGATCCAGCTATAATTGCCGTCGACAAGCAACCCTTCGCCCAGCTTCAGCGACGCCGTCGCCTCCAGCCCCTTCGCATCGGTGCGCGCGACGTTGATATAATAGCCGAAGCGCGGATCGCCGCCCGGCGTCACGCACAGCGGATCGGTCGACACCGGGAAATCGCAGCTGTTGAAGTCGATCTGGTCCTTGGTCTTGCGCTCGAACCAGGTCGCCGCCAGCGTCAGCGCATCGTCGAACAGGCGCTGTTCCACGCCCGCTTCCCAGCCATGGGCGCGTTCGGGCGCGAGGCCCGTATTCCCATATTCCGAATAGAGCTGGTAGAGCGACGGCGCCTTGAAGCCTTCGGAATAGCTGGCGCGCAGCACCGTGCCGGTGGGCAACGCCCAGGCGGCGCCGCCGGCGAACAGGGTCTTGCCGCCATAGGTCTTGTGATCATCGTGGCGGATGCCGCCGCTCACCGTCAGGCCGGTCAGCAGTTCGCCGCTCAGCTGGCCATAGACGCCGGTGATCTCCGCCTTGCCGCGGATCGGATCGGGCACCGGCACGCTGAGCGAACCGGCGGGCGAGACGCTGCGGAAGTTCGACCGCTCATTCTCGACGCCGAACAGCGCGTTCCACTTGTCGGTGATCGCGAAGCTGCCCTGATATTCGAGCCGCTTGTTCTTGCCGGCGGCGTCGAAGGTCTGCGGCCGCGCGCGCGTGGGGTTGAAGCTGTCGCGATCGGTGTCGGTATAGCCATAAGCGAAGCGGTTGCGCAGCCGGCCGTCGAACAGATCGACGTTGAGCCCCGCATAGCCGACGAATTCGCGGTTCAGGCTATATTCGGGGGTGTCGCCGGAGAAGCCGTCAATCTCCACCCGGCCGCGCGAATAATAGCCGCGCGCATCCAGGCTGACGCCTTCGGCGATTTCCAGTTCGGCCCGGCCGGCGAGGTTGCGGTTGGTATAACCGTCGCGCTCGGCGGTCTGCCCCGGCAAGGCCGCGATCGCGGAAATGCCCTCGGTGGTGAAGATGTTGCCGCCGATCCGCCACGCCAGCGGGCCGGTCTTGCCACCCAGCCCGGCGCGGGCGTTGACCGTCTCGCGCGATCCCGCCTCGATGTCGAAGCTCGCTTCCAGATCCTTCTGCGGCGCGGCGGTGACGACGTTGACGACGCCGCCGATCGCCTGGCTGCCCCACAGGATCGACTGCGGCCCGCGCAGCACCTCGATCCGCGATGCATCGCTGACCAGCAGGTTGGCGAAGTTGAAGCCGCCCCCCGTCGACGACGGATCGTTGAGCTTCACGCCGTCGATCACGACCACGGTCTGATCGGTTTCGGCGCCACGGATGCGGAGCGAGGTGGTGGTGCCATAGCCGCCGTTGCGCGACATGCTGAGGCCCGGCGTGCGGATCAGCAATTCGGTGACGCCGATATCCTGCGCACGATCGATCGCCGCCTTGTCGAGCACGGTGACGGAGGATGCGAGCCGGTCGATCTCGGTCGGCGCGCGGGTGGCGGTGACAAGGATGGTGCCGGCCGCCGTGCTTTCAGGCGTCGCGGCATCGGGCACCGGCGCCACCTGCGCGGCAAAGGCGGAGGTGGACAGGAACAGGCTGGAAACAATCAATGGTCTGAACATCGGACATGAACCCCGTAACTTGGACATGCCACGTCCTTGCGGGGGATCAGCGCACGACCTCGCCCCCGCGCAAACGCGGCTACGATGTCGTCGCTCGGGTTCAGACCCGTCCGCTCGGCGCACCCTGGCCGGACGAAGGACGACCGCGACGGGCAGGTCTCCTGGCTTGCGGGTCAATGCCGGTTCGGGCCGCCTTCTCGGGATGCGAAATCCCAATGGCATGTGGCCCGATGGCTCTCCGCTCACAGTTGCAGGGGCAGCCGGGGTTTTGAACCCCGTTCCCTTTTCATCCCCGTCGCCGGGGAACCTGTCGCGGTCGCGCCGATAGACCGGGCCAGCCATCGCGGTCAACCATGATGGTCCAGCGGCACGACGAGGCGGCGGCCTTCGAGCCGGCCGATCCACGCGCGCACGCCGTAGATTTCGGCCATCCGTTCGGCGGTCAGCACCGTATCGGGCGGGCCATCGGCCACCAGCCGCCCTTCGTGCAGCAGCAGCAGCCGATCACAATGCCGCGCCGCCAGCGTAAGATCATGGAGCACCGCGACGACCAGCGCGCCCGCTTCGGCCTGCACGCGCAGCAGCGCCATCACCTCCAGCTGGTGGCCGGGGTCGAGCGCCGCCAGCGGCTCATCGGCGATCAGCGCATCGGCCTCGACCGCCAGCGCGCGGGCCAGCAGCACGCGTGCCCGTTCGCCGCCCGAAAGCTCGGTCGCGACGCGGCCGCGCAGATGGCCAATATCCGCCTGCGCGATGGCGCGGTCGATCGCCGCCAGATCCGCCGCGCCGATCCGGGAAAAGGGGGCGAGGTGCGGCAGCCGGCCGAGCGCGACCAGCCGTTCCACGGTCAGCGGCCAATGCAGCGTCTGCCCCTGCGGCAGATAGGCGATGCGCCGCGCCAGATCGGCCCGGCGGATCGCCGCGACCGGTACGCCGTCGATCGCCACGCCGCCGCTCGTCGCGGGCACGAGCCCGAGCAACGCGCGCACCAGCGTCGATTTGCCCGCGCCATTGGGGCCGATCACGCCGATCAGCGCGCCCGGTTCCAGCCGCGTATCCACATCATGCAGCACCGGCCGCCGGCCGAGCGCGACACTGAGGCCCTGTGTGGCGATCGTCACCATAGCCGCCGCTCCCGCATCAGGTGGACAAGGAAGATCGGCACGCCCAGGAAGGCGGTGACGACGCCGAGCTTGAGTTCGGCGGTGGTGGGAATGATCCGCACCGCCACGTCGGCCAGGGTGAGCAGCGCCGCGCCGGCCAGCAGCGACGGCAGCAGGATCGCCCCCGGCGAACGATCTGTCAGCGGGCGGACGAGATGCGGCACGATCAGCCCGATGAAGCCGATCGCCCCCGAAATCGCGACCGCGCCGCCAACCCCGATGGCGATGCCGACCAGCAGCCGCAGGCGCGTGCGCCGCAGATCGACGCCAAGCGAGGTGGCGCCATCCTCCCCCAGCGTCAGCGCATCCAGCGCGCGGCCGTCCCACAGCAGCAGCACGACGCCCAGCGCGATGCACGGCAGGGCGATCGCGACATGCTGGAAGGATCGATCCTCCAGCGATCCGAGCAGCCAGTTCATGATCTCCATCGCCGCGAACGGATTGGGCGACATGTTGAGCGCGAGGCTGGTGCCGGCCACCGCCAGCGTGCTCACCGCGATGCCGGCCAGGATCAAAGTCAGCGGGCTTTCCGATCGGCCGGACAGCAATGCCAGCACGCCCAGGCCGACAAAGGCACCCAGAATGGCGAGCACCGGCAGCGCCGCCAGATGCAGCGTTGCGAAACCGAAATAGAGCGCGATCACCGCGCCCAGCGCCGCCGTGCTCGACACGCCCAGCACCGAGGGTTCGGCCAGCGGATTGCGCAGGAAACCCTGCATCGCCGCGCCCGATATGCCGAGCATCGCGCCCACCGCCAGCCCCAGCAAGGCACGCGGCAGCCGCAGGTCGATCAGGATGGTGCGCGCCACATCGTCGCCGCCGCCCGCCAGCACGGCCGCGATCCGCGCCCATGCGATCGGCACGGCGCCCACGGCAACCGAAAGCAGGCCGGCCACCACCGCGAGCACGGCCAGCCCGCCGATCAGCAGCGCCCGGCTCATGCGCTTGTCTCCGCGCGCGCTTCTTGCCATGCGGGCAGGCGATGACCCGCCTGATCCGCCTGTCGCTGCTTGCCGCCGCCACCTGCGCGGCGCTGCCCGCCCAATCCGCCATGGCGCAGCCGCGCCCGCAACGGATCGTCTCGCTCAACCTGTGCGCCGATCAATATCTGATGGCGCTGGCCGATCCCGGGCAGATCGCGGCCCTCACGCCCTATGCGCGCGATCCCGCGATGTCGGCCGGCGCGGCGATGGCGCAAAAACTGCCCGTCGCGCGCGGCCATGCCGAAGAGGTGCTGGCCCGCCATCCCGATCTGATCCTCGCCAGCCCGTTCCGCCGGCGCGAGGCGCTGGCCGCAGTCGACGGCAGCGGCCAGATGACGGTCGATGTGCCGCCGGCCGAAAGCTATGCCGATATCGTGGCGCAGATCCGCCTCGTCGCCCGCGCCATCGGCCACCCGGCGCGTGGCGAGGCGCTGATCCGCCGGATGAACGCCGATCTCACCACCATCCCGCGCGTCGGCGACGGCCGGGTCGCGGCTTATTATCAGCGGCGCGGCTATATGACGGGCACCGGCACGCTGATGGACGAACTGATGCGCCGCGTCGGCCTCGTCAATCTGGCGACCCGGCTGGACAAGCCCTCGCTCGCCCGCCTCTCGCTGGAGGAGATGGTTGCCGCCCGCCCCGATTTCCTGATCGTCGAGGCCGATGCCGAACGCGTCGTCGATCAGGGCACGGAGATGCTGCAGCATCCGGCGCTGCGCCGTATCCCCCGGCTCACACTGCCGCAGGCGTGGACGGTATGCGGTGGCCCCGCTTATGTGCAGGCGGTGCGCAGCCTCGCCGCGCAGTTGCGGCAGGCAGGTTCGTCTCCCCCGGCCATTTCCCGATAATATTGTCTCTGCGCGCAAGCACATCCCCCTGACCAACGAGCGCGATGGAGGCAAACGCCGTCATCGCTCCACGTCGCCCAGACGGAGCACCGCGCCACGGCCATTCCCTGGGCCGGGGCATGAGCGACCCGCGCCGGCAGGTCTCCTGGCTCGCGGGTCAGGGCCGGTCGGGCCGCCTTCTCGGGAAGCATTTTCCCAATGGCATCGGGCCCGCTGGCTCGCCGCTTACAGTTGCAGGGTCAGCCGCGGCCTTGGACGGATCATGCTCCGCCCGCACCGCATTCCCTTTCAAGGCCCCGAAGGGCACCGGCACGTCTGGCGTCGTCCTAGCCGCTTTCCGCGCCGGGCGCCAATCACATCTCGACGATGCTCTGGAAGCCGCCATAGACCATGCGTTTGCCGTCGAACGGCGCGTCGTCCATATGGCCCTTCAGGCGTTCGTCCTTCATTACCTTGCCGTTGATCTCGTCGCGCGCCTCACGCGATGGGTAGGTGATGAACGAGAAGATCACGGTCTCGTCCTCCTGCTGCTGCACCGCGCGCGGGAAGGAGGTCAGCTCGCCATATGGCACGTCGTCGGCCAGCGCCTCGACATAGGAAAGCGCGCCATGCTCCTTCCACACCTGCCCGGCGAGCGTCGCCAGTTTCTTATATTCGTCGATGCGATCCTTGCGCACCGCCACGATGAAGCCGTCGACATAGGGCATGGCCTTTGCTCCTCTTCCGATGTCCCTGCCGCAAGGGGCGGCAACGGGCCGGGGGGTGACATGGTTCCCCGCCGGGCCTAAGCCGCGCGACCAACGGTTAGGGAAAAAGGCTGATGGCAGGCGAAGACGAAGATTATGTCTATGACGAGGCAACCGGCGAGTGGATCAGCCCCGCCGACGCCGCGGCGCGCGCGCCGGCTGCGCCCGCCGGCGGCGTCGAGGTGCGCGACGCGGTCGGCAATCTGCTCGCCGATGGCGATCAGGTGACACTGATCAAGGACCTCAAGGTCAAGGGCGCGAACCAGACGCTGAAGCGCGGGACGCTGATCAAGTCGATCCGGCTGACCGGCGATCCGCAGGAAATCGATTGCCGGCACGATGGCATCAAGGGTCTCGTGCTGCGCGCGGAGTTCGTGAAGAAGCGGTAAGGCCTGGCGGGCGCGTCGCCGTTGGCGGCGCCGGCAGGCCATGATAGCCTGCCGGTTCCCCCATCGAGTCCGGAGCAAGCGGATGCCCCGCTATCTCGTAGAACGGACTTTCCCCGAAGGCCTGCCGCTCCTGCCCACCGCCGAAGGCGCGGAGGCGGCGCTGGGCATCGTGGCGCGCAACGCCGAACGCGGCGTCACCTGGATCCACAGCTATGTGACGCCCGACAAGCGCAAGACCTTCTGCATCTACGACGCCCCGTCGCCCGAAGCGATCCGCGACGCCGGCGCCGCAAACGGCGTGCCGGTGGACGCGATCCACGAGGGGCGCGTGCTCGATCCCTATTTCCACCGCTAGGAGTGTCCATGAAGATCTGGACGACGATCGGCCTCGCCCTGCTCGCCGCCGGCTGCGGCGGCCCGCCGTCAGGCGATGCGGCCAGCGACAATGCCTCCGCACCGGCCACGGCGCCCACCGCCAGCGCCTTTGCCTGGCCTGCATCGCTGAGCCCGATCGGCGACGGCTATCCGGTGGCGGGCAAGATGTGCCGGCGGCTGGGCGAATCCGCCGCGACCTCCGATTATCTCGACGATTCCGCCACGCTGGTCGGCTGCCCCGGCGGTGCCGACGGCGTCGAGGCGCAGACCATCCTGGCCGGCACCGGCGCCAAAGTGGTCGGCGAGGTCGACGGCGTGACGCTGATCTCGGTCGCGGCGGGCGATGCCAATCAGGGCATGGCGAACGCGGCCGGCACAGTCGCGCAGGTGGACGAAAGCGTCGACGCCAAAGTGGCGGGGACCAATTTCAACGCCACCGGCGACGTGGCCTGTTCCGGCCTGCCGGGCGGCCAGCCCGCCGGCCAGTGCGCGGCGGGCGTGGTGCGCAAGCAGGACGGCAGCGCGGACGTCACCGTCACCTGGCCCGACAAGCGTAGCCGCGCGCTGTTCTTCGACGGCAAGGGCAACGTCACCGGCGCGGACGTGAGCCAGGCCGACGGATCGGCGAACCATGCGGTGAAGGGCGTGCGCAAGGCGCCCGACATCATCGTCGTCACCATCGGCCCCGAACGCTATGAAATCCGCGAAGCGCTGCTGACCGGGGGCTGAACGATGGCGGGCATCAACCGTGGCGGCTTCCACCATGTCGACCTGAATGTCAGCGATCTCGGCGCGGCAAAGGCGGTCTATGGCCCGGTGCTGGAATTCCTGGGCTACACCCTTGTTCAGGACAATGACGAGGGCGCCGAATGGGATTTGCGGATCGAAGGGCGCGGCGCATCGCTGGGCCTGCGGCCGTGCGATCCGGCGCTGAAGGGCCATGGCCACCTGCGCTACGCCCCCGGCCTGCACCATCTGAGCTGGCGGGCCGAAAGCCGGGCGGACGTGGACCGGCTGCACGCCTTGCTGGTTGAACGCGGCATCAAGATACTCGACCCGCCGGCGCATTATCCGCAATATTCGGGCGATTATTACGCCGTCTTCTTCGAGGATCCGGACGGGATGAAGCTGGAACTGGTCCACGCGCCGGGCTGGATCTGACGACGCCCCACCTCCCTTCCCCCCCGATCAGAACAGGCTGAGCTGTGGCCCGCCGGCCCCGGTGAGCGGCCAGCGGCCGAGAATATCGTGCCGCGTTTCGCCGACATGGCTGTGGATCAGCACGAGCTCATCGACCAGCCAGCGATAGCCGGGAACCAGCCGGTTGCAGGCCAGCCCACCGCGATAGGACAAAGTGATGTGCGGATCGTGGCGATAGCCTTCGCGCAATTTCTGCCCGGCGCGGCGCATGCCGGTTTCGATCTGGCGGAACAGATCACCCATCGGCCGGCTGCGGCGGCTGAGCCGGAGCGCCATATGGCCCGGCTGGGCCATGATCCGATCGAACTGGCAGGCGAAGGGGTCGGCCGCGACGCCCGCCCCCACCCTCAACAGCGCCGCCGCCACTTCCGGCCGCGCGCTCGGGAAATCATCGGTGATCCCGATCGTCGCATGCACGCGATCCGCCCGCTGGTGCTTCGCGCCGGGATCGAGGCGAACCGCCTCCTGCACCATCTGCCGCGCCAGCTGGTCGGCCGGGATCAGCGCGAAGAAATAGCGATGGAGATCGGCGGCCATGTCCACAATCCCGAATCGGATTAATGTTCTTATTATGTTCCAATCCACGACGCCTGTCGAGTTGCCGACCGCCTGACCGGCCGGCCGCGCTACTTCGCCTTGCCCGCCGCCTCCAGCTCGGCCGCGCTGGCGACCTGGGCGATGCCTTCCTTGCCGAGGATGATGACCCAGCGGCTATTATCCTCGCACGTTGCCGTCCAGGCGGGCTGGCCGCCGACATCGGGAATCGCCGCGCCGTGCTTCACCTGCTGGCACGGCCGCCCGGCATCGTGGATGGCGCGGTAGAAGACGGCGTTGCGTTCATTGTCGCCCATGCCGCGCAGCCGCTCGGCATAATCGCCGGCGGGCACGACGATGTTGGTGACTTCGGCGCCACCCTCCGGCGCGGGCTTGCCGCAAGCGGCGAGCGGCAGGGCCAGCAGCGCAACGGTGAGAAACGGCCTGAGCATCCATCGTCTCCTCGATCCGATCCATCCGGCGGCGGGCAGCGACGGCAAGGACAGAGCGCCTGCCCCCGGCGCTGCCGCGCACGCCACGCCTTTATCAACCACAAGCCCGCTTATTGGTTGCGGCGCCGGTTCGATGACGCGGATGAGCCGCGCTTCCTGCCGGGAAAGCGCCACTCCGATGTGCGGAGCAGCAGCGGCACATCCCGAACCGCCCTCGTCCGATCGGGTTAGCCGAAACTACCGCCTTTGAGCAGGCCGGCCTACCGCGTTGCCCATATGACCTCGCGGCCTCTGCCCTATATCATTCGATAGGCCTGTTAATCTGCCAGAGCGGGAGCCTTCCATCGGCTCTTGAAGCCTGGAGGGCAGCGGTGCGTGGACTGTTTCCGGCATCCCGCTCTGATCAGAGGCGCGGCGGCGTTGGTTGTGCTTTTGCAGGGCCTTGTTTGCAGTGGCGGCCGGCGTGCCCGCCCCCGGCGCAAGGCGAGAGGGGGAAGCATGGCGGACCCGATTGTCGATCGCGAGCGGTTGAATTCGGTGCGCGGCCTCGCCTGCCTGCTGCTGGTGGCCAATCACAGCGTCGCGGGCGCTGTAGCGGTGGTCGGCCCCGAAAGTCTGGTTCTAGTCACCCTGTTCGAGCAGGCATTCGCGCCCATCCGCATGCCGCTGTTCAGCATCCTTTCTGGCTTCATCTATGCCATGCGCCCAATTGGCGCCGGAAAAAACGGCGCATTCCTGAAAAGGAAGATAGGACGCCTGCTCATACCTTATTTCACCACGGCATTTGCGATCATAATTCTTAAGAACATTGTCGGCCACAAGGAGCCATGCCGGCTCGACTGCATGGCACAATATGCCATATATCCATATAATCACTTGTGGTTCATTCAATCCATATTCATCATATTTTTGATCACATCAGCCGTTGATAGATATTTTTACAAGCACACAGAAAGAGCATGTGTTTTCATGCTCATTTTCTCATGCGCTCTATATTTCAGTCCATTGAGAAATATCGACATATTTTCCATAGGACATGCCTTCTATCTCGCACCATATTTTCTGACAGGAGTGGTTCTGCATCGTCATTTGGAAGCGATTTCAAATCATTTTGACCGAATAATCTGGCCCGCGATCATGCTCTGCGTGATGCTGTTTTCGATCAATTTCTACGCGCTCTCCTCCGACGGCATTATCACCCACAACAATGCGGTTGAACTGATATTGGGCATGGCAGCCTGCACGTTGCTACTGATCAAATTCCCCGCGTCACGCCCGCTCACCCAGATCGGCGTCTTCTCCTATTCGATCTACCTTTACCATACGGTGTTCGTATCACTGGCCAATCAGCTGACGCTGAGCATCCACGCGATGTTCGCATCAATGGCCAATCGACTGACGGTCAACATTTACCTGCTGTTCGCGCTGAGCATGGCATTGGGAGTGTTCGGCCCGATCTGCATCGAACTGGCGATCAGGCGCTATGCCCCCTTCCTCGGCTTCGTCATCGGTGAGCGGCTCAAAATGGCAGCACTGCGGCCACCCTTTCGCTGGCGCGAGGGTTAGGTTTTCAGAGCGCGGATCGAGCGGCAGCACATTGCGCTTCGCCGCCTCGATCAGGAAGCGGTTCTGCAACGTGCACGGCATCTCGGGATTCGTGGCCGCGATAATGTGGGTGCGGATCCAATAGGCAGGGCCACTGGGCGACATCACCGGGTTGAGGAAGTTGAGGGCTGCACGCGGACGGGCCGCGCCTTGCGGCGGGGAAGCCCCCGAATGGCGACGGCAGGGCGCCGTCCCCGGGACAGCGACGCGACACCCTTGCGACGCCGCCGCGCCAGCCCGGCGACATGCGCGCGACAGGGCCGCGCTTATGCGGCACCCGCCCTGCGCCACCGGCGCGCGCGCAGGGGCCGTGAGATGCATCAGCGGCGCCCCGGCGTGGCGACAGCGGATGGCGATGGGGGCGTCGGCAGCGCATCGGGGCCGAAGGGATCGGCCAGCCGCCGGGCATGCGCCGCCCGCGCCTGATCCCATGCCCGATCGAAAGCAGTGCCGGCGAGCCGGGCGCGCAGACGGTGCGCGCTCGAGCGCGACATACCCGCCGCGCGCGCAGCCCGCGCGACCGACCCGCATTCGAGCAAGGCGACAAGGAAGATGCGCTGTTTCGCAGGCGTCCAGCGGGCGCGATCCGGCGGGGCGGCCAAAGGCGCGCAAGATGTGGGCTGTTCCATCCGACAGGATAGACCATAAGGCCCAGGGTGTAGGAAAGATGTTTCAGACGCGGCCGGCTGCCCACGACCAACGGCTTCCGCAAAGGAAGCCAGCGATCGCCGACGGCCGGATCATTGTAGAATGTCGATCAGCCGATGATTTCGGCAACGATCTGACGCAGTTCGCGTCGGGTGAGATGGGCCGATTTACGGCGGCTCATCAAAGGGCGCTCACGCTGGATGGCGGAGCGCGCCTCAAGACGATAATCAGAACTATGTTGCATGCTATCCTTAGGCGCGCAGCTGCGCGCTGATATTGTTCGGAAAGTGCTAGAGCGGCTTAGGATCTGATTGCATCAAATCAACCGCCCTAGTTTATTGTTTTACAGCGATTTCTTAACCAGCGATCGATTCCGATCGCTTCGAAATCGCGCTAACGACGATTACCCCGGCGAGGCCCCGGGCCTGCGCCCGGCGTCTTTTCACGAAAAATGATGCGCCCCTTGTCCAGATCATAGGGAGTCATTTCGACGATCACGCGATCGCCCACGACGGAGCGGATGCGATAGCGTCGCATCTTGCCCGCCGTGTAGGCGATGATCCGGTGATCATTTTCCAGCCGGACGGCAAAGCGTCCATCGGGAAGAATCTCTTCGATCTGGCCGTCGAGGGTCAGCAACTCCTCCTTGGCCACCGGCGATCAGGCCGACTGGAGATTGACTGCCGACTGTTTGCCGCGGCGGTCCGTTTCCAATTCGTAGCTCAGGCGCTGCTCCTTGTTGAGCGTCGCCATGCCCGCACGCTCGACCGCGCTGATATGGACGAAACTGTCGCCCGAGCCATCCTCGTTCGCGATGAAGCCATAACCCTTGTCGGCGTTGAAGAATTTGACGGTACCAATCGGCATGATGCTTCCTTTCGCGAAGACACGATGATCCGGCCGGCGAAATGCCGGACAGAGCCAGGCAGCGAGAAATGGAAGGATCGACCCTATCGGCCTCAAGTTCCGTCGCAGGCGACGTTAGCGTCAGCCGATATAGGCGACATGGGCGCCAATGGCAACCGCGCGCGCCCCGGAACTGGATGCACGCCGACCAGATCGCCCCCCAGGCGATCGTAAAAGCCGCACACCGACGCAAGATCTGCCGGGGTTATGACCAGCCTTTCGCCCACGGCGATCAGGCCGCCGACCTGATTTTCACCACATGGCCAGCCGATCGTCATCATCGTGCCATGCCGCCTGTCGCTGCGCGTGACGACGCCATCGCAATAGAACAGACAGTCGCGCGAACGCCCGAGCGCACGCAGCCGATCATGATCGGGACTCGACCGGCCCAGGGCGGTGTGGAGCGTGCGCAGCTTGTTCGCCGTGTTGCGTTGCCGGCCGACGCGAACGGCATCGATATCATCGGGCGGCATCAGCATCGCCACCTCGTCGATCAGGACGCTCAGGAATCGATCGAGTTCGCGCAGGCCGTTGCCGATCACCTTGTGGCGAAGCCGGCCTGCGATGGCCGGCGGGTTATCATTGCCCGCCATCCGCAAGCCGCCGCCAAGGAAGGCGGTTCCCCTCCGCAACGTGGCGAAAGCGGATATCAGACGCTGCCTTTGGCGATGAATGGGCAAGCAACCTCCGGGCCACGAAAACAGAGCATTAGCACGCTGGAGGGAAAAGGCACGCCGGATTGGCGTCCGCCGGCAAAGAGGTTTACGATGCCACATCGCCGGCCGAATCCCAGCAGGCTTCCGGTGACTGAGAGACGAACGCGCGCTCCCGCTTGCCAGTGGAGCCGCATGATGACCCCATATAGTCGATCAGATTATTTCCATTCGCGAGAAACGGCATCGATTGCCGCCGCCCAGCGTGCGGCCTGCCTGTGTTCCCGCATCGTTCACGAACAGCTGGCGGCCGCCTATCATGTGCGCTGGACAGCCGAAATATCCCTGCCCCATCCGCCCGCAGAATGTTGACGCCGTGACGCCCCGCCCGATCGATTATCGTGCCCTGGCGTCGCGCGCCGCCTGCGAGGCGCTGGCAACCCGCCATGAGGAAACGCGACGACGCTGCACCACCAGCGCCGCCGCCTGGGCCCGGATCGCCGATGCGGTGGAAGCCGGCGATACGGGCAAGGTCGCCAGACTGATCAACAATCTGGCTTTTCTGTAGGGAGCCAGCCGCCCGGGCCTATCGTGGCAAGCGCCCGATCGGCGCTTCAGCGCTACTTTCCGATGCGGCAATGGCCGGGGTGGGCGCGATGCCCACCCCATGCGCCTTACAGGCCGTCGAGGCCCTTGCTGACGAGGATGTTGACGGCGACGCGGCGGTTCTGCGCCTTGCCTTCGTCGGTGTCGTTGGTGGCCGCCGGATCGGCTTCGGCCATGCCGGTCGGCGTCAGCATGCGATAGGGCTTCCAGCCACAGGCCTGCTGCAGGTAGTTGACGACGCGGCCGGCGCGCTTTTCGCTGAGTTCCTGATTGAAATCCTGCGTGCCGGTGGAATCGGTGTAGCCGACGACGAGCAGCAGGGCGTTGTCCATGCCTTCGGCCGAGGCGGCGGCGGCGCACAGATCGGCCTTCGCCTGTTCGGACAGCACGGCCTTGCCGGTGTCGAAGTTCACGCTGGTCGTGCCCTTGACGTTATACTGATCGATATCGCCCATGCGGCCGCGCAGCGCCTCGGTTGCGGCGGTCTGTTCGGCGAAACGCTGATCGGTGCCGTTGCGGATCATCGACGCGGTGCGCAGATCCTTGTTCTGCAGCTTGATCTGGCTGGCGACCAGGCCGCCGCCCGACTGCATGGTCTTGATCGACACCGGCAGGCCGTTGAGCAGCGAGCTGGCCGCGAGCTTATCCTTGTTGAGGCCGAGCAGACCCTTGCTCGCGCTGATCCGGGTGGCATCCGTCACCGTGACGACGGTGCTGGCACCGTCAGCGGTGGTGACCTGGACCTTATCGCCGCTGCGCGCGGAGATGATGCCTTCGACCTCGGGGCCTTCGGTCATTTCGGCCGCCGTTTCGGGCGTGGCCGTGCCGTAGACGGTGAGATCGGTCTTGGGATCCTGCGTGTCGGCCGCGATGCTCGCCGAGGCGGCGCCGGTGAGCATGGCGAGCAGCAAGAGGGCCTTGGGGCTTTTGGTAATGATATTCATTCGCACGACTCCTTCAAACTCGATCAGGGGCCTGCGGGATCGCAGCTGCTTGTCCGGCCGCCGCCCCCATGTCGGCGTGTCGGCAACCGGAATCCCCTCTTTCTGGCGCCCTGCGAAGTGCGGGCTTTCGCTGCACCGGGCGCCATGGATTTCGTGCCTGTTCAGCCCAACCTTGCGGCCAGATGAACGCTGGCCGGGGCACCCCGGCTTGTGCGGGCAATTGGAGTGGATGGTGCGGCGAGCCGATGGCGCGGGGGGTGCGCAGACAGGCTCGCGAGGGGGTTTGCGGTGGCTGCGAGGCGGTGCTGAGGGGACATGAAAAACCCTCCCGGCGCGATCGCACCGGGAGGGTCGTGAAGGCTGGCGGGGCGGCGCGGTCTATTCGGCGGCCGGCAGGTAGATCTCCCCGCCCTTCTCCTTAAACTTCTCGCTCATTTCGGCCATGCCGGCTTCAGCATCGCCGGCGGCGAGGAAGCTGTCCGCGCTCTGATTCTGCTTCGCGGCGAAATCGCGGACCTCCTGCGTGATCTTCATCGAGCAGAATTTCGGCCCGCACATCGAGCAGAAATGCGCGGTCTTGGCGCCTTCGGCCGGCAGCGTCTGATCATGATATTGCTCGGCCGTATCCGGATCGAGGCTGAGGTTGAACTGGTCGCGCCAGCGGAATTCGAAACGGGCGCGGCTCAGCGCATCGTCGCGCAGCTTGGCGGCGGGGTGGCCCTTGGCAAGATCGGCCGCATGGGCGGCGAGCTTGTAGGTGACGACGCCGACCTTCACGTCGTCGCGATCGGGCAGGCCCAGATGCTCCTTGGGGGTGACGTAGCAGAGCATCGCCGTGCCGTACCAGCCGATCATCGCGGCGCCGATGCCCGAGGTGATATGGTCATAACCCGGCGCGATATCGGTGGTGAGCGGCCCAAGCGTGTAGAAGGGCGCCTCCCCACAGGCTTCGAGCTGCTTGTCCATATTCTCCTTGATCTTGTGCATCGGCACATGGCCGGGACCTTCGATCATCACCTGCACATCCTGTTCCCAGGCGCGCTTGGTGAGTTCGCCCAGCGTGTAGAGTTCGGCGAACTGGGCTTCGTCATTCGCGTCGGCGATCGATCCGGGGCGCAGGCCATCACCCAGCGAATAAGCGATGTCATAGGCCTTCATGATCTCGGTGATCTCGTCGAAATGCTCGTAGAGGAAGCTTTCGCGATGATGGGCGAGGCACCATTTCGCCATGATCGAGCCACCGCGCGAAACGATGCCCGTCACGCGCTTGGCGGTGAGCGGGATATAAGGCAGGCGCACGCCAGCATGGATGGTGAAATAATCCACGCCCTGCTCAGCCTGCTCGATCAGCGTGTCGCGGAAGATTTCCCACGTCAGGTCCTCGGCGATGCCGCCGACCTTTTCGAGCGCCTGGTAGATCGGCACCGTGCCGATCGGCACCGGCGAGTTGCGCAGGATCCATTCGCGCGTGTCGTGGATGTTACGGCCGGTCGAAAGGTCCATCACCGTGTCCGCGCCCCAGCGGATCGACCAGACGAGCTTGTCGACCTCCGACGCAACGTCCGACGCGACGGCCGAATTGCCGATATTGGCGTTGATCTTGACCAGGAAATTGCGGCCGATCGCCATCGGCTCGCTTTCCGGGTGGTTGATGTTGTTGGGGATGATCGCGCGGCCACGGGCGACCTCGTCGCGCACGAATTCCGGCGTCACATAATCGGGGATGGAGGCGCCCCAATCCTGCCCGTCGCGGACCAGCCTGTCGCGCAGCATCTCACGGCCGAGATTTTCCCGCACGGCCACATATTCCATCTCGGGCGTGATGATGCCGCGCCGCGCATAATGCATCTGGCTGACATTCATTCCCGGCTTGGCGCGCAGCGGGCGCTTGCGGACATTGGGGAAAGGCTGGACGCCGCCCGAACGATCCGGGCCCTTCAGGCCATTATCCTCGGGCCGGACGGCACGGGCGTCATATTCCTCGACATCGCCGCGAGCGCGAATCCAGTCGCGCCGCAATTCGGGCAGGCCGGCCATGATGTCGATGCGGGCATCGGGATCGGTATAGGGGCCCGAACAATCATAGACGCGCAGCGGCGGCTCACCCGAGGACGGCTCCAGCTCGATCTCGCGCATCGCCACCTTGAGCGGACCGACATGAATCTTGCGGCTGCCGCGAATGGGGCCGGTGGTTACCTTCATTTCGGTGCGCGCGGGAATATCGGCCATCAGCTCGTCTCCAATCTTCGTAGAGGCGGGCTTGGTCCACGGCCGTCGCGGAGACGGGCTGCGGTCTTACCCTCCCTACGCCGGTGTCAGCCGGATCAGGTTCAGCGGGTCGTGGCCGGACAGCCACCTCTCAACCCTGTGCGCAGGGTCCCCCGGGGATGCGCCCTTGTAGGCCGTCGGGCGCGGCGGGTCCACCGGCATTACGGATGCGCCAGACGCAATGATTGCAATATTTGCAATCATCACCTTGTATTTCGCACTTGCAACATAACCTTCGCAGGCGCAAAAGGAACGGGCCTTTCAGGCATCCTCTCCTAAAGACTTTCGGGTCGGTTCTCTCGGGAACCGGCCCTTTTTTTTGCACTGCAGCACAGACGGCGACACGCGGCCTGTCCGGCGCCTCGCGCCTAGAACAGATATCTCACGCGGATCGGCTGGCGCATCTCGGCCCCCGACACGAGGAACTGCACGGCGGAAAAGCTGGGCGCGCCGAAGCGGATCGGCGGATTGCGTGAGAAGCCAAAGCCTTCGCGCGGAATGCCGAGCCGCGTGTCGAGCTTGCCATTGCCATTTTCGTCATGGACCAGCGACAGCGCATATTGGCCGGGCGCGAGATCGGGAATGTGGGCGCCGGTGGCGCGGGCCGCCGCGATGGTCAGCGTGCGGCGCGCCGGATCGCCGGAGCAATCGGGGAAATATTTCGGATTCTGGGTGAGGCAGACGAGGATATTGCCTTCGACCGAGCGCAACCCGCTGATGCCGAGATCAAGCCGCGTCGTCACCCCCGCCTGCGCCGGCACCGCCGCCCCGGCCGCGATGATCGAAAGCGCCGAGACCGCGATCCGTGCCGCAGAGGCGATCCCAGAAGCGGAAATAAAGGCCATAATTGCACCTGTAATCCGTATGATGGCGCTGGTGGTGGCTTGCCGTGATCAGCCAGCGCCCCATTTTGCCCTGCACCCAATAGCGGGGAAAGACCTCCCAGCCCATATGGTTGGTGACGCCCATCACCGTCATCACCGCCAGCACGATGCCCAGCGCGGCGACATGGATCGGCACGATCAGCACAAGGCCGGGGATGACGATGGCGCCGCTCAGCGCCTCCCACGGGTGGAAGGCCATCGCCGCCCAGGCGGTGGGCGGGCGGCTGGCATGGTGGACGGCATGGGCGACGCGAAACGGCGCCGGGCGATGCATCCAGCGATGCGTCCAATAGAACCACGTATCGTGCGCGAACAGAAAAACGAGCACCGACAGCGGCAGCCACCAGAGCGGATAATCGGCGGCGTGGCTATAGATGCGCGTCCAGCTATGCTGGTCCCAGCCCCAGGCAAGCACGCCGGCGGGCACGCCATAGATCGCGGCCGAAGCGAGCGACCAGCCGATCTCCCGCCGGATCTGCCGCCCCTGCCCCGCATACAGGCCGGGATAACGCCGCGCCGTCGCCCACGCGAAGGCCCCGCTGACGACAAGATAGCGAACCCCGACGATCAACGTCATGGCGCAGGCCGAGAAGATGAGGGCGGGAAGCATGCAGCGGGCAGCATAAGCGCCGGGCGCGACAATGGCGATGGCGGGTTGCCGGAGGCACGTCGCGACGCGCCTAGGATAACATAGCCTAAGGACCGCCCTCACCGCTGCCTGCTTTTCTCTTGGGTGGATCACCGGCGGGCAGGCAGCAGCATCCAAGCAAGAGCCAGGTAACGCTTTTCTGCGATTTCTGCGAATTTCCGGCACTTTTGGTGTGCCTGGTGCCGCTTACAGGACTCGAACCTGTGACCCCCGCATTACGAATGCGATGCTCTACCAACTGAGCTAAAGCGGCGTGGCAAGGTGGCGGCCCTTACCAGCCGTTTTTGGGGCTGGCAAGCACCCTCGATGCGTTTCCTGGCCAGGCGGGCAATTTTACCGAACGTAAACCACAATGCCGGATGATCGGCACCGAATCTTCCCGGCCGAAGGCGATTTAGGATGGATACGGTGCCGACGATCGAGGCTGAGGCGGAGCTTTCCGCAGCCGAGCCCCAGATGGATGCGCCGCCCGCGATCGGCAGCGACGAGCGGCGCATGCATGTCCGCGCCTATAATTACTGGGTGTCGCTGCTTGCCGGCCGCCCCTTCCCCGCGATTCAGGATCTCGATCCGGCCGGCATCGCCGATTTCGGGCCGAACAGCGTGCTGCTGGATTTCAGCCGCGACCCCGAAAATCCCGCCATCGCGGTGATGGGCGCCGATCTGCGCGACGAGGGCGATTATGCCGATGTCCCGCCGACCATCGCCGAGGTGCCGGGCGGATCGCTGCTGTCGCGGCTGACCGATCATTATCTGGAGATCATCGCCAATCGCGCGCCGATCGGCTTCGAGGCCGAGTTCGTCAACCAGCGCGGCGCCAACACGCTCTATCGCGGCATCCTGATGCCCTTTTCATCGGGCGGGGAAACGATCGACTTCGTTTACGGCGTGATCAGCTGGAAGGAAGTGGTGAGCGCGGCCGAGGCCGATGCGCTGTCGCTGGAGATCGGCCAGGCGCTCGCCGCGCCGTCGCCGGCGCCGATCTGGGCAGATGGGCCCAATGCCGCCGCCCCCTTCCCGATCGCCGAGGAGGATTTCGACGCCGACTGGTTCGATGCCGTCCACGAGCAAGGCGGCTATGACGCGACCGCCGAAATCGGGCTCGCCGATCGGCTGGCGCTCGCCCGCGAAACCGCCGACGCCGCCCGCACCGCGCGCGCGCGCACCCGCGCCGCGCTCTATCGCGCGCTCGGCCTGGCTTATGATTTTGCCCTCGTCGCCGAGGCGCGGCCCGACGAATATGCCGAACTGCTGGCCGATTGCGGGATGAAGGCGCAGGCGCGCGCGCCGATGACGCCGGTGGTGAAGCTCGTCTTCGGCGCCGATTATGACAAGACGCGGCTGACCGAATTCGCCGCCGCGCTGGCTTATGCCCGCCGCACCGATGTCGGCCTGGGCGAATTGCGCGGGCTGCTCGAAAGCCATGAAGGCGGACTCAAGGGGCTGGTCGCCGCCGAGCGTGCCGCGCGCCGACCGGCGCATCGCCCCGCCCCCGCCGATCCGCGGACCGCGCTGCGCGCCGCGCCACCGCGCGCGCATGTCGATCTTGGCCCCGTCGCCGATGAATTCCTGCTGCTCGTCGGCCGGCGCGAACCGAACGGTTCGGTGGCGATCCTCGCACCCGTCACCGGCGAGGAAAAACTGCTCGAACAGGCGCTGCGCCGCAGCATTCGCTGATTCGTTTTCCACTAGCGTAATTATATTACGCAGCCACTGCGCAAGGCGCGCCCTCCGCGCCCCTCCGGCACCCCTTCCTGTCGCGGAATTGCGTGGATTTCTCCCGCCTTGCCGCCGTCATTGGGCGGGCGCATAAGTTCGGCAGGAACAGCCAGAAGCGGCGATCCAGCCGCCGACTGGTCCGTGATCGTTTCAGGCGGGTTGGCCTGAATCGTGAATCCCTGTCTCAACCAAAGGAGAGAGCCTGATTGACGGTTTCAGCGGAAGCGCGCAGCGTTTCCCCGTCGATCGATCAGGCTCCAGGAGTGGAAAATGCCGGCGACGAGCCAAGCGCATCCCCAGACGATTGACGACAATATTGCCGCGGCGATTGCCGACGCGCTGACCCGGGGGGCGCTTCCCGGCGAAACTGTCGACCTGACCGATGAAGGCCGCGCGGCGGCCGGTGCCTTCGTCGCCGAAGCCGCCGCCGAACGCGCGCCCAACAAGGCGGCGATCCGCCTCGAATCGATCGGTAACGAGGAAGGCCGCTGGACGATGCGGCTGGCCGTCATCAACGATGACATGCCCTTCCTGGTCGATTCGGTGGCCGGCGCCATCGGCGCGCGCGGGCTGGCCATCCACCGGCTGCTGCACCCCGTGGTGCCCGTGCGCCGCGACGGCGAAGGCCGGCTGACCGCGATCCTGCCGGGCGATGCCAGCGGCGAACGCCGCGAATCGATGATCTATATGGAAATCGCGCGCGCCGATGCCCGCACCCGCCGCGCGCTCACCGATGAACTGGAAGCCGTGCTGGCTGACGTGCGCGCCGCCGTTACCGATTGGCCGCGCCTGCAGGCCGCGCTGCGCGAAGACAGCGATCGCCTGCCCGATGGCGAAGGCGCCGCCCTGCTGCGCTGGTTCGGCGACAAGCATTTCACCCTGCTCGGCCACCGTGTCGAACTGATCGACGGCCATCACCGCAACGGGCTCGGTATCCTCGCCAACCCCAAGCATTCGGTGTGGAGCGACGAGGCGTTCCATTCCGCCATCGCCCGCTTCGAACAGGGTGGCGAAGCGCCGCTCGTGCTCAAGGCCGATCGCGTCGCCACCGTCCACCGCCGCGTGCCGATGGACCTGATCGTCCTGCCGCACCGCGTCGACGGCAAGATTGCGGGCGTCTCGCTCCATGCCGGGCTGTGGACGAGCGCCGCGCTGCGCGCGCCTTCGGACAAGGTGCCGGTGCTCCGCGCGCGGCTCAACGCGCTCGACGAAAAATACGCTTTCGATCCGTCCGGCCACGCCGGCAAGGCGCTGCGCCACGCATTGTCATCGCTGCCGCACGACATTCTGGTCGCGGTGAATGCCGCCAGCCTGGAAGAACTGGCGCTCACCGCCATGTCGCTGGCCGATCGTCCGCGCCCCAAGCTGGTGCTGTCGCCCTCGGCGCTCGAACGTCATCTCTTCGCCTTCGTCTGGCTGCCGCGCGACGAACTGTCCACCGGCCGCCGCACCGCGATCGGCCAGATGGTCGAGGATCATGCCGGGGCCACCATCTCCAGCTGGGCGATCGAACTGGGCGACGGCGATCTCGCGCTGATCCGCTACACGCTCGATCTCAAGCCCGGCGTTCCGCTGCCCGATCCGGCCGCGTTGGATGCCGATCTGGTGCAGATGGTGCGCGGCTGGGATCCGGCGGTGGAAGCCGCGCTCGCCGAACAGGTCGGCCCCGGCCAGGCCACCCGCCTGCTGCTCGCTTATGGCGCGGCCTTCCCGCTCGATTATCGCAACCGCTATCCGGCGGACGAGGCCGGTCGCGACATGGTCCGCCTGCGCGGGCTCGACACGCCTGAAGATCGCGGCACGCGGCTCTATCGTCTGCCCAAGGACGGCGAACGCCAGCTCCGCCTCAAAAGCTACCGGCTCGGCGGGCTGATCCCGCTGTCGGATGCGGTGCCCGTGCTCGAAGCGTTCGGTTTCCGCGTGCTCAAGGAAACGCCCACCGCGCTCGATGGCGGCAAGATCGGCTATATCCACGAATATCTGCTCGAGCTGGATGAAACGATCGACCCCGATGCGCTGATGGCGCGCGCCGACGTCGCCGAACGGGCGATCGCCGCCGTGCTGGAAGGCCGGGCGGAAAATGACAGCTTCAACCAGCTGATCATCGCCGTCGGGCTCGATCCGCGCGCCGTGGTGCTGTTCCGCGCCTGGTTCCGTTATCTGCGCCAGACCGGCCTGTCCTACGGGCTGGATACGGTGGCGCAGGCGCTGCGCAAGGCGCCGGTGGCCGCGCGCCGGATCATCGATCTGTTCGCCGCGCTGCACGATCCCGCCCATGCCGGCGCCAAGCAGGCCAAGGCGGCGGAAGACGCGATCGACGCCGCGCTCGTCCAGGTCGCGGCGATCGACGACGATCGCATCCTCCGGCGCATCCGCGCGCTGGTGCAGGCGACGCTGCGCACCAACGCCTTCGCCCCCGCGGCGGAAGAGGCGCTGGCCTTCAAGCTCGACAGCGCGGCCATTCCCGGCCTGCCCGCCCCGCGCCCGTGGCGCGAAATCTGGGTCTATTCGCCCCGCGTGGAAGGCATCCACCTGCGCGGCGGGCCGATCGCGCGTGGCGGCCTGCGCTGGTCCGACCGGCGGGACGATTTCCGCACCGAGATTCTCGGCCTGATGAAGGCCCAGCTCGTCAAGAATGCGGTGATCGTGCCGACCGGCGCCAAGGGCGGCTTCTATCCCAAGCAGCTCCCCTCCCCGGCGGTGAACCGCGATGCGTGGCTGGCCGAAGGCACCGAAAGCTATCGCATCTTCATCCGTTCGCTGCTGTCGATCACCGACAACATCGTCGAGGACAAGGTGATCCACCCCGAAAAGGTGGTGATCCGCGATGGCGACGACCCCTATTTCGTCGTCGCGGCGGACAAGGGCACGGCCAGCTTCTCCGACGTCGCCAACGCGATCGCGCTCGAACGCAAATTCTGGCTGGGTGACGCATTCGCGTCCGGTGGCAGCCAGGGCTATGACCATAAGGGCATGGGCATCACCGCGCGCGGCGCGTGGGTATCGGTGCAGCGCCATTTCCTCGAAATGGGCGTGGACGTGCAGAAGGACGCGATCACGGTTGCCGGCTGCGGCGACATGTCCGGCGACGTGTTCGGCAACGGCATGCTGCTGTCCAAGGCGATCAAGCTGGTCGCCGCCTTCGATCACCGCCACATCTTCCTCGACCCCGATCCCGATCCGGCGGCGAGCTGGAAGGAACGGTCGCGCATGTTCAAGCTGCCGCGTTCGTCCTGGGCGGATTATGACGAAAAGCTGATTTCGGCCGGCGGCGGCATCTTCCCGCGCACGCAAAAGGAAATCACGCTGTCGAAGGAAGCGGCGGCGGTGCTCGGCCTCGCGGCGGGCAGCTATGATCCGTCGACGCTGATCTCCGCGATCCTGAAAAGCCCGGTCGATCTGCTCTGGTTCGGCGGCATCGGCACCTACATCAAGGCGCGCGAGGAAAATAACGCCGAAGTGGGCGATCCCGCCAATGACGCGCACCGCGTCAATGGCGAGGACGTGCGCGCCAAGGCGGTCGGCGAAGGCGCCAATCTCGGCGTCACGCAGGCGGGCCGCATCGCATATTCGCTGCGCGGCGGGCGGATCAATACGGACTTCATCGACAATTCGGCCGGCGTCGATTGTTCGGACAATGAGGTCAATATCAAGATCCCGCTCAACCGCGAGATGATCGAAGGCCGCCTCGGTTTCGAGGATCGCAACGCGCTGCTCGCCAGCATGACCGACGATGTCGCCGCGCTGGTGCTGGAGGATAACCGCCTCCAGACGCTCGGCCTGTCGCTCGCCGAACGCGGCGGTGCGGCGGCGCTGCCGGCGCAGGTCCGCGTGATCGAGATCATGGAAGCAGCGGGCCGCATCGACCGCGAGGTCGAAGGCCTCGAAGGATCGGACGAGCTGCTCCGGCGGGCGCAGGATCAGCGCGGCCTCACCCGGCCCGAACTCGCCATTCTGCTCAGCCATGGCAAGCTCGCGCTGCAGGCTGCGATCGAACAGACCGACATCGCCAATGATGCGCTGCTCGATCCGCTGCTCCACGCCGCCTTCCCGGCCGCGATGCGCGAACGCTTCGGCGATGCGATCGATCAGCACCGTCTGCGCGGCGCGATCATCGCCACCAAGATGGCCAATCGCGTGGTCAACCGGCTCGGCCTCGTCGCGCCGTTCGAAATCGCCGAAGAAGAAGGCATCAGCCTCGCGCAGGTCGCCTCCAGCTATTTCGCGGCCGATGCGATCTTCGGGCTCGAAGCGATCTACACCGCGATCGAACAGGCGAAGCTGTCCGAAGATGCGCGCTTCCAGTTGCTCGAAGCCACATCGTCGGCAGCGCGCCTCCACATCGCCGATCTGATCCGGTCGGGCGGTGCGGAAATGAAGGCGGGCGAAATCGTCGCCCGCTTCGGCGAAGGCGTCAGCCGCCTCGACGCGGCGGCCGAAAAGCTGCTGCGCCACGAAGCCCGCGTGCAGGCCGATGCGCTGCGCGAAAAGCTGCTCGCGGCCGGCGCCGATGCCAAGCTGGTCAAGCGCATCGTCCGGCTCGACGAACTGGACGGCGCGGTCGGGACGGCTGCGCTCGCCCAGCGGCTCAATGTCGACGAGGTTTCGGCGACGACCGCTTATGTGCGGCTGGGCGAAGCGCTCGGCCTCGATTGGGCCAAGGCGGCGGCGCTGCGCTTCGTTTCGGCCGATCCGTGGGAACGCCTGCTCGCTTCGGGGCTGGCGCGCGATTTCGAGCAGCTTCGCCTCGATTTCCTGACGCGGGACGGCAAGCGCGATCCGCTGCCGGGGGTCGAAAAATGGCTCGCCGCGCATGAATCGCGCGTCGCCCAGTTCCGCGCCCTTGTCGATCGCGCGCGCACCGCGCCGGCGCCCACCGCCGCGATGCTCGCCCAGATCGCCAGCCAGGCCCGCGGCCTGCTGTCGCGATAGCTTCGCAAACCCCCTCCTCCGGCGGGGAGGGGGTTTCTGCGATCCGTTCGCAAATAAGATTGTTATCGAAAATCAGTCGCGTTATGCGGGCAGCCAATGCCCGACTCCCCCACCTCCCTCAACATTCGGTCCACCGACCGCAAAACTGACGGCCGGGCGGCCGGCAAGCCGGCGCGCAGCCGCAAGTCCGCCCGCGCCTTCTGGCTGAAGCAGCTTCACACCTGGCACTGGATGAGTTCGGCGATCTGCCTGATCGGCCTGCTGCTGTTCACCATCACCGGCATCACGCTCAACCACGCCGCCGAGATCGAGGCCGAACCGGTTACGACCGAACGGACCGCGCAGCTGCCCGACGGGCTGTTGCCCGCGATCGCCCCCGATGAGGCGGCGGACGCCAAGAAGCCCCTGCCGGCCGCCGTGGCCAGCTGGCTGGGCAAGGAACTCGACGTGCCGGCCACCGGCATCGCCGAATGGTCGGCCGACGAAATCTACCTCGCTCTGCCCCGCCCGGGCGGCGACGGCTGGATCGCGATCGACCGGGCGACCGGCGGCGTCACCGCCGAGGAAACGTCACGCGGGGCGATCGCCTGGCTCAACGACCTTCACAAGGGCCGCAATTCCGGCACCGCGTGGAAATGGTTCATCGACATCTTCGCCGGCGCCTGCCTGATCTTCGCCTTGACCGGCCTGTTCCTCCTCCAGCTCCATGCGCCGAAGCGGCCCAGCACCTGGCCGATCGTCGGCCTGGGCCTCGTCATCCCCGCCATCCTGGCGGTCTATTTCATCCACTGAGGGAAACCGATGCGCACCGTCAGCCTGAGCCTTGCCACCACCGCCACGCTCGCCGCCACGCCAGCCGCGGCCGCTGGCATCGACGTCACGGTCAACATCCCGCAGCTCAAGGTCGCCGAATATCACCGGCCCTATGTCGCGATGTGGATCGAACAGGCCGGCCAGCCCGCCGCCCACACCGTCGCCGTCTGGTATGACGACGACATGAAGGCCAATGAGGGCACCAAGTGGCTGCGCGACATGCGCACCTGGTGGCGCAAATCCGGCCGGACGATGAAGTTCCCCGCCGCCGGCATCAGCGGCGCGACGCGGGCGCCCGGCCCGCAGAAGGCGAGCTTCACCGCCGGCAAGGGCGGCCTGCCCAATCTGGCGCCGGGCAATTATGTGCTGTTCGTCGAAGCGGCCCGCGAAGTGGGCGGCCGCGAATTGCTTCAGCTTCCCTTCGCCTGGCCGCCCAAGCCGGGCCAGACCGTCCGCGCCGCCGGCAAGACCGAGCTCGGCCAGGTCGTCGCCACCTTCAAGCCCTGATCCGATCCAGAGAGGATAGACCCATGCGCTTTCGCCTTGCCGGCCTCGTTGCCGCCACCGCCGCCCTTGGCATTGTCGCCACCGCCGCTTCGGCCCATCGCCAGTGGATGCTGCCTTCGTCGACCATCGTTTCGGGCGACGACGTGTGGGTGACGGTCGACGCCGCCGTATCCAACGACCTTTTTTACTTCGAGCATCAGCCGATCCGGCTGGACAATATGAAGGCCTGGGCGCCGGACGGCAGCGAGACCAAGATCGAAAATGGCGCGACCGGCCGCTATCGCAGCACCTTCGACGTGCACCTGACGCAGAAGGGCACGTACAAGATCGCCAATTCGGGCGGCGGCATCATGGGCAGCTACAAGCTGAACGGCGAGGAAAAGCGCCTGCCGCGCGGCACCCGGGCCGATCAGATCGCGACCGCCATTCCCGCCGGCGCGACCGACGTGAAGCTGACCGAAGGCTGGAACCGCAACGAGATCTTCGTGACCTCCGGCACGCCCAGCGACGGCGTGCTGAAGCCGACCGGCAAGGGCCTGGAACTGGTGCCCGTCACCCATCCCAACGACCTTGTCGCGGGCGAGCAGGCCACCTTCCGCTTCGTGATCGACGGCAAGGCCGCCAGCGGCCTGAAGGTGACGGTGATCCCCGGCGGCATCCGTTATCGCAACGCGCTGGGCGAGAAGGACTATACCACCGACGCCAATGGCGAGGTGAAGATCGACTGGGCCGAACCCGGCATGTACTGGCTGAACGCCAGCGCGACGGACGCCAAGGCGAGCATTCCCAACGCCACCGAACGCCGGCTCGGCTATGTCACCACGCTGGAAGTGATGGCGCCGTAACCGGCCATCCGCCGGATCGGCCCGCCCAATCAGCCCGTCTGCCGCCCGTCTTCGTCGAAGCGGGCGGCTTCGGGCACGGCGATATCGGGCTGGGAAATCCCTTCGGCCATGGCCCGATCGATATTGAACACGAAGGCGATGATCGTGGCGACCGCCAGATACAGGTCGTCGCGGATCATCTGGTTGGTCCGCGACGTATAATAGATCGCGCGGGTCAGCTGCGGATAGCTGAGCATCGGCACCGCGCTTTCGCGGGCGAGCTGGCGGATCTGATCGGCGATCACGCCGCGCCCCTTGGCCACCACCACCGGCGCCGCATCGAAGCCCGGACGATAGCGCAGGGCAACGGCGAAGTGCGTCGGGTTGGTGAGCACCACCGTCGCTTCCGCCACCGCCTTGCGGCCCGACGCGCTCATTTCATGCTGCTTGCGGCGCAGCGTCGCCTTCAGCTCGGGCGAGCCTTCATTTTCCTTATGCTCGCGCTTCACCTCGTCCTTGGTCATCTTCAGGCGGCCGCTGCGCTGGAAGATCTGGGCGGGAATGTCGATCGCGGCGATCGCGACCAGCGCCAGCGCCATCACCAGCACGGCAAAGACGAAGCTGCCGCCGAGATCGCCGATCGCAGTGCGGATATCCTGCCCGCCCAGCCCGACCATCAACCCCGCCTGATCGGCGATCAGCCACCAGCCGACCGCGCCGAGCACCAGCACCTTGGCCAGCGACTTGCCGAGTTCGATCAGCCCCTGCATGCCGAAGATGCGCTTGATGCCGCTAAGCGGGTTGAGCTTGTTGCCCTTGAACGCGACCGCGCCCCAGCGGAAACCAAGCGAGCCAAGCGCGGCGGGCGTGCCGATCGCGGCGAGCATGGTGAGGCCGAACAGCACGACCACCGGCAGCGCGATGATCCCCAGCATCATCAGAAGCGCGCGGGAGGGATCGAAATCACTGACGGCGCTGCTGTCGAAGGTGAGCGAGGCGCGCAGCATCTCCTCCAGCGCGCCGACCAGCCAGGGCCCGGCCAGCGCCAGCCACGCCGCGCCGGCCAGCACGACAAGCGCGGTGCCGAGTTCGCGGGACTGAAGAACGTCGCCCTTTTCGACCGCCTCGCGCTTGCGCTTCTCGGTCGGGGCTTCGGTTTTCTGGTCCTTGTCGGCCGCCTCGAACAATCACGCCTCCGGAAATGGAGTACCAGCACTGCGCCAAGATGGTTAACGAAGCGTTGAGCGGGGTAGAATCGATCTAGCCGCCCCGTGCCAGCGTGCCCGCCATTTCCAGCCCGCGCTGGATGGCGGCAAGGATCGCATCGGCCATCACCGGCGCGGCGATGGCGAGCAGGATGATGCCGGCGAGCAAGGCGGCGGGCAGGCCGACCGCGAACAGGTTCATCGCCGGCGCCGACCGGGCGAGCATGCCCATCACCACCTGGACGAGGATGATGGCGAAGGCGACGGGCAGCGCGATGGCGACGCCCGCCGCGAACACGATGCCGCCGAAATCGACGAGCCCCTTCAGGCTTTCCGCACCTAGCCAGGCCTGGCCGGGGGGTAGCGCGACATAGCTTTCGAACACCAGGGCGGCGAGCGCGAGATGCCCGCCGATCGACAGGAACAGGAAGGTGCCGAGGATCGACAGGAACTGGCCGAGCGCGGGGCTGGACTGCCCTGATTGCGGATCGACCATGCTGGCAAAGCCGAGGCCCATGGCGCTGCCGATCGTCTCGCCCGCCAGCAATGCCGCCGAAAAGCCGATCTGGACGGCAAAGCCCAATGCCAGCCCCACCAGCACCTCGCCCACAACCATGACGAATCCCTCGATCGAGGCGATGCCGGCGTCGGGCAGAGTGAAGGGCACCACCGCCGTGGCCGGAATGCCCACGGCCAGCGCCACGATCAGCCGCAATTGCACCGGCACCTGCGGGCTGCCGAACACCGGCGCCGCGATGAAGGCCGCGCCCGGGCGGATCATGGCCAGCATCCACAACCAGAGCTGCGCTTCGACCCCGGCAAAGCCGGTGGGCATCATCGCATCAGATCCGGGATGCGGGCGAACATGTCGCGGGTGAAATCGGCGACGAGCAGCATGATCGCGCCGCCGAAAATGGCGAGCGCCACGCCGACGATGATCAGCTTGGGCACGAAGCTCAACGTCTGTTCGTTGATCGACGTCGCCGCCTGGATCATGCCGAGGATCAGGCCCGCGGCCAGCGCGGGAATCAGGATCGGCGCCGACGCGAGCGCCAGCACCCACAGCGCCTGCTGGGCGACACCGACAAAATAGTCGGGGCCCGCGATCATGTGACGAACGACCCCGCCAGCGACCCCATGGTCAGCGCCCAGCCATCGACCATCACGAACAGCAGCAGCTTGAACGGCATCGATACGATCGACGGCGACAGCATCATCATGCCCAGCGCCATCAGCGTCGATGCGACGACCAGATCGATGATCAGGAAGGGCAGGAAGATCAGGAAGCCGATCTGAAACGCGGTCTTGAGTTCGCTGGTGACGAAGGACGGCAGCAGGATCGAGAAGGGGATGTCCGCCGGCTTGGCGAAGGGCGGCGACTGGGCGAGATCGGCGAACAGCTTGAGATCGGTCTGCCGTGTCTGCTTGACCATGAAGCCGTGCAGCGCCGTGCCCGACCGCTTGATCGCTTCCTCGATCGAAATCTGGCCGGCGCCATAAGGCGTGTAGGCGGCCGTGTTGATCTCCGCGATCACCGGCCGCATCACGAACAGCGACAGGAACAGGGCGAGCCCGACGAGCACCTGATTGGGTGGCGTCTGCTGTAGCCCGAGCGCCTGGCGCAGGATCGACAGCACGATGATGATGCGCGTGAAGCTCGTCATCATCAGCACCAGCGACGGGAGCACCGTCAGCAGGCTCATCAGGACGAGGATCTGCAGCGACAGCGACAGCGGGCGGCCATCGCCCGAAATGGTGCTCATCGCCCGATCGAGCGCGCCGGGGCCACCGGGGGCCGGCAGCGGCGCGGGCGCGGCGGCCTGCGCCAGCGCGGGATGCGCCCAGAACAAGGCCGCGAACAGGGCCACGGCCAGCGCGGCCAGCACAAGCAAGGTGGATCGGCGAGGCCGCGCCTCAGCCAGCATGATCAACCGCCCCGTCGGGAATCTCGCCTTCGGCGATCAGGTCCATCCGGCCGCGCGACACGCCGACCAGATAACGCTTGCCCGAAAATTCGACGACGGCCAGCCGGCCCATCGCGCCCATCGGCACGGCATCGACCACCTTCACCGCGCGTTCGCGCGCGCCGATCGTCATGCCCGGCTGCAATTTGCGCCACAGCCAGAGCGTCGCGAATGCCATGCCCGCCACCAGCGGCAGCAGGATCAGAAGGCGCAGGATATAAGCGGTCATCATGCGCGGCGTTCGAGCCCCGCGAGCCGCGCGTCGGCGGCGACGACATCGACGATGCGGATGCCGAAGCGGCCGTTCACCGTCACCACCTCGCCCTTGGCGACCAGCGTGCCGTTGACCAGGATGTCGAGCAGTTCATTGGCCTGCCGATCCAGTTCGACGACGCTGCCCTCGGCAAGGTCGAGCAGTTCGGATAGCTTCAGCGAGGTCGATCCCACCTCGACCGAAAGGCGCAACGGAATATCCGCCAGCAGCCGCAGATTGCGGCCCGCCATCGGATCGGCCGGCACCGATGCGGCTTCGCCCCCTTCGCTCATCTCATTGTCCCTGTTCGACATGTTCGACCATCAAGGCCGCGCGGCCTTCCTGTTCCCCGATCGTCCCATAAGCCAGCCGGCGGTTGGCGACAATCAGCGGAACCTTGGGCGCAAGACTGATCGGGATCACATCCCCCACCTTCAGCGCCATCAGATCCGCCACGGTGAGTTCCGGCCGCGCGAGCACGCTGCGCACCGGCAGGCGGACATTGCTGAGCGCCTGCACCATGCGGCCGCGCCATTCGCTGTCGGCGGGCCCGTGATCGGTATGCACCTTGGCGGCAAGCTGGGTTTCATAAGGCCGCAGCGCGCCAAGCGGATAGATGATCGACAGGCTGGACGAGCGGCCGGTGCCCGGCGTGATGATGAAGCGCTGGACGACCACCGGCTCGTCGGGCCGGACGAGGCTGGCATAAGCGGCATTCGTCTCGCGCGAGACGAAGCTCGCCGAAAGCGGCGTCACATCGGCCCACACATCGACCACGCCTTCCATCACGCCATCGGCCAGCCGGGTCAGCAGTCGTTCCTCGGTCGGCGTGAATTCGCGCGCGCGGTGGCGAACGGCCGTGCCGCTGCCGCCGTAGAAGGCGTCGACCATCGCGGTCACGAATTCGGGCTCGATCACGGCGAGCACGCCGCCCTTCAACGGGCGCAGGCGATAGAGGTTGAGGCTGGTGAAGCTCGGCAATTCGGCGCGCCAGCGATCGAAGCGCATCGTCTGGTGATGTTCGGGCGTCACCTGCACCTTGGTCCGCGCGAACGGTTCGATCACCGCGCGCAGGTGGCGGGCCTGCCGTTCGGCCATCCGTTCCAGCCCCGACAGGCGATCGGCCGAACCATAGCCGTCCTGGCCGAAAGTATAGGGCCGGACGACGGCATCATGGCCGCCATCCGCGCCATGGCTCTCGACTTCGGTCAGCTCCGCCATCAGGGCGCCGAGCGCGTCGTCGCCGAGCAGGGCCTTGTCATCCCTCATCGCGTCGTCCGTCATGACGTCACTGGATGATGAAATTGGTGAAATACACGTCGTCCACGCCCCCGAAGCCCTCTTTCCGAACGAGCACTTCGTTTATCGCTTTCTTGAGCGCTTTTTGAAGCTCCTTCTTGCCGTTGGGCGTCGAAATCACGAACGAATCCTGATCGGCCAGCGTCATCAGCACGGCGGAGCGGATCGCCATCTCATGCGCCTTGACGCGATCGATGACGCGCTGGTCGTAATAAGTGGAGACGCCGAGCGACACCTGCATGAACCCGTCCGAATCGCGCAGGTTGGACGTGAAGTTCTGCGCGAGATCGTAATAAGTGGCCTTGTAGCGGCCCGGATCGACCACTTCTTCCAGCGCGCGGGCCTGCTTGTCGCCGGCATGCGCGGCTTCCTGCCCGCCATCCTTGGGAACGAGCTTGGGCTTGTTGGGATCTTCCGGCTCGCTCTTGTGGCCACCGGCAAGCCCCGCGCCCGCCGCATACAGCCCCGCCCCGACGCCGCCGCCAAGCAGCATCAGCGCGCCCACGGTGGACAACAGCACCACCTTGAGCTTGCCCTTCTTCTTCGGCGCCTTGCTGGTCTCGTCGCTCACGATTCAGTTCCCGTCATGCATAGCGTTCGCGAGGATTGCCCCGCCGTTCGGATTGATCCGCATCTACCGCGTTCATGGTTACCGACGCGTTTACATATGCGTTCTGCGATTGCGGATGGGGCTGGCCCGGCTGGCCATCGGCCCAGCCGCGCTGCCCTTGGCCCTGGCCTTGCCCCTGGCCACCCTGCTGGCCGAGATCGACATGGGTTTCGCTGATCTTCATGCCGTGCGCGCGCGCTTCGGCCACCAGCCGCCCCTGCGCATCGGCCAGAATCGCGCGGGCCGCCTCATTTTCAGTGGTCAGGCGCACCGAGGCGCCGTCGTCGCCGCGCATCAGCTCGACATGGAGCGAGCCGAGATGTTCGGGATTGAGCTTGAACTGGAGCCGCGAATCGATCGCCGCGGCGGCCGTGATGTCGCGGGCGAGCTGATCGAGCCAGGCGCTGTCGCGCGCGAGATCGAGCTGATGGCCGATAACGACCTGCCCGATATCGACGGTATTGGCCGGCGCGGACGGCGCGGCGGCATCGGGAAGCGCCGCCGTGGCACTGGGCGCCGCAAGCGGAACCGGGGTTGCGGTTGGCGCGGTCGGCGCAACCGGCGCCGTCCCGGCGTCCGCCAATTCGGGTGCAACCGCGTCGCTGGCTGCTGAGACGTCGCCACGCGGCGCTTCGATCACCGAATCACTCGCTACCATGGTTGCGGTCGCCGGAGCAGCGACCGGCATCTGGGCCGGCCGCGCCGCCGATTCAACCACCGGACGGGTATAGAGCGGAGCGATCGCTTCCTGCGGCCCACGGCTCACGGACCGGGCCGGAACATCGGCGGGCGCAAACAAGCGCGGCGCGGTCGGATCAGCCGAAGCGGGTGTAGCAGGAGCCGTCGGCATGTCGGCCGGAGCCGCAGCGGCCATTGCGCTCCGGTCGGCAGCGATGATCGGTGCTGTCCCACCGGCCTGCGCCGGGACGGGGCTAACCGCCGGCTGCGGCCCGGCGGAACGAACGGAGGCTTCGTCGGCCTCGGCTTCGGTCGACGGCACGGCCGGGCCGCCCGCCGCCTGCACGGGTGGCGGCGGGACGACGATCGCCGCGGGAATGATCGCGGCCGCCATCGCCGAATCGCGCTGCGTGGCATCCTCCACCGGTGCATCGACGATTTCGATCGGATCGCCATCGCCCGCGTCGTCGCCTTCGCCTTCCGCTGGCGCGGGCTGATCGAAATCGGCGGGCGTCAGGATCACGGGGCGCAGCCGCTCCGGCATCGCCACCAGCGGCAGGCCATCGCCGACCGGCAATATCGTCGGCGGCGCAGCGGGTTTGCCGCCCGGCGGTGCAGCGATCGGTAGCGATGCGGGCTGGCCAGCCGCAGCGGGCGCCGTAGGTTCGCCATCAACAAGCGTCAGGCCGGCGGCCCCCAATATGTCGCCAAGCGTGGGCGCCGCCATATCGTCGGCTGCCACCGTTGCGCCGATCGTCGCGGCGGATGTGGCCTCGGCCGTCGCCGGCGCATCGGTGACGAGCCCCGCGACGGGCCCACCATCCGACGCGGACGGGACGAGGCCCCCCAGCCCCGCCACCGCCGCGTCGAACCCGGCTGCGGCCTCGGCCGCCCCGGTCTTGCCGCCCGGAATCGACAGCCGGAGCCCGGCCAGCAGCGAACCCAGCGATGTCGCCGCATGCCCGATCATGCCGATTTCCCTTCGTCGCTTAAGGTGCGCCGGCGGCCGGCGCCGGGGGCGCGGCGTTCGCGATAGGCTTCGAGCGCGCGCGCCGCCTGTTCGCCCAGGCGCTCGGCGCTTTCCTGGCGGATGCGGGCTTCGAGGCGCAGTTCGGCCGATTTGTCGACGGCTGCCTTGGCGCCGACGATCGCGTCACGCAGCCCGTCGCGGGCATTATCGAGGCGCATGGCCATTTCGGCGGCGTTGGCGAGCGCGGCGCCCGACGCAACACCCGGCGCCATATTCAGGCTTTCGCGCAGCTGGCGCAGCCTGTCGGAACTGGTTTCCAGCGAGGCGAGCCGCCCTTCGGCCTGCGCCACCACGGCCTGCGCCTGCAGATGCTGGGCGCGGCGCACGCGGATGATCCGCTGCCGGCGCTTGACCACCGACTTCACTGGCCGAACCCGTGGCCGAGCATCGCGGCGGACTCGGCATAGTCGATCCGATCCTTCTGCCCCTGCTTGATGAAGGCGTGGATTTCGGCGTGACGCGCGATCGCCTCGTCGATCTGGGCGTCGCTGCCTTCGCGATAGGCACCCATCAGGATGAGATCGCGATTTTCCTCATAGACCGCCCACAGCCGGCGCAGATTGGCCGCCGCGCGCAGATGTTCCGGCGCCACGATGTCGGACATGACGCGGCTCAGCGACTTGCCGACGTCGATCGCCGGGAAGACGCCCTGTTCCGCCAGGCTGCGCGACAGGATGATATGCCCGTCGACGATGGCGCGCGCGGTATCGACGATCGGATCGTCGGTATCGTCGCCATCGGCGAGCACGGTGTAGATCGCGGTGATCGAGCCGCCGGTGCGTGCATCCGCCCCGGCGCGTTCGATGAGGCGCGGGATCAGGCCGAGCGCCGAGGGCGGATAGCCCTTCATCGTCGGCGGCTCGCCCAGCGAAAGCCCGATTTCGCGCTGGGCATGGGCGACGCGGGTCAGGCTGTCGACGAGCAGCAGGACGCGCAGGCCGGCCTCGCGGAAGAATTCGGCGATTGCCGTCGCCCGCATCGCCGCGCGCAGGCGCAGGAGCGGCGGGTGATCCGCCGGCACCGCGACGACGACGCTTTTCTGGCGGACCGCGCCGGAGAGCTTGGTGGCGAGAAAGTCCGAAACCTCGCGGCTGCGTTCGCCGACCAGGCCGACGACGATCACATCGCATTCGGCGCCCGCGATCATCTGCCCCATCAGCACCGACTTGCCGACGCCCGAGCCCGCCGCGATGGCGATGCGCTGGCCGACGCCGGCGGTGAGCAATGCGTTGATCGCACGGACGCCCATATCGAACGGTTCGGTGACGCGCGCGCGGTTGAGCGGATTGCCGAGCCGGCCGGCGAGCGGCCAGCGGTGGCTGGCGGTGATCGGGCCTAGCCCGTCAAGCGGTTCGCCCAGCGCATCCATCACGCGGCCGAGCAGTTCGACGCCGACCGCGACCGAGCCGCCCTTGCTGTCCGGTTCGACCCGCGCGCCGGTGATGTGCGGCGCATCGGCATCGAGCGCCATCATCAGCGTGCGGTTGCCGCGAAATCCCACGACCTCCGCCCGGCAGGCATTGCCTTCCGCGTCGATCACCCGCGCACCCGATCCGATCGGCTGGTTGAAGCCGGTCGCTTCCAGCATCAGCCCGTCATAAGCGGCGAGCTTGCCGATCCGGCGCGGCCCCATATGGGCGATGTCGATGCTGTCGAGCAGCGCCGCAGCATGGCCGGCGAGCGCGCCCGTGGCGGCCGGCATCGTCGAACCCTGGGCGATCACCGCGGCACCCCCATCTTGTCGAGCGCGATGCGCAGCTTTTCCAGCCCGACCTCGGGGCCGTCCTCGATCCAGCCTTCGCCGGTTTCGACCAGCACCATGCCGGGGACGATCGCCTCGTCCGCGATCATGGCGACCGGCAGATCGGCGCCCTGCAGCCGCTGGAAATCATCCGGCGACAGGCGCATGCGGGCGGGGATCGATTCTTCGGCGATCAGCTCCGCCGCAGCATCGGCGCGCGCGCGGATGATATCCTGATCCAGCGTCACCTCGCCGACGATCTGGCGAACGAGCCGTTCGACCGTTTCGGCGAGCAGCAGGCCCAGTTCGTGATGCGGTTCGGGGCGCAGGGCCTCCAGCGTTTCGGCCAGCCGCAGCACGGCATCGCGCTCGGCGGCGCATTCCAGCTCCACCGTCCGCCGGCCTTCGTCGAAACCGGCGGCGAAGGCATCCGCCTCGATCTGGGCCATATCGACCTCCGGTTCGGCGACCGGCGCGCGGACCGCCGGTTCCACGACGCGCGGCGCGGGATCGCTGCGCCGCAGCCAGGGGGTGAAGTTCCTGAGGTTGGGCTCGCACACGAAATCGCCCAGGCGCGCGGCGGCGATGCCGGTCGCGGCACTCCACATATCAGACATAATCGTCGTTCTTTCCGCCCAGGTTGATCGTGCCCGCATTCGCCAGCTGCCGGGCGATGGCGAGCATCTCCTTTTGCGCGTCCTGCACCTCGGCCAGCCGCATCGGGCCGCGTTCGGCCATTTCGTCCATGATCGACTGCGCAGCGCGGCTGGACATGCAGCCGAGCATCTTGTTGCGCAGCCGTTCGTCCGCGCCCTTGAGCGCGACGACGAGGATCGAATTGTCGATCGCGCGCAGCAGCGTGCCGAGATTCTTTTCGTCGAGCGCGTTCAGGTTGTCGAAGACGAACATCTCGTCCTCGATCGTCCGCGCCAGCGTCTTGTCGAGCCGGCCGAGCGAACGGATGATCCGCTGTTCGGCGGCGGTGCGCGTGTTGTTGACGATCTTCGCCGCTTCGCTGGCCCCGCCGCGACGCGAGGTGGCGCCGCCGCGCATCGTGTGGCCGAGCTGGCGGAGGAGGACGCGTTCGAGATCCTCAAGCGCTTCCGACGTCACCGGCCCCAGCTTGGCGATGCGGTAGATGAGATCGGTCTGCAATTCCTCGTCGACGAGCTGGAGGACATCGGCCGCGATCGGCGGATCGAGATGCGCCAGCACCAGCGCGCCGATCTGCGGATGTTCGTTCTCGATCAGCGTGGCGATCGTGCGCGGGTCCATCCACTTCAGCGCGTCCAGCGTGTTGGTGCGCGTCGGCGGGGTGATCCGTGCCATGATATTGTCGGCGCGGTCATTGCCCAGCGCGCGTTCCATCATGCCGCGAATATGGCGATCGGCCCCGAAGCCGATCGTGGTGCGCGCCCGCGCCCGGTGGACGAACAGATCGAGCACGCCGTTCACCTGATGCTCGGTCACGTCGGCGACGCCGAACATCGCGCCGCCCAGCATCTGCACCTCATCGGGATCGAGCCGGGCGAGCACCTCGGCCGCTTCTTCCTCGGCCAGCAGCATCAGCAGGATCGCCGCGGCCTCGCAGCCGGCCGGCATCCGCTCGCTCGGGCGGGTCAGCGTGTCGACGTCAGCCATTGCGGGCATCTCCTGAAGGGTTGTCGGCGCGGATCAGATCGCGGACCACCAGCGCCGCGCGCGAGGGATCCTGGCGAACGAAGCTGCGGATCAGTTCGGCGCGTTCGGCATAGCCGGGCGTCGCCTCGATCATGTCGAGCGTCACCGGCTGGGCGGGATCGATCCGCGTTTCGCTGGCGATGGTCTGGGCGATTTCGCGGCCGACCTGACTGCGCTGCAATTCACGCTGGGCAGCCGCCTGTTCGGCCCGCTGCGCCGCCGTCGCGATGCGCCGCTTGAGCAGCGGGCGGGCGACACCGAACACCAGCAGCGCGGCGATCAGCAGCGCCGAAAGATTGCGCGCGGCGAGCGCGACCCAGGGCGCATCCCACCAATTGCCGCCGGCCGGTTCGACATTCACGTCGGCGAACTTGCGGCTGTTGACGGCGATGGTGTCGCCCCGGTTCTGATCGAAGCCGACCGCGCCCTTCACCAGATCCTCGATCGCGGTCAGCTCGGCGCGGGGGCGCGGCTTGCCGTTGACGTCCTTGAGCGCCACCGCGACCGACAGGCGCCGCACGGTGCCGACCGGATTGCGGGTGACGGAGACTTCGCGGCCCAGTTCGAAGGTGCGGCTGTAATTCTCGTTCGTGCGGCTCTGCGCGGCGGTCGCACCGGGGGCGTCGGGCGCACCGGGCACCGGCGGGGTGACGGCGCCGCCGGGTGCGGCGGCCACCTGGCTCGCCGGCGGCGGCGAATTGGAAATCGCACCGGGGATGCCGCCCACGGCCTGCGGGCCATCGGGGCCGCCTTCCTTGGTCCAGGCGCCCTGTTCGGCGCGCACCGAGCCAAGATCCTTGGGATAGCTTTCGCGCGTGGCCTGCACCTCGGCGAAATCGAGATCGGCGTGCACCTCGGCGGTGTAGTTGCCGGCGCCGACGATCGGGACCAGCAGCTTGTCCAGCGCCTCGCGATAACGCTGTTCCATCTTCGCCTGGATTTCGATCTGGCGTTCGCTGGCATCGGTGACGGCATCGCCGCCGGCGCCCGACAGGAGCTTGCCGGTCTGATCGACGATCGATACGTCATCGGGGCTGAGGCCCGGAACCGAGGACGCGACGAGATGGGTGATCGCCTTGACCTGCGCATCGCCCAGCGAACGGCCGGACTGGAGCTGCAGCATCACCGACGCGGCCGACTGCTTGGCATCGCGCAGGAACACGCTGGGCTGTTCCACCGCGAGGTGGACGCGCGCGGCGGCGACGGCGTCGATCTGTTCGATGGTGCGGGCCAGATCGAGTTCGCGGGCGCCGCGCAGGCGTTCGCCTTCCACCGCCCGGCTGGCGCCCATCGGCAGCGAGCTGATCATCGCATCGCCGTCGGGCGCGCTCTTGGGCAGGCCGGCCTGGGCGAGCAGCATCTTGGCGCGATAGAAATCGGCGTCGGAAACGGTGAGCGTGCCGGTATCGCGGTCGATGGCATAATCGACGCCGGCGGACGTCAGCGCGTCGACCACGGCGGCCTTGTCGCCATCGGCCAGCCCCCGGAACAGATCGCGCTGCGGCGGCTGGGCGAAAAGCATCCAGGCCAGCGCGGCGATGCCGAGCATCGCGACCAGGCCGATCATCGGCAGGCTGCGCTGCACGGCCGGCTGATCCATCATGCCCTTCAGGCGATCGATCATCTGGCCGGCGGGCGGGCGCCCGGCGGTGGGGATGGCAAGCGCGCGACCTGGGGTGGCGCCGTCGGGAGAAGCTGCGATCTCGGCCATGGGTTACACCGGCATGCTCATGATGTCCTTGTAAGCAGCAAGGAGCTTGTTGCGGACCTGAAGGGTGGCCTGGAAGCCGAGGCTGGCCTGTTCGCGCTGCAGCATGACCGCAGCAATATCGGTGGTTTCACCGCGTTCGTAGGATTCGGAAACCGCGCCGGCCTTGGCCTGCATCTCGTTCACCAACGAGATCGCCTTGCCCAGCGCGCTGGTGAAATCGGCGGGTTTCTGGGGCTCGGCCACGGCGGGCGTGGCGAGCGGCGCGGCTTCCGCCGGCTTTTGTGCAGCACGCTGAAGCGCAGCATTTTGCTGCAGGATCGCACTGCGCATCTGCAGCAGGCTGGAACTGTCGATCCGGCTCATGCCCTAGCCCCTCACGCCGCTGCGCGCATATCGGCGAGGCGATAGCGCAGGGTGCGCTCGCTGATGCCGAGCCGTTCGGCCGCGCGCAGGCGGTGGCCGCCGGTCGCCGCCAGGGCTTCCTCGATGGCGCGATGCTGGTGCGCCTTGGCGACATCGGCCAGGCGCTGCGGTTCTGCGGCTTCGTCGTCGTGGACAAGCGGCTGCACCGACGCCGCCGGACCGCCGATCGCCGGCTCGATGCTGAGATCGCCCGCGTCGATGCGATCGCCATCGCGCAGCAGCAGCGCGCGCTGGAGGACATTTTCAAGCTCGCGGACATTGCCCGGCCAGCTATGCGCCATCAGCCGATCGAGCGCGGCGCAGGTCGGCCAGGCGAAACCATCGCCTTCGGGCATGTGGCGCACGAGCAGCGCGGCGGTGATCGCGCGGATATCCTGACGACGCGCGCCGAGCGGCTGGAGGTTGAGCGGCATGACGTTGAGCCGCCAGTAAAGATCGGCGCGGAACCGGCCGGCGGCGACTTCGGCGGCCAGATCGCGGTTGGCCGCCGCGATCACGCGGACATCGACCGAAACGCTCTTGGTAGCGCCGACCGGCAGCACTTCGCGTTCCTGCAGCGCACGGAGCAGCTTGGCCTGCAGCGCCAGCGGCATTTCCGCCACCTCATCGAGCAGCAGGGTGCCGCCATCGGCCGCGCGGAACAGCCCTTCGCTGGCCGCAGCGGCGCCGGTGAAGCTGCCCTTCTGATGGCCGAACAGCATCGCTTCGAGCATGGTTTCGGGCAGCGCGGCGCAGTTCACCGCGACGAACGGCTTGTCGGCACGCGGGCTGACCGCATGGATGTAACGGGCGACACCTTCCTTGCCGGTGCCGGTTTCGCCGAGCACGAGCACGGTGGCGTCGGAGCGCGCGACCTTGGTGGCGAGCGCGAGGAATTTGGCGCTGGCGGGTTCGCCGCAGGCGGGCCGCACCGGCGGGCGCACCAGTTCGGCGATCAGGGCGTGGCCGAAGGCCATGTCCTCGAAACCGAAGCGCATCTGCGCCGGCATGCCCTTGGCGGCGGGCCGGTAATGCGGCGCCCCCGATTCGAACTCCACCATCAGATCACGATGGGTGGCGTGGGCGATCTCGTCCGCGGCCAGGATGCGAATCTCGTCGCGCTCGCGGGGCTCGCCGCCGGGGATGATCGCGGCATCGAAACCGATGCCCTGCAACCAGCCCGCCAGCGTCGGATTGGCTTCTGCCGCCCTTTCGCTGAGACCGATCGTCCGCATCCGGCTACCCCCACTTCGCCGTCACCAGACGGCCGTTGCAGGGTCAAAATATGGCTTGATGGTTACCAACCACTTAATTTTGTCGATTAGCCATCTTTGCCGCGCCTGCGCCGCTACGCAGGCCCGCGCGTAAGGCGCGCCCGCACACGTAGAACCGTTTCATCGAAACCGGTCGCGCCGTGAAAAAAATTTGCGCGTGCCTTCCCCTAAAGCTCCTTGGCGCCCCGCCGTTACCCGGATCGTGGCTGCCATGGACCAGTGGTCGGACAGCCGGCTTATCGAGCGGGAAAGGAACGACCGTGACTGTCATCAACACCAATGTGGGCGCGATGCGCGCGCAGAACGGTTCGCGGGTCGCGAACCAGACGCTGCAGACCGCGATGGAACGCCTGTCGACCGGCAAGCGCATCAACAGCGCCAAGGACGACGCCGCCGGCCTGGCGATCTCCAGCCGCATGACCTCCGAGGTGAAGGGCCTCGCCGTTGCCATCCGCAATGCCAATGACGGCATCTCGATGGCGCAGACGGCTGAAAGCGCGCTCGGCGAAGTCACCAACATGCTGCAGCGCATGCGCGAACTGGCCGTCCAGGCGGCCAACGGCACCAACTCGGCCAGCGACCGCGAAACCCTCCAGAAGGAACTCACGCAGCTCGTGACCGAAGTGAATGGCGTTTCCGCCACCACCTCGTTCAACGGCATCAAGCTGCTCGACGGTTCGTCGAAGAACGTCTCGCTGCAGACCGGCACCAAGGCGGGCGACACCGTCAGCTTCTCGATCGGCGGCACCTCGGCCAAGGATCTCGGCCTCAACGGCTATAAGGTCGATGGCCAGCTGACCACCGGCCGCGTCGGATCGGTTTCGGGCCTCGCCACCGATGACGTGCTGATCAACGGCAAGGCGGCCTTCGCCACCGCGCCGACCGGCGACACGGCGACCGCGCTCGCCACCGCGATCAATACCAACACGTCGAACACCAACGTCAAGGCGACGGCGTACAACACGCTGACCGGCGCGCAGCCGAACGCCACGACCTTCGTTGCCGGCGCGATCACGATCAACGGCCAGAGCATCGGTGCCTCGGGCAGCGTGGAAGAGCTAGTCAAGAACATCAACCGCGATGCCTCCGGCGTCACCGCCACGCTGAACGACAACGGCACGATCGCCCTGTCGAACGACACCGGCGCGGACATCGTGATCGCCGGTTCGGCGCCGACCAGCGCGGGCTTCACGGCCGGCTCCTATAAGGGCTATGTCGCGCTGAGCAGCGTCGATGGTTCGGACATCAAGGTCCAGGCCAAGAACGAAGCCAATGGCTATGTCGGCGGCGCCGGCACGCTGGCCGACGTCAAGGCGCTCGGCCTGAACGAAACGTCGGACGGCGCGAACTTCGCTTCGTCGGCGGTCGACACCACGGCGGCGCTTGCCACCACCGACGACGTGAAGATCAACGGCGTCGCGGTCGGCAAGTCGACCGATGGCTCGGCGCTGTCGAAGGCCGCCGCGATCAACGCCGTCTCGTCGCAGACCGGCGTCCAAGCGACCGCCAAGACCGTCGTCAAGCTCAGCGTCGACCTGACGGCCGCCAGCGCCGACGTGTCGATCAACGGCGCCACCGTCGATCTTTCGAGCGCGGTGAACCTGTCCGACGTCGTGACCGCGATCAACAATGCCGGCATCAACGGCATCCGGGCGACCTCCGACGACAATGGCGCGCTGATCCTGACGTCCGAACAGGGCGCCAACATCACGGTCGACGACGCCAACGCGATGGTGACGGGCGTCACCTCGTTCGAAGGCGAAGCCGGCACCGGCACGCTGGGTTCGGGCGGCGTCACCATCGGCGGCCGTATCACGCTCTCGTCGTCGGACGGTGCGGCGATCCGCGTCGAAGGCAGCGCGGCTTCGGTCGCCAAGGTCGGCCTTGCCACGCAGGGCGGTGACGAGACGCTGCTCGCCGGCAGCCTTTCGATCACCACGACCGAAGGCGCGAAGAATGCGCTGAAGGCGATCGACAAGGCGATCGACAAGGTTTCGGCCACCCGCGGCGATCTCGGCGCGATCCAGAATCGCCTCGAAACCCGCGTCAACGTGCTGACCTCGTCGCAGACGAACATCACCGAAGCCCGTTCGCGGATCGAGGATACCGACTTCTCGAAGGAAACGACGAACCTCGCCAAGGCGCAGGTGCTGAGCCAGGCGGCGACCGCCATGCTGGCCCAGGCCAACCAGAGCGGCCAGGGCGTGCTGAGCTTGCTCCGCTAAGGAACTGGTCCTCCTTAACGGGCAAAAACGGGGCCCCCGGCGTAAACCCTCACACGCCGGGGGCCCTCATTTTAAATGCAATAAGGACAGCGAGGAGGAGCGGCGATGAGCAAGGACGTGGAAGCCGAAGCGCTAGACAACAGCGTCGACTTTAGCGAGCCGACCCCCGCGCCCCAGCCCACCGCCGACGCGGCCGCCGCACCGGCGGGTTCGTCGACTGCGGATACCGACGAGACAGCCGACGCGACAGCCGACGAGAACGCCCCGGCCAAGCCGTCGCGCTTCGCCGCGCTGGCCGGCAACCTGCCGCTTGCCATCGCGTCGCTCGCCGTGTTCACCAGCCTTGTCGCCACCGTCGGCCTGCTGATGGCGAGCCGCAACATGGCGCTGGCGAACGAGAGGATCGCGGCACTCGAAGCCGCTGTCCGGCAAAATGCCCCCGCATCGGCACAGCCTGGCGAAGCCCAGCCTGCGTCGGCCGGGCATGGCAAGGCTGACGCATCGGCCGCGGTCGCTGCCGCCAACCCGGTCGAGCTGCGCGCGGCGCTGGATGATTTCCGCAGGGATCTGGTCGCCTATCAGGCGACGGGCAGCAACGCCCAATGGTTCGACGCGGTGCGCGACGGCCAGGCCGAGCTCGCCAACCGCATCAACAGCATTACGGAGAAGGTCGACCGGATCGACCGCCGCCTCAACGGTAGTCGGCCAGCTTCGTCCGCAGACGATCGAGCGCGGCCTTTTTGATCTGGCACACGCGCGCGGCGCCGACGCCGAGCGTCAGCCCGATTTCGTCGAGGTTCATTTCCTCGACGAAGTAAAGCTGAAGGACGAGCGCCTCGCGCTCCGGCAGGTCGGCGATATGGCCGGCCAGCACGTCGCGCAGTTCGTTGCGCTCCAGCGTCTGATCGATGCGATCCTCGACATCGGCGAACCACATCGACTGGTCCGAATAAACCTCGTCCAGCGATTCCTGGCGAACCGATGCCGTGCTGTCGACGGCCTCGCGATAATCCTGCGCGGACATGCCCATGGCGTCCGCCATCTCGGCATCGGTGGCCGGCCGGCCGACCATCTGTTCCAGCTTCGCGCGGACGCCGGCGATCTCGCGCCGCCGGCCCATCGCCGAACGGCAGATGCTGGCATGGCGCCGCAGATGATCGATCATCGCGCCGCGGATCCGCATCGTCGCATAGGTCGAGAAGGCGAAGCCGCGATCCTCGAAATTATTGGCGGCCTCGACCAGCGCGACCATGCCGATCTGGACGAGATCCTCGACATCGATCGCGTTCGAGACGCGGCCATGGACATGCCAGGCGATGCGCCGGACCAGCGGCATATGTTCGCGCGCCAGTTCCCCCGGCGCGATGCGCGCCGGCCGGCGTTGATAGGTTTGGCTGACCGCCGCGTTACCGAAGGCCATGAATCGCGTCCCTCACGATAATGTCCCGAACCATCACCCGAACCATCCTCAGCGGACCAGTTCGGGCATTGCGGATTGATTGGCGCCGCCGACGACCGCCACCACCTCGACCGGCTTGCCGTCCGGGATTTCGAGGAAGGAGAGGATCGGCACGTCGGCGAGATGGGGTTTGAGCAGCCGGGCGAGCGGCCGCCGCGCCAGTGGCGAGGTGACGATCGCGAACTGGCGTGCTTCGGCGAGCAGCGGCTGCGCGGCTTCCGTCACCGCGCTGACGACGCGGTTGGCCAGCCCCGGCTCGAACGGGTGGCTGGCATTGGGCCCGGCGCGCACCGCCTGGGCGAGCAGCGCCTCCAGCCCGCCATCCAGCGTCACCACCGGCAATGGCATGCGGATCGGCACCAGCGTCTGGATGATGATCGGGCCGATGCGCATGCGCACCGCTTCCAGCATCGCCGACGGATCGGCCTCTTCGCGCGCGGATTCGACCATCGCCTCGGCGATGCGGCGGAAATCCTTCAGCGGCACGCCTTCGGCCAGCAGGCCACGGCACAGCCCGGCGATCTGGCCCAGCGTCAGCGGCTGGGGGGTCAGCCCCTGCACGAGCTGCGGCGCGCTTTCCTTCAGTGCGTCGAGCAGCTTCTGCGCCTCGTCCATGCCGAACAGATCGGCGGCGGCATTGGCGATGATCTGGTTGAGATGGGTGGCGATCACCGTCGCCGGATCGACGACGGTATAGCCCGCCACCACCGCTTCGGTGCGCTTGTCGGGCGCGATCCACACCGCTTCGAGGCCGAAGCTCGGATCGCGCACCTCACGCCCTTCGACCCGCCCTTCGAGCGCGCCACTGTCGAGCGCGAGCAGGTCTTCGGGCCAGCATTCATCCTCGCCCATGATCACGCCGGCCACGGTGATGCGATAGGCATTGGGTTCCAGCGCCAGATTGTCGCGCACGCGCACCATCGGCACCACGAAGCCCAGTTCGCGGCTGAGCTGGCGGCGAATGCCGGTGATCCGCGCCATCAGCGGCGCGCCCTTGCGTTCGTCCACCATCGCGATCAGGCCGTAGCCGAGTTCGAGGCCGAGCACCGCGCCGTCGGACACTTCGTCCCACCCGATCGTCGAGGGCACCGGTTCGGCCGCGGCGCTTTCCGCCGCTTCGGCTTCGGCGGCCGCCAGCGCGGCGGCTTCCTTCGCGGGCTGCTTGCGCAACCGCCAAGCGACCCAGCCGGCGACACCCGCCGCCGGCAGGATGATGAAGTGCGGCATGCCCGGCATCACGCCGAGCAGGAACAGGATGCCGGCAACCGGGGCCCACGCCTTGGCCGAACCGAACTGGCTGGTGATCTGGCCGGACAGGTCGAAGGGCGAAGACACGCGCGTCACGATGGCAGCGGCGGCGATCGACAGCAGCAGCGCCGGGATCTGCGCGACCAGCGCGTCGCCGATGGCAAGCTGCACATAAGCGGCGGCGGCATCGGCCATCGACATGCCGTGGCTCATCACGCCGAGGATCAGGCCGCCCAGAATATTGATGACGAGGATGAGCACGCCGGCGACGGCATCGCCCTTCACGAATTTGGAGGCACCGTCCATCGATCCGTAGAAATCGGCCTCGGTCGCCACCTCGACCCGGCGGGCCTTGGCTTCGTCCGGCGTGAGCAGGCCGGCATTGAGATCGGCGTCGATCGCCATCTGCTTGCCGGGCAGCGCATCGAGGGTGAAGCGCGCCGACACTTCCGACACGCGGCCCGCGCCCTTGGTGATGACCACCAGGTTGATGATCATCAGGATGGCGAACACGAAGATGCCGACCGCCCAGTCGCCGCCGATCAGGAAATGGCCGAAGGCTTCGATGACATGGCCGGCGGCGTCCGCGCCTTCATGCCCGTCGACCAGCACGACGCGGGTCGACGCGACGTTGAGCGACAGGCGCAGCAGCGTGGCGAAGAGCAGGACCGTGGGGAAGGACGAGAAATCGAGCGGCTTGGCGGCGTTGAGCGCGACCATCAGCACGGCGAGGCTGATCATGATGTTGGTGATGAAGCCGATGTCCAGCACCAGCGACGGCACCGGCACGATCATCAGGCCGACCAGCATCAATGTCGCGAAGGGCAGGATCGCGCTCTTGCCGGCATCGGCCCAGATGGTCTTGTTCAAAGCGTTGGTCGCCATGCGTCTTCCCACGGATATTCGGGTGAGAAAGAAGCAAGGGTCGTGCCAATTTTAACCATGACCCGCATGATATGTCGGGCCGCGCCGAAAGCCAGGTCGCAGGCCGATATTTGCGGGGATATGGGGTAGCCGGGGCTGGGGACCGCGCGGCAATCAAACAGGAACCGCCGGCAGGCGGGGGGCCGTCAGAGGGGGCCGTCAGGCCTTGCGGCGGCCGTAGGCGATGGGCGCCGGAATATTGGCGCCCAAAGCGGCCAGACCTTCCAGCCGGCGACGTGTGGCATCGCCATAATAAGCCGAGCGCAGCCGCGCGGCATCGGCCTCGGCCATCGCTTCGGCGATGCGGGCCTTGAGTTCGGGGGTTTCGCGCCAACCACCCGTCGCCTGGACGGCGGCCGTGGCATCGCGGAAATCGGCAGTGGCCGCCTCGATCGCGGCGACATCATGCAGGTCGAGCGCGCGGGTCAGCCCACGCGCCGCGTCGATCAGGCGTTCGACGACGGCCAGGCTCATCCGCGCGGCGGCAGATCGAGGGCGATCATCTTCGCGGCGATCGCCTTCACTTCCAGCGCATAGGCGCCGTTGGCGATCGCGGCGCGCACTTCCTGCACGCGCGCGTGATCGATGGGCGCGCCGGTGGCGGCCATCTCCTTCGCCGGATTGGCGGGCGCCGGCGCCTCTTCGGCACCACCAACCGCCGGCACCGCGGCAACCTTGCCGCCGGCGCTTCCGCGCTGCACGCCGCCGGTGCGGCCTGCCTCCGGTCTTCCCGTCGCTTTTGGTCCGATGCTGTCGATCATCTTTCCGTCCTTCGGGCCCACATGGTTCGGTCCATATCTGCCTATAACGGCAGCCCGCAACTTTCTTTAAATGCCGGGAACGCGAACCACACCAAAATCGACCACTTCCACCATGATCGGCGCCGATTTCACGCCGGAACGCACGCGAATCCGTTCGCCCGGCGCACCATCCTGTTCGGCGATCACCTGGTTGGAAACGACGAAACCGGCCTGTTCCGCGCGGATTTCGACGGGATCGCCCCGCCGGATCACCGGCGCCTGACGTGCCGGCCGCGCCGCCGGCATGGCCTGCGCCTGCCGGATCGTGCCGCCCGCCGCCACCGGGACGCGGATGCGCCAGCCGATTTCCACGCAGCGCAACACCGCCGCGCCCGCCACCGGCGGCTCGATCACCGCCGCGCCGGGGCAGGCAGCAAGCTTCATGCGCCGATCGAGCGGGGCGACGGGGCCGCCCGGCTGGCCGATATCGGCCCCCAGCGAAATCACCAGCCGCCGTTCCAGCGCGTCGAGATTTTCCAGCCGCCCCACCTGCGCATAAGCGGGACAGGCCATGGCCAGCGTCAGGCCGATCAGGGTCAAATTGCGTTGCATCGTCTCAATCCCGTTGATTCAGCACGACATACGCAAGAAGCGCGCCAATCAACCCGCCGGCACCAGCAGAAGCGTGATGTTCTGCCCCTTTCCGGCCCTTTCCTGCGTCGTCGGCAGGGCGATCTCGATATCCCCCTCGGCCAGCCCCCCGGCACTCGCCGCCCGGCCGATCGCCGCCGCCCGCGCTGCGGCCAGTTCCCACCGGTCGAAGCGCCGCGCGCCGCCGTCGCTGCCCTGGCTGATGATACGCAGCGCCTTGCGATCGGCACGCGCCCGGGCGCCCAGCCCCCGCAGCATTGCACTCGCCGCCGGGGTCAGCACCGCCTCCCCCGGCTGGAACAGCGCGGCGGCCTGATGGGTGGCGCCGGCCACGCCCTCAGCCGGCGCGGTGCCGAAGGCCGAACGCAGCCCCGCCGAAAGCAGATCGGGACGATCGTTCCGCACTTGCAACAGGATGAAAAAGCCGAGCAACAACAGGCAAAGGTCAGCGAAACTCACCGCCCAGCGGGGGCTGCGCGCGGCCGTCACGAAGCGGCCCGCAGCACCGGCCGCAGCGGCACCAGTTCGGCCCGCGCCAGCATGGTGAAACGATCGAGCACGCGCAGCTGCCAGGCCAGTTCCGCCTCCGACAGCCGTTCCAGCCGCGCGGCGATCGGCCCGGCAATCACGCTCGACAGCAGGATGCCGTAAAGCGTGGTGAGCAGCGCCATCGCCATATGCGGGCCGATGCGCGCGGGATCGTCCATCTGCGCGAACATGCCGATCAGGCCGATGATCGTGCCGATCATGCCCATCGCCGGTGCGGTATCGGCCACCGCGTTCCAGAAGCCGCTGGCGGCTGCATGGCGACGGCGGCGATCCTCCAGTTCGCGATCCGCCCAGATCGCGAAACTTTCGGCGGTGGGGGCGGAAGCGAGCTGAAAGGCGGCCTGGCGCAGAAATCGCCCCGCGGTTTCGACGCGATCCGCACAGGCCAGCCCCTTGGCCTGCGCCACGGCCTCGATCGCATTGGCGACACGCACGGCAGCGGCGGCATCCGCCTCGGGATCGGCACGCAACAGGGGCCCGAGCGCGGCGAAGGCGGCCGCCGCCTCCCCGCGCGCGGACCGCAGCCATGCGACGACAAGCGCGCCGCCGACCACGATCAGCAGCGAAAGCGGGTCGAAAAAGCGGCCGATCTGTTCGAGAAAAACCATCTGGTGCCGGTCCCGCCCGCCCGATCCGGCCCCGATCCATGGGATTGCCGGTCGAGCGGCAAAAAATTGCCGCCCCCGGCAAAGGCTTGCCGGGCGCCCCTGCGCCATCCGCACAGACCCGCAGAAATCCGGTGTTTTCCCGTTCTGGCACGGCCTTTGCTGATAGCGGCACGACCGGAATGGCGCCGTGCCGACACTGCAAGGAACGACCGCCCCTCCGATACTTTTAGAGGAAAAGTTCGTCATGGTGACGTCCGATACGGTTTTTGGTGTTCATGGGGACGCGCTGGCGCTTCGCAGCCAGCGGCTCGCCATGCTCGCCTCGAACATCGCGAACGCCTCGACGCCCGGCTACAAGGCGCGCGACCTTGATTTCACCAAGGCGCTCGACATGGCGCAGGGCGGCACGGCAACCGATGCCGCCACCGCCGCCAATGTCGGCTATCGCGTGCCCGTGCAGCCGACGCAGGACGGCAACACCGTCGAGCTGTCGACCGAGCAGACCATCTTCGCCGAGAACGCCGTGCAGTATCGCACCACGCTCTCCTTCCTCAACGGCCGCATCAACACGTTGATGACGGCGCTGAAGGGCGAATGACGATGGCCAACCCGCTTTCGGTTTTCGACATCGCCGGCCGCGCGATGTCCGCGCAGATGGTGCGGCTCAACACCACCGCCTCCAACCTCGCCAATGCCGGTTCGGTGTCGGGCAACAAGGAATCGGCGTTCAAGGCGCTGAAGCCGGTGTTCATGCCCGTCACCGATCGCGCCGGCGTTGCCACCGTCCAGGTCCAGTCGATCCAGACATCGGCCAGCGAGGCGGTGAAGAAGCATTCCCCCGATCACCCGCTGGCGGATGCCAATGGCGATGTCTGGGAAGCCAACGTCGATAGCGCGGCCGAAATGGTCGAGATGCTGGAGACGGCCCGGGCCTACCAGAACAACGTCCAGGTTCTGCAGACCGCCAAAACACTCACCCTCGATACCTTGAGGCTCGGCAAATGACCTCGATCACCGGACAGGGCTATCTCGACACCTTGGGGTCGGGCGGCGCCAAGGCGGCGCCCAATGGCACGCTCGACCAGAATTCGTTCCTGACGCTGATGACCACCCAGTTGAAGACGCAGGATCCGTTCGATCCGGTCGACAACACCCAGATGGTCGCGCAGATGGCGCAATTCTCGCAGGTTTCGGGCATCGCCGAGATGAACCAGAGCCTGAAATCCATGGCGGACGACCTCGCCTCCGCGCGGATCGGCAATGTCGCCACCTGGATCGGCAAGGCCGCGCTGGTCGGATCGTCGACCGCGACGCCGCTGGCCGATGGCAGCTACGCCTTCGAGGCCGAACTGCCCGAGGACGCGACCAACGTGCAGATCGACCTCGTCGATGCGTCGGGCGCGGTCGTCCATTCCCAGAATCTCGGCGCCGAGAGCAAGGGCACGCTCGGCTATAGCTGGGATGCCAAGGATGAAGACGGCAACAGCCTCGCCACCGGCCCGCTGAAGGTGATGGTGACGGCCTATGGCGCCGAAGGCGCGATGGAAACCACCATTTCCAGCTGGACGATGATCAACGGCGTCCAGTCGCCCGCCGCCGGCGGCGCGGCCCAGCTCATCACGCCGCTCGGCATCGTCAAGCCCGAAGAGGCGATGCGGCTCGCCTGACGGCCGCCAACCTTGTTCCAGATTTCCTGACGGAGACCCGCAATGTCCTTCTACACCTCGCTTTCCGGCCTCAAGGCAGCGCAGACCGATCTTTCGGTCGTGTCCAACAACGTCGCCAATGTCGGCTCGACGGGCTTCAAGAAGAGCAAGACCGAATTCGGTGACATCATCTCGGCCGCGCCGCTGCAATCCTCCGCGATCGCCGGTCAGGGCACGCGCCTGCGCGCCATCACCCAGCAGTTCACGCAGGGCGGGTTCGAAACCTCCGATCGCGCGCTCGATCTCGCTTTGTCCGGTCAGGGCTTCTTCGTCACCCGTTCGGGGATCACCGGCGGCCAGGTCGCGTTCACGCGCAACGGCACCTTCTCGGTCGACAAGGAGCGTTTCGTGACCGACTCGTCGGGCGCCTTCCTGCAGGTGCTGCCGGTCGACAGCCGCGGTTCGGTGACGGCCACCAGCCTTGATGCCACCCGCAACCTGCAGTTGCCGCTCACCTCGGGCCAGCCCAAGGCGACCAGCCTGCTCAAGATGGCGGTGACGCTGCCGGTCAGCGCGGACCTGCCTTCGGCCCGTCCGGCCTATACGGTCGACACGCCGTATGAATTCAGCCGTTTCGATCCGAACAGCTACAACCAGTCGACCGCGACCACCGTCTATGACGCGGTGGGCAACGCGCTGCCGGCGACGCTCTATTTCACGCGCACCAAGCTGCCGACCTCGGCCGATCCCACCAGCCAGTGGGAAGCGCGCCTGTTCATCGGCGATCAGGAAATCAGTTCCGATCCGGCCAACCCCACCCCGCCGACGCCGCTGACGCTGACCTTCAATGACGCCGGCCAGATCCAGGGGCCGCTGAACCCGGTGCAATATGCCGATGCGCAGCCGGTCGGCGCCATCGCGCCCTTGTCGATGAGCATCGATTTCGGCCTTTCCACGAAGCAGGCCTCCGCGCCCTTCACCATCTCGTCGGTCAGCCAGGACGGTTTTGCCGCCGGCCAGCTCGACGGCGTGACGGTGGCGCCCGACGGGCTGGTCACCGCCAGCTTCTCGAACGGCGAAACCCAGCCGCTCGGCAAGCTGATCCTCGCCAATTTCGCCAACCCTTCGGGTCTGCGCCAGATCGGCGACGCGAAGTGGACGGTCACCGGTGAATCGGGCGATCCGATCGTCGGCACCGCATCCGCCGACAGCTTCGGCACGATCCAGTCGGGCGCGCTCGAACGCTCGAACGTCGACATCACCGAGGAACTGGTCGCGCTGATCTCCGCCCAGCGCAACTTCCAGGCGAACGCCAAGGCCATCGAAACCGCGAACACGATGACCCAGGCGATCATCAACCTGCGCAACTAAGGCAGGGGGCTAGGGGCAAGACGCCATGGACCGGCTGATCTACAGTTCGCTTTCGGCGATGCGTGGCGCGATGGCGCGCCAGGCGACGACGGCGAACAACCTCGCCAACGCCAGCACCACGGGCTTCCGCGCCGAAATGGCGTCGGTCCGCCCGCTGTGGCTGAAGGGCGAGGGGTTCGAGAGCCGGGCCCCTTCGTCCGAGGAAGTGGTGACGGCGGACATGCGCGCCGGCGTCATCACCGAAACCGGCCGCAACCTCGATATCGCGCTGGAAGCCGATGCGCTGCTTGGCGTTCAGGCCGAAAATGGCGAGGAGGCCTATACCCGGCGCGGCGACCTGATGATCGCGGCGAGCGGCCTTCTCACCACCGGCGATGGCGCGCCGGTGCTGGGCGATGGCGGGCCGATCACCGTGCCGCCGGCCGACGACCTCAAGATCGATGAACAGGGGCAGATCTGGTATCGCCCGCAAGGCGCGGACCCGATCCAGCCGATGCAGCCGCTCGATCGGCTCAAGCTGGTCAGCCCCGTCGGATCGCAGATCGCCAAGGGCCTCGACGGTCTGTTCCGCGTCCGCGACGGCGGCGCGCTGCCGCCCGATCCGTTCGCGCGGATCAAGGCCGGCAGCCTCGAAGGATCCAACGTCAACGCCACCCAGGCGCTCGTCGACATGATCGACGCCAGCCGATCGTGGGAAATGAACATCAAGCTCGTCACCACCGCCAAGGAGCTCGACAGCTCGGCCGCGGATCTCATGCGCCTGCCCGATTGAGCGCGAACGCGAAGGATAGCCAACGATGACCAACGCCGCCCTCCACGTCGCCCGCACCGGGCTCGATGCGCAGAACCTGCGGATGCGCGTGATCGCGAACAACCTCGCGAACGTGAACACCACCGGCTTCAAGCGCGACCGCGCCAGCTTTGAAACGCTGGCCTATCAGGCGATGACGGCGCCCGGCGCCCCGTCTTCGGCCGACAACAAATATGCCACCGGCACCTCGCTCGGCTCGGGCGTGCAGGTGAAGGGCACCGCCAAGATCGACACGCAGGGCACCTTGCAGACGACCGGCGGCGCGCTCGACATGGCGATCGAGGGGTCGGGCTTCTTCCAGATCCAGCTGCCCGATGGCCGCACCGGCTACACCCGCGCGGGCGATTTCAAGCTGTCGGCCGACGGCACCATCGTCACCGACGATGGCATGCCGCTGATCCCGCAGGTTCAGGTGCCCGAAGGCGCGCAATCGATCACCATCGGCACCGATGGCACGATCTCCGCGCAATTGCCGGGGCAGACCGAATTGCAGGAACTGGGCCGCATCGAAACCGCGCGCTTCACCAACCCCGCCGGGCTGGAATCGATGGGCAATAACCTGATGGGCGAGACGCCTGCCTCGGGCGCGCCGCAGGTCGGCACCGCCGGGCTCGATGGGCGCGGGTCGATCCGCCAGGGCTCGCTCGAAGCGTCCAACGTCAATGTTGTCGAGGAACTGGTCGACATGATCGAGACGCAGCGCGCTTATGAGGTCAATTCCAAGATGATCTCGGCGACCGACGAGATGCTGCAATATGTCAACCAGCAGTTCTGATCGGATGCGTCGCGCCCTCGCCATCGCGGTCGCCGCCGGCGTCTCGCTCGGCCTCGGTGCCGCGCCCGCCACGGCCGGGCTGTTCGGCCCCAAGAAGCCGAAGCCCGATTATGCGCCGGCTTATGCGCCGCCGCCGCCGCCGCCGCCCGCCAATGGGGCGATCTTCCAGGCCGCGAACGGCTATGCCGCGCTGACCAGCGGCGCGCGCGCCTCGATGGTCGGCGATGTGCTGACGATCCTGCTGGTCGAACGCACGCAGGCGAGCAAGAGCGCCGCCGCCAACACCGATCGTTCGGGCAGCCTTGGCCTGACCCCGCCGACGACCGGGCCGCTCTCCTTCTTCGATCCGTCCGACGTGACCGCCAGCGGCGGCGCGAAGTTCGACGGCAAGGGTGCCGCCACCCAGTCGAACGCGCTGTCGGGCGAAATCAGCGTCACGATCGCCGCCGTCTATCCCAACGGCACCTTTCTGGTGCGCGGCGAAAAGCTGCTGACGCTCAATCGCGGTGACGAAATGATCCGTATTTCCGGCCTCGTCCGCGCCGCCGACATCAGCACCGACAACCGCGTGCTTTCCACCCGCGTCGCCGATGCCCGCATCAGCTATGCCGGCAAGGGCGATGTCGCGCGGGCTAGCAAGCCGGGCTGGCTCAGCCAGTTCTTCTCGATCATCAGCCCCTTCTGAGGATGCCTGGAGCCATGATCCGTTTCCTCCTCGCCGGGCTTGCCGCCCTCCTCCTTGGCACCGCGCCGGCTTATGCCGAACGGATCAAGGATCTCGGCACCTTCCAGGGCGTCCGCCCCAACCAGCTGACCGGCTATGGCATCGTCGTCGGCCTCGCCGGCACGGGCGACGACAGCCTGGAATATGCCACGCAGGCGATGAAGGGCGTCGCATCGCGCTTCGGCCTCAACCTGCCGGCCGGGATCAACCCGCAGCTCAAGAATGCGGCGGCGGTGATGATCACGGCGGAACTGCCCGCCTTCGCCAAGCCGGGCCAGCGGCTCGACATCACGGTGTCGGCGCTGGGCAAGGCCAAGTCGCTGCGCGGCGGAACGCTGCTGATGGCGCCGCTATCCGGCGCCGACGGCCAGATCTATGCGATGGCGCAGGGCAATCTGGCGGTGGGCGGCCTTGGCATCGACGCCGCCGATGGTTCCAAGCTGACTGTCAACATCCCCACTTCGGGCCGCATTCCGGGCGGTGCCACGGTCGAGCGCGCGGTCGACGCGGGCTTCGCCAACAGCCCGGCGCTGATCTTCAACCTGGCCGAGGCGGACCTGACCACCGCCGGCCGCGTCGCCGGCGCGATCAACGGCGCGATCGGGCCGGGCCGCGCCCGCGCCATCGATGCCGTGACGATCGAAATCAGCGCGATGGCCGGCGCCGAAGCGCGCACCGCGCTGATGGGCCAGATCGAAAATCTGCCCGTCGATCCGGCCGACGCCCCCGCCCGCGTGATCGTCAACGCCCGCACCGGCACCGTCGTCATCAACGGCGCGGTCCGCATCGCGCCGGCGGCGGTCAGCCACGGCAAGCTCACCGTGCGCGTCGACGAGGATCCCACCATCGTCCAGCCCGCCCCCTTCTCGCGCGGGCAGACCGCGCTCGAACCGGCGAGCACCATCGCGGTCGAGGAAGAACGCAGGCCGATGTTCGATTTCCGGCCCGGCGCCAGCCTTGCCGACATCGTGAAATCGGTGAACGCGATCGGCGCCTCGCCGGCCGATCTGGTCGCCATCCTCGAAGCGCTCAAGCAGGCGGGCGCGATGAAGGCGGAGCTGATCGTGCTATGACGACACCCATCGCACTTGCATCGGGCGTCAGCCTGGCGCCCAAGCCCACCGATCAGGCGGGGCTCAAGAAAGCGGCGCAGGCGTTCGAGGCGGTCTTCCTCCGCCAGATGATCTCGTCGATGCGTTCGGCGAGCCTGGGCGAGGATATTCTCGGCTCCACCGCCGGCGATCAGTTTCGCGACATGGCCGATGCGCGCACCGCCGATTCCATGGCGGAAAAGGGCGCGCTCGGCATCGCGGAGATGCTGCTGACGCAGTTCGCGCCCAAGCCCGTCGCCACGGCGATCGCAACACTTTCTAAAGATTCGGATGGCCCCGCCGTAGAGACTGGCAAATGAGCGACCTTCTGAGCATCGGTGCCTCGGGCATCTCCGCCTACAAGACCGCGCTTTCCGCGATCAGCGACAATGTCGCCAATTCGGAAACGCCGGGCTTCGCGCGCCGCGGAACGGCGCAGCGCGAACAGGTGGCATCGCTGCCGATGCACCCCACCTATCGCAGCGGAACCGTGTTCGCCGGCACCCAGATCACCGCGATCACCCGCGCTTATGATCAGTTCCGCAACAAGGAAGTGCATGTCGCCAGCGCCGAAGCCGGCCGCTCCGCCGCGCGCGCGCAATGGCTGGAAACCGCCGAAAGCGCGCTCGACGATGGCGATGCGGGCATCGGCGCGCGGCTGACCGCCTTCTACAACGCCGCCGATGCGCTGGCGGCGGATCCGGGCAACGCCATGCCGCGCCGCGCCTTGCTGTCCGCGCTCGACGAAACCGCCACCGCGTTCCGCACCACGGCGCAGGGCCTGACCCGCACGGCCGAAGGCATCGCCAAGGATGCGCAGGCCAATGTCGATGCGGTGAACGGCAATCTGGAAGCACTGGCCAAGCTGAACGGCGCGCTGCTCCGTTCGGAACCCGGCAGCGCATCCCATGCCAGCCTGCTCGATCAGCGCGACAAGCTGATCGACGAGGTGAGCTCGCGGCTGGATATCGACGCCAGCTTCGGCACCAACGGCACCGTCACGCTGAAGCTGGCGCGCAACAGCAAATCCTCGCTCGTCGATGGCGTCATCCCCAATCCGATCGCGGTGGCGCAGGCGGCCAATGGCACGCTCACCCTGTTCGCCTCGGTCGATGGCGGCACCCAGCCGATCGGCATGCCCGGTGGCAGCATCGGCGGCCTGATCGACGTGTCCGCCACGGTTGCCGATCGTCGCGCCAGCCTTGATGCGATCGCCGCCGACTTCGCCGCGACGGTCAACACCTGGTCCGCCGCCGGCCTCGATGCGGCGGGCAATCCCGGCCAGCCGCTGATGAGCGTCGCCGCCACGGGCAGCGCGGCCGCCTCGATCGCGCTTGCCATCACCGATCCCGATGCGGTGCCCGCCGCGTCGACCGACGGCACCACCGTCACCGCCAACGGCAACCTGATCGCGCTGCAGAATTTGCGCGCCGGCGGTGCCGAGGACCGGATGGCGGCGCTGGTCGCCGGTCATGCGCAGGCCACGTCCTCCGCGCGCACCGAAGCCGACGTCACCGGCACGCGCCGCGATGCCGCGCTCCAATCGCGCGACGAGGTGATCGGCATCGACCTCGATCGCGAGGCGGCGGAACTCATCCGGTTCCAGCAGGCTTATAACGGCTCCGCACGGATCATTCAGGTCGCGCGCGAAACCATGCAATCCATCCTGGATCTGTTCTGAAGGCGTATCGGCGATGATCAACAGCACCCGCTACCATCTCTCGGCGGAAATCAACCGCCAGCAGAAGCTCGCCGCCGATATCGCCCGTGCCCAGTCCGACATCTCGAACGAGACGCGGCTGCAGCGCCCATCGGACGATCCCGCCGCCTCCGCCCGCGTGGCGGACATCCGCCGCGCGCAGGCGAACGAGGGGGTGTGGGCCAAGAATATCGACGCCGCCTCCGCGCTCGCCACCCGCGCCGATTCCGCGCTGTCGGGCATCACATCGATGCTCGATCGCGCGCGCGAGCTGATGACCTTCGCCAACAACGGCACCTATAACGATGCCGATCGCAAGGCCTTCGCCGTCGAACTGCGCAGCATCGCGGCCGAAATCGGCGATATCGCGCAGACCAAGGATTCGCGCGGGCAGCTGCTGTTTCCCGACAGCACACCGCTGGCCGTGCCGATCGGCCCGGGCGTGTTCATCGCGCCGTCGGTGCCGCAGGACGGCATGTTCACCAACCTCCAGACCGCGAGCGGCCCCAAGGGCCTCGCCGCGATCATCAGCGGGGCGGCGGACGCCATCGAACTGACCGACAAGGCCGAACGCGAGGCCGCGAGCACCATCGCGCTCGACGAGGTGCTGCTCGCCGTCGACAACACCGCGATCGTGCGCGGCGATCAGGGCGTGCGCGCGGCGCGGCTGGACAGCGCGCGCGAACGCTTCGCCAGTTCGGGGCTCGTCCATTCGGAAGAGCGCGGCAAGCTGGAAAATACCGACATCCCGGAAACCGTCGCCAAGCTGCAGGCCAAGCAATTGTCGCTGGAAGCCGCGCAGGCCGTGTTCACCCGGATCAACCGGCAGACGCTGTTCGACCTGCTGGGCTGATGCCCTGCACCGTCAATTATTTTCGGCTAACGTCAGCTTAAGCATAAAGACCCGGAATTCCCGCCGTTAACCCTCATTGAAAGGACCAGGAATCGCGATCGGCTCCTGCTCCGCCTGTGGCTTCGTGGGGGTGTGCATGTTCGCGGCAATCGGTCTGGTGGTCCTGCTGGCGATGGTCTTCGGCGGCTTCGCCATCACCGGCGGCGATCTTGGCCCCGTCTTCCACGCCATTCCCCACGAAATGCTGATCATCGGCGGCGCCGCGCTCGGCGCGGTCATCGCCGGCAATTCGATGAAGGAACTGAAGCAACTGGGCGGCGGCCTGGGCAAGGTGTTCAAGGGCACCCGCTACAACAAGAAGGATTATCTGGACGTCATCTTCCTGGTGTCGAGCCTGATGAAGATGCTGCGCACCGATGGCCCCGTGGCGCTGGAACCGCATATCGAGGATCCGAAATCCTCCAACATCTTCCAGGAATATCCCAAGCTGATGAAGGACCAGACGCTGGTCCACCTGATCACCGATACGCTGCGCCTCGTCGTCGTCTCGTCGGGCACGCTCGATCCCCATGCGGTCGAGGAGGTGATGGATAACGCGCTCAAGACGCACCATCATGACGAGATCCGCCCGGCCGACATGCTGCAGAACCTGGCCGACGCACTGCCCGCGCTCGGCATCGTCGCGGCCGTGCTCGGCGTGGTCAAGACGATGGGCTCGATCGACAAGCCGCCGGCGATCCTGGGCGGCATGATCGGCTCCGCGCTCGTCGGCACCTTCCTCGGCGTGCTTCTCGCTTATGGCATCGTCGGCCCCTTCGCCAGCCGCTGCCGGCAGGTGATCGAAAGCGACGCCGCGATCTATCATGTCGTGAAGCAGATCATCATCGCCTCGCTGCACGGCCACCCGCTGCCGCTGGTGATCGAAGCCGCGCGCTCCAGCATCAGCCATTCGAACCAGCCGGCCTTCGCCGACGTGTTCGATGGCATGCGCGGCCGCTAAGCCATGGCCACCAACGCCAAGCGCGGCCGTAACGAGCCGGAACCGCGCCCGATCATCATCGTCAAGAAGATCGTCGATGGCGGCCATGGCGGCCACCATGGCGGCGCCTGGAAAGTGGCCTATGCCGATTTCGTGACGGCGATGATGGCCTTCTTCCTGCTGCTGTGGATCCTGGGTGCGACGACCGAGAAGCAGCGCAAGGGCATCGCCGACTATTTCTCGCCCACATTGGTCGAAATGCGGCAGAAGAGCGCGGGTTCCAACGGACCGTTCGGCGGCGATTCGATCGTCGCGAAGGACAATTATCCCCATGCCGCGACGCAGACCGGCAGCCGTGGGTTGACCATTCCCAAGGACGCCACGGGCGGCGCCAAGGAAGGCGCGGCCGCGATCCGCAGCCGCGATCGCGCGCGCTTCACCGCGCTCAGGAAACAGCTTGAGGCGCGGATGAAGGCCGATCCCCGGCTGGCGCGGATGCACAAGAATATCCGCTTCACCGAAACGCGGGAGGGGCTGCGCATCGACCTGGTGGACGAGGCCGATTTCGCGATGTTCTCGATCGGCACCGATAGCCTGCTGCCCGATGCCCGCCAGCTGGTCGGCGAAGTCGCCAAGCTGATCCAGGCGGTGCCCAACGACATCATCGTGCGCGGCCACACCGATGCCCTGCCTTATGCCGCCGGGCGCAGCGTGAACAACTGGACGCTATCGACCGCGCGCGCGGAGGCGACCCGGTCGGCCCTCGGATCGTCGGGCGTGATCGGCGATCGCTTCGCCCGGATCGAAGGCGTTGCCTCGCGCGAACCTTATGTGCCGTCGAACCTCTATGATCCGCGCAACCGCCGCATGTCCGTCACGCTGGCCTGGAGCGCGGGCGGTGCCGATCCGGTGGAGCCAGCGGGCGCCGAGGATCGGCCGATGTTCGATGGCCCGCCGCCGGTGGAACTGGCGCAGGTGGAGCGATAGCGAGCGCGAGGCGGCGTCAGATCGCGCGACGTTCGTCGCGGTCGCCATCCGTGTCGAAGGGTGAGGCGACCAGCAGATAAGCGAGCGCCGCGAATTGCGGGTTGGGCCGCAGCACGTTCACGCCGGCGCGATCGGCCAGCGCCATCATCGTGTCGGACGGCGCCGCATCGGTCGTGCCATTGCGCGACGGTGCCTGCGGCGCGATCGATGCCGGCAGATCGACGAGCCGTACATCCGCCGAAGTCGCCGGCGGCGTGGCGGCTAGCGGCGTGCCGGTCATCCGCACCCCCGCCGACATATCGAGCGCCGCCATCTGCAACGGCGTATCCATCCGGTTGCCGGCGGGTGCGATCTCGGTCGGCCCGTCGACCTTCTTCGCCATCAGCGCATAGACCTGCGCCAGGCTGCGCGCTTCGCCGGCGCGGTTGTAGAAGATCGAGCGGTTGACCGCCGCCTCACGCGGGAAAACCGATGCGGCGGGCGCATCGGGGCTCGCGGCCGCCGCCTTCAAAAATTTCTTGGCGCCGGCCAGTCCCAGGAAATGCGCGAAATAAAGATCGCCCGATGTCGGCGTGCGGCCGAGCGCGGCGGCCAGCCCCTCGGCATTGTCCTGCGCGAATTCACCCGCCATCAGGGCCGAGGCATCGGCATCGTTGCGCAGGTTGAACACCGCCTGCCGCGCCGAAGGATCGACCCGCCAGCGCCCGCCCTGCCACGATATCGCATCGGCCGCCCAGCCATAGCCATGCTTGTCGCCATGCTGCTTGAGCACGCCCAGCCAGCTCTGATCGATGAACTGGTAGAGCCCGCCTGCGCTCGACGTGCTGGCCTTGGCGAAGGGGTTCAGCCCGCTTTCGCTTTTCGCCTGGTTGAGCAGATAGGTGAAGTTCGCGCCCGTCCGTTCGGCGGCGCGGCCGATCGCCGCCCGCACCGATTCGCGATCGGTGCGGATCGATCCTGGCCCACGGAGATAGGGCGCGGTCACGGGCGATCCTGGCCTGTCATGCTGCCAAGAATCGCCCCTTATGGTTAAGAACCGGTAACCATCGCGTCGATCGTCTCGGCCAGCACGACATCGCGGGTCGAAAGACCGCCGGCGTCATGCGTGGTCAGCAGGATTTCCACGCGGTTCCACACGTTCGACCATTCGGGATGGTGGTCCATCTTCTCGGCGACGAGCGCGACCCGCGTCATGAAGGCGAAGGCCTGCGGGAAATCGGCGAAGGTGAAGGTCCGCGTGATCGCATCGCGCGCTTCGTCATAATCCCATTCGTCCAGCGCCTCGAGCGCATCGGCGCGCTCGGCATCGCTCAGGGCTTCGATCATGGCATCCCTCTCAATCTCGTCGTGCTGGACTTGATCCAGCATCCATTGTCGCTCCATTCGAAAATCACCGTAACGTCAATGGACCCCGAAACAAGTTCAGGGTGACGAGATTGGAACGATTGGAAGCGACGGCTTTCCCATATATGCCGCGAACATGACCGGGACATTCGCCCCCTCCGCCGATCAGATCGAGGCGCTTGCCCGCGCGGCGCTGGCGCGCATCCCGCAGGCGTTCCGCGATCATATGGGCAATGTCGCCCTGTTCGTGGAGGATTTCGCCGACGATGCCACGCTCGACAGCATGGGCATCGAGGATCCGTTCGAACTGACCGGCCTCTATCATGGCACGCCGATCGGCGAAAAATCGGTCAGCGACATTGCCGCGCTCCCCGATCGGATCATGCTCTACCGCCGCCCCCTGCTCGACGAATGGGTGGAAACCGGGGTCAGCCTCGAAGCGCTCGTCACCCATGTCCTAGTTCACGAGGTCGGCCACCATTTCGGCCTGTCCGATGCCGACATGCACGCGCTGGAGGATGCCGTCGGATGATGGCGGCCGGGGGGGATGCACGGCTGGCCTTCGATGGCGTCGCCTGCCTGCGCGGCCATCGGCTGCTGTTCGAAGGGCTGAGCTTCGCGCTCGGCCCCGGCGATGCGGCACTGATCACCGGCCCCAACGGCACCGGCAAATCGAGCCTGCTGCGCATGGCCGCCGGGCTGCTCGCCCCTGCCGCCGGGGCGATCCACCGCGAAGGCACGATCGCGCTGGCCGATGAACGCCACGCGCTCGATCCGCTGAAGCCGCTGGGCGAAGCGCTGGGTTTCTGGGCGGGTGTCGACGGGCAGGGCCGCGACGCGGTGGCGGCCGGGCTCGATGCCGTCGGCCTGGGCGCGATCGCCGAAGTGCCTGTCAGGATGCTTTCCACCGGTCAGGCGCGCCGTGCCGGGCTCGCCCGGTTGATCGCCGGCCGCGCGCACATCTGGCTGCTCGACGAACCCGGCAACGGCCTTGACGCCGCGTCGCTCGATCGGCTTGCCGCCACCATGGCCGCACACCGCGCCCAGGGCGGCATCATCCTGGCAGCCAGCCACCAGCCGCTGGGGCTGGACGACGCGCAGCCGATCCGGTTTCGGGCATGAACCCGCTCGCCCGCATCCTCGCCCGCGATCTCGCCCGCGCCTTCCGGGGCGGCGGCGCCACCCTGCCGCTCCTCTTCTTCCTGCTCGTCGCCACGCTCTTCCCCTTCGCGATCGGGCCGGATGCGACGCTGCTTGCCGCCACCGGCGGCGGCGCATTGTGGATGGCGGCGCTGCTCGCCGCCTTGCTTCCCGTCGATCGCCTGCTCGCGCCCGATCAGGATGCAGGCGTGCTCGATCAGTTCGCGACGCGCGGGATCAGCGAGGAAGCCGTCGCCACCGCGAAGCTGATCGCCCATTGGCTGAGCTTCGGGCCACCGCTGATGATCGCGGCCCTGCCCGCTTCCGCCCTGCTCAAGCTCGACGGGGCGACACTCGTCCGCCTCGAACTCGGCCTCGCCATCGGCACGCCGGGGCTCGCCGCGCTTGCCTTGATGACAAGTGCGCTGACCCTCGGCCTGCGCAGCGCGGGGGCGCTGGCCGGCCTCGTCATGCTGCCGCTCGCCGTGCCGATCCTGATCTTCGGCGCGGGCGCGCTCTCGGCCGAGGACAATGGCGGCCTCAAGCTGCTCGCCGCCGCCTCGCTGCTGCTGGTCGCGCTGACGCCCTTCGCTGCCGGCGCGGCGTTACGCGCCGCGCGAGAATAGCTAGAGCTCTAAGCAGGTGGAATCACCTGCTGACTCGGAAAGCGCGGCAAACAAAGAGCTTAGGCTGTAGTGACGATTTAATTATTTGATCCAGAGCATGATGCTGGCGAGTTTGACGAAGCCGAGGAAGTTGGCGGCGAGCTTGTCGTAACGGG
>NZ_FZOS01000001.1 GCF_900188165.1 Edaphosphingomonas laterariae | reverse complement strand
CTTCGGGCTACGCCCTCACGCCACTCCCCCCGGCATGTAACACCGTGGCCTGGTTTTACGCCGCCGAATGGCCGACTTTTGCTCCGCCGTTGACAGAAGCGCGCCGCCAGACGGAGATGTCGCTTCAGGATTATCTGCGCGATTGTCGCGGCGATCCCCTGATGTATGCCAGCGCGCCGGAACGATTGCTTGCGGCAATCGGCGAACCCACGATCATCGATACCGCGCGCGACCAGCGGCTCGGGCGGGTTTTCATGAACCGCACGATCCGTATCTACCCCAGCTTTGCCGAATTTTACGGGATGGAAGAAACGATCGAGCAGATCGTGTCCTTCTTCCGCCATGCCTCGCAGGGGTTGGAGGAGCGCAAGCAGATCCTCTATCTGCTGGGCCCCGTTGGCGGCGGCAAATCATCGCTGGCCGAACGGCTGAAGGCGCTGATGGAGGTCCATCCGATCTATGCGCTGAAGGCGGGCGACGAGATCAGCCCGGTGTTCGAAAGCCCGCTCGCTCTGTTCGACCCGGACGAGAATGGCGCGGCGATCGAGGATCAATATGGCATCCCGCGGCGGCGCCTGTCGGGCCTTGTCAGCCCATGGTGTCGCAAGCGGCTCGACGATTTCGGCGGAGACATATCGCGCTTCAAGGTGGTGCGCCTGATGCCATCGCGCACGCACCAGATCGGCATCGCCAAGACCGAGCCCGGCGACGAGAATAATCAGGACATTTCGTCGCTGGTCGGCAAGGTCGACATCCGGAAGCTGGAGCTGTTGTCGCAGAACGACCCCGATGCCTACAGCTATTCGGGCGGCCTCAACCGCGCCAATCAGGGCATTCTCGAATTTGTCGAGATGTTCAAGGCGCCGATCAAGATGCTCCACCCGCTGCTGACGGCGACGCAGGAGGGCAATTATATCGGCACGGAGAATATCGGGGCCATTCCCTTCTCCGGCATCATCATGGCCCACTCGAACGAATCCGAATGGCAGAATTTCAAGAACAACAAGAATAACGAAGCCTTCATCGACCGCATCTTCGTGATCAAGGTGCCGTATTGCCTGCGCGCCACCGAGGAGCGGGAGATCTACGAGAAATTGCTGCGCGGTTCCGATCTGTCCAAGGCGCCCTGCGCGCCGGGCACGCTGGATATGCTGGCCCGCTTCGCGGTGCTGACGCGGCTACGCGAGCATGAGAATTCCAACCTCTATTCCAAGATGCGCGTCTATGACGGGGAAACGATGCGCGAGGTCGATCCCCGCGCCAAAAGCCAGCAGGAATATAAGGATGCGGCCGGCGTGGACGAAGGCATGGCCGGCGTTTCGACGCGCTTTGCCTTCAAGGCGCTTTCCGCCACCTTCAACCATGACACGACCGAAGTTGCCGCCGATCCCGTGCATCTGATGTATGTGCTGGAACGGATGGTGCGGCACGAACAACTGCCGGCCGAAACCGAGACACGGTATCTCGAATTCGTGAAGGGCGATCTGGCGCCGCGTTATGCCGAATTCATCGGTAACGAAATCCAGAAGGCCTATCTCGAATCCTACCATGATTACGGCCAGAACCTGTTCGACCGCTATGTCGCTTATGCCGACGCGTGGATCGAGGATCTCGATTTCAAGGATCCCGATACCGGGCAACTGCTCGATCGCGAGGTGATCAATCAGGAGCTTTCGAAGATCGAGAAGCCGGCGGGCATCGCCAATCCCAAGGATTTCCGTAACGAGGTGGTGAAGTTCGCGCTGCGCATGCGGGCGAGCAATCAGGGGCGGAACCCTTCATGGACCTCCTATGAGAAGATCCGTGACGTGATCGAACGGCGGATGTTCAGCCAGGTCGAAGATCTGCTGCCGGTGATCAGCTTCGGTTCGAAGAAGGACAGCGAGACCGAGAAGAAGCATGACGAGTTCGTCGAGCGCATGGTGGCGCGCGGTTATACCGAGCGGCAGGTCCGGCGCCTCGTGGAATGGTATATGCGCGTGAAGCAGGCGGGGTGAAGGAGGCGGGCGCAGCCGGCAGATGCACGTAATCGACCGACGCCTAAACCCGGGCGGCAAGAGCCTGGTCAACCGCCAGCGCTTTCTGCGGCGGGCAAGGGCGCTGGTTCAGCGTGCGGTGCGCGATAGCCTGAAGGATCGCAGCATCAAGGGCATCGACCAGGAGGGCGAGGTGACGATCGTCCGCGATGGCGTGCACGAACCGACGCTTCATCGGTCCGGCCAGGGCGGCAATCGCGAATATGTGCTGCCGGGCAATCGCGAATATGTTTCGGGCGATCAGATCGACAGGCCCCAGCAGGGCGGCGGGGGCGGATCGTCGGCGGGCGATGGCGATGGCGAGGACGAGTTCCGCTTCATGCTGTCGCGCGAGGAGTTTCTGGAGCTTTTCCTCGACGATCTCGAACTGCCCGACCTCGCCAAGCGTCGGCTGACGGGGGGCGAAATCGAAGGGGTGCGCCGGGCGGGCTTCAAGACGTCGGGCTCGCCGGCCAGCCTGTCGATCCCGCGATCGATGCGCAACGCGATGTCGCGGCGGCTGGCGCTGCGTCGGCCGAGCCGTGCGGAGCTTCAGCGGCTGGAAGATGAGATCGCGCTGGTCGAGGCGCGCAACCCGCCGGAGCCCGGCGATGCGGCGTTGCTGGAACGCCTGCGCGAGGAACGCGACCATGTGGTCCGCCGCCGCTCGCTGATCTCCTACATCGATCCGATCGACCTGCGGTACCGCCGTTATGAGGAGGTGCCCAAGCCCGTCGCGCAGGCGGTGATGTTCTGCCTGATGGACGTATCGGGTTCGATGACCGAGCATATGAAGGATCTCGCCAAGCGTTTCTTCGCGCTGCTCCACCTCTTTCTGTCGCGCAGCTATCGCCATGTCGACGTCGTCTTCATCCGCCACACCGACCGGGCGGAGGAGGTGGACGAAGATACCTTCTTCTACAGCCGCGAGACCGGGGGCACGCTGGTTTCCAGCGCGCTGGACAAGGCCGTCGAGATCATTCGCGCCCGATACCGGCCGGACGACTGGAACATCTATGTCGCGCAGGCGTCCGACGGCGACAATCTGACGCAGGACAATCCCCGTACGATCGCGCTGCTGCAGGATCAGATTCTGCCGATCGTCCAATATGCCGCCTATCTGGAGGTCGGGCGGGAGGAAGACCCCATGGCGGGCGGCACCATCGCCAGCGATAGCGACCTTTGGCAGGCCTATGTGACGGTGCAGGCCCCCAAGGGCCGTTTCGTGATGCGCAAGGTGCATCACCGTCGCGAGATTTACCCCGTGTTCCGGGAACTGTTCCAAAGGCGCGGGGTCGGCGTGCGGGGAGGGGCGGCATGACGGTAAAATCCGCGACGCCGCTGTTCGAGGGCCATGACTGGGATTTCGGGCTGATCCAGCGGATCTACGATGCCGTCGAGCAGGTTGCTGTCGGCGAAATGGGGCTCGACACATATCCCAACCAGATCGAGGTGATCACGGCGGAGCAGATGCTCGACGCTTATTCGTCCACGGGCATGCCGCTCTTCTACAAACACTGGTCGTTCGGGAAGCAGTTTTTGTCGAACGAGATGTTGTACCGCAAGGGCGTGCGCGGCCTGGCTTATGAACTGGTGATCAATTCCGATCCCTGCATCAGCTACATCATGGAAGAAAACAGCGTGACGATGCAGACCATCGTCATCGCGCACGCGGCCTTCGGGCATAATCACTTCTTCAAGAACAATTATGCGTTCAAGCAATGGACGGATGCCGAGGGCATTCTCGATTATCTCGAATTCGCCAAGCGCTATATCGCGGACTGCGAGGAACGCTATGGCCATGATCGCGTCGAACATCTGCTCGATGCCGCCCATGCGCTGATGCATCAGGGCATCCACCGCTATCCGCGCGTGCGCGCCCGCGATCTCAAGGCCGAAGCCGCGCGCGAGGCGGAGCGCCATGCCTATCAGGAGCGCATCTACGACGATTTGTGGCGCACGCTGCCGCGCGGGAAGGCCGAAGCCGTCGTGCCCGCCGACGAACGCGCGCGGGCGCTGCAATTGCCGCAGGAGAATATCCTGTATTTCCTGGAGAAGTTCGGGCCGCGGCTGGAACCGTGGCAGCGCGAAATCCTGCGGATCATCCGCCTGATCGCGCAATATTTCTACCCGCAGCGTCAGACCAAGCTGATGAACGAGGGCGCCGCGACCTGGACGCATTATACGATCCTCACGAAGCTGCACGAACGTGGGCAGTTGACCGACGGCGCGTTCCTGGAATTCCTCCAGTCGCACACCAATGTCGTCCACCAGCCGACCTTCGATTCCGGCCATTATGGCGGCATCAACCCCTATGCGCTGGGCTTTGGCATGATGCGCGATATCGAACGGATCTGCGTGGCGCCGACCGAGGAGGACAGCGTCTGGTTTCCCGATATAGCGGGCTCGGGCGATCCGGTGGGCGTGTTGAAGGATATCTGGGCGAATTATCGCGATGAAAGCTTCGTCGCCCAGTTCCTCAGTCCGCGCCTGATCCGCGAGTGGCGGCTTTTCAAGCTGGATGATCAGCAGCAGGCGCCCAAGTTGCGGGTCGATGCGATCCATGACGAACGCGGTTATCGCGAGATCCGCCGCGCGCTGATGCGGCATTATGATATCGGCTGGCAGGAACCGACGATCCAGATCGTCGATGTCGATCTTGCCGGCGATCGTCGGCTGATGCTGGAACATGACGTGAATGACGGCGTGCTGCTGGCTGCGGCCGACGCGGAACGGGTGTTGCAGCATCTGGCCAACCTCTGGGGATATGAAGTCTGCCTGACGGAGAAGGATCGGGAGACGGGCAAGGAACTGAAGCAGCACCGCGCCCAGCCGTTCGCCGCTGGCCTTGAATAACCCACGCTACCGCCCTTCGGCGCGGCGCGGCGGGTTCCTTTTCGGCGCGGTCCGCGCTATGGAATGGTTACGGATTTGGAGCGCGCCATGCCGATGCGGGAGGCATGGTCTGCCCCCTGCCAACAGGCCGATTTCGGTCGTTTGGCGCAACCGGTTGAGCCCTCGGGGGGTGGACATGTGACGATCCGGCCGGAACGCGCGGATCGGGCGAGACGGCAGGAGTTGGCCTCCATGCTCACGACCAAGGACCCGACGGAACTTCTGGAACGCGCGGAAATGCATGAGCAACTGGCTGCGGCGACGGATGATGGCCCCGCACGCAAGATGCATCAGGCGATGGCGGCCGAATATCGGCGTCGCGCGGCCGAGGCAGGCAATGTCCAGATTATCCCGCCCGCCGGATCGGACCCCATCATTCGCCTGAGCGCTGTCGCACGCTGACGGCAAGCGGCGTTTGGGATTGGCGGGCCGGCCTGTATGCTGGCGCGGCAACCGGCGGATGCGCCGGCGCGCGGCAGCTTCAAGGGGGCGCCTGTGACCGGAACGATCATCGATCAGCCTGATGCCGAAAGGCGGGCAGGGCTGTTTCGCCGTGGCCTTTCCGCATGGTTCGGCATCGCGTTGTGGAAACGGATCCTGTTTGCGCTGGTGCTGGGGACGATCGCGGGCCTCGCATGGGGGGAGGGCGCCGGCCAGATCAAGTGGATCGGCGATATCTTCGTGCGGTTGATCCGCATGCTGGTGGTGCCGCTGGTCTTCCTCACCATCGCGTCGGGCGTCGCCGAACTTGCCGATCCCAGGCGGCTGGGCAGCATCGGCATCAAGACGATCGGCATGTATGTCTTCACCACCATATTGGCGGTGACGGTGGGGCTGGTGGCCGCCACGCTGATCCAGCCGGGTGCTGGCGCTGATTTCCAGAACGCCGTTCCACGCGCGGTGGCCGCGCCCAAGGATACCGGGCAGATGTTCATGGACATCGTGCCGATGAACCCGTTTCAGGCCATGGCGAACGGCGATACGCTGGCGGTGATCTTCTTCGCCTTGCTGATCGGCGCCGGCGTGGTCGCCGCGGGGGAGGTGGCCGATCCGGTTCGTCGCCTGCTCGCCGGCGGATCGCAGGTGATGCTCAAGATCGTCGGCTTCGTGATGGAGGTCGCGCCGTTCGGCGTGTTCGCGCTGATCGCCGTCGTGGTGGGCGCCAATGGCCCGGAAACCTTCGTCAGCATCCTGAAACTGGCGCTGTGCGTGCTGGCGGGCGCCATGTTCCAGACCTTCATTGTCCATGGCGGCGTCGTGCGGCTGCTGGCATGGTTGCCGGTGGCGCCCTTCTTCCGCGGGATTGCCGACGCGATCATGGTGGGCTTTTCCACCTCGTCCAGCTCGGCGACGCTGCCGGTGGCGATCCGGGTTGCCGAAAATAATCTCGGCGTGTCGCATCCGGTCGCGTCCACCGTCCTGCCTTTGGGGGCCACGATCGGCATGGATGGCGCGGCCATGTATGTCGCGATGCTCAGCCTGTTCGCCGCGCAGGCGTTCGGCGTCCCGCTCGATCTGGCCGATTATCTGGTGATCGCGGCGACCACCACGATCGTCGCGATGGGCGTGGCGCCGGTGCCTTCGGGATCGCTCTTCGTGCTGGCGGCCGTGTTTGCCGCCATCGGCATCGGCCCGGAACAGACGGCGATCGTCGTCGGCTTCATCCTGCCGTTCGACCGCATTCTCGATATGATGCGCACCGTGCCGAACGTCACCGCCGATCTTGCCATCGCAACCACCGTCGCGCGCTGGGAAAAGGAGCTCGACGTCGAAACCTACCAGCGGACGGCCGGCTAGAGCGATTCTTGAGCGGATGGGATGATCCGCTGACTCGCAACCGCTCCGGGCCGTCCGCCGGCCCTGCGATCAGAAGCCGCTTTCGCCCTGGAACAGCGTTTCGGTGTGTCCGCCGATCCAGATCAGCGGGCCGTCGCCGCGCTCCACCCGGATGCGCCCGCTACGGCCGAGCCGCGTGCCCTGCGCCGCCAGATAGCGATCGGTGGCGCGGCCGCTGGCGAACAGCCATTGCGCGACCGAGGCATTGAGGCTGCCGGTGACCGGATCTTCGATCAGCCCGCCATGCTGGTCGCTGAAGAAGGCCCGCAATTCCCAGGCGATCGGATGGCCGGCGGGATGCGGGCCGACCACGCCGATTTCCACCCGTCGCGGAAAATGCCGCGCCGGTTCGAGCGCGAGAACCGCGTCCGCCGATTCCAGCATGATGGCGATCCAGCCGGGGCCGTTGTCAGCCCAGGATGCATCGACGATCTGATCGGCGCGGATGCCCAGGATCTCTGCCGTTTCGGCAAGAAGGTCCGGCGCCACCGGGCCGTCGCGCAGCAGCGGCGGGGCCGCGAAGGCAAGGCCAGCGGCATCGCGGCGCAGCGCGACGAGGCCGGCGCCGCATTCCTGCACGATCCGGTCCGCCTGCTTGGGCTTGCCGCCGGCGGCAAGCCACGCATGGGCCGTGCCCAGCGTCGGATGGCCGGCAAAGGGCAGTTCGCGCTCCAGCGTGAAGATGCGCACGCGATAATCGGCATCCATATCGGTGGGCGGCAGCAGGAAGGTCGTTTCGGACAGGTTGAGCCACTGCGTGATCCGCTGCATCGTCGCGGTATCGAGCACCTCGTCCGCGTCGGTGACCACCGCGACGGGATTGCCGGTGAACGGCCCTTCGCCGAAAACGTCAATCAGCTGAAACGGGTAGGGCATGAACGGGTCTCCTGTTGGCGAAATGGCGGGCGCTGGCCACGCAGATGGCGATGGCGACGGTGACGGCGATGATCGACGCTCCTATGGGCTCGCGCAGCACGGCGGCGGCGGCGGCCAGCCCGATCAGCGGCTGGAAGAGCTGCAACTGGCCGACGCTGGCGATGCCGCCGAGTGCGAGCCCGCGATACCAGAAAAAGAAGCCGATCAGCATGCTGAACAGGGCGACATAAGCGAGCCCCGCCCAGGCAGGGGCGCTGACGGCCGCCCAGGATGGCGACGGCAGAGCGGCCAGCAGCGCGATCATCACGGGCAGGGATAGCACCAGCGCCCAGCAGATCACCTGCCACCCGCCCAGCCGGCGCGACAGCACGGCGCCTTCGGCATAGCCGAGGCCGCAGATCAGGATGGCGCCGAACATCAGCAGATCGCCCGCGCCGGGCAGGCCGGCGCCGCCGCTGAGCGCGAATATGCCGACGATCAGGCTGCCGAGCGTGGCGAACAGCCAGAAGAGCGCACTGGGCCGTTCGCCACCGCGCAAGACCGCGAAGGATGCGGTGGCGAGCGGCAGCAGGCCGGTAAAGACGATCGAGTGCGCGGTGCTCATCCGTTCAAGGGCAAGCGCCGACAGCAATGGAAAGCCGACGACCACGCCGATCGCCACGATCATCAGCGGGCCGATGTCCGAACGCCGGGGCAGCGGCTGGCGCAGCACGCGCAGCATGGCGAGGGCGAGGATGCCGGCGATCGCGGCGCGTGCGGCGGTCAGGTAAACCGGGTCGAAATCGGCGATCGCGACGCGGGTCGCCGGCAGGGATCCACCGAATATCAGCACGCCCGTCAGGCCGTTGATCCAGCCGCTTGTCTTGCTGTCCATCATTCCATCCACGAAAATCTCGTACCCGCTTGGCGCTGGGTGGATGGTTTTGCGAGAGACAATTCGGTACAGTTTGCCTGAACTGTACTGGTCTATGGAGCAATAAGGATGGCGGATCGCGATCGGGCCGGCGGGTCGCTGGTCGATCGGCTGGCGGGTGAAATGCGCCAGCGAATCGCGTCGCGAGGGCTTGTGCCGGGGGCCAAGTTGCCGTCGATCCGCGCCTTGGCGGAATCCGGCGGGGTATCCAAGTCGACCGCCGTGGAAGTCTATGACCGACTTGTCGCCGAAGGGGTGATCCAGTCGCGGCGGGGATCGGGCTTTTATGTCGCCGGCCACACGCCGCCGCTTTCGGTGGCCGATGTCGGTCCCCGGCTCGATCGCGCGATCGATCCTTTCTGGGTGTCGCGCCAGTCGCTGGAAGCCGGTGACGATGTGCTCAAGCCGGGATGCGGCTGGCTGCCGCCAAGCTGGCTGCCGGAGGACGGGCTGCGGCGCTCGCTGCGCACGCTGGCGCGCGCCAATGGCAATGCGCTGGTCGATTATGGAACCCCGCTCGGGCTGCCGGCGCTCCGCCAGTTGCTGGCGCGGCGCATGGCGGAACGCGGCATCGAAGCCTCGCCTGATCAGATATTGATCACCGAATCCGGCACGCAGGCGATCGATCTGCTGTGCCGGATGCTGATCGAGCCCGACGATGTCGTGCTGGTCGATGATCCCTGCTACTTCAATTTCCACGCCCTGCTGCGCGCCCATCGCGCGCGGATCATCGGCATACCCTTCACGCCCAACGGCCCGGACATGGACGCCTTTGCGGCGGCGCTGGAGGCGCATCGCCCCCGGCTCTACGTCACCAATTCGGGCATTCACAACCCGACGGGCGCCACCCTGTCGCACGCCACGGCGCATCGGCTGCTGAAGCTTGCCGAAGCGCATGACCTGACGATCATCGAGGACGACATCTTCGCCGATTTCGAGGAGGATCCGGCGCCACGGCTCGGCGCGCTCGACGGGCTTGATCGGGTGATCCAGATCGGCAGCTTCTCCAAGGCGCTATCGGCATCGGTGCGCTGCGGCTATGTCGCCATCCGCCACGACTGGATGGAACGGCTGGTCGATCTCAGGATCGCGACGTCCTTCGGCGCGCCGCGTCTCTCGGCCGAACTCGTCGTGCGGACCTTGCAGGACGGCAGCTATCGCAAGCATGTCGCGGCCTTGCGCGAACGGCTGGCGCGGGCACGGCTGCGGACGGCGCAACATCTGGACGAAATCGGCATATCGCGCTGGATCGAGCCGCGCGCCGGCATGTTCCTGTGGTGCAGCCTGCCCGATGGTGTCGATGCCGCCGAACTGGCGCGCGCGGCGCTGGCGGATGGGGTGCTGCTGGCGCCCGGCAACGTCTTCAGCCTTACGCAGTCGGCCGGCCGCTTCCTGCGGATGAATGTTGCCCAATGCGGCGATCCGCGCATCTTCCGGGTGTTGAGCGACAGGGTGGCGCGGGCCTGAACCTCAGCCGATCAGGCACAAGGCCGCGATGGCCGTTGCCGGTAGCCAGAGGCCGAGGGCCAGCCGTGGCCAGCGCGACATTAGCAGCACCAGTGCGACGCCCGCGATGCTCGTCATGCCGATCCACGCCACCGCGCCCTGATAGGCGCCGAAGCGGGTGAAGGCGAAAAGGATCGATATGGCCAGCAGCGCGATGCCCATGGCCCGCGCGCCCCGCGTGTCGAATGTCACCGGCGGCAGCGGGGCCTTGCGGTGGCGCGGATTGGCCAGCGCAAGATTGGCCATCGCCGCATAAGCGAACAATCCGGCTTCAAGCGGCATCGGCCATCTCCGGCGCTGGCGAGAGGACGGGCGGGCGTGCCGTTCGCTTGCGCGTGATGACGGCCGGAACCCGCGATGCGCGCCACGCGCCGAAGCCGAGCAGGGTGGCGATCGCGATCATCGCCAGATCGAAGCCGATGAACAGGCCGTCGCCGGTGACGAGGCTTTCGGGCAGACCGCGATCGGTGGTGAGGGCATTGACCAGCGGGACGGCGGCGAATGCGACGGCGGCGATCGTCAGGCATTGCGTCCATGCGCGGCGGGCGGGGCGCAGCAACGAAAGCGCGGCGAGGCCGAACCACGTCCAGAACATCGCCGCCACTTCCATGTCGGCCCGCCCCGCCATGTTGGCCGGGATCAGGCGATTGGCGAGCAGGAAGGCGGCCATGCCGGCGGGCAGGCAGGCGATCGCGCCGATGTTGAGCCGTTCCACCAGACGGAAGCCGAAAAATGGCGTGGCGCCCTTGCGTCGCTTGGCCGTCCACAACAGCAGCCCGGTGCCCACCATCGTCGTGCCGGTCAGCCCCAGCAGAAAATAGGTCCAGCGCAAGGCCGGCCCGGCGAACCAGCCGACGTGCAGGCCCAGCATCACGCCGGCTGTGGCAAGGCCGGCACCCTGCGCGGGGGATGCCGAAAGCCGGCGGCCATCCGCGCCCGAATAGGTGATCGATGCGCTGCGCGCGTTCAGCGTATCGGCGCCATGGCGGACGATCGTGACGGTGGCCGTGGCGTCGTTGGGATTGTGGATGAAGACGCGCGATGCCCGGCCGCCCTGCCATTCGGCCGACGCCGCCCTGACGAGCGGCGCGATCGGCACCAGCGGGACGTGGCGGCCCGACGGTTCGACCTCGGGATCCTCGCCAAATGCCTCGGCGTGGAACGCCGCGGGCTCGGCATAATTGGCGGTGATCGGCCAGGGCATATACATCAGCACCAGCGTGATCAGCCCGGTATAGGTGATCATCGCGTGGAAGGGCAGCGCCAGCACCGCCGACACATTATGCGCGTCGAGCCAACTGCGTTGCCCCTTGTTCCAGCGCAGCATGAAGAAATCGACGAAGATGCGCTTGTGGGTGATCACGCCGGAAATGATCGCCCCCAGCATGAAGATCGCACACAGGCCCGCAAGCCACCGGCCCCAGGGATGCGGAATCTGAAGCTGGAAATGGAAGCGATAGAAATGCTCGCCACCCTTGGTCTCGCGTGCCGTCAACGGCTGGCCGGTCGCAGGGTCCAGCCGCAGTTCCGGGCGGCGGGGCGGGGGCGGTGCATCCGGATCGGGATTGGCGCGCGCCCGGCTGAAGATGCGCGTCGCATGGGTGCGATCGTCCGGCAGGAAGAGGGACCATAGCTCGTCGTCGGGCGATATGGCCTGAAGATGATCGACGGCCGATTGCGCAGCGCGATCGGGCGATACCGGCGTCGCGGCCAGTTCCGGCTGCATCCAGCGCGTGATTTCCGGCCGGAAATAGCTGGCCGTGCCGGTCAGGAACATGGCGAACAGGATCCACCCGGCGATCAGGCCCAGCCAGCCATGGATCCATGCCATGGATTGGCGCACGCCATTGCCCTTCATGCCCGCACGCCCAGCAGGAACAGCGCCGCAATTGAAAGCGCGGCCGATCCCCAGATCACGGCGGCGACCACACTCAGTCGGGGCTGGTGGAACGCCCACAGGCCGAAACAGGCGTAGATGAGGAAGGACAGGATCATGCCCCACGCCGTCGCCTCAACGCGGGGCACGGGAAGCAGGCGCGCGATCAGGCTCGCGATCCCGGCAGCGGCGGCATATCCGCCCACCAACGCCGTCGCGCACCGCGCCACCATATGCGTTCGTACTGCCCGCCCCGTCATCACCCTCGGTCCGCCACGCTACTGTTGCGATCAATTCGCAACTATCAGCTGCGGGCCAATTGGGCAAATGCAAATCGATAGCAATTGATGGGCCTGGAGCTTATGAATCCCGGCCCGGAATGGTCAGCCCGCGCTGGACGGCAGGCCGGGCGAGGCCGCGTTCCAGCCAGGCGGGCACCGCGCGTAACCGGCCATAGTCAACCAGTTCGGCCGCCTCGTAAAAGCCGATCAGATTGCGCACCCAGCCGATCGTGGCGACATCGGCGATCGTATAGTCATCACCCATGATCCACTGGCGCCCTTCAAGCCGCCCTTCGAGCACGCCGAGCAGCCGTTTGGCTTCGTCGCGATAGCGTTCCAGCGGTCGCTTGTCGGCAATCTCCCGTCCCGCGAATTTGTGGAAATAACCGACCTGCCCGAACATCGGGCCGATCGCGGCCATCTGGAAGAACAGCCACTGGATCGTTTCGTAGCGGCGGGCCGGGTCCGTGGGCAGCAGCTTGCCGCTCTTTTCCGCGAGATAGAGCAGGATGGCGCCGGATTCGAACAGCGCCATCGGCTGGTCGTTCGGGCCGTGCGGATCGATGATCGCCGGGATCTTGCCGTTGGGGTTCAGCGCCAGATATTCGGGCGTCCAGCTTTCGTTGGCGCCGATGTCGATCAGGTGCGCTTCATAGGGCAGGCCGATCTCTTCCAGCATGATCGACACCTTCACGCCATTGGGTGTCGGCAGCGAATAAAGCTGAATGCGGTCCGGGTGCCGGGCCGGCCAGCGGCGGGTGATGGGAAAGGTAGATAGATCGGGCATCGCGAAACTCCAGGGAGGCTCGCATGGCACCATAAGCCGGCATGGCGGCACCGCAAATGGTTGCGGTGATCGGGGGGAAGGGGGCTCCGGCCGCCCGACATGAGCGGCCGGAGCAGGGGCAAGCGATCAGAACTCGAACTTGAGGTCCATGCCGTAGGTGCGCTTTTCGGCCCAGGCGACCCCGGCAAAGCCGAGGCTGCCGAAATCGATGCCGGCATTCTGGTAATTGGCGTTGGTCAGGTTCTTGCCCCAGACGGAGAGCGCGGCCTTGCTGCCGCCGATGGCGATGTCGGAAAGGGTTAGTCGCCCGTCCAGCAGGCCGACGGAATCGTCGGAGATTACGTCGTTGAACGGCGCGAAACGCGTCAGTGGATGGTAATAGACCTTGCCGCGATAGGTGTAGTCCAGCCGCGCGGTGAAGGTGCCGAAGTCGAACGGCGGCAATTCATATTGGCCGCCCAGATTGATCGTCGTCGCCGGCGAATAGCCGAACTTGGCATTGTCGGCCTCGTCGACGATCGTGTTGGTCGCGGGATCGAGGACCAGGAACTCCTGATAGTCGCGATCGACATAGCCGATGGTGGCGTTGAAGGTCAGGCCGTCGATCGGCACTGCCATCGCTTCCGCCTCGATACCCTGATAAGTCGCCTTGCCGGCGTTGACCGTGATGCTCGTCGCGCCGCCGGATCCGGCGACGAACTGCTGCACCTGGATATCCTTATATTTGGCGTAGAAGGCCGCGAGGTTCAGCCGCAGCCGCCGATCGAACAGCTCGGATTTCACGCCCGCTTCGTAGGATGTGATCTTTTCCGGATCGAAGCCGGCATTGGCCGATCGCGCGTTGAAGCCGCCGGCCAGATAGCCGGTGGCGACCCGCGCATAGGTCATGATGTCGTCGTTCCATTCATAATCGACGCTGGCCGACCATGTCGGCTCGTTGAACTTGCGCGTCAGATCGCGCCGGAACGTCGTTTCCTGATCGAGATGCTTCTTGTCCCAGGTGTAGCGCAGGCCGCCGGTGATGCTCAGCTTGTCGGTCGCGTGCCATGTCGCCTGGCCGAACAAGGCCTTCGATGTCGATTCATGCTGATATTTCGGGCCAGTGGCGATGTTGATGCCAAAGCCGGGCGTCGAAATGCCCGGCCCCAGCGGGATCGGGTTGGCCAGCGGCTGCACGATCGTCAGGAATTGCGGATTATTCTCGCTCGAATCCTCGTCGAAATAGAAGGCGCCGAACACGAAATCGAGGCTGTCGAAATTGCCGACGAGGTTGAATTCCTGCGACCATTGATCCTGATGCCGCGTGTTGCTGGCGGAAAACAGGTTCACCGTCCGCACGCCCAGCGGGATGAACGGGTTGGGCGGGGCGAGGATGGCGGGGCTGACGACGAAGCCGACAAGGCCGGAATTGCCGTCCAGATCGCCATTGGTCTGCCGGTTGTCCCACATGCGGCGCCCGGTCAGCGATTTCAGCATCAGATTGTCGCCGAGATCGAGTTCCATCGACAATCCGTGGCCCTGCACCTTGTCGTGGATCGGCCCCATGTCCAGCCGCAGCGCATCCAGCCGTTCGCGGGCCACCACCGGCGCGTTGCCGCCCAGCTGCGGCGATACGTTCAGATAGGCGAAGATATCCGGCCGCATCGCGACCACCTGGAACGGCACCGCCCAGCTATGGCGATCGTTGAAGTCGAAGGTGTAATTGGCGCGGAACGGGCCGCCATGATCATAGCTGATGGCGATGGTGAAGGCGTCGAGATTATAGGCGCCCGGATCATTCCCGTCGGGCTGGTTGAGATCGTTGAAATAGCCGTCCCGTTCCTTGTGGAGATAGGACAGCTTGGATCGCAGCCCGGTATCGCCCCATTGCCCGGTATCCAGCGTCACGCGCGCCTGCTTGTAATCGAGATTGCCGTAACTGATCGTGCCTTTCGCGCCGAATTCGTCGGCGGGCTTCTTGGCGATCAGGTTCACCGCGCCGCCGGTCGTGTTGCGGCCGTAAAGCGTGCCCTGCGGCCCGCGCAGCACCTCGATCCGCTCCAACTCGACCAGATCGAACACGGCCCCCGTCGAACGGCCGAGCACGACGCCGTCGACATAAAGGCTGACCGGTGCGTCGATCGTCAGGATCGGTTCCGCGGTGCCGATGCCGCGAATGAAAAGCGCCACATTGGCGGTGGACGAAGGCGTGATCGTCGCGATCAGGTTTGGCGCCACGGCGGAAAGATCGCTGGCATCGGTGATGTCGCGCGCCTCGATCGTCGCTTCGCTCAGCGCGGTCACGGCCAGCGGCGTATCCTGCAGGCGTTCTTCGCGTTTCTGCGCGGTGACGACGATGTCTTCCAGGGCGGGTGATGTCGCCTGTTCCTGGGCGACGACGGGGGTTGCGATGGCGGCAAGCGAGGCCGACGCCAGAAGGCGCGCCATACCCTTTTGATAGGATGTCATGAATCCTCCCCACAAGGTCGTTGGTTATTGCTGCTCCCATGAGTTTTCCGGTGGTCGCGCAGGTCTGGTCGCCTGCGTTGTCCGGATACGCGCGCCACTTACACGCCGAGACCTTTTCGGGCGCCGATGCGGTTGTCGGCCGGCCTTGATCGGTGGGGCGATGCTAATCGAAGCGCGGAAAACTGTCCGCGCCAAAAGCGGGGCGGAAGCGAGATTGCCGCCGGCTGGTGCGGCCCAGACACAGTGCCCGGACAAGCCCTTGAGCGGGGCTGATTTCATTTTTGACGGGCGGAACGAATGGCGCCGTTCTGGGCGTCAAAGATGGTGCGGGCGGTGGTGTCGCACCGGGCGCACGGCCGGCATCGTCTCCATTCAGGACGATGCCGGCTTGATGATCGCGCGGCTTATTGCGCCACGGTTGCGAGCGCCGCAGCCTCCGCCGCGCAGTCGACGGTGGGGGTGCTGCCCTTGGCCTTGGCGGCTTCCACCTCGGCCTTGGCGGCCTGCAGATCGGCAAGGAAGGCCGGGTCGGCATGCAGGCGCGAAACCGCCGCCGATCCGATCACGCGGCCGGCATCGATGTCGCTCTGCCAGTGCGCGTCGCAGATCAGGCGGCTTTGGCCGAATTCGCGGCCGCGCTGGTAGATGGCGTTGGCGCGCTCCGGGTTGACCTCGCCCAGCACCAGCGCCCATCCCCAGCCGAGCGCGCTGTGGCCCGACGGATAGGAACCATCCTTGCGGAGCAACTGTTCGTCCTTGGCGTAGCAGGTCGCGCCATTATGGGCGACGAAGGGGCGCACCCGCATATATTTGTTCTTGGCGCCATAGGTCGAAAGGCCGACGTCGATCGTCATCTTGGCCATCATGGCATAGAGCTTGGGCGTCGTATCCGGCGTGATGGCGATGCCCATCGCACAGGAAAAATCATTGGGGATCTGGGGGAAGCCGATCACCGCGTCGGTGGCGGCCTGCGTGTAGCGGGCCGTGCCGCGCAATTTCACCGCCGCGTCGCGCGCTTCTTCGTCGCGCTTCATTGCAGCCGAATCCGGTGCGGGCGGCGGGGGCAGCAAGGCCAGGCTGTCGGGCATGGCGGTGCGCGGCAGATAGCCCGGCGGCAGCTTCATCTTGTCGACCGTGCCCGGATTCGCCGCCATGGCCGGCGCCGGCTGGTTTTCCGCAGGCGCCGAATGGGCGCAGGCGGCCAGAATGGTGCTGGCGACGATCGCCCCCAACGTCGCGCTAATTCTGCTGTTGCCCACTATCCTACTCCCACTGTTGCTGGTCACCGGGCCGCATTACATTTCGGCCGCGTCGCAAACAACAGGTGAGCACTTACCTGTTTCCCGGCGCCGATCGTCTCAGTCGCGGGCAGGCCGCGTCATCAGGCGGACGACATTGACGACATAGGCGTCGTTGATCGCTTCCAGCATCATGCTCGATCGATAATGCACGGCACCGACAAGCGCGTGGATCAGGTCCGCCACGGGAATATCGCGGCGCAGCAGCCCCCGATCGCACAGCAGGTGCATCATGTCCTCCAGCGGCCGGCGCCGATCATAATGGTGCGATTGCGCCAGCGCGCGCAGCGCATCATCCTCATACATCGCGGCCGAGACGGAGATGCTGACCGCGCTGGCCCGGGGCTCGCTCACGATCCGGGCGAAGGTCAGCGCCATTTCCTCGAACGCGGCCAGCAGATCGGCGTCCGGCAGCGCGGCGAAGGTGAGGTGGATGTCGGCCGGCGCGCCTTCGATCCGCATCGCGTGATCGAGCGTCGCCAGCAGCAGTTCGTCGCGATTGGTCCATCGCCGGTAGATCGCCGGTCGGGTCGTGCCGGCGGTGCGCGCCACCGCGTCGAACGAAAAGCCGCGATAGCCCTGCCGCGCAAGCACCGTGCAGGCCGCTTCCAATATCGCTTCATCCAGCTCGCTGCTTAACGGGCGACCGCGCGTCGCCGGCTCGGTGCCGTTCTCCTGCATCGCTGTCTCCTAAACGACTTGGCCGTTTCACGGAACTGTCTCCGGCTTCCAATACAGCCCCGCATCGAAAATAAAAACGATACATCGTTGTATTGAAACTATGACGCTTTTGTGAAAGGGTTTTTCGTGACGCTGTCTGGAAATCGGATCTCTCCGCTTGTTCTTGCCCTCTCCACCTCGATGCTGGCCACGCCCGCGCTGGCGGACCCTGCGGCAGCGGCAGCCGCAGCTGCCGAGGCACCGGGGGAGGTGATCGTCGTCACGGCACAGAAACGGGCGCAATCGATCCTCGATGTGCCGCTCAGCCTTTCGGCCTTCGATGCTCGCACGCTCGACAATATCGGCGCCGACACGTTGGAGGATGTCAGCCTTTACACCCCCGGTTTCGAAGTGCGCGAACAGAGCGTCGGCGCGCCGGGCTTCGTGATCCGGGGCATCACGTCGGACGGTATCGGCGAACAGCGCGTGTCGATCTATCTCGACGGCGTCTCCACCTCGGCCGCCGTTGCGTCCAGCTTCGAGCTTTATGACGAGGAACGGATCGAGATCGCCAAGGGGCCGCAATCCACGCTGTTCGGCCGCGGCGCGCTGATCGGCGGCGTCAACATCATCCAGAAGAAGGCCGGCAATGATTTCGAGCTGCAGGGCACGCTCGGCATCGGCGATTATGGCTATTGGCTGGTCGAAGGCGTCGCCAATGCGCCGCTGGTGGATGACGTGCTGGCCGTGCGCGTCGCCGTGCGCCAGCGCAAGCGCGACGGCTATATCGAAAACCTGGCGGGCGGAGCCGATTTCAATGCGATGGATACGCTCGCTTATCGCGCGGCCGTTCGCTTCAGCCCGGCATCCAACCTGCGCTTCGACCTGATCTATAATCGCGAGGAAAATACGCCGAACGGCGGCACGGGCTTCAAGTCCAACATGTTCCTGCCGCGCGATCCCAAGACCGGCGCTGTCGTCGGCGATCTCGAACCGGGCAGCGGCGTCGTGCTTGGCTCCTTCGGCGGACTGGCCGGCAATCGGCTCTATATCGATCGTACGATCGACGATGTGACGCTGCTTGGTAGCTGGGAACTGAACGACGCCTTCACGCTCAACTCGATCACCGGATACCGCAAATATCGCAATGTGGAATCCTTCGATCCCGATGGCACATGGATGAACATCATCGCCGGCGTCGGCGAAACCTGGGGGGATCAGACCACGCAGGAAGTGCGCCTGAGCTATGACAATGACGGCGCCTTCCACGGCATATTCGGCGCGTCCTATGTCGATCTGTCGAACAGCGATCGCTACATCTTCCAGTTCGACGAACGCGCGACCGCGCTGCTGTTCACCGGCGGCCTGCTCCGCGCCGCGCCGATGGGGATGACGGAGGCGGAGATCCTTGCCGCGCTCGGGCCTGCCGGGGGCTTCCTCAAGCCGGCGCATATCGACGATTCCACCTTCGCCCAAAGCGCCAGGACCGTCGATCTTTATGGCGACGGCACCTTCGACGTCACCGATCGCCTGTCCTTGACCGGCGGGCTGCGCTGGACCCACGACAAGAAGGAAGCGACTGTCGTCGGCACGCTGCCCAACGGCGCCAGCCGCCTCACCGGCGGCGGCATCTTCTTCCAGCCGACCGCGAATGGCGCGACGCTCCGCACCGATGGCACGTTCAGCGGCTTCAGCTGGCGCGCGGCCGCCGAATATAAGCTGGGCGATACGGTGAACAGCTATTTCACCTACAGCCGTGGCCGTCGTTCACCCGCGCTCAACATCTCGTCGACCGCCAGCGCCTCGACCGCGCCGGCGGAAATCGTCAATTCCTACGAACTGGGGCTGAAGGGCAGCGCGCTGGCCGGCAAACTCACCTTCGACGGCTCGGTCTATTATTATGATTACAGCAACTTCCAGACGGTGAAGACGATCGACGGGACGCTGACGACGGTGAATGCCGGTGAGGCCGAAGCCTATGGCTTCGAAGGGCAAGTGCAGGCGAAACCGGCAAGCTGGGCAACGCTGTTCGCCAATTACAGCTACAACCATGCCCGGCTGACCAGCGGTGATTATGACGGCAACCGCTTCCGTAACGCGCCGGATCACACCTTCTCGGTCGGTGCCTTCTTCACCGCACCGATCGGCGCGACCGAGCTCTATTTCAATCCGGCCTATAGCTGGCAGTCCAAGTTCTTCTTCGATGACGACAATGACAGGAGCGGGCTTCAGCCCGCCGATTTCGCCGTCGACGAATATCAGAACGCTTATGGCCTGCTGAACCTGCGCCTCGGCCTGCGGAGCGAGGATGAACGCTGGGGTGTGGAGGTCGCGCTCAAGAACGCGCTCAACCAGGATTATGTGATCGACGCGGGCAATACGGGCGACAATTTCGGCATTCCGAGCTTCATCGCCGGCCAGCCGCGCATGTTCAGCGCCGAATTCAAGTTCAAGTTTTGAGAGGGGGCCGTCCTGCCCGCAAACAATGGGGCAGGGCGGTCGATAATGTGACGAAAGGGAAAGACAGGATGGCGTTCATCACCCAATTCACCCGGCGCGCCTTGCTCGCCTCGGCGATGGCCCTTGCGGCGGTGCCGGCGCTCGCGCGCGAAGCGCAGCCCGATACCAGCTTCACCATCGCGGTGCTGCCGGACACCCAGAATTACATGGATTACACCCATCAGAAGGCCGAGGGCTTTCCCTTCGACGCGAACGAGATGTTCTTCGCGCAGATGCAATATGTGGCGGACAATCTTGAAAGTGCGGGTGGCGACATCGCCTTCGTAACCTCGCTTGGCGATGTGTGGCAGCATCAGACGCTGGCGATGGATCCGGGGCATGAGGCGCGCGGCTTCAAATCCGTTCCCAACCCGATCTTCGGCGCCCATTTCGCGCCGACGCCCAAGGTGCATGCGATCGAGATGCCGGCCGCGAAAAAGGGCTTCGAGATCATCGCGGGCAAGGTGCCCTTCTCGGTCGTGCCGGGCAATCACGACTATGACGCGATGTGGACGGACGCCAACCATCCGCCGGCCGCCAAGATCAACCCCAAGGATCTGACGACGATCGGCATGCTCCATCCGGGCGGCCTTTCCAACTTCAAGTCGGTGTTCGGTGCCGAGACGCCCTTCTTCAAGGGCAAGCCCTGGTATGTCGCCAGCAATGATGGCGGGGCCGATAGCGCGCAGATCTTCGAAGCCGGCGGCTATCGCTTCCTGCATATCGGCCTGCAGTTCGATGCGCCCAACAGCTCGCTGGAATGGGCGGCGAAGGTGGTCGCGCAATATCCCGGCCTGCCGACGATCGTGTCGACGCACGATTATATGGACCAGAACGGCCGTCGCGAGGCGAACCCGCTGATCGACGCGCATGCCGTGGACCCCGAAGACAATAATCCCGAGATGGTCTGGCAGAAGTTCATCAGCCAGCACGACCAGATCTTCCTCGTCCTGTGCGGCCACCAGCATGGTCAGGCGATGCGGGTTGATCGCAACAAGTTCGGCCACAATGTCTATCAGGTGCTGGCCGACTATCAGGATCGCGGTCAATCGGCGCTCGACGCCGGGGTGAAGCCCATTCCCGGCTGGGGGCCGACCGGCATCGGTGATGGCTGGCTGCGGCTGATGCGTTTCGACCTTGGCGCGGAAAAGCCGGCGATCCACGTCAAGACCTTCTCGACCCATTATAAGAAGCTGAGCGGCGACACGCCGGACTACGCCAAATGGTATCGCCCGCACGAACAGCCGAAGATGACCGACGATCAGTTCATGGCGGCCGATGATTTCGTCATCGATCTTGGCGATTTCCGCCAGCGTTTCGATCGCACGGCGAAAGTGGCGCGCTGACGCCGGGCTTTCGATCGGCGACGTGACGCGTCGACCAACGATCCTGTTTTCCGGTGGGCGGGCGCGATAGCGTCCGCCCATTCCTTTTGGGGAGGGATCGACCATGAAGATCATTCTGCCGTTGCTCGGCGCCGGGTTGATGGCGCTGGCCGTGCCCGTTCAGGCCGAAGTGTCCGCCGACATCCTGAAGGCACCCGGCCGGTCGGAGGCCGCGCTGGCGGCCGATGCCGGGCGCAAGCCCGTTGAACTGCTCAACTATTTCGGCGTGAGCCCCGGTATGCGTGTGCTCGATCTGATGGCTGGCGGCGGCTATTATTCGGAATTGCTCGCCAAGGCGGTCGGGCCGCAGGGCGCGGTGGTGTCGTTCGTCAATGCGACGCCGGAAGATGGCGACACCGCGAAGCTGGACGCGGCCTGGGGTCGGCTCCTTGCACGCAATCCCAATGACCGGCTGGAAAAGGGCAGCGTCGTTGATCTACGGTTCAAGCCGGCCGATTTCGATTTTGCGCTGATCCACCTCGAATATCATGATTTCTATTGGGAAAGTGAGAAGTATCACTATCCCCGCGTCGATCCGGACCAGGCTTTGAAGCGGCTTTACGCAGCGATGAAACCGGGGGGCGTGGTCGGCGTCGTCGATCACGCCGCCGACGCCGGGGGCGATACCCGCGCGGTGGTCGATAAGCTTCACCGGATCGATCCCGCCGTGGTGAAGGCCGATTTTCAGCGGGCGGGCTTCGTGCTTGAGGGCGAATCCGATCTGTTGATGACCGGGCAGGACGATCACGCCAAGGAGGTGTTCGATCCCGCCGTTCGCGGCAAGACGGATCGCTTCGTCTTCCGTTTCCGCAAGCCGGGCTGACGGGCCCAGATCGTCTGGGCAGGGGGCGGGCGGCGCTATCCGCCCGCAACCCCATGCCGGATCAGCGTTCGCTGAACCGCCCGTGGCGGGCCGTGCTGGTCAGCCGTGCGAACTCCGCCTGATCCATGTGGACCAGCGATGCATGGTCGCCGGCCTCGATATAGACTTCGGCTTCGCTTTCCAGACAATCGTCGACGATGGTGATCACGCCATAGCCCGATCCCAGCGCCGGGATCGCGCCGACCGCGCAATCGTCGAAGATCATCCCCACTTCTTCCTCGCCCGCCAGCCTCGGTTTCTGGCCCAGTTCGGCGCGCAGGTCGGCCAACTGGATGCGCCGGTCGGCCGGCAGCACGGCCAGCAGATAATCCCCATAGGTATCGAGCAGCACGGCCTTGGCCATCTGTTCGGCGGGTATGTGGGACACGGCGGCGCTCTGGCGGGCCGAACTTGTCGGTGCGTGGATCACCAGATCATAATCGGCATGTTGAGCGTCGAGATATTCGCGCAATTTAGGTGCAATGCTCATCGCAAGCCTCCCCGAAGGGTTCCCGCATCTGATGCGGCCCAAGCGGGAAGAGGACCAGGCCAGCGGCCGCGGCGGCTGAAGCTATCAACGTCCGGCCGGGGCGTTCGATCCGTCGCGGATCGCGTGGCCGTAAAGGGAACCTCGACGTCACACCGGGATTGAATCCTCCGGATCGAATCCAGCGTGAGGACCCGATTTTCGTGATGGCGGCATCGGTGGGCAGGCGCGGATGGATTTCGATGCGCCGCGGTTCCGATGCCGGAAAAATTCATCCCGAAATCGGGCACCGCGCAGGTGGCCGGCGTGGCGGATTTTGCCCTTATGAGAACGGGCGAGATCGCTTCGTTCAAGAAATGTAACGGACGCGAGGTAGGATTGTGCGGTCGATTCCGGTAGGTGGCGGCGCAGGAAATGCGAATGCCGGAACAGCAGCTTCGGGTGCCCCGCAAAGGCAGCTTCGCGTTTTGCAAAGATTGCTTTGTTCTCTACTCGGCCGATCGAGATATGAGGGCGCATCGGAGGGAGCGGCCATCATGCCCATCAGCAGACGAGTGTTCACGATCGCCATGCTCCTCGGCGCCGCCGCGCTGGCAGGCTGCTCGGGCGGGGGCAAGGATCAGGACGGCAAGATCGTCCTGCTCAACGTGTCCTACGATCCGACGCGGGAGCTTTATAAGGAGGTCAATGCCGGCTTCGCCAACAAGTGGAAGGCGGAACACGGCCAGGACGTGACCTTCAAGATGAGCCACGGCGGATCGGGCAAGCAATCCCGCTCGGTGATCGACGGGCTGGAGGCGGATGTCGTCACGCTGGCGCTGGCTTATGATATCGACGCGATCGCCGCGAAGCCGGGGCTGCTCGATGCCGCCTGGCAGACGCGGTTGCCGGACAATAGCTCGCCCTACACCTCGACCATCGTGTTCCTCGTCCGCAAGGGCAATCCCAAGGGCATCAAGGATTGGGGCGATCTGGTGAAGCCCGGCGTGAAGGTGATCACGCCCAACCCGAAGACGAGCGGCGGCGCGCGCTGGAACTTCCTGGCGGCCTGGGCTTATGGCCGCAAGGCGGGCGGATCGGATGCGGCGGCGGAAGCCTATGTGTCCAAGCTCCTCGCCAATGTGCCGGTGCTCGATTCGGGCGCGCGCGGCGCCACCACTACCTTTGCGGAGCGCAACATCGGCGATGTGCTGCTCGCATGGGAAAACGAAGCCTATCTGGCGTCGAAGGAAATCGGCGCCGGCAAGTTCGAAGTGGTCGTGCCGTCGATCTCGATCCTCGCTGAGCCGCCGGTCGCCGTCGTCGATGCCAATGTGAAGAAGCACAAGACCGGCGAAATCGCGAAGGCCTATCTGGATTATCTCTACACGCCCGAAGCGCAGGACATGATCGCCCGCAACTTCTATCGCCCGCGCGATCCGCAGGTGGCGGCCCGCTATGCGGGCACCTTCCCGAAGCTCAATCTGGTCACGATCGATCAGGAATTCGGTGGCTGGAAGGCGGCGCAGGCCACCTATTTCGCGGATGGCGCGAAATTCGATTCCATCTTCGCCAAGATCAGGCGTTGAGGCGCGGATGACGGCAACCGCCACAGCGGGGCATATTCCGCCCGGGCATCGCATGCGTCGGCCATGCTTTCGCGCGCCCTCGATCATTCCGGGCTTCGGCCTCACCTTCGGCCTCAGCCTCACCTGGCTATGCCTGATCGTGCTGATCCCGCTGTCGGCCGTGTTCATCAAGACGGCCGGGATGGGGTGGGATCATTTCTCCAGCGTCGCGCTGTCGGAACGCGCGATCGCCGCTTATCGCCTCAGCTTTGGCGCGTCGCTGGGGGCGGCCTTCATCAATGCCGTCTTTGGCTTGATGATCGCGTGGATTCTGGTGCGTTACGATTTCGTCGGCAAGCGCGTGGTCAATGCGCTCGTCGATCTGCCCTTTGCGCTGCCGACGGCGGTGGCCGGCATCGCCTTCACCTCGCTTTACGCGGATAATGGCTGGATCGGCCAGTATCTTGAACCGCTTGGCATCAAGGTGGCCTTCACCCAGTTCGGCGTCGTCATCACGCTGGTCTTCATCGGGCTGCCGTTCGTGGTCCGGTCGGTCGAACCGGTGCTCGCCGATATCGGCAAGGATGTGGAGGAAGCATCGGCATCGCTGGGCGCCACCCGCGCGCAGACCTTCCGCCGTGTGATCCTGCCGGCGATCCTGCCCGCATTGCTCACGGGCTTCGCGCTCGCCTTCGCGCGGGGCGTGGGCGAATATGGGTCGGTCATCTTCATTGCCGGCAACATGCCCTATGAAACGGAAATCGCTCCGCTTCTGATCATCACGCAGCTCGAACAATATGATTATGCCGGCGCCACCGCGATCGCGACGGTGATGCTTATCGCGTCCTTCTCGCTGCTGCTGCTCATCAATCTGCTCCAGGCGTGGAGCCGCAGGCGGACGGTCGACTGATGCGTAACGGAGCCACTTCCGAATCCCGCCTGGCGCGGGCGACGATCATGACGCTGGGGCTGGGCTTTCTCGGCCTGTTTCTGGTCATGCCGCTGCTGGTGGTCTTCGCGCAGGCGCTGGCCAGCGGGATCGGCGCTTATGCCGATGCCGTGCTCGAACCCGATGCGCTGGCGGCGATGAAGCTCACCCTCACCGTCGCGGCGATCAGCGTGCCGCTGAACATCGCCTTTGGCGTCGCGGCTGCGTGGGCGATCACCAAGTTCGATTTTCCGGGCAAAAGCATCCTGATCACCTTCATCGACCTGCCTTTCTCGGTCTCTCCGGTCGTATCGGGTCTGATCTATGTGCTGTTGTTCGGCGCACAGGGCTGGCTGGGGCCGTGGCTGGCCGAACATGATGTCCAGATCATCTTCGCGGTGCCGGGCATCGTGCTCGCCACCGTATTCGTCACCTTTCCCTTCGTGGCGCGGGAACTGATCCCGCTGATGGCCGAACAGGGGCGCGACGACGAGGAAGCGGCATTGTCGCTCGGCGCGTCGGGCTGGCAGGCCTTCTGGCACGCCACCTTGCCCAATATCCGCTGGGGCCTGCTATATGGCGTGTTGCTGTGCAACGCCCGCGCCATGGGTGAATTCGGCGCCGTGTCGGTCGTTTCGGGGCATATCCGGGGCGAAACCAACACCATGCCGCTGCATGTCGAGATTCTTTATAACGAGTATAATTTCGTCGCTGCCTTTGCTGTCGCGTCGCTGCTCGCCCTGCTGGCCCTGGTCACGCTGGTGCTGAAGAGCTTCCTGGAATGGCGCTACGACTATCACGGCAAGGGGACCGGGCATTGAGCATCAAGCTCGACACGATCAGCAAGAATTTCGGGGGGTTCACCGCGCTCGGGAACATCAATCTCGAGATCGAACCGGGTGAATTCCTTGCGCTGCTTGGCCCATCGGGATCGGGCAAGACGACCCTGCTGCGGATCATCGCGGGGCTGGAATTCCCGGATACGGGCCGCGTCTATTATGATGGTGACGATATCACCGACCTGAAGGTCGCGGATCGCGGTGTCGGCTTCGTGTTCCAGCATTATGCGCTGTTCCGTCACATGACGGTGGCGGACAATGTCGCCTTCGGCCTCACCGTCCGCAAGCGTCGCGACCGGCCGGCCAAGTCCGTCATCCAGGCGCGGGTGCAGGAACTGCTGGACCTCGTGCAGCTCGGCCATCTCGGCAAGCGTTATCCCGCGCAGCTTTCGGGCGGCCAGCGGCAACGCGTGGCGCTGGCCCGCGCGCTGGCGGTCGAACCGCGGCTGCTGCTGCTCGACGAACCGTTCGGCGCGCTCGACGCCCGCGTGCGCAAGGATCTGCGGCGCTGGCTGCGGGAACTGCATGACAGCGTCGGCCTGACCTCGATCTTCGTGACGCACGATCAGGACGAGGCGCTGGAACTCGCCGATCGCGTGGTGGTGATGGATCATGGCGTGATCGAACAGATCGATACGCCGCAGAAGATCTATGACGAGCCGGCCAGCGCCTTCGTGTTCGATTTCGTCGGTGAATCCAACCAGGTCGCGGTGACGATTGCGGGCGGCGAGGCGCGGCTGTTCGATCGCACGCTGCCGCTGCCGGCGGGCACGACGCTGCCGGGCGACGGACCGGCGCGCTTGTTCTTCCGTCCGCATGACGCGGAGATCGTGGCCGACGACAAGGCTGGCCTTGCCGCTACCGTCACGCTCACCCGGCCGAACAGCGGGTCGATCCGGGTGGAAGGCAAGCTGGACGGGCTCGACCGGCTGGTCGAGATCGACGTGCCGGTTGAAGGCGCGCCGCAGGTGGGCGAACGGATCATCGTCCGCCCGACGCGGGTCAAGCTCTACGCCGGCCGGGCGGAAGCCTAGCCGAAGGCGGGGATGGCGGTGCCGAAACCCCGTTCCCGCGCCAGCCGATAGAGGTGCCAGCCGGCGGCGAGATCCTGGACGATCGAGCCGAGCGATTTGTAGATGGTGGGGTTGGCCGTCAGCTTTGTGGTGCCTGAATGGAGGGCGCCGCTGTAAACTTGGCCGATTTCCTGCACATGATCTTCCGAAATCAGGCCGGATTCGAGCGCGTTGATAACTTCGGCGCCTTGCCGGAGGACGGATTCGCGGTGATCGGCGAAGAGCCGGGCGCGGGCGACGAGGGCGCCGTCGATTTCGACCGGGCCGGCGCGGCTGGAGCCGACGATGTTGAGGTGCGTGCCATCGCGCACCTGATCGGAAAAGAGGATCGGCTGCGACGCGGCGGTGACGGTGCAGACGATATCGGCATCGGCGACGGCGGTGGCGACATCGGGGGCGGCCGTGGCGGGGAGACCGAGTTCTGCCGACACCCGTGCCGCGAAGGCGGCTGCCCGTTCGGGCGAGCGACCCCAGATGGCGATGTGCGAGATCGGGCGGACATGGCGCATCGCTACCGCATGCTGCCACGCCTGTTCGCCATAGCCGAGGATGGCGAGGCGATGCGCGTCGGCCCGGGCCAGCGCATCGGTGGCGGCGGCCGAGGCGGCGGCGGTGCGGATCGCCGTCACCTCGCCCGCGTGGATCATGGAGACGGGCGCGCCCGACGCGGGATCGAACAGCGCCAGCACGCCCTGATGCGATTGCACCCCGCGCGCGAAATTGGCGGGATAGACGCTGACCAGCTTGGCCCCGAAGGCGAGATCGTCGATCGCGCCGGGCATCACCCCAAAGGCGTTGCCATCGTCGAAATCGATGATCTGGCGAAGCAACTGGCGGGTGCGCCCCTGCGACAGCGCGGCCATCGCATCGCGCATCAGCCCGATGCAGGCGGCCATATCGAGATGCCGGGCGACATCTTCGCGGCCGATGACGATCATTGGATCGGGCATCGGATCCGACATCGGATCAGGCCCCCCAGATTTCGCGCCCGTGGCGAAGGAAGTTCTGGCCGAGGATCTTTTCGATCCGGCCGGTCGAATAGCCCTTCTGATCGAGCAGGCGGGCGAGCTTGCGGAACTGATCCGGCCCGCGCAGATCGACGACGAAGGGATAGGTGTCGGGCCGTTCGCCCGCTGCCGAAATGCCCGCCGCGCGACGATCGGCGATTTCCTTGGCCAGCACGGCTTCATAGGCCTTGAGATCGTCGATCTGGCTGGTGCCGCCATCAGTGCCGATGCCGACATGATCCTCGCCGCAGATGTTCACGGCATGATCGATATGGGCGACGACATCGGCCGCGCGGGCATGGCCGGTGGGGTTGAGGAAGGGCATGAAATAGATGCCGACGAACCCGCCCTTGTCGGCCACCAGCCGCAATTCCTCGTCCGTCTTGTTACGCGGCAGATCGGTGACGGCGCGACAGCCGGTATGGTTGATCGAGATCGGCCGCGACGAGAAGCGCGCCGCTTCGAGGCAGGTGCGCTGGCCGCTGTGCGAAAGATCGACCATCACCTTGTTGGCGTTGAGCCGTTCGATCACTTCCCGCCCGAAAGGCGTGAGGCCCCGGTTTTCCGGCGCCATCGAACCATCGCCAAGCTGGTTGGCGGGATTGTAGGTGAGCTGGATGATGCGCACGCCGAGATCGGCGAAGATATCGACGCGGGCGGCATCCTTGCCCATCATCGCGCCGTTCTGGAAACCGAGGATCAGCCCGGTCTTGCCGCTGGCCTTGGCGCGTTCGATATCGGCGGCGGTGAGGATCTTGACCAGATCGGCGGGGTGAGCGCGGATCAGCCGATCCCATTGCGCCACTTCGCGCACGCTCTTTTCGAAAGGATCGTCGGGTCCGGCGACATAGCCGATGGTGACGTTGACCGCCGTCTGCCCCGACGCGCGGGCATCGGCCAGCGCGCGGGCATCGAGAAACGGCCGATCGCGTTCGGTGCGATCATTGGGATTGTCGATCCCGCCGAGCGCGTTGATCACGATCATGTTCGCGATCGGATCGGCCGGGGCCGCCCAGGCCAGCGCGGGCGAGGCCAAAGCTGGCGCGGCGATGGCGCTCGCACCGAGCGCGAGGAAGGACCGTCTGTCGGTGGCGCCCGTCATTCATCGTCCCCCAGTTCATCCTTGGTGAGCAGCCGGAAATCGGCACGCGGATAGGCGTGGCCGCGCTTCACCGTGGTCGTGATGCTTTCGATATTACGGATATTTTCCAGCGGGTTCTTCGCCAATATGATGAAGTTGGCGAACTTGCCGGCCGCGATCGTACCCATATGCTTTTCCTGCCCGGCGGCGCGCGCGCCGACCAGCGTGGCGGAACGGATCACCTCGGCCGCCGGCATCTTCGCCTGTTCGACCAGATAGACCAGTTCGTCATACAGTTCCGGCCAGGGATCATCGGCGGAGGCGGTGCCATCGGTGCCCGTGGAAATCTGGACGCCGGCGGCGCGGGCCTGGGCAATCAGGCGCGCGGCGAGATCGGCGGTGCAGAGCGCGGGCTTTTCCGGGTGCGCCTTCGCCCGCGCATCATAGTCCAGATAGACGCGGCCGGTGGCGTCGAGGATGATGTTCCGTTCCGCCATCTGCTTGAACAGCGCGGCGGTGACCGGGCTGCCAGTCTTGCCGAAGCGATCATAAGTAACGGGAACGCGCTTTTGATAAGAGCCGGGAACGGCATCCGACGCCTGATAGGCAAGATAGCAGACATGGCTGATCACATCCGGCCCGGCGGCGACAACATCCGCCGGGGTGGCCGGGAAGATCGCGCCATGCGCCCAGACGGGCATGCCCTGGCGATGCGCTTCGGCGACGATCGCCGCGACCGTCTGGCCGGGCATGTTGGCATAGGCCTTGATCGCGGTGGCGAACGTGCCGCGCGCCAGCGTGACAGCGGTGGGCAGATCGGTGCTGTCGTCGATCGCCTGCATCCACGGCACCTTGCCGGGGGTGACGCCCATCGCCGCCGCCGCCGTGCGCGGATCATCGAAGAAGCTGGGGCCGGCCATCAGCGCGGCATAATAGATATCGGGCGCGGCGATTTCGCCGACCAGCGAGGCGCGGGTGATTTCGGCGACCGAACGCAGGTCATCCGCCATGTCGCGCACAGCGGTGACGCCGCCATAAAGATTGCGGCGGAGCACGGCTTCCGCGCGCTTGCGATCGGGCGGGGTGGCGACGTGGACATGGCTGTCGATCAGCCCGGGCAGGACATAGCGGCCGCCGAGATCGACCACCTTGCCGCTGGCGAGGCTGGCGGCGGAGATATCGCGATCACCCACCACTTCGACGATGCGATCGCCATCGACGACGATCGCCATGCCGCGCCGCATCGGCCCGCCGGTGCCGTCGATCAGCGCGGCGTTGCGATAGATGGTGCGCGTGCCCTTGGCCGGGGCGGCATAAGGGGCGGGGGTTGCGGCCTGCGCGGCCACGCCGAGCGACAGGAGGCCGATCAGGGTGATGGCCTTCAGGATGCTGCGAGGGTTCGACATTGGCGCCTTTGTGCTACGAAGTGTGGCCGGACCCTAGCTGGACGTGGAGAATAGTAGCAAGCGGTGGGGCGTTTCGCTGAGCGCAAGCTTGCAGCCGTCGGGTGCGATTGTTTCGCGTCCGTTGCTGCAATATTAACCAGCCTGAAGGCCGGGCGCGCGATTGGGCTCCTATAAAGAGTGCGCAACCTTATTGGAGTTCCGATCAGATGGTGACCGAGATCGGGCGGGGCGATGCCCACCCGAACCCCGTGCGTGCGGGCCGACATGTTCGCAACTGGCTTATCGCCGCATCCCTTTCCGTGCTGGCGAGCGGCACCGCGCAGGCCGAGAGCAATCCGCTGCTGGAAGCCGTGGGGGCGCCGGAAGGGCTGACCCTGAAGGCGAGCGTGCGTTCCCGCGTCGAGGGGATTGACGGCCAGTTCCGGCCGAACGCCGCCGAGGACGACTTCATGTGGTCGCTCAAGACCGACATCTTCGCCGAATATGATGCCGGCCCGGTGCGGGTGGGCGGCGAATTGTGGGATGCGCGCACCTACGGCCAGAAGAAGGACAGTTCGGCGGGCACCACCGAGGTGAATGCCATGGAACTGGTGCAGGCCTATATCGGCCTGGATTTTGATGATCTGCCGGGCGGATCGAAGGCGATGGCGAAGGCCGGCCGCTTCACGCTCGACATCGGATCGCGCCGCCTGATCGCGCGGCAGGCGTTCCGCAACACCACCAACGCCTATACCGGCGCCTATGTGGACTGGCGCAGCAAGGCGGGCGACCGGTTGATCCTGCTCTGGTCGATGCCGCAGATTCGCTTGCCCGACGATGCCGACGGCATCCGCCACGATCGCGTCGAATGGGATCAGGAAACCACCGATCTGCAACTGTTCGGCGGCAGCCTGACCAAGGCCAATGTGTTCGGCAACGGCACGCTGGAAGTTTACGGCTATCGCCTGTTCGAACGCGATTCCGCGACCCGCCAGACGCGCGACCGCCGGCTGTTCACGCCCGGCTTCCGCTTGGCGCGCAAGCCTGCCAACGGCGCGTTCGACTTCGATCTGGAGGCGGCTTACCAATTCGGCGAGACACGCGGGAGCACGGCGGCGGCGGACCTGACCGACCTCGACGTTTCGGCCTATTTCGTCCACGCCGAGATCGGCAAGACCTTTGGCGGGGCGTGGAGCCCGCGCGTTTCGGTGCATTTCGACGAAGCCAGCGGCGACGGGCCTTCGGCGCGGACCTATAACCGCTTCGACAATCTTTATGGTGCGCGGCGCTTCGAATTCGGCCCGACGAGCCTTTACGGCGCGGTCGGCCGTTCCAACCTGTCGTCGCCCGGCGTGCGGCTGGACGTGCGGCCGGACAAGCGCACCGACGCGTCGGTGATGTATCGGGCGCTGTGGCTGGAGGAGGCGACCGACAGCTTCTCGTCAACCGGCGTGCGCGATCGCACCGGCGCTTCCGGGCGCTTTGCCGGCCACCAGATCGAGGCGCGCGTGCGTCACACGCTGATCCCCGATCTGCTGCGGCTGGACACGGGTGTCGCCTATCTGGCCAAGGGACGCTTCCTGCACGATGCGCCCAATGCGCCCGATACCGGCGACACCAAATATGCCTATATCGATCTGATCTTCGACCTCTGATCGCCGGGTTGCCGGCCGTTCAGTCCTGCCCGCCGCCGGCCGCAAGCCGGGTTGGTGTGGCGGGCTGGGCGGCGGCGACCAGCCGGTCGCGCTCGGCCGTGGCGCGGGCCAGCGTTTCGGCACGGCACTGGCGGATTTCGTTGCCGCCCTTGGGGTCGGAACTCGACATCGGGCCGCAGACGGCCTCGGCCGCGCTGCGCAGGCGGCGATCGAGGATCGCCCGATCACGCGGATTGGCGAGATCGAGATCCGCATGGGCGACGGCCTGACGGGTATCACCGCCGATGGGGCCGCCGACGGGGGCGCCGGCATAAGCGGGCGGAACCCAAAAAGCGCTGCCAAGCGCGGCGAGCGCAAGCATCGTCTTCATCATGCTCTCCGTGGAATATCCGTGCGGCTGGTGGTGCCGGCACAGCGACGGAATACGCCCGTTCGTTGAGTCGGGACGAACAACGATGTTGCATGTGCGTTCTGCAAAAGCGCAGAATGTGCGCCATGATCGACTGGAACGACCTGCGCTATTTTCTGGCGGTCGCGCATAGCGGCAGCACGCTGGCGGCGGGGCGCACGCTGGGCGTGAGCCAGACGACGGCGGCGCGGCGCGTGGCGGCGCTGGAGGCCGGGCTGGGGCTGCTGCTGTTCGAGCGGCGGCAGGCTGGCTATGCGCTGACCGCGGCGGGCGAGGCGCTGCTGGCGCAAGCGGAGGCGGTGGAGACGGCGGCGATGGGCTTCGCCGATGCCGCGGCGGCCTATAATCGCGAGGTGAGCGGCACCGTGCGGCTGACCACGCAGGAGCTTTATGCCGTCACCGTGCTGGCGCCGATCCTGCGCGATCTGCACGCCGCGCATCCCGGCATCCGCATCGAACTGGATACCAGCGACGAGGTGCGAGATCTGGGCGCGGGCGGGGCCGATGTGGCGCTGCGCAGTGCCGATCGGCCTACCGGTGGGGGGCTGGCCGGCCGCCGCGTGGCCGACGACATGTGGACCGTCTATTGCAGCCGCGATTATGCCGCGCGGCATGGCCGGCCGACGCGACGGCGCGAACTGGCCGGGCACCCCTTCATCGGCGGCGGCGGGCCGGGCGTGTGGCGCGTCTATCGCGCCTGGCTGGAACGCAGCGGGCTGGAAGGGCAGGTGGCGATGCACCATGATTCCGAAACCGGCCTGCTGTCGGCGATCCGATCGGGGATCGGGCTGGCGGTGCTGCCCTGCTTCATGGCGGAGGGCGAGGCCGATCTGGTCCGCTGCCTCGATCCCATGCCGGGCGAGGCACGCGGGCTGTGGCTTTTGACCCACGAACGGGTGCGCCACACCCCGCGCGTGCGCGCGGTGATGGATTTTCTGGGCGAACGGCTGGGGCGGCTGGGCCGGGAACGCGCGATCCCGGCCATTTAGCGTCTCTGGGCGTCAGATGTCCTGTGCGAGGCGGCCGTAGAGTTCCGGCCGGCGATCGCGGAAGAAGCCGAAGGCGGCGCGGTGGCGCTTCACCCGATCGAGATCGAGCGTGGCGACGAGCACGCCGGTTTCGTCGCGCCCGAATTCCGCGACGAGATCGCCGCGCTCGTTCGTGATGAAGCTGTGGCCATAGAAGGTCATCGCATTTTCGGTGCCGATGCGGTTCGACGCGATCACCGGCACGACGTTCGACACCGCATGGCCGATCATCGCGCGGCGCCACAGACGGCTGGTATCGAGATCGGGATCATGCGGTTCGTTGCCGATGGCGGTGGGGTAGAACAGCAGTTCGGCGCCCATCAGCATCATTGCGCGTGCGGTTTCGGGATACCATTGATCCCAGCAGATGCCGATGCCGATGGTGGTGCTGGCGGCCGGCCAGACCTTGAAGCCGGTATTGCCGGGGCGGAAATAGAATTTCTCTTCATAGCCCGGCCCGTCGGGAATGTGGCTCTTGCGATAGACGCCCATCACCTTGCCATCCGGCCCGATCATCGCGAGGCTGTTATAATGGTGCGGCCCATCGGCTTCGAAGAAGCTGGTCGGGATGAACACGCCGAGTTCGTCCGCCAGCTTCTGCATCGCCAGCACCGCCGGATGGCTGGCGGTGGGCTTGGCGCGGGCGAACAGGCCTTCATCTTCGACCTGGCAGAAATAGTGGCCTTCGAACAGTTCCGGCGGAAGGATGACCTGCGCGCCCTTGGCCGCCGCTTCGCGCACGAGTTCGGACACCGCCTTGATGTTGGTATCCACATCGTCGCTGAGCGCGAGCTGGAGGGCGGCTACGGTAACTTCGGTCATCGCTGGAAACTCCCGGGGGGCAGGCGCGCCCAGATAGGCATGGCGGGCCCGATCGCCAAGCCCGGAAGACCGGACCATCCACATGCGATCTTAATGGCGGCGGCCAACATCGCCATGGAATCTTTACGGGCCGGTGATCTATCTGGGCTGTCGCTCCTCCACCGCGAGGGCCGGGCCGCCGATCGGCGCCCGCATCCACGGAGTGACCTGATGTCTGCTGTAGCCCTGACGCGGACGGCGCCGCCGCCCGAATGCATCGACGAAGCCGCGCGCGCTTACGACCTCGCCGGCGAAGCCTATCTGAACTATGCCGATGGCGATCCGCACCGCATCTACGATTTCGATGGCCGCTATGCTTATGGCGACCGGCGCATCTGGGCGGTGATCGAACGCACGCTGGTGGCGCTGGCCGAAAGCGGCCAGAAAACGCTGACCGTGCTCGACGCCGGCTGCGGGCCGGGCACCTGGATGCGCCGCATCCTGCTGCGCGCGCATCTGTTGGGCTTCACCCGCGTCGTCGCGCGCGGCTTCGATATTTCGCCCGAGCAGATCGTGCTGGCGCAGAAGGTGGCGGGTCGCGCCGCCGCGCTGCCCGGCGCCGCCTGCGAGTTCGAACTCGGCGATATCACCCAGCCGCTGCCAGAACAGAGCGGATCGGTCGATCTGTGCCTGTGCCTTTATGGCGTGCTGAACCATCTGCCGGTGGAACGGCACGCGGGCGTGGCGGCCGAACTGGCGCGGGTGACGGGCGGCCACCTGATCGTGACGACCCGTGCGATCGGCAGCACGCCGACCATCTATGTCGACGGCGTGGAAAGCGCCGAGTGGTTCCGCCAGGACAATGCGATCGACCGGCTGGAGGTGGACCTGCGCGATGGCCGCCACTTCGAATTTTCGTCGCACCTGTTCGCGGCGGCCGAACTGGACCAGCTATTTGCCCCGCATCTGGACAGCATGCTGGTCGGGCTGGACCTGTTCCACGGCCGGTTCGCGCCCGATCCGCGCTGGAACCCCGATCGCGTTGGCGAGGATGTGGATTTCTATCGCGATCTCGACCGGCTGGAGCGCCAATATGGCGGCGACCCGCACTTCATAGACCATGCGACGCACCTGATGCTGATCGGCCGGCCGCGCCAGATTTGCGAGAAGTGAGCTGTGCGCCCCTCCCCGGAGGCGTGGGGCAGGGAGGGGCAGCTCCAAATGCTGGGCAATATGATCTGGACGACCTTCCACTAGCGGGCGGCTGACGCGTCGAGTTGAATGGCCGGAAGGTCGGGCAGGGGGCGCTGCCCACGGGTCTCTACGATGTCCTGCTGGGGCTTTGCACGGTGGCCGTCGCCATGGCACGATACGGACATGAAATATTCCGCCTCCGCGCTTGCCGGCGCGCTTGCCGTCCTTTTCCCGACCCTTGCCCAAGGCGCCGCGCCGCCGACGCCGTCGCAGATCGTGGCGGCGGCCCCTGCGGCCGATTGGGTGGATGTCGCGCCGGAAAACCTGCTGGTGATGGATCTGGCCGATGGTGGCCGCGTGGCGATCGAACTGGCGCCTGCCTTCGCGCCCGTTCATGTCGCCAATATCCGCACGCTCGCCCGCGCCCGCTGGTTCGATGATACCAGCATCAACCGCGTGCAGGACAATTATGTCACCCAATGGGGCGACCCCACCGAGCGCAAGCAACTCAGCATTGGCACCGTCGCTTCCCCACCGGCCGAATATGATCGCGCCGTGGCCGGGTCCGGCTTCCAGGCGCTGCCCTATCGCGACGCCTATGCACCCAAGGCCGGCCATGCCGGCGGCTGGCCGGCGGCAAGCGACGGCAAGGCGGCGTGGCTGGTCCATTGCTACGGCATGGTTGGCGCCGGGCGCGGCATGGCGCCCGATACCGGTACCGGGGCGGAGCTTTACGCGGTGATCGGCCATGGCCCCCGCCACCTCGATCGCAATATCGCAACGGTGGGTCGCGTGCTCGAAGGGATGGACAGGCTTGCCGCTCTCCCGCGCGGAACGGAGGCGCTGGGTTTCTACGCCCGGCCGGAACAGCGTATCGGCATCGGCAGCATCCGACTGGGATCGGACATGCCGGCGGCCGAGCGGCCGGCCTATCAGATATTGCGCCAGGGCTCCCCCAGCTTCGCCGCCTGGGTGAAGGCGCGCGCGAACCGGCAGGACGATTTCTTTATCCGCCCGGCCGGCTCCGCCGACATTTGCAACCTGCAGCCGCCGGTGCGCCGCAAGCCCTGACCTGCACGAGCAAATGCCGGTGATGAACGTGCGCCCGTTTTAAGTAGCGCTGAAGATGCGCCGAACGGAAGCGATGTTGGGGGAGGGGGTGGACGTTAAAGCCGTGCCGTCAGTCAGCCGGCGAAAGCAAAGTAAACCTTCTCGTTCATGGGGGAGACGATTGTGATGCTGCCGCCCCGGCCATAAGAGTAAAATGACCCAGTTGTTCGTATGGCTTGATTGATTTCGTCAATGCGCTGCTGGTCAATCGGGATGGGCGCATACCGATCTAAATATTCCTTTATATCAGGTCCATGCGGCGAGTTTTTGCTATTGTCACGCGACTTTCGCCACGGGCTGCCGTCGTAGTCCCAATTCGCGATCGGTGTAGGATGCCAACTTTCATAGCCTCCGGGCAAGGATTCCCGCAGTCTATCGCCCTCCGTTTGTGCCCGACGTGCACTGCCATCGGTAAGCCGATACACGACAACACCGGTTTCAGCGTCACCCGGCAGACCATGGCCCCATGATTTCTCCTCACGGTACTCGATCCAAATAGCCCGGAGCGGGTCGGGAACTCGCTCAAGGACCAGATTTAGCTCGTGTATCTTAAAAGCGGTGTAAGGCGATGAAATTGCAACAAGGCCTACTCCAAGAAATCCGAGACGTTCGGTCCAGCACCATTCGTACCACCCGTCATTCAGCGTACGAATGAACCAGAGGACGCCCCGCAAAAAAGGCAACCCGAGACATATCAGCAGGAACAGGGCCGCGAGCACGAACATCGAGCTTGTGTCTCTGACAAAACTGAAAAAACGCATAATTGTTGAGCAAAGTGTAGGGAACGTCCGCTAGGTCGGCGTGTCCCGACAGTCAGGATTCAGGCAGAAAACATCGACAACGGCCACCCGAATTTGGCTGCACCGCTTGCTGATATTGGTGTGGCCCGATTTCTGGGGCGGTGGGCAATGCCACCTGTCTCGAAGCCGCCTCAATCCACGATCGTCAGCGCGCCCTGGCTGCCGGTGGCTTGCTGTTCGATCGAGATTTCGATCGACTTGCCCTTGGCGCTGGTGAGGTGGAGCAGCGTGCCGCTGCCCTGCTTGACGGCGGGGGCGACGGTGAAGCCTTTTTCCTTCGCGGCGGCTTCATAATAGGCCTGCAGCTTGTCGGGTGCGTCGGGGCTGGAATAGCCGAGGCGAACGGTGTCCTTGTCGCCCTTGCCGGCCTTGATGTCGACGCTGCTCACGCGTGAGCCGGGGTAGAGGCGGATGCCGTCGATATCCATGTCGTCGTCGCCCGGATCGAAGGCCGGGATATCGAGCTTGCCGGTGAAGCCCGGAATCTCCAGCGAGACATGGCCCTTTTCGGCCGGCACGCTGGCGTTGGCGCCGGTTTCGGCGGCTTCGTCGCCCTTGCCGACCTTCATTTCGCAGGCGGCCAGCGCAAGCAGCGGCAGGGCAAGCAGGATCAGGGGACGGCGCATTGTGACGAACTCCCGGTTCGGATTTCCGTCCATCTACTGCATGTGTGTTATGCGGGCAATACAGTTTTCGCTTGCGTCGGCGCGCGCTTGCGGCGATCCTGCGGCCATGCTGAACCTTATTTCGCTGATCATCGGTGCCATCGCGGCAATGTTCGCGATATTCGCCTTCATCCCCTTTTTGGGCTGGGCCAACTGGCTGATCCTGCCCTTTGCGATCGTCGGCCTGATCATCGGCCTGATCTCGCGATCGAAGGAGGGGCAGACGCTCAATCTGGTGGTGATCGGGGTCGGTTGCCTGCGCCTGTTCCTGGGCGGCGGGATCATCTGATCGCAGGGCGCGCGGCGGCAATTGTCGCGAAAGATGCAACAGGCGCGGTAACGGCTTGACGATGGCGGGTTAACGCCCGAAGCCGCGCCATCATGTCGCAACCGTCCACGCCCCCCGCATCCCCCGCCGACGACGCCCGCCGGGGCGTCATCCTGGCCTTCGCGGCTTATCTGATGTGGGGGCTGCTGCCCCTGTATCTGAAGCAGATGATGCACGTGCCGGCGCTGCAGATCGTGGCGCACCGGCTGGTCTGGTCGCTGCTGCTGCTGATTGTGGTGGTCACGCTGCTCGGCCGGTGGAAGGGCATCGGCGCCGCGCTGCGCACGCGCGGCACATTCGGCATGCTGATGCTGAGCGCGACATTCATCTGCTTCAACTGGCTGATCTACACCTGGGCCGTGCTGAACGGGCATGTGCTGGAAGCGAGCCTGGGCTATTTCATCAACCCGCTCGTCAATGTCGCGCTGGGCATGATCTTTCTGAAGGAGCAGCTGCGCCGCGTTCAGGGCGTGGCGGTGGCGCTGGCGGCGCTGGGCGTGGCGGTGATGGCGTTCGCCCAGGGCGGGGCCGTGTGGATATCGCTCACGCTGGCACTCAGCTTCGGCCTCTATGGCCTTGTTCGCAAGGTAATTTCGATCGACGCGCTCGGCGGGTTGACGGTGGAAACTGCCTTGCTCGCGCCGCTGGCGATCGCTTTTCTGGGCTGGACGACGCTGCAGGGCGACAACCGCTTCGGCATCGACCGGGCGACCGATCTGTTCCTGATCGGCGGGGGCGTGGTGACGGCCCTGCCGCTGCTGCTGTTCGCCGCCGCCGCGCGCAAGCTGCGCTATGCCACGATCGGCCTGATCCAGTATCTTGCGCCGACCTTGGTGTTCTTCCAGGGCGTGCTGTTGTTTGGCGAGGCGCTGACCACGGTTCACATCATCACCTTCGGCCTGATCTGGACCGGCCTGCTGATCTATGCGGCCGACAGCCTGCGCGCGGGCCGGGCGACCCCCGTTTCGCCGCCGGAATAGCCTTTGCCGGGCGGCGGGATGTGATATGGTATATCCTCCACAAGGAGGAGGATCTCATGGCTCGTCCGATCCCGTTCGCCGAAACCCATCAACCGATGGTCGAGATGAACACCACGCCGCTGATCGACGTGATGCTGGTGCTGCTGATCATGATGATCCTGACGGTGCCGGTGGTGACGCATAAAGTGGCGATGGACCTGCCGGGCGATGCGCGGCGATCCGCGGTGCCGCCGCCGGTGCACAGGCTGGATATCGCCGCTTCGGGGGCGCTAAGTTGGGATGGCGCGGCAATATCGGCGGCGGCCTTGCCGGCCCGTCTGGCGGCATTGCGCGCGGATGCCGCCGGGCCCGTGCTGCATATCCGTCCCGACGGCGAGGCGCCTTATGGGTTGGTGGACGAGACGCTGGCGACGGTGAAGCGCGCGCGGATCGAAAAGATCGGCCTGGTCGATAATGCGCGGTTCGCCACGGGCGGTTGAACCCGCAAGGCTAAGTCGCGCCGCCGACACGCGGCTGTAACATCAGCGCCGGATAGTCGGCCGGCGGATCATAACGCGAGTCGCGCCATCTTCCCCCCTCATGGCGCGACGATCGTCAGGGCGCGCGGTGGACCTCCCCCGGCCATCGCGCGCCCGCATTTTTGTGGGATGCGCTTCGTTATCGGAAATCGCTGGGCCCTCAGAAGTCGATGGGCCCTCAGAAATCGATGGCGATGCCCTTCCGTTCCCAATCGCCATAGCGCACGGGATCAAGGCCCTGCGCTTCGGGTTCGTTGGGATCGGGCACATATTCGCGGGGCTCGGGCACCGGCGGGCTCGGCGTCAGATAGGCCGGGGGCTTCACATGGGGTGGGCGCTTGCCGTTCATGGCGGTTCCGATTGAAGTTGGGGGGCTATCCCCCCACATTGCGCTTCGGAGGTAGAAGCGCAAGATGAACGGATTGAAGACGACCATGCTGCTCGCGGCGATGACCGCGCTGTTCATGGGGCTGGGTTATGCCATCGGCGGATCGGGCGGGGCGCTGATCGCGCTGGTCGTTGCGGCGGGCATGAACCTCTTCACCTTCTGGAACGCAGACAAGATCGTGCTGAAGATGCATGATGCGCGCGAAGTAAACGCCCAGAATTGCCCTGAATTCGTTGGTCTGGTGCAGGATCTGGCGCGGCGCGGCGGGATGCCTATGCCCAAGGTCTACATCATCGATTCGCCGCATCCCAATGCCTTCGCCACCGGCCGGAACCCCGAAAATGCGGCCGTCGCCGCGACCACCGGGCTGCTGGCGATCCTCAATCGCGACGAGATCGAAGGCGTGATGGCGCACGAACTGGCGCATGTCCGCAACCGTGACACGCTGATCATGACGATGACGGCCACCATCGCTGGCGCGATCTCGATGATTGCCAATTTCGGCCTGTTCTTCGGCGGCAGCAACGAGGATCGCCCCAACATGCTGATCGCGCTGGCGGCGATGATCATGGCGCCGTTCGCCGCGATGATCGTGCAGATGGCGATCAGCCGGACGCGCGAATATGGCGCCGATCGCGGTGGTGCGGAGCTTTCGGGTAAGCCGCATGCGCTGGCATCCGCGCTCGCCAAGCTGGCCAATGGCGCGGCGCATATTCCCAATCCGGTGGTCGAGCGCAATCCGGCGGCGGCGCAGCTCTATATCGTTCCGGCGCTTTCGGGGCGCGGCGACAGCTGGTTTTCAACCCATCCCGATACCGCCAACCGCATCGCCGCGCTGAACGCGATGGCGGTGGAAATGCAGCCCGATCCACGTCGCCGCATGGGCATGGCGCCATCCCCGGCGGTGCCGGTATCGCGCCGCCGCGCCAGTGCGCTCGATCCCAACGGCCGTCGCTAAAAATCCAACGCCAGGCCAATGGAGGCCGGCATCGCTTTGCATCTGGCGCGCGCACAGGGCAGGGAGTTGCCAGCCTGCGCTGACATGACGTGCATTTTGGATAGGAAACCGGTTTGACAGACAAGGAACCCGCCGGCGTTGCCACGCGCCGCGCCGCCATGCGGCTGCTGGATGCGGTGCTGCGCCAGGGCGTGCCGCTGGAAGCGGCGCTTGCCAATGCGGCGGCGGGGCTGGAACGGGCGGATGACCGCGCCTTCGCCCGCGCGATCGCGAGCGAGGTGCTGCGCCGGCTGCCCGATCTCGACGCACTGATCGACGCGCACACGGCCAAGCGGTTGCCGGGCGATGCCAAGGCGCGCTTCGCGCTGCGGATCGCGCTCGTCCAGGCGCGGGCGCTGGGCACTCCCGGCCATGCCGCGATCGCCACCGTGCTGCCGCTGATGGATGGCGGCCCGCGCCGGCTGGTCCATGGCGTGTTCGGCGCCGCGATGCGGGCGGATGCCCGCTTGCCCGATCCGCCAAGCCTGCCCAAAGCGGTGGAGAAGCGGTGGCGCAAGGCATGGAAGCAGGAAATGGTGGATGCCGCGCGCGCCGCGATCGCCGCGCCGCCGCCGGTCGACCTGTCCTTGCGCGATCCTGCCGCGACTGCTGAGTGGGCCGAGAAGCTGGGCGGCGCGAGCCTGGCGCCTGGCCATGTCCGCCTGCCGCGTGGCGCTGCCGTGGCGGAACTGCCGGGCTTTGCCGATGGGCAATGGTGGGTGCAGGACATCGCCGCATCGCTGCCGGCGCGGGTGTTGGGACAGGGCGAGGGGCGATCCGCCCTCGATCTGTGCGCGGCGCCGGGCGGCAAGACCATGCAACTGGCGGCCGCCGGCTGGAAGGTGACGGCGACCGACATGTCCGGCCCGCGGCTTGAGCGGTTGCGCGAAAATCTCGAGCGGACGGGGCTTGCCGCCGATGTCCGGCAGGCCGACGTGATGGCCGAAACGCCGGAGCCGATCTACGATGCCGTGCTGCTCGATGCGCCCTGTTCGGCAACTGGCATCTTCCGCCGCCATCCCGATGTGCTGCACCGGGCCACGGATCGCGCGATCGCCGGGCTCGCCGAACAGCAGGCGGCAATGCTGCGGCAGGCGGCGGGCTGGGTGAAGCCGGGCGGCGTGCTGGTCTATGCCGTCTGTTCGCTGGAACCGGCCGAGGGCGAGGCGGTGGCCGACGGCTTCGCCGCCGAACGCGAATTCACCCGCGATCCGATCCGGCCGGAAGAACTTCCAGAAGGCATCACCGCCGGCGGGGCAGGCCGCGTCCGCGTGCTGCCGGGAACAATGGCGGGAGAGGGCGGCGCGGACGGGTTCTTCGTGGCGCGGTTCAGGAAGGGATAAGGCGAAGGGCCGGGGGCGGGCTGAACGACGACAGGTCAAAGGCCGGCTATCGGCGATGCCGGCCAAAGGCGGGCTGTCGGGATGCGCGGATTGCGGACATTCCTGCATATACGTCATGCCAGCGAAGGCTGGCATCGTATCGGGGCTGGTGTAGCGTCGCCGCATGCGCAGCGGCGGTTGGACCTATATCCTTAGGAACAAGCCGAACGGCGTTCTCTATATCGGTGTCACCACCGATCTCGCCGCGCGCATGATGCAGCATCGCAGAGGTGCGGGTTCGGCCTTCTGCCGGAAATAAGGCCTGGATCGGCTGGTCCTGGTCGAGCCGCATGACAGCATCGTCGAAGCCATCGCCCGCGAAAAGGCTCTGAAGGCGTGGCAACGCGCATGGAAAATCCGGTTGATCGAGGCGGCCAATCCTCAATGGGATGATCTGTTCGAGCGCATCCTGTAACCGCCAGCGATGCCAGCCTTCGCTGGCATGACGTGTTCCGGTGTGTCGCCATTCCCGACTTTGCTGTCATCCAGCGACGGGGCTGGGCCTCCGGTTTCCCGACCGTCAGCTTTCCGAGACCGGACAGGCAGGTATCGGTCATCGAAGGAAAATTCCTGCCTGTCGGGACATGCCGACATAGCGGACATCCGACTGATCCTTTACAGGAGGTGTCTCGCGATCAATAAAATCAAAGGAAGAAATGCCTTGAGCGCACTCTGGACGGCGATCGAGTGTATTTGGGGCGTACTGATCGTCATAGGCATTTTATCAGTGATGGTGATGGTCGTCCTTACAGCTTGGACAGGCAAGTTCTGGTTTGGCCGGATTGGGGCGGACGGTAAGAGGTGGCCGCCATTGCGCTCGGAAGCACCTGTCAAGTTCTGGCTTGTGTGGCTTCTATACGGAGGTCCACTCCTTTTGGTGCCGCTCCTCATTTTTATCGGTCTTGTCGCTTCGTTCAGTGAAGGCTGATGCCCGCTTTCCCCGACTTTTTGTCGCCTGAAAGCCGACGAACATAGTCGCGCGGCGCGTTCGTATCGAGCGCGCGGCCCGAACCTCCCCTATACCGCCTTGCCCGCGCGGCCGGCCAGTTCGACTACATATTGCCAGGCGACGCGGCCCGAGCGGCTGCCGCGTTGCGTGGCCCAGCCGATCGCATCCAGCGGATCGAATTCCAGCCCGAACTTCGCCGCATAGCCGGCGACCATCGCGACATAGGTATCCTGATCGCAGACGTGGAAGCCGAGGCTGAGCCCGAAGCGATCGGCGAGCGCCATGCGATCGTCGATCACGTCGCGCGGGTTGATCGGGCTGTCCTGTTCCCGCATGTCGCGGTGGACGATGTGGCGGCGGTTGGAGGTGACGTAGAGCCGCGCATTGGCCGGGCGCGCCTCGGCACCGCCTTCGAGCAGCGAGCGCAGGATGCGCGGGGCATCGCTGCCTTCTTCGAACCCCAGATCGTCGATGAACAGCACGAAGGCGCGCGGCACATCGGCGATGCGGCCGAACAGGCGGGGCAGGCCGGCAATGGCATCGCCCCCCACCTCGATCAGCGCGATCGCCAGCCCTTCGGCCTGAAGCGCGCCGACCGAGCTTTTGACGAGGGCGGACTTGCCGGCGCCGCGCGAACCCCAGAGCAGGATATCGTGCGCGGCATGACCGTGGGCCAGCCGGCGGCTGTTTTCGAGCAGGGCGGCCTTTTGCGCGTCGATGCCGGTGAGCAGATCGAGCGGCAGCGGCTTGAACGCCCGCGTGGGCTGCAACGCGCCCATATGCCACACATAAGCCGGATAAGCGGCGGGATCGCCATCGGGCGGCGGCGGCGGCGCGATCCGTTCGAGCGCGGCGGCGATACGGGCGAGGGGGTCGATTTCGGTCAAGGCGTCCTCCGCAAAGCGCGGCGGGCTTACCCCCTTTCCCTCACGGTTCCTAGCTGCCACACCCATGTTTGAAGCCTGAACCTTCGGAGTCGCAATGAAAAAGACCCTGCCTGCGCTGGCCCTGATCGGCCTGTTCGCCACGCCCGCCGCCGCCGCCGATACGCTGTCGGACGCGGTGAAGGCGGACATGCCGTCGCTGCTGACCATCTATCGCGATCTCCACGCCAATCCCGAACTGAGCTTCGAGGAAGTGAAGAGCGCGGCGAAGATGGCGGCCGAGGCCAAGAAGGCGGGTTTCGAGGTGACGACCGGTGTCGGCAAGACCGGCGTCGTGGCGGTGATGAAGAACGGCCCCGGCCCGGTGGTGCTGCTGCGCGCCGACATGGATGCGCTGCCGCTGGTGGAGCAGACCGGCGTGCCATATGCGAGCAAGGTGAAGGCCCTGACCCGCGAGGGCGCCGAGACGGGCGTGATGCATGCTTGCGGGCATGACACGCACATGACGGCGTGGATCGGCACCGCGCGGCGCATGGCGGCGATGAAGAGCCAGTGGTCGGGCACGCTGGTGATGGTTGGCCAGCCGGCCGAGGAGATCGGATCGGGCGCGCGGGCGATGCTGGACGACGGGCTCTATACCCGCTTTCCCAAGCCTTCGACGGTGATCGCCTTCCACGATTCAGCGGCGCTGCCGGCGGGCGTGATCGGCTATGCCGACGGTTATACGATGGCCAATGTCGATACCGTCGACCTGACGATCAAGGGGCTGGGCGGGCACGGCGCCTATCCGCACCTTGCCAAGGATCCGATCGTGCTGGCCGCGCGCGTCGTCACCGCGCTGCAGACGCTGGTCGCGCGCGAGGTCGATCCGCTCGAATCCGGGGTCGTGACGGTCGGCAGCTTCATCGGCGGCACCAAGCACAACATCATCCCCGACGAGGTGAAGCTGCAGCTGACCGTGCGCAGCTACACGCCGGAAGTGCGCAAGACGCTGCTCGACGGGATCATCCGCATCGCGAAGGGCGAGGCGATCGCCGCCGGCATGCCCGAAAACCGCATGCCGGAAATGAAGCTGAAGGACGGCATCACGCCCGCCACCTTCAACACCCAGCCGGTGACCAACACGATCACCAGCGCCTTCGCCGCGCGTTTCGGCAAGGATCGCGTGCGCCAGCTGCGTGCGCAGATGGGCGGTGAGGATTTCAGCCAGTTCTGGCTGGCCGACAAGGATAATATCCAGTCGCTGCTGTTCTGGGTAGGCGGCGTGCCGCAGGCCAAATGGGATGCCGCCGGTGGCGATGTGACCAAGCTGCCGTCGATCCACAGCCCGTTCTGGGCGCCGGACCCGGACACCACCATCGCCACCGCCACGGAAGCGATGGTGACGGCCGCGCTGGCGGTGCTCGACAAGAAGTAACAAGGTGTTCTCCCCGGGCGGCGCCCGGGGCGATGCCGGGGAGGATAAGATGAGCGAGGGCAAACCCCGCGTCCTGATGCTGACGGAACCGCTGGCCGCGCCGGTAAGCGCGATGGCCGGCGGCGCGTTCGAGATTGTTGGCCCGTGGACGGTCGATGGCCCGTGGGAGGCGCATCTGGCCCGCCACGGCGCGGGCATCACGGCGGCGATCAGCAGCAGCATCGACAATTTCGATGCGCACTTGCTGGCGCTGCTGCCGGACCTGAAGCACATCTCGGTCTTCGGGGCCGGCATGGATGGCGTGGACCTGGCCGTTGCCGAACAACGCGGCATCGCCGTCACCAGCGGCGGCGCGATCCATTCGGGCGAGGTGGCCGATCATGCCGTGGGGATGATGATCGCCGCGCGCCGGCGGCTGGTGGAAAGCGATGCCTGGGTGCGGCAGGGCCAGTGGCAGGGCGAGGCGCGCTTTCCGCCGACGGTTTCGCTGCGCCGGCAGAAGGTGGGGATCATCGGCCTTGGCCATATCGGCATGGCCATCGCCGAACGCGCTCAGGTGTTCAGCCCCGATATCGCCTGGTGGGGCCCGCGCGATAAGCCCGCACCCTGGCCGCGCAAGGAAAGCCTGCACGCGCTGGCCGAGTGGGCGGACATCTTGTTCGTCGCCGCCCGTGCGGACGATGCCAGCCGGGGGCTGGTGGACGGCAGGGTGATCGAAGCGCTGGGCGCCGGCGGCCTGCTGATCAACATTTCGCGCGGGTTCGTGGTGGATGAGCAGGCGCTGATCGCGGCGTTGCGCGATGGCCGGCTGGGCCAGGCCGCGCTGGACGTGTTCGATCCGGAACCGACGGTGGCGGCGCGCTGGGCCGATGTGCCCAACACCCTGCTATCGCCGCATAATGCCGGCGTGACCACCGATGCGATCATGGCGCTGTGCGCGCATGCGGTGCAGACGGTGAAGGACGCGCTGGCGCGCGGCTGAGACGGTTGGTTCGGCCATGGGGGCAGGGCGGATCCCACCCCCATGGCGGGACGATCAGGGTTTGACGAATTTCAGCGTGGCGCGATCGCTTTCGCCGATGGCCAGATATTTGGCGCGATCGGCATCGCCTTCGGTCAGCACCGGCGGCAGCGTCCACACGCCCTTGGGATAATCCGCCTTGTCCTTGGGATTGGCGTTGATTTCCGACTGGCCGACCAGCTTGAAGCCCGCCGCCGTGGCAAGGCGCACGATGGTCGAGGTTTTGACGTAGCCGCTGGTCTTTTCGGCCGCTGCGTCGCGACCCTCGGGCAGGCGGTGATCGACCACGCCGAGCACGCCGCCGGGCTTAAGCGCCTTGTAGAAGCTGGCGAAGATCGCCTGCGCTTCGGCATCGCCGGTCATCAGGAAATTATGGACGTTGCGGAAGGTGAGCACCGCATCGGCGCTGCCGGCGGGTGCGATCTCGCCCGGGGCCTTGGGATCGAGCGTGGTGATTTCCACCTTGCCGAAACGGGCCGGATCGCTCGACACCAGCGTCTCGGTCGCCGTGCGATATTTGCCCGGCGGCTGGGCGGCGGCGATGTAGCGGCCCTTGTCCTTCAGCATCGGCGCCAGGATTTCGGTGTACCAGCCGGCGCTCGGCCAGATTTCGACCACCGTCTGATCGGGCTGGATGCCGAAATAGCTGAGCGTTTCGGCCGGGTGCCGATATTGATCGCGCGCGCGATTGGCTTCCTTGCGCCGGCTGTCGGCGACGGCCGTGGCGACGGGCGCGCTGATCACCGCATGGGCCGAGTGGTTGGCATGGCCGGCATGGTCCGCATGCGGATCAGCCGCGATCGCGACGCCGGGGGCGGCAAACGCCGCCAGCAGGGTGGCCGCAAAAATGGGGTGGCGCAAAGTCTCTCTCCCGCTCATGGCGTTGTAAAGCCGCATGATGCGGGGCGGAGTCGCGGGATGCAAGGGACACTATGGGCATTGGCGGGGGCATCGGCCGGCGTGGCGGCCGTGGCCGCGCTTGCCGATCGCCGCCGCAACCGGCGCCGCGATCTCGATCGGGTGGGCTGGATGCCGTGGCCGCTGATCGTGATGCTCGCGATCATGCTGGCGCTGGCCTTCACCGCCTTCGCGATCAGGGGCTGACCCCGCCCAGGCGAACCGGGCCGAAGGGGCCGGCCCGCCGGGCTTCGGCCATGGCGAGGCCGGTGATGAGCGCGTTGCGCAGATCGCGCGGATCGATCACGTCGTCGAAAGCCAGCTTGTCCGCCAGATGATAGGCGCCGCCCGCCTGTTCCGCCGCGATGCGCGCGCGGGTTTCAGGATCGAGCTTCGCGGCGTCGGCGCCGCCCGCCGCCGGCATCGCGCCCAGCGTGATGGCCGGAAAGGCGAGTGACAACGTCTGCCCGTCGAACGGGTTCATCGCCATGATCGACGATCCGAAGCCGAACGCCTTGCGCAGGGTGACGTGGATCTTGGGGGTGCGCAGACGGTGCTGGGCGACGAACATCCGGGCGGCCGAACGCAGCGCGCCGGATTTTTCGGCGGCGGTGCCCGCCATCACGCCGGGATTGTCGGTGAGGAAGATGACCGGCAGGTGGAACGCGCCGGCAACGTCGAGAAAATGGGCCGCCTTGTCCGCCGCTGCGGCATCGACCGCGCCGGCGCCGATGGCGGGATCGTTCGCCACGATCGCCACGCTATGTCCGCCGATCCGCGCCAGCGCCGTCACCAGCGGCGCACCATAAGCGGGCTGGATTTCCAGCAGGCTGCCGGCATCGACGACGAGTTCCAGCGCGCGCCGCATCGAGAAGGGGAAACGCGGATCGGGATCGATGATCGACAGCAGCTCGTCGATCCGGCGCGGTGCCGTGTCGGGGCCATCCTGCCGGGGGGCATGGCCCCAGGCGTTCGACGGAAAATATGAGAGATAGCGGCGCGCCATGGCGATGGCGGCGGCGTCGTCTTCGGCAAGATTGTGGGCGACGCCGGAGGCTGTGACATGGACCTGCGGGCCGCCCAGTTCCTCCTTGGTGACGACTTCGCCGATCGCGCTCTTCACCAGCGGCGGCCCGGCGGCGAACATCGACGCGGCCTTGGTCATCACCACGAAATCGGAGAGCATGGCGGTCAGCGCGCCATGGCCGGCGGACGGCCCCATGACGAGGCTGAGCATCGGCACCTGGCCCGAAAGATCGGCCAGGCCCTGAAGATCGTTGGGGCTGCGGCCCTGATGCGCGTTGGTCAGGCGATGGCCGGCACCTTCGAGCATGAAGACCAAAGGCAGCCGTTCCTGCGCGGCAAGCTGCGTGAGGCGATAACGCTTGTCGGCCCCGGCATCGCCGATCGACCCGGCGAGCACGGTGAAATCCTCGATCCCCGCGAGCGCAGGGCGGCCGTCTATCCGGCCGAAGCCGGCGACAAGCCCGTCGGCGGGGGCCGGTGTGTCGCCGCCTTCGCTCAGCACCGCGGTGAAGGCGCCGATCTCGACGAAGCTGCCTTCGTCGAACAAGGCGGCGGCACGCTGGCGGGCATCGAGCTTGCCGGCCGCCTGCTGCTTCGCGATGCGATCCGTGCCGCCCATCGATCGGGCGAAGGCACGGCGGCGTTCATGTTCGCCAAGGATCGCTTCCCATCGCCCCAGATCGCCCATCATTGCCCCTTTCCTGATCTCGATGGCCCGTGCCTTAGCGCGCTTCGCTTGCCGTGCCAGCGGCAAGGCGGCCGATGAGTCCTTTGCGTAACAGAATGCCCGGACGATGGATCGCGCGGAGAACGCGCCGGGCGCCGATGACAGGAGGATCGGATGGCCCTACAATCACTTGGCTGAGGCAGGAGAGGCCGGGCGCGATGGCCAATGGCATATCAGGCAAAACAGGCGCGAGGGCGAAGCGGGCGGATGGAGCGCCGGTGCTGCTGTCCGGCGGCAACCCGCAAATCGCGAAAGGCGACGGCGACGCGCCCGTGCAAGCCTATATCGCCGCCATGCCGGGCTGGAAACGTGATGCCGGCCAGCGGCTGGATGCGCTGATCGATCGGACACTGCCCGATGTGCGCAAGGCGGTGAAGTGGAATTCGCCGCTCTATGGGGTCGAGGGGCAGGGATGGTTCCTCGGCGTCCATTGCTTCACCCGCTATATCAAGCTGGCCTTTTTTCGCGGCGCGCAATTGCAGCCGCGGCCGCCGGTGGCATCCAAGGACAAGGATACCCGCTATTTCCACATCCATGAGGATGATGTGTGGGATGAGGATCAACTGGTCGATTGGATTCGGCAGGCGGCGCAAGTGCCCGGCTGGGTGCCATGATCGCGCCGCACCGTTTTCTGGCGGAGAGAGGTGAATGAGCAAAGAGGCCCAGGCCAAATCACCATCGGAACTGATCGACGAACGGATAAGCGAGCTGGGCGACTGGCGCGGTGATATGCTGGCGCGGTTGCGCGCAATCGTGCGAGCGGCGGACCCCGAAATCGTCGAGGAATGGAAGTGGCGCGGGGTGCCGACCTGGTATCGCGATGGCATGATCTGCACGGGCGAAACCTACAAGACTGCGGTGAAGATGACCTTCGCCAAGGGCGCCGCGCTCGACGATCCATCCGGCCTGTTCAACGCGAGCCTCGACGGCAATGTCCGCCGCGCGATCGACTTCCATGAAGGCGATGCGATCGACGCGCCGGCACTAAGCGGGCTGATCCGCGCGGCGGTGGCGCTCAATGTGGGCAAGGCGAAACGCTAACACCATTTTGCCGGCGTGTGGTTGGGGCTTTCGCCCGGCATGGGAAAGCCGCCTTGCGCCGATGGCGGGACGTCGTGCGGCTTAACCCCGTGGCCTAGCCTGGGAAGCGGTGGCTGGGCAGGCCGCGTACGCCGGGCGTCACTTCATAGAGCGCACCGTCATAATCCGTCGCGGCGAGGCCGGTGGCGGCGGAGGTGACGAACATCCGGTCGAGATCGGCGCCGGCGAAGGTGATGTTGGTCACCTGCCGCGCGGGCAGCGACATGGCGCGATCGAGGCTGCCATCGGGGGCGAAGCGGCTGATCCGTCCGCCGCCCCAATGCGCGACCCACAAAAAGCCTTCGGCATCCACCGTCATGCCATCGGGATAACCATCGGCTTCGGCGAAGCGGATATGCGTTTCGCGATCGCTGATCGTGCCATCGTCGCCGCGGCGGAAGCGATAGATCATCCGGCGGCCGGTATCGGCATGATAGAGCCAGTGGCCGCAGGCGGAGAAGGCCGGGCCGTTGGGCACGCGATAGCCTTCGTCCATCCGCGTGCATTGTCCGTCGGGCGAATAGCGATAGAGCGCACCGCTATCCTGTTCCTCCGCCATGTCCATCGTGCCGCACCAGATGTGGCCGAAGGCATCCGCCTTGCCGTCGTTCATGCGATTGCCGGGCAGGTGCGGCTCGGGATCGTGGAGCGGGCGGATCGCCAGCGGATCGAGGTCGATTTCGGCAAAGCCGCTGCGGAATCCGCCGATGAATCCGCCGCGCGTGCGTTCGACCACCCAGCCCAGCGGTTCCGGCATCGGCCAGCGCGTCACCGCGCCCGATGCCAGATCCAGCCGGTTGAGCGCGGGCGCCAGAATATCGACCCAATAGACGGCATCGTCCTGCGCCGACCACAAGGTGCCTTCGCCCAGTTGATCGCGCACGTCGCGCTTGATGATCGTCCATTCGGCCATGTCGGTATCCGTGTTCCCGCGATTGCCGCGATCAGTGATTATCGCGCGGCAGGCCCCGTGTCTGGGCGATGCGCTGATATTTTTCGCTGCCTTCCAGGATCGCGCCCGTATCCATCTGGCCGACGATAGCGCGCTGGATTTCCTGCCACGGCGTCTGCGAGGCGGGATAGGTATAGCCGCCGGCGGCTTCGAGCGCGCGGCGTCGTTCGGCCAGTTCCGCATCCGTGATCAGCACGTCGACGCTGCCCTTGTTGAGATCGATCCGCACCCGATCGCCGGTTTGCAGCAAGGCGAGACCGCCATTGGCCGCCGCCTCGGGGCTAGCGTTCAGGATCGACGGGCTGCCGCTGGTGCCCGACTGGCGGCCATCGCCGACGCAGGGCAGGGCGGTCACGCCTTCGGTGATCAGATAAGCGGGCGGGCGCATGTTCACCACTTCCGCCGCGCCCGGATAGCCGATCGGCCCGGCGCCGCGCATGAACATCAAGGTGTCGGACGTGATGCCGAGGGCCGGATCGTCGATCCGATGGTGATAATCTTCCGGCCCGTCGAACACGATGGCCGGCCCTTCGAAGGCGTTCAGATCATCGGGGTTGGAAAGATAGCGGTTGCGGAATTCCTCGCTGATCACGCTGGTCTTCATGATCGCGGCGTCGAACAGATTGCCCGAAAGGACGAGGAATCCGGCTTCTTCCTTCAAGGGCTGATCGAAGCGGCGGATGACCTTTTCGTCCTCGATCGTCGCGTCGCGGCAATTGTCGCCCATCGTCTTGCCGTTGACCGTCATCGCCTGTTCGCGGATCAGGCCCTGGCCGATGAGCTGCGCGACGACGGCCGGCACGCCGCCGGCGCGATAATAATCCTCGCCCAGATATTCGCCGGCCGGCTGCAGGTTCACCAGCAGCGGCACCTTGTGGCCTTCGGTCTGCCAGTCCTTCAGCGGCAGGTCGACGCCGATATGGCGGGCGATCGCGGCCAGGTGGATCGGCGCGTTGGTCGATCCGCCGATCGCCGAGTTGACGACGATGGCATTGTGGAACGCATCGAGCGTCAGGATGTCCGACGGCTTGAGATCTTCGGCGACCATTTCGACGATGCGCTTGCCGGTGAGATAGGCGACTTCCTGGCGATCGCGATAGGGCGCGGGGATCGCGGCCGAGCCGGGCAGCATCATGCCCAGCGCCTCGGCCAGGCTGTTCATCGTCGTCGCCGTGCCCATCGTGTTGCAATAGCCGGTCGACGGCGCCGACGACGCGACGAGCTTGATGAAGCCCGCATCGTCGATCTGCCCGGCGGCGAGCATCTGGCGCGCCTTCCACACGATCGTGCCCGAACCCGTGCGCTCGCCCTTGTGCCAGCCGTTGAGCATCGGGCCGACCGACAGGGCGATCGCCGGGATGTTCACCGTGGCGGCGGCCATCAGGCAGGCGGGCGTGGTCTTGTCGCAGCCCGTGGTCAGCACCACGGCGTCGAGCGGATAGCCGTAAAGGGCCTCGACGAGGCCGAGATAAGCGAGGTTGCGATCCAGCCCCGCGGTCGGCCGCTTGCCGGTTTCCTGGATCGGGTGAACCGGAAATTCGAGCGCGATGCCGCCCATCTCGCGAATGCCCTCGCGGATGCGTTCGGCCAGCACCAGGTGATGGCGGTTGCAGGGCGAAAGATCGCTGCCGGTCTGCGCGATGCCGATGATCGGCTTGCCCGAACGCAGTTCTTCAAGGCTGAGGCCGAAGTTCAGATAACGCTCCAGATAGAGCGCGGTCATGTCGATATTGTCGGGGTTATCGAACCAGGCGCGCGAACGGAGCTTGGGCGGGGAAGTTTCGGTCATTGCGGTTCCGTTCAACGGGTCGTGGACAGGCGGTAGACCATGACGTGCCGGTAGGGTTTGCCGGGGTCGACGCGCGCGGATTGGAAGCTCGGCTGGTTGGGGGCGTTCGGGAATTTCTGCGGTTCGAGCGCGATCCCGTCGCCCATGCGATAGAGATGGCCCTGCTTGCCGACGAGGGTGCCATCGAGGAAGTTGCCGGCATAGAATTGCACGCCGGGTTCGGTGCTCAGCACCTCCAGCACGCGGCCAGATGCCGGGTCTTCCAGCCGGGCGACGAGTTGCGGCGAAGCCGTCACGCCCTTGTCGAGCGCGAAATTATGGTCGTAACCGCGGCCGAAGCGGATCTGTTCGTCGCGGCCGTCGCGAATGCCGTCCGCCACGCGGCGGGGCGCGCGGAAATCGAACACGGTGCCGGCCACGGCGCGCAGCTCGCCGGTCGGGATCAGCGTCGCGTCCACCGGGGTATAGGCCTTGGCCGGGATCGTCAGCAGATGCCCGGTCGCGCCTTCGGCTGATCCTTCGCCGGCAAGGTTGAAGATCGCGTGGTTGGTCATGTTGACGATCGTCGGCTTGCTCGTCCGGGCATCGAACGCGATGGTGAGCGCGCCGGCTTCGTCGAGCGAATAGGTGACGGTGGCGTCAAGCTTGCCGGGATAGCCCGAATCGCCATCGGGGCTGCTGTGGCCGAGCGTCAGCGTGGCGACCGGGCCGCTCTTGGCCGCGACCACCTTCCATGCGACCTTGTCGAAGCCCTTGCCGCCGCCGTGCAGCGTGTTGGTCTTGTCGTTCAGGGGCAGCTGGTAGGATTGGCCGTCAAGGCTGAAGCGGCCGCCGGCGATGCGGTTGGCATAGCGGCCAACGGTGACGCCGAAATAATTGGGATGATCGACATAGGAAGCGAGATCGTCATAGCCGAGCACGACATCGGCGGGCTTGCCGGAGCGATCCGGCGCGATCAGCGATTGCAGCGTCGCGCCATAGGTCAGGATGGTGGCCGAAACGCCATGGCTGTTCTTCAGCGTGATCGCCTCGACGGCGGTGCCGTCCGCCAGCGTGCCGGCGGCCGCGCGGCTGATTTCGGCCGCGAAGGCCGGCGCGCTTGTGGCGAGCGCGATGGCCAGGCAGCCCAGCGCCGCACTTGTCTTGACCAGCCTACGCATTTCCGTCCTCCCGTTTATGTGCGCCCATTGACGCATGCTTGCTCCGCATATAGTCCGACAAAATAATCGAGCGCAACCCGTGTCGGCAAGGATCGAAGGCGGGGCAACTTTTTGGAGAAGGGTGGCATGGCCGCACCGATCACCACGACCACGACACCGGCTGCAACGCCGGGACATAGCGGCGCAGGCTATGGCCGGGCGCTGACCCTGCTCGCCAGCCTTTTCTTCATGTGGGGCTTCATCACGGTCATCAACAACACGTTGCTGCCGCATCTGCGTAGCGTGTTCGACCTTACATATACCCAGACAACAGCGATCGAATCGGTCTGGTTCATCGCCTATTTCGTGGCGTCGATCCCATCGGCCAAGCTGATCGAACGGATTGGCTACCAGAAATCGCTGGTCGTCGGCCTGCTGATCATGGCGGCGGGTTCGCTGGGCATGATGCTGGCCGCCAGCCTGCCATCCTATGGCGTCACGCTGGCCATGCTGTTCCTGATCGCGTGCGGCATCACGCTGCTGCAGGTGGCTGCCAACCCCTATGTCGCGGTGGTCGGCAAGCCCGAAACCGCGTCGTCGCGGCTCAATCTCGTGCAGGCGATGAACTCGGCCGGGACCATGCTGGCGCCGCTTTTCGGTGCCTATCTGATCCTCGGCCGATCCAAGGGTGGCACCGCCGAAACCGGCGTCGTGCTCACTCAGGCGGAGCGCCTGGCGGATGCGCAATCGGTGATCCTGCCTTATGGGCTGGTGGCGGTGGTGCTGCTCGTCCTCGCCATCGTCATCGCGCGCTTTCCGCTGCCGGCCATGGGTTCGGCGGCGCTGCGCATGCCCAAGGAGGAGCGCAAGAAGCATTCGCTTTGGGCGCATCGCAACCTCGTCTTCGGCGTGCCCGCGATCTTCATCTACCTGATCGCCGAAATCGGTGTCGCCAACCTGTTCGTCAATTTCGTCAGCCAGCCCGACATCGCCAATCTGACGCATGAGCAGGCGGGCCGTTACCTGACGTTCCTGTGGGGCGGGATGATGGTCGGCCGGTTCGCCGGATCGGCGATCATGCAGCGTTTCGACGCGGCCAAGGTGCTGGCGGTCTTTTCGATCGGCGCGTTCATCGTGATGATGGTGACGGTGTTCGCCCATGGCCCGGTGGCGATGTGGTCGCTGATCCTTGTCGGGCTGTTCCACTCGATCATGTTTCCGACCATCTTCACGCTCGGTATCAAAGGTTTGGGTCCGTTGACCGAGGAAGGTTCGGGCCTGCTGATCATGGCGATTGCCGGCGGCGCGCTGGTGATCGCGCAGGGCTGGCTGGCCGATCAATATGGCCTGCAGATGTCGTTCCTGCTGACCGCCGCCTGCGAGCTGTACGTGCTGTTCTATGCTTTGTGGGGTTCGCGCCCCACACAGGCCCTGCCTGATCAGCAGGTCGACTGATCTCTTGCCCGTCGCCCGGTCTGCCTGACCGGCGCATTAAAAAGCCCCGCCGGTTTCGCGCCGGCGGGGCTTTTTTTATGGCTGCGGATCGCGGCCGATCATTCGGCCATGGAGCTGCGCGTATCTTCGAGTGCGAGGGCGACGAGGGCGCCCATCGCGTCGCTTGCCGCCTCGGGATCGCCCGCCGCGATGGCGTCGAACACGCGGACGTGATCGGGAATCGGGTTGCGGGGCAGGGCGCGGGCGCGCTGCTTGAACTGCGTCGTCCAGTTGACCGCCGCGCCGATGCTGGCGGTCAGCGCCATCAGCGCGTCATTATGCGTGGCGCGCAGGATCGCATTGTGGAAATCGCGGTCCGCCGCGCGCCCGGCATCGGTGGCCAGCGTATGCCGCCGCATCGCCGCCAGCGCTTCCTTCATCACCTTGATGTCGGACTTATCGCGGCGCTGGGCGGCCAATCGCGCCGCCGCCGGTTCGACGATGGCCCGCAGCTCGAACAGGTTGCGGACGAATTCCACATCGGGTTCGCCGGCAAAGGCCCAGGCCAGAACGTCCGGATCCAGCAGGTTCCAGCGGTTGCGCGGCAGCACCCGCGTGCCGGCCTTGGGGCGGCTTTCGACCAGCCCCTTGGCGGTCAGCACCTGGATCGCCTCGCGATAGGCGCTGCGTGAAATTTCCAGCTCTTCCGCGAAGGCGACCTCGCCCGAAAGCGTGTCGCCCGGCGCATATTCGCCCGACAATATCGCGGTGCCCAGCTTGTGCGCGACGGCACCGTGCAGCCGCCGTCCGGGGCCGCGCGGTTTGGCCGTCGCCTCCGGGGCGCTGCCCTTATTCTCAGGTTCGTCGCGGCGCAGCTTGATGTTTCCCATGAATGTCCCTCCGCGCAGACAATTATCAGCGGTCGCGAGATGGCGAAACGGCAAACATTGCCATCCTCTGTTCTCTGTAATATGTCGGAGTAATAAGGAGACGCAAATGACCGTTGATGCCCGCCCGTCCGATTCCGTCGAAAGCAGCGGATTTCGTTCCGTAACTGCCGCGACGGGGCAACCCGAAGGGGGGGCTTTCGCGGTGCATGGGCCGGCTGATGTGGCAGCGGCGTGCGCGGCGGCCGAAGCCGCGTTCGATGTGTATCGCGCCACCGATCGCGAAACCCGTGCGGCCTTCCTGGAGCGAATCGCCGACGAGGTCGTCGCGATCGGCGATGATCTGATCGTCGCCGCGATGCGCGAAAGCGGCCTGCCGCGTGCCCGGCTGGAAGGTGAGCGTGGCCGCACCGTCGGCCAGCTGCGCCTGTTCGCCAATGTGGTGCGCGCCGGCCAGTGGCTGGGCCTGCGCATCGATCCCGCGCTGCCCGAGCGCCAGCCGCTGCCGCGCCCCGATCTGCGCATGCGGATGATCCCGCTCGGCCCCGTTGCGGTGTTCGGCGCGTCCAATTTTCCGCTCGCTTTCTCGACGGCGGGTGGCGACACCGCCTCCGCGCTTGCCGCCGGTTGCCCGGTGGTGGTGAAGGGGCATCCCGCGCATCCCGAAACCGGCGCGCTGGTGGCGGCCGCGATCAGCCGCGCGGTCGCCGCGTCGGGGCTTCCGGCGGGCGTGTTCGCCCACCTTGTCGGGCCGGGCAATGATCTCGGCGCTGCGCTGGTGCAGGATCCGAATATCGCCGCGGTGGGCTTCACCGGATCGCGCGGTGGCGGCCTTGCGCTGATGAAGCTTGCGCAGGCGCGGCCGGTGCCGATCCCCGTCTATGCCGAAATGTCGAGCATCAACCCCGTCCTGCTGCTGCCCGAGGCGCTGAAGGCGCGCGGTGCCGCGCTGGCTGCGGCCTATGTCGGCTCGCTCACCATGGGCGCCGGCCAGTTCTGCACCAATCCCGGCCTCGTGCTGGCGATCGATGGCGAGGGCCTCGATGCCTTCGTGACGGCGGCCACCGGCGGCGTGGGTGAGGCCGATGCGCAGGTGATGCTGACCACCGGCATTCAGGCGGCCTATGAAAAGGGCGCAGCTGCACTGGCCGGCGGCGCGGGCGTCGAAACGCTGGCGCGCGGCAAGGCCGGCAACGGCTCCACCCAGGGCCAGGCGGCATTGTTCCAGACGACGGCGGAAGCCTTCCTGGCGGATAAGGCGCTGGGCCATGAAGTGTTCGGCGCTTCGTCGATCATCGTCCGGTGCCGCGACGAAGCGGAGTTGCGCAGCGTTCTCGCCGGCCTTGAAGGCCAGCTTACCGCCACGCTCCATATGGACGATGGCGATGCGGCGGTCGCGTCGTGCGTCTTGCCGCTGCTCGAGCGCAAGGTGGGCCGCATCCTCGCCAATGGCTGGCCGACCGGCGTCGAGGTCTGCCACGCGATGGTGCATGGCGGGCCGTTCCCGGCCACGTCCGACGCGCGCACGACATCGGTGGGCAGCCTTGCGATCGATCGCTTCCTGCGGCCGGTTTCCTACCAGAATCTCGCGGGTGCGTTGCTGCCGGCGGAATTGCGTGACGACGCGCGCGGCGACGGCGTGCCGCGCCTCGTCGATGGCGTGCTGAGCGCCAATTGATCGTCAAACCGGGCGGGGCCGTGGTGGTGCCCGCCCGCCACGAACATGCGACGGCGCGCCGGAAGGCGGCGCCCTGAAGGGAGAGATTTCATGGCATTTCGTCTGCTGCAGCATCGCAGCGCTGAAGGCGTGCGCGCGGTGATCGCCGCCAAGGGCGATTCCGCCGCGTTCGTCGTGGGCGCGACCAGCATTCGCGCGCTAGCCGAACGCGCCATCGCCGAGGGCAAGAGCCTGGCCGACATCGTTGCCGAAAGCGGCACCGGCGCCACCGTCGACATTGGCGCCGAACTGGCGGCGGGCCGCATTCTCGCGCCGATCGACCATGACGATCCCGCCCACCTGATCCTCAGCGGCACGGGCCTTACCCATCTCGGTTCGGCCGAAGGGCGCGACAAGATGCACCGCGAGGCGGCCGCCGCCGCGACCAAGACCGATTCAATGCGGATGTTCCTCGAAGGGCTGGAAGGCGGCAAGCCGGCGGACGGCGAAACCGGCCAGCAGCCTGAATGGTTCTACAAGGGCGATGGTTCGCAGCTTGTCGGCCCGGGCGAGGCGCTCACCATGCCGGCTTTCGCGCAGGATGGCGGCGAGGAGCCGGAACTGGCCGGCATCTACATCATCGGCCCCGATGGCACGCCTTTCCGCCTTGGCCTGTGCCTCGCCAATGAATTTAGCGACCATGTGACCGAACGGCACAATTATCTGTGGCTGGCCCATTCCAAGCTGCGTCAGGCAGCGCTGGGCGCAGAACTGCTGGTCGGCGAGCTGCCCGAGCATGTCGAGGGTGCGAGCCGTATCCTGCGGGGTGACACGGTGCTGTGGGAAAAGCCGTTCCTGTCGGGCGAGGCGAACATGTCGCACAGCTTCGCCAACCTTGAGGCGCATCATTTCAAATATGATCTGTTCCGCCGCCCCGGCGACGTTCATGTTCACTTCTATGGCACCGCGACGCTTTCGTTCACCGATGGCGTGCGGACCGAGGAGGGCGACGTGTTCGAAATCGCGGCCGCACCGTTCACCTTGCCGCTGCGCAGCCCGCTGGCGCGCGCCGACGAGGCGCCCGTGACGGTCAAGGCGCTCTGACCATGGACCCGATCCGCATCGGCGTGGTCGGCATGGGCAAGATCGCCCGCGATCAGCACCTGCCGGCGATTGCCGGCAACGGCGCGTTCAGCCTTGCCGCCACCGTCAGCCCGCACGATCCGGGCATGCCGGGCGTGCCGCACCACCGCAGTCTTGAAGCCCTGCTCGACGAAGGGCCGGCGGTCGATGCAGTCGCGCTCTGCACGCCGCCGCAGGTGCGTTACGATCTTGCCGCATTGGCGCTGAAGAGCGGCATCCACGTGTTTCTGGAAAAGCCGCCGGGCGCCACGCTGGCGGAAGTGGCGGCGCTCAGCGCGCGGGCGGACAAGGTGGGGGCGACGCTGTTCGCCGGCTGGCATTCGCGCTTCGCCGCCGGTGTCGCGCCGGCGCGCGCGTGGCTTGCCGAACGCAAGATCGAAAGCGTGTCGGTGATCTGGCGCGAAGATGTGCGCGTGTGGCACCCCGGCCAGGCGTGGATCTGGGAACCGGGCGGGCTGGGCGTGTTCGATCCGGGCATCAACGCGCTGTCGATCATCACCCACATCCTGCCGCGCCCCTTCTTCCTGAAATCGGCGACGCTGGTGCTGCCGGCCAATCGCGCGGCGCCGATTGCCGCCGACCTCGAATTCCGTGACACGGCGGGCGCGCCGATCAGCATGGATCTCGATTGGCGGCAGACCGGCCCGCAAAGCTGGGACATCATCGTCGAAACCGACGCGGGCACGCTGAAGCTGTCGCACGGAGGCGCGGTGCTGACGATCCCGTCGGGCACGCAGCATAGCGAGGACCATGAATATCCCGGCCTCTACGGCCGCTTCGCCACGCTGATCCGGGGCGGGCGCAGCGATGTCGACACCGATCCGCTGCGGCTGGTGGCGGATGCCTTCCTGCGCGGGCGCCGCGAAATCACCGATCCGTTCCACGACTAGAACACAAAGGGAGAGACAATGATTGGAACCCTGCGCCGCGCGGCCGCCGCGCTGCTGCTGTCGGCTGCCGCCGTCGCCACGCCTGCCGTGGCCCATGCGCAAGCCGCGAAGCCGATCGCCGTTACCGTCAGCGCTGACAAGCCCGGTCCGGTCTATGATCGCCGTATCTTCACCCAGTTCGCCGAACATCTCGGCAATGGCATCTATGGCGGCCTGTGGGTGGGCGACGACAAGTCGATCCCCAACACCAACGGCTTCCGCAACGATGTCGTGGCGGCGCTGCGCAACCTGAAGGTGCCGGTGATCCGCTGGCCGGGCGGCTGCTTTGCCGACGAATATCATTGGCGCGAAGGCATCGGCCCGAAGGCCCAGCGCCCGGTGAAGGTGAACACCCATTGGGGCGGCGTCACCGAACCCAACACCGTCGGCACGCACGAATTTTTCGAACTGCTCCGCCAGGTCGGCGCCGAAGCCTATGTTGCCGGCAATGTCGGCAACGGCACGCCGCAGGAAATGGCCGAATGGGTGGAATATATGACCGCCCCGGCCGGCAGCCTGGCCGACGAGCGCGCGAAGAACGGCCATAAGGAACCGTGGGCGGTGCCCTATTTCGGCGTCGGCAACGAACTGTGGGGCTGCGGCGGCAATATGCGGCCCGAATATGCCGCCGATGTGACGCGCCGTTACGCGACCTTCGTCAAGGCGCCGGCGGGCACCAAGATCCTGAAGATCGCGGCGGGCGCCAATGTCGACGATCTCGCCTGGACGGAAGCGATGATGAAGATCGCGTCCAACCAGATCGATGCCGTGTCGCTCCATTATTATGTCCACCCCGCCGGCGGCTGGCCGCCGCGCGCGCCGGCCGTGGATTTCGACGAGGCCGGCTGGGCCGATGCGCTTGCCGGGGCGTTCCGCATGGACGACCTGATCACCCGCCACAGCGCGATCATGGACAAATATGATCCGCAGAAGCGCATCTGGCTGGCGGTCGACGAATGGGGCGCCTGGTATGCCCAGGATCCGGGCACGCACCCGGGCTTCCTGCGCCAGCAGAACACGCTGCGCGATGCGCTGATCGCGTCGATCCACCTCGATATCTTCGCCAAGCATGCCGATCGCGTGAAGATGACCGCGATCGCCCAGATGGTGAACGTGCTGCAGGCGATGATCCTGACCGAAGGCAATAAGATGGTGCTGACGCCCACTTATCATGTCTTCGACATGTACAAGCCGTATCAGGACGCGACGGTGCTGCCGATCAGCATCGACGCCCCGTCCTACACGCGGGACAAGTGGACGATGCCGGCGGTCAGTGGTTCGGCGGTGCGGGCGAAGGACGGCAGCGTCCATGTCGGCCTGTCCAACCTAGATCCCAATCGCGCGAACACGGTGACGGTGCGGCTGGCCGGGCTGAACGCGCGTGGCGTTTCGGGCCGGATCCTGACCGCGCCGGCGATCAATTCGCACAACAGCTTCACCGCGCCCGAGGTGGTGAAACCGGCCACGTTCAACGGTGCCCGCGTCAAGGGCGGTGTGCTGACCGTCGATCTGCCGGCCAAGTCGGTGGTGATGCTGCAACTGCGCTGATCGGGAACGGGCCGCCCCGGCCGATCGGGGCGGCCTCGCCATGCGGGATAACCGCAGGCTGAAGGGGAGACGATAATTGAAGCGGGCGACATATCTGTGGGCGACGGCGATCGCGGGGCTGGCCGGTGTGGCCGGCGCCGCCGTGCCCGCCGCAGCCGACCAGCCGGCGGCCACGCTGAACAGCCGCATGACGGGCGATCTCGTTCCGACGCATGATCCGGTGATCATCCGCGAAGGCGATACCTATCATGTCTTCGGCACCGGCCATGGCCAGCGGCTCATCGAAACGCGCACGTCCAAGGATCTCGTCCATTGGACAGCCGGTGCGCCGCTGTTCACCGCCATTCCCGATTGGGCGAAAAAGGCCATTCCCGGTACCGATGGCATGTGGGCGCCCGATATCGCCTTCGTGAACGGGCGCTACCGGCTCTATTATTCGGTTTCGACCTTCGGCTCGAACCGATCGGCCATCGGCCTGTTCACCAGCCCGACACTCGATCCCGGCGCTCCCGATTATGGCTGGCGCGACGAAGGGATGGTGGTGATGTCCACGCCGTCCGACGATTTCAACGCGATCGACCCCAATTTCATCGTCGATCGCGAAGGCCGCCACTGGTTGTCGCTCGGCAGCTTCTGGAGCGGGATCAAGCTGTTCGAGTTGGACCCGAAGACCGGCAAGCCGCTGCGCCCGGGCAAGGCGCCGTTCGCGATCGCGCAGCGCCCGGCGCCGGCCGGCGGCCCCGCGCCGGTGGAAGCGCCCTTCATCGTCGATCATGGCGGCTATTACTGGCTGATCATCTCCTATGATTATTGCTGCAAGGGCACGAACAGCACCTATTACACCGTCATCGGCCGGTCGAAGGCGATCACCGGGCCCTATCTGGGCAAGGATGGCAGCGCGCTGATGGATGGGCGCGGCACGATCTTCCTGCGCGCCGATCTTCAGGAACAGCAGCGTTTTCGCGGGCCGGGCCATGCCGGCTGGCTCCACGACCGCGATGGCCGCGATTATGTGGTCTATCACGCTTATGACCGTGAGAAGAACGGCGCGCCGACGCTGCGCATCGCGCCGGTGCGCTGGGGCGCCGATGGCTGGCCGGTCGCCGAATATTGATGCGCCGCGCGGCGCCCTTCGCCCCCAAATCTGACCTATCGGGAGAAGCCTCGATGATCCTCAACCTGTCCCGCCGCAATTTCATCGCCGGCAGCGCGGCGCTCTCCGCCGTGCCCGTGATCGCGCGTGCCGCATCGCCGGTGCCGCACCAGCCGATCGCGCAGAATCCGCTCGTCCGCCAGCGTGCCGACGCGCAGATCTTCCGGCATGACGACGGCTATTATTACATGACCGGATCGGTGCCCGAATATGACCGGCTGGTGCTGCGCCGTTCGCGCACGCTGGCGGGGCTGGCCACCGCCGAGGAGCGCGTGCTGTGGCGCCACCTTGCCAGCGGCCCGCTTTCGGGCTTCATCTGGGCGCCCGAACTCCACCTGATCGACGGCAAGTGGATCGTCTATTTCGCGGCCGGCCCCAGCGGCGGCGGCGAGGATGTATTCCGCATCCGCACCTGGGCGGTCATTTGCGACGGGCCCGATCCGATGACCGGAAAATGGTCGGTTCTGGGGCAGTTTCAGGCGCCTTGGGACAGCTTCAACCTCGATTCCACGGTGTTCGCGCATCGCGGTAAGCGCTACTTCGTCTGGGCGCAGCGCGAGCCCGGCATCGAAACCAATTCCAACCTCTACATCGCCCCGCTGGCGACGCCGCTGACCCTGGGTGGCACCGCGACGCGGCTGACCGTGCCGACGCTCGATTGGGAGATCCAGGGCTATAAGGTGGCCGAGGCGCCGGCGATCCTTGCCCGCAACGGCCGGCTGTTCATGGCCTATTCGGCCAGCGCCACCGATGCGCGCTATTGCCTCGGCCTGCTCACCGCCGATGCCGATGCCGACATCATGGACGCGAAGGCGTGGACCAAATCGCCGCAGCCGGTGTTCGTCACGTCGCGCGAAACCAAGGTGTTCGGCCCCGGCCACAACAGCTTCACGGTGGACGAACAGGGGCGGGACATCCTTGTCTATCATGGCCGTGATTATGAAGGGATCACGGGCGATCCGCTGTTCGATCCCAACCGCCACACGCGCATCCAGCGGCTTTACTATAACGCGGACGGCACACCCGATTTCGGCATTCCCGTGGGCAATGGCCCGCTGCCCGATCGCTTTGCGCCGGCCGGCCGGCCCGGCAGCTTCATCGCGCATGATGGACGGCGGGTGTTCGTCGGTCCGGCGCCGCTTGCCGCCACGCAGTTCCGCGCCGCGCCCGCGCGCGTCAGCGGCAGCGTGACGCTCAGCCCGATCGATATGCCGGACTATTGCATTGCGATCGCCGCCGATGGCGGGCTGGAACTGGCCAAGGCCGAACTCTCACCCGATTTCCTGCGGCGGAGCAGCTTCGTGCGCCGGATCGACGGCAAGGACACGGTTCGCTTCACCGCCGTCACCAGCCCGAACAAGGCGCTGGCGGATCAGGGCGGCGCGCTGGTGCTGGCGGCGGCGGACACGGCTGGCGCACGCTGGACGGTGAGCTGAGTTCGACTCATAACTCAGACTTGTCTGTCTGAAATGGACAGGATTCGGCGCTCTCATCGGGTGATGGGGGCGCCGATTTCGTTACGGCACGGTCGGAACTGTCCCGCCATGCTGCACGCGGAAGTTGCCCGAGGTTGCGCATAATATGCTGATATAAATTCAATAAATCTCGATATGTCAGGCCGTGCGGAGACGCAGTTTTTGCGCTTTTTGCACACGAAGTTTGCGCTTGCGTGACAGGTCTCTCGGAAATAAGTAGTCGGAGTTAATTGGGGCCTGGCAAGGGGCCGGCCGAGGGGAGGATAAGATGGCTTTCAAGCCAGTCGTCATGTGTTCCGCGTCGATTTTCTCGCTGCTGATCGGCAGCGCGGCCTATGCGCAGGCCGCCGGTGGTGCCACCGGCACGGTGGGCGAGGACGTGGCGGTTGCCGCCCAGGCGGGTGACGAGGATATCGTCGTCACCGGTGTCCGCGCCTCGATCGTCGGCGCGCTCAACGTCCGCAAGGAATCTGTGCAGATCATCGATTCCATCGTCGCCGAAGACGTTGGCAAGCTGCCCGACAACAATGTCGTCGAGGCGCTTCAGCGCGTCACCGGCGTGCAGGTCACCGATCGCGCCGGCGGCGAAGCCGCGACGGTCACGATCCGCGGTCTCGCCGATCCGCTGACCACGCTCAACGGCCGCAACATCTTCACGGCGGCGGGCCAGTCCTTCGCGCTGCAGGACGTGTCGGCGAACCTCGTCGGCCAGGTCGACGTCTACAAGACGCGTTCGGCCGATCAGATCGAAACCGGCCTTGCCGGACAGATCGACGTCAAGACCCGCCGGCCGTTCGATTTCGACGGTTTCGCGATCTCGGGCCTGGCGCGCGGCATCTATAACGAGCAGGCCGACACTTATAATCCGAACGTCGCGCTGCTCGTCAGCGATCGCTGGGAAACCGGCATCGGCGACATCGGCGTGCTGATCAACGGCAGCTACAGCCGCACCAAATATCGCAACATGTCGACCACGGCCGGCGCGATGGTGCCGTTCGCGACCGAAACCCCGCCTGCCGGTTCGGGCCTCAGCCCGCTTGAGCGCATCTTCCCGGGGCCGGACAATGTGAACTGGCAGCCGGGCCTCGATTACGGCCTGCCCACCGCCGCCGGATCGACGCTCAACATCAACGGCGTCGACACGCCTTATTATCTGTCGCGCGACGCGGTGTTCTCGTCGGACCTCTACGGCAAGCGCGAACGGCCGTCGTTCAACGCCGCGCTGCAATGGGCGCCCAATTCGAGCTCGGTCTACACCGCCGAGGTGTTCTACGCCGGCTTCCGCGGCAACACGTTCAATTCGCTGCAGTTCAGCTTCGTCGACTGGTGGGGCAACCCCGGCCCGGTCGAGCTGTATGACGGCACCAACATCGTCAAGGCGCGCACCGTCGACGACGTCTATGGCTTCAACAGCGGCGACTATGCCAGCAACAAGACCGACAGCTTCGTCTATGCGCTGAACGGCCAGTGGGATCTGGGCGAACGCGGCAAGATCATCGGCGACGTCGCCTATCAGACGAGCACCAACAAGACCTCGTTCATCGCCATGCGCACCGATCGCGTGGCCGATCAGATCAGTGTCGATTTCAACGCCGGCGGCGGCGTGCCGTCCTATCATTTCAACGATGATACGCTGCTCGCCGATCCCAGCGTCTGGAACCTCGCCCAGCTTTACGACAATGCCGACAAGAACAAGGGCAGCGCCGCGACGCTGACGCTCGACGGCTATTACACCTGGGACGAAGGCTTCCTTCGCAAGGTCAAGGCCGGCGTGCGCTATGATGATCGCGACACGTCCAGCTACACCCGCACGCAGAGCGCGAACTGCCCGGACGATCCCAACAGCACCAACTGCCTGGCGACCTCGCTCGGCGCGCTGCCGGAAGATGCCTGGTTCACCAATTCGGGCTTCTTCGACGGCCGCGCCGACGTGCCGACCAGCTGGACGCTGGCCAACGGCTATTGGCTGAACGGCAACAAGGATGTCGTGCGCAGCCTCTATGGCCTCACCGCCGGCGACCAGCTTTCGCTCGGCCGCGTGTTCGACGTGAACGAAGTCACGATGTCGGCCTATGTGATGGCCGATGGCGAGCTTTCGATCTTCGGCCGCCCGCTGCTGCTGGAAGGTGGCGTGCGCTATGTCGCGGTGACCACCAAGTCCAACTTCTACGATCGCCTGAACGGCGGCGCGCTGACCCGCGCCAGCAATTCGACCGAGAAGTTCCTGCCGAGCTTCACCGCGCGCTATGAGATCACGCCGAAGCTGCGCGTGCGTTTCAACTATGGCGAAACGCTGCGCCGTCCGAACTTCTCCGATCTCAATCCCAATTATGCGCTCACCGGCGATCTCACCAATCTTGGCTATGGCAGCGGAACCGCCGGCACGGCCAACCTGAAGCCGACGCATTCGAAGAATTACGACCTCGCGCTCGAATGGTATTTCGAACGCAACAGCGCGATCTACGTCACCGGTTTCCGGCGCGAGATCAGCGGGCTCGTGGTGCCGCTGACGGTGATGGAATATATCCCGAACAACGACATCGTGGCCGGCGCGACCGATTATTTCGCGATCACCCGCCCGGTGAACGCTTCGGACGGCGTGCTGAAGGGCGTCGAAGTCGGCCTGACCTATTTCCCCAATTACCTGCCGAGCATTCTCGACGGGCTGGGTTTCCAGGGCAGCCTGACGGTGCTGGATTCGAACCAGACGATCCCGATGACGGATTCGGCCGGCAACGTGACGGGCGAAACCCATTCGGACTTCTTCAACGTCTCGAAATTCTCGTACAACGCGACGCTCGCTTACGATAAGGGGCCGATCAACGCCCGCCTGTCGTACATCTGGCGCAAGGAATTCCTCCACCATAACGAGGCGCGCCTGTTCGCGAACCCGATCGGCGTCTGGTACAAGCCGGAAGACAGCCTGGATTTCCAGCTGACCTGGAACGTGACGGACAATGTCGGCCTCACCTTCGACGCGGTGAACCTGCTCAAGTCGAAGCAGCAGAACTATTACAAGTTCGACAATGCGGGGAATTCTGAGCAGTTCAACCTCGGCACCCTGTTGCTGGCGCGCACCTTTGCGCTGGGTGCCCGCTTCTCCTTCTGATCGGGTCCAACGGGGTGCGGTTTATCCGCATCCCGTTCCAAGGCGGCCGTCCCGAACCCTCCTCTCCCCTCGGGACGGCCGCCAACTTGCTGTTGCACGGGAAGGATAGGGCATGCGCGCGTGGCGGAAGATGCTGGCGGCCGGTGCCGCCCTGTTGGCAACCACTGCCGTGGCCGCGCCGGCGCCGTCCCCCGCGATGGACAAGGCGGCTATTGCCCGCCGGCATTTCGGCAATAACGCGCCCTGGTATCAGGCGCGCATTCCCTTTTTCGAATCCGCCGACGCCCGGATCGACGCGGTCTATTATTACCGTTGGGCGCTGTTCCGCGCACACCAGCGCGACCTTGGCGCCGAAGGCTTCATCTCCACCGAATTTCTCGATGACGTGCCGTGGCAGCGCGAACCCTTTGCCAGCCTGAACGACGCCACCGGCTTCCATATCGGCGAAGGCCGCTGGCTGAACGATCGCCGATATGCCGGCGACTATGTGGATTTCATGTATCGCGGCGGCAATGATCGCCATTTCACCGATCATATGGCGGATTCGGTCTATGGCCGCTTCCTTGTCGATGGCGATCGTGAAGCGGCGCTGCGCCATCTGCCGGTGATGCGGCACATTTACCGGCTGTGGGACGAAAAGTTCGATTTCGCCAAGGGGCTCTATTTCGTCGAGCCGCTGCTGGACGCCACCGAATATACCGTGTCGTCGATCGACGCGTCGGGTGGGAAGGACGGGTTTCGCGGCGGCGATTCCTTCCGCCCCTCGGTCAACGCCTATATGTTTGCCAATGCCCGCGCGCTGGCCAGGCTGGCCGAAATGGCAGGGGATGACGCCATGGCGGCGGAGTTTGCCGGCCGTGCCGATGCGATCCGGGCGCGTGTCCTCGATGCCTTGTGGAGCACGGATCTCACCCACTTCGTCGATCGCTATCAGGTCGATAACGAGCATGTGAAATATTGGTCGCCGATCCGCGCGCGTGAACTGGTGGGCTATCTGCCGTGGATGTTCGATCTGCCGCCGGATGAGGGCCGTTATGCCGCAGCATGGGGGCACCTGCTTTCGCCGCGATCGCTTGCCGGCAAGGCCGGGATGCGCACGGTGGAGGCGAGCTATCCCTTCTACATGCGGCAGTATCGCTATCTCGGCACCGCGCCCGAATGCCAGTGGAACGGCCCGATCTGGCCTTATCAGACGACGCAGGTGCTGCACGGCATGGCAAATCTGCTCGATCATTACGATCATCAGGGGCCGGTGACGCGCAGCACCTATATGCGCCTGCTGCGGCAATATGCCGCGCTTCATTATCAGGGCGAACGGCTGGATCTGGAGGAGGATTATCATCCCGAAACCGGCAGGCCGATCGTCGGGCTCGATCGCAGCCACCATTATTTCCATTCGGGCTTTGTCGATCTGGTGCTGACCGGGCTCGTCGGCATCCGCCCGCGCGCCGACGATGTGCTGGAAGTGAACCCGCTGCTGCCGGCCGCCGGCGACAGCCAGGCGCTCGCCTGGTTCCGCGTGCAGGATGTGCCCTATCACGGCCGCCGCATCGCGATCCGCTGGGATCAGGATGGCAGCCATTATCGCCGTGGCGCCGGGCTGGCGATCGAGGTGGATGGGATCGAGGTCGCAAGGCGGCCGACGCTGGGACGGCTGACCGTGCCGGTCGAGCGGCGTGCGCAGCCGGCTTATGCCCGCCCGATCAACCGGGCTGTGCAACTCGTGCGGGGCCAGTTCCCGATGGGTTCGGCGTCGAGCAACACGGACGCGGAAAATCTCCACGACGCGATCGATGGGCGGCTGTGGTTCTTCCCGGAATTGCCCAATGGCTGGTCGTCGGCGCCCGCGGGTGACGAGCAATGGTATGCGATCGATCTTGGCCGGCCGATGCCGCTCGCCCGCGCGGAGCTGGCTTTCTTCGATGACGGCACGGCCTTTGCCGCGCCCGGACATTATCGCCTGCAGGCGATGGTGGGCGGCGCGTGGCGCGATCTGCCGGGGGCAGAGGGCCAGCCGGTCGCCAATGGCGTGACCCATGTCGCCTGGCCGAACGTCACCGCCAGCGGCGTCCGCGTCGTCATGCGGCAGCGCCCGGGCCGCGCGATCCGGCTGGTCGAGTTCAAGCTGTTCGCCGAATGATGGGCGCGGGGCGCGTTCAGCCCTGCGGTATTCCGGTCATGTTCGGCAGATGGTGGGCGATGCCCTTGTGGCAATCGATGCAGGTGTTCTTGCCGGTGCCCAGATAGCGTTGGTGGATCTGCGCCGCGCGCGGCGACTGGCGGGTCAGGTCCATCGAATCATATTCATGACAGTTGCGGCATTCCAGCGAGTCATTCGCCTTCAGCCGCGCCCATTCATGCTTGGCGAGTTCGAGCCGCTTGTCGAGAAACTTCTCGCGCGTGTCGACCGTGCCGAAAATCTTGCCCCACACCTCTTTCGACGCCTGCATCTTGCGGGCGATCTTGTCGGTCCAGTCATGCGGCACATGGCAGTCTGAACAGATGGCACGCACGCCCGACCGGTTGTTGTAGTGGATCGTCGTCTTCAGCTCGGCGAACACATTTTCCCGCATCTCGTGGCAGCTGGTGCAGAAGGCCTCGGTATTCGTCGCCTCCATCGCGGTGTTGAAGCCGCCCCAGAAGAAGATGCCGGCGATGAAGCCACCCAGCGTCAGGAACCCCAGGCTGAAATGGACGCTGGGCCGCCTCAGCGCATCCCAATAGGGGCTGATCCAGCTCCAGACGCGATTCCACATCGCGCGCACGCGTCCGCCGCTCATCGTGTTTCCCCCGCTGCGAAGCTGGTATCGAGCCCCTGGAACCGGTTTTCCACGAGCGGCGGCGCATCCGTCTGGACGACGTGGCACTGGACGCAAAAATAGCGACGCGATGAAATCTGTTCGAGGATCTTGCCGTCGCGCGTCACATAATGGGTGTCGCTGACCGGCGGTGCCTGAAACTTCTCCGCATTCGATCGCGTGTGGCACAGCATGCAGCGATTGGTGTTCACCGTCAGCTGATAATTGTCGATCGCATGGGGGATGGTGGGCGGCTGCATCTCATAATTGATCGGGCGTGGCCGGTCGAAATTCTCCACGCGCGCCATTGGCGGTGGCGATGCTTCCTTGTCGATCGGCACGCCGCGCCGCATCGCATCGATCTGCTGGCCGGCATTGGTGATGGAGACGGGCGCGTCGGGCGCCTTGTGCGGCTTTTCCTCATGGGCCTTGCCGCAACCGGCAAGCAGCACGGCGATGGCGAGGGGCAATAGCGAGCGCATGTCCGGTCTCCTCAGGCCATCACCACCTTCACCGCGCATTTCTTGAAATCGGTCTGCTTCGAAATCGGGCAGGTCGCATCCAGCGTCGTCTTGTTGATCAGCTGGCCGGCATCGAACCACGGCACGAAGACCAGGCCCCGGGGCACGCGATTGCGCCCGCGCGTTTCGACGCGGCTGCGCATTTCGCCCCGGCGGGAAATCACCTTCACCTCGTCGCCGCGCTTCAGGCCGCGCGCCCTGGCATCGTCGGGATTCATGAATACGACGGCTGCGGGGAAGGCCTTGTAGAGTTCTGGCACGCGCATCGTCATCGACCCCGAATGCCAATGTTCGAGCACGCGGCCGGTGGCGAGCCACAGGTCATAATCCTTGTCGGGGGATTCGGCCGGCGGTTCATATGGCAGCGCCCAGATCACCGCGCGGCCGTCCTTGTTGCCATAGAACTGCCAGTCGCTGCCCGGCTTCACATAAGGATCGCTGCCCTCCTTGTAGCGCCAGCGCGTCTCCTTGCCGTTGACGACGGGCCAGCGCAGCCCGCGCGCCTGATGATAGGCGTCGAACGGCGCGAGATCATGGCCGTGACCGCGCCCGAATTCGGCATATTCCTCGAACAATCCCTTTTGCGGGTAGAAATTGAACGCCCGCGCCTCGGCATTGTCATAGCCCGCCTCGACATCGCTCGGCGGGAAGCGATCGACCTTGCCGTTGCGGAACAGCACGTCGAACAGCGTCTTGCCCCGAAAGCCGGGATTGGCGGCGAGCAGGGCGGGCGGCCAGCATTCGTCGGTGGTGAAGCGCTTGGAAAATTCCATCAGTTGCCACAGGTCCGACCGCGCCTCGCCCGGCGCCTTCACCAGCTGGTGCCAGAACTGGGTGCGCCGTTCGGCATTGCCATAGGCGCCTTCCTTTTCCACCCACATTGCGGTGGGCAGGATCAGATCGGCCGCCTGCGCCGTCACCGTGGGGTAGGGGTCGGAAACGACGATGAAATTTTCCGGGTTGCGATAACCGGGATAGCCTTCCTCGTTCAGGTTGGCGGCGGCCTGCATATTGTTGTTGGCCATCACCCAATAGGCGTTGAGCTTGCCGTCCTTCAGCATCCGGTTCTGTTCGACGATGTGGTAGCCGGGCTTGTCGACGATCAGCCCGTGCGGAACCTTCCAGATCTCCTCGGCATGCCTGCGATGTTCGGGATTGGTGACGACCAGATCGGCAGGCAGGCGGTGGGAGAAGGTGCCCACTTCGCGCGCGGTGCCGCAGGCCGATGGCTGCCCGGTCAGCGAGAAGGGGCTGTTGCCCGGCGTCGCGATCTTACCGGTCAGCAGGTGGATGTTGTAGACCATGTTGTTGGCCCAGGTGCCGCGCGTGTGCTGGTTGAAGCCCATCGTCCACAGCGACATCACCTTGATCCTGGGATCGGCGTAGAGATCGGCGAGGTGCTTCAGCCAGCCTTTCTCGACCCCGCTCAGCTCGGCGGCGTAATCCAGCGTATAGGGTTCGACGAAGGCCTTGAACTCGTCGAAGGTCATGGGCTGGCCGCCGTTCGGATCCTTCGAATTCTTCGCCTTCATCTCAAGTGGGTTATCGGGGCGCAGGCCATAGCCGATATCATCGTTGCCGCGCTTGAAGCTGACATGCTTGGCGACGAAATCCTCGTTGACCTTGCCTTCCTTGATGATGTGGCGGGCGATGTAGTTCAGGATCGCCAGATCGGTCTGCGGCTTGAAGATCATCGGGATGTCGGCAAGGTCGAAGCTGCGATGCTCGAAGGTCGACAGCACCGCCACTTTCACATGCGGGTTCGAAAGCCGCCGGTCGGTGACGCGCGTCCACAGGATCGGATGCATCTCCGCCATGTTCGAACCCCACAGCACGAATGCGTCGGCGGCTTCGAAATCGTCATAGCAACCCATCGGTTCGTCCATGCCGAAGGTGCGCATGAACCCCGTCACCGCCGATGCCATGCAGTGCCGGGCATTGGGATCGATATGGTTGGATCGGAAGCCGGCCTTCATCAGCTTGTTGGCGGCATAGCCTTCCCACACCGTCCACTGGCCCGATCCCGCCATGCCGATGCCGGCGCCGCCCTTCGCCTTCAGCACGCGCTTGAACTGCGCCGCCATCACGTCGAACGCCTCGTCCCAGCTTACCGGAACGAAATCGCCGTCCTTGGAAAATTGGTCGTCCTTCTTGCGCAACAGCGGCGTGGTCAGCCGGTCGGCGCCGTACATGATCTTGGAAAGGAAATAGCCCTTCACGCAGTTGAGCCCGCGATTGACCTCGGCCTCGGGATCGCCATGGGTGGCGATCACGCGATTGTCCTGCACCGCCACCGATACGCCGCAGCCGGTGCCGCAGAAACGGCAGGGCGCCTTCGACCATTTCATGCCTGCCCCGGGTGCCTCGCTCGCGGCGTCGGCGATACGCGGCGGCAGCGCGATGCCCGCGACCGATGCGGCCGTGGCCACGGCGCTTGCCCGGATGAAATCGCGACGTGTCGTCACTGCGGCCTCCCTGGGATCATGGCGATGGCGTGCGGAGGTCGTCCAGCGCGCCGCGCGGTTCGGCATGGTGGTAGACAAGGTTCGTGCTGATCACGCCGGCAATGGCCTGGGCGGCATCCATGCAATCGAGCAGGTCGCGCGGATCGCCGCATTCGTGCAGCAGGATGGCGCGGCCTTCGTCACGTAGCGCGATTTCCAGCCCGATGCGGTCCGCCGCCAGCGCCTCGAGCGCGGCCAGCGCCTCGGGACGGTGATGGACGATGAAGCTGGCGATGTGGATCTCGTCAGCCAAGGGTGGCTCCCGGCATCGTGGGGGCGGGGACGGGGGAGGAGATCGCGATAGCGGAAACCGGGCAGGTGCCGACGCAGGCGCCGCAGCCGGTGCAGCGATCGGCATCGAGTTCGGGGAGCGATACGCCCCGCGCCGGGGGAAAGCGGATCGCCATTTCGCCGCAGGCGTCGCGGCAACTGAGGCAGACGACGCCCCGGCGGGCAAGGCAGGCATCGCCGATCACGGCGCGATACGGCCAGGGGGCGGGGCTTTCAGCCTTGTCCAGCGCGCGGGGCTCGCAGGCGTCGGCGCAGGCCTCGCAGAATAGGCATTCGCCGAGTGCCGGATCGAAGGCGGGATAACCGCCGTCGCCGGCCACCAGCACGTCTGCCGGGCAGGCTTTCACGCAATCGCCGCAGCCGGTGCAGGTGGTGAGGAAAGCGGCTTCGCCCAGCGCCCATGGCGGCCGCAGCGGCGGCGGTTCTGCCTGCATCCGCCCCATCAGGAAAGCGCGCCGGGCAAGATCGGGGGCGGGCACGATCAGTAAACCGACGGTGGTCCGGCAACCAATTGCCACATCCAGACAATGAAGCCGTAGGTTGCGACAAGCCCGACCGCCAGGATCGGGAACAATATGATCGTCAGAAACAGAAAGAGCTGCAGCTCCGTACGTTTCCGCGGTGGATGGCTGTGCTGTTCCAATCGGACCGCTCCCTGGATGCGTTGCCGTGAAGCCAACAGGATACAGTAGCTTCGCCAGCCGACAAGCCGGTTTCGATGCCGATATTGCCGCCGCCGCCGCGCGGGTGCCCCGTTCCTGGCGGGTGATCGCCTTAAGGGGGGCTTGCGCTGGCGCGCGGATGGCGCGACGTTCCTTGGTCCCGATTGCACCGCTGTGACCGGAAAACAGGTCGGCAGGAGGAGGGCAGGATGACGGGAATTGGCAAAGGTATAAGGGCAATCGCGCTCGTCGGATCGACGGGCGCGGGCAAGACGAGTCTCGCCGAGTCGCTGCTGTTCGCGGCGGGCGCGATCGACCGGCAGGGCGCGGTGGCGGCGGGCACCAGCGTCGGCGATGCCAGCGCCGAGGCGCGATCACGTGGCGGCTCGACCGAACTCAACCTCATGCATTTCGACTGGCAGGGCGATCGCTTCGTGCTGATCGACGCGCCGGGTTCGGCCGGGTTCGCGCCCGATGCGGCGCATGCCGTGGCCGCAGCGGATCTCGCGCTGGTCGTCGTCGATCCCGATCCGGCGCGCGCGCCCCTGGTGGAGCCCACCTTGCGGCGGCTGGAGGCGATGGGGCTGCCCCATGCCCTGTTCGTCAACAAGATCGATCAGGCACGGGGCAGCATCGCCGATCTGCTTGAGGCGCTGAAGCCGATGAGCGCGGCGGCGCTTGTCGCCCGGCAGATTCCGATCCGCGATGGCGATCATGTCACCGGCTTCGTCGATCTCGCGCTCGAACGCGCCTTTCACTATCGCGCGGGCAAGCCGTCCGAACAGGTTCCGATCGACGACAGTCTGCGCGCGGAAGAGGCGGCGGCGCGCACCGTGATGCTCGAACAGCTTGCCGACCATGACGACACGCTGCTCGAACAATTATTGTCGGACGAGATGCCGGGCCTGGACCTCGTTTTCGGTGATCTGGCGAGCGAAACGAAGAGCGGCCTTGTTGTGCCGGTGCTGTTCGGATCGGCCCAGAACGGCCATGGCATCCGCCGCCTGCTCAAGATGCTGCGCCACGATACGCCGTCGCCGGCCGATACGGCGGCGCGGATCGGGATCGAGGGCCCGGCGGTGCAGGTGCTCAAGATCAGCCATGGCAGCACGGTCGGCCGGCTGGCGATCGCGCGCGTGTTCGGCGCGCCGCTGGGCGAGGGCGCCGAATTGTCCGGGCCGGATGGACCGGCGCGGGCGGGCGCATTGTTCGCCGTGCAGGGCGGCGCCACCGTCAAGGTCGCGCGGGCGGAAACCGGCGATGTCGTCGGTATCGCCAAGGTCGACGGGCTTCGCGCCGGCGATCTGGCGGGGGTGAACGGCAAGGCGAAGGGCACGGGGCTGGCGGGTGAGCCGGTGGTGGCCAATTGCGCCTTCGCCGTCGCGGCCGAGAACCAGAAGGACGAGGTGCGGCTGTCGACCGCGCTCAACCGGCTGGCTGAGGAGGACCCTGGCCTGCGCTGGGGGCAGGACGAGGAATCGCACGAAACCTTGCTCCACGGCATCAATGACGAGCATCTGGCGGTCGCGATCGAACGGCTCAGGCGGCGTTATGGCGTCCCCGTCACGGTCGGGCGGCGCGGCGTGGCCTATAAGGAATCGATCCGCAAGCCGGCCAGCCAGCGCGGGCGCCACAAGAAGCAGTCGGGCGGGCATGGCCAGTTCGGCGATGTCACCGTGGAAATCCGGCCGCTCGAACGCGGCGAAGGTTTCCGCTTCGAAGACCGGATCACCGGCGGCGCGGTGCCCAAGCAGTGGATTCCTGCGGTCGAACAGGGCGCGCGCGATGCCATCGCCAAGGGGCCGCTGGGTTTTCCGGTGGTCGACGTGGCGGTGACTTTGGTCGACGGCGCATTCCACAGCGTCGACAGTTCGGAACTCGCCTTCCGCACCGCCGGCCGGCTGGCCGTGGCGGAGGCACTGGCGGCAGCGGCGCCCTATCTTCTCGAACCCATGGCGCATGTGACGATCCAGACGCCGGGCAGCGCCACATCGCGCGTCAGTTCGGCGGTGGCGAGCCGGCGGGGGCAGATGCTGGGCATGACGCCGCAGGATGGCTGGTCGCGCTGGGATCTGGTGGAGGTGATGCTGCCCGAGGCGGAGCTGCACGGTCTTGAGGGCGAACTGCGCTCATTGAGCCAGGGGCTTGCCTGCTATCAGGCGCGCTTCGATCATTTGGCCGAGGTGGCCGCCAAGCTGGCGCAGGACATCGTCCAGCGCCGGGGCGAGGCGGGCGCGAAGGGCAAAGGCTGAAAGGGCGCGGTGTGGCCGGGCGGTCTATGCCGCCTGCCCGATCCGCGCGGCGAGCCGGACGGTCATGTCGTCCATGAAGGCGCGGGTGGGGCGGTCCATCGGCACGTCGTCGCGCACCAGCGCCCACAGGTCGACGCCGAGGGACGCGTCGGGCGGCGCCAGCTGCACCAGATCGGCCCGGCGATCGGCGACGAAGGTCCACAGGAACGCGGCCCCGACGTCCAGCTCCACCGTGCTCAGCAGCGCGGGCCAGCTATCCACATAAGCGGCGACGCGCACATCGTCGCGCAACGTGGCATCCCAGCGCCGCATCGTCGGCAATTGCGACCAGCCCGAACAGCGGATCCACGCCTGCGCGCGCGGGTCCGCGCCATGGCGCTCCACCGAGGCCCGCGTTGCATAGGCCGCCTGATCCAGCCGCGCGATGCGCCGGCCGCGCAGATGATCGGGGCGGTGATCGACCAGGCACAGGCCGATGTCGCTCTTGCGCTGCACCACATGTTCGGCGGGATCGGCGGTCGAACGGATCGTGATCTGCACCGGGGGGGACTGGCTGGCGGCGAAGGCGGCGAGGTCCGCCATCAGCTCCGCGCCCAGTTCGGCGGCGACCGCGATGCGCAGCCGCCCGGCTTGCGTGCCCGCGGGGCTGCCCAGTTCGGCGGCCAGCCCGTCGACCAGCTGTTCCATCTGGTCCGCCACTTCCAGCGCACGCCGCCCTGCGACAGTGGGATGATAGCCTTCCTCGCTCTGCGCGAACAAGCGGACGCCCAGTTGCTGTTCGAGGCGATCGAGCTTGCGGCCGACGGTGGTGCGGTCGATCCGCAACCGCTTGGCGGCGGCCGTGTAATTGCCGGAATGCACGGCGGCGAGGAAGACGCGGAGATTGTCCCAGTCGATCATCCGTTGATTGTCGCAGACGGGCGCGGTGCCGTCATGTGCAAAAATGCACTATCAGGTGGGCGGTATGCGGGCTTGCTCTACAGGGGCGGGGGCGGCACTTCTTCTCCAAACTCTAAATTTCGCGAATGGAGAGCGGCAAATGGCCGGTGCGCAGGAATATAAACTCGGGGCTTTCGCATTTCCGCGGGGCTGGTTCATGCTTGGCGACGCGGCGACGCTGGAGGCCAAGCCGACGACTTTGCACTTCTTCGGCAAGGACATGGTTTTCTACCGTGGGCAGAGCGGCAAGCCGCACCTCGTCCATGCCTATTGCCCGCACATGGGCGCGCATCTCGGCAAGAACAGCACCTCCTATGTTGTGCGCGATGGCGAACAGGTGCAGGGCGAATCGATCCGCTGCCCCTTCCACGGCTGGCGTTTCGGCGAAGACGGCAAGTGCGACGACATTCCCTATTCGCCCAACTTCATCCCCAAGTCGGCCTGCCTGAAGACCTATCCGGTGATCGAGCGTGCGGGCATCATCTGGATGTGGCACGATCCCGAAGGCGGCCAGCCCGACCACGAACTGCCGGCCTTCGCCGCGTGGGACAAGCAGGATGAAGGCTGGGTCCGCTGGGTGATCGACGATTTCGGCACGCTGCCCATCCATCAGATCGAGATCGTCGATAACATGGCGGATTACGGCCATATGTCGCCGATCCACGGCAGCCTCGACTGCCAGTATTTCGACAATGTGTTCGATGGCACCAAGATCATCCAGCGTTTCGACGCCGGCCACCGTACGCTGACGGATGCCAGCTCGCCGGTGCTGTCGCTCGACACCTGGTATGAAGGGCCGGGCATCCTCCAGTCCGAAATGCATGGCGCCTTCCCGTCGCACATGCTGATCGCGCACACGCCGGTCGAAGATGGCACGGTGCGGCTGTGGCACGCGTTGATGGTCAAGCTGCCCAAGGCCGATCCTTCGGCCGAGGACCTGGAAATGGCGCGCGCCTTCCAGGTGGCGAGCCGCGATGCGCTGGCGCAGGACGTGGAAATCTGGGCGAACAAGGAAGCCAGCATCAACCCGATGCAGATTCCGGCGGATGGCCCCTATGGCAAGGTGCGCCTCTGGTATCGCCAGTTCTACAACCCGCGCGAGGAGGCTGCTGCCACCCACAAGCGGATCGACGGCACCGTCATCACCTTTGGTGAAAAGCGGCCCGATCCGATCGCGGCCTGACATGATCCATCCCGCCGGCCGCCATCTGCGCGGCGGCGGCCGGCGGGAGCGATGATGCGATGACGGTGGAACGGCAACTGGCCGCGCTGGCCGAACGGCTGCAGGCGCTGGAGGATCGCGAGGCGATCCGCAACGCCATCGCCGGCTATGGCCCGGCGGTCGACACCTGCGACAGCGCGGCGGCAACCGCCTTGTGGGCGGATGACGGCGTCTATGATGTCGGCGGCTTCGGGGCGAGCACCGGCCATGCCGCGATCCGCGCGCTGTTCGACGGCCCCGTCCATCAGGGGCTGATCGCCGGGGGCGCTGCCCATATGCTGAGCCCCGTGCACATCCGGATCGATGGCGATGCGGCGGTGGCGACGGGCTATTCCTGCCTGTTCCGCCACGCCGATGGCGGTTTCCATGCCGAGCGCGTTTCCGCCAATCGCTGGACGCTGCGGCGGGCAGGGGATGGCTGGCGCGTCGTGCTGCGCGTCAACCGCCTGCTCGATGGATCGCCCGAAGCCCGGGCGCTGCTCACCCCGCCTGCCTGATCGAAGGATGACGACCGGGCGGGAAGTATAGCGGATATATCGATACTCTATCGGTGCGTGTAACCGCTCCAGAAGACCCATCGACCAGGTTCTGCGCGCGATAAACGGTTCGATCCGGATCGGATTGGCGCGATTGCTTCGAAAACGGAACAGTCGTCGGCTTCTCGTCGTGGCGAATTCGGGTTGTTCTGCCTCCATCGGCCGCGTGGCCGCATGCGGGGGCGGCCATGGAACCCTTCCTACTTTTTTATGCGCTCGATCCGGCCGGCACCTTCGGCCTGGCGAGAGCCGATGACGAGATCGTCCTGCGCCGCTGGACCGGCGCAGGCTGGCAGGACGTGCCTTTGGCCGAAGAGGGCGCGGACGCTGCGGGCGGCCCGATCTGGGCGGCCACGGTTCGCGACGTCACCGGCTTCCAATTCCAGCCCGAGCACGGGATCGACGTGCCCGATCTTTCGGGCTGGACGGTGCCGCAGGCCTCCGCGCCGCTGCTCGACCGCGCATTTGCCGGTCCGTTCGATTTCGACGACGGCAATACGCGGCATGCCTTTTCGCGCCTGATCCAGACATGCGGTGCGACGGGCAGCTTCGTTCGGATCACCAGGAAGAAAAAGTCCGACGCTGCCGGCTGGGTCCACTTCCGCTTCGCCTTCCGGGTGCCGGTGCTGGGCGACATGGCCGGTGCCAGCCGCAATCTTGTCGCGGGCGATGCGCGGATCGACGGCCGCTTCGATCCCGATCTGCTGCTGGCCGTGGCTTCGTGCGGGGTGGATTCTTTTCATTCCAAGATCGAAGACGTGATCCGCGAGGAGCGGGCCGCGCGCGCGGAGCAGGAACAGCCGGCGATCCGCCGCATGCCCTATCTGGCTGGCGGCCTTGCGTTTCCCGATCCTCATCTTGAAAGCTTGGCGATCAACGCCGCGGCGGCCGCGATGATCGATGGCGTGGCCGCCCGGATCGCGCCGGGCGACGGGCCGCAACGGGCGCCAAAAGAATGGTGGCCGTCCAAACCAGATCGCTGGGGATCGGCGACCCAGCTGGCCGATGGTTTCTGGTGGGCGCTGGAGCCGACGATCAACGGCCCGGACCCGACGCGAAAGCTGACATTGGCACGCGCCATATCCGCCCTCGGTGATTTCCCCCTGTCGCCGGATCAACTGGATCAGCAGGGTCAGGCAGTCGGCCGGCCGGTGCTCGCGGCGCTCACGCCGGTCAGCCCACGCGCGGCGGATACCGATCCGCTGGCGCCGATGCTGGGCTTGCTGGAGGAACTGGGGCTGGATGTGGCGGAGGTCGCCGCCCCGCGCGCCGATGGCGTGTGGTCGGGCAGCGGCGCGATCCCCTATCATTATCTCCACGCCCGCAAGCCCGATGACGAGCCGGGTTATGGCGGACTGGAATGGCGGCGCTGGATCAGCCTGCGATGCCCGTCGGGCGGCCGCGCCACGCCGGCCTTGCTGCGCGTGCGGCAGGGGCGGCGGGAGGATGGCAAGCCCGTTCAATTCGATCCGGCCAGCGATGTGCAAAGCCATACCGTCTGGATCGAGGGGCTGACCGATGCCCAGATGCTCGCTTTCTGGTCCGCCCGCGTGGCGGCGCCGCTCCGTGGCCATGTGCGGGATGAGGAGGGGCGCGACGGGCTCAGTCTGTTGCCCGATCTGATCGGCCCGCCTGCCAGCGATGCTGAGGTCGCCCATGGCGGTGTCTGGACGCTGCGCGTGGCGTGCGGAGAAAGCTGGGCCGGTCCGGTGACGTTCGCGGGCGCGCAATGCCAGCCGGCGATCGCGCCAGATTTCGTTCGGGCCGTCACCTTGTTCGCCGCCGATCAGGCGCCGGGCACTCTGCATCATCTGTCATCAGGCGCGCCTTCTGCGCCGCCGCCGAAGCTGAGAATGGAGCTGGCGGCGCTGCACTTCCCCACCTTGCGCGACCATGCGGACGAGCCGCTGCACGTGTCTGCCGGGACGGGGGGCAAGGCGGAACTGGTGGACGGGCGGATAGGATGGACCGTCGATCGCGGCACATGGACGATCGCGACACCGCATCGGATCGATCTGGTATCGACCGCAACGACGGGCACGGCCCGCATGTTGGCGGTGGGCGGGCTCGACGTCACGATCGATGGGATGGCGGCGCAAAGCTTCGCGATCCATGTCGAGGGCGCCCAGGGCTATTCGATCGACCGCTGGATTCCCCTTCATACCGCCTCGGCGAAGGTGGGCGGGCAGGACGAGAGCGGCGTCGCGATCGGCCGACAGCCGCTGATCTTTGCCGACATGCTGATGGCCAGCGGCGAATTGCGGCTGACCGACCGTCGGCACAGCGATGGCACCGGGCGGGTGGCGACGCTGGCATTGGCGCCCGATGCCGGCCGGGCTGTCGACGGCAAGGTGGATGTGGTGATTGTCGATCCCACGCCGATGAGCGTCGCGATGGTCCGCGCGCCACGGCTTGCCGGTCCGCAGACGGATCAGGATGTCGTCAGCACATGGGACAGGCGGGAGGGGTTTTGGCGCCTCGTCTGGGCGGGCGAGGGGAAGCTACCCGAAAGCACGCTCTTCCTGCCGCCGCAGGGCGTGGCCGAGGCGTGGGAGCGCCAGGCCGATCATCTGCCGCCCGATCAGGTGCTGCCGGGCAAGCGGGTGCCGGCCCGGCTGACGCCCGCCACGCGCCTGACGATCGAGAGCGAGGAGCGTGATCGCAATCCGATCGCGCCGTGGAACCTGCGCCGGCTGCTGGGCGAAATCGTCAGCGATCTGCCGGGCGCGCGGCTGAAGCGGATCGACCGGTTCGAGGCGCTATACGGGCTGGAGGCGCATGACAGCTCCGTTGATGGCGTGCGCCTTGCCGAAATGGGCGGATGGCGTGGCATCGCGCGTGAGCCGGTGCGCGAAACCGGCGAGCGCTTCGCCCTCTGGCGGGCGGCGATCGAACTCGGCCGGACGCGACTGGCCGTGTATGATGCCCGATCGGAAGGCGATATGCTGGCGCGGCTGGACCTGCCCGGCATCGCCTATCGGCTCCGCCCGGAAGGCCGCTATCTCGATCCGCTGAAGCCGCCAGGCGATCCGCTGCCGAATGATCCGTTGAAGCCTTGGTGGACCGAAGGCGCGGAGGGCGGGTTGCTTGGCGGTGCGCTTGCCGGGTTCGAGCAGCTGGAGATGATCGTGGCGCTCACCCGCGATGCCGAACGCGGCACGGGCGAGATCGAAGGGATGCAGCTTTCCGCGCTGGGCGCATGGACCCGGCCGCGCGCGCGGTTCAATGGCGGCCTGACGCTGATCGCCGCCGATATCCAGATGGGGCGCGCCGCCGAGGCGCGGTTCGAACGGAAGGGGCGGATCGGCGCGCTGCACCATCGCGCCAAGCATGTCATCGTCTATCGCCGCACCTTCCTGCCCGGCCACCAGTTCGCCGCCGATCAGGACAAGCATCTCGGCCGTCCGATCATCCGCAAGGTCGAGGAATATATCGAGATTGAACAGCCGCTGCGGTCCTATCCCGACCGGCCCGACGCCGCGGCCATTCATGGCGGGCCGATCCTTGGCGCGCGCTTCCGTACGACGCGGATTCCGGTGGATGGCGGCTGGGCGACGCCGCTGCCCGGCCGCGCGGCCCGGTATGAAGGCTATTCGCTGCCCTTGTGGCGGGCCGATGCATCGCCCGCCATCTACCCCAAGCCGGTCGTCGAATTGCTTGTCGCGGCCGATCCCGCGCGGTCGGAACCCGAACCGGCCGCCCGGCGGGTCGCCAATCCCGAACGGCTCGCTTTCTACACGATCACCACCGAATATGACGGGCAGGGCGTGGCCCATGATCCGTCGGCGGATGTGGAACAATGGCCGCTAGTCTATGGGCTCGATCTGCTTGATCGCCCGCTGGACGATCCTTTGTCGCGGGGCCCGTTGACCAAGGGGGATTTCCAGAATCCCGCCGATCCGGGTGCGATGCTGCCGCCCGCGCCGCTCGTCGCGCCGGGGCTGGAGCGCTTCACGCTGCGGCTGGAACCGGGGCCGCTGGTCAATGTCGCGCAGGCGCGCGCTGCGAAGCCGATGCTCGCCGATCTGGGGACGGTGACGATGATGCGCGCCCGCCGCGTGGCCGCGCCCACGGGGGGTGATCCGCTGGGCAATCTCGCCAAGGCGCCCTCTGCTATCGCAGCGCTTGAAAAGCTGGCCGTTGCCGCCGAGACCGATCCGGCCCGGCTCGCGACGAAGCTGCGCAAGACGCTCGGCCAGCTCGAACGGGCATTGCCGCCTGAAGACATGTTCGCCGCCGCCTGCCAATGGGTCCATCGCCCGGCGGAGCATTTGGGGGAATTGTCCGGCTGGCTGAAGCAGTCCGTGGCGCGCCTGCCGACGGACACGGAATGGACAAGCCGGCGTGCCGATCTGCTGCGCCCGCTGGACGAGATTGAGGCCCGGTTGGCCGGCTTCCGTCCTTTCGCGACGGCGGTCCGTCGCATGATCAATCCCGCGCTGGCCGATGTTCGCACCGGAGAGCGGGCGCTGATCGCGCGTCTCGACCAAGAACTGGCCATGATCGTGCAGGCGACCGGGGCGGTGGAAACCCTGCTTGGCGATGCGCTTGGCGCGTGGCGTGGCGAGCTTCGAGAGCTTCGGGGCAAAGTGGCTGCACCCGGCTCCGACCTTGTGGCCTTGCTTGTCGAACTTCGACGTGGCTGGACCGGTGAGGTGAGCAGCCGTGTCGCGGCCGTCCGTGCGGCGATCGATGGCATTGCGGCGGCGGGCGATCGTATCTTTGCCGATGGCCGGCGGGAAGCGCAGCGCCTCTGCCGCATCCTGCCGCAATGGGCCGAACGGATCGTCTCGCTGATCAACGGCGAAGGGCCGATGTCGCCGGGCCTTGCCGGCCGTTTCGCGTCCGCGATCGAAGATGCGCGGCGGTTCGAACGCGAACTGGCCGGGCTTGTCGTGCGGATCGACGCCCTGCTGCTCCAGGTGGTCGGTGCCGGCGCATCGCAGGTCCTCCGCCTTCGCCAACAACTGGTCGCGGCGCTCGATACCGCGCTGGCGGCCATCGACACGGACGCTGGCTCCGGTTCGCCCGCAGCGATCACATCTGCCGCCGTGGCGAGCATCCGGGAAGCGATGGACGAAGGCCACAAGCGCATCGTGATCGCGGGCGCCGAAACGCTCGAGGCGGCCCAAACCGCCATCGACAGTGCCCTGGATGCGATGCTCGATGAACTCGGTGGGCGCATCGACCCCGTGATCGCAAGGCCTGTCGCCCTGATCGCGACGATCCGGGCGGCACTGGCGTCCGGCGCGCCCTATCCCGCGCAAGCCATCGGGGCGCTGGTGGCGGACATCGCCGTTGTCCAGGCGCAGCTTGAGGCCGCTACGACGGACCTATCCCAAGCGGCAGGGCTGATCTGCGATGGGATTGGCGCCCGGACCGAGTGGATGAAGGCGCTGATCGCCAAGGGCAGCGGCGCCATCGCGGACATCGCGCAAAAGGTCGATCAGGTCGCAGGTGATATAGCCCGGTTGCGGCGTCTGGCGGCCGAGGCGGCCAATGCCCTGTCGGCCACGATCGTTCAGTTCGAACAGGGGATCGAGGACGTCATTGACGGTCGCTTTGCGATCGAACAGCCGCAGAAGCTGGGCGAGGCGGCGGCGCTCAACCTGTTGCGGGCGGCCGGCGCACCGCCGATCGTTGAACAGCTTGTCTTCAATCGCGCCGCGATCGCCTATCATTTCGAGGAAAAGGCGCGGCAGGTGCTGGTGACGCCGGTGACGGCCTTTGCCGATCAGGCCGATCGTGCGTTGCGCGGTGTTGGCATCGCGCTGCCGACGCTGGGCATCGCCGATAGTTTGCTGTCGCCCGCCCACGGCCTGATCCGTGGCCTGCGCGCCGATGCCGATGCGTTGTTGAACGAGGTGCGCTTCACCGGACAGGAGGTGCTCAAGGATTTTGCGGGGCTCAAGGATCTGCTGCCCAACCTCAAGCTCAACGGCAAGCTCGCCGAAGCGATCGCGATCACCCATGATTATGATCCGCGCCGCAACATGGCCTGGATGCAGGCGGCCATCGCTTATGGGCCGGAAACGCAGGATCTGTTCCGTCACAACGGCTTTGCCTTGGTTGCGGAACGGATGCGGCTGTCCGCCCGTGCGCGGTACGAACGCGGCCTCGCCGGCGGCGAGCGGCGCAGCGTCAAGGCCGATATCGTCTCCGATTGGGTGCTGATCATCGGCGGGATGGAAATCGTGCGGATCGCCGACGCCGCGATCCGCCACGATGGCGATCGCGGAACCAGCTTCGAAATTCGCCCCGAAAAGATCGTCTTTCCCGGTGCGATGAAGCTGCTGACTGATCTGGTGGAATCGTTCAACGGCAGCGGCGAACGGCCCTTGACGATCGAACTGGCGACCGACGAGCACGGCATGCCGGTGGGCTTGCGGTCACGATACGATCTGCCGCCGACGGTGCTTTCGATCGGCGCGGCGACGGCGTTCAACGTCGGTATCGGCGTGCATCTCGATCTTGCGCTGCGCGACGAGTTCGAAATTCGCAGCGTCGCTTATGTCGGTCGCAAGGCCAAGCCGTTCGCGCTGGTCGTCGGCTGGCTCGGCGGCGGCGGCTATCTTGAGGCGGAAGCGGTGCACCGCCCGCGGTCGCGCCGCACCGATCTTGCCGTCACCGTCAGCATCGGCGCCTGCGCCGGCGCGGGCTTCCAGCTTGGGCCCTTGCGGGGCGACGTGCTCGTCTATCTCGGGTTCGAAGCCACCTATGCGTCGCGCAGCGGCGGCGCGCGGCTGAACCTGACCGCGCTGATCGTGATTTCGGGATCGGTCACGGCCTGGGGCTTCGTCACCGTCGGCATCGGCGTGCGGATGGCGCTCACCTACGACGGCTCCAAATTGCGCGGGCACGGCACGGTCAGCGTCTCGGTTCGCGTCAGTCGTTTCTACACCAAGCGTTTCTCGCGCGCATTCACCTACAAGCTGACCTGACGGGGGGCAGAATATCATGGCATTCACCGTGACCATCGCCACGGAGGCGGCGCCCTGCACCACCGATCCGACGGGTAGCACCGCGCAATATATGGGCGTCACGCTGTTCGCGCGGCTCGATTGGGATGCGCAGGATGATGCCGCGAGCTTCGATGCCGCCAGCGACAGCATCCGCCGCCTGCTGGCGCCATGGCGCTGGGAGACGCGGTGGTCCGACGTGGGTGCGCGCGCCAGACCTGAAAATCCGACCACGTCTGCCAAGGATAGTCTGGACGCGCTGCTCGCCACGATCGGCTGGGATGAACGCGAACGGCTCGCACTGCCGCCGGAGGACGCGGCCGAAGATCGGCCGAACTGGACGGTGCTGCAATTGCAGCTTGCCCGCCTCGCCCCGCAATTGTCGCATGGTCTGGGGCTGGCCCATCTGTTCGGCGGCGGCCCGGTGCCGGCGATGCCCCGGCTGGAGGCGCTGGTGATCGACGGCGCGGAATATGCGGACGGGGCAAGCTATACCGCGCCCGGCAGCCAGCCCGTCACGATCCGCATCGACAATGATCCGGATGTGCCGTCCTTTGCAGCGCTCGATCGCTATATCGGCCTGATTCACGGGGCGCGACGGCTGGTCGCGGCCAACAGCTATCCCGGCACGGAAGAACCGCTGACCACCAGCCGCAACTGGCTGGTCGATCTGCCCGATCGGCTTGCCCAGGCGATGGATCCGGTGCCGCGACTGGCGGATCTGCATGAATTGAGGCCTGTGGAACGAGAAGCGCTTGAAAAGGCGCTGGTGGCCCTGCTTGCCGGGCTGGCCGACGCGAACGGCGTTCCGCTGCGCCTGTGCGTGCGCGGCTGGGGCGATGCCGCTCGGCAGGAGGAGGAAGCCGCTTTCGCGCGCGCTTGGGCGGAGCGGCTTGTCGGGCATGTAGACGGCCTTGCCCGCGGACTGGCTAATCTGATCGCGGGCGGCGAGCCGCTTGATCCCCTGCCACCGGCGGCCGTGTTGCGCGATGCCTATATCGGCGAAGGCGTGGTCGAAGCGCTGCGCAAGGTTTTGCGTGATACCCGGCCGGCGGGTGCGGACGACATCATCGCCGCAAGCGATCGCTGGCTCGTTGACCCCGCGGCGACGCGCGTGGTTCTGGCCGATCTGCTGCCACACGCCCTGGCGCTTCGCCCCGATGGTCTCCACCGGGCGATCGCGAAGGCGACGGCGGCACCGGGCGATGATCTCGCCATGGCCCGAGACGCGTTTCTCGCGGCGTTCCCGCCAACACTCGGCGCGATTTACGGTGTCGGCGCATCGCATGATGCCGAACTGCGCGCCATGGCCGAGGCGCAGCGCGACATGCTGTTCGAACCGGCGGCGGGGGTTGATCCGGTTGCCGAACAGGGTTTCGCGATCCTCACCGATGCGCTGTTCGCGCCAAGCCACAAATCGGGCCCCGGCTCCGAACCCGATCTGCATCAGATTCTCGACGGCTATCTGGTCGCCATCCGGCAGGTCATGGATGGGTCCGCCACACCCTTCCAACTTGCCAGTCAGGCGCGGTTGGAGATGGCGGTCAATGGCGGTTCTGGCCAGACATTGCTGACGAACGCGATCGCACCGCATCCGGTGAGCTTCGATCATCGCGGCGATGACGGGCTTGATCCAACGCGGCCGGAATGCCGGTTGGCCATTGCCAATTATCGCGGCGAAGCACTGATACCGTGGTCGAACCGGGCCAACCCGGTCGATCAGGGCGAACCGTCTGCTGCCTCGCAGGTCCAGCTCGATTATGAGGATGCGGGTGCGGCCGTGCCCCGCATCGCTTATGGCCGCAGCTACGACATCGTCTGCGGCTATCAGGGGCTGGGCGGCGCCCTGCCTGCCGGTTTTTGCGCGCCAACGGCGCCGTTTGCCTTCGATGCCGCCGCGCTCGCGGCCTTCGTAGAGAGTGGCGAGGGCGCAAATTATGTCCGTCGCCACGATGCGCTGCGCATGGTGCCGCCGGGTGCGCCGCAATTGATCCACCTAACGGACGGACCCGATGGCCGGCAGCCCGGCGACGATGCGGTGCGACCTTTATGGAAGGAATATCGCGCGCGCTATACGGTCGAGGCGGATCCCGCGCTGCTCGACGATGCGGCAACGATCTTCCTCGATCACCTTCAGGCCGATCGCAGCCAACGGGCGTTCCGCATCGCGCCCCCGGCGCTGGCGCTCGGGCGGAAGGACAAGCTGCCCGGCCATGTGGCGAATGCGAAGCTCTGGCAATATTGGCGCGAACGCGATGCCGATCCGTATCCCGCCGCCGCCGTCGCCGCCCACCCTATCGTCGAACCGCCCAGCGGGGAGGATCATGCCGACGATCCCGCCGTGGTCGGCACGCCGCGCGGGGCGGCAGGCAATCGCGGCGGTATCCTCGTCCGTCTCCACGCGCTGGAACGCGAAGGTGTGGGCGCGGCGCTGGAACAACTGGTGCCGCTGGCGCCGGGCGACCGTGTGGACCTCGATCTCCGCGTTGTGGCGGGTGCGACCGCGAGCCTCGCAGCCAGCGGGCTCAAACTCGCCGTCACTTTGCCTGCCGGCCGGCTTTACGCGCTCGAAATGATCACCGTGGTCGATGCCGCTTATTTTGAAGGCGGCACTGATCGCCGCTTCGGCGAAATCGGCACGCCATTGGTCGCGCATGACGTCCGCGCCTTCGGTCGCAGCGTGCTGGCGATCGAATGCCTGCCCGAACAGGCTGCGCATCTGCCGACGCCATGGGCCCTGTGGCGGGCGCTGGAACTGGCCGATGCCGATGGCGTGACCACCGCAATCCTGCGGGGCGAAGATGCCAGCTTCGATACGGTCGGCCGGATCAGCGCGATCCGCCAGCTCTGGCGTTGGGATGGCGGCCCGGTGCCCGATGCGCCGATGGCCGGACATTGGGGCAAGGCCGAACCGGTGGGCGCGGGCGATCCCGCCCGGCATCCCGAATTCATCGCGTTCGAAGAGGCTTTGTTCGCCGATCGCGGGCAGGCTGGTCAGGAAGATGGCGCCGTCCAGCATGTCGCGGGCACCAGCGATCGGCTGTTCACGCTGGCCGCGTCGCCCGATCGCGGCGCGGATTATCTGCGGGTGCGGTTGCGCGTCACCAGCCGCTACGCCGCCTTGCGCCGGCGGATCGATCCCGATGGCGAGCATCTGGCCGCGACGACGCAATTCGGTGGCCTGCCGCTGACCGCCTGGCGCGGCCTGCCGCTCGCGGCGCGGCGCAGCCGGCCCTTGCCGACGCCGCGGATCGCGGTGGCGGTGCCGCTGTTCGGCGCGATGGAGGGGGAGGGGCGATCCGGTGGCAGCCTGATCTTCCTCGATCATGCCATGTATGACACGCGCTCTGGCGGCGGGCTGGCTGAACGGCTGGTGGCCGAAGTGACGGTCGAACAGGTGCCCTTGCGCATGGAAGGCGAGGGGGAAGTGCAGGAGGGCGCCACCGCCGCTCTCGCAATCGGCCGCGATCCGATCCTGTATGATGATGGCGATCCCTTCGCTGGCGACCCGGCACCGTCCCGCCTTGCGCGCCGTCACGTCACCGGGGCCTGGGAAGGGCATGATGCCGCGCTCTGGGATCCCGATGGCGAGGTGGCCGGCAGCCGCGCGACGCTCCGCTGCACCGCGATCCTCGGCCAGACGCTGGAGCCCACCTCACCGGCGCCGCGCCTTCCTTTCGCCATGGCGTTGTTCGAGCCGCTGCTGGGCGCGCCGGCCTATGCGATCGCGCCGAACACATTGGCCCGCATCCGCGTCAGGACGGAGCTTGTCGTCGATACGCTCCAGCTTCGGTCGGGCCAATCGGCTATCGGGCTCGCCTCGCCCTGGTCGGCGCCCTTGTGGGTGCAGATTCTGGGCGATGCGGGCGGCACGGCCCGGCTTATCGCGAACCGTGAGGGCGAGACGATCGCCATTCGGCCGGCATCCACCGGGTCCGCCTATCTCGATCGGCTCAGGCAGCGGCTGGCGGACAGGGCGCCCGATCATATCGCCGCGCCCTTCCTGACGAACGGCGTCGCCGCGATCGTCGGGCGGATCATCGTCGATGTGAACGGTGAAGATCAGTTGCGCCCCGATGCGGTGGCGGTGGTGGAGGCGGATGGCGATGGCCTTCGCGTCATACCGGGCGAGCCGCTGGGCGAACGCTGGTTTGTCCGCCTCGTCGAAATCGAACGGGTCGTGGTGCGGGCGGGTGATGTTCCGGTCTTGTCGGAGCATCCCGATCGCTGGTTCCGGGCGGACCGCCCCGGTGAGGAACCGGCCGAAAGGCTGGTCGCGATCGGTCCGCTGCTGATCGGCTGATCGCATCCACCGATCCGATGGCGTGACCTAGCCTTCATACGCGGCTAACAGTCTGGCGATGTTGACCAGTGCGTCCTTTCGTCCGGCGATCGCCTTCATCTTCGTAACCGCGATTCTGGACGTGATGGCGATGGGCATCGTCATTCCCGTGCTGCCGCAACTGATCGAGGAATTCACCGGCTCCAACGCCGCTGCCGGTTTCTGGAACGGCGTGCTCGTCGCCTTGTGGGCCGCGATGCAGTTCCTCTGTTCGCCGATCATCGGTTCGCTGTCCGATCGCTATGGCCGGCGGCCGGTGATCCTGCTGTCGACGGCGGGATTGGCGGCGGATTGGGTGCTGATGGCGCTCGCCCCCAATCTCTGGTGGCTTGCCGTCGGGCGGATATTGGGCGGCATCACATCGTCCAGCTTCACCACGATCTACGCCTATATGGCCGACATTACCGAGCCGGAGAAACGCGCGCGCGGCTATGGCCTGATCGGCGCGGCGTTCAGCGCCGGGTTCGTCGCCGGGCCGCTGCTTGGCGGTGTGCTTGGCGAATGGGGGCCGCGCGTGCCTTTCTGGGCGGCGGCGGCGCTTTCCGCGCTCGCTTTCCTCTACGGCCTGTTCGTGCTGCCCGAATCGCTGCCGCCCGAAAAGCGGATGGCGTTCGCGTGGCGGCGGGCCAATCCCTTCGGCGCGCTGCGGCTGTTGCGTTCGCATCCCGAGCTTTCGGGCCTCTCGATCGTCAATTTCCTGCTCTATTTCGCGCATCACGTCTTTTCGGCGGTGTTCGTGCTTTACGCGGCCTATCGCTACGGCTGGGGGGCGTTCGAAGTCGGCATCCTGCTCGGGCTGGTCGGCGTGCTCGACATGATCGTGCAGGGGGTGCTCGTCGGCCCCGCCGTGAAACGCTGGGGGGACAGGCCGGTGATGGTGTTCGGCCTGGCCGCCGGCGCGGTGGGCATTGCCTGCATGGGCGCGGCGCCCAATGGCTGGCTGTTCACCGCCGCGATGTTCCCCAATGCCCTGTGGGGCCTTGCCATGCCCACGCTGCAATCCTTGATGACGCGGCGGGTTTCGGAAAACGAACAGGGGCAGTTGCAGGGCGCGAATATGAGCGTGGCGAGCATTGCCGGTGTCGCGTCGCCGCTCTTCTTCGGCTGGGTCTATGAAATGTCGATCGATCGCGCGCCGGGCCTGAGCTTCTACGTCGCCGGCGCCGTGCTGCTGGCGGGTGCGTTGATCGGGCTGCTGGTCAGCCGGCGCGCGGCGGCGGCGGAGGCCGCATGAACCGGCGTTCACCTGTGCTTCAGCCTTGCGGGCGCAAGCCTGCCGCCATGGCCATGCTTCGTCCCGCGCTGATCGCATCCACCCTATTGCTCTGCGCGCCTGGCGCCTTTGCGCAGGCCGCCGATGCGCCGCAGGGCGAGGTGATCCGCCTGACGCCGGAGCAGAAGGAAGAAGTGCTCAGCCGCGCCGGTGGCGCGAAGGTAGAACCGGCGATCGGTGAACTGCCGATCAGCGGTGCGCGTCAGGTGCATGGCGAAATGGGCTTCATGATCGGCACCGGCGGCATGCGCGGGGCCTATGGCACGGCGGCGGTTCCGCTGGGCGAGAATGCCGACGCCACCGTCTCGTTCGAAACGCTGCGCGCCCCCCGGCGCTAGGCTGCTTTCCCTGCGGGCTGACGGTCGTTTCAGCCGCCCGGCTTGCGGTTGCGCGCGCGCGCCGCGCGGTTGATTTCGGCGACCTGCTTCATCGGCCGCGCGACCGACAGCACCGCATACCATTCACCGGGCAGCACCGCGCTCCGTCGGTCCTGTTCCTCGATCGCCCGGAAATCCTGCCGCAAGGTCTCGATCCGCTCGCGCAGGCGGGCCAGCCCCGTAGGCGACAGCTTGATCGTCTCGGCGCTGAACATCGTGTCGGGATCGCCATAATCGAGCGAGTAGAAATGCTGCTTCAACTGCCGGTCGAACAGGCGGCGCAGCGGCGGGCGCTGCCACACATGGCGGGGGTTGAGCCGCGCGCGCCAGCGCCCGCCCGACAGCCGGTCGATCAGCGCCAGCCGTTCCAGCCGGTGGACGATCGCCTCCACTTCCTCCGGCGGCACCGAAAAGGAGGTGGTCGCCTCCGACGGCGGCCAGCCGTTCACGATCATGAAGAAGATCGTCGATAGCGTCGGATCGGTGCTCAGCGCCTCTTCCTGCGCCAGCGTCAGATGGTCGGACGCGGGGTCGGGATCGCGGCTGTTGTCGATCAGGTCGGCGATGGCGAGATCGGCGATCGCGCACATCCGTTCCAGCGTTTGGAGTGCAAGGCCGCGACCGTGCAGCCAGCGCTTCACGGTCGCCGTGCCGACCCCCAACCGTTCGGCGAGTCGTGCCTGCGTCCAGCCGGCGGCGCGCAGTGATCGGCGCAGCCGGGCCAGCATCGCCTCCGTCTCTTTCGAAATGGGATCGTCGTGCGATCCATTCTGGGTCGTTTGATGATCCATGACGTGCAAATGCAGCTGTCGCGTCGGCCGTTCAAGCATATTCTCATCATCAAGCCGGCGTTCGTGTCCGGCCGCATCAACGACAAGCTCGCCTCGCAAGGCGGCCAGATGGAGAGGTCAATGTCCGATATTCTGATCAAGGGCGGTACCGTTGTCGACGGCACGGGTGCGCCGGCCTATCGCGCCGACGTGCGCATCAACAACGGCACGATCACCGAGATCGGCCCCGATCTGAAGCCCGATGGCGAACGCGTGCATTTCGCCGAAGGTTGCCACGTCACCCCCGGCTTCATCGAAAGCCACACCCATTATGACGCGACGATGTGGTGGCAGCCCGATCTCGATCCGCTGCCCGGCTATGGCGCGACGACCGTCATCCTCGGCAATTGCGGCTTCACCGCCGCCCCGCTGCATCCCGAAAAGGCGGCGCAGCTGGAGATGATCAAGATCTTCTCCTTCTTCGAGGATATTCCCGAAGGCCCCTTCATCGAACATCTGCCGTGGGATTGGAGCAAGTGGTCCGAATATAAGGCGTCGATGGTCAAGAAGCTGAAGGTGCCGGCCAATTACGCCGCCTTCGTCGGCCATATCGCCATCCGCCTGGCCGTGATGGGCCTCGATGCGTGGGAGCGCGCGGCCACGGCGGACGAGATCGCCAAGATGGCCGAATTGCTCGACGACGCGCTCGCCGCCGGCGCGCTCGGCCTGTCGGACAATCTGCACGATCATGACGGCCAGAACCGCCCGATCCCGACGCTGGTGGCCGACGATGCCGAGTTCGAGGCGCTGTTCGAAGTGCTGCAGCGTTATCCAGCGGCGACCTATCAGGTGATCGTCGATACCTTCATGCGCAAGACCGGCCCGGCCTCGCTCGAACGGCTGGAACGGCTCACCAAGGGCCGCGGCATTCGCATGCAGATCGCCGGTGCCGTGCCGACGCTGGAATTCCAGAAGGATATCCTGCCGCCGATGCAGGCCCGCGTCGCCGACATGCGCGCCAAGGGCTATCAGGTGTGGCCGGGCATCGCCCATGTGTCGCCCACCAGCACGCTGAGCCTGGTCAAGTCGCTGATCTTCGCCCAGTCGAACGATTATGCCTGGCACGAAGTCGTGCTTGCCGACGATCATGGCGAAAAGGCCCGCCTGCTGGGTGATCCGGAATGGCGCGCCCGCGCCCGCGAAAGCTGGGACACCAAGGCCTGGCCGCATTCGCCGATGAACAACCCGCAGGATCTGCACCTGATCGATTCCGAAAATGGCACGGGGCCGACGGGCATCACGCTCAAGGATTATGCGGACCAGACCGGCCTGCACCGTTCGGACGCGATGGCGGACTGGGTCCTCAAGAACGGCACGCGGTCGACCGTCCATATGTCGCCCTTCCCCAAGGACGAAAAGCTGACGATCGACCTGATGATCGATCCGATGACGGTGGGCAATATTTCCGACGCGGGTGCGCACGGCCAGATGCTGTGCGGCGGCGGCGAAAATATCCTGCTGCTCACCAAATATGTCCGCGACGAAAAGCTGATGACGCTGGAACAGGCCGTCCATGTGATGACGGGCAAGCTCGCCAACTTCTTCGGTCTTCTCGATCGCGGCGAAATCAAGGTCGGCAAGCGGGCGGACATCGCCGTGTTCAACATGGACGAGATCCAGCGCCGCGACATGGAAAAGGTGTTCGACGTGCCTGATGGCAAGGGCGGCACCACCTGGCGCTTCACCCGCCAGGCCGCGCCGATGCGCCTGACGCTGGTCAACGGCGAACCGACCTTCGACGGCAAGAAATATACGGGTGCGACTCCGGGTGCGTTCCTCGCGCCGGCCAACGACACCCATGCCGCCGCGATCGCGGCCGAATAAGGAGAGGATGAACCATGGCCCAGGTCAGCCAGGCGGATCATGACTATTACAATGGCGGCATGCGCAAGTTCACGACCGAAAGCTCGGTCCTGATCAGCTCGTCGTCCTATCTCAACCATGCCGGCCTGCGCGCGCTGATCGCGCAGGAAATGCTGCGGCGGAACGGGGCTGATCTGCCCAACACCGCGTTCATCCCGCAGGTCGCGCAGATCCTCCACGAGATGGAGGACATGCCGACGATCATCCGGCTGTTCGAGGAAGAGAAGGCGCGCTTGCCCGAATTCAAGCGCTGGCTCGATCGCCGCGTCACGTCCGACTTCACGGTCGACGAGGTGAAGGGGTTCGCGCCCGGCACGCTCGGCTCGGTGATCTACGATTTCCTTGCCAATAGCGGTTATAATATCGATCACTTCTTCCAGGGGATGAAGATCGACAGCGATTACACCTTCTACCTCAAGGAGCGGGTGTTCACGCACGATATCGAGCACATGATCACCGGGTTCGAGACGAATTTCTGCGGTGAAGTGGCGCTGCTGTCCGCCAATGCGCGGGCGCTCTACCGCTATTTCCGGCCGGAACTCGCCTCCTTCATCAATCGCGTCGGCACCTATCTCAAGGCCAAGACGACGATGAAGATGGGCCTCTATTACCCGCAGGTCATGCCCGAGATGCTCGAGGCCGAGGATATCGGCTCCGCACAGGGCAAGAACTGGAAGGTGCCGCTGATGATCGTCTGCTGGCGCGATCATCTCGACTGGCAGGTGACGGACATTCGCGAGGAATATGGCATCACCGGCGCGCCGCCGGCGGGCTATTGGGAATGGACGACGGCCGCCAGCCAGGACCCGCGCTACACCGACGCGCCGACCGCGATGGCGGCGGAATGATCTGAAGCGGGTATCGTTCGGGGTAAATTCGCCCGCCGCCGTAAACCACGGCGGCGGGCTTTTTTTTTAGTTGCGTGCGACACGCGTCGATCGGGCCGGGCTTGGGCCGCGCGGCCGTGGAGATCATGTGACGGGTTGAGTTCGGCCGGCCGATCGCGCAACCCATGTCGTTATGGATCTCGATGCACTTCTCTTTGGCTATTTCGGTACGACCGACCTTGCGACGCTGGACGATGCGGCGCTGGAGGCGGGGCTGGACCGGCTGACCGTCGCCTTCGCTACCGAAGGTGATTCCGGCCGGCGCTTCGGCTTGTGGGCGCTGCTCCATGGGCTTGGCCATGCGCCTGATCCGGCCGCTGCGTTCGAGGATGCCCGCGAGCGGCAGGCAGCGGAGGCCTATGCCGCGCTTGCCGGGCGGGCGGAGTGGAACGGATGAGCGACCCGCTGTTCCAGCCCATCACGATCGGCACGCTGGCGTTGCCCAATCGCATCGTCATGGCGCCGATGGGGCAGGGCAAGGCGGTGGGCGGCGTGCCCGATCCCGGCTACCCGGCTTATTATGCCCGGCGGGCGGAAGGCGGCGTCGGCCTGATCGTCAGCGGCGCCACCGCCATCGGCCATGCCCATGCGGCGTTCGACGAGAATGAACCCCATTTCCATGGGGATGCCGCGCTCGCCATCTGGGCGCAGGCGATCGATGCGGTCCACGCTGCCGGCGGGCAGATGATGCCGCAGATCGGTCATGCCGGCCTGCAGGGGCTTGCGCCCGTGGCACCGCCCTGGCCGGGCATTGGTCCTTCGGCGGTTTGGCTGCCCGGTGCGCAGGTTGGCCAGCCGGCCGGTCCTGAGCGGATCGAGGGCCAGCCGATGACGCTGGCCGAAATCGACACGGTGATCGCCGCCTTTGTGCAGGCCGCGATCGACGCCCAACGCCTCGGTTTCGATGGCGTCGAGGTGCATGGCGCGCACGGTTTCCTGATCGATCAATTCCTGTGGGCGCGCACCAATCGGCGCGACGACGGCTTTGGCCGGGATCGCGCGCGTTTCGCCGCCGATGTGATCGCGGCGGTGCGCGCCGCGGTCGGCCCCGATTTCCCGATCGCGCTGCGTTTCTCGCAGTTCAAGATGACCGATTATGCCGCGCGGCTGGCGGAAACGCCGCAGGAGCTGGAAGCCTTGCTCCGCCCGCTCGTCGATGCCGGGGTCGATCTGTTCGATTGTTCGCTGCGCCGCTTCTGGCGGGCGGAGTTCGCCGATGACGGCCCGATGAATCTCGCCGGCTGGATCAGGAAGCTGGCCGGCCGGCCGACGATCGCCGGTGGCGGCATCGGCCTCGCCAAAACCGCGCTCGAATATGGCGAGGAGGGGGTTTACGGCCGCGTCGCCGATGCCTCGACCGCGCATCTCGACGATGTGCGCGAACGGCTGGTGCGTGGCGAGTTCGATCTTGTCGCGCTTGGTCGTTCCATCCTTGGCGATGCGGCATGGGCGGCCAAGGTGCGCGACGGGCATCACGAAAACCTCCAGCCCTATCGGCCCGAGCTGCTCGCCGGGCTTAACTGACGCTTCATCGCGCCGGCTGACGGCTTCGTCGCATCCACCCGGCTTTCGTCGCGGCCGGATGCCCGCCCGACGAACGTGGATCGGGAGCGGCGGGGCCCCGTGGCACGAGGCTGCCGATGGCGCGGCATCCTTGCGCGCCGGAGTGGCGGAGCCTTGTCATGAAGATGGTTTATGTCCCTGCGGCCGGCATTACGGCCGCCCTCGCGATCGGGTTGGCGGCGGCGGGCCAGGCGGCCGGCCCGGCGGCACAGCCAGCGGTCTACTGGATCAGCGCGGAAACCCAGTCCGGACTTGGCGGTATGGCGGGAATGGGCGGCGGCGGCATGGCCATGGGCATGGCCGCGATGTTCGGCGGCGGCATGAAAGGCGGGAACACCGCGCATAGCCTTGCCCTCCAGCTCGGTTCCGGCCAGCGCGCGACGGGCACCGCTGAAGGCCAGCATTTCATTCCGCCAGCGCTTGCCGCGGGCAAAAGCCTGCCGTTGAACTATCAGCAGGTGGCGACGCCCGAACGGCGCGACTGGAAGCCCGAAACCGAAAGCCAGACTGAAGGCGGCCATGCCCGGCTGAAGCTCTATTGGGGCTGCGGCGATCCCGTGTCGGCCGGCCAGCCGCGCATCCTCGATTCGCGTTCGCCGGCCTCGTTCGCGGCGCTCAAGGGCGTCGATGCGCGCGCGATGCAGGAACTGACGGCGCAGCGTTTCACCTCTTATGGCGAATGGCCCAACGCCAAGAACAGCCGCACGCTCAAGGGCGATAGCTCGCTGGTTGGCGATCATCTGATCCAGGCCAATTATTCGCCCGACATCCGTTTCAACCTGAACGCCGCGCAGGATTTCCTCGCGCCGCTGAAGGTGAGCCAGCAGCGCGGCGGCAACGGCGCGACCCAGCTGAGCTGGCCGTCGGTCGCCCGCGCCAAAGGCTATTTCATCGCGGTGATGGGGCAGGACAAGGATGGATCGACCGTGATCTGGACGTCCAGCGCGATCCCGATGGCAGGCTTCGCTTTGCCGCAATGGATGACGCCGGCGGAAGTGACCCGGCTGGTCGGGCAGAAGGCGATGCTGCCCGGCACCGCGACGAGCTGCACCGTGCCCGCCGCCGTTACCGGGACGATGGAAAGCGCTTTCCTGACGATGGCGGCGTTCGGCGATGAAACCAATCTCGCCGAACCCAAGCCGGCCGGGGCCCCCGCGACATGGAAGCCGGCATGGACCGTCAAGTTGCGCTACAAATCCTCTACCTCGATGCTGCTCGGCGAGAATGCGATGGCGATGGGCGGGGACGAGGCGGAGGACGCCGGCGACGGCAAGCCCGCGAAAAAGAAGAAAGGCAGCCTGTTGCGCAAGCTCGGCGATGTCGGCCTGCCGTTCTGACGCACCGATATTTCGGCCCCTCGGTTCGTCGCATGATCTTTGCGGCGAGCCGAGGGCCGGCCCCCTTGGCTGAAAGCTGCGGTTCAGCTTTTCTCCCCTAGCGGCGGTTGCGGGTCGCGAAGGGGGAATTTTCCGTGATTGCAACGATGACGGCGCTGTTGCTGGCAGGCGTCGGAAGCTGGTCGCAGGCGAGCGAGGAAGATCGCGTCGCCCGGATGGTCAATGAATATCGCATGGATCACGGCCTGCCGCCCGTGCCCTTTTCACGCGCGCTGACCCAAGTCGCCGTGGCCCATGCCCGCGATCTTGAGGATCACGAGCCCGATGCCGGCACCGATGGGGCGGGGCGGCGCTGTACCATGCACAGCTGGTCGCGCGCGTCGGGCGCGAAACCGGTCTGCTACACCGCTGATCATGCCCGCGCGGTGGATATGTGGAACAAGCCGTGGGAAATCACCCGTGGCCGCTACAAGGAACGCGGCTTCGAAATCGCGGCGCGCTATAGCGAGGGGATCGACGCCGACATGGCCTTCGATCTCTGGCTCGGCAGCCCCGGCCACCGCGCCGTTATCCTCGAACAGGGCGGCTTTCGCGGATCGAACTGGCAGGCGATGGGCGTCGCGATCGACGGGCGCTATGCCGTGGTGTGGTTCGGCAAGGCGCCCGATCCGGGCCGGTGAACGGCGCGGGCGATCAGCCCTGATCGCCGCCCAGCAGCCTGATGATCCCCGAAAAATCGAGCCCGCCGTCGCCGCCATTGACGAACGCCTGATAGAGCGCCCCGGCCGCAGCCCCCATCGGCACGCTGGCATCGGCGCCCTGCGCCGCCTCGATCGCGAGCTTCAGATCCTTGAGCATCAGGCCGGAGGCGAACCCGCCCTGATAGCCATTGTCGGCGGGCGTTTGCGGGCCGACCCCGGGCAGGGGGCAATAGCTGGTCATCGACCAGCTCTGCCCGCTGGCCTTGGATGAAATGTCGAAGAAGGTCTGCGGGTCGAGGCCGAGCTTCTGCGCCAGCAGGAACGCCTCGCAGGTGGCGACCATCGTCGCGCCGAGCAGCATGTTGTTGCAGATCTTCGCCGCCTGGCCGGAACCCAGCGCGCCGGCATGGATCACCGCCTTGCCCATCGCCGCGAGGATCGGTTCGGCGCGGGCGAAATGTTCGGCCGATCCGCCGACCATGAAGGTCAGCGTGCCGCCGGCCGCCGCCGCGATCCCGCCCGAAACCGGCGCGTCGACCATCGCCAGCCCCTTGGCCTGGGCGGCCGCGCCCACCGCCTTGGCCGATGCCACGTCGATCGTCGAACAATCGATCAGCAGGGCGGTGCCGGGGGCGGCGGCGAACACTTCGCCTTCATAAACCGCGCGGACATGCTTGCCCGCCGGCAGCATGGTGACGATGAACTCGGCCTCCGCCGCGGCCTCGCCGGCCGAAGTGACGGGCAGGCAGCCCGCCGCCTTGGCGCGGTCCAGCGCATCCTGCGACAGATCGAAGGCACGCACGTCATGCCCCGCCTTGGCGAGGTTGGCGGCCATCCCGCCGCCCATATTGCCGAGCCCGATGAAACCGATGCGTGCCATGTTCCTCTCCTGATCCTCTTATTTGCCGGTCCAGTTGCCGGGCCGCTTCTCGACAAACGCGGTCATCCCCTCGGCTTTGTCCTGCGTGGCGCACAGGCCGTTGAACAGGCGGCGTTCGAACAGGATGCCCTGCGCCAACCCGGTCTCGAACGCGGCGTTCACCATTTCCTTGTTGGCGATGGCGGCCAGCGGCGGCATCGCCGCGATCGCCTGTGCCGATTTCATCGCTTCGTCGATCAGTTCGGCGGCGGGAACCACGCGCGCGACCAGGCTGGCGCGTTCGGCCTCGGCGGCGTCCATCATCCGGCCGGTCAGGCACATTTCCATCGCCTTGGCCTTGCCGACGGCGCGGGTCAGTCGCTGCGATCCGCCCATGCCCGGCGCGACGCCCAGCTTGATTTCCGGCTGGCCGAACTTGGCCGTGTCGGCGGCCAGGATGAAATCCGCCATCATCGCAAGTTCGCAGCCGCCGCCCAGCGCGAAGCCGGCCACCGCCGCGATCCACGGCTTGCGCGTTGCCGTCACCTTCTCGAAGCCGGCGAAGAAGTTTTCAGCGTACATCTCGGCGAAGCTCTTGGGCTGCATTTCCTTGATGTCGGCGCCTGCCGCGAACGCCTTCTCGCTGCCGGTCAGCACGGCGCAACGCTGGGTTGGATCGGCGTCATAAGCGGCGAAGGCGGCGATCAGATCGGCCAGCACCTGCGTGTTGAGCGCGTTCAGCGCCTGCGGCCGGTTGAGCCGGATCAGCGTCACCGCGCCCTGGGTTTCGACAAGCAGGGTTTCGTAAGTGGCCATCGTACTGCTTCTCCAAAAAAGATCGTCATGCCGGCGGAGGCTGGCATCCCTTGCCGAAGGGGTTTCCGGCGGTCGCCGGGGATGACGTTAAAATTGCACCGGTGTCCATTGTTCATCGGCGGGCAGCGGCGCGAAGATCTGATCGATCACATGGTCGCTCACGCCTTCCGGGGTTGCCGGATCCCATTTCGGCTGATTGTCCTTGTCGATGATCAGCGCACGCACGCCCTCGATGAAATCGTGGCGCTGGCACACATGGGCGGCCACGCCATATTCGACGCGCATCTCGTCAGCGAAGTCGACATGATCGCGGCCCTGCGCCAGCAGGCGCAGCGAAACCTTGCACGTCGTCGGCGATTTGGTGGCCAGCGTCGCCAGTTCCTTTTGCGCCCATTCTCCGCCATCGGCCTGCAGCGCGGCGATCACGCCTTCCAGCGTGTCGGCGGCGAACAGCCGGTCGATCGTCTCGCGATTGCCTTCGATCCGCGCTGGCGGCGGCGTTTCGGCGGCGGCCGCCAGGGTCGCTTCCACATTGGCCGGATCGGCGGCGAGCGCCACCTTCAGCGCGTCCAGCTTTTCGGCCGGAACATAATGGCTGGCGAGGCCCAGCGCCACGCATTCGGCGCCATCCAGCCGCGCGCCGGTGAGCGCAAGGAACTGGCCCGTGCGGCCGGGCAGGCGCGACAGATACCAGCCGCCCCCGACATCGGGGAACAGGCCGATGCCGCTTTCGGGCATGGCATAAGTGGTCCGGTCGGTCGCGACGCGATAGCGGGCGGGCTGCGAAATACCGACGCCGCCGCCCATGGTGATGCCATCCATGAACGCGATCACCGGCTTGGCATAAGTGAACAGCAGGTGGTTCAGGCGATATTCGCTGTGGAAGAAGGCGCGTGCATCCACGCCATCCTTCGCGCCGCTTTCAGCGATCATGCGGATGTCGCCGCCGGCGCAGAAACCGCGGCCTTCGGCATGGTCGATCATGACGAGGCGGATCGCCGGATCGGCGCGCCACGCGATCAGCCGTTCGATCATCGCGTCGCACATCGCCTTGTTCAGCGCGTGGATCGCCTTGGGGCGGTTCAGCCGGATGCGGGCCGTGGCACCCTCGACCGAAAAAAGAACCTCGTCCGTCATCACCTTCCTTCCGTCTGCCTCGCGCGAAGGTTCCAGCGAAGTCGGAAACCGCCGTCGACAAGACGCGCGGGGGTTCCCGACAGGCCCGAACCCGATGATGTGCCCTTACTGCCGCATCATCTCGCGCGCGATGATAACGCGCATGATCTCGTTCGTGCCTTCCAATATGCGGTGGACGCGCAGATCGCGGAAGAAACGCTCGACCGGATAATCCTGCAGATAGCCATAGCCGCCATGCAGCTGGAGCGCGCGATCGACCACGCTCGATCCGGTATCGGTGGCGAGCCGTTTGGCCATCGCGGCGAATTTGGTGCGGTCGGGCGCGCCTTCCGTCACCTTCGCTGCCGCCGCGTAAAGCAGCACGCGCGCGGCCTGCAGCTCGGTCTCCATGTCGGCCAGCATGAACTGGGTATTCTGGAAATCCAGGATGCGCTGGCCGAACTGGCGGCGCTCGCCCGTGTAACGCAGCGCCTCGTCCAGGCAGCGTTGCGCGCCGCCCAGCGAACAGGCGCCGATGTTCAGCCGCCCACCGTCAAGGCCGGACATGGCGATCTTGAAGCCTTCGCCTTCCTTGCCGACCAGATTTTCCACCGGCACGCGCACGCCGTCGAAATTCACCTGCGCGGTCGGCTGCGATCGCCAGCCGAGCTTCTTTTCCTGCGCGCCGAAGCTGACGCCGGGCATGTCTTTCTCGATGACGAGGCAGCTGATGCCCTTCGGCCCATCCTCGCCGGTGCGGACCATGGTGACATAGAGGTCGTTCTCGCCACCGCCGGAGATGAATGCCTTCGATCCGGTCACGACATAATTGTCGCCGTCCTTCACTGCCTTGGTCTTGAGCGCGGCGGCGTCGGAGCCCGATCCCGGCTCGGTCAGGCAATAGCTCGCAATCTGGTCGCACGTGACGAGGCTGGGGAGATATTTGGCCTTGAGCGCGTCCGACCCGAAACGGTCGATCATCCACGCGCCCATATTGTGGATCGAGATGAAGGCGGAGGTGGAAGGGCAGCCATAGGCCATCGCCTCCATGATCAGCGCCGCTTCCAGCCGGCCAAGCCCGATGCCGCCCGCTTCCTCCGACACATAGATCGCGCCGAAGCCGAGCTCGGCCGCGGCCTTCACCACATCGCGCGGGAAATGATGCTCCTCATCCCACTTCGCGGCGAACGGCGTGATCGCGTCGGCCGTGAATTTCTGCGCCATCTCCTGAATGGCGCGCTGGTCTTCGGTGAGGTCGAACTGGGTCATGATAGGGGCCTGCTGGATGTGGCGACCGCGTTCAGCGCGTCGATCAGGGGCGGCAATGCCGAATAAAAGGGTGAATGGTCGCTGTTGAGGCTGAACACCGTATCGCAGGGCAGTGCCTTGCGCATCGCCCGTTGGATGGCCGGGGTGAGGACGCGATCCTCCGTGCATTCGATATAGACACGGGGGATACGGCCATGGCGTTCGGGCGTGGCCGTCGACGTGGCGGCGAACACGGCCGCCGGCTCGGGCACCAGCCGGGCCAGTGCGCGGGCCGTATCGGCGTCGGCGGTCATGTTGTAGAGCAGATCAGCGATCGAGGTCGGGTCGGCGTGGCACAGCCGGCCATCCGCACTCGGCGTAATCACGAGCGAGGTCATCGGCTCGCCCGAGGCAAGCGACACCGACATCATCGTCTCCCCTCCGGGCACCAGCATCGCCGTCAGATAGACCAGACTGGCGATCGCTTCGGGTGCGCGTTCGGCGGCCTCGCCTATCACCAGCCCGCCCCGGCTATGGCCGACCAGGATGACGGGCTCATCCGCGCCCCGTGCCAGCTTGGCGACGAAATCGCCCCACTGGCCGAGATCCTGCCCGGCCAGCGTTTCGAGGTCGCTCCCGACGCCGGGAAGATCGGGGGCGATCACCCGATGCCCAAGCGCTTCCAGCTCGGGGATCACCCGTTCCCAGCACCAGCTTCCATGAAATGCGCCATGGACGAGCAGGAAGGTCGCCATGGGCGGTTCACCCCATGGTCGGGATGACGAACGCGTTGCCGCCGTCGGCCGAACCGTCGGGCCAGCGGGCGGTGACGGTCTTCACCTTGGTCCAGAACTTCACGCCTTCCATGCCGTGCTGGTTGGTGTCGCCGAACGCCGAACGCTTCCACCCGCCGAAGGTGTGATAGGCCACCGGCACCGGGATCGGCACGTTGATGCCCACCATGCCGACATTCACCCGCGCAGCGAATTCGCGCGCGGCGTGGCCGTTGCGGGTGAAGATGGCGACGCCGTTGCCGTACTGGTGCTTCGACGGCAGGGCGAGCGCCTCCTCGAAATCCGCGGCGCGCACGATCTGGAGGACGGGACCGAAGATTTCCTCCTGATAGGTGCGCATGCCGGTCTTCACATGGTCGAACAGGGTCGGCCCGACGAAGAAGCCGTTTTCATGGCCCTGCAGCGTGAAACCGCGGCCGTCGACCACCAGTTCGGCGCCTTCGTCGACGCCCATCTGGATATAGTTTTCGATCTTCGCCTTGTGCGCGGCGGTGACGACGGGGCCGTAATGCGCGTCCGCATCGGTCGAAACGCCGACGCGCAGCCCTTCGATCGCCGGGATCAGCTTGGCCTTCAGGCGCTCGGCCGTGTCTTCGCCCACCGGCACGACGACCGGCAGCGCCATGCAGCGTTCGCCCGCCGAACCGAAGGCCGCACCGGCGAGATCGTTGACCACCTGATCGAGATCGGCATCGGGCATGACGATGCCGTGATTCTTGGCGCCGCCCATCGCCTGCACGCGCTTACCGGCGGCGACGCCCCGGCTGTAGACGTAATGCGCGATGTCCGACGAGCCGACGAAGCTGACGGCGGAAATGTCGGGATGATCGAGGATCGCGTCGACCATTTCCTTGTCGCCCTGCACCACGTTCAGGATGCCATCGGGCAGGCCCGCTTCCTTCATCAGTTCGGCCAGCCGCACGGGCACCGACGGATCGCGTTCGGAAGGCTTGAGGATGAAGGCATTGCCCACCGCGATCGCCACGCCGAACATCCACATCGGGATCATGCCGGGGAAGTTGAACGGGGTGATGCCCGCGCCGATGCCCAGCGGCTGGCGCATCGAATAGACGTCGATGCCCGGGCCGGCGCCTTGCGTATATTCGCCCTTCAGCACGTGCGGGATGCCGCAGCAGAATTCGATCACTTCCAGCCCGCGCTGGATATCGCCCTTGGCGTCGGCGATCACCTTGCCATGTTCGGACGACAGCATGTGGGCGAGTTCGTCCATATGCTGTTCGACGAGCGCCTTGAAATTGAACATCACCCGCGCGCGGCGCTGCGGGTTGGTCGCGGCCCATGCCGGTTGCGCGGCCTTGGCCGCATCCACGGCCTTTTGCAGTTCGGCCGCGCCGCCCAGCGCCACCTTCGCCTGCACCTGGCCCGAATTGGGATCGAACACGTCGCTCTGCCGGCTGCCACCGGCGGCGGACGCGCCCGCGATGAAATTCTCGACGATGCGCATGGTGGGCATTCCTCTCGGATTCGGATTTTCGCCTGCTTCCCTTCACCATCGGGGAATTGCACGCAAGGGCGCAAGAGTGCAGAGGCATGCTGCAATTTTGCAGGCAGACGGGCAAGGGCAGGCGACTGGGAGGCAGGATGTTCGATTGGGATGATCTGCGCATCTTCCTCGCCGTCGCGCGGGCGCGCAAGCTGGCACCGGCCGCGCGCACGCTCGGCGTAGACGCGACGACGATCGGCCGCCGGATCACGCGCCTTGCCACCGGCCTGGGGGCGCCACTGTTCGAAACGGTGGGCGGCGAACGCCAGCTCACCCCGCGCGGCGAGGCGCTGTTCGCCCATGCCGAAACCATCGAAAGCGCGGCGCTGGCCGCGATGGGGGAGGCGGCGGGCGATGCGCGCAGCCTGTCGGGTCAGGTGCGGCTCAGCGTGGCGGAAGGCTTTGCCAGCTGGGTGCTGGCACCGTCGCTGCCGGCCTTCCACCGCGTCCATCCCGATATCCGCATCGATCTCGTCACCGCATCGGGCTTCCTCAATCCGTCGAAGCGCGAGGCGGACATGGCGGTGATGCTCGCCCGCCCGCGCACCGGCCGGCTGGTCGCGGCGAAGCTCGGCGATTACCGCCTGGGGCTCTATGCAGCGCGCGCCTATCTCGCCGATCACTCTGCACCCACCTCGGTCGATGATCTGCGGCGGCACAGCCTGATCGGCTATGTGCCCGAATTCATCTACGCGCCCGAACTCGATTATCTCGGCGAAATCGGCAGCGGGCTCGAAGCCCGGCTGCGATCGACCAGCATCAACGTCCAACACCGCATGGTCGCGGCTGGCGCCGGCATCGGCGTGCTGCCCGCCTTCATCGCCGATCGCGATCCCGCGCTGGCGCCGGTGCTGCCCGCCACCGGCATCCGCCGCAGCTTCTGGCTCGTCACCCATAGCGACGTCCGCCGCCTCGCCCGGATCGAGGCCGTGGCCGCGTGGCTGAAAGGCTGCGTCGCCGCGCTGGGCTAAGCGCGCTCCATTGCCGCGCGTCGCCGCGCGATTTATGGGAATGCCCGCGCAGCAAGGAAAAGACGGCCGATGACGCTTCACACATGGTGGCTGTTCTTCGTGGCGGTGTTCCTGCTCTGCGGCACGCCTGGCCCCAACATGCTTCATGTGATGACGCGCAGCGTGCGTTTCGGACTGCGGCGCAGCCTGATCGCGATGCTCGGCTGCCTTGCCGGGCTGCTGGCCTTGCTCGTCGCATCCGCCACGGGGCTGGCCGCGCTGCTGATCGCGTCGCCGCGTCTGTTCGATGTGCTGCGTTATGCCGGCGTCGCCTACCTGATCTGGCTGGGCATCAAGGCCTGGCGCGAGCGCGAGGCGCCGATCGATGTCGGCCGCGACGTGCTGACTGCCGCGCTCTCGCCACTGCAGATGTTCCGTGGCGGCTTCCTGATCAGCATTAGCAATCCCAAGGCGCTGATCTTCATCGCGGCCTTCCTGCCGCAGTTCATCAACCGGGCCGAACCGCAGGCGCCGCAGTTCGCGATCCTTGTCGCCACCTTCGCCGCCGCCGAGATGTTCTGGTACGCGGTCTATGGGCTTGGCGGGCAGAAGCTGTCGCGCTTCCTCGTTCGGCCGGGCCTCGGCCGCGCCTTCAACCGGCTGACCGGCGGCATCTTCATCGGTTTCGGGCTGGCGCTTCTCGGCAGCCGCCCCTGATCGGCGGTCATACACAAGGATGGTTCTGCGCCGCCGCGTGCTGGGATAATCCACGGCCATGAACGCGCGTCGCTTCGGCCGGAACTATGCCTGGGTGGTGGTGGCCATCACCTTCCTGTCGCTGCTCGCGGCGGCGGGGCTACGTTCGGCGCCCGGTGTGATGATGACGCCGCTGCAGGCGGCCTTCGGCTGGGATCGGGCCACGGTGTCCGCCGCCGCCGCCTTCGGCATCTTCCTCTACGGCATGGTCGGCCCGTTTGCGGCTGCGCTCATGCAAACGCTGGGCATTCGCAAAACCCTGATGGGCGGGCTCGCGCTGATGGCGGCGTCCACCGGCCTCAGCCTCTTCATGGCCGAACCCTGGCATTATGTGCTGACCTGGGGGCTGTTGTCCGGCCTCGGTTCGGGTGCGGTGGCGCTGGTGCTCGGCGCAACGGTGGCGGGCCGCTGGTTCGATACGCATCGTGGCCTCGTCATGGGCATTTTCAGCGCCAGCACGGCCACCGGATCGCTGCTGTTCCTGCCCGTGCTCGCCTGGCTGTCCGAACAGGGTGGCTGGCGGCCGGTGGCGATGTCGGTCGCGATCGTCTCCGCATTGCTGATCCCGCTGGTGGCGCTGCTATTGCCCGAACGCCCGGCCGATGCCGGCCTGCTTCCTTATGGCGCGGCGCATCCCCGTCCGCCGGAGCCGCGCGCGCATCCGCGCGAAAGCGTGGCGCTGGCCTTTCGCGTGCTCGGCCGCGCGGCGCGCACACCGGTCTTCTGGCTGCTGTTCGGCACCTTCTTCGTCTGCGGGCTCACCACCAACGGCCTCGTCGGCACGCACCTTATCGCTTATTGCGGCGATAACGGCATGGGCGCGGTGCAGGCGGCGGGGCTGCTTGCGGTGATGGGCATCTTCGATCTGATCGGCACCACGGCGAGCGGCTGGCTCACCGATCGCTACGATCCGCGCAAATTGCTGTTCGTCTATTATGGCGTGCGCGGCCTTTCGCTGATCGCCTTGCCCTTCACCGGATTCGATATCGTCGCGCTTTCGGTGTTCGCCGTGTTCTACGGGCTGGACTGGATCGCCACCGTGCCGCCGACGGTGAAGCTCGCCGGCCAGCATTTCGGTGATCGCGACGCCCCGATCGTGTTCGGCTGGGTGGCCGCCGGGCACCAGATCGGCGCGGCGACGGCAGCATTGGGCGCGGGGCTGCTGCGCGATGCCACCGGCACCTACACATCGGCCTTCATGATCGCGGGCAGCATCGGCGTGCTTGCGGCATTTGGCGCGCTCGCCATCGCGCGCGACGCGCGGGCAGGGCCGGCCGAAGCTACGGCCTGATCGTCATCGTGAAGCGATGCTCGCCGCCCGGCGCGATCGCGATCATACCCGGCTTGTCATGGAAGGCACCGTCGAAGCCGGCGGGGTCGGCATGGCCCTGCCATGGCTCGATGCACAGGAAGCCGGCGCCTGGCTTGGTCCACAGCCCCAGCGCCGGCATATCGGGAAAGCCGATCTCGATCATCCGGCCGCCGGGCACGCCATAAACCAGCGACCGGCTGGTGATGCGATCGAAGATCAGGGCGTCATCATCGAACAGCGCGTCGCGCAGCGCCAGCGTGTGCCCATCGACGGGGGACGGGTGGGGGATCGGGCTGACCAGTCCGTCGGCGTCCACGCGCCGCACCGGCGTCGCCTCTTCGGCTGCGAACCGCACCACATGGTCCGCACGCGCGCCGGCGCCGGGGATCGGCCAGCGCAGCGCGGGGTGGAAACCGAAGCTCGCCGGCAGCGGCCGATCGCCCGGATTGCGCACAATGGCCGTCATGCTCAGCGTCGCATCGGCGATCGCGAAGGCCAGATCGAGCTGGAAGGCGAAGGGATAGGCCGCGCGCGTTTCAGCATCATCCTCCAGCCGGAAGCATGCCGAAGCACGCTGCCGCTCGACCACGGCGAACCGCCTGCGGCGGGCAAAGCCGTGGCGCGGCATGTGGTGGACGTGGCCGTCGATGCGGGCGGCGTCGCCGTTCAACGTGCCGACGATGGGAAAGAGGATCGGGGCACGGCCGGACCAGTAAGCGGGATCGCCGTCCCACATCAGTTCGCGGCCATCGGGATCGACCAGCGATTGCAGTTCGGCGCCGTCCGGGCTGATCGTCGCGGTCAGGCCGTCGCCGGCGATGGTGACGGGATTGTCGGGCATGGCGATCGCATCCCATCGCGGGCCGCCGCGGTCAATCCCGCAATAGCCGGTTTGGTGAGGCCGACCGCCGTTAGCTCAGCCGGCAGCCCGGTCGCCATATTCGAAGCGCTGCCCAACCAGCGCCAGCGTCTCTTCGAACGGCACCGGCCGGCCGAACAGATAGCCCTGGATGCGGTGGCAGCCCAGTTCGCGCATCCGCTCGAAATCCGCCACCGTCTCCACGCCCTCGGCCGTGATCGACATGCGGAAGCTGTTGGCCAGCGCCACGATCGCGTGGATGATCGAAACGGTTTCGCTGCGCTTGGCGGCGTCGCGCACGAAGCTGCCATCAATCTTCAGCGCGTGGAAGATCGTCTTGTTGAGATAGCCGAGCGAGGAATAGCCGGTCCCGAAATCGTCGAGCGCGATGCCGACGCCGATCGAACGGACGCGGCGCAGCACGTCCAGCGATCCGTCCGTGTCGCTCAGGAACACGCTTTCCGTCACCTCCAGCTCCAGCCGCGACGGCTGCAACCGGGCGGCGGCCAGCGCATCGCTCACCGCATTGGGCAGCGCCGGCAGGATCAGCTGGCGCGGGCTGACGTTCACCGCGACATGCACGTGCTGCGGCCATTGCGATGCGTGCTTGCACGCCTGGCGCAGCGTCCATTCGCCAATGTCCGCGATCAGGCCGGTATCCTCGGCGATCGGGATGAACACGGCCGGTGAAATCAGGCCGCGTTCGGGGTGGCGCCAGCGCAGCAGCGCCTCGAACCCCATCACCGCCTGCGTCGTCGCCGATACCACCGGCTGATAATGGACCTCGAACTCGTTGCGCTTCAGCGCCTGACGCAGATCATGTTCCAGCCGCACGCGATCGTCGGCATCCTGCTGCAGCTGGGGTTCGAAATGGACGAAGGTGCCGCGCCCGCGCGACTTTGCTTCGTAGAGCGCCAGATCGGCCTTGAGCAGCAGATCGTCCACCGCGTCACCGTCGATCGGCGCGATCGCCGAACCGATGGACAGGCCGATGCGAATCTCGGCCGATGGCAGCGCCAGCGGCTCGGCCACGGCCTTGATCAGCTTGACGCCCAGTTCTTCCACCGATTGCCGGCTCTGGCCGTCGGTGAGCAGCAGTGCGAATTCGTCGCCGCCCACCCGGCCGATGCGGCCGCGCGCGCCCACTTCGGCGGCCAGACGCTGCGCCATGGCGCGCAGCACCTCGTCGCCCAGCGAATGGCCGAAGCTGTCGTTGACCGGCTTGAACCCGTCGAGATCGAGGAACATCAGCGCGCAGGGCTGGTTGGTCGCCTTGGCGCGCGCCACGCCTTCGGCGAACAGTTCGTGCATATGCTGGCGGTTGGGCAGCCCGGTCAGCACGTCGATCCGTGCCATGTGGCTCAGCCGGTCCTGGCTGCGGCGAATCTCGGTAATGTCGCTGCCGACGCCGCGGAAACCGTGGAAGCTGCCGTCGGGGGCGATGATCGGGCTGCCCGCCACCGCGATCGATCGCGTGCCGCCGGGCGTCTCGACATCCATCTGCAGGCCGGAAAAGGCCTGGCGGGCCACCAGTGCGCCGCCCAGCCGGGCATCGCAGCCCAGCACCACCGGCAGCGACTGGCCGATCAGCTGCGCTGTCGACCGGCCGAGCAGGCTGGAAATGCGCGGCGACACATAGGTCAGCTGGTTGGCGGCATCGATCTGCCACAGCCAGCCGGCGCCCTGATCTTCATATTCCTTGAGCAGCAGGGCGATCGATTCGCGGCGCTCACTTTCCTTCTCGGCCGTATCCATGAAACGGGTCAGCAGCCGTTCGATGGTGATGCAGCCGGTCAGCACGACGGCGATATAGCCCGTCACCAGCACCATCGCGATGCCGACGGGCAGATCGTCCGCGCCATGCAGCCCCCACAGCATCGCGGTGGCCAGCACCAGCACCCATACGGCGGCGGCCAGCGGGACGAGTGCGAGCAGGAAGGCGCCTGCCATCATCGTCGCCATCGCGCCCGCCAGCATCATCTGCACCGCTGCAGGCTGGCCGGAAAAGGCGAACAGCGGCAAAGCGGACCACAGGCCGGCATGGATCGCGGCCTCGAACACCGTCCAGTAGGATGATCGCAGCAGTTCGTCCGAACCGAAGCTTGCGGCGCGGCGTCGCGCGCGGACGATCACGAAATTCGCGGCGATGATCAGCCCCGCCCAGGTGCCGAGCGCGAGCAACGGCACCCGGCCGCTCAACCCCCACAGCACGACGAGCGCGCAGGTCACGCTCAGGCCCGCCATCCACGGCGCGATCCGCCACAGCGCCTCGATGCGAGGGTCGTTCGGCTCCGTGTCGACCACGAAGCGGTTTCGCGATGTCGCTTCGCTGCCGGAATCGGCGAGGTCGAAGGACGGAACTTTCAACAAAACGTGGCGCATCGTTCACCCATCGGGCCAATCTGCGCGCAGCTTATGCCGACATGCTTTGCCGTTCGTTAATCGCCGTGACGATTTGTCATCTTGCGATCGGGCGCTTGGCGCTATGGTGTGACGGCGATCACTGCCCCGCGCGGGGGGATGACATAGAAGCCGATTCGCCACGCCGCCCGAGTAGCTTAGGGGTTGGCGCGGCAGCGCTTCATGCTTCGTCCGCCGGGGCCCGGAAAGAAGGCGAAGCCATGAACGCACAGGAAATCGCTGCGATGCTGCCGCCGCATTCGGTGCTGGCGGCGTGCAGCGACAGCGAATTGACCGATCTTTTGTCGGCATCCTCCGTGCACAATATGAAGGCCGGCGAGACGATTCTTCGCCAGGGCGATGAAGGTGATTCCGCCGTGGTGATTCTGGCGGGCATCGCGCGGGTCAGCATGATCGCGCCCAACGGCCAGGAAATCGTGCTCGATTATGCCGAACGCGGCGCCGTGCTCGGCGAAATCGCGCTGCTCGACGGGTTGCCGCGCACCGCGTCGGCCACCGCGCGCTATGCCGGGCGCTATCTCCGCATCGGCCGTGCCGCGTTCGAACGGCTCGTCGAAAACCATCCCAAGGTGGCGCTGCGCATGTTGCGCGATATGGCGCGGCGGCTGCGCGATACCGATGCCACGATCGAAACCGATCGGGCCTTCGCCGCCGGGCCGCGCCTTGCCCGTTTCCTCAAGCGGCTGACCGACAACAAGGCCGACGGCCACCGACTCGCCGGCGATCTCAGCCAGAGCGAGCTGGGCAATTTCGTCGGGATGAGCCGGGAAAATATCAATCGCCAGCTGGCATCCTGGGCCGAAGCCGGGGTGATCGAACTGGCCAATGGCCGCGTCCGTATCGTCGATGACGCCTATCTCGCGCAGATCGCCGAAGCGGGCGATTGATCAGCCGGCCGGCCCCAGCCACGCCACCAGTTTCGCTGCCATCGCCGCGCCCTGTTCTTCCTGAAGGAAGTGGCCGGCGCCCGCGATTCGACTGTGGGGCTGGCCGGCGGCGCCGGGCACGCGGGTCTGAAACACCGCTTCCCACGCGATCGTCGACGGATCGGAATCGCTGAACAGCGTCAGGAATGGCCGGTCGAAGGTTTCGAGCACGTCCCACGCGGCCCGGTTTTCGGCCACGCCCGGATAGCTTTCGTCAAGCGGGATGCAGCAGGTGATCTGCAATGCCCCCGCCTTGTGCGCCGCATCGGGGAAGGGCGCGTCATAGGCCGCCAGCACCGCCGGCTCGGGCCGCTGGACGCAGACCGCCGCGATAATCTCGCTCACCGGCAGGTCGTCGCTGGTGCGGCAGGTTTCGGCCCATGCCTCGATGATCGGGCCGGGCCAGCCGTCCACGCCGCGCGGCGGCGGCTCGCAGGTTGGCAGCAAGGTGTTGGCCACCGCCACGCCGGCAAAGCGTTCGGGCATGGTGGCGAGCACGCGAAGGCCGATCGGCCCACCCCAATCCTGGCAGACCAGGGTGATGCGGTCGAGGTCGAGCGCGTGAACGAAATTCGCCATCCAGTCGACCAGCCGGGCATAGCTGTAGCTTGCCCGTTCGGTCGGCTTATCCGATCGGCCGAAGCCGATATGGTCCGGCGCCACCACGCGATATCCCGCCGCGACCAGCGGGCCGATCATCTTGCGATACAGGAAACACCAGCTCGGTTCGCCGTGCAGCATCAGGATCACCGGCGCGTCGCGCGGGCCTTCGTCCAGATAATGCATCCGCAGCGGGCCGAGCCGGGCGTCCGCCATCTCCAGATAATGGGGCGTGAAGGGAAAGTCGGGCAGGCCGGCGAAGCGGTCGTCGGGCGTGCGCGCCACGCCGGGGCGGATCAGCATCTCTGTCTCCATTTCCGTCGGCGGGTCGCCCCGGCCTCATCCTCTGCCATGGCCGCGCCATCGCTGAGGGGCTATGCCATGCCACGGAAACGACAAGAATGAGGATGCCGATGCTCAGCCAGCAGGAGATTTCCGACCGCCTGGAGATACAGGACCTGTTCGCCCGCTATTCCTTCGCGATCGACGATCGCAACTGGGATGGGCTGGACGATGTGTTCACCGAGGATGCGATCATCGATTATTCGGAAGTCGGCGGATCGCGCGGCACCTATCGCGAGATCAAGGCGTGGCTCGGCACCGCGATGGAGCGGTTCAAGGGCTTCCAGCACATGGTGGCGACGACCGAATATAAGATCGACGGCGACAGCGCGACGACGCGCACCATCCTGTTCAACCCGATGATCATGTATCCGGATGGCAGCGAGGTGCCGGGCAACGACAAGGTGTTCTTCGTCGGCCTCTGGTACCGCGACAAGCTGGTGCGGACGGCCAAGGGCTGGCGCATCGCCGAACGCTACGAACAGAAAAGCTGGTTCCACAATTCGCCGGCGGAGCTGGCCCCGCCGGCCTGACGCTGAAAGGTGGAGGCCGGCGCCGGCCTCCATCCGTTTAGAGCGATTTCCGGGTCAGCAGTTGATCCCAACTGCTTGGAAAATGCTTTAGCAGCGGCGCTTGCTGTCGATTTCCTTGCCGAGCAGCGCGCCGGCGGCTGCGCCGACCACGGTGCCGGTGGTGCGATCGCCACGGGTATCGACCGCGCGGCCGAGCAACGCGCCGCCGGCGCCGCCGACGATCAGCCCGGTCGTTCCGCTCGACTTGCGGCAATGCGACCGGCGATAATCGCGATGCTTGCCCTGATAATGGTGGTGGCGCCGGGCTTCGACCTGATCGGTCGGCAGCACCATGGCGGCGGGAATGGCGAGCGACGCAGCGCCCAGCGCGAGCATCATTTTCCGCATAAAATCTACCCTTTGCTTTATCTTGGCGTCCCTCGGGACCCGCCCCTTCTGGCGGCGTCCACCTGAGCGGACGGCAACGATCGCAAAGCGATGGGCTGACGGCGACGGCCTGTGCGGCGGCTGCGGTGAATGGTTAATTTTGCGTGATTTGGAAGGCGGCAAGCAGTTGCGGCGCGATCTTGGCAAGGTCGTGCCGGGCCTCCACCCGTGTGCGGCCTTCGGCGCCCATTGCGGCCATCCGTTCAGGGCTGGCGGCCATCGCGTCGCTGATCGCGGCGACCAGCGCGTCATGGTCGCCCGGCGCGATCAGCCAGCCGCAGGATGCGTCGACCAGTTCTGGGATGCCGGCAATCGTCGTCGTCAGCGCCGGGCGACGCATGGCAAAGGCTTCCATGATCACGATCGGCAGCCCTTCGGCATAGCTTGGCAGCAGCAGCGCGCGGCCGGTGCCGATCGCTGCGCGCACCTCGGCATTGGATCGCCAGCCGGCCAGCGTCACGATGTCGCCCACGCCATGCTTCGCCACCTCTGCTTCCACGGCCGCGCGGCTTTCGCCATCGCCGATCAGCAGCACGCGCAGGTCGGGAAAGCGGCCGCGCACTTCGGCCACGGCGGCGGGAATGTGCACCTGGCCCTTTTGCGGGCACAGCCGGCCCACGCACACCAAAGTCGATCCCTGCGGATCGCCGGCGGCATCGGGGAAATCGTCCAGCTTCAGGCCGCAATGGACGATGTGGATACGGCCCCAATGCGCTTCGCCGACATGTTCGGTCAGCCGGCCCCGGCAATATCGGGTGATGGCGATCACCGCCGCCGCATTCTCGATCTTGGGGCGGATGCCGATGCCGGGCAGGTCGATCAGCTCGTCCGGCCCATGCACGGTGAAGCTGTAGGCGGGGCCGCCCATCAGCCGGCTCAGCATGGCGACGGCGGTGGCATTGGTGCAGAAATGGCAATGGACATGGGTGATGCCGGCCTTCGCCGTTTCACGGCGCAGCGCCGCGGCCTGCATCAGATAGGCGATATGATGGATGATCCGGCCCTTGGCGGCGCGGATCAGCCCCAGCCATGTCGGCAGCGCTCGGGCCAGCTTGTGGGGGCGGGTCAGCAGCTCCGCCAGAAAGGCGATCAGCAGCCCCGGCGCATTGCCGCTCAGCAGATATCGGGTCTTGTCCTGCTCGGCCAGATCGAGCGGATCGACCAGCGTGTCGTTCCACCGGCGAACGGCGAAACGCGTGACCGGCGTTCCCGCCTGTTCGATCGCCGCTATCTCCCGCCGGATGAAGGTGCCGCTCGTCACCGGATAGGTGTTCATCAGATAAGCGAGCGTCATTCCGGCTCCATCGTCGCGGCAAGGCGCGGGTTCCATAACAGCGATGATGCAGCGCGGCAAAGGGGAGGCGCCATCTGTCCGAAATCGGACGATGCTGTCCGCCTGCGGACAGGGTGAATGCCGCAATTTGGTGATTTTCACCAACTATCGGCGGCCCGTTCGGTGCAGTTTCGGCCAAAACAGGAAAATTGCCGCCAATTTGCCGGTTTTCGGCAATTGGCACGGTCCCTGCAATCCTTGTTGGCATAGCCCGGACGGATCGACCGGCCGGAACCACCAAGGGAGTAAGACGATGTTCAAGTTCGAAAAAAGCCAGGCCCAGCGCGTTGCGGTTTCGCTGGTTGGTGCCCTGATGCTCAGCGCGGCCTGCGTCACCGCTGCCGTCGCCCCGGTCAAGGCCGCGCCGATCTCCGCGCAGCGTTACTGATCCCGCCCTCGGATTGAAGGGACCCATGATGACAAGCCGTTATTATCTCGACAAGCGCAATGCCAAGCTGATGGGCGTCTGCTCCGGCTTCGCCAACTATACCGGGGTGGATGTATTGCTGGTCCGCATCGGTGCGCTGCTCCTCACGCTCTGCGTGTTCGGTGCGCCGATGCTGCTTCTCTACCTGCTCACCGGCTGGCTCGCCAGCGACAGGCCGTAAGCCTACGGCCTGCCGCCCCGGCGGGCGGCGCCCGCCCCTCAGGGGGCTTCCACCACGGTCAGCTTTCTTTCGGTGGACAATATGATCCCGGCGACATGATCGGTGACGACAGCGCGCACCACATAATCGCCGGCGGGATCATCCGGCTCGATGAAGATGCCGAGCGATTCTTCCGACAGTTGCAGCGCCCCGCCGCCCGGCGGTGCCTTGCCCACGGCCACCACGGCATTGCTGTGCTCGGCGAAGATCTGCCCCGCCGGGCCGATCAGCGTGAAATCCACCGTGACGTTGCAGCGATGGATCGCATCGCCCTTGCAGCCGGTGAACACGATGAAACTGTCCACCACCTGTTCGCGCCCGATGCGTTCGATCGTAGGCGACTGCGTGGCGCGATCCGGCGCCTGCCAGTCGCGCAGCAATTGCGCGGCATCGGCGGTGATGATCTGCTGGACGGCAAAGCCCTCCTTGCGCGCGAAATCCGAAACGGGCGCGGCCGCCGCGATCAGCGTGGGCGCCAGAACGACGGGCAGCACGGCGGGCAGGGCGGCGAACAACATGGAGCCGCGCTGTAACATCAACAGGTTAACCGGCCGTCAGCGCGGCCTTGTCCACAGGCCGGCACGGTCGATGCGCGGAATCGCCTTGCGGCTGGCGGCCAGCGCCGCCGATCGCGCCGCCCAGGCCAGCTTTTGCCCGCGTCCGATTACGACGCGATGGTCCCATGCCTGTTCGCCGCGCGCGGCCACTTCGCGGGCGATGCCGGTATAAATGTCGGCGGCGGAAAGCACCGCCCATGCATCGCGGAAACCTAGCGCCGATGCGCCACCGCGCGCTGCCGCCTCATGCGCCTCGGCGCGCGCCGCCAGCCGCTTCGCCAGCAGCGCGATGCGCGGGCGCCAGGGCGGGCGCATCGCTTCGCCCGGGGGCACGTCCATCTCGGCCAGCCAGTCGTCCGGCAGATAGCATCGCCCGGCGGCGTCATCCTCGTTGATGTCGCGTGCGATATTGGCGAGCTGGAAGGCGATGCCGAGGTCGCAGGCGCGGTCCAGCGTGTCATGATCGTCGGCGCGCACCCCCATCACCATCGCCATCATCACGCCGACGACGCCGGCGACATGATAGCAATAGCGATAAAGATCGTCGGCATGGCGCGGGGTGAACCCGGCCGCGTCGAGCGCGAAGCCCTGCACCAGATCGCGCGGCAGCGCGTGCGGGATGCCGCATTCGGCCACCACCACGCCCAGCGCGTCGAAGGCGGGATCGCCGGTCGCGGCTCCCGCCAGCGCCTGTTCGGTCAGCCGTTCGATTTCGGCCAGCCGGGCGGCGGGATCGTCCACCCGCGCCATCGCATGGCCATGATCCTGCCCGTCGGCCAGATCGTCGCAACGCCGGCACCAGGCATAAAGCAGCCAGGCGCGTTCGCGCGTGGGGCGGCCGAACAGGCGGCTCGCCGCGCGAAAGCTCTTCGATCCCCGGGCGATGCTGCGCTGGGCGGCGGCGACAAGGGCGGCGCGCTCGCTCATAGGTCGCCGCGCACCATCTGGACGATGCTCGGCGCGGTCCGATGGCGGGTGAACTTGTCGAGCAATTCCTCGATCGTTCCCGCCTCGACCAGATTGGCGCGATGTGCGGGCAACAGGAAGCCGGCGGCGACGGCGCCGTCCAGAAAGGCGGTCAGATGGTCGTAGAAGCCGGCCGCATTCAGCAGCCCGCACGGCTTGGCATGATAGCCGAGCTGCGCCCAGCTCAACGCCTCGAACAGCTCGTCCATCGTGCCGATCCCGCCGGGAATGGTGACGAAACCGTCGGCAAGGTCGGTCATCATCGCCTTGCGCTGGTGCATGTTCGCGACGATGTGGAGCGCGGTGCAGCCCTTGTGCGCCACTTCGGCATCGCGCAGCGCCTCTGGGATCACGCCGATCACCTCGCCGCCGGCATCCAGCGCGGCATCGGCCACAAGCCCCATCAGCCCCAGACGGCCACCGCCATAAACGACACCGATACCGCGCGCCGCCAGCGTGCGGCCGACCTGCCGGGCGACATCGGCGAAGATCGGTTCGTTGCCCAGGCTCGATCCGCAATAGACGGCCAAGCGGCGGATCATTTCATGTCCTCCAGCATCAGTGCGGCGGTGGCCTTCGCCGATCCGACGACGCCGGGGATGCCCGCGCCCGGATGCGTGCCCGCGCCGACGAAATAGAGGTTGGGGATACGATCGTCGCGATTGTGGGTGCGGAACCACGCGCTCTGCGTCAGGATCGGTTCCAGGCTAAAGGCCGAACCGAGATGCGCGTTGAGATCGCCGGCGAAATCCACCGGCGCATAATGGAAGCTGGTGATCAGCCTTTCCTTCAGGCCCGGCATCAGCCGCCGCTCGATTTCCGCCAGAATGCGCTCGGCATAGATCGGCCCCACCTGTGCCCAGTCGATCGGCAACTTGCCCAGATGCGGCACCGGCGCCAGCGCGTAGAAGGTCGAACAGCCCTCGGGCGCGAGGCTCGGGTCGGTCACGGTCGGGTGGTGCAGATAAAGCGCGAAATCCTCGGCCAGCACGCCATGGTCGTAAATGTCGGCCAGCAGCGCGCGATACCGGTCGCCGAACAGAATCATGTGGTGGGGAATGCCGGGCCATGTGCCCTTCACCCCGAAATGGACGAGGAACAGCGACGGCGAAAAGCGCTTCGTCTCCAGCGCGCGCGCCGCCTTCTGCCCGCGCACGGTGTTGCCCAGCAGGTCGCGATAGCTGTGCATGATGTCGGCATTGCTGGCCACCGCCGCATATTCGCCGCGCCAGCCGCTTGCGGTGCGCACGCCGGTTACGCGGTCGCCCAGCGTCTCGATCTCGGCCACCGGGTCGCCCAGCCGGATGGTGCCGCCCAGCCGCTCGAAATGCGCCGCCATCGCCGCCACCAGCCGGTTGGTGCCGCCCTTGGCAAACCACACCCCGCCATCCTTCTCCAGCTTGTGGATCAGCGCATAGATCGCGCTGGTGGTGAACGGGTTGCCGCCCACCAGCAGCGTGTGGAAGCTGAACGCCTGGCGCAGTTTCTCGTTCTTCACATAATGCGAAACGATCGAATAGACCGATCGCCAGGCCTGATAGCGCGCGAGGCTTGGCGCCGCCTTCACCATCGACGCGAAGTCGAGGAAGGCGACATGGCCCAGTTCCTCATAACCCTTGGCATAGACGCCGGCCGAATATTGCAGGAATTGCTGATAGCCGCCGGCGTCGCCGGGTTCGATCCGCGCGATCTCGCGCATCAGCGCGGGCTCGTCGTTCGAATAGTCGAAGCTTGTGCCGTCGGGCCAGTTCAGCCGGTAGAAGGGGTTCACCGGCACGAGGTCGATATCCTCGTCCATCACCCGGCCGGTCAGCGCCCACAATTCGCGCAGGCAATCGGGATCGGTGATCACGGTGGGCCCCGCGTCGAAGACGAAGCCGTCTTTCTCCCACATATAAGCGCGGCCGCCCACGCGATCGCGGGCCTCGATGATCGTCGTCGCGATGCCGGCCGATTGCAGGCGGATGGCCAGCGCCAGCCCGCCAAAGCCGGCACCGATCACCGCCGCCGTTCTCATGCCCGCATGTCCGTTCGTTCTCCCATCAGCCGGATCGCGCGCAGCACCGGCACCGGCGGCCGCCCGGCGAGGATGCGGAACCGGTCCATGCCCGTCGACTGCGCGGCATAAAAGCGTTCGATCAGCGCGCGGTCCAGCCCATAGAAACGCTGCATCACGCGATAGCGGCGCTCGGGTTCGGCGGCGCGGAACAACATGCGGCCCAGCATCCGGTAAAAGCCGCGCTCCTCCCATGTCGCCCGCGCATGTTCGCGCATCACATCGTGCAGCGTGCGCGATGCCGGGCTGGGCAGGCCGGCGACGAACATCGCGGTGCGCACCGCATCGGGCAGCGAATAGCCGGTGGTCGGGTGGAACAGACCGGCGCGGACGCCCGCCTTGGCCACGTCCTTCGCACCCGATTGCCAATAAGCGTCGAAATCGCCGCCCAGCGCCACCGGCAGCACGCCGGTTTCCTGCCGTTCCACCTCGGCTATGGCCCAGCCCTTGGCGGTGGCATAATCGGCGATCCGCGCGGTCACTGCGTCCAAGTCGATCAGCGGCGCGTCGCTATAATAAGTGTCCTCGATCAGCAGCCGGTCCGCATCCAGCGGCAGCACATAGACGAACCGATAGCCGTCGATCTGATCGACGGTCGCGTCCATCACCACCGGCCGTTCCAGCCCGTGCGGGCTTTCCAGCCGCACCACCTGGCCGACGAACTTCTGCCAGCCGCAGTCGATCTGGCCCAGATCGCCCGGCCCCCGCGCGTCGATCACCGCCTTGGCCTGCACGCGATCGCCGCCCTCGATCAGCAGCGTCGTCTTGTTGAGCGCGGTGATCCGCCGGCCTGTCATCACCAGATCGTCGCGCAGCGTGCGCCGGACCACCGCATCCAGCCGTTCGGACAGGATCGAATAATAAGGCGTGCCCAGCTTCCGCCGGCGCCCGGGGAAGGCGACGTTATAGCCCTGCCAGCCATGGCCGACGAGCGGGGCGAGCAGCCAGCGATCGGCATCGGCCACGTCATTGTGGAAGAAGGACCAGATATGGTTGCCGCCGATCGTCTCGCCTTCGTCGACCAGCAGCACGCGCACGTTCGGCCGGCGCGCGGCCAGCGCCAGCGCGATCAGGCTGCCCGCCAGTCCCCCGCCGGCGATCGCCAGGTCACAATGTTTGGTCTGCGCCATTGGTCGACAGCCTTACACGGATCATCGCCCGCGCGTCATCCCTTCACCGCAGTATCGCGGGCATGGAATTGGTTAAGCGGAAGAGGAAGGGGCGCGCCCGCGTGTTTCTGCCCTCGTTCCGAGGCAGTTTGCGGCGCTGACATGGTTGCGATTGCAATGGAGCGCGCCTATCTTTGGCCCTGATTTCAGTGAGGAGTGATGCCGTGAACGACCGGATGAACAGCGCGACCCGTCCTGTTTCCTCCGCATTCACGGTGCTTCATGCCAAACTTCCTTACGCTCGATTCTCTCTCCGTCGCGACGCCTGATCAGGGCCAGCTTTTCGACAATCTGAACCTTGCGGTGGGGGCCGAGCGTATCGGCCTTGTCGGCCGCAACGGTTCGGGAAAATCCACCTTGCTCCACATTATCGCCGGCCGGTCCGAACCGGCGGCGGGCAAGATCATGCGGTCCGGCACGGTCGGTTCGCTGGCGCAGGCGTGGGATGAAGTGGATGTCGTTTCCGGTGCGCTCGGCATCCGCGATGCGCTGGCGCTGCTCGACCGCATTCTCGCGGGCGAGGGCGATGAGGCGGATTTTTCCGCCGCCGACTGGGAATTGCCGGCGCGGAGCGAGGCGGCGCTGGCCGAGGTAGGCCTTGGCGGCATCGCGCTCGATCGGCCGATGGGCACGCTGAGCGGGGGCGAGAGGACGCGGATCGGCATTGCCCGGCTGTTGATCGAGGCGCCCGACCTGCTGTTGCTCGATGAGCCGACGAACAATCTGGATGCAGCGGGACGTGCGGCGATCCTGGCGTTGATCCGCGACTGGCGGGGCGGGGTGATCGTGGCCAGCCATGATCGCGCTTTGCTGGAAATGGTGGATCGCATCGTCGAACTGACCCCGGTGGGTGTGCGGATCTTCGGCGGCGGGTGGAGCGCCTTTGCCGAGGCGCGCGAGGCCGAGCGGGCGCGGGCTGCATCAGACATGGAGCGCGCGGACGGCCAGTTGCGCGATGCCCAGCGCGCCCTGCAGCGCCAACGTGAGGCCAAGGATCGCAGGGACAAGGCAGGGCGCGCCTTCGCCGCGCGCGGATCGGAACCCAAAATCCTGTTGGGCGCCCGGGCCGAACAAGCGGAAAATAGCGGTGCGAAAGCGCGACGGACCGGCGAGCGACTGGTGACCGATGCGCTGGATCGGGCGGATGCCGCGCGCGCCAGAATGGAGATCGTGACCCCGCTCACCATCGCGCTGCCGCCATCCGGCCTGCCTGCCAATGCCGACCTGCTGGCGATGGACGCGGTGACCGTGGCCGCCGGCGACCGGGTGCTCGGTCCATGGACGCTCAATGTCCGGGGGCCGGAGCGGATCGGCATCACCGGGCCCAATGGCGCGGGTAAGACGACGCTGATGAAGGCGGCGCTGGGTGCGGTGCCGCTGCGATCAGGCGAGGTTCGCCGTGCCAGCGGGCGGATGGCGATGCTGGACCAGCATGTCGGCCTGCTGCGACCGGAAGAGAGCATCCTGGCCAATTTCCGGCGGCTCAACCCCGGTCTTGGCGAACAGGCCGCTTATGCCGCCTGCGCGCGCTTTGCCTTCCGCAATCGCGATGCCTTGCAGCCGGTGGCCACGCTTTCCGGTGGCGAACGCCTGCGCGCGGGGCTGGCCTGCACGCTGGCCGGGGAACGGCCGCCCTGGCTGCTGATGCTGGACGAGCCGACCAACCATCTCGACCTGGAATCGATCGAGGTGCTCGAATCCGCGCTCGCCGAATATGACGGCGCTATCCTGATCGTCAGCCACGACACCGCCTTTCTCGACGCGATCGGCGTCGAGCGGAGGTTCGCGGTAATGCGATCCGGTTAGAGCCGCTTATCCGAAGCGATTGCTCCGGATAAGCCGCTCTATGGTTTTGTTATGCCGCGATTTCCGAGCCAGCAGATGAATTCGTCTGCTTCGAAATCGCTTTAGAGGCAGGATTCGAGGAAGGGCTGGTCGAAGCCGAACTGCTTGGCCTTGTCGAGCGTGTAGGGGCGCAGGCCCATGGAGCGATATTCGCCCATGATCTTGCCGTCGGCGCTTTCGTCCAGATATTCGAACTTGAACAGTTCCTGCGTGACGATCACCGGGCCTTCCATGCCGATCACCTCGGTGATGTTGGTGACGCGGCGGGAGCCGTCGCGCAGGCGCTTCACCTGGACGATGAGATCCACCGAATCGGCGATCTGGCGGCTGATCGCTTCCTTGGGCACCTTGATGTCCGACATCATCACCATGTTCTCCATACGCGCCAGCGCCTCGCGCGGGGAGTTGGAGTGAAGCGTACACATCGAGCCATCGTGGCCGGTGTTCATGGCAGCGAGCATGTCGAAACATTCGCTGCCACGAATTTCGCCGAGGATGATGCGATCGGGCCGCATACGCAGCGCGTTGACGACGAGATCGCGGATGGTGATCGCGCCATTGCCTTCCAGATTGGCCGGGCGGGTTTCCAGCGGCAGCCAGTGCGGCTGTTGCAGGCGGAGTTCGGCCGCGTCCTCGATGGTGATGACGCGTTCGCCCGGATCGATCATCTTCGACAATGCGTTGAGCATCGTCGTCTTGCCCGAGCCGGTGCCGCCCGAGATGACGATGTTGAAGCGGCTGGCGCCGGCGATCTTGAGCGCGGTCGCCATCTTGGGGCTCATCGATCCGAAGCCGGCCATCATGTCGAGCGTGATCGGCTTGGCGGAAAACTTACGGATCGAGATGGCGGTGCCGCGCAGGCTGAGCGGCGGCACGATCACGTTGACGCGGCTGCCGTCCGGCAGGCGGGCGTCGGCCAGCGGCGTCGTCTGATCGACGCGGCGGCCGACCTTGTTCACGATGCGCTGGGCGATCTGGAACAGATGTTCCTCGTCGCGGAACTGGATCTGGGCGAGCGTCAACTTGCCCTTCTTTTCGATGTAGGTCTGTTCCGGCCCGTTGACCATGATGTCGCTGATGTCGCTGTCGGCCAGCAACTCCTCCAGCGGGCCGAGGCCGAGCAGTTCATCGACCAGCACCTTTTCCAGCGCGAATTGTTCGCGGCGGTTGAGGTTGATCTTCAGTTCGGCCAGCACCTCGCCGATGATCGGGCGGAATTCCTCGGCCAGTTCATCCTTGCTGAGCGTGGCGGCGGCCTCCGGGTCGACGCGTTCGAGGAGGCGCGGCAGCACCTGTTCCTTGATCTTGTGGACCGACGCCTCGAACCCTTCGACCTTGGCGGTGCCTGCTTCGCCGGGCGAATCCTGGCGATGGGCAAGCCGCGCCATCGCATCGAGCGGGGCGGCGGCTTCGACCGCGCCGGGCAGCGTTTCGGCGTCGACCGGCGGGAACTGGTTGCCGCCATCGAGCGGCGAGGCCGGAGCCGCGCCGCCGCCCTGCATGGGCCGCGCGACGCCAAAGGAGGGACGCTGGGCACCACCGCCCGTCAATCCACCGCGTCGCCCGAATGCACTCATCGCCCTACCACCTTGTCTTGGGTCATTTGGATTGAAGATAGGCGAGAGACTTTGACAATTGCCTAACTCCGCCCGATGGGGGCGCCGATGAACGCCTCCGCCGCCTCCGCTCCGTCCGTGGCGTCCAGCGATCGCCGGGCGGCGATGCTGCTGGCGCTGGCGGGATTCGCGATGCTGACGGTGGGCGATGGCATCGTGAAATCCATGGCCGGCCAGTGGCCCGGATCGGCGGTTTCCGCGCTGCGCTATGTGTTTGGCGCGGTGGGGCTGGCGATCGGCATCGCCATTACGCAGGGGCGTAGCGGCTTCACCTGCCCGCGGCCGTTGCTGCAATTCGGGCGTGGCGCGGCGGTGGCGGTGGCGACGCTGGGCTTCTTCCTGGGCGTGCAGGCCATGCCGATCGCGGATACCACCGCGATCCAGTTCACCAGCCCGATGCTGACGGCCTTGCTGTCCGCCTTGATCTTGCGCGAACGGCCGACGCGGGCGGCGATGGTGGCCACCGCCACGGCCTTTGCGGGCGTGCTGATCGTGCTGCGGCCCAATCTGATCGCGCTCGGGCCGGCGGCGCTGCTGCCCGTTGGCGCCGCGTTCGGCATGGCCTTCCTGATGATCTTCAACCGCATGGCGGCGGGCAGTGCGCCGGCCTTGCAGATGCAGTTTCTGATCGCGTGCTTCGCCACGCCGATCCTGCTGGCGGCGGCGGCGCTGGGCGAGCTTTCGGGCATGCCGGCGCTCCATATCGCCTGGCCGGACTGGACGGTGGTGCTGCGCTGCGCGGCGGTGGCCTTTACCGGCACGACCAGCCATCTGCTGATCTATCTGGCCACGATGCGGGCCAGCGCGGCGACGATCGCGCCGATGGTCTATGTCCAGATCATCGTCGCGCTGATCATCGGGGCGACGATTTTCGGCGATTTCCCCGATCCGGTGACGTTGGGCGGCGTCGGCCTGATCGTCTGCGCCGGGCTTTGGCTGTTCCACAGCCAGCGCGAGCCGGTGGTGGAGGGGACGCCCGACTGATCCTGCGTTATGCTGCCCCCGTTTTTCCCACGGGGAGACGGGCCATGCGGATCGGGACGGTAATGATCGTGGCGGCGGCGATGGCCGCAGCGTCTCCTGCCGGGGCACAGGACATAAGCCAGTTCGGCTGGCTTGCCGGCGCCTGGGCAACGGAAGTGGATGGGCGCTGGGCCGAGGAATGGTGGACCCCGCCGCGTGGCGGCATCCTGATCGGCGCGGGGATCACGGGCAAGGGCGCCACCGCCGACTTCTTCGAACATATGCGGATCATGGCCGACGGCGCGGGGCGCATCACCTTCTATGGCAGTCCAAAGGGGGCGCCGGCGGTCGCCTTCGCGCTGGTTCGATCGGGGGCGGGCGAGGCGGTGTTTGAAAATCCGGCCCATGATTATCCGCAGCGCGTGCATTACCGCCGGGAAAAGGAAATACTCGTTGTATCCGTATCAATGATAGACGGCAGCAAGGCGGAGAGCTGGCGCTACAAGAGAAGGTGAGAGGAGCGCCGACATGGCCATCAGGAAGCTCGACCACGTCAATATCCGCACGCCGCATCTGGAAGCGACGATTGCCTTTTATGGGGATGTGCTCGGCATGCGCACGGCGCCGCCGCTGGGCATGGCCGGTGAGATCACGGACGCCGCATGGATCTATGATGACAGCGGCGCCGCGGCCCTCCATGTCGGCCGGGCTGGCACGCCCTATCCCGGCGATGACGGCATCGCGCCGCCCGCCGATCCCGGCAGCGCGATGGTCCACCATGTCGCGTTCGATTGCGACGATCATGGCGGGATGCTGGGGCGCATCGAGGCGGCGGGCGTCGAACATTTCCGCAATGACCTGCCCGCGTTCGGCCTGCGCCAGATATTCGCGCGCGACCCCAATGGCGTGCTGGTGGAACTGAACTTCCGCTAGGGCAGGGGAGCGCCGTCTGCGGGCGGCGCCCCCTCAGTCACCCGCGATCAAATAGCGAAGGCGCGTTCACGGCGGCGCAGCGCACCGCCGACAAGGCCGAAGCCCGCGATCATCATCGCCCAACTCGCCGGTTCGGGCACCGACGCGGTGAGCGCGAACTGGCGATCCATGTCGAGCGCGATCGCCGCCTGCACCTGCGCGCTCGGATGCGTGCCATCGAACGAGAAATAGCCGCTGCAATCCATGCCCGGCCCATTGGCCACGGCAGCACGGCAAGGCGTGGAAAAATCCATCGGGCCAAGGCCGAGGCTGCCGGGGTCGGCGACAATGCGGGCGAAGGCATCGAGATAGGAATAGCGCATCAGATCGGTGCCGGCATCGAGCGCGAGGCCGTCGAGCGCGGACTGAAGCAGTCCATCGACCATATAGGCCAGCGGTTCGGTGGGGTTGGGAATGCCGGTGATCAGGATATTGCGGGCGCCCATATCATTGAGCGCCTGGACGCTGCCGGCATAGGTGGCGACGACCGCCGCGATATAGTCGTCGGGCGTGTAGCTGCCGATATTGCCGGCGAGCAGGCCGAAAATGTCATTGCCGCCGAAATTGAGGACGTAGAGCGCGTCGCTGTCGGCCACGCCGCCATGGCCGGCCGCATAAGCGCCGAGCTGGAACTGGACGTCGGGAATGGCATCGCCATGGTTGACGACGCGCGCGCCACCGAAAGCATAATTGTTGCCGCCGGCCAGCGATGCCGTGGTCGGCGCCCCATAAAGCGCGATCGACAGGTGATCGGTATAGTCATAGCCGTTGGTAAAACGGCCCTGATAATAGCCGTCCGACTCGGCGGGCACGGTTCCACCCGTCGTCAGCCGAATATTGCCGGCGTCGACAAGGCTGTCGCCAAAGACGTACATCGTCGAATATTTCGGGTTTGCCGTAGCGGCAAGCGCGCTGGCGGAGATGATTGTGGTGCAGCCGATCAAGGCCAGCTGCACGACCCTTCCGATACCCATCCTCGTCCTCCTTGTTATTGCGCCAAGGAGGCTATGTAATCCGGTTAATCTTGCAAGGGCTTGGGACGGCCGGCCGGAGCCAGCCGTCCCGAAGCGGGATCAGGCGTCGGACGCGGCCTCGGCGAGGACGGTCAGGCCCTTTTCGTTCACTTCGGCAAAACCGCCTTCGACGTGGATGCGCGCCGAAACGGTGTTGGGGCCGGAATAGACCTGCAATTCGCCCGAACGGATCACCGACATGAAGGGGGCATGGCCCGCGAGCACGCCGAAATCACCTTCGGTGCCGGGGACGACGACCATGTGGACGTCTTCCGAACGGAGCAGCTTTTCCGGGGTGACGAGTTCAAAGTGCAGATCGGCCATTTCTACGTTCCTTAGCCCCCTCCCCATGCGGGGAGGGGTTTACAGTCGTCGTTACGCGGCTTCGGCCAGCTTCTGGGCCTTGGCGATCGCTTCTTCGACGCCGCCGACCATGTAGAAGGCAGCTTCCGGCAGGTGATCATAGCCACCGTCGACGACGGCCTTGAACGACTGCACGGTGTCTTCGATCTGCACGAACTTGCCGGGGATGCCGGTGAAGACTTCGGCGACGTGGAACGGCTGCGACAGGAAGCGCTGGATCTTGCGCGCGCGGGCGACGGTGAGCTTATCTTCTTCCGAAAGCTCGTCCATGCCCAGGATCGCGATGATGTCCTGCAGCGACTTGTACTTCTGAAGCGTTTCCTGAACCTTACGAGCGGTCTCGTAATGCTCCTGGCCGACGACGGCGGCGGTCAGCACGCGCGAGGTCGAGTCGAGCGGATCGACGGCCGGGTAGATGCCCAGTTCCGAGATGGCGCGCGAAAGCACGGTCGTCGCGTCAAGGTGGGCGAACGAGGCGGCCGGGGCCGGATCGGTCAAGTCGTCGGCCGGCACGTAGATGGCCTGCACCGAGGTGATCGAACCCTTGTTGGTCGACGTGATGCGCTCCTGCAGGGCGCCCATGTCGGTGGCCAGCGTCGGCTGGTAGCCCACGGCCGAAGGAATACGGCCGAGAAGCGCCGACACTTCCGAACCCGCCTGCGTGAAGCGGAAGATGTTGTCGACGAAGAACAGCACGTCCTGGCCTTCGACGTCGCGGAAATATTCGGCGATCGTCAGGCCCGAAAGAGCGACGCGGGCACGGGCGCCCGGCGGCTCGTTCATCTGGCCGAAGACCAGCGCCACCTTCGAGCCGTCCGGCGTCGGGTTGCCGTCGGCGTCCTTGGCGATAACGCCGGCGTCGAGGAACTCGTGATAGAGATCGTTGCCTTCGCGGGTGCGTTCACCGACGCCCGCGAACACCGAGGTGCCGCCATGGCCCTTGGCGATGTTGTTGATCAGTTCCTGGATGAGCACGGTCTTGCCCACGCCGGCGCCGCCGAACAGGCCGATCTTGCCGCCCTTGGCGTACGGGGCGAGAAGGTCGATGACCTTGATGCCGGTAACCAGAATGCTGGTTTCGGTCGACTGGTCGACGAACAGCGGGGCTTCGGCGTGGATCGGCGCCGACAGGTCGGTGCCGACCGGGCCGCGCTCGTCGATCGGCTCGCCGATGACGTTGAGGATGCGGCCGAGCGTCTGCGGGCCGACCGGAACGCGGATCTGCGAGCCCGTGTCGGTGACCGGCTGACCGCGGGTCAGGCCGTCGGTGGTGTCCATCGCGATCGTGCGGACGGTGTTTTCGCCGAGGTGCTGGGCGACTTCGAGGACCAGGCGGTTGCCCTGGTTCTCGGTTTCCAGCGCCGAAAGGATCGCCGGCAACTGGCCGTCGAACTGCACGTCGACGACGGCGCCGATGACCTGGCTGACGCGGCCGACATTGCCGGCGGCGGCGGCCTTATTCGCGGACTTGGGCTCAAACATGTCTTCTCACCTCAATGTTCGGGTGCGCGGACCCGATCAGGATTTGGGTCTTAGAGCGCTTCCGCGCCCGAAATGATTTCCACGAGCTCGGTGGTGATCGCGGCCTGGCGGGTCCGGTTGTACTGGATCGTCAGGCGGTTGATCATGTCGCCGGCATTGCGCGTCGCATTGTCCATCGCGGTCATGCGGCTGCCCTGCTCCGAAGCGGCATTTTCCAGCATCGCGCGGAACAGCTGAACCGCGACGTTGCGGGGGAGGAGCTCGGTGAGGATCGCTTCCTCGTCGGGCTCATATTCGACCGCCGCCGAAGCACCCGCCGCAGCGGCGCCGTCATTGGCGGCGGCAAGCGGCACGGGGATGATCTGCAGCTCGGTCGGGATCTGCGCCAGCGCCGACTGGAACTTGGCGAAGAACAGGTGGGCGACATCGAATTCGCCGCCTTCGTAGCGCTTGATGAGATCCTGGCTCACTTCATGCGCGTCGGAGAAAGCGATGTTCTTGATGTGGCTCTGATCGACCTGGTGGACGATCTTGCCCGGATAGAGGCGAGCGATGACCGCGCGACCCTTCTTGCCGATCAGGTAGAACTTCACGTCCTTGCCCTGGGCGATCAGCTCGTCGGCGGTCTTGCGGGCCAGCTTGACGATGTTGCTGTTGAACGCGCCGGCGAGGCCGCGTTCCGAGGTCGCGACGACGAGCAGGTGGCGCTGGTCGCTACCGGTGCCGGCAAGCAGCTTGGGGCTTTCCGGTCCGATCGTCACCTTCGAGGCGAGGCTCGACATCACTGCCGACAGCCGTTCCGCATAGGGACGGCCGGCCTCGGCCGCCTGCTGCGCACGACGCAGCTTGGCGGCGGCGACCATCTTCATCGCCTTGGTGATCTTCTGGGTCGACTTCACCGAAGTGATGCGAACCTTGAGGCTCTTGAGGCTGGGCATTCCCTAGTCCCTGTTATCCGCCGCTTCCGCGCATGGCGAAAGCGACGGTTGCCAATGTCTTAAGCGAACGTCTTGACGAAGGCGTCGAGCGCAGCAGCGAGCTTCGCCTTCAGATCGTCGCCCAGATCCTTGGTGTCGCGAATGCCCTTCAGGACATCGGCGTGGTTCTGGCGGAGATCGGCGAGGAGCGCCTGTTCGAAGCGAACCACGTCCGACGCGGGGATGCCGTCGAGATAGCCGTTCACGCCGGCGAAGATCGACGCAACCTGCTCTTCGAAGGGCATCGGCGAGAACTGGGCCTGCTTCAGCAGCTCGGTGAGGCGGGCGCCGCGGTTGAGCAGCTTCTGCGTCGACGCGTCGAGGTCCGAACCGAACTGGGCGAAGGCCGCCATTTCGCGATACTGGGCGAGCTCCAGCTTGATCGAGCCCGCGACCTTCTTCATCGCCTTGGTCTGCGCGGCCGAGCCGACGCGCGACACCGACAGACCGACGTTAATCGCGGGACGGATGCCCTGATAGAAGAGGTCGGTTTCGAGGAAGATCTGGCCGTCGGTGATCGAGATCACGTTGGTCGGAATGTAGGCCGAAACGTCGCCCGCCTGGGTTTCGATGATCGGCAGCGCGGTCAGCGAGCCGGCGCCCATGGCGTCGTTCATCTTGGCGGCGCGCTCGAGCAAGCGGCTGTGGAGATAGAACACGTCACCCGGATAGGCTTCGCGGCCCGGCGGACGGCGGAGCAGCAGCGACATCTGACGATAGGCGACGGCCTGCTTCGAAAGATCGTCATACACGATCACGGCGTGCATGCCGTTGTCGCGGAAATACTCGCCCATCGCGACGCCGGTATAGGGCGCGAGATACTGCAGCGGGGCCGGTTCCGAAGCGGTGGCGGCGACGACGATGGAATATTCCATGGCGCCGTTTTCTTCGAGCTGACGGACGATCTGCGCGACGGTCGAGCGCTTCTGGCCGACGGCGACGTAGATGCAATAGAGCTTCTTCGACTCGTCGTCGCCCTTGTTCACTTCACGCTGGTTGATGAACGTGTCGATCGCGACGGCGGTCTTGCCGGTCTGACGGTCGCCGATGATCAGTTCGCGCTGGCCGCGGCCGACGGGGACGAGCGCGTCGAGCGCCTTGAGACCGGTCTGCACCGGTTCGTGCACCGACTTGCGCGGGATGATGCCCGGCGCCTTCACTTCGACGCGGCGACGCTCGGTCGAATCGATCGGGCCCTTGCCGTCGATCGGGTTGCCGAGGCCGTCGACCACGCGGCCGAGCAGGCCCTTGCCGACCGGAACGTCCACGATGGTGCCGGTGCGCTTGACGACATCACCTTCCTTGATCTCGGCGTCGGTGCCGAAGATCACGACGCCGACGTTATCGGCTTCCAGGTTTAGGGCCATGCCCTTGATGCCGTTGGCGAATTCGACCATCTCGCCGGCCTGGACATTGTCCAGGCCGTGGATGCGGGCGATGCCGTCGCCGACCGACAGCACGGAACCGACCTCGGAGACCTGCGCTTCGGTGCCGAACGAGGCGATCTGGTCCTTGATGACCTTGGAGATTTCTGCGGCGCGGATATCCATGTTCAGCCTTTCATCGCAGTCGCGAGAGTGTTCAATTTGGTGCGGATGGAGCCATCGATCTGGCGGCTGCCAACCTTGACGATCAGTCCGCCGAGGATGGCGGGGTCGACGGTGAGGTCGACCGACACGTCACGGCCGAGCTGGCTCTTGAGCGTGGTCTTGAGCTGGGCGACCTGATCGTCGTTGAGCGGGTGGGCCGACGTCACTTCGGCCGTAAGCTCGCCACGGTGCTGGGCGGCGAGCTGGCCGTAGGCGCGGATCGCCGGGGCGATCTGGCCGAGCCGGCCGTTGGCGGCGAGGACGCCGAGGAACTTGGCGGTGAACGAATCGAGTTTCAGCGTCGCTGCGGTCGCCGCGATCGCCTTGGCCGCGCTGTCGCGCGAGACGAGCGGGCTCGTCGTCAGCCGACGAAGGTCGTCCGATTCGGCAAGCGCCTGCTTAAGGGTCGAGAGGCTGGCCGAAACGGCGTCCAGCTGCTTCTCGTCACGGGCGAGTTCGAACAGCGCCATTGCATAGCGCCCTGCGAGACTAGCCTGAATACCGCCGGAATTCTCCACGCGCGTCAAATCCCCCAAAAGAAGCCGGGCCCTGGATTTCGTGCCATGCGAAAAAGGGGGCGCCAAAGGGCGTCCCCGCATGGGTCGCGGGCCGGTTAGCAGGGGAGTTGCGACTATGCAAGGCGGGCAATTGCGCCCGCCGCAAGGAAGTTGGGGATTGAACGTCACTGCAGGCGCAGCGCGTTGTGAATCTCCCCCTGCTGATCGTCGCCAAGGAAATCCGAATAGCGCGGATGGGCGAACAGATGGGCGTAATAGATCTGGTAGCGATAGCGCAGATGGGACAGCGGCAGCAGGTTCTGGTTGAGGTCGATCTTCACGTCCGGGGTCGTGTTGTTATATTCGCGGAGCGCGGCGAGTTGGCCGTTATAGGCACCATACATTTCGGCCGGCGATCCGATGATGTCGTCGAAATACATCGCGATGCGCGGCAGGAAATGGTCTGCCTGCCCGGCAGCACGATCGAACAGGTGCAGGCTGTCCAGCGTCGACGACCAGTAATCGACATCGTTGAACACCGCGCCGATCGGGGCGGGGCGATAGGTTTCGACGAACGAGCCGACGGTATCGCGGACATTGCCGATCACCAGCGTGGCATCGGGCACCTTCTTCTGCAGGGCGTCGCGATCCATCGGATATTGGGCGGCACGGAACCAGTAAGGCAGATCTTTCGGCCCTTCCGGATCGGGCATGCCCGCGCCCGTGTCGAACCCGTAGATTTCGACGGCGACGCCAGTGACGCGCTGCACCTGCTTGGCGAAATCGGCCATGAAGGCGATGCCGTTGCCGCCTGCGACGCCGAATTCGATCGCGGAAATCCGTTCATGCCCAAGACGTTTCGCCAATTGGGCGGCGTGGAGCATGCAGTAAGCGTAATTCGGCCGCTCGATCGCCTGCGTATCGAGCAGGAACCATGGATTATAATTGTAGATATTCCGGGTGGATGAGGACTTAAGTGCGATCGCCGGAATTCGCTCGACAGCAGAAGGCGCGACAGTAGCTGCCTCCACAGGAGGCTTCACCTTTTTGTTGCCAGGTTGATGCGAGCCTGACCGGAGATGAAGGTCATTGTAGGCAGTTTGGGCCGGAATTGACGGGGCAGCTTTGAACGCAAGCGGCGGGATGCATCCTGCGCCCGGCATCGCCACATTGGCCGCATGACCCAGATCGAATCACTCCACCTGCCGATCATCGATGCCGACGCCGCCTGGGCGGCAGTGCTCCGGCGCGATCGCGGGCAGGACGGCCGCTTCGTCACCGGCGTGCTGACGACGGGCATTTATTGTCGCCCGTCCTGCGCCGCCCGCCACCCCCGGCGCGAAAATGTGCGCTTTTTCGCGGACGGGCAGGCGGCGCGCGATGCGGGCCTGCGGCCGTGCCGCCGTTGCCTGCCCGACGATGTGGCGCGCGATGAGGCCGGGATCGCGAAGGCGCTTGCCTTTATCGGCGCGGCAGAGGAGCCGCCGTCGCTCGATGCCGTCGCGGCCGAGGCGGGCTATGCGCCGCATCATTTCCTGCGCCTGTTCCGGCGCGCCACCGGGCTGACGCCCGCAGCTTATGCCCGCGCGCTCCGCGCCCGGCGGGCGGAAACGGCCCTGAAGGAGAATAGCACCGTGACCGAAGCCCTTTATGATGCCGGCTATGCCGCACCGGCCCGCTTTTATGCCGATGCGCCCGCGCGGCTGGGCATGACGCCATCGGCCTGGCGCGACGGCGGCAGGGGCGTGGCGATCCGCTGGGCGATCGCGCCGACGAGCCTCGGCCGGATGCTGGTTGCGGCGACCGAGCGTGGGATTTGCCGCCTGTCCTTCGACGAGGACGAGTCCGAACTCACCGAACGTTTTCCGTACGCCGATATCGCGCCGGGCGGGGCTGCGCTCGCCGATCTCGTCCAGCGGACGGTTGCCGCGGTGGAGGCGCCCGAGCGGCCGCACGATTTGCCGCTCGACGTGAAGGGCACGGCCTTTCAGGAAGCGGTATGGCTGGAATTGTCGCGCATCCCACCGGGCGAGACGCTGTCTTATGCGGCGCTGGCCGCCAAGGTGGGTAAGCCCGGTGCGGCACGCGCGGCGGGTTCGGCCTGCGGCGCCAACAATGTGGCGGTGCTGATTCCCTGCCATCGCGCCAAGCGCGGCGATGGCACACTGGGCGGCTATGCCTATGGCCTGAAGATCAAGGAGGAATTGCTCGCCCGCGAAGGCCGTGGCGATAGCTGACGGGGCCTGTGCAAGCCGGGGCGAAAGGCGGTAGGAGAGGGCAACCCGATCCCCGCCCGCACCCGGAGCCTCTGTGACCGCCGATCCCTTCGCCCAGCTTTTCCGATCCTCGGCGGAGCTTTTCGTGCAGTCGGTCGATCTTGCCGGGGATCGCCTGCTCGTCCAGAGGATGGCGGAAGTGGATTATGCGCAGGCGAGCTTCCTCGACCAGCGCATCCTGACCGAAGGCCGCGCGCGGCAATGGTTCGGCTGGGACGAGGTGGAACAGCTCACCGGCCCGTTGCCCTGCACCGCCCAGGCGATCTTCCACATCGGCCATGTCGGATCGACGCTGCTGTCGCGCCTGCTGGGCGAGGTTCCGGGTGTGCTGGGCGTGCGCGAGCCGGTGCTGTTGCGCACGCTGGCCGAATTGCGGCGGCTGCGCGACCGCCCCGAATCGCCCTGGTCGCCCGAACGTTTCGATCATCGCACCGCCATGGCGCTGGGCTGGCTCTCGCGCACCTTCCGGCCCGATCAGCGCGCGCTGATCAAGGCGACCAGCTTCGTTTCCGATCTTGCGCCGGCGATGCTGGCCCACGGCCAGCGGGCGCTGTTCCTGACGGTACGGCCCGACATCTATCTGCCCACCATCCTTGCCGGTGAGGCATCGGTGCAGGAACTGGGCGCGCTCAGCGCCACGCGGTTGCAGCGGCTTCATGGACGGATGGGCGAAGAACCATGGCGCCTGTGGGCACTGTCGTTGGGTGAGCGCGCGGCCTTGGGCTGGGCGTGTGAGATGGCGGCGCTGGTGGATGCCGAAGACGCTGCCGCCGCCGGCCAGCTATTGTGGGTCGATTTCGATCGCTTCCTCGATCAACCGGCCGAAATGCTGACAGTCAGCGCGAAACATTTCGGATATGTTGTTGAAAATGCTCAGGCCGAAACGCTCGTCTCGGGGCCGATCATGTCGCGCTATTCCAAGGCGCCCGAACATGCCTATAGCCCGCAATTGCGCCATGACGTGCTGGCCGCCGCGCGGCGCGAACAGGCCGATGAAATCGCGCGCGGGCTCGCCTGGCTGGAACGGGCCGCCCGCGACTATCCGTTGATTGCCCGCGCGCTGGAGCGCGGCACCCGTGGAGGACATTGATGTTCAGGATGATCGAGGACGTGCTGCCGCCGGAGGCCGTGGCCGAACTCGTGGCGATTGCGGCGGCGGCCCAGTTCGTCGACGGCAAGGTCAGCAATCCCCATTCGCGGGTGAAGAACAACCAGCAATTGCATGAACCGCAGCCGGCCGAACGCGCCGCGCAGATCGTGGCGCGCGCCTTGCTGGGCAATCGTGAATTTTTCGACATCGCCTTTCCCAAGGCGATCGCGCCACCGCTGCTCGCCCGATACGAGCCGGGGATGAATTACGGCCTGCACCCCGATGCGGCGATGATGCAGACGCCCAGTGGCGCGCTCCGTTCCGACCTCAGCTGCACGGTCTTCCTGGCCGATCCGGCGAGCTATGATGGCGGGGCGCTGCGCGTCCAGCTCGGCAGTGGCGAGATGCGGTTCAAGGGCAAGCCGGGTTCGGCCGTGGTCTATCCGTCGATGACGCTCCACGAGGTGGAACCGGTGACGCGCGGCCAGCGGCTGGTGGCGATCACCTTTATCCAGAGCCGGATCGCCGATCCGGTGGAGCGCGACCTGCTCTACGAGCTGAACGAGGTCGCCGCGCTCGAAGGCAATAATATGGCGCCCGAGAATTTCTCGCGCCTGCAGGCGGTGCAATTCAATCTCATGCGGCGGTGGACCGACCATCCCTGATCGCAGCGCCTTTCTGCCACCCGGCCTGTCGGAGCGGCTTTCGTGAACCCGCGCGCCCGCGTCCTGCTGCTCAATCCCGCGCTCGGGCCGCTCGATTATCGGGTAGACCGGGGGCAGGATGTCGTGCCCGGCTCGATCGTGCTTGCCCCGCTTGGGCCGCGTCAGCTTGTCGGCGTTGCGTGGGAACCGGAACGGATGCCTTCCGACGCGGAGGTCGGCGACAACCGGCTGAGGCCGCTGGCCGGCGTGTTCGATCTGCCGCCGCTGGGCGCGCCGCTGCGCCGGCTGATCGAGTGGACGGCCAACTATTATCTGGCGCCGCCGGCAGCGGTGTTGCGGATGGCGCTGCCGTCCAGCTCCGCGCTCGATGGCGCGCGCACGGTGATCGAATATCGCGCCACGGGCGAAGTGCCGCAGCGGCTGACCCCGGGGCGTGCACAGGCGCTGGAGCGGATCGGCGAACGGCAGGGGCTGGTGCGCGAGCTGGCCGCGATCGCCGACGTTTCCGAAGCGGTGATCCGGGGCCTCGTAAAGATCGGCGCGATCGAGCCGGTGGAGGTTTCGGTGGACGATCCCTTCGTCGATCCCGATCCCGATTTCGCCGCGCCTGCCTTGTCGGACGATCAGGCTGCCGTCGCCGGGCGACTGGTGGATGCGGTGCGCGCGGCCAGGGCGCAGCCCTTCCTGCTCGATGGCGTCACCGGATCGGGCAAGACTGAGGTCTATTTCGAGGCGGTGGCCGAAGCGATCCGGCAGGGGCGGCAGACGCTGGTGCTGCTGCCTGAAATCGCGCTGACCGAGCCGTTCCTCAAGCGCTTCGCCGCGCGCTTCGGCCATGTGCCGATCGCCTGGCATTCGGATCTGCGCCAATCGCAGCGCCGGCGGGCGTGGCGGGCGATCGCCAGCGGCGAGGCGAAGGTGGTCGTGGGCGCGCGTTCGGCGCTGTTCCTGCCTTATGCCCGGCTGGGCCTGATCGTCGTCGACGAGGCGCACGAAACCAGCTTCAAGCAGGAAGATGGCGTGATGTATCACGCCCGCGACGTGGCGGTGATGCGCGGCCTGTTCGAAGCCTGCCCGGTGGTGCTGGCATCGGCCACGCCGGCGATCGAGACGCGGCAGCAGGTGGCGCTGGGCCGGTATGAGGAACTGAAGCTGCCCGGCCGCTACGGCCCCGCGCAAATGCCTGAAATCACCGAGATCGACCTGCTGGCCGATCCGCCGCTGAAAGGGCGCTGGCTGGCGCCGACGCTGGTGAAGGCGATCGACGAGACGCTGGCGCGCAAGGAACAGGCGCTCTTGTTCCTCAATCGCCGGGGCTACGCGCCGCTCACGCTCTGCCGCACCTGCGGGCACCGCTTCCAATGCCCCAATTGCACCGCCTGGATGGTGGAACATCGGCTGATGGCGCGGCTCGCCTGCCATCATTGCGGGCATGTCATGCCGCCGCCGGAGGTCTGCCCGGAATGCAAGGCGGAGGATTCGCTGGTCGCGTGCGGGCCGGGGGTCGAGCGGATCGCCGACGAGGTGGCGGCCCTGTTCCCCGATGCCAAGACAGCGGTGGTGACGTCGGACACCTTATGGTCGCCGGCGCGGGCGGCGGAATTTGTCGGCCGGATGGAAGCGGGTGATATCGACATCGTCGTCGGCACCCAGCTGATCACCAAGGGCTATCATTTCCCCAATCTGACGCTGGTCGGCGTCGTCGATGCCGATCTCGGCCTGGCGGGCGGCGATCTGCGCGCGGCCGAACGCAGCTTCCAGCAGATCGCGCAGGTTGCCGGGCGGGCAGGGCGCGGCGAAAAGCCGGGCCACGTCTTTGTCCAGACGCGCGAGCCGGGGGCGCCGGTGATCCGCGCGCTGGTTTCGGGCGATGCCGACAGCTTCTACGCCGCCGAAACCGAATCGCGCCGCACGGCCAATGCCCCGCCCTTCGGCCGTTATGCGGCGATCATCGTCTCGTCGGAAAAGCTGGATGACGCGGTCAACACCGCCCGGCTGATCGGCCACAGCGCGCCGCAGGTGGATGGGATGCACGTTTTCGGCCCTGCGCCGGCGCCGCTCGCCATGCTGCGCGGGCGGCATCGCCAGCGCCTGCTGGTCCATGCGCGGCGGGCGCTCGACGTGCAGGATGTGATCCGCGGCTGGCTCGGCAATCTCGAATGGCCGCGCGGCGTGCGCGTGGCGGTGGACGTGGACCCTTATTCCTTCGTCTGAAGATTTGTCGGGCAGGCGGAAACATGGCATTTTCCGGCGCCATGGGTGTGGTCGAGCTGCTCGGCGTCGCCGCCAGCGTCAGCCTGCTTGCGGGCTGGAGGCTCTATCTGTGCGTGTTCGCGACGGGGCTGGCGATGCGGACCGGCTGGATCGAGCTGCCGCAGCATCTCGCGTCGCTCGACGTGCTGGCCAATCCCTGGGTGTTGGCGATTTCCGCGCTGGGCCTGATCGCCGAATTCTTCGCCGACAAGGTCGCGCTGCTCGATTCGGCGTGGGACGCGGTTCACACACTGATCCGCCCGATCGGCGGTGCCTTGCTGGCGATGGCGATCGTCGATGCGCAGGATCCGGCCTGGCAGGTCGCCACCTTCCTGCTCGGCGGCGGGGCGACGCTGCTGACCCATGGCGCCAAGGCAGGCACGCGCGCGGTGGTGAATGCCAGCCCTGAACCGTTCAGCAATGTCGCCGTATCGACCGGCGAGGATGTGGCGACGGCCGGGCTGCTCTGGCTGGCGCTGGCCAATCCGGTCGCGGCGGTGATCGTCGCGATCGTGCTGCTGGCGCTGACGGTGGTGGCGCTGATCCTGCTGCGCCGCGCGATCAAGCGCTTCCTGGCGCCGCCGGCCCGGCGTGCCGGGGAAGAGCCGGACCCATTCCCGCTACGTGGTGGTCCTCCACCGGCATAGCGGAAATGGATCCCGGTTTGAGCGCTTAGAGCAGTTACCGATCCGACTGCGTCGGCTCGAATGCTCTAAGCTCTTTGCTTACCGCGCTTTCCGAGTCAGCAGGTGATTCCACCTGCTTGGAAAGCGCTCTAGCCCTTCACCTCGGCCTTGGCCTTGCCGCCCTTTTTCGGGCGCTTGGGCGCGGCCGCGACGATTTCGAAGGCGAGCGCCTCGTCCTTCAGATGCACCTTCACTTCGCCGCCATGGACGAGCTTGCCGAACAGGAGCTCCTCGGCCAGCGGCTGCTTGATCTTCTCCTGGATCAGGCGGCCCATCGGCCGCGCGCCATAGAGCTTGTCATAGCCGCGCGCGGTGAGCCACGCCTTGGCATCGTCGTCGAGCGCGATGTGGACGTCGCGATCCGCCAGCTGCAGTTCGAGCTGGAGGATGAACTTTTCGACCACGCGGCCGACGACTTCCGGCGGCAGATAGCTGAACGGCACGATCGCATCGAGGCGGTTGCGGAATTCGGGGGTGAACATCTTCTTCACCGCCTCTTCCTGCACGTCTTCGCGGGTCATCGCGCCGAAGCCGATCGATTCGCGAGCCATGTCCGACGCACCGGCATTGGTGGTCATGATCAGGATCGTGTTGCGGAAATCGACCGTCTTGCCGTGGTGATCGGTCAGCTTCCCGTTATCCATCACCTGCAACAGGATGTTGAACAGATCGGGATGCGCTTTCTCGATCTCGTCGAGCAGCAGCACGCAATGCGGATGCTGGTCCACCGCGTCGGTCAGCAGGCCGCCCTGATCATAGCCGACATAGCCCGGCGGCGCGCCGATCAGCCGGCTGACCGAATGCCGTTCCATATATTCCGACATGTCGAACCGCTGCAGCGGGATGCCCATGATCGAGGCAAGCTGGCGGGCGACTTCCGTCTTGCCGACGCCGGTGGGGCCGGAGAACAGATAATTGCCGATCGGCTTGTCGGGATCGCGCAGGCCCGCGCGGCTGAGCTTGATCGCCGACGAGAGCACCTCGATTGCCTGGTCCTGGCCGAAGACGACGCGCTTGAGATCGGTTTCGAGCGTTTCGAGCACCTTCTTGTCGTCGGTCGAAACCGATTTCGGCGGGATGCGCGCCATCGTCGCGATGACGGCCTCGATCTCCTTGACCGTGATCACCTTCTTGCGCTTCGATGGCGGCACCAGCATCTGCATGGCGCCGACTTCGTCGATCACGTCGATCGCCTTGTCGGGCAGCTTGCGATCGTTGATGTAGCGGGCCGACAGCTCGACCGCGGACTTGATCGCGTCGGGCGTATATTTGACCGAATGGTGATCCTCGAACGCCGAACGCAGGCCGGTGAGGATCTTGATCGTATCCTCGATCGTCGGCTCGTTGACGTCGATCTTCTGGAACCGGCGCAGCAGCGCGCGATCCTTTTCGAAATGGTTGCGGAACTCCTTGTAGGTGGTCGATCCGATGCAGCGGATCGTTCCGCCCGAAAGGGCCGGCTTCAACAGGTTGGACGCGTCCATCGCGCCGCCGGACGTGGCGCCCGCGCCGATCACCGTGTGGATCTCGTCGATGAACAGCACCGCGTGGGGCAGCTTTTCAAGCTCGTTCACGACCTGCTTCAGCCGTTCCTCGAAATCGCCGCGATAACGGGTGCCGGCGAGCAGCGCGCCCATGTCGAGCGAATAGATGACGGCGGGCTTCAGCACCTCCGGCACGTCGCCTTCCACGATCTTGCGGGCCAGGCCCTCGGCGATGGCGGTCTTGCCCACGCCGGGATCGCCCACATAAAGCGGGTTGTTCTTCGAACGGCGGCAGAGGATCTGGACGGTGCGGTCCACTTCCGGCCCGCGACCGATCAGCGGATCGACACGGCCTTCCTTGGCCTTTTCGTTCAGGTTGACGCAGAACTGCTTGAGCGCGCTTTCGCCCTTCTTGCCGTCCTGCTTCTGCGCCTTTTCCTCGTCCGCGCCCTTCACCTCGCGCTGTTCGGGGGGCTGGCCGCCCTTGCCGACGCCGTGGCTGATGAAGCTGACCGCATCGAGCCGGCTCATATCCTGCTGCTGGAGGAAATAGACGGCATAGCTCTCGCGCTCGGAAAAGAGCGCGACGAGGACATTGGCGCCGGTCACTTCCTCGCGGCCGGAGGACTGGACGTGCAGGATCGCGCGCTGCACGACGCGCTGGAACCCGCTGGTCGGCGAAGGATCGGTATTGCCTTCGACCTTCAGGGCATCGAGCTCGGTATCGAGATAGAGGCGGACCGCCTCCTTCAGCTCCTCCAGCTCCACGCCGCAGGCCGTCATCACCTTGGAGGCGTGCTCGTCATCGATCAGCGCGAGCAACAGATGCTCGAGCGTCGCATATTCGTGGCGGCGGCTGGACGCGGCGGACAGCGCGTTGTGAAGGGTCTGTTCCAGCTCGCGGGCGAAAGAAGGCATTGCGTATCTACTCCCTCGGGCCGCGTGGAAGGCGCGCCCCGCTGACAACTATGTCGTGAGCCTCGGCCCGTTGATCAAGCCGTGCCCGCTCATCAAGAACGCCGGTCGCCGGAGCCTGGTTGCGTCCGCCGCGCTCCGGCCGGTTCGCCCTCATCGTTTGAATAGGGCCTCGGCGCTTGCCCGGTGGTTAACGGCGGCTTCGGCCTTGGCCCGCGTGCGGGCGATCTCCGCCTCCAACGCCGCGATCCGCGCCTGCAATTCCGTAACGGAAAGCGGATCGAGATCCTGCAGCCGCAAAATCGTCAGCGGATCATCGGCACGTTTGGGAAGATTGTCGTCGACATCCATGGGCGGAGCGTTGACCGATGCGCGCTCCATGTCAATAAACGCGAACCGGACAAAAGCGCCGATGGGGGAATTATGGCCGCGCTTCCAGAATTCATGCGGGCGATCGACCCTGAGGAGGCCGGCGGGCCAGAGGTGCTGCGCGTCGTCGAACGGCCTGTGCCCCGGCCCGGCGCGGGCGAAGTGCTGATCCAGGTGGCCGCCGCCGGGGTCAACCGGCCGGATGTGATGCAGCGCAAGGGGCTCTATCCGCCGCCGCCGGGCGCATCCTCGATTCCCGGGCTGGAAGTGGCTGGCCGCATCGTGGCGCTGGGCGAAGGTGTCGAGACCGACTGGGCGGGGCGGCCGGTGTGCGCGCTGCTCGCCGGTGGCGGCTATGCCGAATATGCCGTGGCCCCGATCGGCCAGTGCCTGGCCATGCCGCCGGGCCTGTCGATGGTGGATGCCGCCGCGATGCCCGAAACGCTGTTCACCGTGTGGACCAACCTGTTCGAACGGGCCTTTGCGGCGGAAGGTGATGTGGCCCTCGTCCATGGCGGGACGAGTGGCATCGGCACCATGGCGATCGCATTGGGCAAGCAATTCGGTCTGACCATGATCGTCACCGCAGGGTCGGACGAAAAATGCGCGCGCGCCGTGGAAATCGGCGCCGATCATGCGATCAATTATCGCACCGCCGATTTCGTCGAGGAAGTGAAGCGGATCACCGGGGGCAGGGGGTGCGACATCGTGCTCGACATGGTTGGCGGCGATTATGTGCCGCGCAACCTGGCCTGCCTGGCCGATGACGGGCGCCATGTGTCGATTGCGATCCAGCGTGGCGCCAAGGCCGAAATCTCCATCTGGGACGTGATGCGCCGCCGGCTGACCCTCACCGGATCGACGCTGCGGGGGCGATCGGCCGAATTCAAGGCGCTGGTCGCCGACGAACTGGCCCAGACCGTCTGGCCGCTGATCCGCGATGGCAGCCTGCGGCCGGTGATCGACGCGACCTTCCCGCTCGACGATGCCGCCGCCGCCCATGCGCGGATGGAAGCGGGCGAACATGTCGGCAAGATCGTGCTGGAGATCGCGGGCTAGCGCGCACCATCGCTTCGATCGGCGGCGGGGGCGTGCCGGGCTTGTTCCAGCCTGTTCGGTTTCGCGGTTGGGCCACAACCATGCGCGGCGCGCTTGTCCTTCCTCGCGGCCAGCCATAGGCCTCTGGCAACGGCGAACCCCGCCTATGCGAGAGGATCTGACATGCTGCTCAAGGACAAGGTTATCATCATCACCGGCGTCGGCCCCGGCATGGGCCGCGCCATGGCCAAGATCGCGGCGGAAGAAGGCGCGAGCGTCGTGATGGGCGCGCGCAAGCAGGCATTTCTTGATGAGGTGAAGGCCGAGATCGAAGCCGCTGGCGGGCAGGCCGTGGCGCTTTCCACCGACGTGTCCGATCGTGCGCAGTGCGACCGGCTGGTCGCCGCCGGCATCGAACGCTTCGGCCGCATCGATGGCCTCGTCAACAGCGCCTATGCGCCGGGCGAAAACGGCCCGTTCGACGATGCCGATATCGAAGGCTGGGCGCACACCATCGACGTCGCCTGCATGGGATCGGCGCGGATGGCGCAGGCGGTGCTGCCGCACATGAAGGCGCGGCGCGAAGGCGCGATCGTCAATGTGGCGACCATGCAGTCGCTGAAGCATCTGCAGGGCGGATCGCTTTCCTACGCGATCGCCAAGGGCGCGCTCGTCACTGCCTCCCGCCAGCTCGCCGCCGAAGTCGGCCAATATAATATCCGCGTCAACGCGACGCGCATGGGCTGGCTGTGGGGCGATCCGGTGCGCAACGCGCTCGAGGGCATGGCGAGCCACATGAACACCACGGTCGAGGCGATTGCCGAAGGCGTGGCGCAGCGCATTCCGCTCGGCGTGATCCCGCCGGAGGAAGAGTGCGGCAAGTCGGTGCTGATGTTCGTTTCGGACTATACGAAAATGGTCACCGGCGCGGTGCTCGACATCAATGGCGGCGAGTGGATGGCGCCCTGATAGGCGCCATTTCCGGCGGAAATCGGCGCTTTAGCGGCACGCGCAGCGGGGTGCGTTCTTTTAGCGCGCATTTCGCTGCGGGCTGGCCTATAGGGGGCCGATTTCGCATGGAGGGATGATTGTTCAAGGGTGTGCGGCCGATCCTCTACGGGGGGCGCGAGGTGTGGCCGTTGGTCGAGGGCGGCAAGGGCGTTGCTGCCACCAATCACATGAGTTCCGGGGCCTGGGCGGCCGCTGGCGGGATCGGCACGGTGTCGGCGGTCAACGCCGACAGCTATGATCCTGACGGCAAGATCATCCCCCAGGTCTATCGCGCGCTCACGCGGCGCGAACGCCATGACGAACTCGTCGCTTATGCCATCGACGGCGCTGTCGATCAGGTGAAGCGCGCTTATGAGATTTCGGGCGGCAAGGGCGCGATCAACATCAACGTGCTGTGGGAAATGGGCGGCGCGCAGCGTGTGCTCCATGGCGTGCTCGAGCGCACGCGCGGCATGGTGGCGGGCGTCACCTGCGGCGCCGGCATGCCCTATAAGCTGTCCGAGATCGCGGCGTCCTACGGCGTCCATTATCTGCCGATCATCAGCTCCGGCCGCGCCTTCCGCGCGCTGTGGAAGCGGGCCTATTCGAAGGCGTCGGAATGGCTGGGCGCGGTGGTCTATGAAGATCCGTGGCTTGCCGGCGGCCATAATGGCCTGTCGAACGCCGAAGACCCGCTGAAGCCGCAGGATCCCTATCCGCGCGTCAAGGAACTGCGCGAAACCATGCGCGAAGGCGGCATCCCCGATAGCGTGCCGATCGTGATGGCCGGCGGCGTCTGGTATCTGCGCGACTGGAGCGAGTGGATCGACAATCCCGAACTCGGCCAGATCGCCTTCCAGTTCGGCACGCGGCCGCTGCTGACCCGCGAAAGCCCGATTCCGCAGGCGTGGAAGGACCGGCTGACCACGCTCGACGAGGGCGACGTGCTGCTCCACCGCTTCTCGCCCACGGGTTTCTACTCGTCGGCGGTGCGCAACCCGTTCCTGCGCAATCTGGAAGCGCGGTCCGAACGCCAGATCGCCTTTTCGGGCGAAGCGGCGGGCGATCACCAGTTCCAGCTCGACGTGGGTGTGAAGGGCAAGAATTTCTGGGTCACCCGGAACGATCTGATGCACGCGCGCGAATGGTTCGGCCTCGGCTTCACCATGGCGCTGAAGACGCCGGACAACACGCTGGTGTTCGTCACGCCGGAAGAAGCCAAGGAGATCCGCAAGGATCAGGCCGATTGCATGGGCTGCCTCAGCCAGTGCGGCTTCTCCTCCTGGGCGGATACCGAGGGCAATTCCACCGGCCGTCTCGCCGATCCGCGCAGCTTCTGCATCCAGAAGACGCTGCAGGACATCGTGCATGGCGGCGATGTCGAACAGAATCTGATGTTCGCGGGCCACGCGGCCTATCAGTTCAAGAAGGATCCCTTCTACTCCAACGGCTTCGTGCCTACGGTGAAGCAACTCGTCGATCGCATCCTGACCGGCGATTGATCCATTGAAGCGCGCGCTGGTCATCCGGCATGTGCCCGTCGAAGGCGTCGCGGGGTTTCGCGCGGCGATCGAAGCGGCGGGCTATGCGGTCGACCGGATCGACGTGACCGACGCGCGCTTCCCCGAAACCGATCTCATCGCGCCCGATCTCGTCGTGATGATGGGCGGGCCGATGGGCGTCTACGAAACCGATCGCTATCCGTGGATCGCCTGCCAGGTGCGCCGGCTGGGCCTGCGGCTGGCGGCGGATCGGCCCACTTTGGGCGTATGCCTCGGCGCGCAGATGATGGCGGCCGCGCTTGGCGCCCGCGTCTATCCCGGCGGCCGACAGGAAGTGGGCTTTGCGCCCGTGACGCTCAACGGGGCAGGGGCCGGATCGCCGCTTCGCCATCTGGACGGCAATCCGATGCTGCATTGGCATGGCGACACGTTCGATCTGCCCGAAGGCACCGAATTGCTGGCGTCGACCGGGCTCTATGCCCATCAGGCGTTCCGGCGCGGACCCAATATCCTGGCGCTGCAATTCCATGCGGAAATGGGCGAAGACCCCCGCTTCGACAGCTGGCTCGAAAAATGGCCCGACGCGATTGCGGCGGCAGGAAGCAGCGCGAACGAACTGCGCGCGCACCACGATGCCCACGGCCCCAATGCGGTAGCGGCGGGACGACGCATGATCGCGGAATGGCTGGAAGGGCTGCGCGGCTAACGACGCGGCGCTGGTGAGCTTCGGCGGCTGTCAGGGCCTGCTGCCCAATGGCGGAACGTCGGAGCGCGCCGGAATTGCTGACACTCGTGTATATGCGTCATGCCAGCGAAGGCTGGCATCGTATCGGGGCTGGCACTCTGTTCTGCCCAACAAGCCGAACGGTGTCCTTCATCGGCATCTGTTCAACGCACCTGTAACCGCCAGCGATACCAGCCTTCGCTGGCATGACGTTCTTGGGCGCGTCCACTCCACTCGACTTTGTCGTCGCTCGGAAGCGTGGGCGTTTCCCGAGGTGGGGCGGTGGTTCGCCGCCGGGTAGCCTTGCGTCTCGCCTGCGTCGCCACGGCGCATGCGTGCCAAACGCATTGCCGATCGGGGCTGGGGTGGTTAGTCGCGCGGGATGAGTTTTGCTGCGACCATCCTGACCCTTTACCCCGAGATGTTTCCCGGGCCGCTGGGCACATCGCTTGCCGGGCGCGCGCTGGCGGAGGGCAAGTGGGTGTGCGACCCCATCCAGATCCGCGATTTTGCGACCGACAAGCATCGTTCGGTGGACGATACGCCGGCGGGCGGCGGCGCGGGGATGGTGATGCGCGCCGACGTGCTGGCCCGCGCTGTCGATCATGCGCTGGAGAAGCGGCCGGACGCCCCGCTGCTGGCGATGACGCCGCGCGGGCGGCCGCTGACCCAGGCACGCGTGCGCGAACTGGCGGCGGGGCCGGGGGTGACCATTTTGTGCGGCCGTTTCGAGGGCATTGACGAGCGGCTGTTCGAGGCGCGGCCTATCGAGCCCGTGTCGATCGGCGATTATATCCTGTCCGGCGGCGAAATGGCGGCGCTGGTGACGCTGGATGCTTGCATTCGGCTACTTCCCGGCGTAATGGGCGCCGCTTCCAGCGGGGACGAGGAAAGCTTCGAAAGCGGCCTTCTTGAATATCCGCATTATACCCGACCACCTGAGTGGGAGGGGCGCACGATCCCCGAAGTGCTGCGATCTGGGGATCATGCGAAGATCGAGGCTTGGCGTAAAACCATGGCCGAGAATGATACAAGGCTAAGGAGGCCGGACCTTTGGGAGCGCCATGAGGGCGCTCGGGACCAGTCTCCCTCTGGCGCGCGGCGACAGAAGAAGGAGCGATGAGCATGAACCTCATCCAGACGCTCGAAGCCGAGCAGATTGCCAAGATCACCGAATCGAAGAAGATTCCTGATTTCCGTCCGGGCGACACGCTGCGCGTCGGCGTGAAGGTCGTCGAAGGCGAGCGCACCCGCGTCCAGAATTACGAAGGCGTCTGCATCGCCCGCGCCAACAAGGGCATGGGTTCGTCCTTCACCGTTCGCAAGATTTCGTTCGGCGAAGGTGTCGAGCGCGTCTTCCCGCTTTATTCGCCGAACGTCGATTCGATCGAGGTGGTGCGCAAGGGCGTCGTCCGTCGCGCCAAGCTCTATTATCTGCGTGGCCGCACCGGCAAGGCGGCGCGTATCGCCGAACGCCGCGATCCGCGTCCGGTGGCTGCCGAAGCCTGATCGCTTCGCTCGCACACAGATAGAAGGGCGCGGATGGGATGCCATCCGCGCCCTTTTTCTTGCGCGCGTGGGTGGGGCGGCAAGTGACTTGCCAGCCGCGCGGATCATCCCGATAACCCGGCGATGCATCGCATTCTTGCCCCTGCCGCGCTGATCGCGGCTGCCGCCCTGCTTCCTTCCACCGCATCCGCCGAAAAGCTTAGCTGGGAACGGCTGTTCGCCAGCCCCAGCCTGTCCGGTCCGACACCGCGTTCGCTGAAGCTGTCGCCCGATGGCAGCCTGGCGACGCTGTTGCGCAACCGCCCCGACGATGCCGAGCGTTTCGACCTGTGGGCGATCGACGCGCGTTCCGGCAAGGCGCGGATGCTCGTCGATTCCAAGAAGATCGGCACCGGCGCCGCCCTGTCCGAAGCCGAGAAGATGCAGCGCGAACGGCTGCGCATCGGCGGTTCGAAGGGCATCGTCGCTTATGACTGGGCGCCGGATGGCCGCCGCCTGCTCGTCCCGCTCGACGGCGATCTCTATCTGGCGGACCTCAACGGCGGCGTGAAGCGGCTGACAGAAAGCCCCGAAACCGAGCTGGACGCGACGGTAAGCCGGCGCGGGCGCTTCGTTTCCTATGTCCGCGATGGCAACCTGCACATCATCGACATTGCCGGCGGCGGCGATCGGGTGCTGACCAGCGATGGCGGCGGTACGATCAGCTGGGGTGTCGCCGAATTCGTCGCCAATGAGGAACTGGACCGGCGGCGCGGTCATTGGTGGGCGCCGGATGACAGCCTGATCGCGGTGGCGCGGGTGGATGAAGGCAAGGTCGAAGTGTCGTCGCGCACCGCAATCGACGCGGAAGGCACGCGTGTGTTCGAGCAACGCTATCCGCGCGCGGGAACGCCCAATGTCGCGATCGAATTGTGGCTGGTGAAGCCCGATGGAAGCGGCCAGGTGAAGGCCGATCTGGGCGCCGATCCCGATATCTATCTGGCGCGGGTGGATTGGTTGCCGGATGCGAGCGGCGTGCTCGTCCAGCGGCTCAACCGCGAACAGACGCGGCTCGATATGCTGCGGATCGACGCGAAGACCGGCGCGGCGACCACCCTGTTCAGCGAAACCGCATCCACCTGGGTGAATGTACACGATAATCTGCGCGTGCTGCGCGACGGCAGCCTGATCTGGTCGTCCGAGCGCGACGGCTATGCGCATCTCTATCACTGGAAGGACGGCGCGTTCCGCCAGCTCACCCGTGGGCCATGGGCGGTCGAGCGGCTGGTGGGGGTCGACCAGCAGGCGGAGCGACTATTCTTCACCGGCTTTGCCGACGGGACGCTGGAACAGCATCTCTACAGCATCGATTACCGGCGGCCGGGCCAGCCGCGCCGGCTGACGGCCGGCGGTAGCTGGAACGACGCGGTGATGGACGATACGGCGACGCGCGTTCTGGTGACGACGACGAAGCCCGATCAGCCCAAGCAGGTGTGGCTGGGCGATGCGGACGGACGGCGGATCAGCTGGATCGAGGAAAATAGGGTGGCGGGCGCGCATCCGCTGGCGCCTTATGCCGCCGATCTCGTGAAGCCGCGTTACGGGACGATCAAGGCGGCGGACGGTGCGACCGACCTCGATTATGCGATGCTCGTGCCGCCGGGTCTGAAGCCGGGAGCGAAGGCGCCGGTGTTCGTGTTCGTCTATGGCGGGCCGCACGCCCATACGGTGAAGCGCGACTTCTTCGACCTGCGCATGCAGACGCTGGCGCAGGCCGGCTGGGTGGTGTTCATGCTCGACAATCGCGGCATGGGCGATCGCGGGAAGGCGTTCGAGGATCCGATCCATCTGAAGATGGGCGGCCCGGAAGTGGCGGACCAGTTGAAGGGCGTCGAATGGCTGAAGGCGCAGCCCTTCGTCGATGGCGACAGGATTGCCGTGATGGGCTGGTCCTATGGCGGATATATGACGCTGAAGCTGCTGGAAGCGGCGCCCAACACCTTCGCCGCCGGCGTTTCGGTGGCGCCGGTAACGCGCTGGGAGCTTTACGACACCGCTTATACCGAACGCTATATGGGCAATCCCGCCACGAACCCGGCGCCTTATGACAAGTCCAGCGCGCTGAACGACGCGACCCGGATCGCCGATCCGCTGCTGCTGATCCACGGCATGGCGGACGACAATGTGCTGTTCACCCATTCGACCGCGATGATGGCGAAGCTGCAGGATGCAGCGGTGCCGTTCGAGACGATGGTCTATCCGGGCAAGACCCATTCGATCTCGGGGCAGGCGACCAGCCTGCATCTGTGGCGGACGATCGAGAATTTCCTGAACCGGACGGTGAAGGCGAAGGAACAGCCTCAGCCTCAGCCTCAGCCCTGACCCGTCATGCGCCGATCGCCTCGCGCATGAAGGCGACGCGATCGGCGATCGGGGCGAGCGGCAGGGGAATGAGTTCGTAGCCGAGCTCACGATAGATTTCGGCCATGGCATCGTGCGTGGCGCGGGCTTCGTCCGCATCCTGCCGGCGTTCGGCGTCCTGCGTGAAGATGGCGGGCCAGAAGGGTGCGATGAAGACGCGGCGGCAATAGCGGAAATGGCGCGCGGCGCGGATCATGTGCGTCGGCACGGGCAGGCCGCAAAGCCGCAGATAGCCGATGATATCGGGAATGCCGCGATCGAAGATCACCGGCGCGGCCGTCTCGCCTGCGATGTGGTGGGAGCGCATGTCCCAACCCAGCATCTGTTCGGCAAAGGCGGCACGGTCGGCCCAGGGGAGGGCAGTGCCGCCGATGGCCGATTGATCGCGGATGATCGCCCGGCCGGCTTCCGCCATGCAGCGGAGGCCGGAGGCCGCGAGGGCATCGACCAGCGAGGTTTTGCCCGATCCCGGACCGCCGGTGACGACAATGAAATTATCCATAGGAACGCGCTGCCTTTCCGAAATTTGCGTGGCGCGGCGGCGGGACGATCAAGCTATGCTTTGGGGCGGGATAGCCATGCGGGCTGGACATATGCGCGCGCGGCCCTAAACCGCCGACCGGTCGCATGTGCGACCTTCAAGTCCAACTGGAGCGAGTAAAATGGCCTATCGGGTAGTCGTCGTCGGAGCCACCGGGAATGTCGGGCGCGAAATGCTCAACATTCTGGCCGAGCGCGAGTTTCCGATTAAAGAGATTGCCGCCGTCGCGTCATCCCGATCCACGGGCGACGAGATCGAGTTTGGCGAGACAGGCCAGAAACTCAAGGTCAAGAATCTCGAACATTTCGATTTCACCGGCTGGGACATGGCGCTGTTCGCCGTCGGATCGACCGCGACCAAGGAATATGCGCCCAAGGCGGCGGCCGCCGGCTGCGTGGTGATCGACAATTCGTCGCTCTACCGCATGGAGCCGGACGTGCCCTTGATCGTGCCGGAAGTGAACCCGGACGCGATCGACGGCTATAAGGCGCGCAACATCATCGCCAATCCGAACTGTTCGACCGCGCAGATGGTGGTGGCGCTGAAGCCGCTGCACGATGCCGCCAAGATCAAGCGCGTCGTCGTGTCGACCTACCAGTCGGTGTCCGGCGCCGGCAAGGAAGGCATGGACGAGCTGTTCGAACAGTCGCGCAACATCTTCGTCGGCGATCCGGCCGAACCGAAGAAGTTCACCAAGCAGATCGCCTTCAACGTGATCCCGCACATCGATGTCTTCCTGGATGATGGCTACACCAAGGAAGAATGGAAGATGGTGGTTGAGACCAAGAAGATCCTCGACCCGAAGATCAAGGTGACGGCGACCTGCGTGCGCGTGCCGGTGTTCGTCGGCCATTCCGAATCCATCAATATCGAGACGGAGGAGGAGCTTTCGGCCGAGGACGCGCAGAAGATCCTGCGCGAGGCGCCGGGCGTGATGCTGGTCGATAAGCGCGAAAATGGCGGCTACGTCACGCCGGTCGAATGCGTCGGCGATTTCGCGACCTTCGTCAGCCGCGTCCGCGAGGATCCGACGGTCGAAAACGGCCTGGCCCTGTGGTGCGTGTCCGACAATCTGCGCAAGGGCGCGGCGCTCAATGCCGTGCAGATCGCGGAACTGCTCGGCCGTCGCCACCTCAAGAAGGGCTGAGGAACAAGGCTCGGGTGACCGGCTATCGCGCCTTGTGGGGAGCGATGCCGGTTGCCCAGCGCCGGATGGTGGCGCTGCTGGGCGCCGCCATCCTCCTCGCCAATATCGCGCAGCCTTATCCTTCGGTTGCGCCGATCCACCATATTCCGACGCTGCTGCTGGTGATCACGGCGCCGTGGCTGTTGCGGCGCTGGCCGCTGTCCAATCGCGCTGTCGCCTTTCTGCTCGCCTTCTGGCTGCTGCACACGCTGGGCGGGCGATACACCTATTCGAACCTGCCCTATGACGCATGGTCGGTGGCGCTGGCCGGCACGTCGATCAGCGAGGCGTTCGGCTTCACCCGCAATCATTATGACCGGCTGGTCCATTTTGCCTTTGGCGTAACGGTGGTGCCGGCGATCGTGGAGCTTGCCCGACGCGGCGGGCGCTGTTCGCTGCCGGGCGCGATCGGCCTCGCGGGTGCCTTCGTGCTGGCGGCGGGTGCTGCCTATGAGATTTTCGAATGGCTGCTGACGCTGGTGATGGCGGGCGCCGACGCCGATCTCTACAATGGCCAGCAGGGGGATCCATGGGATGCCCAGAAGGATATGGCGCTGGCCTTCATCGGCGTGCTGTGCATGATCCCGCTGGAAATCCTGCGCGCGAGGCGAGCATGACCCGCTTGATGACCGGCGGCTGCCAGTGCGGCCGTATCCGCTATGAGGCGGAGATCGACAATGACGAGGGCTATCTGTGTCATTGCAGCTATTGCCGGCGGGCGACCGGTGCGGCGGCGGCGGCCTTCAAGAATGTGCCGCAGGCCCGGCTGAAATGGTCGCGGGAGCCGGAATGGTATCGATCCTCGCCGATTGGCAAGCGGCCCTTTTGCCAGACCTGCGGAACCTCCCTCGGTTTTTCGTATGTCGATGGCGAGAATATCGACCTGACGATCGGTTCGTTCGACGAGCCGGGCTATTTCCGGCCGACATCCAACTTCGCGATCGAGACCCGGCTGGCCGCGTGGGAGGATACCAGCCATCTGCCGGGCTCGCGCGCCGACGAATATCGCTCGCTCACCGATCGGTGGATCGCCGCGACCGGCAAATTGCCCGATTGAGCGCGGCTGGATCGCCGACACGAAGGCGGTTAATCCCCCGGCACGAGATAATGAGACGGGTGACGCATGACCGACGTGACGATAGGCCGCTTTTCGGCCGATGATGGCGTGGAACTGGCCTGGCACGAAATGGGCGAGGGGCGCCCGATCGTCCTGATCCATGGCTATTTTTCCAACGCGTTCACCAACTGGATCCGTTACGGCCATGCTCGGCTGATCGCCGACGCGGGCTTCCGCGTGATCATGCCGGACCTGCGGGCCCATGGCGAAAGCGGCAAGCCGCATGAGGCCGCATCCTATCCGCCGGACGTGCTGGCGGCGGACGGCTTTGCGCTGCTGCGCCATCTCGGCCTCGAGGATTATGATCTTGCCGGCTATTCGCTGGGTGGGCGGACGACGACGCGGATGCTGGTGCAGGGCGCGCGGCCGCGCCGGGCGGTGCTCTGCGGCATGGGGCTGGATGGTATCCTCCACACGGCGGGCCGGGGCGATTATTTCCGCCGCGTGCTCACCGGGCTCGGCAGTTTCGAGCGCGGCAGCAGCGAATGGATGACCGAGGCGTTCCTGAAAACCACCAAGGGCGATCCGGTGGCGCTGCTCCACATCCTTGAAACCTTCGTCGATACGTCGCGCGCGGAACTGGCGGCGATCGACCTTCCGGTGCTGGTCGTCACCGGCGCGGAGGATGATGACAACGGATCGGGCGAGGCGCTGGCCGATGCGATCCCCGGTGCCGCGTTCCGGTCGATCCCCGGCAATCATATGAGCGCGGTGCTGAAGCCCGAGCTCGGGCAGGCGATCCGCGAGTTTCTGGCGGCTTGACCCGGCGGCGGTTCCGGGTTTCATCTGGCGCCAATCATAAATCAGGAGCCGAGGGGGTTCTCGTCCCATGAAGATTTCGTTCCGCGCGGCGGCGTCCGCGCTTGCATTTGGCGTTGCCGCCATCTCCGTTTCCGCTTCGGCCGCCAAGGATCCGGCGCCGACCGCGGCCGAGGCCGATCGCTTCGTCGCGCAGGCGGAGAAGGAACTGTTCGACCTGTCGATCCCGACCGCGCAGGTCGCCTGGGTCAATTCCACCTACATCACCGACGATACCGACGCGCTGAACACGCTGTTTGGCGCGAAGAATACCGAGGCGGCCGTGCGGCTGGCCAAGGAAGCGGCGAAATATGACAAGGTGTCCGGCCTGTCGGCCGATACGCGTCGCAAGCTCGATATCCTGCGCCAGGGCATTGTGCTGCCCGCGCCCGCGACCGATGGCGCCGCCACCGAGCTGAACGCGCTTTCGACGCGGATGAGCTCGATCTACGGCAAGGGGCGCGGCACGCTCGACGGCAAGGAGATCAACGGCTCCGACATCGAGGAGAAGATGGGCACGGTGCGCAATGCGGACCAGCTCAAGGAAATGTGGGCGAGCTGGCATGATAATGTCGGCACGCCGATGAAGGCCGATTATGCCCGGATGGTCCAGATCGCGAACCAGGGCGCGAAGGAGCTCGGCTACAAGGATCTGGGCGCGATGTGGCGCTCGAACTACGACATGTCGCCCGAGGAGTTCGCCCGGCTGACCGACAAGCTGTGGCTGCAGGTGAAGCCGCTTTACGATCAGCTGCATTGTTACACCCGCACCAAGCTCAACGAGAAATATGGCGACAAGGTGCAGCCGAAGTCCGGCCCGATCCGCGCCGACCTGCTCGGCAATATGTGGGCGCAGGAATGGGGCAATATCTATGATGTCGTGGCGCCGAAGGGCGCCGGCGAGATCGGCTATGACACCACCGAGCTGCTGAACGCCAAGGGCTATGATCCGCTGAGGATGGTGAAGCAGGGCGAGGGCTTCTTCTCCTCGCTGGGTTTTGAGCCGATGCCCGAAACCTTCTGGAAGCGTTCGCAATTCGTGAAGCCTGCGGATCGCGAAGTGATCTGCCACGCTTCCGCCTGGGACGTCGACAATAAGGACGATCTGCGCATCAAGATGTGCATCAAGGTGAATGGCGACGATTTCACCACGATCCACCATGAGCTTGGCCATAATTATTATCAGCGCGCCTATAACAAGCAGTCGTTCCTGTATCTGAACGGCGCGAACGACGGATTCCACGAGGCGATCGGCGATGCGATCGCGCTGTCGATGACGCCGGAATATCTGGTGCAGATCGGCCTGCTCGATCCGGCGAAGGTGCCTTCGGCCGACAAGGATACGGGCCTGCTGCTGCGTCAGGCGATGGACAAGGTGGCGTTCCTGCCCTTCGGCCTGCTGATCGACAAATGGCGCTGGAGCGTGTTCAACGGCACGGTCAAGCCGGCCCAGTATAATGACGCCTGGAACGCCCTGCGCCTGCAATATCAGGGCATCACGCCGCCGGTGGAGCGTGGCGCCGATGCGTTCGATCCGGGCGCGAAATATCATGTGCCGGCCAGCACGCCCTATACGCGCTACTTCCTCGCGCGCATCCTCCAGTTCCAGTTTTACAAGGCGGCGTGCGACACCGCTGGCTGGAAGGGGCCGCTGCACCGCTGTTCCTTCTACGGCAACAAGGAAGTCGGCGCGAAGCTGAACGCCATGCTTGAAATGGGCATGTCGAAGCCGTGGCCCGATGCGCTGGAAGCCTTTACCGGCAGCCGCGAGATGGATGGCACGGCGATGATCGCCTATTTCCAGCCGCTGATGACGTGGCTGGAAGAGCAGAACAAGGGCAAGACCTGCGGCTGGTGATCGGCCTGGAATGAGCGGCAAGGGCGAGGGGACAGGGGCCCCTTCGCCCGAGCCGGTTCATGGTGGCCCGATCATTGTGACCGCGCTGTTCGGCGCGCGCGATGGCCAGTGGCTCGATGCACTGCGGCGGCAACATTATCCGCCGGCGGATAATCGCGTGCCGGCGCACCTGACATTGTTCCAGCACCTTGCGCCCGCGCTGGCGGACGAGATCGCGCGACGGCTGGCCGCCGAGGCGCGGGGCCGCCCCGCACCACGGGCCTGGATTGCCGGCGTGATGAAGTTTGAACGGGGCGCCGCATTGAGGATCGAATCGCCGGAGCTGGAGGCCATACGCGCGCGGATCGCGGACGCGTTCGCGCCCTATCTACGCCCGGTCGATGCGGCGCCGTGGCGGCCACATGTCACCGTCCAGAACAAGGTCGACAGGCTGGCCGCTACCGCCTTGCAGAAGGAACTGGCGCACGCAGTGCAGCGACGGCCGGTCGAGATCATCGGCCTTGCGACATGGGTCTATCGCGGCGGGCCGTGGGAGCCGGCCGGACGCCATCTGTTCAGTCGATCTGGCCGACGCCCGTACAGTTGAGATCGAAGGCGGCGAGCCCGGCGTCGAGATAGGCCGCGAGCATCGGCAGTTCGAGCAGCTGGTCGACCGGATTTTGTTCGCTGTCGACCGCTTCTTCCAGCGCCTCGTCCCATTCACTCGCATCGAACGTGCCGCGACCGACCCAGGCGAGAGCCAGCACTTCGGCGATTTCGTCCTGCGGCATATCGTCGAGCAGCGCCTGCACTTCCTCCTCGACCGAGGTGTTGGCCTCGTCCTCCAGCACCGCATAGGGATCATCCGAATCGGTCGGATCCTCATCATCGTCGGTGTCGTTGGACGGGACCTGCGCTTCCAGTTCGCGGGCGCGGACGATCAGCCGGCAGACGGTTTCGAGCGGCACCGACAATTCCATGCTGACCTCCTCCGCATCACGCGATGAAACCGGGAACGACGATCGGCCGCCCCGGTTCCCCGTTCATCCCGCGAGCGATTTCAGCGGCACCTCGGTATCGGCCAGCTGGTCGAGCGCGGGCGCGATACCGCCGACCACCAGCGCGCGGCCCTGGACATAATCCTTGGTCGCGTTGACGCAATCGAGCGCGATCACCTTGCCGCCCTTCAGATAGACGATCGAGAAGCTGCGCGCCGCCGGATCGCCCCGCGTGACGATCGCGTCATGCCCGGTGGACAGGCCCACGGTCTGCAGGCGGAGATCATATTGGTTCGACCAGAACCACGGCACGGCATGATATTGCTCGTCGCCACCCATGATCGCCTTGGCGACGATGGTCGCCTGATCATTGGCGTTCTGCACCGATTCGAGGCGGATGCGTGCGCCGCCCGCAAACGCGTTGTCATGCGCCGCGCAATCGCCGATGGCGAAGATGTCGGGCAGGCTGGTGCGGCACTGGCCGTCGACGTCGACGCCGTTGCCGCCGGCCGCGCCGGCCGCGAGCAGCGGTTCGACCGCCGGGATGATGCCGATGCCGACGATCACCATTTCGGCCGGCAGCACGGTGCCATCGGCCAGCTTGACGCCGGTCGCCCGGCCATCGCTTTCGAGGATGCAATCGACCGAAACGCCAAGGCGGACATCGACGCCATGGGCGCGGTGCTCCGCCTCATAGAAACGCGACAGGGGTTCGCCGGCGACGCGGGCGAGGACGCGGTCGAGTGCTTCGAGAACCGTGACATGCTTGCCGAACTTGGCAAGCACGGCAGCGGCCTCCAGCCCGATATAGCCGCCACCGATGACGACGACGCGGCTCGTCGCTTCGAGCTCGGTCATCATCTGATCGACATCGGCGCGGGTGCGGACGGCGTGGACGCCCTTCACGCCATGGCCTTCGCAGGCCAGCCGGCGGGGCGAGCCGCCGGTCGCCCAGATCAGCTTGCCATAACCGATGGTCGATCCGTCGGCGAGCGTGACCTTGTGCGCAGCCGGATCGACCGCGGTGACGCGCCGGCTCAGCAGCAGATCGATATTGCGATCGGACCAGAAGGTGGCCGGGCGGATCAGGATCCGTTCGAACGGTTTCTCGCCCGAAAAATAGTCCTTCGACAGCGGGGGGCGCTCATAAGGCGGTTCGGGCTCGTCGCCGAGCAGCGCCACGGTGCCTTCAAACTTCTGCTGGCGCAGCATCAGCGCAGCCTGCGCGCCGCCATGGCCGGCGCCGACGATCAGAACGTCGTAATGATCCAAACTCATCCTGCTCCCCGATCCTGTCGATTCACGGGAGTGCCTGTATCGTGCGAAGTTGCGATAGGCTAGTTGACCCGTGCCGCAGGCCTGCCTATAGGCCCGCCACGCCCGACGACGATACGCCGCCGGGAAGCCCTATTGGGGCGGAGTAGCTCAGCTGGTTAGAGCAGCGGAATCATAATCCGCGTGTCGGGGGTTCAAGTCCCTCCTCCGCTACCATCACCATCCCCACGGACAGTTTCACGCGGAACCGGGCTATTCGGTGCCGATGTTGTCGTGTCGTCGCGCCCATGGATCGGGACGACGAACGGTGACGGCAAGCGGCTCCGCCCGTTGGTTCAAGGTGTCGGGAAGATGGTCGTTGGTGATGCGGAGCATGGTCTCTGCCCGGCGCACGCCCCATCAGGGGGCTTGCTGTTTATCCCGGCGGCGGGAGAGGGTGGACCGTGCGGGTTGATCCGATTAGATCGGCGTTGGGACTCCGTAGCTCAGCAGGATAGAGCGGCTGCCTCCTAAGCAGCAGGTCGCGCGTTCGAATCGCGCCGGGGTCACCATCCATCTGTCAGCGCTGTTTTAATAAACCGGGCCCAAGGCGCGTGGGAGCTTGCCTGCGTTTTATTGGCCGTGTGGTTGCACAGAGCTTTCTGCGCCGCGGGGGCGGCAACCGGCCGATGATGCGATCGGCGGCAAACGGCCAGCAGATTTGCGGCCAAACATGGTTAATTTTAACTGGTGCGATTTCAGCACCCTGCATGTTCTCGTCCAGCAATGGCACAAGATGGTGCCATTCGGGCCTCGTCGTGACGGGAACGACGGGATTAGGCTGCCGTTAAGAACCCATAATAGCGAGTCGCAAAGTCTTCTATCTTGTCCGTTGCGGGCGTTGGTACGAGGAGGGTGTGAATGCGTGGGATCAGGAAGGGACTGGTACTCGCCGCCGTGGGTGGCGCGATCGGCCTGGTGGCGCCGGCGTCTGCCGCGACGACATTCTTCAACGATTGGGAAAGCACCGATTTCGGTGATGGCCCCGGCTTCACGATATTGCCGGCCTATGAAGGCTGGACCGCCAGCGCCGGGCCCGGCATCGAGGTGCAATATAACAATGTCGCCGGAACGCCGTTTTCGGGCGAGAATCTCGTCGAGTTGGATAGTAATTCCAACAGCACGATGAGCCGCGTGATCGAGGCGGGCGATTACACCCTGTCTTTCTGGTATTCGGACCGTCCCAACGTGGGTGCGGATTCGAACGGAATCGACGTGCTGCTCGATGATGTGAGCCTGCTCACGGTCGCTGGCGGGCAGGGTGCCGGAGACACCAACTGGGTGTTCTACACGGTCAACTTCTCGACCGGCGGCGGCACGCTTTCCTTCGCGGCGAATGGCACCAGCGATTCGTTGGGCGGCTATCTCGACGATGTCGGGCTGGAAGGCGCGATACCGGAACCGTCGACCTGGGCGATGATGCTGATCGGCTTCGGCGTGGTCGGTGCGTCGATGCGCCGGCGGCCTTCACGCGCCAGCTTCGCTTGAACCACGGGCACGGACATGGGCGCCGCTGGCTCCATGCGGGCTGGCGGCGCCTTGCGTTTGGCGGCGACGCACGGAATGCGATGGCCGGAGCACGCTGCGAACGGAGCGTTGCGGGCGGCGGCGGGATTCGTAAATTCGCGGCCGCCATGGCATGATCCGGCTGGGGATGAACCGTCGGACGACAAGGGATCGCCCGGCTAGAAGGAGACCATCATGGGCTTCGATCGCGATTTCATCTGGCGGCGCTATCTTGAGGAATGCTCGGCCGCGAAATCATCTGCCGGCAAGGAGGCGCGGACCGCGCACCAGCAGATCGCCAATCGTTTTAACGAGCAGATCCGCATCATGGGAACCGGGCGACCGCCCAATTTCGTCGCCTGAACAGCCAGGGCAGGTGGCGCATATGTTGCGCCGCCATGCCCCTTTAATGCAGCGCGAGGTCTCGATTTCGAGCCGTCATGCGTGGCGGTATCAGGGAATATCCCGTCCTGTGACGATATTGGGCAGGATGGTGGACGGGCGATGCGTGCCGAGCGCGCCGGCCACGATCAGCCGCAAAGCCTCTTCGCGCGTGGGGCGGGGATCGGCGTGCCGTTCGATCCAGGCGTCCAGCGCTTCCACATCATCGTCGGTGAGATCGATTTGCAGGCGTGTCGTTTCGTTGGCCATGATTTTCCACCCTTTGTGACACCAATCGGCGTTGCCGCTCCGGCGCGTCCGCTTACGCGGCCTTTCACATTCGCCGGATCAGGCGGGCCAGGGCCTCGTGGCTGGCCGCCGTCTCGGCACCATCCTCTCCATATTCCCGTTCGAGCACCGCGCGGACCTGTTCGAGTTCGCTTTCCGTGAAATGTTCGATACCGATGAACTGATTGCGCGCCGTGTTGGTTGCGCGGATCAGTTCATCGAGCTTGGCCTGGATCGCCGCCCCATCGCGGTTCTGGGAGTTCTGGATGAGGAACACCATCAGGAAGGTGATGATCGTCGTCGTCGTGTTGACGATGAGCTGCCAGGTGTCGGAATAACCGAACAGCGGACCCGTCGCGGCCCAGGCGAGGATGGCGAGCAGCGCGATCGCAAAGGCGAATGGCTGGCCGGCCCAGAAGGCGATGCGCTGGGCGAGCGCGGTGAAGATGCGATCCATGGCGACGACGCTTTCGTGCAATTGGGCGGGGCGACACATCAACGCACGGATGCGAGGGAAGGGCCGATCGCTCGTGCAATGAGGGGTAAAGCCGGCGGGCGCGTATTCAGGGCGGATTTCAAGGAGAGCCCGATGTTCCGCAAATTGACGATTTTCGCTTTGGCTGCAGCCGTTTGGGCGCCGGCTGCGATGGCGCACCCCAAGCTGGTTTCGGCCGCGCCCGCCGCCAACGCCGCGATCGCCCCGACGACGCGCATCGTGCTGAACTTTTCCGAAAAGCTGACGCCGCAATTTTCGGGCGCCGAACTGGTGATGACCGGCATGCCGGGGATGAAGGATCATCCACCGATGAAGATGTCTGGCGCCAAAAGCTCGGTCGGCCCCGACGGCAAGTCATTGGTGATCGTGATGGCACGTCCGTTGCCGGTGGGCACATATCGCGTGGATTATCATGTCGTTTCGGCCGACACCCACCGCATCAACGGAACCCACGTCTTTTCGGTGAAATGAGCCGATGGACGACGGCCTGACCGTCGCGCTGCGCTTCGGCCTCCGGCTGGACCTGATGTTGTTGTTCGGCCTTGGCGCGTTCGCGCTGTGGAATGGGCATCGGCTGGCGCGCGGGGCGGTGATGGCGCTGGCGATCGCCGGGGCCGGGCTGTCGCTATCGGGCTTGTGGGCGCAGGCCGCGTCGATGGCGGGCGTAATGCTGGGGGAGGTCGATCGGACGACGATCGGCTTCCTGCTGGCGGACACGTCAGGCGGCTGGGCCTGGCTGGTGCGGATGAACGCGTTGGCCGTGATGGTGTTCTGGCCATCGCCGCGCGGAACCGCGCTGTGGGGCGCTGTCGCGCTGGCCACCCTTGCCTGGGGCGGGCATGGCGTGATGAACGAAGGCGCGCTGGGCTGGCTGCACCTGGGCGCCGATATCCTTCACCTGCTTGCCGCCGGGCTATGGATCGGCGCGCTCGCCACGCTGCTATGGTTCCTCGCGCGGGCGCGCAGCTGCGATGGAGGAGGGCGGGTGGCGGCCTACGATGCTTTGGCTGGCTTTGCGCGATTGGGGACGATCATCGTCGGCCTGATCCTGATCACCGGGCTGATCAACGGCTGGGCGATCCTTGGCCCGAGCGGCACCCCGATCCCCGGCGAAGGGCTTTACGGTCGATTGATGACGATCAAGCTGGCATTGTTCGCGGCGATGCTGGGATTGGCGGCGCTCAACCGCTTCCGGTTGGTGCCGGCCTTCGCCGCTGACGGGCGCACGGGTGCACTGCGCGTGAGCGTCGCGGTCGAGGCCGCGCTGGGCATCACCATTCTGTTGCTTGTCGCCTGGTTGGGGATGCTTTCTCCCGCCTCTTGACCCTGACATGATGTCAAACCCTAGATGGTGTCGCGTGGAAGGAGAATGACGATGAATCAGTCCGGCGCGCATCGGCATGGACAGGAGGGCGCCCATGGCGGCGGCGGTTGCTGTGGCGGCCACAAGGGTGGTGGCGACGCCGCGACGCCGGCGGGGGCCGTGCTCGATCCGGTATGCGGCATGACCGTCGATCCGGCGACGACCGGGCATCACGCGGCCCATGACGGCAAGGATTATCATTTCTGCAGCGCGGGTTGCCGGACGAAGTTCATAGCCGATCCCGAACGCTATCTGGGCGATGGGCCGCGCATTGTGCCGGAAGCGGCGCCGGGTGCGATCTGGACCTGCCCGATGCATCCCGAAATCCGGCAGGAAGGGCCGGGCACATGCCCGATCTGCGGCATGGCGCTGGAGCCCGAGGAACCGTCGCTGGACGACGCGCCCAACCCGGAACTGGTCGATTTCACGCGCCGCCTGTGGGTGAGCGCGGTGCTGACCGTGCCCTTGCTGTTCGTGTCGATGATCGCGGACATGCTGGGCGTGCATTTCGTGCCGCCCGCGGCATCGCCCTGGGTGCAATTTGCGCTGAGCGCGCCGGTGGTGCTGTGGGCAGGATGGCCTTTCTTTGAAAGGGGTTGGCGATCGATCGTCACCCGCCATCTCAACATGTTCACCCTGATCGCGATCGGCGTGGGCGCGGCCTTCGCCTATAGCGTCGTGGCGACGGTGGCGCCGGGGTTGTTCCCCGAAACCTTCCTCACCCATGGCGGCATGGCGCCGGTATATTATGAAGCGGCGGCCGTCGTGGTGACGCTGGTGCTGCTGGGCCAGGTGCTCGAACTGCGCGCCCGTGCGGCCACCGGCCGCGCGATCCGCGCGCTGATGGATCTTGCCCCCAAGACGGCGCGACGGATCGGCCCCGATGGCAGCGAGAGCGAGGTGTCGCTCGACACCGTGGCGGTTGGCGATCGGCTGCGCGTGCGGCCGGGCGAAGCCGTGCCGGTGGATGGCGTGGTGATCGAAGGCCGGTCCAGCGTCGACGAATCCATGCTGACCGGTGAACCGATCGCGATCGCCAAGCAGGCCGACGATGCGTTGACCGCCGGGACGGTGAACGGAACCGGCAGCCTGGTGATGGAGGCGCGCGCGGTGGGCGCGGACACGATGCTTGCCCGCATCGTGCGCATGGTGGCCGAAGCCCAACGCAGCCGCGCGCCGATCCAGGCGGTGGCGGATCGCGTGGCAGGCTGGTTCGTGCCGCTGGTCGTGGCGATCGCGGTCATCACCTTCATCGTCTGGAACTTCGTCGGCCCCGAACCGCGTTTCGGCCACGCGCTTTTGAATGCGATCGCCGTGCTGGTGATCGCCTGCCCCTGTGCGCTGGGGCTGGCGACCCCGATGTCGGTGATGGTGGGCACCGGGCGCGGCGCGCGGGCCGGCGTGCTCGTCAAGAATGCCGAGGCGTTGCAGGCGTTCGAAACGGTGGACACGCTGGTGATCGACAAGACCGGCACGCTGACCGAAGGCAAGCCCGCGCTGATCGCGGTGGAGACGATCGGCGGCATGGCCGAGGGCGAGTTGCTGGCGCTGGCGGCGGCCGTGGAGGCCGGATCGGAACATCCGCTGGCGCACGCGATCGTTGTCGCGGCGGGCGAACGCAAACTTGCCGTGGCGAAGGCGGAAGGCTTCGAATCACAGACGGGCGCTGGTGTTACCGCGAACGTCGACGGGCGGCGGGTGGCGATCGGCAATGCCGTCCAGATGCGGAGCGTGGGTGCGGATCCGGCGCCGCTGGATGGCCGGGCGGAGGCGCTGCGCAAGGATGGTGCTGGCGTGATGCTGGTCGCGGTCGATGGTTCGCTGGCCGGCCTTCTGGCGGTGGCCGATCCGGTGCGGGCTTCGGCCAGCGAGGCGATCGCGGCGCTGAAGGCGGAAGGGCTGCGCATCGTGATGCTGACCGGCGACAACCGCACGACGGCCGAAGCCGTTGCCCGTGCGGTCGGCGGGCTGGATGAGATCCGCGCCGACCTGCGCCCCGAGGACAAGGCCCGGATCGTCGGCGAACTGAAGGCGCAGGGCGCCAAGGTGGCGATGGCTGGCGATGGCATCAACGACGCACCCGCGCTGGCGGCCGCCGATGTTGGCCTGGCGATGGGCACGGGCACCGACGTTGCCATCGAAAGCGCGGGGATCACGCTGACGCGCGGTGAACTTGCGGCGATCGTGCGGGCGCGGAAGCTGGCGCATGCGACGATGGGCAATATCCGCCAGAACCTGTTCTTCTCCTTCCTGTTCAACGGGATTGGCGTGCCGGTGGCGGCGGGTGTGCTCTATCCGGTCGCAGGCATATTGCTGTCGCCGATGTTCGCTGGCGCGGCGATGGCGCTTTCGTCCTTCGCCGTTGTCGCCAATGCCTTGCGGCTGAATGCGGTGAAGCTGTGAATATCGGCGCGGTATCCGACGCCAGCGGCGTCTCGCAGCGGATGATCCGCCATTATGAGAAGATCGGCCTGATCCCGCCGCCGCCCCGGCGGGACAGCGGCTATCGCGATTATTCGCAGGCCGATGTCCACCGCCTTCGCTTCATCGCCAATGCCCGCGACCTCGGCTTTCCGGTCGAGGAAATACGGACATTGCTGGAACTGTGGTCGGACCGGGCGCGATCGAGCGCCGAGGTGAAGGCGCTGGCGACGGCCCGGGCGGAGGAACTGGGCCGCAAGGCGGCGGCGCTGGAGGCGATGCGGGCGACGCTGATCGATCTGGCCACGCGCTGCCATGGCGACACGCGGCCCGATTGCCCGATCATCGACCGGCTGGCGAACTGACGTCAGGGGCGGGAAGGGCGGGCGCCCTTCGCCTGGGTTCAGGCGAGGGCGCGCGCGACTTTCACGATACGGATCTGCCGTTCATTGCCTTCACGATCGGGCCAGAGGATCGACTGCCCTTCGCTGAGCCCGATCAACCCCGCGCCGATTGGCGTGAGGATGGAGATGCGGCCGCTGTTGATATCGGCCTCGGGCGGCCAGACGAGTTCGACGGTGCGCGTCACTTCGCTGCCTTCGTCGATGAATTCGACCGTGGAGCCCATGGTGACGACGCCGGCCGGCAGATCGCCCGCGGGGTGGATTTCGGCGCGATCGATTTCGTTGAGCAGCAGTTCGGCGACGGCCGGCAGGCGCTGTTCGGCGCCGAGGGCAAGGCCATAGAGGCTGTCGGCCTCCGTATCGATCAGGTGCAGCGGCGGCCGCTGCGCAGCGGATTGGGCTTGGGTCACGAAAATAATCCTTGATGGTGCCGCATCGGCCCCGCGCGCGCAAAAAGGCGCGGCGAGCCGGCAGGCAAAGGCGATCGGGTTAGAAGCGATCGAAAAAATCTGTGCCCCGGACCCAGCCGAGGCGTGCGCCGGCGAGCCCGGGGCTAAATGCCCGCGAGAAACTGCCCCCCATGCTGGCACCATCGCTGGTATATGGTCTGCGCGATCATGGGGCCGATGATGTCGGGCCGGACGTGGCGTGTCAAATCATGCGCGGTGCGGCGTGCGCCAGATGGCCTCAGACGGGGGGGGTGGCCGCGACCGAATCGCGGCGCAGGCGATGTTCGCGATAGGCGGTGTAGAGGCCGCTGCCCGCGATCAGCGCGGCCCCGGCCAGCGTTGCGGCGGACGGCACGGCATACCAGAGCAGCCAGCCCATGATGATCGCCATCACGATCTGCAGATAATCGAAGGGGGCCACCGTCGAAACCGATGCGGCGCGCAGCGATGCGGTCATCAGGATCTGTGCCACGGCGCCGGCCACGCCGCCGATGGCGAGCAGGCCCATGGTGTGCAGCCCGTGGGTGCTGCCCCAGATGGCGGTGCCGATGCCGCCGACGACGGCGCAGGCGACGAAGAACCAGAACACGATCGAGCCGACGGTTTCGGTGGAGCCGAGCTGGCGCAGCGTGATCGTGACGCCCGACGTACCGAGCGCGCCGAGCAGGGCGACCATGATGCCCAGCCCGGGCAGGCCGGACGATCCGCCGGGGCGGGTGATGACGATGACGCCGATGAAGCCGATGGCGACGGCCATCCAGCGGTGGCGGCCGACATGTTCCTTGAGGATCAGGGCGGACAGGATGGTGGCGAAGATCGGCGCGGTGAAGCCGATCGTCGTCGCATCGGCCAGCGGCAGCAGGATCAGCGCGAAGAAGTTGAGCGTGATGCCGGTGAGGCCGATCGCGGAGCGCACGGCATGGGCCCAGGGCCGGTTGGGCTGGATATCGGCGAGGCCCGGCCCAAGCGCGAGCCAGGCGAGCACGATCGGCATGCCGAATACGGCGCGATAGAACACCATTTCGATCGCGACCACGCCATCATCGCCGGCGAGTTTCATCGCGGCGAACATGATGCCGAACATGACGACCGAGCCGATGCGGAGGAGGATGCCGCGCACGGGGGTATCGGCGCCGGAGCGGCGGGGCGAAGACGTGGTGGCCATCGTTGACGGCCTTAGGAGTGTCGCGCGCGGAGGGAAACCAACAAAAGCGGCCACACGGCATGATTTGTCACGCTTAGGACCGCTTCCCCCGCGCGACGACCTGTTCTAATAGCTCGATCGAAACATGCATATCTTCGCCAATCCCAACCGATTTCTTGGAATCGCCCGACCGCTGACTCCCTGGCTGGCCTGGGGGGGCGTGCTGCTGGTTGCGGTGGCGCTGGCATCCGGCTTGTTCCTCACCCCGCCCGAACGGCTGCAGGGCGAAAGCGTGCGGATCATGTATGTCCATGTGCCGGCCGCCTGGCTGGGCATGGGCGGCTGGACCGGCATCGCCATCGCCAGCCTCATGCAATTGGTGTGGCGGCATCCGCTGGCGGCGGTGGCCGCGCGGGCGGTGGCCTTTCCCGGCGCGCTGTTCACCGCGATCTGCCTGGTGACGGGATCGATCTGGGGGCGGCCGACCTGGGGCACCTGGTGGGTGTGGGACGGGCGGCTGACATCGATGCTGGTGCTGCTGTTCCTTTACATCGCCTATATCGCACTGGCCGATGCGAGTTCGGACAAGGGCGGTAGCAGCCGCGTGGCGGCGATCTTCGGCCTGGTGGGGGCGATCAACATTCCGATCATCAAATATTCGGTCGACTGGTGGAACACGCTGCACCAGACGGCGAGCATATCGTTGACCAAGAACACGATCGACGGTTCGATCCTGTGGCCGCTGCCGATCGCGCTGATCGGCTTTTCGCTGCTGTTCGGCGCGATCGTGCTGATGCGGATGCGCGCGTTGCTGGCCGAGGCGCGGATCGAGGCCCGGCTGAAGAGGATGGCCGACGCGTGAACCACTGGCCGTTCATCATTGCCGCTTATGCCATCACCATCGCCGGGCTGATCGGGCTGACGCTGGCGAGTTTCGCCGCGATGCGTCGCGCGGAAGCCGCGGCCGATGCGATCAGGAAGAAGCCATGAAGGCGAAGCATCAGCGGCTCGTTCTGGCGCTTGTGGCGGTGGCCGCGATCATCGGCGCGGCGTTCCTTGCGATGTCCGCGCTGAAGGATACGGCGGCCCTGTTCCGCACGCCGACCGAAGTGGCCGCCGGGACGGTGCCGACCGGCAAGCCGCTGCGGCTGGCGGGGATGGTGGTGCCCGGATCGATCCAGCGCGATCCCGATGGCGTGACCATCCGTTTCGTCCTGACCGACGAAGGCGCGACGGCGCCGGTGACCTTCCGGGGCATCACGCCCGATCTTTTCAAGGAAGGATCGGGTGCCGTGGCCGAGGGCAAGCTGGGCACCGACGGCGTGTTCGTGGCGGACAATATTCTGGCCAAGCATGACGAACGCTACATGCCGCCGCAGATGGAAAGCGCGATGAAATCCGAAAAGGACAAGCCCGTAACGGGCGGGGCGGGCGAGGCGCGACCATGATCGCAGAAACGGGGCTCGCCGCGCTGTGGCTCGCGGCGGCGCTGGCGGGGTTTCAGTTGCTGATGGCGGTGCTTGGGCTGACGCCCGCGCGTGGCGGCCTGATGGCGGCGGTGCGGCCGGTGGCCGTGGTGCAGGGCGTGCTGACCGCGATCGCTTTCACCTGCCTGATCATCGTCTTCGTGCAGGTCGATCTCAGCGTCAAACTGGTGGTGGCCAACAACCATTCGGCCAAGCCGCTGCTCTATCGGTTCGCGGGCGCGTGGGGGAACCACGAAGGCTCGATGCTGATGTGGGTGACGATCCTGGGCGTGGCCGGGGCGGCGGTCGCCCTGTTCGAGCGCAAGCTGAACGAACGCACGCTTATCGCCACGCTCGCCGCGCAGGCCTTTATCGGCCTTGGCTTCTACGCCTTCCTGCTGTTCGCATCGAACCCGTTCGAGCGGGTGTTTCCGGTGCCGGCGGAAGGCAATGGCCTGAACCCGCTGTTGCAGGATCCGGGCCTCGCCTTCCACCCGCCGACGCTTTACCTCGGCTATGTCGGGCTATCGGTGGCCTTCTCCTTCGCCGTCGGGGCGCTGGTGACACGCGATGTGGGGCCGGCCTTCGCTCGCGCGATGCGGCCATGGGTGCTGGCGGCGTGGATCATGCTGACGCTGGGCATCACGGCAGGCAGCTATTGGGCCTATTACGAACTCGGCTGGGGCGGCTGGTGGTTCTGGGATCCGGTGGAAAATGCGTCGCTGATGCCCTGGCTCGCGGCGACCGCGCTGCTCCATTCGGTGACGGTGCTGGCAACGCGTGACGGGCTGCGCGCCTGGACGGTGATGCTGGCGGTGGTCGCTTTCTCGATGAGCATGGTGGGCACCTTCCTCGTTCGTTCGGGTATCCTCACCTCGGTCCACGCCTTCGCCGTCGATCCGCAGCGCGGTGCGTTCATCCTTGGCCTGCTGGTCCTGTATATCGGCGGCGCGCTGACGCTGTTCGGCCTGCGCGTCGGCACGGTGAAGGAAGGCTCGCAGTTCGAGGCGGTAAGCCGCGAGGGCGCGCTGGTGGTGAATAACCTGATGCTTTCGGCGATCCTGGGGGTCGTGCTGGTCGGCACGCTCTATCCGCTGATGGCCGAAGCGATGACCGGCGAGAAATTGTCGGTCGGCCCGCCTTATTTCAATTCGGCGGCCGGGCCGATCGCGCTGCTGCTTGTCGTCGTGATGGCGGCCGGCCCGTTGCTGCGCTGGCGCCGCGACGACTGGAAGCCGCTGGTGATGCGGCTGGCGCCTGCCGCTCTGCTGACCGCGCTGGCGCTGCTGGCACTGTCGATCTTCGGCCCGCCGATCGGGATCTTCCCGCTTTTGGGCCTGATATTGGCGGCGGGTGTCGCGGTGGCGAGCATCGCGCCCTTGTGGAAACGCAACCTGCGGCGGACCCCGCTTCACATCTGGGGCATGGTGATCGCGCATCTCGGCGTGGCGGTTACGCTTGTGGGCATGGCATCCGAAACGGCGTTCACCAAGGAGACGCTGGTGGCGGCGCGGCCAGGCGAAACGCATGACGTCGGCCCATGGTCGGTGCGTTTCGATCGGGTCGATCCCGTGGCCGGGCCGAACTGGACCGCGATCGAGGCGACGTTGACCGCGACGCGCGGCACTTCCGCCCCGAAGACGCTGATCACGCAGGCGCGGATGTTCTATGCGCCGCCGACGGAAACCAACGAGGCGTCGATCACCTCGGTGCTCGACGGGCAGCTTTACGTCGTGCTCGGCAATGCCGACGATCAGGGGCGCTGGCAGCTGCGCCTGTGGTGGAAGCCGTGGGTGACCCTGATCTGGCTCGGCGGCGGGCTGATCGCGCTCGGCGGGTTGCTGTCGCTGATCGGCCGGGTGCTGCGCGAACGGCGCAGCCAGCGGGCGGAGGGCTATTATATATGAAGCTGCGCACCGTGCGGCTGGTGCTTTGGGCGCCGCTGATCCTGTTCCTGATCTTCGTCGCGACCTTTGCCACGGGGCTGATCAAGCCGGAGAGCAAGATCATCCCGTCGAAGATGGTGGGCAAGCCCTTGCCGCAATTCGCGCTGCCGCCCGGTGCGCCGGGGATAACGGGCCTTAGCAGCGCCGATTTTGCGCAAGGCGAGCCGCGCCTGCTCAACGTGTTCGCCAGCTGGTGCGTGCCCTGCGCGGCCGAAGCACCGCAGCTGACGCAACTGGCCGAGGCGGGCGTGAAGATCGACGCCATCGCCATTCGCGACAGGCCAGAGGATGTGGCGGGCTTCCTGCAACGCTGGGGCAATCCCTATCAGCGCATCGGCAGCGACACCCAAAGCAGCGTGCAGATCGCCATGGGCTCGGCCGGCGTGCCCGAAACCTTCGTCGTCGATGGCAAGGGCATCATCCGCCACCAGCATATCGGCGAAATCCGGCCCGAGGACGTGCCGGCGATCCTGGCGGCGGTGAAGGGCGCGCGATGAAGCGGGCGGCGATCATATTGTCGTTATTCGCCGCGAGTCCGGCGCTGGCGGATTCGGTGATGCCCCCGGCGGAACTGGCCTATAGCCAGCTGCCGGACGCGAAGCAGGAAGCGCAGGCGACTGCGCTGATGAAGACGCTGCGCTGTCTGGTCTGCCAGGGCCAATCGATCGCCGATTCGGATGCCGAGATGGCGGGTGACATGCGTGCGCTTGTCCGCAGCAGGATCGCCGCCGGCGAAACGCCCGATCAGGTGCGTCACTGGTTGATCGAACGCTATGGCAATTGGGTGACCTATGATCCGCCGCTCGATCGGCTGACCTGGCCGCTATGGGCGTTGCCGGCTGTGCTGATCGCGATCGGCGCGTGGCTGGCGCGGGGCCGGTTCAAGAAGAGGAAGCGCTGATGGGCTGGGCGATCATCGCGGTGATGGCGCTCGCCGCGGCGGCGGCGTTGTGGAAGTTCGGGCGCATGCCGCGCGGCTCCATGGAATTGCTCGGCGCGGCGCTGTTCCTTGGCTTGGCGGGCTATGCCTGGCAGGGCAGCCCCACGCGGGCGGGCAGCCCGACGCCGCCCAAGGTGGCGGCCAGGCAGCCCGACACCGCGACGGCGGATGAACGCGCCAAGATGTTCCCCGAGGTCGGCGGCGATGCCATGGTGCTGGAAGCCGCGCAGAACCTGCACGATCAGGGCCTCGACGCCTATGCCATTGCCACGCTGAAGGCAGGGCTGAACAAAAATCCGCGCAGCGCCGATCTGTGGGTCGGGCTGGGCAATGCGCTGGTCGTCTATGCCGATGGCCAGATGTCGCCGGCGGCGAAGCTCGCCTTCGACCGGGCGGGCCAGATCCAGCCCGATCATCCGGGTCCGCCTTTCTTCCTTGGCCTTGCCTTCGCGCAGGCCGGCCAGCTCGATCAGGCAGAAGCCGTGTGGCGGGGGCTACTCGATCGCAGCCCGGCCGACGCGCCATGGCGTGCCGACGTCGAACAGCGGCTGGCGCAACTGGACATGATGCGCGCCCAGATGGGCATGGGCGCGCGCTGAACCTGCCTGAATGCGGTATCCCGGCGAAGGCTGGGATCTCGTGGGGCAACGGATCACCCAACATTCTAAGATCCCAGCCTTCGCTGGGATGACGTCCATAAGATGACGCCGATAAAGAAATGGCCGCCACCCGCCCCCGGTGTCGTCGGAGGCGGATGGCGGCCCGGGGGGAGCTGGCTGACGTAAGGGCGTCAGTTCAGCGGGAGATCGAGCGCTTCGGCCACGGCGGCGTGGCGGATCTTGCCGCCCGAGACGTTGAGGCCGTTGGCGAGGTACGGATCGGCGGCCATCGCGGCTTCGGCGCCGAGATTGGCGAGCTTGAGCGCGAAGGGCAGGGTGGCATTGTTGAGCGCGAAGGCTGAGGTGCGGGCAACCGCGCCGGGCATGTTGGCGACGCAATAATGGATGATGCCGTCGACTTCGAACACCGGATCGTCATGCGTGGTGGCATGGCTGGTTTCGAAGCAGCCACCCTGATCGATGGCGATATCGACCAGCACGGAGCCGCGCTTCATCGTCTTCAGCATGTCGCGGGTGACGAGCTTGGGCGCGGCGGCGCCGGGCACCAGCACCGCGCCGATGACGAGGTGCGCGTTCTTCACCGCCGCCGCGATCGCCGCCTTGGAGGCATAGGCCGTCTTGATCTGGCTCGAGAAGAACATGTCGAGTTCGGCCAGGCGATCATTGTTGATGTCGTAGATGGTGACGTCGGCACGCATGCCGACGGCCATTTGCGCCGCGTTGACGCCGGCGACGCCGCCGCCGAGGATCGCGACGCGGGCGGGGGCGACGCCGGGAACGCCGCCAAGCAGAACGCCGCGGCCGCCCTGTTCCTTTTCGAGATAATGGGCGCCGACCTGAACCGACATGCGGCCGGCGACTTCGGACATCGGCTTCAGCAGCGGCAGCGTGCCGTTGCGCGAAGTGACGGTTTCATAAGCGATGCAGGTGGCGCCCGAACGCATGAGGCCGAAGGCCTGAGGCTTGTCGGCGGCCAGATGGAGGTAGGTGAAGAGGAGGTGGCGCGGCTCCAGCAACTCGATTTCGCTCGGCTGCGGTTCCTTGACCTTCACGATCATGTCGGACTGGGCGAACACCTCCGCCGGGGTGGCGACGATGCGGGCGCCGGCGTCCACATAATCCTGATCGCTGAAATCGATGCCGCTGCCGGCTTTGGTTTCGACGATCACCTCATGCCCGGCGGCCGCAAGTTCGGCCACCGACGGCGGCGTCAGCCCGACACGATATTCGTGATTCTTGATTTCCTTGGGAATGCCGACACGCATGATCGCCTCTCCATCATCCTTTGCGATGGACGGGGAATATAACTCGATATGAGCGGCAAATCCGTGCAAAGATGGGGCCATAACACCCTGTCTGACGCATGGATCCGTCATGAAGAACCCCGACATCGGCGGATTGATGCAAGGCAGTGTCGATGGCAAGGCCGATCGAGTCGATCGCGGCATCATGAAGATGCTCGCCGCTGATGCCCGCACCCCCGTAAGCCGCATTGCCGAGCGCGTCGGCCTGTCCCAATCGGCCTGCACGCGGCGCATTCAGGCGCTGGAGGCATCCGGGCGGATCGCAGGCTATGGCGTGCGCTTCGGCCCGCGGCGCATGGGCTTCCGCGTGACGGCGCTGGTCGACATCACGCTCAGCACCCAGGTGGAGGAGGATCTTGCCCAGTTCGAGCGGGCGGTGGCCAATATCGTCGGGGTGGTGGAATGCAGCCTGGTATCGGGCGCAAATGATTACCGGCTGAAGATCATCTGCCGCGACCTCGACGATTATGAACGCATCCACCGGGAGTATCTGGGCAAATTGCCGGGCGTGAGTACGATCAACAGCAGCTTCGTGCTAAGATCGATTCTCACGAGGAGCGAAGCGGATGCGATGCTCGGCTGACATGCCCGCAGGCGTTGCGGGGGGATTGGGGGCGTGCTAGGGGCGCCGGTTATTGCCCGCCGCTGGGGCCACGGGGCGGAAATCGGTTCCATGGACAGAACAGGGTCCGTCCTTCAATGAGCAGCAGCGAAGCCGTCCAGCATCATGCCGTTCACGGCCATGCGCCCGAAGGATCGGGGCTGCTGAAGCTTTCGCTCGGCGCCGTCGGCGTCGTGTTCGGCGATATCGGCACGAGCCCGCTTTACGCGTTCCGCGAAACCTTTGCCGGCCATCATCCGCTGACGCCCGACGAACTGCACATCCTGGGCGTGCTGAGCCTGATCTTCTGGTCGATGATGCTGGTGGTGACGATCAAATATGTCTCCATCATTATGCGCGCCGATAATAAGGGTGAAGGCGGCAGCCTGGCGCTGCTGGCGCTGATCAACCGCACGGCGCAGAACAAGCGCTGGACCAAGGGCATCGTGCTGCTCGGCGTGTTCGCCACGGCCTTGTTCTTTGGCGATTGCATGATCACGCCCGCCATGTCGGTGATGTCGGCGGTGGAGGGCCTGACCGTCGTCGAAAGCGGATTCGAGCCGCTGGTGCTGCCGATTTCGGTGGGCATCCTAATCGCGCTGTTTATGATCCAGGCGCATGGCACGGCCCGCGTCGGCCTGTTTTTCGGGCCGATCATGGCGGTTTACTTCATCGCGCTGGCGGTGCTGGGGCTGATGCACATCGCCGCCGACCCCACGATCCTGCGCGCGCTGAACCCCTGGTATGCCGTGCAGTTCTTCATGACCGACGGCTTCACCGCCTTTCTGGCGCTGGGCAGCGTCGTGCTCGCGGTGACCGGCGCCGAGGCGCTGTATGCCGATATGGGCCATTTCGGGCGCAACCCGATCCGGGTTTCGTGGATGGCGTTCGTGCTGCCGGCGCTGATGCTCAATTATCTGGGGCAGGGGGCGATGATCCTGAGCCTTGACGCCGCGACGGCGGCCGAGGCGATCAAGAACCCGTTCTTCCTGCTCGCGCCCGAAGAATTCCGCCTGCCGCTGGTGCTGATCGCGATGGCGGCGACGGTGATCGCCAGCCAGGCGGTGATCACCGGCGCCTTTTCGGTCACGCAGCAGGCGATCCAGCTGGGCTTCATCCCGCGCTTGCGCATCACCCACACCAGCGCCAGCACGGCCGGGCAGATCTACATCCCCGCGATCAACTGGGCGCTGATGGTGATGGTGATCCTGCTGGTGCTGAGCTTCCAGACCTCGTCCAACCTGGCGGCGGCCTATGGCATCGCGGTGACCGGGGCGATGCTCGTCGATACCTTCCTGCTGGCGGTGGTGCTGTTCAGCCTGTGGCGCTGGAACAAGCTGTGGGCGGGCTTCCTTGTTGCCGTGTTCCTGCTGGTCGACATCGCCTATTTCGCCGCGAACCTGACCAAGGTGCCCGATGGCGGCTGGTTCCCGCTGCTGGTGGGCTTTATCGCCTTCACCATGCTGACGACCTGGGCGCGCGGCCGTTTCCTGATGATCGAGCGGATGCGCGAGGCGGCGATGCCCGTGCAGGTGTTCGTGAAATCGGCCGTCAGCTCGGCCACCCGCGTGCCCGGCACGGCGGTGTTCATGACCTCCACCCCCGAAGGCGTGCCGCACGCACTGCTTCACAATCTGAAGCATAACAAGGTGCTGCATGACCGCGTGATCCTGTTGACGGTGAAGATCGAGGACGTGCCCTTCGTCGGCGACGGCAACCGCGTGATGCTGGAGGATCTGGATCAGGGCTTCTACCGCGTGATCCTGCGCTATGGCTTCATGGAGGAGCCGGACGTTCCGGCGGGGCTGGCCGGCATTTCGGACTGCGGGCCCAAGTTCAAGATGATGGACACCAGCTTCTTCCTGGCGCGGCAGACGCTGTTGCCGTCGTCGCGCCCCGGCATGGCGATCTGGCGCGAGAAGCTGTTCGCCTGGATGCTGCGCAACGCCGAAAGCGCGATGGAGTTCTTCAAGCTGCCGACCAACCGCGTGGTGGAACTGGGCAGCCAGGTCGAAATCTAGGCGGGCGACGCGTGAACCTGCAGGAAATCGGTGACCGGCTGGCGATCAACGAGCTGCTGGCCCGTTACTGCCACGCGCTCGACCGCAAGGACTGGCCGGCCTTTCGGGCGGTGTTCACCGAGAATGCACGGATCGATTTCACTGCATTCGGCGGGCCGGAGGGTAACCCTGCGGAGCTGGAGGCGTTTCTGGCACCGATCCTCGATGGATTGGTCGCGTCGCAGCACATGGTTTCCACGATCATCATTGATCTGGACGGGAACGAGGCGCAGGCGCGATCGGCCGCGATCGTGCCGATGACGTCGGCCAGTGCCGAGGGGGCGGAGCAGACCCTGCTCAACGGCCTTTGGTATGAGGATCGGCTGGTGCGCACGCCCGCCGGCTGGCGCATTGCCGAACGCCGGCAGGTGCGCGGATGGGTGGCCATGGCGGGCTGAACGCGCTGTGCGGGGCGGAGCAGTCCGGCGCTGGCCGGTGCGGCGGCCGGCCGGCCTTCAGTAACCGAAAATGTGGCGGCGTTCGTCCGGATCGGGTTCGGCCGGCGCGCGGCCGGGCAGCAACATGCCATGTTCGGCGAGCAGGCGGCGGACCTGATTGACCGTCATCGGCTTGCCATAATGCCAGCCCTGGCCCTTGTGACAGCCGATCGCCTTCAACTGTTCGATGATGCCCGGATCTTCGATGCCTTCGGCCGTGATCGGCAGATTTAGGCTTTCGCCGAGTCGGGTGATGGCGTTGACGATGGCCGCGCTTTCCGGGTTCTCGCTCATCGACAGAACGAAGCTCTTGTCGATCTTGATGCGATCGAATGGCAGCGCGCGCAGATGCGCGAGCGATGAATAGCCGGTGCCGAAATCGTCGAGCGCTAGGCGTATGCCCTGATTTTTCAGGCTGCCGATGATCGATTGGGCAAGGCCGAGATTTTCGAACAGCGACGTTTCGGTGATCTCGATTTCGAGCCGGCTGGCGGGGAAGCCCGTTTCGACGAGCAGCTTGACGATCTTCTGCGCGAGCCAGGGATCCTTCAGCTGGCTGGGCGAGATATTGACCGAAAGCGTGAGGCCCGCGTCCCAGCTTTTGGCTTCCTCGAACGCCTGACGCATGACGGCCGTCGAAAGATCGCCGATCAGGCCGGCTTCTTCCGCGACGGGAATGAAGATGTCCGGGCCAATAATGCCCTGGATCGGGTGGTTCCAGCGGGCCAGCACCTCGAATCCCTGCAACTGGCCGGTTTCGAGGTCGATCTGCTGTTCGTAATAAGGCACGAATTCGCCGCGCGGAATGCCGTCGCGCAGACCCGCTTCGATGGCGTTGCGCAGCTGGAGTTCGCGCTCCATCGACGTGTCGAACCAGGCCATCCGGTTCCGGCCGCCTTTCTTGGCGGCATACATGGCGATGTCGGCGCGGCGCATCAGCGCTTCGACCGTCGTGCAATCCTGATCCGAGCGGGCAATGCCGACCGATGCGGATACATGCGCGCGGGCGCCATCGAGATCGAAGGGGATGGCGAGGCGATTGACCAGCGCATCGGCCAGTGCGTCGATCTGGCCAGCGCTCTGCCGATCCAGCGTGAGCGCGCAGGCGAATTCATCGCCACCGAGCCGGGCGGCGAGGGCGCCCTGGGGCAGCATGTCGCGGATCACGGTGGCGCAGGCCTTGAGCAGGCGATCGCCAATGCCGTGGCCGTGCAGATCGTTGACCGTCTTGAAATGATCGAGATCGATCATCAGGACGGCAACGCCGCGTCCCTTGGCGGTCGCGGTGTCGACGAGTTCGGCGCCGAGTTCGGCGAGCGAGCGGCGGTTGAGCAGCCCGGTGAGCGGATCGCTGGCGGCGAGCGACTGGGCGCGTTCCTCGGCAACGGCGCGTTCTTCCACCTCATGCTGGAGATCGCGATAGCGGCGCCAGCCGAACAGCAGCAGCGCGACGTTGAGGATGACGGCGGTCGTCAGCACCTGATCGGCGGCCTGGTGCCCCCCGGTCATCGCGGCGACGAAGTTGCTGACCACCGTGCCGCCCGTGCCGATCAGGAGCAGGGTGGCGGCCACCATGATGCCGCCGGTGACGATATCGCGCCGCGCGCTCGCCACCGAAGTCGTCTTTCGCTTTTCGCTTTGCCAGATGCGCCAGGCCAAGAACGGCACTCCCAATTCGGAACCGTTCCCATCCCTGCGCCATAAGCGGTGCAGAATGTGTTAAGCCGAGAGGAAATCTGCTGTCCCTTGCCTTGGGCGGCGGGATGGAGTAGGCGGCGCGGGTTCGTTCCGCACTGAACGTGACGCTGAAGCGCCCAAGGGTGCACGCTGGCCGGCGAGGTTTCGCCCGCCGGCGTATTTGCGTTTGGGGCTGCGGGCAAGGGTTTAGTCGGCCGGAGTGAGGCGATGTTCGAAAGTCTGAGCGAGCGGCTTGGCGGCGTTTTTGAACGCCTGCGCGGCCGTGGCGCGCTGAACGAGGCCGATGTCCGCGCCGCGATGCGCGAGGTTCGTATCGCGCTGCTGGAGGCGGACGTCGCCCTGCCGGTGGTGCGCGAATTCGTCGACAAGGCGACCGAGCAGGCTGTCGGCCAGCAGGTGCTGAAATCGGTCACGCCCGGCCAGCAGGTCGTCAAGATCGTCAATGACACGCTGGTCGAGATGCTCGGGTCCGAAACGGCGGACCTGAATGTCGATGTGGCGCCGCCGGCGGTGGTGATGATGGTCGGCCTGCAGGGTTCGGGCAAGACCACGACCACGGCGAAGATCGCCAAGCGCCTGACCGAAAAGGGCCGCAAGAAGGTGCTGATGGCGTCGCTCGACGTCTATCGCCCGGCCGCGCAGGAACAGCTGGCGACGCTCGGCACGCAGGCGACGATCGCGACGCTGCCGATCGTGGCCGGCCAGCAGCCGGTGGAAATCGCAAAGCGCGCGTTGCAGGCGGCGAAGCTGCAGGGCTTCGATGTCGTCATGCTCGACACCGCCGGTCGCCTGCACGTCGATCAGGCGCTGATGGAAGAGATGAAGGCGGTTGCCGACGTCTCGACCCCGCATGAAATCCTGCTCGTCGTCGATTCACTGACCGGCCAGGACGCGGTGAACGTCGCCAAGAGCTTCTCGGAGCAGGTGCCGCTGACCGGCGTCGTCCTGACTCGCATGGACGGCGATGCCCGTGGCGGTGCGGCGCTGTCGATGCGCGCCGTCACCGGCAAGCCGATCAAGTTCGCGGGCACCGGCGAAAAGCTCGACGGGCTGGAGCCGTTCAACCCGTCGCGCGTGGCCGGCCGCATCCTCGGCATGGGCGACGTTGTCAGCCTTGTCGAAAAGGCGGCGGAGACGATCAAGGTCGAGGAAGCGGAAGCGCTCGCGGCCAAGATGGCCAAGGGCCAGTTCGACCTTAACGATCTGCGCGCGCAACTGAACCAGATGAGCCGCATGGGCGGCCTTGGCGCGCTGGCCGGCATGCTGCCGGGCGTGAAGCAGGTGAAGCAGGCGATGGCGTCGGGCGCCGTCAACGACAAGATCCTCGTCCGCATGGATGCGATGATCGGTTCGATGACGCCCAAGGAGCGCACCAAGCCGGAGATCATCAACGCCAAGCGCAAGATCCGCATCGCCAAGGGCAGCGGCACCACCGTTCAGGAGGTGAACAAGCTGCTGAAGATGCATCAGGAAATGTCCACGGCCATGAAGAAGATCCGCAAGATGGGCGGTCTGAAGGGCCTGGGTGCGCTGCTTGGCAAGGGCGGCGGCCTTGGCGGCCTGATGGGGGGCGGTGGCGGGATGCCGCAGCTGCCGCCGGGCGGTCTGCCCGGGCTTGGCGGGGGCGGGGGCCTTCCCGGCCTCGGTGGCGGCGGCCTGCCGCCGGGTTTCGACAAATTTGGTAAGAAATAAGCGTTTTCAACAAGATCAGTAGAAGGAAGTCATCATGTCCGTTTCCATTCGTCTCGCCCGTGGCGGCGCCAAGAAGCGTCCTTATTACCGCATCGTCGTCGCCAACTCGCGCGCTCCGCGTGACGGCGCCTTCATCGAAAAGATCGGCACCTACAACCCGCTCCTTTCGAAGGAAGATCCCGCCCGCGTGACGCTCAACGTCGAGCGTGCGAAGCACTGGCTTTCGGTTGGCGCGCAGCCGACCGACCGCGTTGCCCGTTTCTTCGACGCCGCCGGCGTGAAGGAGCGTGCGGCCCGCAACAACCCGAAGAAGGCCGAGCCGGGCGAAAAGGCCAAGGAGCGCGCCGAGGAGCGTGCGGCCAAGCTCGCCGCCGCCGAGGAAGCCGCCAACGCCCCGGCCGAGGAGGCGCCCGCCGCCGAAGCTCCGGCCGAGGAAGCTGCCGAGGCGACCGAAGCCTGATCTGTGTGAGGCGCGGACCCGATCCGCGCCTCATCTGTCTGAAGTGAAGGGGTAGGAATGGATCGTCCCGTAACGCTCGCCGCGGTGATCGGTGCGCATGGGGTGAAGGGCGAGGTGCGCCTCAAGCTCTTTACCGACGATCTGAAACCCTATTCCACGCTGGACGCCGCCGGCCGCGCGCTGACCCTGAAAAGCGTGCGGCCCGGTTCCAACGGCGCGGTGGCCCGTTTCGCGGAGATCGAGACGCGTGACGCGGCCGAAGCGCTGCGCGGCACCCCGCTGACCGTCCCGCGATCGGCGTTGCCGGCGCTGGATGACGGTGAATATTATCATGTCGATCTGATCGGCCTTCCCTGCATCGTCGATGGCGCCGCGATCGGCACGGCCGTCGCGGTCGAGAATTTCGGCGCGGGCGATATCATCGAGATCGAAAAAGCCGACGGCAAGCGCCTGATGGTGCCGATCGCCGTGGCCGTAACGGTCGAAGCCGACCGATTGTTGATCGACCCTGACTTCATCGACTGAAGTGCAAGGGGGCGGGCCAAACCCGTTCCTATATTGCGGCCTCCCAAACGCGCATCGCGCCATTCTGGGGCGCATTGCGGATTCTGGCTTCCTGATCTTTTGAGCGTATCGCTGAGCGATGGAGCGGCTGTGATCGCCGCTTACGCCCGCGCTTTGCGGAAATGCCCGGATGGGTGCGGAAAATCAGGCATGCAGTGCGGTTCGCTGCACGTGATGGCCGGTGTGGCGTGCCCGCCTGACCGAACCGCCGATGAAGGCGAAACCCGCGATCATCATCGCCCAGCTGGTGGGTTCCGGAACGACGGTGATCGAAAATCCGGCCGACGGCGTGGCATTATCGAGCAGGCGCGTGGTGACGCGCGTAACCGTGCCGTTGAAGTTGCCATATTGGCCGCCAGCATAGCCATAGCTGATCGAGAGGCCACCGGCCAAGGGCACGGCTCTGTCGAGCAGGGGGAAGGCATCGCCGAACGATCCATCGGCGAAAAGGGCGCCGGCGCTGGCCGAAGCGGAGGATTTCGGGGCGTCCAGCGAATAGCCCGCGCTGATACCGTTATGGGAAAAGCCGGTCCAGAAGGATTCCATGCCGCCGGAGAACAGCTGTTCGGCATCGACGGTGACGCCGAACGAGGCATAGGCGTTGCCGGATTTGCCGGTGGGGAGCGACGTCCCGAACGGATCGAAATACATTTCGGAGCCGCTACCCCATGCTTCAAACGTCACCGATATGAAGGCGGCCTGCGCCTGACCCGCCCACATGCCTGTCGCCAGCACCAGCGTCGCCATCAATTTCCGCATCATCGCCTTCCCGTCGTGCACCGGCGGGTTGGATCATGCACGGCCGCAGCATCGCAAGTGCCCAATTGAGGGTTGTCCCATAATGAGGCGGTTCAGGGGGGTGGTGTTGGTATGCTTGACGCGGTTCGGCGTGGATGCCGAGAAAAGGGTGGGAGGGCATCGCTTTGGACATGGATATCGGCGAAGCGAAGGGCGCATGTCATTGCGGGCGCGTGCAGTTTCACGTTGTCCTGACAGACGGCTTGCGCACGGCGCGGCGGTGCACCTGCTCGCTCTGCCGGATGCGGGGCGCGATCGCGGTGTCGGCGGATATTGCCGGGATCACCATATTGGCGGGCGAAGATGCTATCGCCACCTATCAGTTCAACACGATGGCCGCGCGCCACCATTTCTGCCGCCATTGCGGTATCTATACGCACCATCAGCGGCGCTCGAACCCGGCGCAATATGGGGTGAATGTCGCGTGCCTTGAAGGGATCAGCCCGTTCGACTTCGTTGAGGTGCCCGTGTTAGACGGCGCTCACCATCCGAGCGACAGGGATGGGGTGACGATGGCCGCCGGCGTTTTGCGTTTCGAGGCTACGGGATATTAGCCGACGAGGAGGTGGTTTCGGGAAGCGACGCACGGGAGCTCAACGGCGCCTTAGTCGGGGGAGCGGACGTTGCGATCTACCCTTCTACCGTGCAGAAGCGATTGGCGGACACTCTTACGGATGCGGATATGCCCGTCGATAAATCCAGCCTCTTTGAGAGCACGAAAGCACTATGGCCGACGAAAATGGATCTGTCGCGAGATCCTGACGCGCTAAACAAAATCTACCGCGCTAATGAGGCCGCGCACAGCGTGGGCGACCATTGGCGACAACTCGCAATTTGGGCGTTCCATCAGGCCCTAAATGTCGCAGCGGCAGAAAACGGGGCAAGTGTAATCTTCGTTGATGCCGTTGATGCGACCGCATTTGATCGATGGATGCGGTCCAATCTTGCACACGAATGCTGGGCTGATGAGCTCGCCGAATACGACAGCTAAGTCGGCGTTTCCGGCCCGTTCGGTTTTGGGCGGAAATGGCGGATAGGCGCCACCCATAGGGCCTTTGCGCCTTGCCCGCGCCGCGCCCCTTAGCGGTCCTGATAAGGGGCTTCACAAAGACGAAGGCTTGTCTCGAAGGGCAATCGCTTGGACTGTCCTTCGAGACGTGGTTTCGATGCGCTTATGGCTCAGGCGGTGGGGATTTGCTGGCTGATGCAGTGCAGGCTGCCGCCGCCGGTGAGGATGTGATCGGCGCGGATGCCGATCGCCTTGCGGCCGGGGAACAGCGCGCCGAACGCGGCGACCGCAGCGTCGTCATTGACCGAGCCATAAACGGGCACGACCACGGCGGCATTGCCGACATAGAAGTTCATGTAGGAAGCGGGGACGATTTCACCGTCGCGTTCCACGAGGCCGGGCGAAGGCACGCCGACCACTTCCAGCCCGAAGGCGCGGGCGCGGGCGGCGGTATCGCGATAGATGGCTTCGTTGGGGTCGTTCGTGGCCGGTTCCGGGATGGCGATGCGGCCTTCGCCCACGAAGCGGGCGAGATTGTCGACATGGCCGTCGGTATGATCGTTGAGCAGGCCGTTGCCGAGCCACAGCACGCGATCGAGCCCGAGATCAGCCTTCAGCCGCGCCTCGATATCGCCGCGCGACAGATAGGGGTTGCGGTTCGGGTTCAGCAGGCATTGTTCGGTGGTGACGACAAGCCCGGTGCCGTCGACGTCGATCGCGCCGCCTTCGAAAATCCAGTCGCAGGTCTTGACCGGGAAGCGCGCGGCTTCGGCCAGCGCGCGGCCGATCGTATCGTCATGGGGCAGATCATATTTGCCGCCCCAGCCGTTGAAGCCGAAATCCATCGCGGTGGGCACGCCCTGGCCGGCCGCATCGTGAACGATGATCGGTCCGGTATCGCGCAGCCAGATATCGCCGAAGGGCGCGGTGACGACATCGACATTGCTGCCCGCCATGGCGAGCGCATCCTTGGCGGCCTGCTTGTTGGCGGCGACGAGGACGACGCGTTCGCCGGCGCCATCGGCATCGACGGCCTGCGCGAAGGCGACGACTTCCTCCTGCGCGGGGACGAGATCGTCCTCCCACAATTCGCCATGGCTGGGAAAGCCGATCCAGACGCGATCATGGGGGGCCCATTCGGCGGGCTGACGGTAGGTCATGCTGCTCACTTTCCTGCGCGCGACTTATCGCGGATCGCGCGGAATTCCGCGTCCGGATACCAGTTGGGCCATTTATCCGAATCCGCAAGCTCCCGCCCGATCGCGTAGAACAGCTTCAGATCGGAAACCGCGCCCGACCAATCCCAATTGGGATCATATTCGTCCTTCGGGCCGTGATAGCGGTTGGCGATATAATCCTCCGACAGCGCGGCGCCGCGCGCCGTGCCGCCTTCGACCAGATCGTCGCCGCTTTCGAAATAGATCATCGGCACGCCAAGCCGCGCGAAGCTGAAATGATCGGACCGGTAGTAGAAGCCCTTTTCGGGCGTCGGTTCGGGCACCAGCACGCGGCCTTCTGCGCTGGCGGCGCGCTTCAGATAATCTTCCAGTTCCGACTTGCCGGGGCCGACGACGACCACATCCTTCGCCTTGCCGATGACGTTGAGCGAATCGATGTTCACGCCGCCCACCGTATCGGCCAGCGGATAGATCGGGTTGGCGGCATAATATTCCGAACCGAGCAGGCCCGATTCCTCCGCCGTGACGGCAAGGAAGATGACCGAGCGTTCGGGCTGGCCGGCGGTGCGATAGGCTTCGGCCAGCGCGGTGAGTGCGGCGATGCCCGATGCGTTGTCGACCGCGCCGTTGCAGATATTGTCGCCGGCGACGGGCTCGCAAATGCCCAGATGGTCCCAATGGCCCGAATAGAGCACATATTCGTTCGGCCGCGATTTGCCCGGAATGACCCCGACGACATTCTTCGATTTCTGGCGGCGGATGCCCTGATCGAAGGCCAGGCTGGCCTTGAGCCCGGTGAAGGGCACGGCCTTGAAGCCCTTTTGCCCGGCGGCGGCGATCAGCTTGTCGAAATCCTGACCGGCGGACGCAAAGATGCGGCGCGCGCCATCGTTGGTGACCCAGCCCACCGCCTTCGACTGGTCCATATGGTTGCCCGGCTCGTCAAAGCCCAGCTGGCTGCCGACGTTGGACGAGACGACGACGTTGAAGCCATAGGCCGCCGGTTCGGTATCGTGGATGATGATCGCCGCGGCCGCGCCCTGCCGCGCTGCTTCGGCATATTTATAGTCCCAGCGGCCATAATAGGTCATCGCCCGGCCGCCGAAGGGGCCGTCCAGCGTCTGCGTCTTCCAGTCGGGATCGTTGACGAGGATGAGGACGGTCTTGCCCTTCACATCGAGCCCCGCATAGTCGTTCCAGCCGCGTTCGGGGGCGTTGATGCCATAGCCCACGAACACGATGTCGCTGTTTTCCACCGCGATCCTGGGCTGCACCTGATAAGACCAGCTGATCTGATCGGCCTTGTAGGCCAGATCGATCGGCCCCTTGCCGCCGGTGATGCGGATCGGGAAGCCGGGCGTGGGCGTCAGTTCGACCAGTGGCACATCCTGATACCATTGGCCGTTGTTGCCGGGCTTCAGCCCTGCCTTGGCGAAGCGATTGGCGATGAAGGCGACGGTTTTGTCCTCGGCCGGGGTAGCCGGGGCGCGGCCCTGGAAACTGTCGTCCGACAGCGTCTTCGTGATGTCCTTCAGCGTTGCGACATCGATGGCGGGCGCGGCCGGTTGGGCGGCGGGCGCCACGCTGGCCGTGGCAAGCGCGAGGAGGGAGGCGGCGAAAGTGAAACGCATGGGGCAGATTTCCCGGGAAATGATGTTGCGCGTCTCATGGCAGCGCCGTGGTGCGGGGGCAAGGGAGGGGCGGGGAGGGGATAATTGTCTTGATATCGAGATGATCCCCGGTTCAATGTGGTTTCGGGGGAGTATTGAACGATGAGGAAGAGTAAAATTATTGTGGCTGCATTTGCGATGCTGATCGGAAATGCAGAACTGGCGCAGGCGGCTTGGGTTAAAGCTGAAACGCCGAACTTTCGGATATACAGCGAGGGTAAGCCGGAGCAATTGAAGGAGTATGCGCTGCTGCTGGAGGAGTATGACCAGCTTCTGCGCATGATGACGAACACCACGGCGCCACCTTCACCCAACAAGCTGGATATCTATCTCGTTGGAAATAATTCCGAGTTGCGCGCTGTTCGCCCGGTTTCGCAGAATGTTGGGGGCTTCTATTCCGCCACGGCCGGTGCCATCGCAGCCTTTGCCATACGACGCAACATGGGAGGCATCGACGGCCTGGAGGTGCTGCAGCACGAATATGCTCATCATTTCATGATGCAATATTACCCCGGTGCCTATCCCGGGTGGTATGTTGAGGGGTTCGCCGAGTTCATGATGACGGCGAACATTACCGATGAGTTTACGGAGGTCGGTAATTTCAATCGTGACCGTGCGTTGTGGTTAAGCAATTCGGCGTGGGTGCCCACCGAATATATCCTTGAAGGTGATCCGGGGAAGCTCGACGGCGTGGGCACCAGCATGTTTTATTCGCAGAGCTGGCTGATGGTGCACTGGGCTTTCAGCAAAGAGATGCGCGGAAAGGCGTTGCGCGGCTATCTGGCTGCAAGGGCGAAGGGGGAGACGGGCGTCGAGGTTCTCACGCGCGAAATGGGCATGGATTATCGAATGTTCCATCGCGCGTTGAAGGCTTATGCGGATGGCAGGATCGGATTTCTGCGTTTTGCCCGGCAAAGTAAGCAAGCGCCCATCGAAGTGGCGATGACGCCTTTATCGCCGGCGGCGGACGATATCCTGCTTACGGCCGCAGGGCTGAGCCTTGGTGTTGATGAAAAGCGCGGCCCGGCCGTGCTGGCGCGCATCCGCGATGGCGCCAAGCGCCATGCCGGCGACCCCATGGCGATCACTGCGCTGGCAGAGGCGGAGATCGACTTTGGCGACCATGCGGCGGGGACGGCGATGCTCGACAAGCTGATCGCGGATGGGGCTAAGGACGCGCGGACGTTGTTTCTGCGCGGCTATGCGGATCTGACCAAGGCGCGGCGACTGGAGGGAGAGGCTCGTGCACCGCATTATGCCGCTGCCCGTAAATGGTTCGCCCGCACATTCCGCGTGGACCAGAATTATGTTCCGGCCTTATGGGGCTATGTCGAATGTTTTGGCGACAAGCCGTTGGACGATAACACACTCAACGTGCTGCTACACGCGCAGGCACTTGCCCCGCAGGTCGACAGTTTGCGGATGAACGCCGCCGTTGCCTTCTTGCGGCGCAAGGAGTTTGACCGGGCGACGCGCATGATCACGCCCCTTGCTGCGGATCCCCATGGTGGGAAAATGGCGAAGCTGGCTGGGCATCTCCTCGACAAGGCGAAGGCGCGTTCGTTCAGCGAGGCTGATCTGAAAACTGGCGAGGAGGACGTAGGCGTGGCTGCCAAGGGGCGCGGCGACGGCAAAAGCTGACATTGAGTATGTAAGGGGCGAGGGGCTTTGGCCCCTTTCGCGCCCGCGTTCGGCGCATAAGAAAAAGGGCGGCTCCTTGCGGAACCGCCCCTTTTTCTGTCGGTATGGAAACCGGATCAGCGCGAATAGAATTCGACGACCAGGTTCGGTTCCATCTTCACCGGATAGGGCACTTCGTCGAGCGTCGGCACGCGGACGAAGGTGACCTTGGTGGCGCCGTCGGCGGCGACATATTCCGGAATGTCACGCTCGGACAGGCTCTGCGCTTCGAGCACGAGGGCCATTTCCTGCGCCTTCTTGCCCAGCGTCACTTCGTCGCCCGGCTTCACCAGACGCGACGCGATGTTGCACTTCACGCCGTTCACATAGATGTGGCCGTGCGAAACGAGCTGACGGGCCGAGAAGATCGTCGGCGCGAACTTGGCGCGGTAGACCAGCGCGTCCAGGCGGCGCTCGAGCAGGCCGATCAGGTTCTGACCGGTGTCGCCCTTCATGCGCGACGCTTCGATGTACGACTTCTTGAACTGCTTTTCGGTGACTTCGCCGTAATAGCCCTTCAGCTTCTGCTTCGCCTTGAGCTGGATGCCGTAATCCGACATCTTGCCCTTGCGGCGCTGACCGTGCTGGCCGGGGCCATATTCACGACGGTTCACCGGGCTCTTCGGGCGACCCCAGATGTTTTCGCCCATCCGGCGGTCGATCTTGTACTTGGCGCTGTTGCGCTTCGACATGGTATGTCCTTCAATTGCTACAACGTGATCCGCCCTTGGCAATATGCTGCGGGCGGGCTGATCCCGGTATCGCGCTGCGTGGGATCATGGTCCGGGGACCGAAATCCGGCAGGGCCACCGCTTCACCGGGGTGCGGGGCCAATTGCGAAGCGGCGCCTATGACGGCGTTGGGCGGAGGAGTCAAGGTTGGCGGCGGCCGTGGAAGCGGTGGAGCGGCATCGGGCCCGGCCTTGAGCTTGCGCCGGAAACGCGAAGCGCTTCCACCCCGGGCGATCAGGCTCTAGGGAAGCGCCATGCCAGAGATACTCTCCCCCGAAGATTGTTCCACCATGGCCGAGGTGCGCGCCGGTGTCGATGCGCTGGACGAACGCATCGTGACCATGCTCGGCACGCGCATGCGCTACATGGACGCCGCCGCCCGCATCAAGGCGACGCGCGATGCGGTGCGCGACGAGGCGCGCAAGGCGCAGGTGATCGACAATGCCGCCGCCGTGGCGGAACGCGTGGGCGTGCCCACCGCGCTGATCCGCGAGCTTTACGACCGGCTGGTCGAAGGTTCGATCGCCTATGAGTTCGACAAGTTCGACGCGCGGTAGGGCGTTTTCGCTCCACTTCCGTCCTGCTGAGCCTGTTTCGCCCCGGCTTTCGTCAGGATGACGAAGGGCGTGGGGTGAGGTTCAGCGCGGCCGGGGCTTGGCGAGCGCGCTGAGCACGCCGCGCATGGTGCGCACTTCCTGCGCGGTCCAGCCGGGCTTGGTGAGCATGGTGCGCAAGGTGCGCTTGGTGGCGGGCACGCGATCCGGCGGGAAGAAATAGCCCGCGCCATCGAGCATGGTTTCGAGCTGGCCGATCATCCCGTCGAGATCGCCCTGCGGCGCCGGCGGATCGAGATCGGTGACGGTGGGCTGGGCCAGCACCTGCCCCTTCGACCATTCATAAGCGACGAGGATCACCGCCTGCGCGAGATTGAGGCTGCCGAATTCCGGGTTGATCGGCACCGTCAGGATATCGCGCGCGACGGCAACGTCGTCGGTTTCCAGCCCCGACCGCTCCGGCCCGAACAGGATGGCCGAGCGGCCGGGTTCCGCATGGATCGCGCGCGCGGCCTGTTCGGGTGTCACCACCGGCTTCGTCACGCCGCGCTTGCGCACCGTTGTCGCATAGACATGCGCGCAATCGGCCACCGCATCGGCGACGCTTTCATAGACCTGCGCATTGGCCAGCACGATATCCGCGCCCGAAGCGGCGGGGCCGGCATCCGGGTTGGGCCAGCCATCGCGGGGTGACACGAGGCGCATTTCGGCAAGCCCGAAATTGAGCATGGCGCGCGCCGCCTTGCCGATATTTTCGCCAAGCTGCGGGCGGACGAGGACGATGGCGGGGGGAGGGGACACTGAAAATTCCGTTTGGTTCGAGCTAGCGTCGAGCGAAGTCGAGACGCGGGGTCGAGAACGTGCTGCATCCGCGATCGAAGCCCAGTCGCTGCGGAACAGGGCTTCCTTCTTCTTGCGCGACCAATCCTTGATTTGTTGTTCGCGGTCCAGCGCTTCCAGCCGTGTCTGAAAGTTTTCGCTGAACATGAGTTCGACGGGGCGGCGATCATAAGTGTAGCCGGGCAGGGCGCCGGATTGATGTTCGGCCATGCGGCGATCGAGATCGTCGGTGTGGCCGGTATAATAGGTGCCGTCGGCACAGCGCAGAATGTAGACGAAGAAGCTCATCGCAGGCTCGTCCTCGACAAACTGAAGTCCGATGGAATGGACCGGGTTCTCGGCGGGCTCGAACCTAACGGGCGCTCAAGGTTCTCGACAAGCTCGAACCAAACGAAAGGAGGCTGGGAAGGGATCAGCCCTCTTTCCCTGCCTCCGCCACCGTGCCCGCGAAGTCTTCGAAATCCTTGGCTTCGGTGAAGTCTTTATAGACGCTGGCGAAGCGGATGTAGGCGACGCTGTCGAGCGCCTTCAGCCCGTCCATCACCATCGCGCCGACCTGCGCCGCCGCGACTTCGCTTTCGCCGCTGGTTTCGATCTGGCGCTGGATGGCGGAGAGCAGGCGATCGACCCGTTCGGGATCGATCGGGCGCTTGCGGCAGGCGATCGCCACCGAAAGCGCCAGCTTTTCACGATCGAACGGCTCGCGCCGGCCGTCGCTCTTGACGATCGTCAGCTCGCGCAGCTGGATCCGTTCGAACGTGGTGAAGCGCGCGCCGCACCCTTCGCACTGGCGCCGACGGCGGATGGCCGCCCCATCCTCGCTGGGGCGGCTATCCTTCACCTGGCTGTCGTCATGGGCGCAGAACGGGCAGCGCAAGCCGGCGTCCCCCGATTACTGCGCGGGGTAGATCGGGAAGCGGGCGCAGAGCGCCTCGACCCGAGCCTTGACGTTGGCTTCGACCGCCGGATCGCCATGTTCGCCCTTGGCCTTCAGGCCATCGAGCACGTCGGCGATCATGTCGGCGATCTCGCGGAATTCGGCCGGGCCGAAGCCGCGCGTCGTGCCGGCGGGCGAGCCGACGCGGATGCCCGAGGTCTTGACCGGGGGCAGCGGATCGAACGGGATGCCGTTCTTGTTGCAGGTGATCGACGAACGCTCCAGCGCCTCGTCGGCATCGCGGCCGGTGACGCCGAGCGGGGTCAGGTCGACCAGCGCGAGGTGCGTGTCGGTGCCGCCCGAGACGATCTCCGCGCCGCGCTCCTTGAGGCGGGCGGCGAGCACCTTGGCGTTCTCGACCACGGCCTTGGCGTAGCTCTTGAATTCCGGCTGCAGTGCTTCACCGAATGCAACCGCCTTGGCGGCAATGACGTGCATCAGCGGGCCGCCCTGGAGACCGGGGAACACCGCCGAGTTGATCTTCTTCGCGATCGCTTCGTCATCGGTCATGATCATGCCGCCACGGGGGCCGCGCAGCGTCTTGTGCGTGGTGGTGGTGACGACGTGGGCGTGGCCGAACGGCGTCGGGTGGACGCCACCGGCGACGAGACCGGCGAAGTGGGCCATGTCGACCATGAACAGCGCGCCGACTTCATCGGCGATCGCGCGGAAGCGGGCGAAATCGATGTGGCGCGGATAGGCCGAGCCACCGGCGATGATCAGCGTCGGCTTATGTTCCTTGGCGAGCGCTTCGACCTGATCGAAATCGATCAGGTGATCGTCGCGGCGGACGCCATATTGCACGGCATTATACCATTTGCCCGAAAGCGCGGCGCGGGCGCCGTGCGTCAGGTGGCCGCCGGCATCGAGGCTGAGGCCCATGATGGTGTCGCCCGGCTTGGTGAGCGCGAGCATCACCGCGCCGTTCGCCTGCGCGCCCGAATGCGGCTGGACGTTCGCGAAGCCGCAGTTGAACAGCTGCTTGGCGCGTTCGATGGCGAGGCTTTCGACGACGTCCGACGGCGCGCAGCCCTGATAGTAGCGCTTGCCGGGATAGCCTTCGGCATATTTGTTGGTGAAGACCGAACCCTGCGCCTCGAGCACCGCCTTGGAGACGATGTTTTCCGACGCGATCAGCTCGATCTGGTTCTGCTCGCGCGAGAGTTCCTGGCGGACGCCACCGAACACGGCCGGATCGGCATCGGCAAGGCCACGGGTGAAGAAGCCGTCCGGCTGGACCTCCGAAAGATTTACGGGGTTGGTGCTCATGCGGGCTCCTTCGCGTTGGCGGGGTTGGAAAGCTTGTCGACGCGGCGCTGGTGGCGGCCGCCTTCGAATGGGGTGGCAAGGAAGGCCGCGAGGCAATCCTTGGCGGAGTCGACGCCGATCAGGCGGGCGCCCATAGCGACGACGTTCGCGTCATTGTGCTGGCGCGACAGGCGGGCGGACAGCCCGTCCGACACGAGCGCGCAGCGGACGCCGGGATTGCGGTTGACGGCGATCGAGATGCCGATGCCCGATCCGCACAGCGCGACGCCCTTGGCCGCCGCGCCCGATGCGACGGTTTCGGCGAGCTTGTAGCCATAATCGGGATAGTCGACGGAATCGGCCGTCGCCGGGCCGAGGTCGAGCACCTCATGGCCCTGTTCGCGTAGCCAGTCGGCGAGGATCGCCTTCAGCTCGATAGCGGCATGATCGGATGCAATGGCGATGATATCGGCCATGGGAAAGGTTCCGGATTGAGTCGAATGGCGGCTATCTAGGGACTCGCGGCAGGAAACGCCACCTGCCATGTTGCAAAGCGGCGATCCGCGCGTTGACGTGGGATAAGGCCAGCTGCGAAGGAACTGGAAATGAAGCGGATTGCGATGATTGCGGGTTGCGTTCTGGCGGCCGCGTGCAGCCCGGCGGGCGATGCCGGCGCGCCGGTGGGCGACGGCGTGGCGGCCGGCAATGCGATCCTGCCCGCCGAACCGGACATGACCATCGCCAATGCCGCCGAGGCGCCGGCGACGCCGGCACCCACCGATGCGTGGATCGGAAAATGGGTGGGCGTGGAAGGGCTGGCGCTGGACATCGCGCCGGGGCCCGACGCGGGGCAATATGCGCTGAAGGTGTCGCTGCTCGACGGGACCGGCACCTATGTCGGCCGGGCGGATGGCGAGGCGATCCGCTTCACCCGCGATGGCAGGGAAGAAAGCATCCGCAAGGCGAGCGGGGATGAGACTGGGCTGAAATATCTGGCCGGCAAGAAGGACTGCCTGATGATCCGCGAGGGCGAGGGCTTCTGCCGCGATTGACCTCTGCCTGCCATGCTGTATTAATATAGCAATACACATGGTGGGAGAGCGGCGATGAGGATGTTGGCGCTGGTGGCGGCCTTGATCGGGTTCACCATGCCGGCATCGGCGGCCGAACCCGTGCAGGTGATGGTGCTCGGCGTCTATCATTTCGCCAATCCGGGGCTCGACCTGCACAATGCCCGCGCCGACGATCCGCTGACCCCGCGACGGCAAAGCGAACTGGCGGCGGTGACGCGGGCCCTGCTGGCCTTCCGCCCGACGCATGTGATGGTGGAGGCCCGGCCGGCGACGGCCGACCTGTCGGTGCCGGCCTATCGGGATTTCACGCCGGACATGCTGGCGCGGGACCGCAACGAGATCGTCCAGATCGGCTATCGTCTCGCTCATGCCGCCGGTTTGCGGGCGGTGCAGGGCATCGACGAGCAACCCGGCGAGGGCGAGCCCGATTATTTCCCTTATGACAAGGTGCAGGCTTATGCGGCGTCGCATGGCGGGCAGGGCACGCTCGACGCGCTGAACGCGGCGGTTGGCGCCGAGGTGAAGGCGTTCGAGAAAAAGCAGGAAAGCGCCAGCATCGCCGAACTGCTGATGTGGCATAATGATCCCGCCGCGCCGCTGGCGGGGCAGGCCTTTTATTATGGCGTGCTGGGCATCGGCGATACGGAGGCGCAGCCCGGTGCCGACCTGAATGCCGGCTGGTATCTGCGCAACGCCAAGATCTTCGCCAAGCTGATGACGGTGGCCAGGCCTGGCGATCGTGTGGTCGTGATCTATGGCGCGGGCCATAATTACTGGCTCCGCCACTTCGCGCGCGAGACGCCGGGCTTCGTTTCGGTCGATCCGCTGCCTTATCTGAAGGCAGCGGCGGGCCGGTGAGGGGTCAGGCCGCCAGGCGAAGGTCGATCCGGTCCCAGATTTCGAGCAGCGCGGACGTAAGATCGTCCATCATCGCTTCGGTATGCTGCGGCCCCGGCGTGAAGCGCAGCCGTTCGGTGCCGCGCGGCACCGTCGGATAATTGATCGGCTGCACATAGACGCCATATTCGGCAAGCAGGATATCACTGACCCGCTTGGCCTTCACCGGATCGCCCACCATCAGCGGCACGATATGGGTGGTGGAATCCATCACCGGCAGCCCGGCATCGCCGAACTTGGCCTTCAGCATGGCGGCGGCGGCCTGCTGGCCCTCGCGTTCCTCGTCCGAGGATTTGAGGTGGCGGATCGACGCGAGCGCCCCGGCGACGAGCACGGGCGAAAGTGATGTGGTGAAGATGAAGCCCGGCGCGTAGCTGCGGATCACATCGATGATCGTGCGATCGGCCGCGATATAGCCGCCCATCACGCCGATCGCCTTGGCCAGCGTGCCTTCGATGATGGTGAGGCGGTGGGCCGCGCCGTCGCGATCGGCGATGCCGCCGCCGCGCGGGCCGTACATGCCGACGGCGTGAACCTCGTCCAGATAGGTGAGCGCATTATATTTGTCGGCGAGATCGCAGATCGCGTGGATCGGCGCGACATCGCCTTCCATCGAATAGACGCTTTCGAAGGCGATCAGCTTGGGGACATCCGGGTCCGCCGCTGCCAGCAGTTCTTCAAGATGGGCGAGATCATTGTGGCGGAAGACGCGCTTTTCGCAGCCCGAGTTGCGGATGCCCGCAATCATCGAAGCGTGGTTCAGCTCGTCCGAGAAGATGATGCAACCCGGCAGCACCTTGCCCAGCGTGGAGAGCGTGGCATCGTTCGAGACATAGCCCGAGGTGAAAAGGAGCGCGGCTTCCTTGCCGTGCCAGTCCGCCAGCTCGTTTTCGAGATCGATATGGTAATGCGTGTTGCCGCCGATATTGCGGGTGCCGCCAGAGCCGGCGCCGACATCGTGCAGCGCGTCTTCCATGGCGGTGATCACCTTGGGATGCTGACCCATGGCGAGATAATCGTTCGAACACCAGACGGTGATCGGCTTGGGGCCGTTATGGCCGGCGAAGCAGCGGGCGTTGGGAAATGCGCCCTTATTGCGCAAAATATCGATGAAGACGCGATAGCGCCCTTCGGCGTGCAGCCGGTCGATGGCTTCGGCGAAAACGCGCTGGTAGTCCAAAGAACCTACTCCCCCGGGGGCACCCGCCCTCGAAATGTCGCGGCTTTTTACGGAAGCCGCCCTTCTTTTTCCAGCGCGAACGGTTCGCAACTGGTGGACGAATTGTCCCACGCAACTTGCACGGAATATGGTTAGCCTTTCGTTCCCGCCAAGCCTGCTTTTTCTAGCGCCTGAACAAGCCGAAGGACAATGCGAAAGCTGATTTGCTGTGATCGGCCAGAGCGATGACCGGGGTTGGACGAAGCAGGCCGGATCAGGTGTGCGCGGCGGGCATTTACCCGGGAGGGCCCCTACGGATTTTTCCTGTCCCCCGGATCGGGTGCGCCCCTGATAGGCGGCCGGCAGCGATTTTGAGATCGTCGCGGCCGTTCTCAGCGCCAATGGAGGCAGCCATGCCCAACGGGAAGCCCAATATTCTGGTTATCTGGGGCGACGATATCGGCCAGTCGAACCTCAGTTGCTATACACGCGGACTGATGGGCTATCACACGCCCAATATCGATCGGATCGCGGCCGAAGGAATGCTGTTCACCGACAGCTATGGCGAGCAGAGCTGCACCGCCGGGCGATCATCCTTCATCACCGGGCAAAGCGTGCTCCGCACCGGCCTTTCGAAGGTGGGCATACCGGCGTCTCCGATCGGGATGACGGACAAGAGCGTGACCATCGCCGCGCTTCTGAAGGAGCAGGGCTATGCCACCGGGCAGTTCGGCAAGAACCATCTGGGCGACCTGAACCATATGCTGCCGACCAACCATGGCTTCGACGAATTCTACGGCAATCTCTATCATCTGAACGCCGAGGAAGAGCCGGAGATGGCGAATTATCCGACCAAGGATGAGTTCCCCCATTTTCGCGAGAATTTCGGTCCGCGCGGCGTGATCCACAGCTGGGCGACCGACAAGGATGATCCGACCGAGATGCCGCGCTGGGGCAAGGTGGGCAAGCAGAAGATCGAGGACACGGGCCCGCTGACCAAGAAGCGGATGGAGACCTGCGACGATGATTTCGTCGAGAAGGCGATTGCCTTCATCAAGAAGGCCAAGGCGGAGGGGAAGCCATTCTTCCTGTGGCTGAACACCACGCACATGCACATGTTCACCCACACCAAGAAAGAGAGCCTGGGGCAGGCGGGGCGCTGGCAATCGCCTTACCACGACACGATGATCGACCATGACAAGAATGTCGGGCAGATGCTGGACCTGCTGGACGAACTTGGCATTGCCGACGACACCTTCGTCCAATATTCGACCGACAACGGTCCGCACCGCAATTCATGGCCGGATGGCGGGATGACGCCGTTTCGCAGCGAGAAGAACACCAATTGGGAAGGTGCATATCGCGTGCCGCTGCTCGTCCGCTGGCCGGGCAAGGTGGCGGCGGGGTCCGTTTCCAATGGGATCGTCCAGCATCATGACTGGCTGCCCACATTCCTGGAGATGGCGGGCGCGCCGGATGTCGTGGACAAGCTGAAGAAGGGCCACAAGGCGATCGGCCGCACCTACAAGAACCATATTGATGGGGTGAGCCTGCTCGGCCACATCACGGGCAAGGAGGAGGAGAGCCCGCGCAAGGCCTTTTTCTACATCAGCGACGACGGCGACATTCTCGCCATGCGCTATGACAATTGGAAGCTGGTCTTCCTGGAACAGCGTTGCCACGGCACGATGCAGGTCTGGGCGGAACCGTTCACGCGGCTACGCATGCCCAAGATCTTCAACCTGCGAACCGATCCCTATGAGTTCGCCGACCAGACATCGAACACCTATTATGACTGGTTCCTGCACAACGCCTATTTTCTCTATGCGGCGCAAAGCGGGGCGGCGCAGTTCGCAGAGACGTTCAGGGATTTCCCGCCTGTCCAGCGGCCGGGAAGTTTCACGATCGATGATGCCGTCGCGAAGATGGCGGATGTCGGCGGATCAAGCTGATCCGATCTGGCGGTATGAGAACGGACCCGCCGGCCGCATGATCTGGCCGGCGGGTCTGCGCGTGATCAGGCGCGGCGGGTGCCGGCCATCTGCATGGTGCCGAAGGGGCCGACCTTGGCCGAACCGTTGAGCGTGTCGCCATCGACGGTGGCGGTCGCTTCCATCGTGATCGGCGGCATCTTCATCTTCATCGTCCAGGTGAGCGTGTTGCCGTCCACCTTGCCGTCCTGCACTTCCATCGCGCCGGCAGGGCCTTCATTGGTGCCCGAGAAGGTGTCGCCATTGGTGACGATGGTGAACACCGATTTCTGATCGCCCATCGGCGTCTTCGTCACGCAATCCCAGGTGCCGTCCGCATTGGCCATGTTCGCTTCCTCTCGCTGATGTGATTATCGCTGCAAAATGAATGCGATTTACTATGCGGTGGATGCGGGGCGCTTGGCAAGGTGGATTCTGGCGGTCCGGCAGGGCGATTTCACCTGCACCCGCGGCAATCACAACTGGCCGTAACTCTGATAACCGGTGTGGAAATCATTATCCCAGACGAAGTTGGTGAAGGACAGGCCGATCGTCGTGTCCAGCCCTTCGACATGGTGCCACCAGCCGACCGGGATGAAGAGCGTGTCGCCCGGGCCGATCGTGCAGGTGATGGCGGTCGGCCGCTGGCCATCGGGCAGGTTGGCGAAGGCGCCGGGGCCGGGCCACTGGCTGTAGCAGTGGATGTGGTTGAGCATCCGCGGCGTTTCCCAGATCGGCACCAAGGTGACGCGCTTGGTGCCCGCGATCTGGACGAGAAAATTGTTGGTGAGATCGTGGTGGAAGGGCGTGATCGTGCCCTTCGGCCCCATCCAGAAGAAGCCATCGCGCATGGTGGCGGAATCGAGGAAACCGGGCATGTCGCCAATCTCGTCCCACAAGGGCGCGAGAGCCGCGCGGTTCGGCCCGCTATTATTGGCCGTGACGTAATAATCGTTGCTGGGCTTGCCCGAGCGCAGCCGGGTCAGCAACTGGCGGAGCGGCATCCGGCTCTTATGCTGTTCGGATCGAATTTCGTAGGTCGCGTCGCCTTCGCGGCCCGTCTGCACCTCGATCTCGGTATGGCCGGGCAGGGCTTCGAGACGATCGAGCGACCATGAGCGCGCGGCCCAGTGATCGACCATGCCCTTGAGGATCAGCGGACGGCTGGCGGCATAATGATCGCGCAGGAACGCATCCGGGGTGGGGCGTTCGGCCACCGGCACCTCGCGCGGCAACGCCATGGCGGCGAGGCGGGAGAGCGATTCCAGCACCCATTCGCGCTTGGCGAGCCGCGCGGATATGGTGCCGCCGGCCTGATAATATGGGCTGGACGATGCGGCCTGGAGCTCTGCCGCGATGACGTTGGCGGGGGCACCCAGTTCGCCCAGCCGATGCGCGATCGGTTCGACCGAGGAACCGAGCAGGAGATTTTCGGCGATCCAGCGCTGCCATTCATGGTTGAGCTGGGGGATGCCGGCGGACCCCGGCTTGCGGGTGGCCGTGCGCGCGGCCTGGCGCTGCAATTTTCGCATTCGGATCGGCTCCGCCATCATCGCTTTCTCTTTGAGCAGCGATGATGGCGTTTCTGTTACAGGATCAGAACTTGACGCTGGCGCCGAGCGAGACGCTGGTGCCGAGATCATAGCGGTTCAGATAGATGCGGTTGGAACCCGCCTGCTGATATTCCTGATATTTGGTGCCGGTAAGGTTGCGCGCCTCGAACTTGATCTCCACGGGCGCACCCATGAAATCCACTTCTTCGCGAGCGACGAAATCGACGCGGAGGCCCGGCTTCTCGACGATATCGGGCTGGCGCGCTTCGCCCTGGATCGGGCCGCGATTGGTGACGCGCTTGCTGGCATAGGTGACGAGGATCGTCTGCTGCGACAGGCGGTCCATATCCTCGAAGCCGATCTGCAGGTTGGCGATGTGATCGGATTGACCGGTCAGCGGGGCGCCATCTTCGAACAGCACATTGGCGGGCAGCAGGTTCTGCTGCGGGCCGTAGATCAGCTCGTCATCCACCTTCAGCTTCGATTTGGTGTAGGTGTAGTTGCCCTGCACCATCAGGCGCCGCGTGGCCCAGAAATCGCTGTCGCCGAACACGGTATCGAGCGGGAAATATTTCTGGATGTCGACTTCGGCGCCGTAGAGCTGCGCTTCGGGCGCGTTGGCGAAGCCGGTGCGCAGCGCGCCGCCGCCGGCGAAGAAGGCGACGGTTTCGATCGGATTGTCGATCTTCTTCCAGAAACCGGCGACCGTGAGCCGTTCGCCGCGCCCGAAATAATATTCGTAGCGGGCTTCGGCATTGGTGAGCTTGCTGTCGGTGAGGCGCGGGTTGCCGGTGAACTGGCGATCCGATTCGAAATCCTGATAGATTTGTTCGGCGAGTTCGCGGAACTGCGGCCGGGCGATCGTCTTGGAGGCGGCGACGCGCAGCTGCATGTCCTCCGCGAAGTTCCAGGTGACCGTGGCGGCGGGCAGGAAATAATCGTTCTTGAGGCTGGTCTGCACCAGCCCGTCGCCGAGCGGGAGCACGGTTTCCTTGGCATCTTCGTAGCGGACGCCGACGACCGCGTTCAGGCCCTGCAGCAGTTCCGCCTCGGCCTGCGCATAGCCGGCGTTGATTTCGAGGCCGGCTTCATAAGCGGCAGCGCCTTCCGCCGACGACACGTCGCGCAGCTGGATGTTGTAGGTGTAGATATTGTAATCCGACACCAGATAATCCGGCCGTTCCTGCGCCACCGCGAGCGGCAGCGCGCCATCGGGCCGGAAATACTGATACTGGTAGCGCGACGAGGTGCGCTCGGTCTTGGTATAGGCATAGCCGGCCGAAACCTTCGCCTTCATCGCCGTCGGCAGTTCGTAGGTGAGATCCGCCGAGCCGCCATAGACGTCCTCGTTCAGGTCGCTGAACGCGATGTCGGCATTCTGACCGTTGGCGGCGAGGTTGTTCACATAATCGCCGGCCTGCGCGTTGTAGGCATAGCTGAAGCCGCGCTCATAAGGCGATTTGCGCTTCGAATTGGCGTAGGAGCCGCGCAGATCGAGGCTGACATCGCCGAACTTGAATTCGCCCACGGCCTGCGAATTGATGAGCTGGCGTTCGAACCAGTAGGTGTTCTGCTGGATCAGTGACGCGGGTTCGCCTTCCACCGGATCGGTGACGTTGCGATCATAGCCGGCCGCGAGGCGACCCTGCTTCACCACGTCGCGGATGTAGAGGTTGGTCCAGCGGATCGCCTGCCCGTCGCCAAATTCATAGCCCAGGCCGACGAGGCCGTTGAGCAGGACGCGATTGTCGGTGATGACCGTCTGGAATTCTGACTGCGGCATGCCTTCCAGATTGGGATCGAGCGAGCTTTGCTGCAGCACGTTACGCGTGCGCCAGCTGTTGCTGTAGGAGGCCGATGCGACGAGGCCGAGCCGGCCATCGCCAACGTCCCACGCCGTGCCGCCCGACAGATCGAACGAGAAATTGGCCGGGATATTGTGGTTGCGTTGAAGCAGCGTGGTCGGCGCGTTCACCAGGCTTGCGGCGAAGCCCTGCAGTTCCGACTGGCTGTAATTGCCGGCGTTGATCGGCTTGCCGCTGGCGATCGCATTCTTGATGCCCGCCGGCACGTCGCGCGTGCCATCGTCGAAGCCCGTCCAGTCGCTATCCGAACCATAATAGGTGTAGCCAAGCTGGCCCGTGGTTTCGGTGTCGCCGCTGATGCTGCCGCCGATTTCCAGGAAGGGCTTGTTCGGCACCGCCTTGGTGGTGAGGTTGATCAGGCCGCCGCCGAACTCACCCGGATAATTGACCGAGTAGCTCTTCTGCACGAGCGCCGAGGACAGGACGCTGGTGGGGAAGATATCGAGCGGAACGACACGCTTGAGCGGTTCGGGCGAGGGCAGGGGCGAACCGTTGAGGAGCGCCGCCGAATAACGATCGCCAAGGCCGCGGACATAGACGAAGCCGTTGCCGACCACCGACAGGCCGGTGACGCGCTGGAGCGCGCCGGCGATGTCGCCTTCGCCGGTGCGGGCGATTTCGGCGGTGGAGAGCACGGCGACGACTTCTGGCGTGGCGCGGATCGGTTCCGGGATGAAGCGGCCGGTGACGACGATATCGCCGCCGCCGCCGCCGCCCGGGATCGACATGTCGACCTTTTCCTGATCGGCGGCGCCATCCGTCTGCGGCGCGGCTTCGGGCGCCGGGGCCTCGACTGGCTGGGCGAGCGCGGCCGGCGCGACCAGTGCGGTGGTGAGAAGGAGCAAGCCCCCGATGGTGAGCGGCTTCGACATATGTCCCCCGGAATTCCCGATAATGTTGGGGGGCGGCAGCGCGCGCCACCGCCCCCTCCGTTCAAGGTTGGGCGGTCTTAGAGCGCCGTGCAGTTACGGCTTTCGCTGCCGAACGAGACGTAGCTCGCATTGCAGGTCCAGCCGGCATACCAGGTGTCGCTCGCGTCGCGGACGGCACCGATATAGTTGGTGTTGACGAAGAAGCTGCCGAGCGACGAGGCGTTGAATGCCGGCACCGCGCTTTCGTTGGCGCCGTTGATGAACACGTTCGCCAGCGTCGGCGTGTAGGCCGAATTGTTGTTCGTGCCGCCGTTGAAGATCGTCGTGATATCGGCCACCGCGACATTGTTGTCGTTGTTGAAGGCGGTCGGGCACGACATCACCACCGAGTTGAACACCGGCGGGCCGACATCATCCAGCGCGGCATCGGCCGGACGGATGGTGGAGCCGCCGCCGGCGTCGATGTCGAGGCAGTTGGTGGAACCGGTGATGATGCCGTTGACCATCGTGTAATCGGTGCCGCCGCGCAGCAGGACGCTGTTCTGGCCGGTGCCGCCCAGCGTGGAGCGGTGGATGAAGGTGAAGTTGGCAAGGCGCGTGTTCTGGCGCGGCTTGGCATCTTCGTTGCCGTTCGAGTCGGCCTCGATCATCGTGTCGCCGTTATTGGCATCGCGCTGGACGCCGATGACGAACTGGATGAAGCCCTTGTAGCCGAGGTCGGTGTCGAGGGCGTCGTCGTCGGCGCCGGTGATGACGAGGTGCTTCAGGTTCGGGCGGCCGCCGAAGATTTCGATGCCGTCGTCCGAGCTGTTGTGGACCTGGATGTGGTTGAGCACGGTGCCCGAGCCGACGCCGCCGAGCGTGAGGCCCTGAAGCTCGTTGCCGGCCGCGATCGCGAAGCCCGAATAGCGGATCTGGACGTAGCGCAGGGTGCCGCTGTTATCGTCCGCCGTGGCGCCGCCGTAGAGCGCGTTCGACGTGCCTTCGACGATGTTTTCGCAATTGACCGAACCACCTTCGACGGCGGTGTTGCAATCGCTGATCGGCGCGCGGCCGAGCAGGACGACGCCGCCCCACAGGCCCTGGCTGGTGTCCGTCGCGGTGCCTTCGACATTGGCGCGCGCGGTGAAGATGATCGGATCGGTTGCCGAACCTTCGGCGAAGAGCTGCGAGCCGCGATTGACGACCAGATAGTCATTGCCCGACGAGCCGAAGATGGTGACGCCCGGTTCGACCGTCAGCACGACCTTCTTGCCGCCGGCCGCGGTGCCGCTGCCGCCGACATCGGTGCCGACATCGACGCGGCCCGAGAGCGAATAGACCATGCCGTCCGTCTTGCGGAGGACGAGATCGGACGAGATCGTGCCCTGCAGCGCGCAGTTGCGCAGGCCGTTGACGACGCCTGCATTGGTGGTGCCGGTGGGGCAATCCGTGGGGGTCGGGGTCGGCGTGGGTGTCGGAGTCGGCGTGGGGGTGGGCGTCGGCGTGGGGGTCGGCGTGGGCGTCACGATCACGCCGTCGCCCGGCGAGGCGACGTCATCCGCGCCGCAGGCCACGAGCGAAAGCGCGCTCCCGACAAGGAGGATATTCCGGAGATAGGTCATGATTGCCCCTCTGTATTGGCTAGGACGCCGGCCTCCCCCGAGTCCGGTTGGTGGACTCGTCAGTGCCGTTGCGGGGGTGCCCTAGAGGGGGAAAATGATAGTAATATTACAGTGTGCCGGGGTTTGTACGGATATTGATCGTGAAACAGCCGCGCAAACTTTGTGTAATATTGTCGTATTATCAATGTAATTCAAATGTCACTTGGTTGTAACATTTGCGCCGTGGTGTCAGATCGCCGATGTGTCGAGCCGGGCCTCGCTGCGGCGGCCGTTGCGTTCATATTCGAACACGATGGTGGGCGAGATGGCGATCTCGTTGGCGAGCTTGTTCACCTCGTTCTCGCTGGCGAAGGCGCGGCCGTTGATGCCGATGACGACGTCGCCGGGCTGGAGGCCGGCCTTGGCGAAGGCGGGCATTTCGGTGCCGGCGCGGATGGTGAAGCCGGTGATGCGACCATCCTCGCGCTTGCGCGGGGCAAGGCCGGTGCGGAAGGCGACGGTCTGGTCGCCGGCTGGCGCGCGCGACGCGCGCTGGGCGGTGCGGGTGAGGCTGGCGACTTCCGCGCCCGGAAACGCGATACGCACGTCGGCGCCATTGTTCGACAGCAGCACCGATTGCGCTTCGATCGCGGCGAGCTTGACGCCGGGCAGAACGTCGCGGCCGACGATGAAGCGGCCCTGGCGGCCGCCGGGAAATTCGATGATCGCGGCCCCGGTCTCAGCGGCCCCCATGATGCCGCGCAGGATGAGCCCCGATGTGTCGGCGGTCGGCATGGCGGGTACGGCCGTGGCGGGCGGCGGTGGCGCGGCAGGCGCCTCGGCCGGCGACGATGCTGCGGGCGCGCTGGTCAGTTCGGTCGGTTCCTCCGGGGCGGCGGGGCGCAGCAGTGCGACCAGCCCGGCCGATAGCACGATGCCGCCGGCCGCCGCGATCAGCCATTCGCGCGTCGAGCCTCGGCTGGAAACGGCGGAAAAGGCGGGCAGGGCAGGGGTGCGCATCGGGGCCGCTTATGGCAATGGCGTTACAGCTGCGTGACAGCGGGCGCGGATGGATAGCGCGCGCCTGCATTTTCCGAAAGGCGGCCGATTGACGTTGACGTGAGCGTAAACTACCATCGCCGCCATGCCTGCTCATGCGACGATCGACACGCCCGACGCCCAGAACCGCCACTCCTATACCATCTCGGACCTGTCCGAGGAATTCGGGGTAACGGCGCGCGCGTTGCGCTTTTACGAAGATGAAGGGCTGATCGCGCCCGAGCGCGTCGGCCTGGCGCGGGTCTATTCGAAGCGCGATCGCGCGCGGCTCGCCTGGATCCTGCGCGGCAAGCGCGTCGGCTTCAGCCTGGCCGATATTCGCGAGATGATCGACCTTTACGATGCCGATCCCGAGCGGGCCGAACAGCGCCGCGTGACGACTGAACGGTGCCAGCAGAAGATCGCCAACCTGCAGAGCCAGCGCGACGACATCGATGCAGCCATCGCCGAACTGGAGACGTTCATCGCGACGCTGAAGAAGGGGACGAAGATCCCCGCCGTCTGACCCCCCATGGCCCCAACATGGCCGTCCGACCCTTCCGAGGAGCCTGACCAATGCCGATCTATTCCGCGCCGGTGCGCGATACCCGCTTCGTGCTCGATGCCGTTGTCGGCCTCGACCGCTATTCCAACCTGCCGGGCTTCGAGAGCGCGTCGGCCGACATGGTGGATGCCGTGCTGAGCGAGGGCGCGAAATTCTGCGAGGAAGTGCTGTTCCCGCTCAATCAGGTGGGCGACCGCGAAGGTTGCACCCGCCATGCCGACGGCAGCGTGACGACGCCGACCGGCTTCAAGGCGGCCTATGACGCGTTCCGCGAGGCGGGCTGGCCGACGCTGACCGGGCCGACCGAATTTGGCGGGCAGGGGATGCCCCATGTCATCGCCACCGCGTTCGAGGAATATCTGATCAGCTCCAACATGGCGTTCGCCATGTATAACGGCCTGACGATGGGCGCGACGGCGGCGATCCTGGCCAAGGGATCGCAGGAGCAGAAGGCGCTCTATACGCCGAAGATGATCGCCGGCGAATGGGGCGGCACGATGAACCTGACGGAGCCGCATTGCGGCACCGATCTGGGCCTGATCCGCACCAAGGCCGAGCCGCAGGGCGACGGCAGTTACAAGATCAGCGGCACCAAGATCTTCATTTCGTCGGGCGAGCATGACCTGACCGAGAACATCATCCACCTGGTGCTGGCCAAGGTGGCCGGCGCGCCGGACAATGTGAAGGGCATCAGCCTGTTCATCGTGCCCAAGTTCATGGTGAATGCCGATGGATCGCTGGGTGCGCGCAACGCCGTCTCCTGCGGCTCGATCGAGGAGAAGATGGGCATCCACGGCAATTCGACCTGCGTGATGAATTATGACGGGGCGACGGGCTTTTTGGTCGGCGAGGAGAATAAGGGCCTGGCCGCGATGTTCATCATGATGAATGCCGCGCGGCTGGGCGTGGGCCTGCAGGGGCTGGCGGTGGGCGAGGTCGCCTATCAGAACGCCGTGCAATATGCCAAGGACCGCCGCCAGGGCCGCGCGCTGACCGGCCCGAAGGAGCCGGACCAGAAGGCCGACCCGCTGTTCGTGCACCCCGATGTCCGCCGCATGTTGATGGAGAGCAAGGCGTGCCTGGAAGGCGCGCGCGCGCTGTGCATGTGGGGCGGCCTGCAGGTTGACCTTGCACACCATGCGCAGACCGAGGAGGAGCGGCAGAAGGCCGACGACCTGATTTCGCTGCTGACGCCGGTGATCAAGGGCTACACCACCGATCTCGGCTATGAGATCGCGACCAAATCGCAGCAGGTTTATGGCGGCCACGGCTACATCCGCGAATGGGGGATGGAGCAATATGTGCGCGATGCCCGCATCTCGCAGATCTATGAAGGCACCAATGGCGTGCAGGCGATGGATCTTGTCGGCCGCAAGCTGCCGATGAACGGTGGCCGCGCGGTGATGGCGCTGTTCGCGATGATCGGCGAGGAAATCGCTGCCGCCAAGGCGACGCCCGAAACCGCCGATCTTGCCGCCCGGCAGGAAAAGGCGCTGGGCGAATTGCAGGCGGCGAGCATGTGGCTGATGCAGAACGGCATGGCCAACCCCGAAAATGCCGGCGCCGCGGCCTATAGCTATATGACGCTGATGGGCGTGGTTTCGCTGGGCTGGATGTGGCTGAAGATGGGCCGCGCATCGGCCGCCGCGCTGGCCGCCGGCACCGACGACAAGGCGTTTCACGAAGCGAAACTGGTGACGGCGCGCTTCTATGGCGAACGCATCCTGCCCGATGCCGGCGCGTTGCGCCGCAAGATCGAGGGCGGGGCGGAAAGCCTGATGGCGCTGCCGGTGGAAGCGTTCTGACCCTACAGGCGCGTTGATCCCGCGTCGGCGGCACCCGCCCTTCGGGTGGGGCCGTCGCCGACGCGGGCCGGACGTGAATGATGCGGCCATGAATGCGGCCAGCGTCAGGAGCGGGCCGCGATCCGCGCTTGCCGGGGCGCGCCAAGCGGCTAGAGACGTCTGACCCGGCATCCGCCGGTGGGGGACGGAGAACAGACCATGGCGACACGCCCCGGGCGCGACCTGACGACCGGACCGATTGCGCGAACGCTGCTGCTGTTCGCGCTGCCGACGCTGGGATCGAGCGTGCTGCAATCGCTGAACGGATCGATCAACGCGGTCTGGGTGGGGCAGTTTCTGGGTGAGGCGGCGCTGGCTGCCACCGCCAACGCCAATCTCGTGATGTTCCTGATGTTTGCCGCCGTATTCGGCTTCGGCATGGCGGCGACGATCCTGATCGGCCAGAGCTTCGGCGCGCATGACGTGGATGGCGCCCGCCGGGTGATGGGAACGACCACCGGCATGATCGCGGTGAGCGCGACGCTGGTCGCCATGGCCGGCTATTTGTGGTCGCCCGCTTTGCTGCACCTGCTGAGCACGCCGCCCGAGGTGTTCGAACTGGCGCTGGCCTATCTGCGCGTCATGTTCGTCGCCCTGCCGTTCAGCATGATTGTCGTGCTGCTGACCATGGGGCTGCGCGGATCGGGCGATTCGATGACGCCATTGTGGTTCATGATCCTGGCCGCCGTGATCGATGTGGCGCTGAACCCGGTGCTGATCCTGGGGCTGGGCCCGGCGCCGGAAATGGGCATTCAGGGCGCGGCGACGGCATCTTTGATCGCCAATATCGTGAGCCTTGTCGCGCTGGTGGCCTATATCTACGCGCGCGACCTGCCGTTGCGGCTGCGCGGACGGGAGATAGGCTATCTGCTGCCGACGCCGGCGCTGATGGGGACGATCGTCCGCAAGGGCGTGCCGATGGGCCTGCAGATGCTGGTCGTTTCAGTTTCGGCGCTGGCGATGATCGGGCTGGTCAATCGCGAGGGCGCGGCCGTGACCGCGGCTTATGGCGCGGCAAACCAGCTATGGACCTATATCCAGATGCCGGCGATGGCGCTGGGGGCTGCGGTGAGCGCGATGGCGGCGCAGAATATTGGTGCCAATCGCTGGGATCGGGTGGGGCAGGTGACGCGCGCGGGCGTGGCGATCAACATCGCGATGACCGGCGGCGCGGTGCTGCTGCTGCTGGCGATCGACCGGCAGGCGCTGTCGCTGTTCCTTGGCAATGACGGGCACGCCATGGCGGTGGGGCGCCACATGAACCTGATCGTCAGCTGGGGCTTTATCCTGTTCGGCATCACCGCCGTGCTATCCGCCGTGGTGCGCGCCAACGGCGCGGTGATGGTGCCGCTGATCATCCTGATCATCGCCTTCTTCCCGGTTCGGCTTGGCATCGCATCCATGTTCCAGCCGAGGATCGGCGCGGACGCAATCTGGTGGAGCTATAATGCCGGCGCGATCGCGACGCTGATCATGACGGTGGCTTATTATCGCTTCGGCAAATGGCGCGAGCTGCGCATGATGCCGCAGACCGACCCGGTGGAGGCGGAGGAAATGGTGCTTTCCTGCGCCGAGCCGGCGGGGCGCGACCAGCCGGCGGGCTGAACGGGATTTACACCGCTCGCCAGGCGAACATGCTCGTTTCATAAGGGAAAGCGACGTCGCGGCCGCCGGCAAGTTCGGGCGTGCGCGCGATCAGCGCCCGCACCTCGCGCTCCACCTGCTGACGATCTTCGGCGGGAAGCGCGGCGATGAAGCTGACCGAAAGGGTGCGCTGGAGCACGACCTGTTCGGCCGTGCCGGCGTGGATGTGGCCGACATGGCGTTCGCCGACGACGGTGAAGCCGGGGGCGGGGAAGGCTTGGCGCCACGCGCCGGTGCGATAACGGGGCGTATCGCCTTCATAGCGGTTGGTGATGGTGGACAAAGCGGCGACCCACGGCACGCGTTCGTCGCGCCCATTCCAGATTAGCCCCAGCATGCCGCCGGGTGATAGCACGCGACGCATTTCGGCCAGCGCGGCGGGGGTAGCGAACCAATGAAAGGCCTGGGCGCAGACGATGGCGTCGACCGCGCCGTCGCCAAGCGGGATGGCATCGGCGGTGCCCGCCAGCGTGGCGATTTCGGGATGATCACGGACGATCTGCGCGCGCATCTCGTCAATCGGTTCGAGCGCGACGATCGTGCTGCCGCAGGCCTGAAGCGTGGGGATGAACTTGCCGGTGCCCGCGCCGACTTCCAACACGGTGCGGTCCGGTCTGGCGCCGATGACGTCGCGGAGCCAATCGACCGCTTCGGCCGGATAATCCGGCCGGCCGGCGACATAGTCGCGCGCCGCACCGTGATAGCCTTTCGAGCTTTCGTGGATCTGCATGCCGATCGCCTCTCGCCCATCATCGGTGATCGGCGAAACGCGGGCGGCGGACAAGCGTTGCGCGCGGCGCGCTTAGGTGCGCAGCCGTTCGATGGCCTGGGCGAGCGCGACGTAGAGCTTGCCCATGTCGGACGAAAGCAAGGTGACGCTGAGCGGAGCGCCATCGCGCGTGGCGAGGACGCGCCGCAGCATCGCTTCGAAATCGTGGACGTAGCGGTTCACCTGCTCGCGGAACTCGGGCTCTTCCTCATAATGGCGCGCGATTTCCTTGGATTCGGCGGCTTCCACGAGGCGGACGGCGCGGCGGGTGAAGACGCTGCGATCGCCCTTCAGATAGGATGTCCAGGCGGTGTCGGTCACATCGTTCGACAGGATCTTGGTGACGTCGATCGCGGCGGAATTTAGCGATTCGACAAGCAGGGCGACACGGCGCGAAAAGCCTTCCTCGTCATGGTCGCTCACCTGCGCGCGCACTTCATCGATCCGGGCGTCGACGGTGGCGGCGGTATCCTTGATGGTGAGGAGCTGCTGCTGGAGCCGTTCACCCGCCGAGGTGGCGGCGGCGACCGCGCGTTCGGCCGTTGCGCTGATTTCGCCCAGGCGCGCGGCGAGCGTTTCGTTGATCGCCGTTTCGATTGCTTCGCGGCTGGCATTGCCGAGGCTGGCGGCGGCGTTGGGGATGACGATGCCCAGCGTTTCGCGGGCGCGATCGGCCGCCTGCACGGCGGTTTCGCGGACGCGGAGCAGCGCATCGACGAGCTGCGGCCCGGCCTTGTCGGCCAAAGTGCGCGCGCTTTCCTCGGCCTCGGCGATGCTCGCCCGCAGATCGGCCGACTGGCGGGTGATTTCGGCGAGCCGTTCGGCCGCTGCGGCCTGCATCGCTTCGATCGACGCACGCTGAGCGGCGATCGCCTTTTCGGCGTCGGTGATGTTTGCGGTGGCGATCGCGACCGCGCGTTCGAGCGCATTGGCTTCGGGCACGAGTGCGGCGATCGCGCTATGGCTGCGGCCGGCCTGCGCCTCGATACCGGCGAGCGCCGCGGGAATATAGTCGCCGATGCCGGTGGTGCTGGCATCGAGAGCGGCCTTGAGCGCGGCGGCGCGTTCGACCAGCGCCTCGGTGGCGGGGGCTGCTTCGGCGAGGCGGCCGGTAAGGCCTTCGCTCTGTTCGCGCAGCGCCGCGAGCGCATCGGTTAGCTGGCGGGTGGATTCGCCGCTGCGATTGCCGAATTCGGCGAAGCGCGCCTCGATATCGTCGAGCGAGCGATCGAGGCCGTGCAGCACGCTCTGGCTCGCCTGATCCTGCGTGGCGAGGCGGGCGGACAGCGTATCGATGCGCTGGCCGATTTCATCGACGCGGTGGGCGAGCGCCTGTGCCGCGCCGCCGACCTGTTCATCGGCACGCGCGCCATGTTCGCGCATGGTGGCGATGTGGGTGGCGAGTTGCTGCGCGGCGCCCGAGGCGACGGCATCGGCCTTTTCGCCCTGTTCGGCGAGCGCCGAAAGCTGATCGGTGAGCGCGACCATGCGGCCATCCGCCTCACCGGCCGTATCGCGCAGGCGCTGGATGATGCCACGCACCTGTTCGTCGACACGGGGCAGATCGTCGATCAGCACGCCGAGATCGCTGCGCGCGATTTCGGCCGCCGTTTCCAGATGATCCGATTCGACGCGGAGCGCCTTCGTCTCGCGCGCCATGGCCGATGCGATTTCGCCGAGCCGCATCGACGAATCTTCGCCCAGCGACAGCAACTGTTGCGCCTGATCGGCAAGCGCGCGGCGATTTTCGGCGATCCGATCGGTCATCAGGCCGACGACATGTTCGAGATTGGCGGCTTCGGCGCGCATCGCCTGCGCGGTCTGGGCGAAGCGCCGGGCTTCACGGCGGCTGGTGCGCTGGAGGACGAGGAACAGCACGCCGAGCAGTGCGAGCGGGCCGCAGGCGAGCGAAACGAGCGCGGTGACGCTGGTGAGCGGGGTGCCTTCCGCTTCCAGGCTGGCGGCGACGGCGGCGATCCACGCGGCTGCGACGATCAGGAAGAGCGCGCCGGCGACCATGTCGCGCTTCGGCGTGCCGAGATCGGCGGCTTCCTCGACCATCTGGAGCGGTGGTGGCGGCGGGAGCGAAGGGGCCGAAGCCGGTTCCGGTTCGGGCTGGGGAGGCGGTTCGACCGCGCCGGATTCTTCACGATTGCGTGAAATGGCTTCGAGCAGCGCGCGGTGCTCACGCCATTGATCGGTGGATCGGGCCCCCTGGTTCATGGACATTGTTTATCAGCTTTCCCGCCGCGCGGAAGGGCCGGCGAAACCCCCTGTTAACATCATCGTGCGAGACTTGCGGGCATGATGTACGATCCCGGCGCCCTTGAAACCGCGCTCGCCGCCGCCGTGGGGGATGACCCCGCCCTGGTGACCGAGCTTCGCAGCGTGTTCCTTGCCAGCGCGCGGGGCCATGCCGATGCGCTCGACCGTGCCGTCGGCGCGTCCGAATGGCGCGTGGCGGCGATGCGCCTGCAGGGGCTGGCGGCGAGCTTCGGCGCGGTGCAGCTGATGACGCTTGCCGAGCGGGCGGTGGGCGGCGTGCCCGGTGACGCCACGATGCTGGCCGCGATCCGCCGCGCGATCGACAGCTTCGCGGCCTGACGCCCGCGCATTTCCGGCGCGGCAAATGCGCCATTCGCCGTCCTGTCCCTTTGCATCCTGCGGCTGACCGGCCTATCGCATGAGCCGATGCGATCGGGGGACGAAGCGTGGCGCTGGCGGCGCTGATATCGGCTTACAAGCTGGCGGAAGAGGAAACGGAAGGGCTGCGTGCGACCCTGCCGCTGGCCGGCCGCACGCTTGTCGAGCATCAGGCGCGGCTGGCGGCCTTTGCCGGCGCCGAGCAGATCCTGATCCTGGCCGAACGCGTGCCGGTGGCGCTGGCGGCGGCGGCCGAACGGCTGCGGCGCGCGGGCCTGCGGGTGGATATCACCCGCGACATCGCTGACGCGGCGGACCGCATCCACCCGGAAGAAAAGCTGCTGGTGTTCGGCGATGGCTGCCTGGCGCCGCCCCGGCTGGTCGAGCGGATGGCGGAAACGCGCGCACCAACGCTGCTGACCGTGCCCGACGAACCCGAACTGGCGACCTTCGAGCGGATGGACGCCACGGCGCGCTGGGGCGGGCTGATGCTGATCGACGGCGGATTGCTGCGCGGCACGGCGGCGATGCTGGGCGACTGGGACCTCGAATCGACGCTGCTGCGCCGCGCCGTGCAGGGCGGTGCCGAGCGGCTGGACGCAATGGCAGGCAATGGCCGGCAGCGCGGCAAAGCGCCGTTGCTGGCCGACGGCGTGGCCTGTCTGGCTGGCTATGACCGGGACATGTTGTCCGGCGCGCGCCCGCGGGGGCGGGACTGGCCGTGGCGCCATATCTTCCCCCGAATCGAAAAGCTTGTCGCGCCGCCCTTGCTGCGGCGGGGCACCGATCCGGTGTGGTTCGCGGTCGCGGCGGTGACGGCGGCGGTGATCGCCGGCATCTTCTTCGCGGTCGACTGGCGGTTGGCGGGGCAGGGCGCACTGATGTTTTCCGGCCCGATCGCGGCGGTGGCCGAACGCCTGGCCGGCGCGCGCCTTTCGCCCCTGCGTTGGGCGCGCGGTTTCCTGATCGCGCGGACAATCGCGGCGACGGCCGCCTTGCTGGTGCTGACCTATGGAGTTGCCACCGAAGCGGGCTGGGGCATGGCGCTGGTGACCGCCATATTGCTGGGCGGCATGGCGGCGTTGGCTGGGGAGCAGCGGATATTGCGGGCGTTGCCCGGCGGCTCGCCGCCATTGTGGATTGCCAGCCTGGATGCGTTGATCTGGGCGATGACGCCCTTTGCGCTGATCGGCCATTGGGCGGCGGGGCTGGCCGGATTGGCGCTTTATGCGGTCGCGTCCTTCGCGGCCGTCCAGCGCGAGGTGGCCGACCGGGTGATGGGGCGGACAGCGCCACCACCGGCCTGAGGGACGGCCGGATCATCACTTCATCGCTGCCAAATGACGGATGCGATGGAACAATCTTCGTTTAGCCGACCTTAACCGCATGGCCCTAGATTATGGCAATGGTCGCCTTTGTTCCGGAACCGATCGACAGCGCCGAGCGCCTGCTGGGCGACGCCGCGCGTGCGCAGGCGGCGGGGCGCGAGCGTGTGCGGCTGGCGCTGATCGACCTGTTCCTGCCGGATGGGCGGCGGCTGCGCGATATCGAGCGTGCGGCGGCGGCGAACCTGCTGCAGCGGTTGGTGGCGACGGTGGAAGATGACCTGCGTGACCGCATCGGCCAGCGCATCGAGACGCGCGACGCGGTGCTGGCGACCGCACTGACCGCCGGCGCGACGCCGATCGCGGCGCCGATGATCGAACATGCCGGCATGTTGCGCGACGCCGAACTGGTGGGGCTGGTGCTGCGTCGGGCCGAGGAGCACCGGCTGAGCATCGCGTTGAGGCTGGCGGCCGCGCGCGTGGCCGAATTCGCCCCCGAACCGCCGTTGATCGACATGCTGGTGGACGATGCCGAACCGGCGATCGCCGAAGCGGCGATGGCGATGATCGTGGCGGAAAGCCGGCGGATCGACCGTTTTCAGGATCCCGTGCTGGCCCGCACCGATCTGCCGGCTGAGGTGCAGCACCGGCTGATCTGGCGGGTGGCGGCTTGCCTGCGCCGTTACATGATCGAAATCGGCCGGCTGGACCCGGCGACCGCCGATCGCGAGGTGGGCGCGGCCGCGCAGGCGTTGCTGGCGGGATATGATGAAAGCGCGACGCTGGAAGGCCGGGCGATCGCGCTGGCGCTGCTGTTGCGCGCCGATGGCCGGCTGTCCGATGCGCTGATCGGCCGCGCGCTGGGCGAAGGCCGCGTGGCATTGACGGTGGCCGCGCTGGCATTGCGTGCGGGCATCGAATTCGGCGTGGCGTGGGACATGCTGTTCGACGCCGATGGCAGCCGGCTGGCGGTGCTGCTGAGCGCGATCGGCATGGATACCGCGACCGCCGCCGACATCCTGTTCCGCTGCGTGCCGAGCGACATGGATCCCGAAACGGCGGCCGGCCGGGTGGAAGCCTTCATGGCGCTCGATCGCGGCCGGGCCGAGGAGACGTTGCGGCCGTGGCGGCTGGACCCGGCCTTCCGCAACGCGATCGACGATCTCAATACGGGTCTGCGCGGATGATGGCACCGGTGCATGGCCGGCTCGACCGCGATTTCCGGCTGGTCGAGGCGGATGCGGCGCTGGAGGCGCTGCATGCACGCGCGGGCGGGGCGGCCGGCGGAGTGATCGCCGTGCCGCAACTGGCGAGCGTCGCCCGGCTGGCGCGACGGCTGGGGATCGTGGTGTCGCGCGGCGTGATCGCGGCGGATGGCGATGCCGATATCGAATTATGGGTCCGTGCCGAACCGCATGGCGAGGGCATCGCGCTGGCGATCGCCGGCTGGACGGAGCGAGCGGCTGGCGATGCCTTTCCGGCGGCGACGATCGACCGCGAGCATGACTTCATCCGCGCGTCGGCGGACTGGCTGTGGGAAACCGACGAAGCCCTGAAGCTGACCGCGCTGTCGCCGGGGGTGGTGCCTTGGCGCGAATCGCTGCTGGGCCAACCCCTGACCAAGCTGTTGACGCTGCACGAGGATGATCGCGGGATGCTGCCCATCCTTGACGCCATGGCGTCGCAACGCCGGTTCGACGATCAGGAAGGCGATCTGCGCGACGGGGGTGGCAAGGTGCGGCTTTCGGCGGTGCCGATCTTCGATGCTGCCGGGCGCTTTGCCGGCCTGCGCGGCGCGGCGGTGGCGATCGCGCCGCCGGAGGCGCCGGCGCTGATGGCGGTCCGCGACAGCGGCGGCACCAGCATCGACATCGGCCAGGCGGATGCCTTTGGCCGACGGCTGGACGCGGCGCTGCGTGCTCCGCTGGACCGGATCATTTCCGGCGCGGAGCATATTCGCACACAGGCCGATGGCCCGTTGCGGCGCGATTATGCCAATTATGCCGCCGATATCGCGGCGGCCGGGCGGCATCTGCTGGCGCTGGTCGACGATCTGGTCGACCTGCAGGCGATCGAACGGCCGGACTTTACGCCGATGATCGAACGGCTCGACCTGTGTGAGCTGGCGCGCCGTGCCGCGGTGCTGTGCGGCGTCAAGGCGGCGGATCGCGGCATCCGTATCGACCGGCCGGGATCGGCGGAGTCGCTGGGCGCCCAGGGCGATTTCCGCCGTGCCCTGCAGGTGCTGGTGAACATCGTCGGCAATGCCGTGCGCCATTCGCCGGATGGCGGATCGGTCTGGTTGCGCTGCGAGCGGCAGGGCCATTATGCCGCGATTATCGTCGCCGATCAGGGGCGCGGCATTGCGACCGAGGATCAGGCCCGCATCTTCGAGAAGTTCGAACGGTTGCAGCCCGGCGACGGCGCGGGCACCGGCCTTGGCCTCTATATCGCACGGCGGCTGGCGCGGGCGATGGGGGGCGACCTGACGGTGGAAAGCGCCGCCGGGCAGGGCGCGCGCTTCACCTTCACGCTGCCGGCGATCGACTGACGATGCGGCCGCGCGGAACGCCGCGGCCCGAATGCAGAAGCCTTTGGAGATGCCGGATGGCGGGTGGCCGGGTTAGGCTGGCGCCATGATCCGGGGAATCCACCACGTCGCCATCAATGTTGCCGATTTCGAGCGGATGGCCGATTTCTACCGCCGTGCCTTCGGTTTCGAGGAGATGCCGGGCGCCTTCGCCTGGGCCGACAATCCCGATTATGATCGCGTGCTCGGCGTGCCGGGATCGAAGGGACGGGTGGCCATGTTCCGCGCCGGTGCGTCCTTCCTCGAACTGTTCGAATATGCCGCGCCGCCCGCGCGCGACATGCCGCCGTTGCGGCCGAATGATCGGGGCTACACCCATTTCTGCGTGATCGTGGAGGATATGGACCGCGAGTTCGAGCGGTTGAAGGCGGAAGGCATGACCTTCGTCGCCGATCGGCCGGGCCATGAGGACGGGATGCGCGGCATCTATGGCGCGGACCCCGAAGGCAATGTCATCGAATTGCTGGAGCTTCCGGCGGGGCATCCGTGGGTGCTGGATGGGGCGGGGCCGCCGACCCGGGCTTGAGCGCACCGCGCGGCAAATACAAAGGCGCCGGTTTCGATGGGGAGCCGGCGCCTTCGATTTTACCTCGCAAGCCGTTCAGGCAGGCGCTTTTTCCAGGAAAGCCTCGCGATAGGCGCGGAACTTTTCCTCCACTTGCGCGCGGCTGAGACCGAAATCTTCCAGCGTATATTTGTGCGGCGCGCGATCCTCGCGCTTATTGGCTTCGATCCATTCGGCCATGCCGGCTTCGATTTCGGGCGTGACGGTGATGCCCGCCTGTTCGAGCACGGAGCGGCCCACTTCGACCGGCTTCGAAAGCTGATCGGTGTAGCGCACGTCGATGAAGTTGCGGCCCTTCACCTTCTCGCGCTCGGCAACGAACGTGTTGAGCAGTTCGGCAAGGCGATCGATCCAGACGGCGCCCACCTCTTCCTTGGTGATGCTGTCCGATACCATGCTGTAAAGGTTGGCCATCATGCTGGAATAAGACGGCACCGTCTGCACCGGATCGCGGTGCGTCATCACGATCTTGGCTTCGGGGAACACCTCAATCACGCCATCGAGGCCCATCAGGTGGCCCGGCGTCTTGAGCACCCACTTGGCGCCCTTGCGGCTGGGGTCGCTCCACTGGAGCAGCTTCAGGATCTGCTTGAGATCGCGATAGACCTGGATGCGATCATGTTCCATCAGCCAGCGCGCGAAGCTGGGGACGAAGAAGGTGCCCTCGATCATCGTCGACGAGAAGAGCTGGCCCATGATGATCAGTTCTTCGTCGGGCTGGTCGATATCCATCGGGTGGATCGACATCAGTTCGGGGATCGCCTGGCACATATAGTCCAGCAGCACCTTCGCCTCGGCGCGGCGCGGTTCGGGATTGCCGCGTTCCTCGCCCGGGAAGGGGACGTAATTCTTGGTTTCGTACCAGCGACAGCCCGTCATGCCGGGGGCGGCGGCGAGCATGCGGTGGAGCATGGTGCTGCCGGTGCGCGGCAGACCGGCGACGACGGCGGCGACTTCCACCTTCTCGTCATTGATTTCGGGATGCTGCTTGAACATCTCGACAAAACGCAGCCGGTTGACCAGCGAGGTGACGATGGTTTCGCGGGCATAGGCAGCGCCTGCCTCGCTCAGCTTCGCTTCGCCGTTCAGCGCCGGGATCAGCGCATCGATATGCGCGAAGAACCAGGTGTCGCCAAAATCGTCGAGCCCCGCCTTCGCCTTCGCCTCCGCAACCATCGTGTCGCGATCGGGCACCTTCGCCGTCATATCCCCTCCGGTCTCCGCATATTGTCAACTGCGGTGGTTGTGAATGTTGAACTTCGTAAAGATATATGGCGATCGCTGTGCAACAGCGTCAACCGCGCCGCATTCGCGGATCGGACGCGGGTTTACTTTGGCGGCCATGAAGGCGGCCGGGTCCAGGCCGCCTAGAGGAAATGGATCTCGTCCAGCCCGTAATCGCGCAGGCCGGCGGTGAGGCCGGGGGGCACGTCGAAGGGCGCGGTGAAGAGCGCGATGCCGGGGGCGGGGTTGGCGGGCCATTGCTGCCCTTCGGTAAGGAAGGCGATCCGCCGGGCGATGCCGTCGCCGCCATGGACGAAGCTGAGCGGGCGGGGGCTGGCAGCGGCGAGTTCGGCCTCGACCAGCGGAAAATGGGTGCAGGCAAGCACGATGGTGTCGATGCGGTCGCCGCCGGGCTGATCGAGCAGGCCGGCCATCACGGTGGCATAATCGGCGGGATCGGTCGCTTCGCCGCGCAGGCGTGCTTCGGCCAGTTCGACCAGCCGGGCCGATCCATGGCGCAGCACCAGGCAATCGGCGGCGAAGCGGGCGGACAGATCGTCGACATAAGGTTGGCGCACGGTGGCATTGGTGCCGAGAACGCCGATCGCGCGGGCCGAGGATTGCGCGGCGGCGGGTTTGATGGCGGGGACAGTGCCGACGACCGGCAGATCAAGCGCGGCGCGGACGGCACCCAGCGCGATCGTCGAGGCAGTGTTGCACGCGATCACCACCAGCCGGGGATGATAGCGTTCGACCAGACGGCCGAGCAGCGCCGGCACGCGCGCGGCGATTTCCGCCTCGCTCTTGGTGCCATAGGGAAATCCGCCATTATCCGCGGCATAGACGATCGGCGCGTTGGGCAGGAGCAGGCGGGTGGGCGCGAGGACGGACAGTCCGCCCACGCCCGAATCGAAGAAGAGGATGGGCCGGTTGTCGCTCATGGCCCGGCCATAGCGCAGTGGCCGGGCCGGCGAAAATGCCCTGAACCGCCTTTAGCTCGTCCACCTGGACGATTGCGGTTGTCGTGACAGTCTTTATGGTCATCCCATGATGACAGGGTGGCATTGTGGTTCTTGAGAATTGGGTTTGGCCGCTGATCGCGCTGGTCGGCGGATATTTGCTGGGATCGGTTCCGTTCGGCGTGCTGCTGACGCGCGCCGCCGGCGCGGGCGATCTGCGCAGCATCGGATCGGGCAATATCGGTGCGACCAACGTGCTGCGCACCGGGCGCAAGGGGCTGGCGGCGCTGACGCTGCTGCTGGACGGCGCCAAGGGCGCGGTGGCGGTGCTGATCGCGGCTCAGGTGGGGCCGGACCTTGCACCGGTGGCGGCCGTGGGCGCGTTTTTCGGCCATCTTTATCCGGTGTGGCTGGGCTTTAATGGCGGCAAGGGCGTGGCCACTTTGCTGGGCATCGCGCTCGCTTTGCTGTGGCCCGCGGGGCTGGCCTTCGCGGTGGTGTGGATCGGCACGGCGCTGATCACGCGTTATTCCTCGCTCGGCGGCATGGCGGCGGCGCTGGCCCCGCCGGTGGTGGCGGCGCTGATGGGGAATTATCCGCTGGTGCTGCTGTTCCTGGCCTTCGCGTTGATGGTGTTGTGGAAGCATCGCGGCAATATCGCGCGGCTCTTGGCCGGCACCGAACCGCGCATCGGCGCGAAATCCAAATCGGTTGGCTGACGGGCGCGACCTTCCCGCGCAGGACGCGGATCGCATCGCCCGGCTGCGGCTGATCCGATCCGCCAATATCGGTCCCGTTACCTATCACCAGTTGTTGCTGCGCTTTGGCGATCCGCAGGCGGCGCTCGATGCGCTGCCCGAACTCGCGCGGCGGGGCGGCGGGCGCGAGATCCGCATCGCCAGCCTGAGCGATGTGGAGCGCGAGGTGACCCGTGTCGCCGCGCTTGGCGCACGCTATCTGTTCCGGGGCATCGGCCTGTATCCCCGCGCGCTCGCCGAGATCGAAACCGCGCCACCGGTGCTGATCGTGCGGGGGCAGTTGCGCCTGCTGGATCGGCCGCTGGTGGCGATGGTCGGCGCGCGCAACGCATCGGCGGTCGCGATACGCTTTGCCCGGCAACTCGCCCGCGAACTGAGCGAGGCGGGGGTGACAGTGGTGTCGGGGCTCGCACGCGGGATCGACGCGGCCGCCCATGCCGGATCGCTCGACGGCGGCACCGTGGGGGTGATCGCCGGTGGCATCGACATCGTCTATCCGCCCGAAAATGCCGAGTTGCAGGAGGCGATCGCCGAGCGCGGGGTGTTGATGGCCGAACAGCCGCCCGGCACCGAACCGCGCGCGCGGCATTTCCCCTATCGCAACCGCGTCATCGCCGGGCTGAGCGCCGGAACCGTGGTGGTGGAAGCCGCGCCCAAATCGGGATCGCTGATCACCGCCCGCTTGGCCGCCGACAGCGGACGCGAGGTGATGGCGGTGCCGGGATCGCCGCTCGACCCGCGCGCGCAGGGCTGCAACATGCTGATCCGCGAGGGCGCAACGTTGATCCAGTCCGCAGCGGACATCATGGAGGCGCTGCGGCCGATCGCCATGGGTGTCGCGGCGCCGCCGCAGCGCTTTGCGCGGGCCCCGGTTTCACCCGACGCCGGCGAGGCGGATCGTCGCGCGGTGACGGATCTGCTTGGCCCGGTGGCGGTGCCGGTGGACGAGATCATCCGCCTGTCGGGGCTGGCGCCCGCCATCGTCCAGACCGTGCTGCTCGAACTCGAGCTCGCCGGGCGGCTGGAACGGCAGGCGGGCGGGCGCGTGAGCCTGGCGTAGCGTCAGGCCGCCGACAGCTTCATCATCACGAGGCCCGAGACGATCAGCAGCGCGGCGGCGATCCGCATCGGGCTGATCGATTCGCCGAGCACGACGATGCCGACGACGAAGGCGCCGACCGCGCCGATGCCCGTCCATACGGTGTAGGCGGTGCCGAGCGGCAGCGACTTCATCGAGAAGGACAGCAAGGCGAAGCTGGCGATCATCGTGACGATGGTGACGATCGACGGAACGAGGCGGCTGAACCCATCGGACTGCTTCATCGCGAAAGCCCAGACGACTTCCAGCAGACCGGCGATACCAAGATAAACCCAAGCCATGAATCGGCTCTCCAATAAAGAGCCGGGCCGTCCCGGACTTGTACCCATGTTGGAAAGATGGGGGAGGACGTGGCCTCGCTCGGCGCCTATTTAGGACGCAAGGCGCGAGGGTCAAGCCTTGGCGGCGGCGCGCTTGTCCTTCGCGGCCTGCGCCTTCTTGGTCGCCTGCGATACGCTGCCGACCTGACTGCCCGGCACATGGCTGCGGCTGCGCTTGCTGGGCTTGGCCTTCGCGCCCTTGGATGCGGTGGGCGTGTTGGTTGGGCGGTTGAGGATCTCCTCACCCGCCTTGCGGAAGGCGAGCGCGCGTTGCGCGGCATCGGTAAGCGCCTGCCGCGCGTCGATTTTCCTGATGCGGCTGAATTCGCGGTTGAGGCGCTTCAGCGCGTTGGCGAAGACCTGTTTGCGCTTGGCGGGATGTTCCGCGGTTCCGGGAAAGCTGCCGCCGCGTTCTTCCACCTTGCCGCGAATTTCGCGGATCTTCTGGCGGACGAGCGTGCGTTCGCGATCGCGCAGATCGCGCAGCCGTTTGCGCAGATCATGCAGTTCATCGCGGCTCAGTTCGTAGATCGACGGATGATGCGTCTTGGCGACGATTTCATGGTCTTCATGGCTGAGCAGGCTGCGTTCGGCCTTGCTGGGTACGGACATCGGAACCCTCCCTGACGGACGATAAGGGGCTCAATGCGGCTTAGGGGGCATGGTTCCAATCATCGGCGTCGAGCGCCAGGTAGATGCTGTCGCACCAGCCGATATGGGTGTGCCAGGTGCGTTCGGCGCGGCCGGTTTCGTGAAACCCCAGCCGGGCGAGCAGGCGCAGCGACGCGGCGTTGCGCGGATCGACATCGGCAGTGAGGCGCGGGACGCCGGGGCGCCGGAAGGTATGGGCGATGAACGCGGCCAATGCTTCGCGCGCAAGGCCCTGGCCCCAATGATCGGGGTGGAGCAGATAGCCGATTTCGGGGAGCCGCCATGCGCCGGCCTTGCCGATGACCTGCCCGTCGCGGACGATGATGAAATCGTCGCTGAGATCGGGCGGTGCCGCGATCATCGCGGCGAGCCATTCCTCGGTCTGTTCGCGGGCATCATGCGGCGGCGTCGACCAATAGAGCATGGCGCGGGCATCCGACAGGATGACGTGAAGCGCATCGCGATCATCCCATTGGGCACGACGGAGCGTGAGGCGAGGCGTGACCAGTTGCACGCGGCCACGCATAGCCCGTGGCGACGGATCACGGAAGCGGGGAGGGGCATGTATGAAGCGCTTGCGTCCAAGGGCTTGCCCGCTAGGCTGCATGTCGCTGCCCGGGGGCGGGCGGCGATGAGGGGGACTTATGCACGAGCAGGCCATTGACGCCGGCGCGATCCTGTCGCGTACATTCAACCTGATGCGCGGCAATGTGAAAATGGTGGCGATCACCGCGATTGCGGTGGCCGTGGCTTCCATGATCGGCAGCGCGCTCGGCCTCGCTGCGATGATCTTCGCCCAATATACGATCATATCCGGCCTGCTGGCCAATGCCGATCTGATGCCGGACGGTTATCGCACCCGGCGTTTCTGGGCGATCCTGGGCGTGTGCATCCTCTATAATATCGGCGTGACGCTGGGCATGGTCCTGCTGATCGTGCCGGGGGTGATCCTTGCTGTTCGCTGGGTGCTGGCCGTGCCGGTGCTGATCGGCGAGGAAACCGGCGTGATCGAATCCCTGGGGCGCAGCTGGCAGGAAACCAGGGGGCGTTTCTGGCCGATCCTGATCGCCTTGATTGTGATTTTCCTGCCCGTGATCGCGATGATGGGCATCATCGGCGGCGTGGTGTTCAGCAATGGCGGGGCGGAGCCGGCCCTGGCCATCACGTTGATCGGCAACCTTGTTTCTTCAATTTTTACGGTTGCGGGTTGGCATGCGGCGGTTGCGATCTATGTGATGCTGCGCGTCCGTGGACCGCGGATGGAGGAGATCTTCGCCTGAACCGGGCTTGACGAAGGGCGGCGTGCCTCTCCACCCTCGCGCGTACACATGTGGGGAATAGCCTGAACTCATGAAGCTCGTCGTCGTCGAATCGCCCGCCAAGGCAAAGACCATCGAAAAATATCTGGGCCCGGGCCACCGCGTGCTCGCTTCCTATGGCCATGTCCGCGATCTGCCGGCCAAGGACGGATCGGTCGATCCGGACAACGGCTTCGCGATGGAATGGGAATCCTATGCCGACAAGGCGCGCCAGCTGAAGGCGATTGCCGACGAGGCCAAGGGCGCGGATACCCTGATCCTCGCGACCGACCCTGATCGCGAGGGCGAAGCGATCAGCTGGCACGTGCAGGAGGTGCTGAAGAAGAAGAAGGCGCTGCCGCAGGACGTGCAGCGCGTGACCTTCAACGCGATCACCAAGCCCGCCGTGCTGGACGCGATGGCCAAGCCGCGCGATCTGGACGTCGATCTGATCGACGCCTACCGCGCCCGCCGCGCGCTCGATTATCTGGTGGGCTTCACGCTTTCGCCGGTGCTGTGGCGCAAGCTGCCGGGCGCGAAATCGGCCGGTCGCGTGCAATCGGTGGCGCTGCGCCTGATCGTCGACCGCGAGCGCGAGATCGAGATCTTCAAGCCGCAGGAATATTGGTCGGTCGCGGCCGATATGGAGCAGGATGGCGTTCCCTTCGCCGCGCGGCTGGTGCGCTGGAAGGGCGAGAAAATCGATCGGCTGACGATCGGCAACCAGGGCGATGCCGAGGCCGCGAAGAAGGATGTCGAGGCTGGCCGTTTCGCGGTCGCCTCGGTCGAAACCAAGCCGCTTACCCGCAACCCGCCGCCGCCCTTCACCACCTCCACCTTGCAGCAGGAAGCCGCCCGCAAGCTCGGCTTTTCGGCCAGCCACACCATGCGCGTCGCCCAGAATCTCTACGAGGATGGCGCGATCACCTACATGCGTACCGATGGCGTGCAGATGGACGGCAGCGCGATTTCCGCCGCGCGTGGCGCCATCGCCAACCGCTATGACGGCTCCTACGTGCCGGATAAGCCGCGCCAGTATCAGACCAAGGCGAAGAACGCGCAGGAAGCCCACGAAGCGATCCGGCCGACCGACTTTTCCAAGGATCGCGTTGGTTCGGGTGATCATGCGCGCCTCTACGAACTGATCTTCAAGCGTGCGTTGGCGAGCCAGATGGCGTCTGCCCGGCTGGAGCGGACGACGGTGGAGCTGACCGACGGCACCGGACGCCACGCATTGCGCGCCACTGGCCAGGTCGTGCTCTTCCCCGGCTATCTCGCGCTCTACGAGGAAGGCCGCGACGACGAAGGCGATGAGGATTCGAAGCGCCTGCCCCGCATGGGCGAGGGCGATGCGCCGGCCAAGAAGGCCGTCACCGCCGAACAGCATTTCACCCAGCCGCCGCCGCGTTATTCGGAAGCGAGCCTCGTCAAGAAGATGGAGGAGCTCGGCATCGGGCGGCCTTCCACATATGCGTCGATCCTGCAGACCTTGAAGGATCGCGAATATGTGACGCTAGAAAAGAACCGCTTCATCCCCGAGGAGAGCGGGCGGCTGGTGACGAGCTTCCTTGAACGCTTTTTCGAGCGTTATGTGAGCTACGATTATACCGCCGGGCTGGAAGAAAGCCTGGACGATATTTCCGGCGGCCGGGCGGAATGGCAGAAGGTGCTGGAAGCCTTCTGGCGCGATTTCAAGCCCAAGACCGTCGAGGTGATGGAGCAGAAGCCGTCCGAAGTGACGGCGGCGTTGGACGAGTTCCTCGGGCCGTATCTGTTCCCCGACAAGGGCGATGGCAGCGATCCGCGGCTGTGCCCGGCCTGCCATGCCGGCCGGCTGAGCCTGCGCGGTGGCCGTTTCGGCGCCTTCATCGCCTGTTCCAACTATCCCGAATGCAAGTTCACCCGGCGCTTTGCGCAGAAGGGTGGCGGCGAGGATGGCGGCGATGCCGGCCCGGTCAATCTGGGTGCGGACCCGGCGACCGGACTGGAAGTGACCAAGCGGTCCGGCCGATTCGGCCCATATGTCCAGCTGGGCGACGGCAAGGATGCCAAGCGCGCGTCGATCCCGAAGGACGTGCCGGGCGAGGATTTCGGCATCGACTGGGCACTGAAGCTGCTGTCGCTGCCGCGCGAGGTGGGCGCGCACCCGGAAACGGGCAAGCCGATCACCGCGTCGATCGGCCGCTATGGCCCCTATCTGGCCCATGACGGCAAATATGCGCGGCTGACATCGACCAACGATGTGTTCGAAACGGGCATGAACGCGGCCGTGGTGAAGCTGGCCGAGGCGGCAGCCGGCGGCGGGCGGGCACGCGGCGGCGCGCGCGAACCGCTGCAGGTGTTCGGCCCGAACCCGGAAACGGGCGCCGAGGTGAAGCTGATGGAGGGGCGTTTCGGCCCCTATGTCACCGACGGCACGACCAACGCGACGCTGCCCAAGAGCATGGACCCATCGGCGCTGACGCTGGAAGCGGCGGTGCAGTTGCTGGCCGAACGCGCGGCCAAGGGGCCGGCCAAGGGCAAGAAGAAGGCCGCGCCGAAAAAGGCGGCCGCCGCCAAGAAACCGGCTGCGGCGAAGAAACCGGCGGCCGAAAAGAAGCCTGCCGCGAAGAAGGCCCCCGCCAAGAAAAAGACGGCGGAATGATCGGGCATCCGCCGCCCCGGAGCGATCCGGGGCGGCGGGGCGCGATAAAAAATCCCTCGCTTCCCGTGCGTTCCACAGGCATTTCTGTGGCCCGTTCGCAGGGAGCCGGTGGCCATGACGATCATCGTCCATCATCTCGAAAATTCGCGGTCGCAGCGCGTGCTCTGGCTGCTGGAGGAGCTTGAGCTGCCTTATGAGGTCGTCCGCTATGAGCGCGACCGCAAGACGATGCTGGCCCCGCCCGAACTGAAGCGCGTCCATCCGCTCGGCAAGGCGCCGGTGATCGAGGATGAGGGCCGCGTGATCGCGGAAACCGGCGCGATCGTGGAATATCTGGTGGAAAAGGGTGATGGCCGGCTTGGGCCTCCCGGCAATCGCGATGCCTGCCTGCGCTATCGCCACTTCCTGCATTATGCCGAAGGTTCGATGATGCCGCCGCTGTTCGCGCTGCTGGTGATCGGCAGGCTCGGCATTCTCGGCAAGCCGGCGCTGAAGCCGGTGCAGGGGATGCTGGACCAGCATCTCGACTGGCTGAATAGCGAACTGGCGACGCGGCCCTGGTTCGCCTGCGACAGCTTCACCGCCGCTGACGTGATGATGAGCTTTCCGATCGAGGCATCGCGCCATCGCGGCGGGCTGGGCGCCAGCCGCCCGCATCTGATCGACTGGCTGGAACGTCTCCATGCGCGCCCCGCTTATGGCCGCGCGCTCGCCGTGGGAGGCCCCTACGCTTATGCTTGAATGGTTGATGCTGCTGGCGGGGGCCGCGCTGCCGGCACAGGCGGGCAATGCCATCCCCGACGAAGCCGTCCAGCAACAGGTGACGGACGCGAGCTACGCCTATTTCGCCGCCAAGGATGGCGGCCGGTTCGATCGGGCCTATGCGCTGATCGGCCCGTCGATGCAGAGCTATCTGAAGCCCGATCTGTTCGCGTCCGAAGCCGCGCGCTTCAATGCCGAATCCGGCAAGGCTGCCGAGCGCCGCGTGGTGCGCCTGACCTGGTATCGCGATCCGCCGGACGCGCCGGCGCCCGGCCTGTATGTCGCCGCCGATTTCCGCAGCCAGTTTCCCAATATCCACCTGCATTGCGGCTATCTGATGTGGCATCAGGAACAGGATGGCAGCTTCCGCATCGTCCGCGAGGAGCAGAGCTTCATCGACAAGGGCATGGCGGCGCAATTGCCGCCCGAACGCCTGCGGACGCTGGAAAGCCAGTTCGGCTGTGTGGCGCCCTGAGCGGGGTGATGCCGAAAGGGCGGCAAACCGCGAATCGCCGAACCGCCAGTTGGTGCCGCTGCCGGGGTGACACTGCATTTTATTGGGACCGATGAACCGTGGCGGCGCCTGTTTCGTCAGCCTGCATTCATGCTGAGGCGCGACTCCGCTTGAGATGCGGGCCGTGCTCCACTAAGTCGCGGCCATGACATCGACCAACGACATCCGCCGCTCCTTCCTCGACTACTTCGGTGGCGAGGGGCACCAGATCGTGCCGTCATCTCCGCTGGTGCCGCACAACGATCCGACGTTGATGTTTACCAATGCCGGCATGGTGCCGTTCAAGAACGTGTTCACCGGCCTGGAATCGCGGCCTTATTCCACCGCCACCTCGTCGCAGAAATGCGTCCGCGCGGGCGGCAAGCATAATGATCTGGACAATGTGGGTTATACCGCGCGTCACCACACCTTCTTTGAAATGCTGGGGAATTTTTCCTTCGGCGATTATTTCAAGGAAGGGGCGATCGGGCTCGCCTGGAACCTGCTGACGCGCGAATGGGGCCTGCCCAAGGATAAGCTGACCGTCACCGTCTACCACACGGACGACGAGGCGTTCGATCTGTGGAAGAAGATCGCCGGGCTGCCCGACCAGCGCATCATCCGCATCCCGACCTCCGACAATTTCTGGTCGATGGGCGATACCGGCCCCTGCGGCCCCTGTTCCGAGATCTTTTACGATCATGGCGAGCACATCTATGGCGGCCCTCCGGGCAGCCCCGAAGAGGATGGCGACCGCTTCGTCGAGATCTGGAACCTCGTCTTCATGCAATATGAGCAGCTGACGAAGGAAGAACGCGTCAACCTGCCGCGCCCCTCGATCGACACCGGCATGGGGCTGGAACGCGTAGCCGCCGTGCTGCAGGGCGTGCACGACAATTACGATACCGACACCTTCAAGGCGCTGATCGCGGCGTCGGGCGAACTGACCAAGAGCGACACGGCCGGCGCGATGAAGGCGTCGCACCGGGTGATCGCCGATCATCTCCGCTCGTCGGGCTTCCTGGTGGCGGATGGCGTGCTGCCGGCCAATGAGGGGCGCGGCTATGTGCTTCGCCGCATCATGCGCCGCGCGATGCGCCACGCCCATCTGCTCGGTGCGGCCGAACCGCTGATGTATCGGCTGGTCCCCGCGCTCGTCGCGGAAATGGGCGCGGCCTATCCCGAACTCGTCCGCGCGCAGCCGCTGATCGAAGAAACGCTGAAGCAGGAAGAAACCCGTTTCCGCCAGACGCTGGCCAACGGCCTGAAGCTGCTGGACGAGGCGACGGGCACGATGCAGGCGGGCGAGACGCTGTCGGGCGCCGTGGCGTTCAAGCTCTATGACACTTTTGGCTTCCCTTACGATCTGACCGAGGACGCGCTGCGCGCGCAGGGCTATGGCGTCGATCGCGCCGGTTTCGACGCGGCGATGGCCGAACAAAAGGCCGCCGCCCGCGCCGCCTGGAAGGGTTCTGGCGAAAAGGCGTCGGACGAGGTGTGGTTCGACATTGCCGAGGAAGCCGGCGGCACCGAGTTCACGGGTTATGTGAGCAATAGCGGCGAAGCGACGGTTATCGCTATCGTTCGCGATGGCGAGCGGGTGAAATCCGCGCAGACCGGCGACGAGGTGATGATCGTCACCAACCAGACGCCTTTCTATGGCGAAAGCGGCGGCCAGATGGGCGACATCGGCGAGATCAAGGGCGATGGCGGCTTCTTCGCCACCGTCACCGATACCGCCAAGCCGCTGGGCCGCATCCACGCGCACAAGGCGGTGGTCGAAGGCGGCGAGATCAATGTCGGCGATGCCGTGCAGCTGGCGATCGACGTGGAATATCGCGCCCGCGTCCGCGCCAACCATTCGGCCACGCACCTGCTGCACGCGGCGCTGCGCAAGCATCTGGGCGGCCATGTGACGCAGAAGGGCAGCCTGGTCGCGGCGGATCGTTTCCGTTTCGATTTCTCGCACCCCAAGGCGCTTGGGCCGCAGGAGATTGCGGAGATCGAGGCCGAGGTGAACCGCCACATCCGCGATAATCAGGACGTGTCAACCCGGCTGATGACGCCCGACGACGCGATCGCTGCGGGCGCGATGGCGCTGTTTGGCGAGAAATATGGCGACGAGGTGCGCGTCCTTTCGATGGGCGTGGCCGACAACGCATCCTATTCGGTGGAATTGTGCGGTGGCACCCATGTCGCCGCGCTGGGCGACATCGCCTTGTTCAAGATTGTTTCGGAAAGCGCGGTTTCGTCCGGCGTTCGCCGGATCGAGGCGCTGACCGGCGAAGCCGCGCGCACGTGGCTCACCGGGCGTGAGGATCGGCTGAAGGAAGCCGCGTCCGCGCTGAAGACCGCGCCGGAGGAGGTGCCGGCGCGCGTGCTGGCGCTGGTCGAGGAACGCAAGCGGCTGGAACGCGAACTGGCCGATGCCAAGAAGGCGCTCGCGCTGGCGGGCAGCGGCGGCGGAGCCAAAGCGGACGATGCCGGCCCCGAACAGGTCGGTGGCCGCGCCTTCATCGGCCAGGTGATCGAAGGGCTCGACCCCAAGGGCCTGCGCGGGCTGGTCGACGAAGCCAAGCAGCGCCTGGGTTCGGGCGTGGCGGTGCTCGTGGCGGTCAATGAAGGGCGCGGCTCGGTCGCGGTCGGCGTCACCGACGATCTGAAGGGCGAAGTGAGCGCCGTCGATCTCGTCAAGGCAGCCGTGGCGGCGCTGGGCGGGCAGGGCGGCGGTGGCCGGCCCGATATGGCGCAGGGCGGTGGCCCCGATGGCGCCAAGGCAGCCGATGCCGTGGCCGCCGTGCGCGCTGCGCTGGAAGGCATGGCCGCAGCGGCCTGAACTGCCCCTGCGGTAGCGCGCTGGAGCGGCTTCCGATGCGATGGCATCGGATCAGCCGCTCCATGATTTCGTCATACAGCGATTTCCGGGACGGCGGATGGTGGTGCCATTTGCTTCCCGATCGCGCGAAACGCGGGCTGGCGGAAACCGGGACCGGCCGGGGATGGCCCCGGTCGGTTCAATTGCTGCCGGCGCCGCCGATCAAGCTGACCGTGGTCTTGCCTTCTTCGCGATTGGCGGTGAGCGTGAAGCCGGCTTCGTCGGCTTGCTTGGCCGTCAGCATCTCCATTTCGCCCATCTTCATCTCGCCTTCGATCTTGTAGCCCGCTTTCTGCGCGGCGTCCTTGTAGAAGGCGACGACCTGGCCGGTGGCATCCGCCGTTTCGAAGCTCAGCAGCGTGCCGCCCTTTTCGGCGCCGTCGCCGGTGATGCGCGTGCTGCTGACGACGGTGGCGCCGGGATAGAGGGCAAGCCCGGCGGGCAGGGCCGCCGCACCTTCGCCGCTGACGATCTGCGCCTTGCCGTCCTTGGTTTCGACCGTCAGCGTGCTTTTGCCGTCGGCTTCGGAAACCTTGTAGGTCGCATCACCGATCTTGGTTTCCTGTTCGTCCTTGCTGCCGCACGCGGAAAGAACGAGCAGAAGCGCAAGCGCGGTGGCGGTGGAACGGCCGATCATCAGCGGGTCTCCTCTATCGTTTCGGACCCGGAAGCTCGACCGCGCGACGCGATTGGTCAAGCCTGCGCGTTCTGTGGCCGGGTCGATAGATGTTGATCGCTAACGGCCGCCAGCTTTTGGGGGAGCATTCGACGGTTTCAGTATGCAGCTAAGTCGGAGGGAGCGGACCATCTTTGTTTCGTCACCCCGGACTTGTTCCGGGGTCCACCGTCACGCAGGCGATGCCCCCAGCGGCTCCAACCCGAAAGACACCGCCAGGTCATTCCATGCCGGATTGTCCCGCTCGATCATCAATGGTGATGTGTGCTGTACGGTGGACCCCGGAACAAGTCCGGGGTGACGCAGGTGGAAGTTCAGTAGACGACGACCGCGAAGTGCGAGTGTCGCGACAAAGGTAGAAATCGCCGGCCGATACCTGCCTGTCCGATCTCGGAAAGCTGACGGTCGGAAAACCGGAGGCCTAGCCCCGCCGCTGGATGACAGCAAAGTCGGGGGGGGCAGCCGGGGACTTACTCTATGCCACCTTAAGGTTCGAACGGTGATCTCGCTTCAAAACCATCTCGACTGGAGGGGGGCGTTCGCTCAGTATCCTTCAATATAATCGACGGACCGCAAGAGCATCGTATAGTGCTTCCGTTCCTTGCCTGCTGAGCGCGCGACAGCCACCCACCCATCTTCTTGCGTTTGAAGCCATTCTTGTATGGATTGCCTTTGATCAAGTGTGAGGTCGCGCCCCGCTATCTGATAAACGAAGGCAAAATCGGAATGCGGGTGTGCGGCACGTTCTTCAGGAGTTAGTGCGCGGGAACAAGGACGCCCCAGTGCAAAACGAAAGATGATCTGGTGATCGCTGAGCCGGATGCCCGCGTGGCTGAAATCGTCGCGGCAGCCCCCCGAAACGTCGCGGATCGTTAAATCTTTTTCGGGATTCGTAGTTGGTCCGCGCCGATTGAACACCCAACTCATCCAAAGTCCTTATATAAATTTGACCGTTGAGTCTTGCTCGCCAATCATTCGAGTGTGCCGCTGCTTGGGAAGGTCCGCAATCGGGAACAGCAAAGCCGCACACCAACGTCCTCAATGTCGGCGTGTCCTGACAGGCAGCTATTGGGCGGAGGGCCTCGGCTGCGGACAAACGCGGGAGGTTGGTGGCGCCTTATGCCGCAGCGCGCTGTGCGCCGCGCACGAGTCGGCCTGGTAGCGCGCCGGTGGGGGTGCCGTCGCGTTGTACGGTCACGCCGTTCAGGATCGTTGCGCGATAGCCTTCGGCCGCCTGCGTCAGTCTTTTGCCGCCTTCGGGCAGATCATAAGCGATGCGCGGCGAGTGGAGGGCGAGCCGGTCGAAATCGATGATGTTGATGTCTGCGCGATAGCCGGGGCGGATGAGCCCGCGATCGTGGAGGCCGACGGCGGCGGCGGGGCGGGCGGACAGGCCGGCGATCACCTGTTCCAGCGGTAGCTTCGCACCCGCCGTCCGGTCGCGCGCCCAATGCTGGAGCATGTAAGTGGGCAGGCTTGCGTCACACAGGAAACCGAGATGCGCGCCGCCGTCGCCCAGCCCATAGACGGTATTGGGGTGGCGCAGCATCGCTTCGGCGGCGGCCAGCGATTCCCCGCCGAAATTGGTGGTCGGCAGCATCAGCACCGCGCGGCCGCCTTCCTCCAGCATCAGATCATAAGCATGTTCGGCGGGCGTGAGGCCCAGCTTCGCTGCCCGGCTGGCGACGTTGCTGCCCGGCGCGAATTCGTAATTCACCGGCGCGCCCAGCGGATACATCAACTGGAACTGGCGAATGAAATCGGCACCGATGAAATCGCCGGCATCGGGCGTTTCGCTGGTGATCGCCGCACGGATCGCGGCATCACGCAGCGCCACCAGCCGCTGTTCCACCGGCAGGCCGAGTAGCGATTTCCACGTCGGCGTGTAGCTGAACGGGTGGTAGCTGAGTTCGTAGCCGAGCAGCATGCCCACCGGCCGGCCGCTGACCTGCGCGCGCACCTCCAGCCCGTCGGCATTGCAGCCTTCGATCCAGTCGAGCACTTCCCGCCAGCGATCGGGCGTCGCGTGGATCTGGCCCAGCGATACCGAAAGCGGCCGGCCGGCGCGTTCGACCACGCGGCGCAGCATGCCCAGTTCGCGTTCCGGATCGTCGAAATCGGACACCACTTGCAGCACGCCCTTGCCGGCTGCGCCCAGCGCCTCGCCGATCGCGGCCAGTTCCTCCTCCGCCGCATCGAGCGTGTAGACCAATGTGCCGTCGCTCGCCCGGTGGTTGATCGTGCGCGATGTGCCGAAGCCGATCGCGCCGGCTTCCACGGCTTCCTTCGCCAGCCGCGCCATCGTCGCGCGGTCGTCCGCCGTCGCCTGTTCGCGGTCGATCGCGCGGCGGCCCATGGCGAAGACGCGGAGCGCCGCATGGGGCAGCTGCGCGCAGACATCGGTATCGAACTGCCGCGATCCCACGAAATCGAGATAATCGGGAAAGCTTTCCCACGCCCAGGGCAGTCCGGCGGAGAGCACCACCTCGGGCAGATCCTCCACGCCTTCCATCAGCCGGATCAGATCGGCCCGATCCTGCGGCCGGCACGGGGCGAAGCCGATGCCGCAATTGCCCATCACCGCCGTCGTCACGCCATGCGCGGACGATGGCGCGAGGCGGTTTTCCCACGTCACCTGGCCATCATAATGGGTGTGGATATCGACAAAGCCGGGCGTGACGAGCTGGCCGCGTGCGTCCACCTCCTCCTTGCCGCGCGGCAGGCTTTTACCGATGGCCGCGATCCGCCCGCCGCTGATGGCGATATCGGCGTCCTGCATCGCACCGCCGCTGCCATCCACGACAATGCCGTTGCGGATGACGAGATCGATATCGGCCATGGCGCCACTCCTGATGCTTTTGTCGTTTGCTTATGTCGTGCCGAACGCTTTCTTCAGCGCGGCGGCCGCCTGCGCGACGGCCTGATCGGCTTCGGTGACCAGACCGAACATGCTGACGAAACCGTGGAAGACGCCGGCATAGTCAGTGTAGTCCGTGGCAACGCCCGCCGCACGCAGGGTTTCGGCATAGTTGCGGCCTTCGTCGCGCAAAGGGTCGCATTCGGCGGTGATGATGGTTGCCGGGGGCAGGCGGGTGAGATCCTTCGCGCGGATCGGCGATGCCCAGGGATGCGCGCGATCGGCCGGGTTGGTCACATAAGCCGAAATGCACAGTTCGGAAAAATCGTCGTCGAGGAAATAGCCCTTGGCGAATTCGCGGCGCGACGGCGTGTCCTCCACCATGTCCGCGCCGGGATAGAACATCAGCTGGTGGACGATCGCCGGCCCGCCTTCATCGCGCGCGCGGGCGGCCGTAACCGTCGCCAGCGTGCCGCCGGCGCTGTCGCCACCCACCGCGATCCGGCTGGTATCGAGCCCATAGCGCGTGCCATTGGCCTGCACCCAGCGCAGTGCCGCCAGCGCGTCATCCACCGCCGCAGGAAAGGCATGTTCGGGCGCCAGGCGGTAATCGACCGAGACGATCGCGCATTCGGCAAGGCGCGCGAGGCGGTGGCATAGCCGGTCATGGCTCTCGATCCCGCAGGCGATGTAGCCACCGCCATGGTAGAAGACGAGCACCGGTTCGGCATCGCCCGCCTCCTCGCGGCGATAGATGCGGACCGGCACGCCATCGGCATCCGCGTCGGTCGTGACGATGCGATCGGCCGGGTCGGCCGGTTGCACCATCTGGGCGCTATAGGCACGGAACTCGATCGGGCTGATCGCCTTCATGTCGGGCGCGCTGGCGTTGATATGGGCAAGGATGGCGGACGATGTGGCGTTGAGCGGCATGGCTGTCCCTTGTTTTCTTCCGTCAGTGATGCGCAACGCGACAGCGGTTGCGCGGGGCGGCTTCAGGCCGCCTGCACCTTGGCTTCCTTCGCGCGGAAATGCGGGATCACCGTTTCGCCCATGTGGCGGATCGTTTCCATGATCGCTTCATGCGGCACGGTGCCCATCTGCATCAGCATCAGCACTTCGTCGGCGCCGGCCTCTTCCAGCCGTTCCAGATAGGCGATCGCGTCCTGCGGCGTGCCATAGGCATGGTCGACATTGTACATGTCGGTCGCGGCCGGCGTGACGGGGATCTTCGCCTCGTTCAGATAGGCGACGGTCATCGCCTCGGCCTGCCGGAACGCATCTTCATGCTCGGCGGAGGAGGCGTCCTCCACGTCGATCTCGGGCTTGCCGCCGCCGCCATACCAATGGTGGATCGCCTGCGCGAAGAAGCGCTGGCCGCGCAGGCCGATCCGCCGCGCCTTTTCGCGATCGTCGCTGATGATCGTCGGGCAGCCGACGCACAGCCATTCATTGGCGAAATAGCCGACCTGCTTCGCGGGATCGCGATTGGCGAAGGCATCGCGATAGATGCGGTTCTGGCGGGCAGTATCCTCGGGCGTGTTGAAGCCCAGCACCATGCCGCCCAGCCCGCGCGATGCGGCGGTGATCAGAGATTCATCGCGCGTGCACGCCATGTACATCGGCGGGTGCGGCTGCTGATAGGGCTTGGGGTGGATCGGCCGGCGCGGGATTTTGATATATTTCCCGTCATGCTCGATCTCCTCCTCGACCATGATCCTGGGGATCAGATACATGCTCTCGTCGATCATCGGCTGCAGTTCGGCGAGGTCGTAGCCGAAGGTGCCGGCTTCCTGCTGGGTGCCGCCCTTGCCGACGCCGAAATTGACGCGCCCGCGCGACAATATGTCCAGCGTGGCGACGCGTTCGGCCACTTTTACCGGATGGTTCATCGCCGGCGGCAGGCAGATCACGCCATGGCCGATGCGGATGCGCTTGGTCTGCCCCGCGATGAAGGCGAGGAAGGTCTCCGGCGCCGACATATGGGCATATTGGGTCAGCGCATGATGCTCGACCGCCCATACCCCGTCGAAGCCCATTTCCTCGGCATAAAGCGCCTGATCGACCGCTTCGTAAAATGTCCGCTGCTCGGATTCGCGCGACGTATCGACCATCTGGGCTTCGAAGCAGACCGAAAACTTCATGGCGTCTCTCCTGGCATTCTTTTCCGGGGGGCTCTGCGGCCGTGATACAATTTATATCATGCTATAATTTGATGCCAAGCCCGTGTCGCGATATGCGGAAGCGCAGGCGGATGCAGGGGGCGGTGTTGACGGCGAGGCGGGGGCACAAGGGGGTGGAACGGCGGCGGCAGGCCATCCTTGCCGCCGCGCGGGCGATGCTCAATCGCGAGCCGCTGGCGATGCGCCGGCTGGCCGATGCGGCGGGCGTCAGCCCAGCCACGCCCTATAATCTGTTCGGCACGAAGCGCCGGCTGTTCGTGGCGCTTTACGAACAGCAGCGCGCGGAACTGATCGACCGGCTGGCGGCAAGCGATCCGCCTGACGCCTTTGCGCGTATGTTCCACGCCATTCACCTGTTCGGGGCCGAGTTGGCGGCCGAACCCGCTTTCTTTCGCGCGCTGTTCGCCACGCTCTATGCCAGCGACCCGGACGAGCCGACGCCGCCCGGCAGCGATCCGGGGGCGGCCTTCTGGCGTGCGATCGTCGCCGATCTGCACAAGGAAGGGCTGATCCGCGCGACCGTCAGCGTCGACGCCTTCGCCGCCAATTTCGTCTATCTGATCGGCGGCGCCACGCTTGATTGGGTGGAAGGTCGGATCGACGTCGACCGCTGGGAAACCGCCGTGGCTTATGGCCTTGCGCTGTCGGCGCTCACCGTCGCGACCGACACGGCTCGCGCCGATCTTCAAACCCGGCTCGCGGTGCTCGAAGCCCGGATCGCGATCGCCTGATCGATGAAAGCGCGCCGCGACGCCAAGTATCGCCAAGACGAAATGTGAAGGCGTCGGATGCCGAGCTGAAAATGATCTGCCAGCTTGGCGCTCGTTTCGGTCGGTCTGGCGGTATCACCGGAATCATTATTGAAGGCGGATTAACCATATTTTACGCATGGCATCCCAAAGCCAGAAAAACGGAGAGGATGTCGATGTCGAGAATCACGCTCATCGCCGCGCTTTTGATCGCGGCGGCGCAGGGCGCTGCCGCCAATGCGGCCAGCTTCCTATTCATCCGCCACGCGGAAAGCACGGCGAATGCCGGCACCGCGACAACGCTTGAGGAAATGCTCAATCCGCCGCTCACCGAACTGGGGCAGCAGCAGGCGCTTGATCTGGCCGATGAGCTGGCCGGCTATGACATCCGCACGATCTACACCAGCGCTTACCAGCGGACCGCGCAGACGATCGCGCCGACGGCGGCTCATTTCGGCCTGACACCGACGGCGGATGCCCGCACCAACGAATGGTATGTCGGCGACGTCGGCAACGGCGCGACGGTGGACTATTACAGCATCATCGGCCGCTGGGCTGCTGGCGACACCGCCGCCAAGGCGGATCTGCCCAATGCCGAATCACTCGACGACATGGTCGCCCGCGTCGTGCCGGCGTGGCAGGACATCATCAACGCCCACAAGGATGACGATGGCGTGGTCGCGATCGTGGGCCATGGCGCCGCGATCGGTTTCGTCATGCCCTATTTCGCGCAGAATGTGAGCCCAGGCTTCTCCTTCTCGCACGGGATGCACAATACCGGCATCATCAAGCTCGAGATCATCAACGACCAGCCTTATGTGACGGACTGGCAGGGCACGGAACTGCCGGTTCCGGCCGCGGTTCCCGAGCCGGCGGCCTGGGCGATGATGCTGATCGGCTTCGGCGCGATCGGCACGGCCATGCGCACCGCGCAGGCCCAGCGCCGCCGCGTGAAACTGGCATAAGAACATAGCCGAAACCCCATCGGGAGGGGCGTCCTCCCGATGGGCATCGCTTGTCAAAGGGGGCAAGAGAGAAGGAATGCGGGACTTTCTGGAAGCGATCGAAATCGGGCGGGCGACGACGTTCGCCAAGACCGTGACGGAGAGCGACGTATCGCTGTTCGCCGGGATCAGTGGCGATTTCGCGCGCAACCATATCGACGAAGCCTATATGCGGCGCACGCCTTTCGGCGGGCGGATCGCGCATGGGCTGTTGCTGCTCGGCTATACGTCGCGCACGTCGACCCTGATGTGCGAGGCGTGCCTGAACGGATCGGACGCTTTTGTGCCGCTGGCGCTGGGTTTCGATCGGGTGCGGTTCCTGCGGCCGGTGCGGATCGGTGAGACGATCACGGTGCGTTATGCGGTGGAAGCTGTGGACGTCGCGCGCGGGCGGATGACGAGCGCGGTTTCGATCGTCAACGAGGCGGGTGATGCGGTGCTCGCGGCGACGCATATCGTGAAATGGGTGCCGGCGGAGGCGTGAGAGGGGGGGCAAACGGCCCCATTGCCCGGTCCGGCCGTTCTGCCCTATTCCCGGCACCCATGAAGAAGCTCTCTGCTGCGAGCCTTGCCGCGCTCGCCTTCGCCGTGGCCGCCACTCCCGCCGCCGCCCGTCCGCTCACCGCGCAGGATCTGGTGGGTCTTTCGCGCCTGTCCGATCCGGTGGTTTCGCCTGACGGCCGCTGGGCGGTGTGGCAGCAGCGCGAGACCGACCTTGCCGCCAATAAGGGCCGGACGGACCTGTGGCGGATCGACCTGAAGGCGAAGAAGGCGCAGCCCGAACGGTTGCTGGCCGATCCGGCGGTGAACGAGAGCGCGCCGGCCTTCGCCGCCGATGGCTCGCTCTGGTTCATGTCCGACAAGTCGGGCGCGAGCGAGGTGTGGCGGCTGGCGCCGGGGGCGGCCGCGCCCGAACAGGTGACGAGCGGCGACCGGGGGATTTCCGGGTTCCAGCTTTCGCCCACGGGCAGCAGCCTGCTGGTGTGGGCCGACAAGCTGCCAGGCGCGCCCTCGCTTGAACCGGCGATGGCCAAGAAGGATGCGAATGCCGGGTCGGGCCGCACCTATGACCAGCTTTTCGTGCGTCATTGGGATACATGGGCCGATGGCACGCGGGCGCAATTGTTCGTGCTGCCGTTGGCCAATGGCAAGGCCACGGGCGATGGCGTATCGCTGATGGGCGGCCTTGTCGGCGACAGCCCGTCCAAGCCATATGGCGGGGCTGAGGAGGTGGCCTGGGCGCCCGACGGCAAGACCGTCTATTTCGCGCTGCGCGAAGCTGGCCGCATCGAATCGCTGTCGACCAATCTCGACATTTTCAGCGTGCCTGCGGACGGATCGACCAAACCCACCAACCTGACGGCGGGCAATAAGGGCACCGACAATCTTCCCGCCGTTTCGCCCGACGGCAAATGGCTGGCCTGGGCGGCGATGGCGCGGGCCGGCTATGAGGCCGATCGGATGGTTGTCCACCTGCGCGAAATCGCGACTGGCAAGGTGACGGTGCTGACCGAGGGGTGGGACCGTTCGGTCGAATCGATCGCCTGGGCGCCCAATTCGGCCAGCCTGTTCGTCACCGCGCGCGACCATTTCGACAAACCGATCTTCCAGATCGACCTCGCCGGCGGCAAGGTGCGCCGGCTGACCGGCGACGGATCGGTCGCCGGTGTCGCGATCAATGGCAATGGCGTGGTCTATGCGCTCGACAGCGTGACCGCGCCGACGGACCTGTTCGCGATGGACGAATATGGCAAGTCGACTAAGCTGACGGCCGTCAACGCCGCCAGGCTAGCCGGCGTCGATATGCCGGAAGCCACCCGGTTCAGCTTTGCCGGGGCCAATGGCGATACCGTGTGGGCCTATGCCGTGAAGCCTGCAGGGCTGGCGAAGGGCGCGAAGGTGCCGCTCGCTTATATCGTCCATGGCGGGCCGCAATCGACGCTGGGCAATGCCTGGTCCTATCGCTGGAACCCGGCGGTGGTGGCATCGGCGGGCTTTGGCGCGGTGTTCGTCGATTTCCATGGTTCGACCGGCTACGGCCAGGCGTTCACCGACAGCATCAACAAGGATTGGGGCGGCAAGCCGCTGGAAGACCTGAAGAAGGGCGTCGTCGCCGTTCAGGCCAAATTCCCGTGGATCGACACGGCCAATGGCTGCGCGCTCGGTGGTTCCTATGGCGGCTATATGATGAACTGGATCGCCGGCCAGTGGCCGGACGGGTTCAAGTGCCTCGTCACCCATGCCGGCGTGTTCGATGCGCGTGCCATGGCCTATGAGACCGAGGAATTGTGGTTCGACGAATGGGAGCATGGTGGCCCCTATTTCGAGAATCCGGCCGAGTTCGAGAAATGGAACCCGGTGAACCATGTGACGGCTTGGAAGACGCCGATGCTGGTGATCCACGGCGAGAAGGATTTCCGTATCCCCTATACGCAGGGGCTGGCTGCCTTCACCGCGCTCCAGCGCCGCGAAATCCCGTCGCGGCTGGTGATGTTCCCGGACGAGAATCACTGGATCCTCAAGCCCAAGAACAGCCTGCAATGGTATGCCGAAACGCTGGGCTGGATGACGAAGTGGACAGCGAAGGCGCAATAATCGCGTAACCCGGCAGGCCGGGGTTGAAGGAACGGGTTTCTTGTCGCGTCCGGCCCGGCTAAAGCCCCGGCCATGACCGAACTCGCCAAGACCTTCGACCCCGCCGCCATCGAGGCCCGCTGGTATGCCCATTGGGAAACGGAAGGCCGCTTCCGCCCCGAACGGCCGGACGCGCAACCCTATACGATCGTCATCCCGCCGCCCAATGTGACGGGCAGCCTGCATATCGGCCATGCGCTGGACAACACGCTGCAGGACATCCTGATCCGCCACGCGCGGTTGCAAGGCAAGGATGCGCTGTGGGTGGTCGGCACCGATCATGCCGGCATCGCCACGCAGATGGTGGTCGAGCGGCAGATGAACGCCAAGGGCGAGAAACGCACCGATTACAGCCGCGAGGATTTCGTGGCGAAGGTGTGGGAGTGGAAGGCCGAAAGCGGCGGCACGATCACCGGCCAGCTCCGTCGGCTGGGCGCATCGTGCGACTGGGCGAACGAACGCTTCACGATGGACGAGGGCTTTTCGAAGGCGGTCCTCAAGGTGTTCGTTGATCTCTACAACCAGGGTCTGCTCTATCGCGACAAGCGTCTGGTGAACTGGGATCCGGGCCTCAAGACCGCGATCTCGGACCTTGAGGTCGAAACCAAGGAAATCGCCGGCAAGTTCTGGCACTTCGCTTATCCGCTGGCGGACGGATCGGGCGTGATCGAGGTGGCGACCACCCGGCCGGAAACCATGCTGGCCGACATGGCCGTCGCGGTGAACCCCGAGGACGAGCGCTATATCGCGCTGATCGGCCAGAAGGTGCGCCTGCCGATCACCGGCCGCCTGATCCCTATCGTTGCCGACACCCACGCCGACCCGGAGCTGGGATCGGGCGCGGTGAAAATCACGCCGGGGCACGACTTCAACGATTTCGAGGTGGGCAAGCGCGCGGGTTTCCGTCCCGCCGACATGCTCAACATGCTCGATGCCGACGCGAAAGTGGTGCAGACGGCGGACGGGCTGATCCCGGCCGAGTTCCTGGGCCTCGACCGCTTCGACGCGCGCAAGCTGGTGGTGGAGCAGCTGAAGGCGGCGGGCGTGCTGATCGCGCATGTCGACAAGGACGGCAATGAGCATGAGGCCGAGCCGCGCACCATCCAGACGCCTTATGGTGATCGTTCGGGCGTGGTGATCGAACCCTGGCTGACCGACCAATGGTATGTCGATGCCGAGACGCTGGCGAAGCCCGCGATCGCGGCGGTGCGCGATGGCGATATCCGCGTCGTGCCGGAAACGTGGAAGAAGACGTGGTTCAACTGGCTGGAAAATATCCAGCCGTGGTGCGTCTCGCGCCAGCTCTGGTGGGGCCATCAGATACCGGCCTGGTATGATGCCGAAGGCCAGGTCTATGTCGCCGAGGATGAGGCGGCGGCGCAGGCGCTGGCCGGCAACAAGGCGATCACGCGCGACAGCGACGTGCTCGACACCTGGTTCTCGTCCGCTTTGTGGCCGTTCGGCACGCTCGGCTGGCCGGACCAGACCGACAAGCTCGCCAAGCATTATCCGAACGATGTGCTGATTTCGGGCTTCGACATCCTGTTCTTCTGGGATGCCCGCATGGCGATGCAGGGCCTGCACTTCATGAAGGAAGTGCCGTGGAAGACGCTCTACCTCCATGGCCTCGTCCGCGATGCCCAGGGGCAGAAGATGTCCAAGTCCAAGGGCAATACGGTCGATCCGCTGGGCCTGATCGACAAGTTCGGCGCGGATGCGCTGCGCTTCACGCTGGCGGCGATGGAAAGCCAGGGCCGCGACATCAAGCTCGATGAAAAGCGGGTCGAAGGCTATCGCAACTTCGCGACCAAGCTGTGGAACGCCGCACGCTTCTGCCAGTCGAACGGCATCGGCGCATCGGCGCAGATCGAGCCGCCGGCGGCTGAGCTTGCCGTCAACCGCTGGATCATCGCGGAAACCGTGAAGACGGTGCAGGCGCTGGATATCGCGCTGGCCGACCTGCGTTTCGACGAGAGCGCCAACACCGTCTACCAGTTCACCTGGGCGACCTTCTGCGACTGGTATCTCGAACTGATCAAGCCGCTGTTCGCCGAGGCCGGCGCTGGCGCGGACGAGACGCGGAAGGTGGCGGGTTGGGTGCTCGACCAGATTCTCGTCATGCTCCACCCGTTCATGCCCTTCATCACCGAAGAGCTGTGGCATGCGCTGGGTGATCGCCCCTATGACCTGATCCTTGCGCACTGGCCGATGGCGGATGCGCGCGCGATCGATCCGGCTGCGCAGAAGGAGATCGACTGGCTGATCCGGCTGGTGAGCGAGGTGCGCGCCGCGCGCTCCGAACTCAACGTGCCGCCCGGCGCGAAGCTGGTGGCGCATCTGCGCGATGCCGGTGCGGAAACGCTGGCCCGGCTCGACCGCCAGACGGCGGCGATCGCCCGGCTTGCCCGCATCACGGTGAGCGCCGGTCCGGCGCCGGCCGGCGGCGCCGCGCAGGTGGTGGTGGACGAGGCGACCTTCGTCCTGCCGCTGGAAGGCGTGATCGACCTCGCGGCCGAAAAGGCCCGCCTCGCCAAGGCGATCGCAGGCGCCGAAAAGGAGCGCGATGCGCTCGCCAAGCGGCTGAACTCGCCGGGCTTTGCCGAGAAGGCCAAGCCCGAGGCGGTGGCCAAGGCGCGTGCCGACCATGCCGAACGGTCAGCCGAGGCTGAACGACTGGCCGCCGCGCTCCAGCGACTGGGCTGAGGCGTGGAGCGATATCCGATTCAACGGGTCGGATATCGCTCTGGGCTCTTGTTGCACACTGATACCCGAGCTTGTGGCTATCGCCGCTGCCGCCGCGTGAATCGCGTTTGGGCGCGTTCAGACGTTCCCACGGTGAAGGGCTGCCTGTGGCGGCCGGTTGCGCGGTACCCCTCCTAGCCGCTTTCACCGGTCGGATGGCGCGGCGTAGCGATGGTCGTGGTGTTCAACTTCTGCGTTTCATTCCGTCGATGCTGAAGGCGCCGGCGCCGGCGGCGGCGAGATAGAGGAAGATGAAGCAGAACAGGATGGAAGGCTCGCCGCCGTTGAGGACGGGGTAGAAGCTCTGCGGGGCGTGGACGAGGAAATAGGCCACGGCCATCTGGCCGGAGAGCAGGAAGGCCGTCGGCCGGGTGAACAGGCCGAGGATGGTGAGAATGCCGCCGACCAGTTCAAGAATGGCGGCCGCGCCGAGGAGCGACATCAGGGGCTGAACGCCGGGCTGGGCGCCCGCAGGAAAGCCCCATAGCTTCACAAGTCCATGGGACAAGAATAGCAGGCCGGTGACGATCCGAAGCACGCCGAGGATAGTGGATGCATGGCGATCGAGCGCGGGAATTATCATAAATACCCCTCCACATTGCCGATGCGTTTAGATTCGATTATATTTCTTGCGTCAACATGGCGTTGCTATTTCGATGTTGGTGGCCCTTTTCGGATTATTTTCCGCGCAGGGAACCACTTAACTATCGGACGCGTTGCGATCGTTGCCGGGAAGTTTCCGGCGGACAACTGGGAGGAAGATATGCGGTTTTCGCGCCTTCTGGGCATGATGATGGCGGGCTCTATGATTGCCACGCCGGTCGTCGCCCAAGCACAGGTTGCCACTGGTGCCAGTTCCGGCGCGTCGGCGCTGAGCGTGGCCAACAATCCGGGCATTCGTTCCGGCGCTGCGGTGAAGAACGCCAACAAGGCCGGCGGTGCCGGTTGGATCATCGGCGCCATCGCGATGGTGGCCGGCGTGACGTGGGCGATCGTCGACGACAATGACGACGACGATGACGACGCCGTCAGCAACTGATCTTTGATCGGATGTGACGTCGATTGCACGTCATAGGAAAACCCCGGCCGAAAAGCCGGGGTTTTTCTGTTTCATGGGGGTAGCGGAGCCCTAAGAGCGGCCTCCGCGTCGCTTCAGCCGCGTGCGGACAGGGCGCCTTCGGCCTCGGCGACAAGCGCCGCGACGATATCGGCGACGGGTTCTTCGCGCGTGACCATGCCGACCGACTGGCCGGCCATCAGCGAGCCATTTTCCACATCGCCGTCGATCACCGCGCGGCGGAGCGCGCCGGCCCAATAATGTTCGATCTGGAGCTGGGCCTCGGCCATTTCGAGGCGGCCTTCATCCAGCGCCTGGGCGACTTCGCGCTGTTTGGCGGTGAACAATTCGGTGGAGGCGTTCTTGAGTGCGCGGACCGGGATCACCGGCAGGCGCGGATCGATCTGCACGCTGGCCACCGCTTCGCGGGCCGGGGCGCGGATGAACGCCTTCTTGAAATTGGGGTGGGCGATCGATTCGGTCGCGCAGACGAAGCGCGTGCCGAGCTGGACGCCGGCGGCGCCCATTTCCAGATAGGCGGCGATCGCCTCGCCCCGGCCGATGCCGCCGGCGACGAACACGGGAAGCTTGTCCGCCAGTTCGGGCAGGATTTCCTGCGCCAGAACCGAGGTGGACACGGGGCCGATATGGCCGCCGGCTTCCATCCCCTCGATCACCAGCGCGTCGATGCCCGAACGGACAAGCTTCTTGGCGAGCGCCAGCGCGGGGGCGAAGCAGATCACCTTCGCGCCGGAGGCCTTGATCCTGTCGATCGCGCCGCCCGGCGGCAGCCCGCCGGCGAGCACGACATGGCCGACCTGATGGCGGGTGCAGACCTCGATCAGTTCGTTGAGATCGGGGTGCATGGTGATCAGGTTGACGCCGAACGGCCGGGCCGTCAGCGCCTTGGTGCCCGCGATCTCGGCATCGAGCAGCGCGGGCGTCATCGCGCCGCACGCGATGACGCCGAAGCCGCCGGCATTCGAGATGGCGGCAACGAGATGCCGCTCCGACACCCACGACATGGCGCCGGCCATGATGGCGTAGCGGGCCCCGAGGAACTCCGCCCCGCGGGCCATCAGCGCGTCAAGGCGCGGGGTCGCAAGGCTCACGCGTCAGCCTCTTCTTCGGCGTCGAGGCCGTAGGCGGTGTGGAGGACGCGGACGGCGAGTTCGGTATAATCGTCCTCGATCAGCACGCTGACCTTGATTTCCGAGGTGGTGATCGCCTGGATGTTGATGCCGCGATCGGCAAGCGCCTTGAACATCGTGGCTGCGACGCCAGCATGGCTGCGCATGCCCACGCCCACGACCGAGACCTTGCAGACGTTGGTCGCGTGGAGGACGCGCTCGAACCCGATCGTCGGCTTCTGCTTTTCCAGCACGTCGAGCGCGCGGGTCAGTTCCGCCTTCGGAACGGTGAAGGTGACGTCCGTCGAACCGGTTTCGTGCGCGATATTCTGCACGATCATGTCGACATTGATGCTGGCATCGGCCAGCGGCGTGAAGATGGTGGCGACGGCGCCCGGACGATCCGGCACGGCGACCAGCGTCACCTTGGCTTCGTTCTTGTCGTGGGCGATGCCCGTGATCAGCTGACGTTCCATGCTTCCCTCTTCGATCTCGTCGTCGCCGACGATCAGCGTGCCGCGATATCCATCCTCGTCCCGGCTGTCGTCGAACGAGGAGAGCACACGCACGCGCACCTTTTCCTTCATCGCCAGGCCGACAGACCGCGTCTGCAGCACCTTGGCGCCCACGCTGGCGAGTTCCAGCATCTCTTCATAGGTGACGCGGCTGAGCTTGCGCGCCCTGGGGACGATGCGCGGATCGGTGGTGTAGACGCCGTCGACATCGGTGTAGATGTCGCAGCGATCCGCCTTCATCGCAGCCGCCACGGCGACCGCCGACGTGTCCGATCCGCCACGGCCGAGCGTGGTGATGCGATCGCCATCGGCCATGCCCTGGAAACCCGGGATCACAGCGACTTCGCCGGTGGCGAGGGCGGCGCCGAGCGCTTCGGTGTCGATCGTGGCGATGCGGGCCGAGGCGTGCGCGTCCGACGTGCGGATCGGCAACTGCCAGCCAAGCCAGCTGCGCGCGTTGACGCCCATGGACTGCAGCACGATGGCGAGCAGGCCGCTGGTGACCTGTTCGCCCGATGCCACCACCACGTCATATTCGCGGGGATCGTAAAGGGGCGACGCTTCGCGGCAGAAATTGACGAGGCGATCGGTTTCGCCCGCCATGGCAGATACCACGACAGCGACTTGATTGCCGGCGTCCACCTCTTGCTTAACGCGGTTGGCGACGTTGCGGATACGCTCGATGCCGGCCATCGAGGTGCCGCCGAACTTCATGACGATACGGGCCATCGGCAGGTCTTCTAGCTCTAACAGGAACCGGCTTGGCGCGCGGTGTGGCGGCCTGATAGGGAGGTGGAACCATGAACGCAAGCACGCCCGATACAAACCCGACCACGATCGACCCAGCCGAGGCCGCCCGTTTCGGCGCCATGGCCGCCGATTGGTGGAATCCCAAAGGCTCGTCCGCCATGCTCCACCGGCTCAATCCGGTGCGGCTGCGCTATATCCGTTCGGCCATGGACGATCACTGGCACGGCGATAGCGAAGGCTTCCGGCCGCTGGCCGGGAAGCGTGTGCTGGACGTCGGTTGCGGCGCGGGGTTGCTGGCCGAGCCGCTGGCGCGGCTGGGCGGTGCTGTTACCGCGATCGACGCCGCGCCCGAGAATATCGCCGTCGCGCGCCACCATGCCGAAGGGCAGGGGCTGGCGATCGATTATCGGGCCGGCGGCGTCGAGGCGCTGGCGGGTGAGAGCTTCGATCTCGTAACCTCGCTGGAAGTGATCGAGCATGTTGCCGACCCGGCGGCCTTCGTCGCCGGGCTGGCCGGCGCGCTGGCACCCGGCGGGCTGATGGTGCTTTCGACGCCCAATCGCACGCCGATGTCGCGTCTTGCGCTGATCACCGTGGGGGAAAGCGTGGGCGGCATCCCCAAGGGGACGCACGACTGGCACAAATTCCTGACGCCCGAGGAGTTGAAGGGGCTGGTGGAGGATGCCGGCCTGAAGGTGGCCGACGTGACGGGCCTTTCCTTCACGCCGCTGCAGGGCTTCCACCTCAGCGACAATGTCGCGATGGATTATCTGCTGACGGCAACGCGCTGAACCCGGCCGTTCATCCCCCCGCAAGGCAGTGGCGCGGATATGGTTTCTGCCCCGCAATGGCCGTTTTTTCGTGCAACACATGACATGGCCAATCGTTGAGGGGCGACGGGCGTGTATTTGTGTGTGCGTAGGCGGTTTTCATGGAGTTCGCGTTCCTGTTCATCGGAGGGCCGCATCAGGTCTTCCACCTGGCGCCAGTTGCCGCCCGGCTGAGCCAACTCGCGCCGCGCGCCCGGGTGACATGCCTTTATCCCGATGACGAAACCGGCAATGCGCTGGAACATGTGCGCGGGCGGATGGCGGCCGACCGGCTGGTGCTGGAACGGATCGCGCCGCCGGCCTGGGCGGAAGGGCTGGCGCGGATCCTCCACCACCAGTCGCTGCGTAAGCTGCCGACGCTGATGCGCCTGGCGACCCGGTTGAAGCGAGCGGCGGCGATCATCACGCCCGAACGCACGTCGGCCGCCCTGCGCCATATGGGGCTTGGCCGCAGCCTGATGATCCATTTCCGGCATGGCGCGGGTGATCGCGCGCCGTCTTCGGAAAGCCGGCTGCGGGCTTTCGACATGGTGGCGGTGCCGGGCAAGAAGGACGTTCGGCGCGCGGTGGGCGTTCAGCATCTCGATCCGGCCCGCGTGCGGCAATGCGGCTATGTGAAGCTGGATTATCTGTCGCGATGCGGTGGTGCGCGGCCCGCGCTTTTCCCCAATGACCGGCCGGTCGTGTTCTACAACGCGCATTTCGACCTTGGCCTGTCGTCCTGGACGCGGGCGCGGGAGATCGTCGACGCGTTTCGGCGGCAGGATGCCTATAACCTCGTCGTGGCGCCGCATATCCGGCTGGGTGGCGATATGTCCGCCGACGAGCGGGCCGAATGGACACGCCTGGCGGACCCGGAACGAATCATCGTCGATTTCGATTCCGTGCGGATGATCGACATGACCTATGCGCAGGCGGCCGACGTCTATCTTGGGGACATGTCGAGCCAGTTCTACGAGTTTCTGGCGACGCCGCGACCGGCGGTTTTCGTCAACGCGCATGGCGCCGATTGGCGCGCCGATCCGCGCTATGCAGGCTGGCATCTGGGCGAGGTGGTGGACGAACCCGGCGACATCATCGCGGCGGTCGACCGCGCTCGCGAGCGGCATCCGGCGCTGATCGAACGGCAGCGGGATGCGACCCGCGAGGCTTTTGGCGATTATGGCGGCGCCATCGAACGCGGCGCCGAACTGATTCTCGAAACCACGGCCAGCTTCCACGGCAAGGCACCGCCGGCGCGCACGACGCAACGTCCCGTAGCTGCACACTGAAATCCATCCCCCCGTGGCCGGACTTCCGATCGCCCCCGAACAGGCGTAGTTTCCGCCGCCGGGGGCGTGGGAAGGGATGGCGTCATGAACCTTTCGATTGGCAGCGTCGCACCGGATTTCACCGCCGAAACCACACGCGGACGGATCAATTTCCACGACTGGATCGGCGACGGCTGGTGCGTGCTGTTTTCGCATCCCAAGGATTTCACGCCGGTCTGCACGACGGAGCTTGGCTATCTTGCCAAGCTGCTGCCCGATTTCGAGGCGCGCGACTGCAAGGTCATCGGCCTGTCGGTCGATCCGGTGGATGATCATGACCGCTGGCTGGGCGATATAAGGGATGCGACGGGATCGATCGTGACCTATCCGATCATCGGCGATCATGATCTGGCGGTGGCCAAGCTTTACGGCATGCTGCCGATCGACGAGGAAGGATCGTCGGAAGGCCGCACGGCGATGGGCAACCAGACGGTGCGCACCGTGTTTCTGATCGGCCCTGACAAGCTGATCAAGGCGATGCTGATCTATCCGATGAGTTCGGGGCGCAATTTCGACGAGGTTCTGCGGCTGCTCGATTCCTGCCAGCTGACGGCGCGTCACAAGGTGGCGACACCGGTGAACTGGAAGCAGGGCGACGACGTGATCATCGTGCCATCGATGAGCGACGAGGAAGCGCGGGAACGCTTTCCGGATGGCTGGAAGACGGTGAAGCCATATTTGCGGGTGGTGCCGCAGCCGGCCGACTGAACGGCGACAGGACAAGGGGGGTGGCGATGTTCTTCCAGCAAGTCGCGGACGGAGGTTGCCAATCCTATGTGATCGGCTGCGCGGAAAGCTGTGCTGCCGCGATCATCGATCCCGCGCTCGGCCAGATCGACCGCTATGTCGGCATCGCCAACCGTGAGGGGTTGCGGGTGCGCTACATCATCGAGACGCACACCCATGCGGACCATTTCTCGGCGGCGCGGCAACTGGCCGAGCGGATGGGCGCGACGGTGGTGATGCATCGCAACAGCCCCGCACCGCATGTCGCGATGCGCGTCGACGACGGGCATCTGATCGCGGTGGGCGCGCTGCGGCTGAAGGTGATGCACACCCCCGGGCACACGCGCGATTCGATGTGCCTGCATGTCGATGATCGGGTGTTCACGGGCGATACGCTGCTGATCGGCGGGACCGGGCGGACCGATCTGCCGACGGGCGATCCGGCGGAGCTTCACCGCAGCCTGTTCGCCCGGCTGCTGTTGCTGGATCGCGAGACGCTGGTGTTCCCGGCGCATGATTATAAGGGCCGCACGCACAGCAGCATCGGCACCGAGATCGACGGTAATCCCCGGCTGCAGGTGCGTGACGAAGCCGCCTTTATCGAGATGATGCGGGGCCTGAACCTTTCCGCCCCGACCCATCTGACCGAAGCGCTGCGGACCAACATGTCGGGCGGCAAGACGGTGCGGCAATTGCTGGCGGAAGCGGCGCTGGGCGTGCCGTTCGTATCGCTGGAAGGGCTGGCGGGCCGTCTGGAGGGGAAGCGCAACGACTTTGTGATCCTGGATGTGCGCGAACGGGATGCCTATGCCCGTGGCCATATTCCGGGCGCGCTGCACCTCGCGCGCGGGCAACTGGAACTGAAGGTCGACGAGACCTTTCCCGACCCCAATCTCGAGATCCTGACGGTCTGCGAACTCGGCAAGATTTCCACGCTGGCAGCCGCGACCTTGCGCGAGCTTGGCTTCGGGCGGGCCGTGGCGCTCGACGGTGGGATGAAATCCTGGCGGGAGGGCGGCTTCCCGATGGAAACGGGGGAAGACCCTGCCTTGCTGATCTGATCAGGCGATCAGCGGCGCCGCCGTCGCGCCCGCCGCGGCCCGTGCATCTGCTGGCGCGAGGCGGATTTGCAGCCCGCGCTGGCCGCCATTCACATAGACATGGGGTTCGGCGAGCGCGGTTTCCTCGATCGCGGTCGGCAGCCGCTTGCGCTGGCCGAATGGGCTGACCCCGCCCACCTTGTATCCGGTGATCCTTTCGGCATCGGGCACGGGCATCATCCTTGCCGATTTGCCGCCGAAGGCCGCCGCGACTTTCTTCATGCTGACTTCGCTGTCCGACGGCGCGATGACGCAGACGGGCTTGCCATCGACCTCGGCGACAAGCGTCTTGAGCACGCGATGCGGGGCCTCGCCCCGCGCTTCGGCCGCCTGCAGGCCGACCTTTGCGGCATCGGGATCATAATCATAGACGTGCAGGGTGAAGGCGATCCTGGCCTTGGCGAGGGCGTTCGTGGCGGGCGTGGACTTCGACATGGCGCAGCTTCTATGGCGGTGGCAGGCATAAAGCGAGCAGCGGAAACGACATGCGCCCGATCGAGAATATCGTCATCCTGACCGGGGCCGGCATTTCGGCCGAAAGCGGCCTTGCCACCTTTCGCGGGCCCGACGGCCTGTGGGAAGGGCATCGGGTGGAGGATATCTGCACGCCGGAGGCGCTGGCGCGCGATCCGGTGCTGGTGCAGACCTTCTATGACGCGCGCCGCGCCGCACTGGCATCGGTGGAGCCCAATGCCGCGCATCGGGCGCTGGCGCGGCTGGACGCCGGGTGGAAGGGCGAACTGCTGATCGTCACCCAGAATGTCGACGACCTGCACGAACGGGCCGGCGCACAGCGCATGCTGCACATGCATGGCGAGCTGAAATCCGCGCTCTGCCGGCGGTGCGGCGGGCGTTCGGAATGGATGGACACGCTGATCGATGGCCCGGCCTGTCCCGCCTGCGGTGCGCCGGGTGGATTGCGGCCCGACATCGTGTTCTTCGGCGAAATGCCCTACCAGATGGAGCGGATCGAGGCTGCGCTGGAAGATGCCGACCTGTTCGTGTCGATCGGCACATCCGGCGCGGTCTATCCGGCGGCGGGCTTCGTGCAGACCGCCCGGCATTATGGTGCGCGGACGCTGGAACTGAACCTGGACCCGTCCGCCGGCAGCCATTTCTTCGACAAGACGCGGATCGGCCCGGCAAGCCGGCTGGTCGTGCAATGGGTGGATAGCCTGCTGGGCGGCTGACGACGCCGGATCGGATGGCCGCCGCACCGGGGGAAACCCCGATGGTTCGCGCTTTTGGCTTTGGCTAAGCCAGTCTCATCCGGGGATGCGAGGCGCGGATGGTGCAGAGGAAGCGGCCAGCGGGCGAAAGTGTCGGGCCATGGGCGGGCAGGGCGATGCTGCTGCTTGCAGGGTATTTCGCCGGCACATCGGCGGCCCTTGCGCAGGACGGGCCCGAGGCCCCGCAGGCCGCGCCGACCGCTGACGAAGCCGCGTCGGAAAAGCCGATCGCCAAGTTCTTCGACCGCTTTGTCGATGAGGAGGACGGGAAGGTCGATTTTTCGAACGTGCTGGCGAAGGGCGGCTTCATCCCGATGCCGGTGATCATCACCGAACCGGCCGTCGATGGTGGCTTCGGCGTGGCCGCCCAGTTCATCACCGTGCCCAGGGACAATCCCCGGCGCGTGACCCGGCGGATATTGGGCGGCGCGCTGACCGGAAACGGATCCTACGGTTATGGCTATTTCCAGTCGGGCCAGGCATTTGACGGCCGTGTCAGCTACAAATTCGGGCTGGCGCAGGGGAAGATCACGCTGGATGCTCACCCCCGTTTTTTGCAGGCACCGCTCGAATATACGAACAAGTATAAATATGGCGTGCTGGCGTCGGCCCTGATCCATTTCGCCGACGATCGGTTCTCCGTCGGGCCGATGATCGATTTTCGGCGGCTGGAATCGAGCATCGAGTTCCAGAACCCGCCGATCGAGCTGGACCGCGATTTCAACCGCAAGCTCAAGACCGGAGCGCTGGGCTTTGGCATGCATTTCGACGGCCGAGACAATGCGGTGACGCCGACGCGGGGCATGAACGTCTTTGTCGAAGGCAAATTCAATGCCGACGCCTTTGGCAGCGACCGCACCTTCCAGACCTACAAGGCCGGTTTCTACAGCTTTCACCCGCTGACATCAGACTGGCGGCTTGGCTACAAGCTGGAGGTGGATGCCGCGCGGGACAATTTCCCGATCTATTTCGCGCCGGCGGTCAACCTGCGCGGCGTGGAAATGCAGCGTTATCAGGGTAGCACGGTGTTCAGTTCCGAAGTCGAGGTGACCCGGCAGTTGAACGACCGCTGGGCGATATTGGCCTTTGCCGGCTATGGATCGGCAGATGCCGGCGATCGCCGCCTTTTCCGAGATTCCGGGGCGATTTTCGCGGGCGGCGGCGGTTTTCGTTATCGTCTGGCCCGTAAGCTCGGCCTCGATGCCGGGCTCGACGTGGCCTATGGGCCGGGCGGGGGTGTCTTCTACATCCAGTTCGGCCATGCCTGGGGCACGGGCATGGATTGAAGCCGCCGGCCGGCGTCAGCGCAGGCAGCTATCGAGGCCGCCGCGCTGGACGACGCCGATACGGCCGGCGATCTTGTTGCCATGCCGGCGGGTGAAGCCGGTGGGCGAAATCGCCTCACGCTTCTTCGGCAGCGGCAGGACGGCGGCGATGCGCGCCGCTTCCGTCGACGTCAGTCGCGACGCATCATGGCGGAAATAACGCTGCGCCCCCGCATTGGCGCCATAGGTGCCGATGCCGGTTTCGGCGATGTTGAGATAGACTTCCATGATCCGCTTCTTGCCCCAGATCGCTTCGATCAGGACGGTGAACCAGGCTTCCAGCCCTTTGCGGAAATAGCCGCCACCCTGCCACAGAAAGGCATTCTTGGCCGTCTGCTGGCTGATCGTGGAGCCGCCGCGGATGCGGCCGCCATCGGCATTGTCCTTCATCGCCTGCTGGATGGCCTTGAAATCGAAGCCGTGGTGGGAACAGAAATTCCAGTCCTCGCCGCCGATCGCGGCGCGGGCCATGTCGGGATCCATGCGACGGAGGCTCATCCAGTCCTTGTCGATCCCGCGCCCGTCGATCGCGTTGCCGAGCATGGTGAAGGTGACGGGCGGCGGCACGAACTTGTAGATCAGCACCCATAATAAAGAGACGCCGACGAAGGCGACGGCGCCCCGCCACGTCCAGCGCCAGATGCGCCGTGGCCAGGATCGCCCCGTCGATGTCCGCTTCTTTGCCCGTTTCGTCCGCGCCATCGCCGCCGCTTAGCCGCTTCCGATCAAACGGAAAAGGCCCGGACGATGCCGGGCCTTTCCTTTGTTGTCGCGCTGGCGATCAGCGGACGATGGCGGGATGCGGAATGCGCGGTTCGCCCAGCATCTCGCGATAGGAAGGCGGCGTCTTGCCGTTGTCCTGAATGCCATAGACCTGCGCCTGTTCGGCGCCGATCACCGTCTGGCCCGAAAGCTCCATGCGCTTGGGATCCTGATGGATGCCGGCGATCACCTTGCCGGTGAATTCGGGGCTTTCGCCGATCTTCAGGAATTCGGTGTACTGGTCCGGCCGTTCGTCGGCGGCGCGGCGGGTGCGTTCGGTGACGAGCGGGCCCATCCACACCGAGACGGCGGCGACGTCATGATCCTTGAGGTCCACGCCCATATCGGCGGCGAACTTGTCGACGCCGGCCTTCTGCGCGCCATAAGCGGGGCCGTGCATGTAGCAGACGCTGCCGAAGGACGAGGTGAAGGCGATCAGCGCGCCGCCGGTCTTCATCATCAGCGGCGTGGCATAGAAGCTGGCGACATATTGCGAACGCAGGCCGACATTGAGGATGTCGACAAGACCCAGCGGGCGTTCCCAATAGCCGCCCGGCGTGATCAGTTCGGGGTGGATGTGCGCGACATTGTTGACGAGGATGTCGAGCCGGCCTTCTTCGGCCTCGATCTGCTTGAACAGCGCTTCGACCTGTTCGTCCTTGGCGTGGTCCACGGCGACCGCGACGGCTTCGCCGCCGGCGTCCTGGATTTCCTTGGCGACGCTGTGGATCGTGCCCGGAAATTCCGCCGTGCCTTCGGCCGTGGTGCGGCCGGTGACATAGACCTTATATCCTGCCGCGCCCAATGCGCGGGCGATGCCGGCGCCGGCCCCGCGACTCGCGCCCGTGACCACCGCTACCTTGTCAGCCATGCCTGATCTCCGATTGTGACTGTCGTTTCGGCGCGCCAGACAACATAGGATATGCGTAACGTAAAGTCGGAATATTTGCGCATATGGATTCATGGCCCGATCGGCATGGGCGACGCGCGATGAATTGCCGGCTATCGGCGCCACCAAATCTGCGGGCTATCATGATGGTTTGCGATGGCCGGACTCGCGCGAATCGTCAGCCATGATTGCCGGAGGGCGGCATGGAAGACATGGCTTTTCGCGACGGAGCGAATCAAATGCCGGGCTTGTTGACGACTTGCGTAGGCGGATGCTAGTTTCGCTACGAATAAGCTGAAACCTGCAGGCGGATGGCGTCGCTGCCCGAAGGCAGGTGGCTGGTGGAGAGTTGAATGGCAACCGCTTTGAATTCGAAAGGCTCCGATGTGATTCCGACGCCGCAGGAGCTGATCGACCGTGCCCGCGCTATGATTCCTGCCCTTAAGGCGCGGGCGAAGCAGGCGACGGCCGATTGGAAGGTTCCCGACGAAACGATCGCCGAAATGCAGGAAGCGGGCTTCTTCCGCATCCTCCAGCCCAAGCGCTGGGGCGGTTATGAAATGCACCCCAACGTGTTTTTCGAGGTGCAGAAGTTGCTGGCCGAAGGCTGCATGTCGACGGGCTGGGTTTATGGCGTGGTCGGCGGCCACCCGTATGAACTGGCCCTGTTCCACGATCAGGCGCAGGTGGACGTGTGGGGTGAGGATGACAGCATCCTCGTTTCGTCTTCCTACCAGCCGGTCGGCAAGGTCGAACGGACCGAAGGCGGCTTCTATCTTTCGGGTCGCTGGGGCTTTTCGTCCGGCAGCGAGCATTGCCAGTGGGTGCTGCTGGGCGCGCTGATTCCGCCGGCCGAGCCGGGTGGCGCGCCGGACATGCGCACCTTCCTCGTCCCGCGTACCGATTATGTGATCGAACGCACCTGGGATGTGTTCGGCCTGCAGGGCACCGGCAGCCACGATATCGTGGTCGATCGCGCCTTCGTGCCCGATTATCGCACGCACAAGGCGTCGGACGGCTTCATGTGCACGAACCCGGGCCAGAAGGAAAATGACGCGCCGCTTTACCGCCTGCCCTGGGCGCAGGTGTTCCTGCGGCTGGTGTCGTCGGCGGCGCTCGGCGGCACGCGTGCGGGCATCAACGCGGCGGTCCAGATCACCAAGGATCGCGTGTCGACCAACACCGGCAAGGCTTCCAAGAGCGATCCGGTGCTGCTGAACGCCATCGCCAAGGCTTATGCGCAGCTCGACGAAATGGAGCTGGTGCTGCGTCGGAACTTCGACGACCTGATCGCGATTGCCGAGAGCGGCGAGCCGATCCCGATGGAGAAGCGCACGCTCTATCGCTACCAGTCGTCGAGCGTGGTGCGGCGCTGCGCCGATCTGATCGACGATCTGATGCCGCTGCTCGGCGGCCGGGCGGTGTATAATTCGAGCCCGATCGTCCAGCCCTGGCTCGACCTCAACGCCGCGCGCGCCCACGTTGCCAACGATCCCAACAATATGGGGCCGGATCTGACGAACGGGCTGTTGGGTGAAGGGCCGTCCTTCTTCTTCCTGTAAGAACGGCGCATAATCATTGCAGGCACGGCCGGACTCGCAAGGTTCGGCCGTGCTTGTCCCGGTTGAAGAGGGTCGAGGATCTTGAGCAAGGCTGAGCAGTACGGACAGGAACTTTACGAGGCGCTGCGCGAGCGGCGGACCGTGACGCCGCTGATGGCGCGCGATGCCTCGCTTACCATCGACGATGCCTATGCGATCTCGCTCGATGCGCTCGCCCGCCGGCAGGCCGATGGCGAGAAGGTGGTCGGCAAGAAGATTGGCGTAACCAGCAAGGCCGTGCAGGACATGCTGGGCGTGCACCAGCCGGACTTCGGTTTCCTGACCGACCGGATGTGGATCGAAGGCGATATTGACATCGCCGCGAACGGGCTGATCCAGCCGCGCGCCGAGGCCGAGATCGCCTTCATCCTGAAGTCCGACCTGAACGGGCCGGGCATCACGGCCGAGGACGTGCTGGCTGCGACCGAGAGCATCGCGCCCTGTTTCGAGATCGTCGACAGCCGTATCCATGACTGGAAGATCGGCATTGTCGATACGGTGGCCGACAATGCGTCCTGCGGCGTGTTCGTGCTGGGCGACGCGCGGGTCGATCCCCGTGATTTCGACCTGCCGGCGCTGCATGTCACCGTCACCAAGAATGGCGAGCCGCTGTCGGAAGGCTATGGTTCGGCCGTGCAGGGATCGCCGTTGCAGGCGGTGGCCTGGCTGGCGAATACGCTGGGCGCGCATGGTGTGACGCTGAATGCGGGCGACGTGATCCTGTCGGGCAGCCTGGTGCCGCTGGCACCGGCGGTGGCCGGCGACGTTTTCGAAATGGAACTGCATGGGATCGGTCGTTGCACCGCCCGGTTCGTGTAAGGAGTTAAAGACGTGGGCAAGGTCAAAGCGGCGATCATCGGTTCGGGCAACATCGGCACCGACCTGATGATCAAGATGATCAAGTATCCGCAGAATATGGAGCTGGTGGCGGTCGTCGGCATCGACGAGAAGTCCGAAGGTCTGGCGATGGCGCGCGAACGCGGCGTTGCGACCACGCATGAGGGCCTGGACGGCCTGAAGGCGATGGACGTGTATCCCGAGATCGGCATCGTGTTCGACGCGACTTCGGCCTATGCCCACAAGGTGCATGACGCCGCGCTGCGCGCCGACGGCAAGCTGGTGGTGGATCTGACGCCGGCCGCGATTGGCCCGTTCACGATCCCGCCGGTCAACATGGAAGAGCATCTCGACCAGGGCAATGTGAACATGGTCACCTGCGGCGGCCAGGCCACGATCCCGATGGTCGCGGCGGTTAGCCAGGTCGCCAAGGTGCATTATGCCGAGATCGTCGCGTCGGTTTCGTCGCGTTCGGCGGGCCCCGGCACCCGCGCCAATATCGACGAGTTCACCCGCACGACCGCGAGCGCGATCGAGAAGGTGGGCGGCGCCGAGAAGGGCAAGGCGATCATCATCCTCAACCCGGCCGAACCGCCGATGATCATGCGTGACACGGTGTTCACGCTGTCGGAGGGCGCTGACGAGGAAGCGATCCGTGCTTCGGTGAAGGCGATGGTGGCCAAGGTGCAGGCTTATGTGCCGGGTTATCGCCTGAAGCAGGAAGTGCAGTTCGAGCGTTACGGCGACAACAACAAGCTGAAAATTCCCGGCCGTGGCGAGTTCACCGGCATCAAGACCTCGATCTTCCTCGAGGTTGAAGGCGCGGGCGACTATCTGCCGAGCTATTCGGGCAATCTCGACATCATGACCGCCGCCGCCAAGGCGACCGGCGAGCTGATGGCGCGCAAGCTGATCGACCAGCGCGCGGCGGCTGCGTAAGCCAGTGCGTCATCCCAGCGAAAGCTGGGATCTCGTGCGGCAGGCGCGCCGGAAAATCGCCTGAGATCCCAGCCTTCGCTGGGATGACGACTGAAGAATGTATTTGTCGGGAAGACAGACGATGACTTTCGATCCCACCACCACCAAGCTCTACATCCAGGACGTGACGCTGCGCGACGGCATGCACGCGATCCGCCACATGTATGGCCTCGATCATGTCCGTGCGATCGCCAAGGCGCTCGACGAAGCCGGTGTCGACGCGATCGAGGTCGCGCATGGCGACGGGCTTTCGGGCGCGAGCTTCAACTATGGTTTCGGCGCGCATACCGACTGGGAATGGCTGGAAGCCGTGGCCGACGTGCTGACCAAATCGGTGCTGACCACGCTGATCCTGCCGGGTGTCGGCACGGTCGAGGAACTGAAGCGCGCTTATGATCTCGGCGTGCGTTCGGTCCGCGTGGCGACGCACTGCACCGAAGCCGACGTGTCGAAGCAGCATATCGGCATCGCCCGCGATCTCGGCATGGATGTGTCGGGCTTCCTGATGATGAGCCACATGATCGATCCCGATCGGCTCGCCCAGCAGGCCGTGCTGATGGAAAGCTATGGCGCGCAGTGCGTCTACGTCACCGACAGCGGCGGCGCGCTCGACATGGATGGCGTGCGCGATCGTCTGCGCGCCTATGAAAAGGTGCTGAAGCCGGAAACGCAGCGCGGCATCCACGCGCACCACAACCTCTCGCTCGGCGTCGCCAATTCGATCGTCGCCGCGCAGGAAGGCGCGATCCGCATCGACGCCAGCCTTGCCGGCATGGGCGCCGGCGCGGGCAATGCGCCGCTGGAAGTGTTCATCGCCGCCGTTGACCGCAAGGGCTGGAACCATGGCTGCGACGTGATGAAGCTGATGGATGCGGCCGAAGATCTCGTCCGTCCGCTGCAGGACCGCCCGGTCCGCGTCGACCGCGAGACGCTCGCCCTTGGCTATGCCGGTGTCTATTCGTCCTTCCTTCGCCATGCCGAAAAGGCGGCGGCGGATTACGGCCTCGATACCCGCGCGATCCTCGTCGAACTCGGCCGTCGCAAGATGGTCGGCGGGCAGGAGGACATGATCGTCGACGTCGCGCTCGACATGATCAAGGCCCGCGACGCCGCCTGAGCCGCCCGCCCGCTGAACGACTGTGCCCGGCGCCAAAAGGCGCGGGCTTGAGAGGATCGAATACCCATGACCGAATTCACCACCGCGCGTCCCTTCGCCCATGAGGACGTGTCCCATTGGGATCTGGAAACCGACGTGGCGGTGGTGGGATTCGGGGCATCGGGCGCGAGTGCCGCGATCGAGGCCGCAGCCGCCGGCGCACGCACGACGATCTTCGAAATGGGTTCGGGCAGCGGCGGCGCGTCCGCGCTGTCGGGTGGTGAAATCTATGTCGGTGGCGGCACCGATGTGCAGCAGGCCGCCGGCTTCGACGATAGCGTCGAGGCGCTGGAAGCCTATCTGCTGGCGGCTGGCGGCCCCGATGCCGATGCCGCGAAGGTTGGCCTCTATGCGCGCGAAAGCCTCAATCACTTCCAGTGGCTGAAGGATCAGGGCGTTCCCTATAAGGGCACGTTCGTTCCCGGAAAGATCATCGAGCCGGAGACGGACGACACGCTGATCTGGTCGGGCAGCGAGGAAGCCTGGCCGTTCAGCGAGCAGGCCAAGCCGGCGCCGCGCGGCCACGTTATCCAGCACATGGGCTGGGGTGGCGGCCGCAAGCTGGTCGATATCCTTGAGGCGAAGGCGCGCGAGCTGGGTGTGGACGTGCGTTGCGATGCGCGCGTGCTCTCGCTGGTGGTGGATCGTTCGGGCGCGGTGACGGGGCTGGTCGTCAAGATCGACAACAAGCCGCTGTTCGTTCGCGCGACGCGGGGCGTGGTGCTGTGCACCGGCGGTTTCTGCATGAACCAGGACATGATCCGCCGTTACGCGCCGGAGGCTCTGCGCCTGTCCGACCCGATCGGCGAGAATGACAATGGCTCGGGCATCCTGATGGGCATGGGCGTGGGCGGCGATGCCATCCACATGGACCAGTTCTTCACCACCTGCCCGTGGATCATGCCGCCGTCGCTGGTGAAGGGCATCATGGTGAACCAGCGCGGCCAGCGCTTCATCAACGAAGATTGCTATCACGGCCGCGTCAGCCGGACGATGATCGACCAGCCCGGCGATCGTATCTACCTGCTGGCGGATAACGCCATTTTCGAACGGCCGATCGATCTGGCCCGTATCGAGATCGCGGCGGTGGGCGAAACCTGGGAAGAGGTGGAGCAGGAGCTCGGCATGCCGGAAGGCACGCTGGCGGCGACGGTGAACACGTTCAACCGTTATGCGGCTGAAGGGCGTGACCCGATCTTCCACAAGCATCCGCAATGGCTGAAGGTGCTGGACGACGGGCCGTTCGTGGCGCTCGAACTCAATTTCCGCGACAGCTATTTCTCCTTCTTCACGCTCGGCGGCCTTTCGACGCTGCCGACCGGCGAGGTGCTGGATAGCGCTGGCAAGCCGGTGTCCGGCCTGTTCGCCGCCGGGCGCGCGACGTCCGGCCTTCCGCGTTGGGGGCATGGCTATAGCTCGGGCATGAGCCTGGCGGATTGCACCTTCTTCGGCCGCCAGGCTGGCCGTCAGGCCGCCGCCAGCGCGGATGCCCTTGTCGCGGCAGCCGAATAAGATGTCGGATTCGCCGCTGTTCCAGCCGTTCGATCATCCGAAGCTGAAGACCCGCAATCGCATCGTGATGGCACCGATGACCCGGAAATTTTCTCCGGGCGGCGTGCCGGGCGCCAACGTCGCGGATTATTATCGTCGGCGGGGCGAGGGCGGTGTCGGGCTGATCCTGTCCGAAGGCGTCGGCATCCGCCGCAACGGATCGCGCCCGGACAAGGCGGTGCCCAATTTCTTCGGCGATGACGCGCTGGCCGGGTGGCAGGCGGTGGTCGATGCCGTGAAGCCGACGGGCGCCTGCTTCGCGCCGCAATTCTGGCATGTCGGCGCGCGCCCGGATGATACGACGCGGAACCTTCCCGACGCGCCGATCGACAGCCCGTCGGGCATGCCGTGGCCAGGCAAGACGGTGGCCGAACCGATGACCGAGGCGGCGATCGCCGACACGATCGCGGCCTATGCGGAGGCCGCCGCCAACGCCAAGGCGCTGGGCTGCAACGCGGTCGAGATCCACGGCGCGCACGGCTATCTGATCGATCAGTTTCTGTGGGATGCGACCAATCAGCGTGACGATGGCTGGAATGGCCCGACGCTGAAGGAGCGCGCGCGCTTCGCCGCCGAGGTGGTGAAGGCGATGCGCGCGGCCACCGGGCCCGATTTCGCGATCCTGATGCGGATTTCGCAGGACAAATCACCCGACGGGTCGATCCGGCTTGCCAATACGCCGGCCGAGCTGGAGCAACTCGTCACCACGCTGGCGGATGCCGGGGTGGACATGCTGCATTGTTCGGGCGCGCGCTTCAGCCGCCGCGAGTTCGAGGGATCGGACCTGAGCTTTGCCGGCTGGGTGAAGAAGCTGAGCGGCCTTGCGACCATCGCCGTCGGCACGGTCGGGCTCGACGTGCCGGCCAAGTCCAAGCTGTTCGACAGCTTTGGCCCGGGCGAACTGGACGAGGTGGAGCGGCGGCTGGATGCCGGTGAGTTCGATCTTGTCGCCGTTGGCCGCGCGCTGCTGGCCGATCCCGATTGGGCCAATAAGGTGCGCGACGGACGGATCGACGAGCTGATCGGCTTCGACGCCAAATATATGACCAAGCTCCATTGACAGCAAAATGAATGACATTCACTCAAGCGTGAAAATGCAGGAGGGGATGTCATGCTGAATGTCGCAGGCCGGACCGCTTACACGCCCGAGCACGAACAGTTTCGCGAAACCGTGCGCAAGCTGTTCGAGCGCGAGCTGACGCCCAATCTCGATCGCTGGGAGGCGGACGGGGTCGTCGATCGCGCCTTCTGGCTGAAGTGCGGTGAGGCCGGGCTGCTGTGCCCGCATGTGCCCGAAGCCTATGGCGGGCTTGGCCTGGACTTCGGCTATGCCGCGATCGTGGACGAGGAACTGTGGTATTCGGGTTCGACCGCGGGCCTGCCGCTCCACACCGACATCGCCGCTGACTATCTGGTCGATTACGCATCGGAGGAGCTGAAGCTCGCCTGGCTGCCCAAGATGGTGTCGGGCGAGGCGATCGCGGCGATCGCCATGACCGAGCCGGGCGCCGGTTCCGACCTGCAGGGCGTGCGGACGACGGCGCGGCGCGACGGCAATCATTATGTGATCAACGGCAGCAAGACCTACATCACCAACGGCCAGAATGCCGATATCGTGATCGTGGTGGCCAAGACCGATCCGGCGCTGGGCGCGAAGGGCATCAGCCTGATCGTGGTGGAGGCCGATCGCGAAGGCTTCAAGCGTGGGCGCAATCTCGACAAGATCGGCCAGCATTCCGCCGACACGTCCGAATTGTTCTTCGAAGATGTGCGCGTGCCGATCACCAATTGCATTGGCGCGGAAGGGCAGGGCTTTGCCTATCTGATGAACCAGTTGCCGCAGGAACGGCTGTCGGTCGCGATCGGCGCGCAGGCCGCCGCGCAGCGCGCCTTCGACGAGGCCGTGAAATATGTGAAGGAACGCCAGGCCTTCGGTAAAAGCGTTTTCGATCAGCAGAATACCAAGTTCGTGCTGGCCGATATCAAGACCAAATTGCAGGTCGGATGGGCGCATCTCGATTGGGCGTTGAAGCGGCACATGGCGGGCGAGCTCGACCAGTTTGAGGGGGCGGCCAGCAAGCTGTGGCACACCGAAATGCAGTGGGAGGTGGTGGATGCCTGCCTGCAGCTGCATGGCGGCGCTGGCTATATGAACGAATATCCGATCGCGCGGCTGTGGCGCGATGCCCGCGTGCAGCGCATCTATGGCGGCACGAGCGAAATCATGAAGCTGGTAGTATCGAGGTCGATCTGATGGATTTCACCGGCAAGACGGCATTGGTGACGGGCGGGGCCAGCGGCATCGGCCTGGCCTGCGTCGAACAGTTCGGTGCGGCGGGCGCAAATGTGGTGATCGCCGACATTTCGGGCGAGGCGGCAGAACAGGCGGCGGCGAAGCTCGGGGGGCGTGGGCTGGCCTTTGGCGGTGATCTGTCGAACCCGGCCACGGTGGCCGAACTGTTCGATGTGGCGCTGGCCCGGTTCGGGCGGATCGATTGCGCGGTGAATGCGGCGGGCATCGCCGGCAATTGGGGCGCGTTTGAGGAGTTTCCGCTCGACGAATGGCATCGGGTGATCGCCGTCAACCTGACCGGCGTGTTCCTGTGCATGCAGCATGAAGCGCGCGTCATGCTGCGTCAGGGCGGCGGGGCGATCTGCAACATCTCCTCCGGCGCGGGGTTTTTGCCGGCGCCGGGCATGCCGCATTATACCGCGTCCAAGCACGGCGTCCTCGGCCTTACCAAGGTGGCGGCCAAGGAATATGCCGGGCGTGGCATCCGCGTGAACGCAGTCTGCCCCGGGGCGACGCTGACGCCGATGATGGAAAAGTCGATCGGCGGCGATGCCGAGCGCCAGAAGCTGATGGACCAGACGGTGCCGATGGGCCGGATGGGCCGGGCCGAGGAAATCGCAGCGGCGGCGGTATGGCTCTGCTCTGACGCGGCGAGCTTCGTCAGCGGGGAAAGCATGGCGGTGGATGGGGCTTCCGTCTGCCGCTAAGTGAGGGCGGCGGCCGGCGGCGCTTTGTCGTTTTGCGGAATGAAGGGCCGAAAGGGCTACGCATTGCGCGTGCGGATTTGACAAGCGCCGCGCATTGCCGCATCGCCATCGGCAAAATGGCGATTGGTTCGAGAGGCGGTTGATGGCTTCGCTCAAGGAATTCCGTGAAGAAACGCGCACCTGGCTGGAAGAACGGCTAAGCGGCGCATTCAAGGATCTGCGCGGACTCAACAACCATGTCGATGCCATCGACGAACGGCGCGCCTGGGAACAGGAACTGGGCCGTGCCCGCCTGTCCTGCATCGGCTGGCCGTCCGAACATGGCGGGCGCGACGCGAGCATCGCGGAGCAGGTCGTTTTCGCCGAGGAATATGCCCGCGCGCACGCGCCGTCGCGGATCGGGCATATCGGCATCGAACTCGCCGGCCCGACGATCATCGCTTATGGCAATGACGAGCAGAAGGCGCGGCATCTGCCGGGCATCGCCAATGGCAATGCGATCTGGTGCCAGGGCTATTCGGAACCCAATGCCGGTTCCGACCTCGCCAATGTCCGCACCCGTGCGCGCAAGGATGGCGACAAGTGGATCGTCGACGGCCAGAAGATCTGGACGTCGATGGGCTCTATCGCCGACTGGATCTTCGTCGTCGCGCGGAGCGAAGAAGGCAGCAAGGGGCCCAAGGGGCTGTCCTTCCTGCTGATGCCGATGGATCAGCCGGGCGTGACGGTGCGGCCGATCCGCCAGATGACCGGCGAGAGCGAGTTCGCCGAAGTCTTTTTCGACGGCGCGGTCGCCGCCGATGCCGACATGATCGGTCGCCCCGGTGATGGCTGGGCCGTGGCGATGGGCCTGCTCGGCTTCGAGCGCGGCGTTTCCACGCTCGTCCAGCAGATGCATTTCCAGACCGAGATGGATCAGTTGATCGCGGCCGCCAAGGCGAACGGCAAGGCGGGGGATCCCGTGCTGCGGCAGCGTATCGCCGATGCGTGGATCGGCCTTTCGATCATGCGCTTCAACGCGCTGCGCATGTTGAGCGACGAAGGCAGTCAGCAGCTTGAGGACGCGGCGCTGACCTCGAAGCTCTATTGGTCGCGCTGGCATCGCGATCTGGGCGATCTGGCGATGGACGTGCTGGGCATCGCAGGCGAAGTCGGCGGCGACGATTATCGCTATGATGGCCTTGTCCACGCCCATCTGATGAGCCGTTCGGACACGATCTATGCGGGTTCCAGCCAGATCCAGCGTAATATCATTGCCGAACGCGGCCTGGGCCTGCCGCGCGAGCCGCGCGGCGACCTCTGACATATTGCGTAGCCCGGCCTGTCACAAAAGGCCGGGTGAGAGTAATATATTGCGCTTGACCGGGCGTCGCCCGGCCCTAGATTGAATCGCATTCATTTTATCGCGGAGAGGGCGAGGAATGGCGACTCAGTATAAGGCGGGGGTGAAGCTGAAGAGCGCAGTCTGCGACACGCAGATCATGGTTTTGCGCGTGCCCGCCGAGCCGCTGGACATAAGGATCGGTGGCGCTCCGGCGCTGGCCGGCGATGAGGCGGGAACCGGCGCGGCGCTGGATCCGGCGCTGGCGGGCGGATCGCTGACCGGCAAGCGTTACACCGACGCCCAGGAGACGATGGAGTTCCTCTGCACCAAGGGTGGCGAGGGGACGATCACGGTTGCCGGTTACGATATCGGCATCAAGCAGGCCAAGGCGCTGCCGTCGTCGGATTGATCTGCGGCGGAGGGATCGGCCGATGAACATCTTCATGCTGTTGGAAATGGCGGCGGACGCCATGCCCGATCGTATCGCCATCACGTCCGGCGACGAGAGCCTGACTTATGGCGACCTGCTGGTGGCGGCACGCGGGGCGGCCGCGCTGGCGATCGAACATGGCGCATCGCGCCTTGCCTATCTGGACGTGAACGGCCTGGCCGCGCCCGTGGCGCTGTTCGGCGCGGCGCTGGCCGGCATTCCCTATGTCCCGATCAACTATCGGCTGACCGCGCCGGAAATCGCGGCATTGCTGGAGCGGGTGACGCCGGCATTGCTGGTCTGCGATGGCCAAAGCGTGCCCAACGGCATTGTCGCGATCGCCCCGGCTGCGTTCCTGGCGCGTGCACGGGCCGGTGGTGGCGAGGATCTGATCGCGCCCGATGAAGATCGGGGCATCGCGGTGGAGCTTTTCACCAGCGGTACGACCGGGGTGCCGAAGGCCGCGATCCTGCGGCACGATAATCTGCTCGCTTATATTCTCGGCACGGTCGAATTCATGGGGGCGGATGAGGGCGATGCCGCGATCGTGACGGTGCCGCCATATCATATCGCCGGCATTTCGGCGGTGTTGAGTTCGGTCTATGCCGGGCGGCGTATGGTGCAATTGCCCAATTTCGATCCGGCGGCGTGGCTCGATCTCGTCCGGCGGCACGGCATTTCCAACGCCTTCCTCGTTCCGACCATGCTTCAGCGCATCGTCGAACATCTCGACGCGGGGGCGCGGGTCGCCGATCTGCCGGCGCTTCGCGCGCTGGCTTATGGCGGGGGCAAGATGCCGCTGCCGGTGATCGAAAAGGCGATGGCGCAGTTTCCCGGCGTCGATTTCACCAATGCCTATGGACTGACCGAAACGAGCAGCACGATCTGCCTGCTCGATCCCGAATCCCATCGCGCCGCCATGGCGTCGGACGATCCGGCGGTTCGGCGCCGGCTCGGTTCGGTCGGGCGGCCCTTGCCGACGATCGAACTGGTGATCCGGGACGAGGATGGGCGCGAACTCGGCCCCGGCGAGGCCGGGCTGGTGTTTGTGCGCGGCGATCAGGTGGCGGGCGAATATCATGGCCTTGGCAGCCAGACCGATCGCGATGGCTGGTTTCCGACGCGGGATCGGGGCTGGGTGGACGACGAGGGCTATCTGTTCCTCGATGGCCGCGCGGATGACGTCATCGTACGCGGCGGCGAAAACATCTCGCCGGGCGAGATCGAGGATGTGCTGTCGTCGCACCCCGCCGTTTCCGAATGCGCGGTCGTGGCCGTGCCCGATGCCGAATGGGGCGAAGGCGTGGGCGCCGCCGTGGTTCTGGCGGTGGGGCAGGCGGTTGAGGCGGGCGAGTTGCAGGCGCTGGTTCGCGGGCGGTTGCGCTCCAGCCGGGTGCCGCAGGCGATCCGCTTCGTCGACGCGCTTCCCTATAATGAGACGGGCAAGCTGCTGCGCCGCGTGATCCGCGAGGAGTTCGCGGCCTGACGGTTCAGGCCGGCGGCGTCCCGTTGGCGGCGAGCACAGTGCCCGCGAGGTAGAGCGAGCCTGCGATCAGGACGACGGGGGGATTGGCGCGATCGGCATGGCGCGCGATCCAGTCGATCGCGTCGGCCGGGTCTTTCGCGGCCATAGCGCCAAAGCCCGATGCGCGCGCCGAGGCGGCCAGTGCGTCGGGCAGATGATGGGCGTGGCCGGGCACGGGCACGGTGTGGAAGGTTGCCGTGCGGCCGGCAAAAGGCTTCAGGAAGCCCAGCGGGTCCTTATTCTCCAGCAGGCCGAGAATGACGTGGAAGGGCCGTCCGGCTGCCACGCGGCCACGAAAGAAATCGGCGATAACGCGGGCCGCTGCCGGGTTGTGGCCGCCGTCCAGCCACAGTTCCGCGCCGGCGGGTAGCCGGGCAGGGAAAGTGCCCGTGGTCAGATGTTGCAGGCGTGCCGGCCATTCGGCCCACCCCATGGCCGCGCGCAGCGCCGACGGGGGAATGGCAACGGCATCCTGATGGCGGAGCATGGCAATCGCCAGGGCCGCGTTCGTGGCCTGATGGTGGCCGGGCAGGCGCGGCATCGGCAGATCGAGTTTGCCGGCTTCGTCCACATAATGGATGCGGTTCTGATAGGCGACGGCATCCCAGCCACCACCCTTGGGGTGCCACACGGCACCGCGTTCGGCGATGACCTGGCCGATGCGATTGGCAACGGATTCCGGATAATGCTGGGTAACGACCGCTATGCCGGGCTTGGCGATCCCCGCCTTTTCGCCGGCAATGTCCTCGATCGTCTCCCCCAGAAACGCCTGATGGTCGATGCCGAGCTGGGTGATGCCGCAGATGGCGGGATGTTCGATGACGTTGGTGGCGTCGAGCCGTCCGCCGAGCCCGACCTCGATGATGCACGCGTCGGCCGGAGCACGGGAAAAGGCGAGGAAGGCGGCGGCCGTCGTCACTTCGAAGAAGCTGGGCGATATTCCCTCGGCGCTGTCCAGAACGTCCGAAAGCAGCTCGGCAAGGTCTTTATCTTCAACCAGTTGTCCCGATATTCTCATACGTTCGTTGAAGCGAACGAGGTGCGGGCTGGTATAGACGTGGGCGCTGTGTCCGGCCGCCTCGATGGCGGCGCGGAGATAGGCGCAGGTCGAACCTTTGCCGTTCGTGCCGGCGACATGGAAGACCGGCGGCAGATCGCGGTGCGGGTTGCCGAGCCTTTCGAGCAGGGCGGTGATCCGCTCCAAGCCCAGCTCATCACGCCCCGGCGAAAGCGCGGCGAGGCGATCCAGCTGGCGCTGGACGTCGGGATCGGACGAGACGGCGTGATCGGCCATGGCAATCCTTTGCAGCCGCCGCCCCGAAGTGCGGATAGCGGCCGTCAGGCGGGTTCGGGGACCAGATAGTCGACCAGCGTGGCCAGCGTCTCGCGCAGCTTGTGGCGATGGGTCACCATGTCGAGCATACCATGATCCAGCAGATATTCGGCGCGCTGGAAGCCCGGCGGCAACTTCTCGCGGATCGTCTGTTCGATCACGCGCTGGCCGGCGAAGCCGATCAACGCACCCGGTTCGGCGATCTGGACGTCGCCCAGCATCGCATAAGAAGCGGTGACGCCGCCCGTGGTGGGATCGGTGAGCACGACGATATAGGGCAGGCGCGCCTCGCGCAGCATCTCGATCGCGACGGTGGTCTTGGGCATCTGCATCAGTGACAGGATGCCTTCCTGCATCCGGGCGCCGCCCGCTGCCGTGAAGATGATATAGGGGCAGCGATCGGCAATCGCGGCTTCGGCGCCGGCGACGAACGCGGCACCCACGCCCAGGCCCATGGATCCGCCCATGAAGGCGAAATCCTGCACGCCGACGACGGCGCGCTTGCCTTCGATCTGGCCCTTGGCGTTGACCAGCGCGTCCTGCTCACCAGTGGCTGCGCGCGCAGCCTTGATGCGATCGGTGTAACGCTTGGAATCGCGGAACTTCAGCGGGTCTTCGCGCACGGCGGGCGCCGGCAGCAAGGTGTAGACGCCGCCGTCGAACAGGGCGTTGAAGCGGGCATCGGGGCCAATGCGGCCATGATGGTCGCACTTGGGGCAAACCGATTGATTTTCTTCATATTCCTTGACGAAAACCATCTGCCCGCAACCGGCGCATTTGTGCCACAGATTGTCCGGCGTCTCGCGCTTGGCGATAAACGGAATGGATTTGCGGACGCGATCGATCCAGCTCATGCTGCCTTCTCCTGCCGCGCGGTACGAACAGCGGCACTTAAACCTTTGACAATATTCAGAACGTCTGCCGATGGATCGCGACCTTCCGTGGCGGCTTTGCCGATCGCATCGACGATGGCGGAGCCGACCACGACGCCATCGGCGACGCGGGCAATCGCGGCGGCCTGATCGGGCGTGCGGACGCCGAAGCCGACGGCGACGGGCAGGTCGGTCGCGGCCTTCAAGTGGGCCACGGCCGCATCGACGCTGCCTTGCGCGGCTTGCTGCAGGCCGGTGATGCCGGCGACGGAGACATAATATAGGAAGCCGGACGCTCCCCCCAATACGGCGGGAAGGCGTGCGGCATCGGTGGTTGGCGTCGCCAGCCGGATCAGGTCCACGCCGGCATCGCGAAGCGCGGGGCCGAGGGCTTCATCTTCCTCGCTCGGGATATCGACGCAGATCACGCCGTCGATGCCGGCACGGGCGGCAGACTGCGCGAACCATTCCGGCCCGCGCCGAACCATCGGATTGGCATAGCCCATCAGGACCAGTGGCACCTGCGGATGACGCCTCCGAAAGTTCGATGCAATTTCAAAGATGATAGCGGTTGTTGTTCCAGCCGCCAGTGAGCGAAGATTGGCGCGCTGAATGGCCGGGCCGTCGGCCATCGGATCGGTGAACGGCATGCCGAGTTCGATGACGTCGGCACCGCCTTCGACCAGCGCATCGAGGATCGCGGGCATGGCGGCGGGCGTGGGATCGCCGCCGGTGACAAAGGTGACGAGCGCGGCGCGCCCTTCGGCGGCGCAGGCGGCGAAGGTGGCGGCAAGGCGGCTCAAAGCGCTACTCCCAGTGCCTGGGCAACGGTGAAGATGTCCTTGTCTCCCCGTCCGCTGACGTTGACGACGAGGATCTCGTCCTTCGCCATGGTCGGCGCGACGCGTTCGGCAACGGCGAGCGCGTGAGCGGATTCGAGCGCGGGGATGATCCCTTCCAGCTTGCACAGTGTTTGGAAGGCGGCCAGCGCCTCGGCATCGGTACAGGGTTCGTACTTCACCCGGCCGATTTCGTGCAGCCAGCTATGTTCCGGCCCGATGCCCGGATAGTCGAGGCCCGCCGAGATCGAGTGTGCCTCGGTGATCTGGCCGTCTTCATCCTGCAGCAGATAGGTGCGGTTGCCGTGGAGCACGCCGGGCGTGCCGCCGGCAAGGCTGGCCGCGTGCTTGTCGGTATCGAGCCCTTCGCCGGCAGCCTCGACCCCGATCAGGCGCACGTCGACGTCATCGAGGAAGGAGTGGAAAATGCCGATGGCGTTCGATCCACCGCCAACCGGGGCGATGATCGTGTCGGGCAGGCGGCCTTCCGCTTCCATGATTTGCGCCCGCGTCTCGTTGCCGATGATCGACTGGAAATCGCGCACCAGCTCCGGATAGGGGTGCGGGCCTGCTGCGGTGCCGATGATGTAGAAGGTGTCGTGGACGTTGGCGACCCAATCGCGCAGCGCCTCGTTCATCGCGTCCTTCAGGGTCTGCGCGCCCGATTCCACCGCACGCACTTCCGCGCCGAGCAGCTTCATGCGGAACACGTTGGGCTGCTGGCGGGCAACGTCCACCGCGCCCATGAAGATCGTGCAGGGCAGCCCGAAGCGCGCCGCGACAGTGGCGGTGGCGACGCCGTGCTGGCCGGCGCCGGTTTCGGCGATGATCCGCGTCTTGCCCATCCGCTTGGCGAGCAGGATCTGGCCGATGCAGTTGTTGATCTTGTGCGCGCCGGTGTGATTGAGCTCCTCGCGCTTCAGATAGATCTTCGCGCCGCCCAGATGCTCGGTCAGGCGCGGGGCAAAATAAAGCGGGCTGGGCCTGCCGACATAATGCTTCATCAGATCGTCGAATTCGGCCTGGAAGGCGGGATCCGCCTTGGCCGCGCGATATTCGCGTTCGAGATCGAGGATCAGCGGCATCAGGGTTTCGGCAACATAGCGGCCGCCGAACTGCCCGAAATGGCCGCGCGCATCCGGCTGGTTGCGCAGCGAGTTGGGGAGGGTGGAAGCGTCAGTCATAGCTGGGATGCCGATTGGAGGAAGGCGGCGATCTTGTCCACATCCTTCACGCCGGGGCTGCTTTCCACCCCCGAAGATGTGTCGACCAGTGGAGCGCCGGTGACGCCCACGGCCTCGGCCAGATTGCGCGCGTCGAGACCGCCGGACAAGGCCCAGGGGAGCGGATGGGCAAAGCCTTCCAACAGTCGCCAGTCGAACCGCAGGCCCATGCCGCCGGGCAGATCGGCCGCATCCGGCGTCTTGGCGTCATATAGCACGCGATCGACAGCCGCCCGGTAGCGTGCGGCGGCGTCGAGATCGGCGCGTGTCTTGACCGGAATGGCCTTCCAGATTTCGAGGCCGTAGCGGCTTTTCAGATGGGCGGCGCGTTCGGGTGCTTCCGATCCGTGGAGTTGCAGCACGTCCAGCCCCGCCGCCACCACCGCCTTGTCGAGAAACGCATCGTCGGCGTTCACCACCACGCCGACCTTGCGGACATGGCCGGGCACCATGGCGGCAAGCGCGGCTGCCCGGTCGAAATCCAGATGGCGCGGGCTCTTCGCGAAGAATACCAAGCCGACATAGGCCGCATCGTGGCGGATCGCGGCGGCCAGCGTTTCGGGCGTCGAAAGGCCGCAAATCTTGGACTGAACGGGCACGCGCGCTTCCCTGGCAAAAGGAGCGGGTGCCGTAGAGGAAGCGGGCGGGGAAGCCAAGCCGGACGGCGCGTCAGCCGGGGCCGGAGCCCAGGACGGCCATGTCGCCGACATGCGCGCGGTTATGCTTGATCCGTTCGGCGATGCGCCAGCCATCGGCGGTCCGCACCCAGTGATCATGATAATCGCCAAGCGTGCGGAAGGTGAGGTGGCTGCGATCGCCCAGCCCGACATGCATGTCCGCGACATAGGCGCTGCTCGTCGCGCTATCGCCCGCGACATCGATGATGACATTGGCGAGCAGGTGCTGCGTCGGCCCGCAATCGTCGAGGAAACTCCGCATTTCGGCGACGATGGAGGCGCGGCCGAAGCGGCGGCCGATGCCATAATCGGCCTGGGCATCATCCATCAGCACGTCATCGAGCCACTGCCATTCGCGCCGATCCATGGCCTCGGCGAAGCGGCAGAGCTGGCGATAAATGGCACGTTCGTCGATCAGCATCTGAATGTCGGACATGAGGCATCCCTGATATTTGTCGCTACCGGTGCAGAACCCTAGCGGTTGAAGGTGCTCCGCGAAGCTGCGGATGATGTTCGCGGAGCGCCGGTGCTTATGGATTCGCGTCGTGAACGCCCGTCAATCAAGGTCGCCGAGGCCAAGCTGCGCCAGCAGGGCGGTGCGCGCTTCGGCGGCCTGGCGCCACATATCGGGCGACGCGAGGTCGGCGGGGGCGATGCTTTCGGGCCAATGGCGCTCGATCGTCGCGGCGATCGTGTCGAGCTTGCGCTCATCCACCAGAAAGCGCGGGTCGATCGTTGCCGGATCGGCGACGACGCGCAGCCGCAGGCAGGCGGGGCCGCCACCGTTCGACATCGATTCGCGCACATCCACCAGTTCGATCCGCCGGATCGGGCCGTTGCCCGCCACCATCTCGTTCAGCCAGGCCCAGACGGCGGGCGTCTCGCGCGCCTCGGTCGGCAGGATCAGCGCGCTTTCGCCCGTCGGCAGCGTTACCAACTGGGCATTGAACAGATAGGAGCGGATGGCATCCGCCAGGCTGACGCGATCCGCCGGCACCTCGACGATCTCCACATCGGGCATGATATGGCGAAGATCGGCGTAGAAGCCGTCCTTGTCGGCAAAGGCCTGTTCGTGGGCGAACAGCACGCGGCCGTCGGCCACGGCCACGACGTCGTTGTGGAAAGCGCCCGCGGCGATCGCCGCTTCCGATTGCGCCACGAACAGGGCGCGGGGGGGATCAAGCCGGTGGCGCCGGGCGACGGCGCGGCTGGCCTCGACATGCTGGCGCGCGGGGAAGGGGCCGCCCTTTTCGCCATAGACGAACACCTCCACGCCGGGCGCACCATGGCCGGCCGCAAGCCGCATGTGATTGGCGGCGCCTTCATCGCCGAAGGGGGCGGGGATGGGGCCATGGACGGCGAAGTGGCGATCGTCCGCAAAGGCCAGCCGCAACTGGGCAAGCGTACCCGGCCATTCGTGGCTGCGATGCGGCATGGTGACGAGGTTCGCGACGGTCAGGTGGCAGCGGCCATCGGCGGTGTCCGGCGATGGCGACACCGTGGCCGCGTTGGCCGCCCACATGGCCGAAGCCGACAGGGCATTGGCGAGCAGGTCGGGATCGGCGTCAATGGCGCTGGTGCCGAGGGTCGCCAGCCAGTCATTGTCCGGGCGGCGGTGCGGCAGGAAGATGCCCTGCGCCAGCCCAAGCGCGAGATTGGCGCGCATCTTAGCGATGCCCTGCAGTGCCGCCGCGCGCGGGTGCGATTGGCGACCGGCATTGCTGGTGGCGGCGAGGTTGCCGAGGCTGAGGCCGGCATAATTGTGCGTCGGCCCGACAATGCCGTCGAAGTTGATTTCAGTGAGCGTCATGCCTGTCGCTCCTTCAGCGCGCGACGAAGGTGATGGTGTCGCCGGCGTTCGCGTCAAGCAACTCGGCGGCGCGGGCGTCGATCGTGGCCGTGCCATCGGTGGCGACGTCGACCAGGCCGTAGCAGGCCCGGAAATCGGCCAGACTGCCGGTTGCCGCCAGGACATTATTGCCTTGCTGGCCGTCGGTGGCGGACAGGGTGGCGTCGGCAGCGTCGCGAACCGAGCGGATTTCGTCGATCGAGGCGGCCATGGTTGGCCCGCCATCGAAGATGTCGACATAGCCTTCGAAGCGGAAGCCTTCATTTTCGAGCATCCGCATCGCCGCACGGCCGCTGGGATGGGGCAGGCCGATGACGGAGCGCGCCGTTTCGGGCAGCATCGCGGTGTAGATCGGATGCTTGGGCATCAGATCGGCAATGAACTGGTTGCCGTGGACGGCATTGAAGGCATCGGCTTCCTGAAAGTTCATCCCGAAGAATTTGCCGGCCAGACCATCCCAGAAGGGCGAGCCGCCGGCTTCGTCGATCACGCCGCGCAATTCGGCGAGCATGCGATCGCCAAAGCGCGCCCGATGCTGGCGGATGAAGAGATAGCGGCTGCGGGCGAGCAGCAGGCCCAGCCCGCCGGCGCGTTCGCGCGGATGGAGGAACAGCCCGCCGACTTCGGAATATCCTTCATAATCCGTGGTCAGCGTCAGCATCTCGGCACGGAATGTCCGGTTCAGCTCCTTCGACGTCTGGGTCAGTGTGCCGAGGCGATAGCTGTAGAAGGGCCAGTTCTGGCCGACCTTGGAGAAGATCTGCGCGGTGCCGGCGACCTTCCCGGTCTCCACATTTTCAAGGATCAGCAGGTAGAGATCGTCGCCGCTGACATCTTCGGCCTTGCCGAACGCCTCGGCCGAGCGGGCGAGCTTGGCGGCGAGCGAAGGGCGGTCCGCCGGCAGGTTGGTGAAGCCCCCGCCGGTGAGCTTCGCCATATCGTAAAGCGAGTCGAGATCGGATGGCCGCGACGGGCGGATGACGAAGCTCATACGCGGCCCCGCTGGGCGAGGCGAAGCAGCACGAGGGCGGACAGGCGGGCGCGTTCGCCCAGGGATTCGACGATCAGATATTCCTCCCCTGAATGGATTGCGCCGCCCCGGACCCCCATGGTGTCGACCACGGGAACGCCGCAGGCAGCGATATTATTGCCGTCGCAAACGCCGCCGGTGGCCCGCCAGCCGATCGGCAGGCCGAGCACCGCGCCGCAATCGCGGACGAGTTCGTAAAGTCGTTCGGCGTGGGCCGTCATCGGCTTGGGCGGACGACCGAAGCCGCCATGGACGTGGATCGAGACGTCGTGCGCGGTCGATACTTTGGCGACGATCTGGCCGATCAGCGCCCGCGCGCGGTCCTCATCCTCCGGCGTCATGGGGCGCAGGTTGACGCGCAGCACGGCATGATCGGGCACGACATTATTGGGGCCGCCGCCGTCAATCTTGGCGGGGTTGATCGACAGGCCGGGGCCGGCGGCGCGGGCGAGACGGAGAGCGAGGTCCGCCGCGGCGACGAGCGCGTTGCGGCCGTCCTGCGGGTTGCGACCGGCATGGGCGGAGCGGCCGCCGACGATCAGCGAGAAATTGCCGCTGCCGGGGCGTGCGCCCGCCAGCGTGCCGTCCGGCAGGGCGGCGGGCTCATAGGTGAGGGCGGCGATCTTGTTCCGCGCGGCGCGGGCGATGAGCGCGGCGGAGCCCGGCGAGCCCACTTCCTCGTCGCTGTTGATGACGACTTCATAGCCGATGCCGGGCGCCAGCGGCGATCGTTCCAGCCCGGCAAGCGCCGCGAGCATGATGGCGATGCCGCCCTTCATGTCGGCCACGCCAGGACCGTTGAGCACGCCGGGTTCCAGCCAGCGCAGTGACTGGAATGCGTGATCGGCGCCAAAGACGGTGTCCATATGGCCGGTAAGCAGCAGCTGCACGGGCGCGTCGGGGCGCACGCTGACATGCAGGTTGCGGCCATGCGCGACGTCGACCCGCTTGCCATCGGGCGCGATCGCGTCGACCGGGGCGGGATCGAGCAACCGAACCTCGCCGGGCAGGATGGCGAAGGCATCGGCCAGCATATCGGCCATCATCGACAGGCCGCTCAGGTTCCTTGAGCCGCTGTTGATCGATGCCCAGCGTTCCACCTGATCGAGCAGGGGCGCGGCGGCGGCGTGTTCGAGGGCGGGGGCTTCCAGTGGGGATGCGGGGCTGATCGTCACGGCCGCAAGTCTAGCGGCTCGGCCGGGCTTGCGTCACCCCCTGCCTTCGTTGCAGAAGAATGACAGCCGGCAAGAGCGCAAACGCCATCGGCGATGGAGAGAGGATAGCGGAATGCGCAATTTGGTCGCGCGAGGGCTGCTCATTTGCGCAGTCGCGGCAGGATTTTCGACATCGGTTCAGGCCCAGGATCAGGGCTATCGACTGCTCGTCGAGGACGGCGTGGACGCTATTGCAGTGCGGCATGTAATTGCCGACAAACTTGGTGAACCGGTGGTAACCAGTTCTATTCCGCGCCAGATGCTGACGGACGAAAATGCTGCGGCGCGGTTGCGTGCCGAAGCCGGCGGCCAGCAGATGATCGTCGTCGGCAATGCGAATCTCATTCAGGCGGTCGCCGGCGGGCGCAGCGGGCCCCGCAGCCTGCGCACCGATCTCGCCCGCGTGCTTCCGGCCGAATCACTCGCCGTCGCCCGAATCAACTGATTCGGTTTTGAGGGTTGCACGCGCGGCTGTGATGGCCGATAGCCTGTGCAACGCCTGCTCCTCCCCAGAAAAGGCGCATGAACTGCCACCGCTTGTCGGTGGCGACATGCTTTGGTGCCACCGGGGAGTTTGAGCGTATGTCAGCCTATGTCCAGCGTGCCGGATTGCGCATTGCCGAGCCGCTGAGCCATTTCATCGAAACGCAGGCCTTGCCGGGCACCGGTATCGAACCGGCACCATTTTGGGATGGCGTGGCGGGCATTTTCGCGCGGTTCGCCCCGGAAAATCAGGTGCTGCTGGCCAAGCGGGATGCGATCCAGGCCGCGATCGACGAATGGCACCGGGTGCGGGCTGGCCAGCCGGTCGACGCGGACGACTATCAGGCCTTTCTCCGGTCGATCGGCTATCTGGTCGATGCGCCGGCGCCGTTCACGATCGGCACGGAGCGCGTCGATCAGGAAGTGGCGTCGATTGCCGGCCCGCAACTGGTGGTGCCGGTGCTCAACGCGCGCTTCCTGCTCAACGCCGCCAATGCCCGTTGGGGCAGCCTTTACGATGCGCTTTATGGAACCGATGCGCTGCCCGGAAAGGCTGCCACGCGCGGCTATGATGCGGCGCGCGGCGCTCAGGTGATCGCCTTTGCCAAGGCGTTCCTGGATCAGGCCGTGCCGCTTGCGAGCGGCAGTTGGGCGGACTTTGCCGGCGGCGATCCCATTCTTGCCGATGCCGGGCAGTTGGTGGGGCGCAAGCCTGGGGGTTTGCTGTTCAAACACAACGGTTTGCACATTGCACTGGTGGTCGATCATGAGCATCCGATCGGGCGCACGGACCCGGCCGGCATTGCCGATATCGTTTTGGAATCCGCGCTGACCACGATCGTCGACCTTGAGGACTCGGTCGCCGCGGTCGATGCGGACGACAAGGTTGCGGCTTATGCCAATTGGCTGGGCCTGATGCGCGGCGATCTTAGCGCGAGTTTCGAAAAGAACGGGCGGGAGCAACTGCGCTCGCTTGCGGAGGACCGCGTGTGGACGGGCCAAGATGGCGCTAGTTTCGCATTGCCGGGGCGCAGCCTGCTGTTCGTCCGCAATGTCGGCCATCTGATGACGACGCCCGCCGTGCTGCTGGCGGATGGCGGCGAGGCGCCTGAGGGCATTCTGGACGGCATCGTCACCAGCCTGATCGCGCTGCATGATCTGGCTGGCAAGGGGCGGTTCCGCAACAGCCGCTGCGGATCGCTCTATATCGTGAAGCCGAAGATGCACGGGCCAGAGGAGGCGGCGTTCACCGATCGGCTGTTCGATGCGATCGAGGATATGCTGGGCCTCCACCGCCACACGCTGAAGATCGGCGTGATGGACGAAGAACGGCGGACTTCGGCCAACCTTGCCGCCTGCATCCATGCGGTGCGCGATCGGATCGCCTTCATCAACACCGGCTTCCTCGATCGCACCGGCGACGAAATTCACACGTCGATCCGGGCGGGGGCGATGATCCGCAAGGGCGACATGAAGGGCGCGGCCTGGATCAAGGCTTACGAGGATCGCAATGTCCGCATCGGCCTTGCCTGCGGATTTTCGGGCCGGGCGCAGATCGGCAAGGGGATGTGGGCGGCGCCGGACCGGATGGCCGACATGCTGGCGCAGAAGCGGGCGCACCCGCTTGCCGGCGCCAACACCGCCTGGGTACCGAGCCCGACGGCGGCGACCTTGCACGCGCTGCACTATCATCAGGTCGACGTGTTCGAGCGGCAGACCGAGATCGCGGTTGAAGACGTGCCGGGCCTCGATGATCTGCTCGCCATTCCACTGGCGGCGGGGCGGAACTGGAGCGCGGCGGAGATCGCGGAAGAACTCGACAATAATGCGCAGGGCATTCTGGGCTATGTCGTCCGCTGGATCGATCAGGGCATCGGTTGTTCCAAGGTGCCGGACATCCACGACGTCGGCCTGATGGAGGATCGCGCGACGCTGCGCATTTCATCCCAGCACATGGCGAACTGGCTGTTGCATGGCGTGTGCACGGCGGATGACGTCAATGCCGCGTTGCTGCGCATGGCGGCCAAGGTGGATGGGCAGAACGCGGGCGATCCGCTGTATCGCCCGATGGCGGCCGATCCCGACGCCAGCATCGCCTTTCGCGCGGCGAAGGCGCTGGTGTTCGAAGGGGCAACGCAGCCCAACGGCTATACCGAACCTTTGCTCCATCACTTCCGCCAGTTGCGGAAGGCGGCGGATGCCGAACAGGCCGAAGCGGCGTGATTTTTCCGTATCGGGACGCAAGATGGGGTTTCAGGACTTCATTTTGCGTCCCGTCGCGGCATTTTGACCGATCCTTGGGCGTCACTGCGCTTGGCAAGCGCAGCCTCGCTGGTTAGGCGCTCTTGCCAAAGGTCCGCAATGGACAGCCGGAGAAGGATCGGAGCCGCCATGGGCGAAATGATGGAATCCCCTGCGAAACCCGCAGTGCCCGAGGATGTGGAAGATGCGATCCGGACGCTCTTGCGCTGGGCGGGCGACGATCCCACCCGCGAAGGGCTGATCGATACGCCCAAGCGCGTGGCGCGGGCGTGGAAGGAATATTGCAAGGGTTATGGCGACGATCCCGCCGTTCACCTGAGCCGCACTTTTGAAGAAGTGGGCGGGTATGACGAGATCGTGCTGCTGAAGGACATTCCGTTCCAGTCGCATTGCGAACATCATATGGCGCCGATCATCGGCAAGGCGGCGATCGCCTATCTGCCCAAGGACCGGGTGGTCGGCATTTCCAAGCTGGCCCGCGTGCTGCACGGCTTTGCGCGGCGCCTGCAGGTGCAGGAACGCCTCACTGCGGAGGTGGCGGACTGCATCTGGGATAATCTCCAGCCCTATGGCGTCGCGGTGGTGATCGAGGCGACGCACGCCTGCATGACGGCGCGTGGCGTGCAGACGCCGGGCGTGGTGATGACGACCAGCCGGATGATGGGCGTGTTCCGCGATGACGAGCGGAGCCGCGCGGAAGTGCTGAAGCTGATGGGTTACTGATCCGATCGCGGATCGCGCCGTGGCGGGCAGGGGGCTGCCCGGCCATGGCGGCAGGTAAGTGACGACAAAGAAAAGGGCCGCCCGGATCGCTCCGGACGGCCCTTTTTCTGTTCGGCGATGCCGAAGCGAAAGGCTCAGCCCTCCGCTTCTTCCTCGGCCGGAGCTTCGGCAGCGATTTCGCCCGGCTCGGCATTGGGATCGTAATCCTCGGTGAAGCCGGCGGCGTCGCGCTCGAACATCGACGCCATGACGTCGACGCCCTGTTCCTGAAGCTCGGCTTCTTCCGGGCTGCGGGCGACGTTCACCTTGACCGTCACCGACACTTCCGGGTGAAGCGCGATCTTCACTTCGTGCAGGCCGATCGTCTTGATCGGACGATCGAGCACGATCTGGCTCTTGGCGACCTTGATCGCTTCGGCTTCGAGCACCTCGGCGAGGTCGCGCGCGGAGACCGAGCCGTAGAGGTGGCCGACGTTCGACGCCTGGCGGATCAGGGTGACGGTCTTGCCGTCGACGCCCTTCGAATCGCCTTCGGCGACTTCACGACGCTTCGCGTTCTCGGCGATCAGGCGTTCCTTGTTCGCCTCGAACACCTTCTTGTTCGCTTCATTGGCGCGGAGCGCCTTCTTGCGCGGAAGCAGGAAATTGCGGGCGTAACCGTTCTTGACGGTGACGACATCGCCGATGGCGCCCAGCTTCTCGACGCGTTCGAGCAGGATGACTTCCATGTTCGAAGCTCCTTACTTCACGATGTAGGGGAGAAGCCCGATGTGACGGGCGCGCTTGATCGCCTTGGCGAGTTCGCGCTGCTTCTTGGCGGAAACCGCAGTGATGCGGCTGGGAACGATCTTGCCGCGCTCGGACACGAAGCCCTGGAGCAGACGAACGTCCTTATAATCGATCCGGGGAGCGTCCTTCGCGGAGAAGGGGCAGCTCTTGCGGCGACGGAAAAACGGGCGTGCCATGTGTCTGTTCTCCCTTACGCCGCGTCACGATCGTCGCGGTCGCGACGGGGACGGTCACCACCACGGTCGCCACGGTCGCCGCGACGGCCGTCGCGATCCGAACGCTCGTTGCGACGCATCATCGCCGACGGGCCCTGTTCGTGGGCGTCGACCTTGATGGTCATGTAGCGGATGACGTCTTCGTTGATCGCGGTCTGGCGCTCCAGCTCGGCGACGACGGGCGCAGGCGCGTCGAATTCGAGCATGACATAGTGCGCCTTGCGGTTCTTGGCGATCCGATAGGCGAGGCCGCGCAGGCCCCAGGTCTCGGTCTTCACGACCTTGCCATTGCCTTCTTCGATGATCTTGGTGGCGGCTTCCGCCAGCGCGTCGACCTGGGCCTGAGCCAGATCCTGACGCGCGAGAAATACATGCTCGTACAGAGGCATGTCGCGTGTCCTTCGGTTTCTGCCGATCGCTGACGACCGCGCCCATCGCGATCGCCCCTCCGGCTTTCTTGAAATGCAACAAGGGCGGAAGGCTCGGCCTCCGCCCCGGTGCAGGCGGGCCTATGCAGGAAGGCGTGGCAAAACGCAAGCCGGTCCGGCGCTGTGGTCGGCTTGGCTGTCATCGCCTTGCTTGTCCAGCGCGGCGGCGCTCAGATAACGGCGCGGCGAGACGTTGTGCTGGTGCGTCGCCTCACGCACGGCAGAGCGTCCGATTCGATCGAACGTATCGAGCAGTCCAGCCGTGTCGGTGGCGACCATGCGCTCCTCAAGCCGGTTTTCGTCGCGGGACCATAGGAATAGGCGGTAGCTCGCCATACCTCGTTTCTCCAGGCTCGCGCTCCCCCACCACAAGACAATAGCGCAATATGGCTGTAAATGCATGCCCCGACGTGCCGCTGCGGTCGCCCGGGCGATGAAAGGAGCGAATCCGGCGTCCGGCGCTTGCCAGCGCTGCGCCCAGTTTCTAACGCGAAACTTCTCACCGACATTGTAGAACGGGATTCACCACCGATGCGCGCATTCATCTTTCCGGGGCAGGGAAGCCAGGCCGTTGGCATGGGCAAGGCGCTTGCGGACGCCAGCGCCGTCGCGCGCGAAGTGTTTCAGGAGGTCGACGAGGCGCTCGGTCAGAACCTCTTCAAGCTGATGGTCGAAGGCCCCGAAGCCGATCTGACGCTGACCGAGAATGCGCAGCCGGCGATCATGGCCAATGCCATTGCCACCCTGCGCGTGCTGGAGAAGGAAGGCGGCGTGCGGCTGGCCGATAAGGCCGATTTCGTCGCGGGCCATTCGCTCGGCGAATATAGCGCGCTCTGCGCGGCCGAGGCGCTCGATCTTGCGACGACGGCGAAGCTGCTCAAGCGGCGCGGCCAGGCGATGCAGGCGGCCGTGCCGGTGGGCGAGGGCGCCATGGCGGCGCTGCTGGGCGCCGATGTGGAAAAGGCACGCGCGCTGGCCGAAGCGGCGGCCGAAGGCGATGTTTGCACCGTCGCCAATGACAATGATCCGTCGCAGGTCGTGATTTCGGGGCAGAAGGCCGCGATCGACCGCGCCGTGGCGCTGGTGAAGGAATTCGGCATCAAGCGCGGCGTGCTGCTGCCGGTTTCGGCGCCGTTCCATTGCCCGCTGATGCAGCCGGCCGCCGATGCGATGGCCGAGGCGCTGGCGACTGCGGACCTCAAGGCGCCGCTCGTGCCGGTCTATGCCAATGTGACGGCGGCGCCCGTCGCCGATCCGGACAGCATCCGCAAATTGCTGGTCGAGCAGGTGACCGGCACCGTGCGCTGGCGCGAAAGCGTGGCCGCGATGTTCGCCGCCGGCGTGCATGATTATGTCGAGTTCGGCGGCAAGGTCGTCGGGCCGATGGTCAAGCGCATCGCACCGGATGCCACCGCGACCAGCATCATTTCGATGGACGATATCGAAGCGCTGCTGAAGTCGCTTTGAAAACAAGGGAAAAGATTATGTTCGACCTGACTGGCATGACGGCGCTGGTGACCGGCGCGAGCGGCGGCATCGGATCGGCCATCGCCAAGGCGCTTGCGGCGCAGGGCGCGCGGCTCGCCATATCCGGCTCCAATGTCGACAAGCTGGAAGCGTTTCGCGCGGAACTGGGCGGCGATCATGTGGCGCTGCCGTGCAATCTTTCGGATGCGGCGGCGGTGGACGCGCTGGTGCCCCAGGCGGCTGAGGCGCTGGGCGGCAAGATCGATATCCTGGTCAACAATGCCGGCGTCACGCGCGACAATCTGGCCATGCGGATGAAGGATGAGGAGTGGGATCAGGTGATCCGCGTCAACCTGGAAGCCGCGTTCCGCCTGATCCGCGCCGCCGCCAAGCCGATGATGAAGGCGCGGTTCGGCCGCGTCATTTCGATCACGTCGGTCGTCGGTGCCACGGGCAATCCCGGGCAGGCCAATTATGCGGCGTCGAAGGCGGGGCTCGTCGGCATGTCGAAGGCGCTGGCGCAGGAACTGGCCAGCCGCAACATCACCGTGAACTGCGTCGCGCCCGGTTTCATCGCGTCGGCGATGACCGATGTGCTGCCTGAAGCCCAGAAAGAAGGGCTGCTGGGCAAGATCCCGGCGGGCAAATTGGGCGAGGGTGGAGACGTCGCGGCGGCCGTGGTTTACCTTGCCAGCCGCGAAGCAGGTTATGTCACCGGACAGACGTTGCACGTCAACGGTGGCATGGCCATGATCTGAATGTGAACAAAGCACGCTTGCAAGCATGAAGCTGCCTCGTTAGGCAGCGGCAAACAGACCCTAAGGAAGGTTGGGAATATGAGCGAGACCGCCGAGCGCGTTAAGAAGATCGTTGTCGAGCACCTCGGCGTCGAGGCCGACAAGGTCAATGAAGATGCGAGCTTCATCGACGATCTGGGCGCCGACAGCCTCGACATCGTCGAGCTGGTGATGGCGTTCGAAGAAGAGTTCGGCGTCGAGATCCCCGACGATGCGGCCGAGAAGATCGCCACCGTCAAGGACGCGATCAGCTACATCGACGCGAACAAGGGCTGAGGCCCGGCTGGGCTGAGCCAGCGGAACCGGCCGGATTGATCCGGCTAGGCCGAAACATGCAGCGGCTCCCCGACCCCGGGTATCGACATTGGGGGCGCGGAGCCGCTTTGTTTTTCTGAATGATTTTGGAGGATGCCATGCGTCGCGTGGTGGTGACCGGACTGGGGCTCGTGACGCCGCTGGGCGCGGATGTCGAAACGGCGTGGGCGAATATCATCGCGTCCAAATCGGGCGCGGGGCAGATCACCCGCTTCGATGCCAGCGACTATGCCTGCACGATCGCGTGCGAGGTGAAGCGCGGTGATGGCACGAACGGCACGTTCGACGCCAATAAGCGCGTCGACCACAAGGTGCAGCGCCAGGTCGATCCGTTCATCGTCTATGGTATCGATGCCGCCAGCCAGGCGCTGGAAGATGCCGGCCTGACCGAGATGAGCGAGGCCGAGCGCCTGCGCGCCGGCTGTTCGATCGGCTCGGGCATCGGCGGCCTGCCGGGAATCGAGAGCGAATCGATCGTCCTGTATGAAAAGGGCCCGCGCCGGGTTTCGCCGCACTTCGTGCATGGCCGCCTGATCAACCTGATCTCGGGTCAGGTTTCGATCAAATATGGCCTGATGGGTCCGAACCATGCGGTCGTCACCGCCTGTTCGACCGGCGCGCATTCGATCGGCGATGCCGCGCGGATGATCGCGATGGACGATGCCGATGTCATGCTGGCGGGTGGCGCCGAGGGCGCGATCTGCCCAATCGGCATTGCCGGCTTCTCGCAGGCGCGGGCGCTTTCGACCAATTTCAACGCCACGCCGGAAAAGGCCTCGCGCCCCTATGACGTGGATCGCGACGGCTTCGTCATGGGCGAAGGTGCCGGTGTGGTCGTGCTCGAGGAATATGAGCGGGCCAAGGCGCGCGGCGCCAAGATCTACGCCGAAGTGATCGGCTATGGCCTGTCGGGCGATGCCTATCACGTCACCGCGCCGCATCCCGAAGGCTCGGGTGCGTTCCGGTCGATGGAGATGGCGCTTCGCAAGTCCGGCCTGTCGCTGGACGATATCGACTATATCAACGCCCACGGCACCTCGACGCCGCTCGGCGACGAACTGGAACTCGGCGCGGTGCGCCGCCTGTTCGGCAGTTCCATCGGCGGGCTTTCGATGTCGTCGACCAAATCGGCGATCGGCCACCTGCTGGGCGGCGCGGGCGCGGTCGAATCGATCTTCTGCATCCTCGCGATGCGCGACGGGATCGTGCCGCCGACGCTCAACCTCGACAATCCCAGCGAAAGCTGCGCGGGTGTCGATCTGGTGCCGCATGTCGCCAAGAAGCGGAAGGTGAAGGCCGTGTTGAACAATTCGTTCGGCTTCGGCGGCACCAACGCTTCGCTGGTGATGCGCGCGATCTAACCGCAAACCGGCCGGAGGACAGGGCATGGCCCGCAAGCGCAAGCGATCCTCCGGTAGCGGCCGGATCGGCTGTCTGTTCCTGATCGTCCTTGCCGTGGCGATCGGGACGGCCGCTTATTTCTGGTATGACTGGGGCATAAGCGGCCCGGCCGCAGAGCCCGTGGCAATCACGATTGCGGAGGGCGCCAGCCTCACTTCGGCAGCGAAGGCGTTGCAGGAGAAGGGGGCGATCCGATCGAAGGACAGCTTCCTGCGTTTCGCGAAGCTGTTCGGATCGGATGCGCCGATCCGCACGGGCGAATATGAGGTTCCGGCCCACGCCACCGGCGCCGAGATCCTGGAGATGCTGCAATCCGGCAAGGTGAAGCAGCGTTTCGTGACGATCCCGGAAGGCATGCCTTCGGTGCTGGTGCGCGAACGGCTGATGAAGGAGCCGTTGCTGACCGGCGCGGTGGAGACGCCGGCCGAAGGATCGGTTCTGCCCGATAGCTATGCCTTCCAGAGCGGCGAAGAGCGGGCTGCCGTGTTGGCACGCATGCAGAAGGCGATGGACGAGGCGCTGGCCGAAGCCTGGAAGGCGCGCAAGCCGACGACGGTTGTGAAAACCCCACGTGAAGCCGTGATATTGGCGTCGATCGTCGAAAAGGAAACGGCGCTGCCGTCCGAGCGGCGGACGGTTGCGGCGGTCTATTCGAACCGGCTGCGCATCGGCATGCGGCTGCAGGCCGATCCGACGACAATCTACCCGATCACCAAGGGCAAGCCGCTGGGGCGGCGCATCCGCCAGTCGGAACTGCGCGCGGTGAACGATTATAACACCTATGCGATTGCCGGGCTGCCGGTCGGGCCGATCGCCAATCCCGGCCGCGAATCGATCGAGGCGGTGCTCGATCCGGCAGAGAGCAAGGCGCTCTATTTCGTTGCAGACGGCAAGGGCGGCCACGTGTTCTCCGACACGCTGGAGCAGCATGATGCGAATGTGCGCAAGTGGTACAAGCTGCGCCGCGACCGGGGCGAGATGTAACACCACCATCGGGGGTTTTCCCGATAGGCAGCCATGGCCAACTCGGCCACCCTTCGCGCGGCAAGGGGAACTGGCATGGTCGAATTTGCGCACATGATCGCCGAATATGTGGCGCTGATGGTCAACATTCTGGCGATTCTGGCGATCGCCATCGGCTCGATCCAGGGCGCGATCGGGCTGGCCGGCCTGCTATTCTTCCGGGCATCGGAAGATCAGCTACGGCCGGTGTGGCTGTCCTTCGGGCGGTGGCTGGTCGCCGGCCTGACATTTCAGCTGGCGGCCGACATCGTGGAAACCACGCTGGCGCCGACGTGGGACGATATCGGCAAGCTGGCCGCTATCGCCGCGATCCGGACTTTCCTGAATTTCTTCCTAGACCGCGACATGGAAACCCTGCGTGAGCGGGGGAAGAAGGAACGCGAAGAGGCCTGAACCGATCGCGTCCGCCGATGGATCAGGGGTAGCGGACCTTGGCGGCGGGCTCCGGCGGCAGGGGGATGAACTCCACTTCACCCGGCACTTCGGCGAAGCGGCGTTCGCGCCAGTCCGATTTCGCCTGCTCCAGCCGTTCGGGGCTGGACGACACGAAGTTCCAGTAGATGTAGCGCTTTTCGGGGAAAGGCTCTCCACCGACGATCATCAACCGCGTCGGGCCGTTGGCGGTGATGATGATTTCGGCACCGGGCCGGAAGACGACGAGTTCATGCTCGCCGAAGCTGCCGTCCTGGCCGGCCACCGAGATGTTGCCCGCCACCACGTAAACCGCGCGTTCGATATGTTCGGCGGGAAAGGCGTAGCGCGCGCCGCCGGCAAGCTGAAGATCGCCATAGACCATGTCCGATACCGCCGGGACAGGGGAGCGGATGCCATCGGTCGCCCCCGCGATGAGCCGCAGCGTCAGGCCTTCGCCTTCGATTTCGGGGATGGTTTCGGCCGGATGGTGGGAGAAGGTGGGACTGGTTTCTTCCAGCGCGGTCGGCAGCGCGACCCAGGTCTGGATGCCATAGAGCCCCCCGCCGGACGCGCGCACTTCATCGCCGGTGCGTTCCGAATGGACGATGCCGCTGCCCGCCGTCATCCAGTTCACCGCGCCCGGGCGGATATGCTGGACCGATCCAACGCTGTCGCGGTGGAGGATTTCCCCTTCGAACAGGTAGGTGACGGTCGACAGGCCGATATGCGGATGGGGGCGGACATCAAGGCCGTCGCCGGCGTTGAACGTCGCCGGGCCCATTTGATCGAAGAAGATCATCGGGCCGACCATCCGTTTCTTGGCGGAGGGCAGCGCACGGCGGACCATGAAGCCATCGCCCAGATCACGCACCGGCGGCACGATGACATGTTCGATATCGGGAAGCTCGACCATCTGTTCCATCCTTCGTCATTTCGTGCCGGTGGCCGATTCAGGGCCGGTCGAGCGCCGCGATCGCGCTGACCTGCGCCGGACTATAGCCCAGACCGATCAATTCCTGCCCCAGCTTTTCCGCCTCGCGATCATCCCAGTGGAGGTGGCAGACGAACTGGCGCAGCGCCTCCAGCCGGGGATCGGCGAGTGGCCGGATCGGTTCGGACCCGGTGATCAGCGTCCATAGCCGGGAGAGCCGCGACGGAGGGTTGAGGCCGCCGCAGCCGCAATTCTCGACTTCGCGAAGGCCGATCGAAACGGCCTGCCATTCCAGCGGACTGAGCGATTGCGTGGGGGCGTTCATGCGGTCCTCCGAGGGATGATCGGGGTGAAAAAACAGGCGGGCCTTCGCAGGGGGGGGATTGGCGAAGGCCCGCCGTCCGGCGGTTAGCCGAACAACTTGGCCGCGATTTCGGCGACGTGGCGGCCCTGGAAACGGGCGCCGGCCAGTTCATTCTCGCTCGGCTGGCGCGATCCGTCGCCACCGGCGATGGTGGTGGCGCCATAAGGCGAGCCGCCGGTCACTTCGTCGTTCCGCATCTGGCCCTGGAAGCTGTAGGGCAGGCCGACGATCGTCATGCCGAAATGCAGCAGGTTGGTGATGATCGAGAACAGCGTCGTTTCCTGCCCGCCATGCTGGCTGCCGGTCGAGGTGAAGGCCGAGCCGACCTTGCCGTTCAGTGCGCCACTGGCCCACAGCCCGCCGGCCTGATCGAGAAAGGCGGCCATTTGCGAGGAGATGCGGCCGAAGCGGGTGGGCGTGCCGAGGATGATCGCATCATAATTGGCGAGGTCCGCGACTGTCGCCACCGTCGCTGCCTGATCATATTTGAAATGGTTGGCGCGGGCGATTTCTTCCGGCACGGTTTCGGGAACGCGCTTGACGTCCACCTGCGCGCCCGCATCGCGAGCCCCCTGCGCGACGGCGTTGGCCATCGCTTCCATATGCCCGTAGGTCGAATAATAAAGCACCAGCACCTTGGCCATGGGAACCTCCCTGGATCATGTTTGGCGGGCTCGCATCGTGCGGCCCTGTCGAAAGTGAAAATAGCGCTTTCCATGGTTGCGAAAATGGCGATGATTGAAACTCATCGTTTCGGATTTTGTGCATGCCTTATCTCCCCGATTTTGAAGCCTGGGCGATATTCGCCAAGGTTGCCGACCTTGGCTCCTTCTCGGCCGCGGCGGCCGATCTCAACCTGTCGAAAGCCACGGTTTCCAAAGCGGTGCAGCGGCTGGAACGCCGGCTTGGCGCGCCGCTTTTCCACCGAACCTCGCGGCGCCTGTCGCTGACGGACAATGGCAGCCGGTCGCTCGAACGCGCGGCGCGCATCCTTGCCGAGGGCGAGGCGATCGAGGAGGAGATTTCCGAAAACTCGGGCGCGCCGCGCGGACTGGTCAAGCTGGCGGCGCCAATGTCGTTCGGCATCAAGCATCTGGGGCCAGTGCTGCCCGAATTTCTGGCGCGCTTTCCCGAAGTGTCCGTCGATGTGCGGTTGAGCGATGAGCATATCGATCTTGTCGCGCAGGGGATCGATGTCGCGCTGCGCATCGGCGTGCTGGCGGATTCGTCGTTGCGTGCCCGCCGGTTATGCGCGGTGCGGCGGCCGCTGGTCGCGTCGCCAGCCTATATCGAACGCCACGGGATGCCGGAACATCCCCGCGATCTCGAGCATCATCGCGCGATCCTTTATTCCAACCTTGCCAATCCGACGCTCTGGCAGTTCGAACATCCGCTGGAAGGCGAAGTCGTGGTGCGGGTCGGCGGCCAGCTGATCGTCAATAATGGCGACGTGGCGATGGCGACCCTGCTCGATGGCCTGGGCATCGCGATCCTGCCTGAATTCCTGATGTGGCAGGAATTGCGTTCCGGTCGGCTGGTCGAGCTGCTGCCGGGCTGGTCCAGCAGGCTGGCCGCGCTGCATGTGGTGACACCGCCTGGCACGCTTCGCCCCGCGCGGGTAACGGCGCTGATCGACTTTCTGGCCCGGCGTTTTCTTCATGCACCCTGGGCGCATGGTCTGGACGAAGAAATCGAGGCGCCCTGATGATCGTTCGCCTGCGGTTCACCTGCCATCCGTTTCAACGCTGAAACATCGCCGCAAGAATCGGTTATCAATGGGAAGAGCATGACATTCGTTACGCACTATCGCCCGATCGGGGCGGCGGCCCTGCTGGCGTTGCTGTCCGCCTGTGCGGTCGGCCCGGATTATCGGCCACCGGCCGCGGCATCCCTGAAGGTGCCGGATCGCTTCGTGGCCGAGCGGAGCGCAAATGAGGTGGACCTCGCCCGTTGGTGGACCAGCTTCGACGATCCGGTCCTGACCCAGCTGGTGGAACGATCGCTGGCGGCCAATCTCGATATCGAGGCGGCTGGTGCCCGGCTGCGCCAGGCGCGCGCATCGCTGCGCCAGCAACAGGGCGGCGCGCTGCCGCAATTGAGCGCCAGCGGATCGGCGTCGCGCAGCATCGGCAATAATGGCAGCACCTTCGTCGACCCGACGACAGGGCAGACCATTTCACGCGGTGGCGATACCACGGTCTATCGTGCGGGTTTCGACGCTTCGTGGGAGGTCGATGTCTTCGGGGGCATCCGCCGGTCGATCGAGGCCGCGCGGGCCAATGCCGAAAGCTCGGAAGCCAATCTCCATTTCGCGCAGGTCAGCGTCGCATCGGAAGTAGGCCTCAATTATCTCGCGGCGCGGCTGGCACAGACACAGCTTGATATCGCCCGCAAGAACCTGGCGTCGCAGGATGAGACGCTGGAGATTGTCGGCTGGCGGGTGCAGGCAGGGCTGGTCAGCGCGCTCGACCTTGAACAGTCGCGCCAGTTGCGCGCCAATACGGCGGCGACGATCCCCAATCTGGAAACCAGCTACAATAATGCGGTCAACCGCATTGCCGTGCTGCTGGGCGAGGCACCAGGCGCAGTGAATGCGCTGATGGCGGATGCGCGGTCCGTGCCGTTGCCGCCGCAGGCGGTGGGTGCTGCCATCCCGGCCGAAATCGTCCAGCGCCGGCCTGATATCGCGGCGGCGGAGCGGACGCTGGCGGCGGAAACCGCGCGGATCGGCGTTGCCGAAGCGCAGCTTTATCCGGCGCTGCGGCTCAGCGGATCGTTCAGCGGATCGGACACGTCCTTTTCCGACCTGCCGAGCGCGATGATCGGCAATCTCGTAGGCGCGATCTCCGCACCGATCTTTCAGGGCGGGCAGATCCGCGCCCAGATCGACGGCCAGCGGGCCTCGGCGGATGCGGCCTTGGCGACCTATCGCCAGACCGTGCTGACCGCGCTGGAGGAAGTGGAAAACGCGCTGACCGCGCTCACCGCCGCCGAACGGCGCGAGCGTGAGGTGGTCACTGCCGCCGAAGCAGCCGAAAATGCGGTGATTCTGGCGCGCAGCCAATATCGCGCAGGCCTGATCGACTTTCAGGCGCTGCTCGAATCCGAACGCAGTTTGCTGGTGACGCAGGACAGCCGCGCGACGGCCCGTTCCAACCGCGCGACCGCGACCGTGCAACTTTACAAGGCGCTGGGAGGTGGCTGGGAAGCCGCACCGATGCCCGCGACCGCCCTTTCCAAGAGGCCATGATGGACCAGCCCGCCGTTACGACGCGTTCCGATCTCGACGAATTTCTCGGCGTCGAGCCGCCTTCCCGCTATGGCCGCTACCTGAAATGGGGCGCCGTTGGCCTTGGCGTGCTGCTTGCGCTTTGGATCGCCTGGCGGATGATCGCGGGCAGCGGCGGCGAGGTGAGTTATGCCACCCAGAGCGTGAAGCGGGGCGACCTGACCGTCACCGTATCGGCCACCGGCAATTTGCAGCCGACCAATCAGGTGGACGTCGGTTCCGAACTGTCGGGCACCGTGACCGAGGTGTTTGTCGACAATAATGATCGCGTCACCAAGGGGCAGGTGCTGGCCCGGCTGGATACGTCGCGGCTGCAGGACGCGATCAATCAGAGCAAGGCGCAACTGGCTTCGGCGCAGGCATCGGTGATGCAGGCGCAGGCGACCGCGCAGCAATCGCGCGCCAATCTCAACCGGCTGCAGGAAGTCTATCGGCTTTCGGGCGGGAAGGTGCCGTCGGCCACCGAACTCGATACCGCGCGCGCCGAAAATGCCCGCGCTGTCGCCGGCATCCGCACGGCCGAGGCGCAGGTGGCGCAGGCCCGCGCGCAGCTTTCGTCCGATCAGACCCAATATTCGAAGGCGCTGATCGTATCGCCGGTCAACGGTGTCGTGCTGTCCCGTCAGATCGAGCCGGGACAGACGGTGGCGGCGTCGCTCAATGCGCCGGTGCTGTTCCAGATTGCCGAGGATCTGCGCCGGATGCGGCTGGAGGTGAAGGTTGACGAGGCCGATGTCGGCCAGGTCAAGCAGGGCCAGCGCGCGACCTTCCAGGTCGATGCCTTTCCTGGCCGGACCTTCCCGGCGTTGATCGAGCGCGTCGATCTTGGCGCCAATGCGAGCAGCACGTCATCCTCGTCCAGTTCGTCGAGCACGTCGAGCGCGAGCAGCGTCGTCGCCTATGTGGCGCGGCTTACCGTCGCCAACGAAGATGAACTGCTGCGTCCGGGCATGACCGCGACCGCCGATATCGTGACGACGGAGAAGCGCGACGTGCTGCTGGTGCCCAATGCGGCGCTCCGTTTCTCGCCCGATCGCGCCGCCGCAGGCAGCGGCCAGCGCGGTGGCCTGACCAGCGTTCTCGCGCCGTCGCCGCCGCGTCGGGGCAATCGCGGTGGGGCCTCGCGCGAGGTTTCGATCGGGCGGGGCAGCCAGCAGACGGTCTATGTCGTCGGTGAAGATGGCAAGCCCAAGCCGATCCGCGTTACGGTTGGCGATACCAATGGCAGCGAGACCGAGATCACGGGGGCCGATGTCAAGGACGGCATGGAAGTGATCACCGGCCAGCTGGCGGCCGGGCAGACCAACGAGAAGCGCGGCGAGCAGCGCAAGGAACGTGGCGAAGGTCGCCCCGACAGCGGCCCCGATGGCGGCAATGTCGCGCAGCCGGCGGCGCCGTCCGCTTCGGGCGAGGCTGCTGCCAAGCCGGCTGCCGACAAGGCCATGGCCGCCGCCGCTCCGCAGGCCGCACCGGATGGCGACCGCGCGGCGCGGCGCGGCGAACGTGAAGCAATGTCGCCGGAGGAGCGCGCCGAGCGCCGGGCCAAGTGGGATGCGATGTCGCCCGAGGAGCGCGAACAGCGCCGGGCGGAGCGGAGGGCTGCGCGTGAAGCCGCAGGCGGGGCCGATGGCGAGTGAACCGCTGATCCGGCTGCGCAGCGTCACCAAGACGTTCGGCAGCGGCGCCACCGCCTTTCAGGCGCTGAAGGGCGTCGACCTGAGCATCGACGAGGGCGACTTCGTGGCCGTGATGGGGCCGTCAGGCTCCGGCAAATCGACGACGATGAACATCCTCGGCTGCCTCGACGTTCCGACCAGTGGCGAGTTCCTGTTTCGTGGCCATCATGTCGAGCATCTGGATCGCGACCAGCGGGCCTTGCTGCGCCGGCGCTATCTCGGCTTCGTGTTCCAGGGGTTCAACCTGCTGGCGCGCACCAGCGCGCTCGAAAATGTCGAGCTGCCGTTGCTCTATCGTGGCGAGGACAAGAAGGCGCGGCGCGAACTGGGCATGGCGGCGCTCGACAAGGTGGGCTTGGCCGACTGGTGGGATCACACGCCCGCCGAGCTTTCCGGCGGCCAGCAGCAGCGCGTCGCGATCGCGCGTGCCATCGTCACGCATCCGCAGGTGCTGCTTGCCGACGAGCCGACCGGCAACCTCGACAGTGAACGATCGATCGAGATCATGGAATTGCTGACCGATCTGAATCGAACGAGCGGAATCACGGTTTTGATGGTGACGCATGAGCCCGACATGGCCGCCTTTGCCCACACGATCGTCCACTTCAAGGACGGCCTGGTGGAACGGATCGATGAAAGGGCGATGGCGTGAACCTGCACACGACCGATATTGCCAATGCCGCCGCTGAAATCCGTTCGCGATCAAGCGGACCGATGCGGCTGCTGGGCACGACCATCGTGCTTGCCGTGCGCGAAATCCGCCGCCACCTGCTGCGATCGTTCCTGACGATCCTGGGCATCGTGATCGGCGTGATGTCCGTCGTGACCATGGTGACGCTGGGCAATGGCGCGACGGCTGCGGTGCAGCAGAGCATTTCGAGCCTCGGCGCCAATATCCTCCAGATCCGTCCCGGCCAGGGTTTTGGCCGGGGAGGCGGCGGGCCGCAGCCCCCTGATTTCAAAGAACAGGATGTCGAGGCGATCCGCACGCAGGTGGCCGGCGTTCGTGCCGTGGCCCCGCAGGCGCAGTCTTCGGGCGTCGCCATTCGCAATGCGGCCAACTGGTCGACCACGGTCAACGGCACGACGAGCGATTATTTCACCGCGCAACAGTGGAACCTGAATTCGGGGCGCATCTTCACGCCGGCGGAGGAGCAGGCGGGCAAGGCGGTCTGCATTCTCGGCAACACCGTCGTCCAGAACCTGTTCCGCCGGGAAGATCCGATCGGCGAGCGTTTCCGCATCAAGGACGTGTCGTGCGAGGTGATCGGCACGCTGGCGACGCGCGGGCAGGGCGGCTTCGGCAACGATCAGGACGATGTGGTGATCATGCCGATCAAGACCGTCCAGCGCCGCTTCACCGGCAATCGCGACATTCGCAACATCATGGTTTCGGTGGACGATGCCTATGATTCCACGATGGTGCAGAATTCGATATCGCAGCTGCTGCGCGAACGGCGCAATATCAGCGGTGCCAAGCAGGACGATTTCAACATCTTCGACACCAAGCAGATATCCGACACGCTGTCCGGCACCACCCAGATCCTGACGGCGCTGCTCGGCGCGGTTGCGGCGGTGAGCCTGCTGGTCGGCGGGATCGGTATCATGAACATCATGCTGGTTTCGGTGACCGAACGAACGCGTGAGATCGGCATCCGCCTGGCCATCGGCGCGGTCGGGCGCGAGGTGCTGCTGCAGTTTCTGGTCGAAGCGGTCGCTTTGGCCTGCCTTGGTGGCGTGATCGGCTTGCTGCTCGCGCTGGTCGCTTCGATGGTGCTTGCGCCGATCCTGCAGGTGCCCTTCATCTTCGATCCGCAGATCAACCTGCTGGCCTTTGCCTTTTCGGCGGGGATCGGGGTCATATTCGGCTATTTTCCCGCACGCCGGGCGGCATCGCTGAACCCGATCGACGCGCTGAGGCACGAATGAAGCGGCTTTGCCTTCTGGCGCTTGCGCTGGCCGCGCCGGCGGTGGCCAAGCCCAAGCTGCCGCCGTGCCCGCCCAAGGGGCCACAGCTGTTCATCTCCCCCATGGGCGAGCCGTTTCGCGCCGGGGCGGATGCGCCCTATCCGGTCGATCTCTGGTTTGCGAAGGCGGATGGAAATGGCGATGGCCGGTTGACGCCGGCCGAATTCATGGCCGACGCGGACCGCTTCTTCGCGGTGCTGGACGCCGATGGCGATGGCGAGATCATCCCCGACGAAGTGATCCGGTACGAGCGTGATATCGCGCCCGAAGTAAGGCTTTATGCCCGGGGCCCACGCCCCGGCATGCCCCCGGAAAAGCGCAAGAAGAAGAAAGATGCGGCGGCTTATGGCGAGCCGCTGGGGGCGGGCCGCTGGTCGCTGATCAACATCCCCCAGCCGGTGATTTCGGCGGATGAGGATTTCAACCGGGGGATCACGCTGACCGAGTTTCGCTCTGCCGCACGGACGCGCTTTACGTCGCTCGACAAGTCCGGCGCCGGTGCGCTGACGCTGGCAGCCCTGCCGATGACGCCGAGACAGGCGGCGGCCGTGAACTGCGTTGTCGAACCGGCCCCGGCACCGGCCCCGCCGCCGACGGAGACCAGACGATGACCGATCCCGCCGCCCGTATCCTGGTTGTCGACGATGATGACGATCTTCGCGCGTTGATCGCGGATTTCCTTGGCGCGAACGGCATGAATGTCAGCAGTGCCGCCAACGGGCAGGAAATGGATGCGCTGATGGCGGAACGGCGCTTCGATCTGGTGGTGCTCGATCTGATGATGCCGGGCGAGGACGGGCTTTCGATCCTGCGTCGCCTGCGCAAGCCCGGTGGGCCGGGCGTGATCATGCTGTCCGCCATGGGTGAGGATACCGATCGGATCATCGGGCTGGAGGTGGGCGCGGACGATTATCTCGCCAAGCCCTGCAATCCGCGCGAACTGCTCGCCCGCGTCCGCGCCGTGCTGCGCCGCCGGACCGAACAATCGGGCGGCGCGGCTGGCCCCGTCCGGCGCTTTGGCGAGTGGACGCTGGACATCGTCGAGCGCGCGATCAGCCGGCCCGGCCAGCCGGCCGCGCCGTTGACCGACGCGGAGTTCCGCACGCTCAACTGCTTTTTGGATCGGCCGCAGCGGGTGCTGACCCGCGACCAGCTGATCGAACATGGCAAGGGCCTGGACAGCGATGTGTTCGATCGCGCCATCGACGTGACGATCAGCCGGTTGCGCAAGAAACTCGGCCCCGGCGATCCGATCCGCACCGTCCGCAACGAAGGCTATATGTTCACGCTGAAGGTGATCGAAGAGTGACGTGGCGTCTGCCCCGCGGCCTGCCGATCTTCTGGCAGACATTGCTGCTGGTGCTTGCCAGCCTCGCCGCGTCGCAGATCATCACCATTATCATGTTCGTGGTGATGGAGCCGCCCCGGCCGGACTTCAATCGCCTGGGTGACGTGGCCGAGGCATTGTCGGGCGGTTCGGGCGAGCACGGGCATCGCGAACGCGCGCTGTCCGTCCGCTACACCGCCGCTGCCCCGGTGGCCGCACCGGGCATGACCAGCGACCCGGCTTTCACTGCGCGGCTGGCCTGGCGTCTGAAGGTGCCGGCCGATCGCGTGCGGCTCTATTTCGAACCCGATCAGCGTGCATCGTTCGGTGACGATCGGCTGCGGCGGCGCGATCGGCTGGTGCCGATGCGGCGCGGCGAGCCGATCTTCTTCAATACCGTCGTGGCGGCAGTCGAGACGGCGGATGGCTGGCGGGTGGTGAAGACGCCGCCGAGGCCGCTGATCGCCGCGTGGCAGAAGCGGATGATGCTGTGGTTTGCGCTGTCCGCATTGGCGCTGCTTCCGCTCGCCTGGTGGTTCGCACGGCGGCTTGCCCGGCCGATCCGGCGGTTCGCGGACGCGGCTGAACGCATGGGGCGCGACCCGCTGGCGCCACCGGTGGCGGAGGAGGGGCCGGCGGAATTGCGCCAGACGGCGCACGCGCTGAACCTGATGCAGGAAAGACTGGCGGCTTATGTCGCCGAGCGCACGGCGATGATCGGTGCGATCGCCCATGATCTTCGCACCCCGCTGGCCCGGATCGCCTTCCGCATCGAGGCCGCACCCGACGAGGTGCGCGACAAGGTTCAGGCGGATATTGATCAGATGCGCGCGATGATCGCGGCGACGATCGGCTTCGTTCGCGGATCGACGAGCAGTCGCGAGATCCATGATGTCGATCTCGGCACGCTGCTGACCGGCATGGCGCGCGAGGAAGCCGATATGGGCCGGCCGGTGACGGCAGGGACGATCGAACCGCTGCATGTGCGGGGCGATCCGCTGGCGCTTGGCCGGTTGTTCCAGAACCTGATCGACAATGGTGTCGCTTATGGCGGCGGCGTAGCCCTGTCGCTTGAGCGGGAAGGGCGCGAGGCGGTGGTTCGCGTTGCCGACGAAGGCCCCGGATTGTCGGAGGACAAGCTGGAGCGGTTGTTCCAGCCGTTCGAGCGCGGGGATCCATCGCGCAACCGCGAAACCGGCGGCATCGGCCTGGGCCTGACGATCGCGCGGTCGATCGCGCAGGAACATGGCGGGACGCTTACGCTCCACAATCGCGATGGTGGTGGGCTGGCGGCTGTCTGCCGGCTTCCCTGCGTCGAACAAGTGTGAAGGGGCCGCGACATTGCGCCGCGACCCCGCCAGTTCACATGATGATGAGATTTAGCTGAAAGCGACCACCTTGCGGCGGCGGCGCATGGTCGATCCGACCACGCCGAAGCCGACCAGAAGCATTGCCCAGGTCGTCGGTTCCGGAACCACGGGCACGCCATTCTGGCCTTCGACCGAGACATTATCGAGCAGCCAGTAGGACGGCTCGTTCAGGAATGCGAAGGCGAGGTTGAGGGTCGATCCCGTCGCCACCGTGCTGACGGTGAAGGTGCCATAATCGAACGGCACGAAATTGTCGGGCAGTGCGAAGGTGGTATCGCCGAGCGCCACGCTGAACGAGTTGGTTGCGTCCTTGTCCAGATTGGCGAGGGCGAAGGTGAGCGTATAGGTCGCGCCGGCGACGACATCGAGCACCTGTGTCAGCGTGCTGCCCGTCAGGGAGCCGAGGCGAGCGGAATAATCGCCATCGAAGACGACGCCGGCATCGTCGGTCACGGAATCGAAAGTGGTGCTGCCGCCTTGCGTCCAGCCGGTGAAATCGCCGGTCTCGAAATCGCCGTTGACCACAAGGGCGGCTTGGGCTGGTGCGGTGCCGATGGCCGCCGTGGCGGCCAAGGCCGTCCCGGCGAGTGTTAATTCACGAAATATCCCCATGTCAGGTCCCTTTCCAGCGATGATAGTCGGACCCGGGGCGCATTAACCACGAGTCCTTTCGCATCGCAGCATATGGGGCCTGATTGTCCATTCGAATGCGCTGATTTGAGCGGATAAAAGGTTAATCCGTCCATGTGCATTTGCAGCAATTCAGTGCGAAAACTGACTAATACGAACGGGCAGGGCGTGGCGTTCCCTCCGAGCGCCGGAGTGTCCTGAAAGCCGGATATTACGCAGGGTTAACGACAATGACCGTTCGGCCGCAAAACTGGGGCCTCGATGCTCGCGGCGGCGAGGGGGCTTGTCAGGCGTCGAGAAATTATATTACACGATTCGATAATATTCATCCGGTGCCGTTGACGGTGCCGTGGGGATAGGGAACCATCCCGGTGGCGGTGCGCTGCACCCGAATCCGGGCGAAGGATGGGACGAGGATGAGCAGCGAAAACGGGCGCAACCTGCGCCCCTTGAGCTTGCACGTGCCGGAACCGAAGTTCCGGCCGGGCGATGCGGTCGATTTCAACGATTTCGATATTCCGCCGGCGGGCGCGGTGGCGCGGCCGGCGATCGATGCCGATCCGTCGGCCATGGCCGGACATGCCTATGCGCTGGTGCGCGTGCTCGATGAAGAGGGGCGCGCCGTTGGCCCGTGGGATCCGAAGCTGTCCCCCGAGCGGCTGATCCGCATGCTCCGCCATATGGCGCTGACGCGGGCCTATGACGACCGGATGTACCGGGCCCAGCGGCAGGGCAAGACCAGTTTCTACATGAAGTGCACGGGCGAGGAAGCGACGGCGATCGGCGCCGCCCATGCGCTCGACCGCGATGACATGGTGTTCCCGAGCTACCGGCAGCAGGGCATCCTGATCGCGCGCGACTGGCCGCTCATCGACATGATGAACCAGGTCTATTCGAACAAGGGCGATCGGCTGAAGGGCCGCCAGATGCCGATCATGTATTCGGCCAAGGGCGCGAGCTTCTTCTCGATCTCCGGCAACCTCGCCACGCAATATCCGCAGGCAGTGGGCTTCGCGATGGCGAGCGCGGCCAAGGGCGATACGCGCATCGCCGCAGCTTGGTGCGGAGAGGGTTCGACCGCGGAGGGCGACTTCCATTCGGCCTGCACCTTCGCGTCGGTCTATCGCGCGCCGGTGATCCTGAACGTGATCAACAATCAGTGGGCGATTTCGTCCTTTTCCGGCTTTGCCGGGGCAGAGGCGACGACCTTCGCGGCACGCGCGATCGGCTATGGCATCGCCGGCCTGCGCGTCGACGGCAATGACACGCTGGCGGTTTATGCGGCGACCGAATGGGCGGCGGAACGGGCGCGGAACAATTATGGGCCGACCCTGATCGAGCATTTCACCTATCGCGCCGAAGGGCATTCCACCTCGGACGATCCGACCAAATATCGTTCGGCGGAAGAAAATGTGAAATGGCCGCTGGGTGATCCCATCGCCCGGTTGAAGCAGCACCTGATCGCGATCGGGGCCTGGGATGAGGACCGCCACGCCGCGATGGACAAGGAAGTCGCCGAAGAGGTGCGCGCGGCCCAGAAGGAATCCGAAAAGCTCGGCATCCTGCATGATGGCCTGAAGCAGCCGTTCGATAGCATGTTCGAGGATGTGTTCGAGGAAATGCCCTGGCACCTCAAGGAACAGCTCGCCCAGATGACGGCCGAGCGGAAGGCGGCGGGCATATGAGCGACGCGCCCGAAACCAAGACCATGAACATGATCCAGGCGATCAATTCGGCGCTGGACGTGATGATGGGCCGCGATCAGGACATCGTCGTGCTGGGCGAGGACGTCGGCTATTTTGGCGGCGTCTTCAAGGCGACCGAAGGGTTGCAGGCCAAGCATGGCAAGACGCGCGTGTTCGATACGCCGATCACCGAATGCGGGATCATCGGCGTCGCGGTCGGCATGTGCACTTATGGCCTGCGCCCCGTGCCGGAAATCCAGTTCGCCGATTATATCTATCCGGCGCTGGATCAGATCGTTTCGGAGGCCGCGCGCCTGCGTTATCGTTCGGCCGGCGAATATACCGCGCCGATCACGGTGCGATCGCCCTTTGGCGGCGGCATTTTCGGCGGGCAGACGCATTCGCAGTCGCCGGAAGGCATCTTCACCCATGTCGCCGGGCTGAAGACGGTGGTCCCGTCCAATCCCTATGACGCCAAGGGGCTGCTGATCTCCGCCATCGAGGACAATGACCCGGTCATCTTCTTCGAGCCCAAGCGCATCTATAACGGCCCGTTCGACGGCCATTATGATCGCCCGGTGACGCCGTGGTCGAAACATCCGACGAGCGCGGTTCCGCAAGGCTATTACAAGGTGCCGCTGGGCAAGGCCGCGATCGTTCGTCCGGGCGAGGATGTGACGGTGCTGGCTTATGGCACGATGGTCCATGTCGCGGCGGCGGTGATCGAGAACCAAGGCGTCGATGCCGAACTGATCGATCTGCGCACGCTGGTGCCGCTGGATATGGAAACGATCGCGGCGTCGGTGAAGAAGACCGGCCGCTGCGTCATCGTCCATGAAGCGACCAAGACGTCGGGTTTCGGTGCCGAGCTTTCCGCGCTGGTGCAGGAACATTGCTTCCACCATCTCGAAGCGCCGATCCAGCGCGTCACCGGCTGGGACACGCCTTACCCCCATTCGCTGGAATGGGCTTATTATCCGGGGCCGGTGCGGCTCGGCGAAGCGCTCAAGCGCGTCATGCAGGATTGATGATGATGGGACGTTTCACGTTCAAGCTGCCGGATATCGGCGAAGGCATCGCCGAGGCGGAGATCGTCGCCTGGCATGTCGCGATCGGCGATATGGTCGAGGAGGACCAGCCGCTCGCCGACATGATGACCGACAAGGCGACGGTGGAGATGACCGCGCCGGTTGCTGGCAAGGTGGTCGAGATCGCTGGCGCGGTGGGTGACATGATCCCGATCGGATCGGTACTCGCGGTGTTCGAGACGGAAGGCGAAGCGGCGGCCGAAGGCACTGAGGCAGAAGCCCCGCATGTCGAAGTCGCGCCGAACGAAGCTGCGCAGGTGGTGAAGCCCGATCCGGTTCCCGAGCCCGAACCGGTTGCAGTGCCCGCGCCTGTGGTGGCGACGAGCGAGGCCGAGGCGTCGGCATCCCCGACGGCCAAGGTTCTCGCGTCGCCCGCCGTGCGCGAACGGGCGCGCGCGCTTGGGATCGATCTCACCCAGGTGAAGGCTGCGCAGTCCGATCGGGTGCGCCATGCCGATCTCGATGCCTTCCTGACCTATCATCAGGGCTATCGCCCGGCCGGCGGCCGGCGCGCTGACGAGGCTGTGAAGGTGATCGGCATGCGCCGCCGCATCGCCGAGAATATGGCCGCATCCAAGCGCCATATCCCCCACTTCACCTATGTCGAGGAATTCGACGTCACCAAGCTGGAGGAACTGCGCGGGGACTTGAACGCGACGCGCGGGGACCGGCCCAAGCTGACCATGCTGCCGCTGCTGATCGTCGCGATCTGCAAGGCGCTGCCCGAATTCCCGATGATCAACGCCCGCTATGATGACGAAGCGGGCGTGGTGACGCGCCATGGTTCGGTGCATCTCGGCATGGCGACGCAGACCGAAGCCGGGCTGATGGTGCCGGTGATCCGCGATGCGCAGGATCGCAATGTGTGGCAATTGGCGACCGAAATCCGCCGGCTCGCCGATGCGGCGCGCTCGGGCAAGGCCAAGTCCGAGGAACTGTCGGGGTCGACGCTTACGCTCACCTCGCTCGGGCCGCTCGGCGGCATTGCCACGACGCCGGTGATCAATCGCCCCGAAGTCGCGATCCTCGGGCCCAACAAGGTCGTCGAACGCCCGGTGATCCGCGATGGCGAGATCGCCGTGGCCAAGCTGATGAACTTCTCCATTTCCTGCGATCATCGCGTCGTCGATGGCTGGGACGCGGCGAGCTTCGTCCAGGCGATCAAGCGGCTGGTGGAGACCCCGGCGCTGTTGTTCGTGGATTGAACCGGCCCGCGTTATCCCGGCGTTCGCTGGCATGACGATAGAGTTGCGTGTGGGCGGCTCCGTAGCTATGTTCCCGATCTGTTCATAGATCGGGAGCCCAATGGCCAAGCCGCAGAAACGCTATGTCTGCCAATCCTGCGGCAGCGCCACCAGCAAGTGGCAGGGCCAGTGCGTCGATTGCGGCGAATGGAACACGCTGGCCGAAGAGCTGTCGAACATCACCGTCTTTTCGGCCAAGCATGATCTGCGCGGCGGCGGCCGTTCGATCGAACTGGTCGGCCTCGATACCGAAGTCGCCCTCCCGCCGCGCATGGCGACCGGGATTGCCGAGTTCGACCGCGCTCTCGGTGGCGGGCTGGTGGCGGGATCGGCCACATTGATCGGTGGCGATCCGGGGATCGGCAAATCGACATTGCTGCTGCAGGCGGCGGCGAAGCTCGCCATGGCGGGCCGTGACGTTGCCTATATATCCGGCGAGGAAGCGGCCGATCAGGTGCGCCTGCGCGCGCGCCGGCTGGGACTGGGCACGGCGCCGGTCAAGCTCGCGTCGGCAACCTCGGTCCGCGATATTTTGACGACGCTGGGGCAGGGCGTGCCACCCGCCTTGCTGGTGATAGATTCGATCCAGACCATGCATTCGGACGTGATCGAGGGCGCCCCCGGCACGGTCAGCCAGGTCCGCGCGTCCGCGCAGGAGCTGATCCGCTTTGCCAAGGAACGCGGCACCGCGCTGATCCTCGTCGGGCACGTCACCAAGGACGGCACGATCGCGGGGCCCCGCGTGCTGGAACATATGGTCGATACAGTGCTCGCGTTCGAAGGCGAGCGCAGCCACCAATATCGCATCCTGCGCGCCATCAAGAACCGCTTTGGCGGCACCGACGAGATCGGTGTTTTCGCCATGGCGGAAAAGGGGCTGGATGAGATCGCAAACCCCAGCGCCCTTTTCCTGACGCATCGGGGTGAGGAGATTGCCGGCGCAACCGTGTTCCCGGCGATGGAAGGCACGCGGCCGGTGCTCGTCGAAATCCAGGCGCTGGTCGTCCGCCTGCAAAGCGGCGCCACCCCACGCCGTGCGGTCGTCGGCTGGGATTCGGGCCGGCTGGCGATGATCCTTGCGGTGCTGGAAGCGCGTTGCGGGCTCAGCTTTTCGACGGCGGAAGTCTATCTCAACGTTTCGGGCGGCTATCGGCTGTCCGATCCCGCCGCCGATCTGGCGGTGGCCGCTGCGCTCATTTCCGCGCTTGCCGAACGGCCGGTGCCGCCGGATGCCGTGGTTTTCGGCGAAGTGGCGCTTTCAGGTGAGATCCGCCCGGTCGCGCACGGCAATCTGCGGCTGAAGGAAGCGGCGAAGCTCGGCTTCGAACGGGCGCTGGTGCCGCGGGGGATGGAGGCCGAACAACTTCGCCTTTCGGGCTTCACGACGCTCGGTGCATTGGTCGATCAATTGCTGGGCCGGGGGTGAGGGCACGCGGCGAATGGCCGCGTGCCCCTGCCAAGGCGGACTAGCGCGATTGTGACGCGGATGCGTCGGCCACCATTGCATCGACATCGAGATCGAAGCTCTTCATCCGCGGCGGATACTCCGACAGGGATTTCATGAAGCCGCCGATTATCTGCGTGGCGGCACCCAGCGTCCAGCTGTGATTTTCCTGCCATTCGTCATAGCCGCGCGCTTCATGAAAGCGCTCGAAGGGATCGAGTTTGAGATTGGTAATCAGTGGCGTCGTCAGATTTTCCTGAATACCGTTGAACCACTTATCCTGCGTTTTGAACAGGAATTTCCAATCGCCGTAACGAAGCCCGTGCAGCGTCGTTTCAGTGAAATAATAAAAATCCTTCCGTGCCGATTTGCCCTTGCCGCTAAGCAATTCTGTCTGGTCATAGCCGTCAAGGTGGACTTTGTAGGTCATCTCGCCGACCTTCTTGCCTTTCAGCAGCTCTTCCTTGAGCTTCGGTTCGCCGAGTACGGACAGGATCGTCGGGATCCAGTCTTCCATTGTCATGAATTCACCCGTGGCTGCGCCTTCGGGAATGTGGCCCGGCCAGCTGACGACCATCGGCACGCGGAAGCCGCCCTCGAAGCCGCCCACGCCCTTTTCGCCCCGGAAAGGCTGGTTGCCGCCATCCGGCCAGCTGTTTGAAGCGGCGCCGTTGTCGGTTGAAAACATCACCATCGTGTCGTCGGCGATGCCCAGTTCGTCCAGCAGATCGAGCAACTGGCCAACATGGTCGTCCAGCTGCTTCATGCCATCCGCGTAAAGGCCATAGCCGGTCACACCGTCATATTCGGGCGGCAAGTTGGTGCGGTAATGCATCCGCGTGGTGTTGTGCCAGACGAAGAACGGCTTACCCGATTTCGCCGTTTCCCGGATGAAGCGTTTGGATTCGGTCATCACCTCGTCATCGAGGTGGCGCTGGCGCTCGCGGCCGAAAGGCCCCTTGTCTTCCACCTTCTGACCACCCTTGCCATCCGCCCAGCTGTGGACCACGCCCCGCTGCTGGAAATGCGGATCGTCCTTGGGATAGTCGTATTGTTCGGGATATTCGCCGGCATTGAGGTGGTAGAGGATGCCGAAGAACTCGTCGAACCCATGCACCGTCGGCAGATGTTCATCGAGATCGCCAAGGTGGTTTTTGCCGAACTGACCGGTCGCATAACCGTGTGGTTTCAGCAGTTCGGCGAGCGTCGGATCTTCCTTCTGGAGACCAAGGGGCGAACCGGGGAGGCCGACAGTGCTGAGGCCGACGCGGATCGGATACTGGCCCGTGATGAACGCGGCCCGCCCGGCGGTGCAGCTTGCCTGCGCGTAATGATCGACGAACAGCATGCCCCTTTTGGCGATCCTGTCGATATTGGGGGTCGAGCCGCCCATCATCCCGCGATGATAGCAACTGAGGTTCCACATCCCCACATCATCACCCCAGATGATCAGGATATTCGGTTTTTTGGCCGGCATGGGGGGCTCCTGTGATGGATGGGCAAATGTGCGATTCCGGAATGTTAGGGGCGGGGCAGCCGGGCGGCATATCGGGGGATACCCTGAGAGGGGGCGGATAAGGGCGGGCGCCGGGGACAGGGCCTTGTGCGAACGACCCATATTTCCCCGCGGAGCATTGTGCTCTAGCAAGCTCGCATGAATCTCACCGCGCTGGATATCGTCGTGCTGCTCCTGATGGGTGGTGGCGCCCTGATGGGGGCCTATCGGGGCTTCACGGCGGAGATGCTGTCGTTATTCGCGTGGGTTGCGGCGATCCTTGCGGTCAAGTTCGGCCATGATCCGGTTACGGCGGCGCTTGCCGGCCCCGTGGGCACGCAGATGGGCGCGGCGGTGCTGGCGTTTGCGCTGATCTTCATCCTTGTGTTCGTGGCCGGAAAACTGCTTGCGGCGCGCATGGGGCGGCAGATGCGGCAATCGGTGCTGGGGCCGGTGGATCGCGTTCTCGGCTTTGGCTTTGGCGGCGTCAAAGGCCTGATCCTCTCCGCACTGATCTTCCTCGCGGTCAATCTCGCCAGCGACGTCTGGTACGGGCCTTCGGCCGAGCGGCCGGAATGGTTGAGGGCGTCGCGCACCTTCCCGCTGATGAATGCCAGCAGCCGCGCGATCGTCGATTTCGTCGAAATGCGGGCGAAGGAGCCGGAGGCGGCGGGCGAATAGGGGTGTTGCTGGCGCATTTCGGCGCCTAAATGGATGCTATGTCCGGCGCGCTCTACAATAGCGAAATCCTGCGGTTGGCAACCGCGATCCCCCATCAGCAGCGGCTTTCCGAGCCGCAGGCCAGTATCGAGAAGCGATCCCCCGTGTGCGGTAGCCGCGTTACCGTCGATGTCGTGATGGGTGCCGATGGCCGCGTGCTCGCACTGGGGCAGGAGGTGCGCGCCTGCGCGTTGGGCCAGGCATCGGCTGCCCTGATGGCGGGGCATGCCGTGGGGCGCACCGCCGGCGAACTGGCCGATGCGCGCGATGCGCTGGCCGCGTTTCTGGCCGGGGAGCGTGATGATCCCGGCGCATGGCCAGGCCTTATGATCTTCGCCCCCGCGCGCCCGCACACGGCGCGCCATGCCTCGATCCGACTTGCCTTCGAAGCCGTGGCCGAAGCCGCTGCGCGCGCCGTGGCGATCGCCGCATGAACGAGGAACATGTCACCACGCTGCTGTTGAAGGATGGCGTCATCCTGCTCGGCGCGGCGCTCGTGCTGGTCATCGCCTTTCGCCGCCTGGGTCTCGGTGCCGTGCTCGGCTATCTGGTGGCGGGCGCGCTGATCGGTCCGCAGGGGCTGGGGCTGGTCGGCGATGCGGAAAGCAAGCTCGGTATTGCCGAACTCGGCATCGTGCTGCTGCTCTTCATTGTGGGCATGGATCTGCATCCGAGCCGACTGATCCGTTTGCGCCGCGACATTTTCGGCCTGGGGTTCTCGCAGGTCGTGCTGTGCGGGGTGGCCTTGGCGGCGTTCCTATGGGTGACCACGGGCTTCACGCCGGCGGCCGCGATCGCGCTTGGCCTGCCGCTCGCATTGTCGTCGACGGCACAGGTGTTGCCGATGCTCCGTTCGGCGGGCCGGCTGAACACGCCCTTTGGCGAAAAGAGCTTTTCGATCCTGTTGTTTCAGGATCTGTCGATCGTTCCGCTGATCACGATCATCGCCGCCCTGTCGCGTGCGCCGGCCGATCCTTCGGCACCGCCCGGCTGGCTCATGGCGGTCTATACCGTGGCGGCGATCGTCGGGCTGGTGCTGGCGGGCCGCTTCATCATCAATCCGCTATTCCGCCTGATCGGGGGATTGGGCGAGCGCGAGTTGTTTGTGGCGGCCGGCCTGTTCACCGTCATCATGGCGGCTGCCGTGATGGAGGCGCTCCACCTTTCCACCGCGCTGGGTGCCTTCGTCGCCGGCATGATGCTGGCGGATTCGCCCTACAGGCACGAACTGGAAGCGGACATCGAACCGTTTCGCACGATCCTGCTGGGGCTGTTCTTCCTCGCCGTGGGCATGATGCTGGATCTGAACGCGGTGGCGACGCGGCCCTTGTTCGTCCTGTCGCTCGCCGCCGCCGTGGTGGCGATCAAGGCGGGTGTGATCTTCGTGCTCGCACGGCTTTTCGGCCTGACGACACGCCGGTCGATCGCGCTGGGACTGCTGTTGAGCCAGGGGGGTGAATTCGGTTTCGTGCTGTTCGCGCAGGCGGCGGAAGCGCAGCTGATCGCGCCGGAGGCGGCAAGCCTGTTTGGCGCGGTGGTGACGATATCGATGGCGTCCACGCCCTTCCTGATGAAATTGTCACGCCGCTTTACCGAGGAGCGGCCGGTGGTTCGCGACGATCTGGAAGGGCCGAGCGAGCGCCCGGAGGGCACGGCGATCGTCGTCGGCTATGGCCGCTTCGGGCAAACGGTGGCCCAGATGCTGATGGCGCGCGGGTGCGACGTGACGCTGATCGACAATGCGCCGTCGACGATCGAGCGCAGCTCCAGCTTTGGCATGATGGTCTATTATGGCGACGGCCGCAGGCTCGATCTACTGCGGCAGGCGGGCGGAGAAAAAGCGCGGACGATCATCTTCTGCATCGACGACCGGCAGCTCGACAAGGATGGGCTGCGATCGGTGATGACGACCTTCCCGCAGGCTGCGATCCTGGTGCGCGCTTATGACCGGCAATCTTTGATCCGGCTCGATGGCCTCGATATCGCCGCCACGGTCCGGGAGATGTTCGAATCCGCCGTGCTGATGGGGCGGAAGGCGCTGGATGCGATGGGCGTAACCGCCGAGGAAATTGACCGCATCGAGCACGAGTATCGCGAGCGCGATGCCATTCGCCTGGAATTGCAGAGCAAATCGGGCGATCTTCACACGGCCAAGGAAATGATGTTCCGGCCGGGCAATCCGTTGGAGGGTATGGGGGGCAAATGAAGCGGCCGGGTATGGTGGCGGTGCTGGCGGCGCTTTCGGGCGCGCTGGCGGTAACGGCGGGCGCGTTCGGCGCCCATGGCGCAACGGGCAAGGCGGCCGAATGGCTGCGGACCGGCGCCACTTATCAGATGGTGCATGCCGCCGCCGCGCTGGCGGTGTTGGCCATGCCGCGCGGCCGTGGCCCGGCTTTGCTGATGCTGCTGGGCGCGCTGGTCTTCGCCGGAACGCTCTATGCCATGGCGCTCGGCGCGCCACGCTGGCTGGGCGCGGTGACGCCGCTGGGCGGGCTGGCGATGATCGGCGGTTGGCTGCTGCTCGCGATCATCGCCCTTCGCCGCTAGTTAAAAGACGCTGGGCAGATCCAGCCCCTTCTCACGCGCGCAATCCTTCGCGATGTCGTAACCGGCGTCGGCGTGGCGCATCACGCCGGTGGCGGGATCGTTCCACAGCACGCGTTCCAGCCGCTTGGCGGCGGCTTCGCTGCCGTCGGCGACGATCACCATGCCCGAATGCTGCGAAAAGCCCATGCCCACGCCGCCGCCATGGTGGAGCGAGACCCAGGTGGCGCCTGACGCGGTGTTGAGCAGCGCGTTGAGGAGCGGCCAGTCCGAAACGGCATCCGAACCATCGGCCATCGCTTCCGTCTCGCGATTGGGGCTGGCGACCGAACCGCTGTCGAGATGATCGCGGCCGATGACGACCGGTGCCTTCAACTCGCCCTTGGCCACCATCTCGTTGAACGCAAGGCCGAGGCGGTGGCGATCGCCCAGCCCAACCCAGCAGATGCGCGCCGGCAGGCCCTGGAAGTGGATGCGTTCACGCGCCATGTCGAGCCAGTTGTGGAGGTGGGTGTTGTCGGGCAACAGTTCCTTCACCTTGGCGTCGGTCTTGTAGATATCCTCGGGATCGCCCGACAGCGCGGCCCAGCGGAACGGCCCGATGCCACGGCAGAAAAGCGGCCGGATATAAGCGGGCACGAAGCCCGGGAAGTCGAAGGCGTTGGCGACGCCGGTTTCGAGCGCCATCTGACGGATATTGTTGCCATAGTCGACGGTCGGTACGCCGGCGGCCTGGAAGTCGAGCATCGCGCGGACATGGGTGGCCATGGATTGCTTGGCGGCCGCCGCCACACCGGCCGGATCGCGCTCGCGCCCTTCGGCCCATTGTTCCAGCGTCCATCCGGCGGGCAGATAGCCGTTCACCGGATCATGCGCCGACGTCTGATCTGTGAGGAGATCGGGGCGGATGCCACGGCGATAAAGCTCTGGCAGGATCTCGGCCGCGTTGCCGAGCAGGCCGACCGAAACGGCCTTCTTCTCGGCGCAGGCCTTGTCGATGATCGCCATCGCTTCCTCGATCGTCGTGGCGGCATGATCGAGATAGCCGGTGCGCAGCCGCATCTCGATGCGCGAAGGCTGGCACTCGATGGCCAGGCAGGACGCGCCGGCCATCACCGCTGCCAGCGGCTGCGCGCCGCCCATCCCGCCAAGGCCGGCCGTCAGCAGCCATTTGCCGGCGAGGCTGCCGCCATGATGCTGACGCCCCATTTCGACGAAGGTTTCGTAGGTGCCCTGAACGATGCCCTGGCTGCCGATATAGATCCACGAACCGGCCGTCATCTGGCCGTACATGGCCAAACCCTTGCGATCGAGCTCGTGGAAATGTTCCCAATTCGCCCAATGCGGCACAAGGTTCGAATTGGCGAGCAGAACGCGCGGTGCATCGGTGTGGGTGCGGAACACGCCGACCGGCTTGCCCGACTGGACGAGCAAGGTCTGATCGTCCTCAAGCCGCTTCAGCGTCTCGACGATGCGGTCATAGCTTTCCCAGTCGCGCGCCGCACGGCCGATGCCGCCATAGACGACCAGTTCTTCGGGCCGTTCCGCCACGTCGGGGTGCAGATTGTTCATCAGCATCCGCAGCGCGGCTTCGGTGAGCCAGCTCTTGGCGGATAATTCGGTGCCCGTCGCGGGGCGGATGACGCGGCTATTGTCGATACGGGTCATTTCTGTTCCTTGGCGAAAGCGATGGCGGCGGCGAGCACGGCCTGAAGCGTGCGGACAAGCGGCTCGGCGCGGGTAGCGTCGAACGGCGTCGGCCAGTTGGCGGGCGTGAAGGGCGATGCGGGTTCGTCGATATAGCCGCGACAGGCGAGTTCCATCTGGATCGCGTGGACGCCCCGTTCCGGCTGGCCGTAATGCCGGGTGATCCAGCCGCCGCGAAAACGGCCGTTGGTCACGCGGCTGAATGCGGATGCGTCGCACGCGGCCTCGATGGCGGAGGTCAGCGCATCGGCGCAGGTGGTTCCGCCATTGGTGCCGATGTTGAATTGCGGCAGTTCGCCGTCGAAAAGCCGGGGCACATGGCTGCGGATCGAATGCGCGTCATACAGCACGATGGTGGGATGCAGATGACGCAGCCGGGCAATCTCTTCCCCGATGGCCGCATGATAGGGATCGAAATAGAGGCTGCGGCGGCGCGCGATCTCTTCCGCGTTTGGCGCCGCACCCGCATAGAGCGCCTCGCCATCGAAGGTTTCGACCGGGCAAAGCCCGGTGGTGGCCTGGCCGGGATAGAGCGACACGCCCGATGGATCGCGGTTCACGTCGATCACCGTGCGGGAATAGGGCGTGCGGATCAGGGTCGCCCCAAGATCCGCCGCGAAGGCATAGAGCTTGTGGATCCACCAGTCGGCGTCCTTGCGGGCCAGCCACGGATCGGCCAGCCCTGCTTCGATCGCCGTCGGAATGTCGGTTCCCGTGTGCGGGAAGCTGACGATCAGCGGCGCCGTGCCACGGTGGATTTCAAGCCAGTCGTTCATGCGATGCCCGGGAGATCGGCAAGCGCCGCGACCTGGCCTGCGCTGATCAGATCTGCCGCCGCCGCGATATCAGGGTGGAAATGCCGGTCTTCGCCCAGCGTCGGCACCTTGGCGCGGAGCAGGGCGCGGGCGCTTTCGAGCACGTCGCTGGATTGCAGCGGCGCATGGAAATCGCAGCCCTGCGCGGCGGCGAGATATTCGATCGCCAACACGCCGCGCGCATTTTCGGCCATCGCTGCCAGCCTGCGCGCGCCGTGTGCGGCCATCGACACATGGTCTTCCTGATTGGCCGATGTCGGGATGGAATCGACGCTTGCCGGATAAGCGCGCTGCTTGTTTTCCGAAACCAGCGCGGCTGCCGTCACCTGCGGGATCATGAAGCCGGAGTTGAGCCCCGGCAACGGCGTCAGGAAGGCGGGCAGGCCCGACAAGGCGGGATCGACCAGCATGGCGATGCGCCGTTCCGCGATGGAGCCGATTTCGCAAATCGCCATCGCGATCATGTCGGCGGCGAAGGCGACCGGCTCGGCATGGAAGTTGCCGCCCGAAAGCGCCTCGTCGGTATCAGCGAAGATCAACGGGTTGTCGGACACGCCGTTGGCTTCGGTGGCGAGCGTGTGCCCGGCCTGGCGCAGGAGATCGAGCACGGCGCCCATCACCTGCGGCTGGCAGCGCAGGCAATAGGGGTCCTGCACGCGTGCATCGCCTTCAAGGTGCGATGCGCGGATGGCGGAACCGGCCATCAGCCCGCGAAGCGCGTCGCCCACCGCGATCTGGCCGGCGTGACGGCGCAACTGGTGGATGCGGGCATCGAACGGGGCGTCCGATCCCTTGGCGGCTTCCGTCGACAGCGCGCCGGTGACGAGCGCGGTGCGGAACAGCTTTTCCGCTTCGAACAGCCCGGCAAGGGCGTTGGCGGTGGAGAATTGCGTGCCGTTGAGCAGGGCGAGGCCTTCCTTGGGGCCGAGCGTCAGCGGTGCGAGCCCCGCTTTGGCCAGCGCCTCGGCGGCCGGAACGCGATCGCCGGCGACGAACATGTCGCCCACGCCGATCATCGCGGCCGCCATGTGCGACAGCGGCGCGAGATCGCCGCTCGCGCCGACGGAACCCTGCGCCGGCACGACCGGCGTCAGGCCCTTGGCGAGCATGGCTTCCAGCATAGCCACGGTTTCGGGCCGCACGCCCGATGCGCCATGGGCGAAGCTGGCTAGCTTCAGCGCCATCATCAGGCGGGCAATCGGCACGGGCATCGGATCACCGACGCCGGCGGCGTGGCTGAGGACGATGTTGCGTTGGAGCGTGGCGAGGTCTTCTGCCTCGATCTTGACGCTGGCGAGCTTTCCGAAGCCGGTATTGATGCCATAGACTGGCTTGCCACGGGCGAGGATGCGTTCGATCGCGGCTGCGCTGGCCGCGATGGCCAGCGCGGTCGATGCGTCGAGACGGGCGTTCGTCCCCAGATAGATGGCGCGCCAGTCGGCGAGCGTCGCTTCACCGGCCTTCAGGGTAATTTCGGTCATCGACCACTCCAGATACGGGCATGGAGCGGATTGAACCCCATGCGATAAACCAGTTCGGCAAGCCGCTCGACATCCCAGATGGCGAGATCGCAGCGTTTGCCGGCCTCGAGTGTTCCCGCGCGATCCAGCATCCCCAGCGCCCGGGCCGCTTCGCGCGTCATGCCCGCCAGGCATTCCGGCACGGTCAGCCGGAACAGGGTTGCCGCCATGTTCATCACCAGCAGGGGTGACGTGAGCGGCGACGTGCCGGGATTGCAGTCGGTCGCCAGCGCGATGGGGACGCGCGCCGCGCGCAGCGCCTCAACGGGCGGCAGTTTCGTCTCGCGCACGAAATAATAGGCGCCGGGCAGCAGCACGGCGGTGGTGCCGGCGCGCGCCATGGCGGCGATGCCGTCCATATCGAGGAATTCGAGATGGTCGGCGGAGAGCGCGCCGAAGCTTGCCGCCAATGCGGCACCGTGAAGATTGGATAACTGCTCGGCGTGCAACTTCACCGGCAGGCCGTGGGCACGCGCCGCGGAGAAGATGCGATCGACCTGCGCGGGCGAGAAGCCGATCCCTTCGCAAAAGGCGTCAACGGCGTCGGCCAGCCCTTCCGCCGCGATGGCCGGGATCATCTCGTCAGCCACGGTCTGGATATAGGCGTCGGCATCGTCGGCATATTCCGGCGGCAGCGCGTGCGCGCCGAGGAAGGTGGTGGCGACGGTTACGGGCCGTTCGCGGCCGAGCCTGCGGCCGGCACGCAATTGCTTGATCTCGTGGTCGAGGGCGAGACCGTAGCCCGACTTGATTTCGACGGTCGTGACGCCTTCGGCGATCAGGGCATCGAGCCGGGGCAGGGCGGCCGCCACCAGTTCGGCTTCCGTCGCGGCGCGGGTGGCCCGCATGGTGGAGACGATGCCGCCGCCAGCGCGCGCGATTTCCTCATAGCTCGCGCCTGCGAGCCGCAGTTCGAACTCGTGGGCGCGATCCCCCCCATGGACGAGGTGGGTGTGGCAATCGATCAGGCCCGGGGTGATCCAGCGGCCGCCGCAATCGACGATATCGGCGGCGTCCAGCGCAGGCGCATCGCCCGCCGGGCCGGCATAGACGATCAGGCCGTCCTTCGCCGCCACGATGCCGTTGTCGACCTCGCCGATGCCGGGGCGGTCGGGCGCGAATGTGGCGAGGCGAGCATTCCGCCAGATGCGATCGCAATGCGCCACATTCACCTCCTTCCGTCCTCGTTGAATAATGTCTATACATATTCACGAACGAGGGAGCCTGTCCAGTGGTTGAACCGTCCACCTTTCATTTTGCTTCCGTCCGGTTGGCCGATGGCTGGGCGAGGAATGTTCGCATTTCAGTCGCGGCGGGGCGGATTTCCACGATCGAGCAGGCCGTGTCGGCTGATGCGTCCGACGTGCGAATCGCCATCGGCATCCCGGCCATGGGCAATCTTCACAGCCACGCGTTCCAGCGCGCCATGGCGGGCCTCACCGGCCTGCGCGGCGCGGGTGACGACAGCTTCTGGACATGGCGGGACCTGATGTACCGGTTCGTCGGGCAACTGACGCCCGACGATCTCGAGGCGCTTGCCGCGCTCGCTTATGTCGAAATGGTCGAGGCTGGTTACGCGCGCGTCGGCGAGTTCCATTATCTCCACCATGATCTCGATGGCCGGGGCTATGCCAACCCTGCTGAAATGGCGGAGCGGGTGGCCGCCGCCGCCAATGTCGCGGGTATCGGCCTTACGATGTTGCCAGTTTTCTACGCGCAAGGCGGCTTTGGGGGGCAGCCGGCCGGGGAGGGGCAGCGCCGCTTCCTTTCGTCCGTCGACGGCTATGCCCGCCTGATCGAGGCGAGCCGGGCCGCACTCGCCGGCATTGATGGCGCGGTCGTCGGCATTGCGCCGCACAGCCTGCGTGCGGTGACGCCGGAGCAATTAGACGCGATCCTGCCGCTGGCCGCCGCCAACCCGATCCACATCCATATCGCCGAACAGACCCGCGAGGTGGAGGATTGCCTGGCGTGGAGCGGTAGCCGGCCGGTGCAGTGGCTGCTGGATAATGCGCCGGTGGATCCTAACTGGTGCCTCGTCCACGCCACCCACCTTGACGATGCGGAAGTGGGGCGGCTGGCATCGTCCGGCGCGGTGGCGGGGCTTTGCCCGATTACCGAGGCCGATCTGGGCGATGGCTTGTTTCCTGCGGTGACCTTTCGTGGCCTTGGTGGCGCGTGGGGGATCGGCACCGATTCCAACGTGGCGATCGACATGGCCGACGAACTGCGGCTGCTGGAATATGGCCAGCGCCTCCACCATCGCGGGCGCAACGTGCTTGCGGGTGAAGGGGAGGTGGTTGGCGATAGGATCTTCGCCGACGCCTTGCACGGCGGCGCGCGGGCGCTCGGCGCAGCGATGGGGCTGGCGGTCGGCATGCCGGCGGACTGGGTGTCGCTCGATGGCGATCACCCGGCGCTGTGCGGGCGATCGGATGCAAGCCTACTCGACAGCTTCATCTTTGCGGCCGGGCGATCGGCGATCGATGGCGTCTGGCGCGGCGGCAGGCAGATGGTGGCGGGCGGCCGGCACAAGGCGCGCGCGGCGGTGGTTGCGCGCTATCATGTTGTGCTGCAACGCTTGCTGGCGTCATGACCACGCTCAACCGTCGCATCCGCGCGCATATCGAACAACGCATTCTTTCGGGCGATTGGCCGCCGGGCCATCGCATCCCGTTCGAACATGAGCTCATGGCCGAATTCGGCTGTGCGCGGATGACGGTGAACAAGGCCATTGCCGCGCTGGTGGATGCCGGGCTGATCGTTCGTCGCCGGCGTGGGGGCTCTTTCGTGGCGGAGCCGCGCGTCCATGCGCCGGTGCTCGCCGTTCCCGATATTCGGGCCGAGGTTGAGACGCGAAGCCGCCGCTACAGCCATAAGCTGTTGATGCGCCGCCGCCGCACGGCCGTGGCCGGAAATGCCGTGGAGCGGCAGTTGGCGGGCGCCGCCGATCTGCTCGAGCTCGAATGCCTGCACATGGCCGATGATCGTCCGTTCGCGTTCGAGGAGCGCCAGATCAGCCTTGCGGCGGCGCCATCGGCCGAAGACGTGGATTTCAGCGTGACGCCCCCCGGCACCTGGTTGCTCGATGCGGTGCCGTGGACCGAGGCGGAGCACCGGATCGCGGCGATCAATGCCGACAAGCGCATTGCCGACCTCCTGGATATCAAGCCGCATACGGCATGTCTGCTGGTGGAGCGGCGCACCTGGCGCGGCGAGGTGGATGTTACCCATGTCCGCCAGATCTTCCCGGGATCGGACTATGACCTGATTGCGCGGTTCACGCCCAAATCCTGAGCCGCCAAATCCTGAGCCAATTGCATCAACTTGGCCCGATATCCTAACGTGTGTGCATGGCAAATCGGCAACACTCGTTCCGCAAGCTGGCAATTTGAACATTTTGCAACGTTGATTTGCGTAGCGGCCCATTGACGGGCCGGGCGGAACGCTGCCACAGGGGTGCCGAAGGCCCCGCCGTGCCAAGCGGACAAGAAGGGTCGCCCCAAAAATCAGGAGATGGATATGGCCCAGACCGACGGTATGGCCCTCGACCCTGCGAATGTGGTGCGTTCCGAGCGCGTCGAGATCGACGCCCCCGCGTCGGTCGTTTGGGAAATCCTCACCGATTTCGCCGCCTATAAGGATTGGAACCCGTTCTGCGTGGTGTGCGACAGCAAGCTCGAAATGGGCGCTGCCGTGAACATGAAGCTGGCGAGCTACACGGTGCCCGGCCAGATCGTCGACAATGTCGAATATATCTGCGCGATCGAGCCTGAGCGCCTGATTTCCTGGGAACTGCCCTTCATGGAAATCTGGCCCTATCCGGCGCGGCGCGACCAGATCATCGAGCCGCTGGGTGCCGATCGCTGCGCCTATAACAGCACCGATGCCTTTTACGGCGATAACGGCATCCACGTCATGCGCTTCTGCGGCGACTGGGTGAAGCGCGCGTTCGACGATACGGCCGTGGCGCTCAAGGCGCGCGCCGAAGCGATGCACGCCGCGCGGAAGGCCGCCTGATGTTCGAGGTGCTCGGCATGAGCAGCCCGAACGTCCTCAAGCTCGTGCTGATGCTTGAGGAGTGCGGGTTTGCCTATCGGCTCCGGCATGTGGACGTGTTCGCAGGCCAGCAGTTCGACCCCGCCTTTCTGGCGATGAGCCCGAACAACAAGGTGCCCGTGCTGATCGATCAGCGCGGGGCCGAACCCTTTGCGGTGTTCGAAAGCGCGGCGGCGCTGCTCTATCTTGCGGAGGCTTCGGGCCAGATGGTGCCGGCCGATCCGCATCAGCGCTCCCGCGCGATGTCGTGGCTGATGCTGCAGACCGCCAGCGTCGGGCCGATGTTCGGCCAATATACCCATTTCTGGCGTTATGCGCCGGAAGGCGAACGCGATTATGGCGTGCGGCGCTACGAAAGCGAAGTGGCCCGGTTGCTCGGCGTGCTCGATCGGCGGCTGGCGGAAAGCCCGTTCGTCGCCGGCGCCGAATATGGCCTGGCGGATGTCGCGACATGGCCGTGGATACGCACCGCCGATACCATTTTCCCGCTGCTTAAGGACAAGTCGGTCTGGCAGCGTTTCCCGGCGCTGAAGCGCTGGTTCGATGCCGGATCGGAGCGCGCGGCGACGCAGCGCGCCGTTGCCGCGCTGGATGCCCTGTTGCCGGACGATATTGCAGCCTTCGGCCGTGCCGATGGCGACGCGATCGACCGCTTCTGCGGCCGTGGCCGTCATGACCACGCCGCCAACCTGAGTGCCGCAACGACGGCCGATTGAACGCCCTGGAGGAATAGTAAGTGTCCATGACTGGTTTGAACCGCGGCGCGAGCCTGCTCGCGTTGACGATGGTGCTCGGCGCTGCGCCGGCGATCGCGCAGGAAGCTCCTGCCGCCGCCGACGTGAATGGCGGCCTGGAAGACATCGTCGTCACCGCCCAGAAGCGTGCGGAAAATGTGCAGCAGGTGCCGATCGCGATTTCGGCGGTGAGCACCGAATATCTGCAGTCGCGCGATATCAGCTCGATCGACCAGCTCGGCTCGATTGCGCCGAACATGAAGATCGACCGTGCGCCGTCGAACAAGACGATCTCGCAGATCGCGATCCGCGGCTCGGTGACGATCAACCCGTCGATCACCTGGGAACCGGCGGTCGGCATGTATGTCGATGGCGTCTACATCGCCAAGGCGCAGGGTTCGATCTTCGACATCGCCGATCTCGAGCGCGTCGAAGTTCTGCGTGGTCCGCAGGGCACGCTTTATGGCCGTAACACGCTGGCCGGCGCGGTGAACCTCGTCACCAAGAAGCCGTCGGGTGAGTTGGGCGGCCAGGTCGAAGCCACCTATGGCAATTTCGATGGCTGGAAGCTCAAGGGCGTTCTCGATCTGCCGGCGATGGGCATCTTCTCGGCGAAGGTGTCGGGCCAGATCCAGAAGCGCGATGGCGTGATCGATATTGTCGGCAATCCGCATGGCATCACCGACACCAACGACATCGACAGCCAGAGCTTCATGGTTCAGCTCCGCGCCGAGCCGACCGACAATCTGACGTTCGACTATGCCTATGACTATTCGAACTTCAACCAGCGCCCGGACTATGCGCAGCTGTATCAGGTCAACCTGAACGGTGGCCCGGCTGACATCTTCGATCCGAATTCGGCCAATTATTCCGGCCTGCCGCTCGCGCAGTTCGCGAACAAGGAGCGTCAGACCAAGGGCAGCATCGACGCGGACGTGTTCGAAAAGACCCGTACGCAGGGCCACGCGCTCACCGCTTCGCTCGATCTGGGTGACGCGACGCTGAAGTCGATCACGTCGTACCGCAAGCTGCGTTTCCACGACAATCTCGATCTCGATGGTTCGCCGCTCGCGATCGCGCGCACCGAACGCGATGTGAAGTATCACCAGTTCAGCCAGGAACTGCAGGTTTCGGGCTCGGCGCTCGATGACAATCTGAAGTATGTGGCCGGCCTCTATTACTTCAAGGACCATTCGGAAACGAAGAACCCGCAGAGCTATTTCTACGGCGCGCAGGATTTCGTTTCGAACTATGGTTCGCACACCGAAGCGTGGGCGGCATATGCGCAGGTTGATTATAACCTGACCGATCGCCTGGTCCTGGTCGGTGGCCTTCGCTACAACCATGAAGAGAAGGATATCAGCCGCTATTACGCCATGAATGGCGGTGCGCCCTTCATCGACGTGGGCTATGGCGACATTCCGAAGGCGAAGTACAACAATCTGAGCCCGGCCGCGACGGTCCGTTACGAACTGACCGATCGGATCAACGTCTATGCTCGCTATGCGCGCGGCTACAAGTCGGGCGGCTTCAACGGCGAAACGAGCAGCGTTGGCGCGCCGACTGCGGAATGCCCGTCGGGCGCATTGGAGCTTTGCGATCCCTACAAGCCCGAAAAGGTCGACAGCTATGAAATCGGCTTTAAGAGCCGTCTGCTCGACAACAAGCTGCAGCTGAACATCGCGGGCTTCTGGGACGAGCATAAGGACATCCAGCTGGCGGTGTTCACCGCACAGGGTGCTGCTTCGTCGATCGTCCGCAACGCCGGTGCTGCGCGCATCCGTGGTATCGAACTTGAAGCGATCGTCCGTCCGGCCGATTTCTTCACCTTCAACACGTCGTTCTCGATCCTCGACGCCAAGTATAAGTCGTTCATCGAGTTCGGTCAGGAAGTGGCGGATAACCGCGCCTTCCCGCACACGCCGAAGTATACGGCGTCGCTCGGTGCCGATTGGCGCGTGGCGGAAGGCGATTGGGGCCGTTTCAACCTGATCAGCGATCTGAACTATGTGTCGAAGTACTACACCTACCCCTATGCCATCGACGTGAACTTCCCGTCGGAGCAGACCGCCAAGACGACGATGTCGCAGGGCCGCACGATCGTGAACCTGCGCGGCGTGGTCTCGGAAATCCCGCTCGCGGGTGTCGAGGCTCAGGTGTCGCTGTGGGTGCGTAACCTGCTGAAGGAAGACAACCCGTCGAACTTCATCGACTTCGGCCCGGGCTTCGGCGGCCTGACCGTCGCTTACTACCCGGATCCGCGGACTTACGGCATCACCGCCGGGATCAAGTTCTAAGGATCATCGAACCCCTCCACGGCCTGCCGCGGAGGGGTTCTTCTTTTGGAGGAGAGGGCATGAGCGACAAGGAAGCGCGCCTGCAGGAATTGCTGGACCGCGAGGAAATCCGGCAGTTGATCACCGTCTATTGCCAGGCGTCCGACCGGCACGACCATGAAAAGCTGCGCACGCTCTATCATGAAGATGCCATCGACGATCATGGCGCGATGTTCTGCGGGCCGGCGATGGAGTTCATCGAGAAGCTGCCCGAAATCCAGGCGCCGATGGAAATCCTCCATCATAATGTGACCACGATCAATCTGGCCTTCGACGGCGATTATGCCGAGGGCGAGGTCTATCTGCTCGCCCTGCACCGGGCCAAGACGCCGGATGGGCCGATGGATGTGCTCGTCGGCGGCCGCTATTTCGACAAATATGCCAAGCGCGACGGCAAGTGGAAATTCCTCCACCGCGCCATCGTGGCGGATTGGGCGAACATCCACTCACCGTCGATCATCGATCTCGAACATCCCTTCCTGGAAGGTGCCAAGATCGGCAAGCCGGGGCCATCGGACCCGTCTTATGCCTTCTTCCGGCTGATCAAGCGCGGGGCCTGAGGTCAGCGCAACTCCGTCAGGGGAACGACGCGCGTGGTGAGGGGCTCGATCGACTCCTCCGGCAGCAGGAAGCGCCAATAGACAAGGCCGACGCGGCGGCCCTGCGTGTCGATCCAGTTCGGCACGCCGGGATCGCGATGGGCGAGAACCATGCGGAAGCGGCCATCGGGCAGCAGCGTGGTCGACTTGCGATTGCGCGAAATGGTGTGCGCCACATAGTCATAGGTCTGCAGGTAGCGGTTCCACAGCACGACATTGGCGAAACGGCATTTGGGGAAACGCCCCTCGATCACCAGCGCCTGATCCGGGCTAAGCGCATAGGGCGCCATGGCATAAGCGGCGCTGCGATTGGCGAACCCGATATCGCCGCTGGGGATTTCGGCAGGATTGAAGCGATTGGGCACGAGCGACACCCAAGCCGGCGTTTTCCCCGGCTGCATCATCGACATGTCGATCGTCGTCTTGCGCAGGAAGTTCGCCACGCGGCGGATGGATGCGGCGATCGATGCGTCGTCGGGGGCAGGGCGCACGGGCAGCGGGCCGACGGCCTCGATCCGCAGCGGGGCATGCCTGTTGGGATCCGCGCAGACCGGCGCCGCGGTTTCGAAATAATGGCGCGTCTGGATCATGCCGACGCCGGGTTCCAGCTTGAACTTCTGGTCCGGGCCCACGCTGAAGGCAAAATTTCCATCGGCCGAAATATCGAGATCGCGATCGTCCAGGACCATCGATACGCCACTTGACGGGGAACCATCGAAGGCTGCCCGTTCGAAGCTGAACGAGGTGAAATCCGCGCCGGCGGTATTGCCGCTGATCCGGTAGGTGCGGGCGGGATCGATGAAGGCGGTGTAGTAAAGCGCGTCGGGGTTATCGCCGAAGAACTTCATCGCCATGTCCGCCGTGCGGCGGAAAACCGGGCGGTCGGGATCGGCCTCGGCGACCAGCGACAGGGCGACGTGCAGATGATGCAGGATCTGCCGGTGGCCGTCGGAAATGTCGGTAACGCCTGCAATTCGCCGCTTCGGGCTCAGATAATCCCGATCCAGTTCCTGCAGCAGATCAACGAGCTCGGCAAAGGCTGCCCGCGATTGCGTGGCCGGCGCGTCGCCGCAGGCTTGTTGCGCGGCGGTGGGGGCGGGCAGCAATGCCGCCGCCCCCATGGTTCCGAGTGATCCGATGAAGTCCCGTCTCTTCATGCGCGTCTCCCTCGTCCGCCTTATGTTGCGATTGGTTTATCTCCGGATCGACAGCGTAACCGAATAGCGCCGCGGATCGCTGAAGAAGCCTTCCATGAAGCCAAAGCTCGCCCGGCCGTCGAAGCCCGCCGTCACGACCTGCTTGTCGGTGACGTTATCGACCGCAAAGCGCAGCGACGTGCCATCCCACGGCAGATCGAAATCCGCGCTAAGATTGAGGATGGCATGGTCCGGCGCGCGCAGCGGCGAGTTTTCGACGTCGATATAGGTGAGGCTGCGATAGGTGGTGTCCGCGCGGAAGGTGGCATCCAGTTCGTCGGTGATCGGCGCGGTATAGACGAGGCTGAGGTTGCCGGTGATCTCGGGCGCCTGCTTGAGCTTGCGATCGGTAAGGTCGACCGGCTGGCCGTTGATCACGGTTTCGAACTCGAGATATTTCGCGTCGAGCAGGCCCAGCGAACCGCTGATCTGGAAACGCGGCGTAACCCGGGCGGACAGTTCGAGTTCGAGGCCCTGGATCCGCGACTTGCCGGCATTCTCGTAACCGACGTTCAGGTTGGTCTTGTTCACCAGCAGCTGCTGGTCCTTATATTCGTTGCGGAACGCGGCGATGTTCAGCAGCACCGGGCCGAGCGTGCTCTTCAGGCCGACTTCATAGGCGGTCAGATATTCGGGGTCGTAGGAACCGATTTCGATCTCGGCTGTCGGGCGGCCGTTGAAACCGCCGCTGCGGAAACCGCGCGACCAGGAAGCATAGCCCAGCACATTGCTGTCGAACTTGTAGCTGACCGAAGCGCGCGGGCTGAAGGCGTCCCAGTCTTCCGACAGGGTATAGGGATAGAAGCCGGGGATCAGCGGCTGCTGGCTGTAGATACGCAGCGACCGTTGGGTGAAGGTCTTCTTTTCATAGGTGTAGCGGCCGCCAACCTCGACGGTCAGGGCGTCGGTCAGATCATAAGTGAAATTGCCGAACGCCGCATAATTGGTCGTCTTCTGGCGGTTGAAGAAATCGATGTTGAGATCGAGCGCGGTTGCCAGCGCCGGATCGAAACCGGCCGCGATCATCGCCGGATAGAGCCCATCGGCCACCACGAGGCGCGTGTCGTCGCGGGTGCGTTCGCGGAAATAATAAGCGCCGACCAGCAGATTGCCGCGATCGCCGAACAGCGGCGTCGTATATTGCAGTTCCTGGCTGAACTGCTTGGCGCCCTCATCATGGATGTCGCCGGCATAGTTCACGGCCGAAGACGCATCGCCATCGCGGCCGAACAGCGCGCTGACCCAGCGATAGGCGGTGATCGACTTTATCGTCCCCGCGCCGACATCATAGGACAGGGTGAGCGCCGCATTGGCGGAATCCGTGTCGTCATGGTTCAGCGACTGCGTGGTATCCGTGCGGTCGATCCGGCCGGGCACGGTGCAGCACGGCCCGAGCAGCAGGTTCTGCAGGTCGGAAAGGGGCGTCGGCGTGAAGGCCAGCATCGAGTGCGCGGTCGAATTCTGGTTGCGATGGAGACCATCGACGGTGAGCACCGCATCGAACGGGCCGTCGTCATAATGAAGCGTGACGCGGCCGGCCACCATGCGCTTGTTGCCGAGATTCTTGCCCGACGGGACCTTCTGCCATCCCTCGCCAAATTCGCCGAGGACGGAGATGCCGAGCGACAGCTTGTCGGTCAGCGCGCCTTCCACATTGGTCCGCGCGCGGACGGTGTTGTACGATCCATAGCGGAGATCCGCTTCCAGAACGTCGCTGCCATCGGGCACGCCGCTGACGACGTTGATCGCGCCGCCGATCGTGTTCTTGCCGAACAGCGTGCCCTGCGGCCCGCGCAGCACCTCGATCCGGTCGATCCCGAGCAGCTCGGTCGTCGCGCCGAAGGTGCGGGCGATATAGACGCCGTCCATATACAGGCCGACGGCGGGATCGGAGGTGATGATGAAATCATTCTCGCCGACGCCACGGATGAAGGCCGCGATGCCGCCGCTATTGCCGCCCTGGCCGGGCGTGAAATTGAGGTTCGGCGCAATCTGCTGGACGTCGGTGACGGCATCGAACCCGCGGGAGTCCAGACCGGCCTGGCTGATCGCGGTGACGGCGATTGGCACGTCCTGAAGCTTTTCTTCGCGCCGGCGGGCGGTGACGACGATATCGGCGCTGCTGGCTCCCGTCATGTCGTCCTGCGCCTGGGCCGTCGCCGGCATGCCGAAGGCCATCGCGGATGCGGACAGCAGGAAAATCGCGCGGGCGGCGCGGGCATTGGTCGTCATGGAATCCCCCCAATAAAACGAACGCGTCTTGGGCCGTTTGAGGGGGAGGCTTGGGGTTAGCCATGACGCAAATCAATAGTGCGGCCGGCTGCGCCATCATTCTGCGGCGCTTTAGATCAATTTGGGCGGCTTGTGCCGCATCGGTCGGCCCCCTCCCGTGCGGGAGAGGGCCGGGCCAATATCATTCCGCAGCGATGGCGGCGGCCGCCTTGGCGCGGAAGTGCGGGATCACCTTTTCGCCGATATTCTTGATCGTTTCCATGATCGCGGCATGCGGGATGGTGCCCATCTGGAAGAGGAAGAGCACTTCGTCCGCACCGGCTTCCTGCAGGCGCGTGCAATAACGGATGCAATCGTCGGCATTGCCATAGGCATCCTGCGCGACGGTGTAGTTGCTGGTCATCGCGTCCGCGCCGTCGACGATCTTCTCTTCCGAGATATAGGCGACAACCTGTTCGCGGGCCTGTTCCAGCGCGCCTTCGTTATCGTCCGCGGATTCGATGTGCGCGGTGGGCTTCGGACCGCCCTGATACCAGTAGGAGATCGCCTCGGCGAAGAAGCGCTGGCCCTTCAGGCCGATGCGGCGCGCTTCGTCGCGATCGTCGAGCACGCAGGCGGCGCAGAACGCCGCGAGATGCTCGTTCGGGCGGAAACCGACCTGATCCTCAGCCTTGCGGTTCTTGAAATGCTCGCGATAGATGGCGTTCTTGCGGGCGATTTCCTCGGGACCGGAGAAGCCGAGCACCAGCGCGCCGATGCCGCGATCGCCGGCCAGCTGAAGCGTCGATTCACGCGTGCAGGCATAATAGATCGGCGGGTGCGGATCCTGCACGGGGCTGGGGTGGATCGGGCGCGACGGGATCTTGATGTACTTGCCGTCATGTTCGACATGCCCGTCCTTCAGGATCTTCGGGATCAGGTACATGCTTTCGTCGATCATCGGCTGCAGTTCGGCGAGATCATAGCCGAAGGTGCCGGCTTCCTGCTGAGTGCCGCCCTTGCCCATGCCGAAATGGACACGGCCGCCGGAAAGGATGTCGAGCGTGGCGATGCGCTCGGCCACCTTCACCGGGTGGTTCATCGCCGGCGGAAGGCAGACGACGCCATGGCCGATGCCGATGCGCTTCGTGCGGCCGGCGATATAGGCCAGGAAGGTTTCCGGCGCGGACATGTGGGCATATTGGGTGAGCGCGGTGTGCTCGACCGCCCAGACATTGTCGAAGCCCATTTCCTCGGCGAGCATCACTTGCTCGACGATCTCCTCGAAGCAGCGGCGTTCGGACTCACGCGACGGGTCCGCCATCTGCGCTTCATAGATGATCGAGAATTTCATCGATTCGTTCCTCTCTTGAAATAGGCTTTGCCCAAATGATGATCCCGGGGGGCGGAGGCGGCATCGTCCATTTGGACCATGTTCCAAAAAGCCGGGCGGGGCAGGGAATTGGCAACACAAGTCCATGGATCGGGAGCGGGTGATGTTCAGCGGCAAGACGGTTTTGGTGACGGGCGGGGCCTCGGGGATCGGCGAGGCGGCGGCGCTCCGCTTCGCGCAGGAGGGTGCGACCGTCGTCGTGGCGGACCTTAATGTTACCGGCGCGGAGAAGGTGGCCAGCGCGATCATCGCGGCAGGCGGTAAGGCGGCGGCAATCGCCGTCGATATCGCGTCGGAACAGTCCAACGCCGATCTGTTCGCCGAATGCGCCGATCGGTTCGGCGGGCTCGATGCCGCGTTCCTGAATGCCGGCATTCTCGACGCGTGGGGGCCGTTCGAAAACTATCAGATGGCGTCGTTCGATCGGATGCTGAACGTCAACCTGCGCGGCACGTTCATGGGCCTGAAAGCGGCGATGCCGGTGCTGCGGCCGGGCGGTGCTGCCGTCGTCACGGCGTCATTGGCCGGTTTGCTCGGCCTGCCGGCCGCCATCGGCTATTCGGCGTCGAAGCACGCCTTGCTGGGCATCGTGAAGTCGCTGGCCGAACCTTATGCGCGGCATGGGCTGCGCGTGAACGCGGTATGCCCGGGAAGCGTGCTGACGCCGATGGTTGGCGTCACCGATGCGCTGCCGCTGGTCGATCCGGATGCGCTCGATGCGCCGGTCTATCGCGGATCGCTGGCGCCGCAGCACATTGCCGAGGTGGCATTGTTCCTGGCCAGCCGGCGCGCGGCGGGCATCAACGGGCTGGCCGTGCCCGTCGATGCGGCCTTCACCGCCGATTTCGGCGACGCCAACCCGGAATAGGCTCAGGCGGGGGAGATGAAGCTGTCGAGGACGCGCTTGCGTCCCGACAGCTCGAAATCGATCTCCAGCTTGTTGCCTTCGATTTCGGCAACCGCGCCATAGCCGAACTTGGTATGGAACACGCGTTGGCCGACCGATATGTCCGATCGCGGCTTGGCGGCATAGGTCGCCGCCGAGGCCCGCACTTCTACGACGCGCTTGGGCGTCGGATCGTAGCCGGAGGCGGCGGCGCGGTGCCAGCCGGGGCCGCGCCCGCCGCCGCGCCCGGCATTGTGGAAGGGATCGGTCTGTTCGGACCATTGGGCCCGCCACAGGCTTTCGCCGCCCGCCATCGTTGTTTCGCTTTCCACATGCTCGGGCGGCAATTCGGCAACGAAGCGCGACGGGATCGAGGATGTCCACTGGCCGTAAATCCGGCGGTTCGCCGCATGAAGGATCGTCGCCTGCCGCCGTGCGCGCGTGATCGCGACATAGGCCAGCCGCCGTTCTTCCTCGAGACTGGCGACACCGCCTTCGTCCAGCGCCCGTTGTGACGGGAACACGCCTTCCTCCCAGCCCGGAAGGAACACGGTGTCGAATTCCAGCCCCTTGGCGGCGTGGATCGTCATCACCGTCGCCTTCGCGGTGTCGCGATCGGCGTCATTGTCCATCACAAGGCTGACATGCTCGAGAAAGGCGGGGAGGGTTTCATAATCCTCCATCGCCCGCGCCAGTTCGGTCAGATTTTCCAGCCGCCCCGACGCCTCGGCCGTCCGCTCGGCCTGAAGCATCGCGGTATAGCCGGATTCGTCGAGCATCAGCCGGGTGAGTTCGGCATGGGGCAGCTCGTTCAGCCGATCGCGCCAGCGGGCGATGTCGCCGATCAAACCGCCCAGCGCGCGGCGTGCCTGTGGGGTCAGTTCGTCGGTGTCGAGAATGCGGGCCGATGCCAGCGTCAAGGGAATGCCTTCGAGGCGGGCGAGCTGGTGGATCTTCGCGACCGCCTTGTCGCCCAAGCCGCGCTTGGGCGTGTTGACGATCCGCTCGAACGCAAGGTCGTCCGCCGGCTGGTGGATGACGCGCAGATAGGCCAAGGCATCGCGGATTTCCGCGCGTTCGTAGAAGCGAAAGCCGCCGACGATGCGATAGGGCAGGCCGATCGAAATGAAGCGATCCTCGAACTCGCGCGTCTGGAACTGCGCGCGGACAAGGATGGCGACGTCGTCCAGCTTGCCGCCGCTGCGCTGAAACGCCTCGATCTCCTCACCGACGCGGCGGGCTTCCTCGGGCCCGTCCCAGACGCCGATGACGCGCACCTTTTCGCCGACATCGGCCTCGGTCCACAATTCCTTGCCCAGACGCCCGCCATTATGCGCGATGACACCGCCGGCAGCGGCCAGGATATGCGGCGTCGAACGGTAATTTTGTTCGAGGCGGATGATCGTGGCGCCCGGAAAATCCTTTTCGAAACGCAGAATGTTCGCAACCTCGGCACCGCGCCAGGAATAGATCGACTGGTCATCGTCGCCGACGCAGCAGAGGTTCTTGCGGGCCTGCGCCAGCAGCCGCAGCCAGAGATACTGGGCGCTGTTGGTATCCTGATATTCGTCGACCATGATGTAGCGGAAGCGCTGCTGATAATGTTCCAGCACATCGCGATGACCGCGCAGGATGACGAGCATATGCAGCAGCAGATCGCCGAAATCGCACGCGTTCACCGCGCGCAGACGATCCTGATAGGCGCGGTAGAGTTCCTGCCCTCGGCCGTTGGCGAACAATTCGCTTTCACCCGCGTCGATATCCGCCGGTGTCCATCCGCGATTTTTCCAGCGGTCGATCAGGCCGGCCAGCGCGCGCGACGTCCAGCGTTTTTCGTCGAGCCCGGCGGCCGCGATCAACTGCTTCAACAGGCGCAACTGATCGTCGGGATCGAGGATGGTGAAATTGGATTGCAGGCCGACCAGTTCGGCATGGCGGCGCAGCATCTTGGCGCAGATCGCGTGGAAGGTGCCGAGCCACGGCATTCCCTCCACCGCGTCGCCCAGCATTCGGCCCACGCGCTCCTTCATCTCGCGCGCGGCCTTGTTGGTGAAGGTGACGGCCAGGATTTCGGACGGCCAGGCTTTCCGGGTCGCGACAAGATGGGCCAGCCGCGCCGTCAACGCGGCTGTCTTGCCGGTGCCGGCACCCGCGAGGACGAGGACGGGGCCTTCGGTGGTGAGCACCGCTTCGCGCTGCGGCGTGTTGAGGCCGCGCATATAGGCCGGATCGGCGGAGGGGGGAGGCAGAGGCTGATTCACATGCGAACAGTTAGGGAACAGCGGCGCGCGGGGCAATAAGCAGGGGCGGGTAAATCCCGATGGCGCGGTTAATGAACGGGTTTTAGCTTCCCCGTCTCCGAAGAAGGAAATGGGGGTTGTGATGCCTTTGATGCAACGACTCGTCGCGGAACTTATCGGCACCTTTTGGCTGGTATTCGGCGGATGCGGCAGCGCCGTGCTGGCCGCCGCTTTCCCCGATCTGGGCATCGGCTTTGCCGGCGTGGCCCTGGCCTTTGGCCTGACCGTGCTGACGATGGCCTATGCCGTCGGCCATATTTCGGGCGGGCATTTCAACCCGGCCGTCACGCTTGGCCTGTGGGCGGGCGGGCGCTTTCCGGCGGGGGACATCCTTCCCTATATCGCCGCCCAGGTTGTCGGCGCGATCATCGCGGCCTTCATCCTGTTGCAGATCGCCAGCGGCGCGCCGGGGTTTGAGCTGGGGCCGACCGGGCTTGCCGTCAACGGCGTCGGGGCGCATTCGCCCGGCGGGTATTCGCTAGGCGCCGGCATCACGATCGAGATCGTGCTGACCTTCGGCTTCCTGATCGTCATCATGGGCGCCACCGATCGTCGCGCACCTGCGGGCTTCGCCCCGCTGGCCATCGGCCTGGCGCTTACGCTGATCCACCTGATCAGCATCCCGGTGACGAACACCTCGGTCAATCCCGCCCGCAGCACCGGGCCCGCGCTGCTGGTCGGTGGGCTGGCGCTCCAGCAATTGTGGCTGTTCTGGGTGGCGCCGATCATCGGCGGCATTCTTGGCGGCTTTGGCTATCGCGCATTTGCCGGCGATCCGCCTGCCGCCTGACCATTTGTCCATTCATTGGCGAACGGCTCGTCGGCAATGCCGGCGGGCCGTTCTGCTTAATGGCGGCAGCCGAGCCGTTCAGTGGATCGCGCTATCGCCCGGCCCCCGGGGCTTGACGGCGGCGGGGTTCACGCCGCAATCCCCGCCGACTTCAATCGGGACGGGCCAATGACAGGAATGATGATGGGTTCGCCCTCGGCGCGCCGTGTGCTGGGTGCGAGCCTGATCGGTACGGCGGTCGAGTTTTACGACTTCTATATCTACGCCACGGCCGCTGCGCTGGTGTTTGGCCCGCTGTTTTTCCCGGCATCCGATCCCGGTGTGCAGCAGCTTCTGGCTTTTGCCAGCCTTGCCGTCGCGTTCATCGCCCGGCCCGTCGGGGCCGTTGCCTTCGGCCATTTCGGCGATCGCATCGGTCGCAAATCCACGCTGGTCGCATCGCTGCTGATCATGGGCGGATCGACGATGGCGATCGCTTTCCTGCCCACCTATCAGATGATCGGGTGGGTCGCGCCCGCATTGCTGTGCCTGCTGCGCTTCGGCCAGGGCTTCGGATTGGGTGGCGAGTGGGGCGGCGCAGCCTTGCTGGCGGTGGAAAATGCGCCGCCGGGCTGGCGGGCGCGTTTCGGCATGGCGCCCCAGCTTGGCGCGCCGGTCGGTTTCATCGCGGCCAATGGTCTGTTTCTGTTGCTCGGCCTGTTCCTGACGCCCGATCAATTCCGGGATTGGGGCTGGCGCATTCCCTTTCTGGCGAGTGCCGTGCTCGTTGCGCTCGGCCTGTGGGTTCGCCTGAAACTGACCGAGACGCCGGCCTTCACGGCATCGTTGAAGGAAGCGCCGCCGCCGCAGGTTCCGATCCTCGAACTGCTGCGCAAGCATCCGGTGGAGACGATCGGCGGCACCTTCGCCGTGGTGGCCTGTTTCGCTATCTTCTACCTCGCGACGGCCTTTGCGCTCGGATATGGCACGACCACGCTCGGCTATGCGCGCGAGACATTTCTGGGCGTGCAGCTGATCGCCATCCTGTTCATGGCCGCCGGGATCGTGGCGGCAGCATGGCTGGCCGACATGCTGGATGCCCGGCGCGTGCTGATGGGCGGTTGCGTGGCCACCATTGCCCTTGGCTTCCTGATGGCGCCGATGTTCGGCGGCGGAAGCCTGTGGCTGGTCGGCGGCTTCCTTGCGCTGGCCCTATGGGTGATGGGCTTCGTCTATGGGCCGTTGGGGGGATGGCTGCCCGGCCTGTTCCCGGCGCGGGTGCGCTACACCGGGGCGTCGATGGCGTTCAACCTCGGCGGCATCATCGGCGGCGGGCTGACGCCGGCTCTGGCGCAGACCCTTTCCGAGCGGCATGGGCTGGCGCCGGTCGGGCTCTACCTTTCCGCCGCGGCGCTGATCAGCCTGATCGCGCTTATTCCGCTGCGTCGCGACGCAGCAGAGTAAGCTTGGCCTTGCCGTGGATGCGTTCGGCATCCACGGTCCATCCGCCGGCGGTCACCACCTCATCCCGCGCGGTCTCGACGCTTGCCCAGGCCGTCGGCGCCGCCCAGCCAAGCCGGGTCAGCCGTTCCAGAAGCGCGCCGGCCCCGCCACTGGCATAAGGCGGGTCGAACATCAGCAAATCGTGCGGCTGGCTGCAGGGGCCGAGCGTCGCCACGGCCTGCGCCCGCACATCGACCTTGGCGCCCAGCCTGGCCGCGTTGGCGCGCAGCACGTCCGCCGCCTTGCGATCCTGTTCGACGAACGTGGCCTCGCCGGCGCCCCGCGACATGGCTTCCAGCCCCAGCGCCCCCGAGCCCGCAAAGAAATCGGCGACGCGTAGCCCTTCGAAACTTCCCAGCCGGCTGGCCAGCATCGAAAATAGCGCCTCGCGGGTGCGGTCGCTCGTGGGACGGGTGGAATCGCCGGCGGGGGCGGCGATGGTGCGGCCCCGCCATTGGCCTGCAATGATGCGCATGGCTTATTTCAACGTCTTGCGGAAATTGACGAGATCGTGCTGCAGCACTTCGTCGATCTGGCCGACGGGAATGTCGGCCAGCTTGAACGGGCCATAGCTTGTTCGGATGAGGCGGCTGACCTGCAGGCCGAGATGTTCGAGCACGCGGCGAACCTCGCGGTTCTTGCCTTCGCGCAGCCTCATTTCGACCCAGGCGTTGCGGCCCGTGCGCCGTTCGAGATTGGCATCGATCGATCCATAGCGGACGCCATCGATCTCGACGCCTTCGATCAGATCCTCCAGCATCGCCTGGCTGATTTCACCGAACACGCGGGCGCGATAGGTGCGTTCGACGCCCGTAGCCGGAAGCTCCAGCTGCCGCTTCAATCCGCCATCGGTGGTGAGCAGCAGGAGCCCTTCGGTGTTGAGATCGAGCCGGCCGACCGGCATCACGCGCGGCAAATCACGCGGCAGCCGATCGTAGATCGTCGGCCGGCCCTTGGGGTCGCGCTCGGCCGTCAGAACGCCCGTCGGCTTGTGGAAGCGGAACAGGCGGGTGGGCTCCGGCCGGGCGACGGGCTGGCCGTCGACGGTTACGCCGGAGAGCGATTTCAAGATCGTCGCCGGCGTTTCCACGGGAACGTCGCCGATCGCGATCCGCCGTTCGGCGATCATGCGCTCTATCTCGCGGCGGGATGCAACGCCCGCGCGCGCAAGCAATTTGGCGATCCGCTCGCCTTCGCCGGGTGCGACGGGCACGGTGGGCTTCGCGGCGACGGCCGGGCGGGCCATGCGGCCGGCGCCGCGCCGCGCGGGCTTTGCCTCGGCGGCTGCCGCTGCTGCTGCAGGTGCCTGTGGCTTGCCCGAGCGTTGCGCGTGCTGGGCGGCACGGCGGGCATCGCGGGCGGTGGCCGAAGGGCTTTTGGGGCGCGTCGGCTTGTCGCCGGCGTCACGGGGAGGGCGGGGAGGTCGCATCGCGCTCCCCTAACCCTGTTTCCGTGCGGAGGCCAGCGTGCCGGCGCTCGATCGGGCTCAGCTGTTCGCTTCGGGATCGATATCAAGCCCCCGCGTGCCATGGTGCGGCGTGTTGCTGGGGGACTTGGCGGCCTCGATGATCGGCGATTCGATGACCTCGATCGCTTTCTCCCATTTGGCCACAACCACGCTGGCAACGGCGTTGCCGACGACGTTGGTCGCCGACCGGCCCATATCCAGGAAGTGATCGACCGCGAGGATCAGCAGCAAGCCCGCCTCCGGGATCTTGAAGAAGGCCAGGGTGGACGCGATCACGACAAGGCTGGCGCGTGGCACGCCGGCAACGCCCTTCGACGTGACCATCAGCAGCAGCAGCATCGTCACCTGCTCGCCGAACGACATGTCGATGCCATAGGCCTGCGCGATGAACATCGTCGCGAAGGTGCAGTACATCATCGTGCCGTCGAGGTTGAACGAATAGCCGAGCGGCAGGACGAAGCTGGCAATCCGGCGCGGCACGCCGAAGCGATCAAGCGCCTCCAGCGTGCGGGGGAAGGCGGCTTCCGACGATGCGGTGGAGAAGGCGAGCAGGATCGGATCGCGGATATATTTGAACAGCAGTTTCGCGCGCCCGCCGACGATCAGGAAGGCTGCCAGCAGCAGCAGCGCCCACAGCAGGATCAGCGCGATATAGAAGCCACCCATGAAGTAGCCGAAGGTGACGAGGATCGACGCGCCTTCCTTGGCCAGCGCGCTGGTGACCGCCGCAAAGACCGCGAAGGGAGCGAAGCGCATCACATAATCGGTGATCTGCAGCATCACCTGCACCAGCGCCTCGATGCCCTTCACCAGCGGCGCGGCCTTTTCGCCGATGGCGGTGATGGCGACGCCGGTGAAGACCGAGAAGACGACGATCTGCAGGATCTCGTTGGTCGCCATCGCCTCGAAGATCGATTTCGGCACGAGGTGCGTCACGAAATCCTTCAGGGTGAAGGCGCCCTTCTCGACGCCGCTGGCGGCGGTGACGTCGGGCAGCGGCAGGGCAAGGCCCGCGCCCGGCTGGAAGATGTTGACCAGGATCAGGCCGAGCGTCAGCGAAACCAGGCTGGCGCAGATGAACCAGGCGATCGTCCTCGCGCCCACACGGCCGAGCGCGGCGGTATCGCCCATATGCGCGATGCCCGCGACCAGCGTCGAAAACACCAGCGGCGCGATGATCATCTTGATCAGGCGCAGGAATACATCGGTGATGATGGAAAAATAGCCGGTGATTGTGGCGACCTGGGCCTTGTCCGGCACCATGGCGTTGATGGCCAGGCCCACGGCGATGCCCGCGACCATGGCGATAAGGATGTACCAAGTGAGGCGCTTCGCCACCAATCTCTCCATATGCAGGAAAGCGGCCACTCGTTGACAGAAAGCGACATAGCGTCAACCCCCATCACGATGCCCCGGCAGGGAACATTTGCAGATCAAGCGTCATTATAATCGTGCAAGAGGGAGTTTCAGGCACGATGCGCTTCGGCGAAAAGGATCGCGTGATTAAGCGGCTGCTGATTGTCGAAGATGAGCCGTTGGTCGCGTTCGACAACGAACATGCCCTCGTCGAAGCCGGCTATCATATTGTCGCGACGGTGGATCGCGTTGCGGCTGCCACGGCCGCCTTGCGCGATGGATTGGTCGACCTCGCATTGGTCGATGTCCGGCTGGCGGGGGGCGATAACGGCATGGATGTCGCCCGCGTGGCGCTTGAACGGGGCGTACCCGTTCTCATCGTGACAGCGACGTGCCCGGCCGAAGCGCGAGCGCTGGCGATCGGCTGCCTGGCTAAGCCGCATTCGACGCGGACTTTGCGCGCGGCGATCCGCGTGGTGGAGGAGCGGCTGCGCGGCGCCACGCCCAAACGCCTGCCCGCCGGATTGGCCTTGTTCGACGCCGAAGGCTGAAAGCGCTTTTCGATCCCGTCCGGGGCGTTATCATCGCCGCGATGACGGATATCACCTCGCCGCGTTCCGGCCTGCTCGCTTCGATTCAGCCCTATCTCGAACGTGCGCCACTGGCCGCGCTTTTCCTCGGCATGTCATCCGGCTTTCCCTACGCGATGATCGGCGCGACGCTCATCACGCGGCTCGCGCAGGATGGCATCGACAAGAAAAGCGTGACGACCTTCGCGCTCGTCTTCCTTGCCTATAACCTCAAATTTCTGTGGGCCTGGGTGGTGGAAGGCGTGCGCCTGCCGGTGATCGGCAGGCTGGGCCAGCGCGTTTCGTGGATGCTTGTGGCGGGCGTCATGGTGATCGCTGCCGTCTTCAACCTCGCGCTGGTCGATCCGGCGGCGGATATCTACGCGACGGCGGTCGCCGCCATTCTCGTCGGCGTGGCGGGCGCGACCTATGACATCGTGATTGACGCCTATCGGATCGAACAGCTCGAACCCAGGCAGCTCGGCATCGGCGCCGGCATGTCCCAATATGGCTGGCGGATCGGCTCGGCCGCCGCCGGCGCGCTGGCGCTGGTGGTCGCGGCCCGGATGGGGTGGGAAGCCGCCTACATGGCCTGCGCCGGCTTCGCATTGCCGGCGATGATCGTCGCGCTGGTGCTGGGCGAACCGAAGCGCCACCGCGAGATTGCCGGCCGCAAATCGCTGGCATCGCTCGGCAAGGCGGTGGTGGGCCCGTTTGTGGAGTTTTTCCAGCGGTCGGGCGCGCTGCTCGTGCTCCTGTTCATCCTCGTCCACAAGATCGGCGATACGCTCGCCAATCTTACGTTGCGGCTGCTGTTCAACGATCTTGGCTACACCAACGACGAAATCGCGATCTATGATATCGGCGTCGGCTTCTGGGCGCTGCTGCTCGGTATCTTCGTCGGCGGCATTCTCTATACCCGCCTCGGCCTCAAGCGTTCGGTGTTGTTCAGCCTCGTGCTGATGGGCGTGTCCAATTTCAGCTTCGCGCTTTTGGCGGCGGCTGGCCATTCCAATATCGGCATGGCGGGCGCGATCGGGTTCGAAAACTTCGCCAGCGGCGTCGGCGGTGTCTGCGTCGTCGCCTATTTCTCGGCGCTGTGCGATCTCCGCTTCACGGCGGCCCAATATGCCCTGATTTCCGCGGCGGCGAGCGTCGTCGGCCGTGTGCTGACGGGAACCACCGCCGGCGCGATCATCGACGCGATGGGCTATGTGAATTTCTATCTTCTCACCACCGCACTCGCATTGCCCGGCATCATCCTGTTCTGGCTGATGATGCGCGCGGGCCTGATCGATGCGTCGATCGGCACGGCGGGAACCGAGCCTTCGACCGAAACCGCCTGACGGGCGATTTCAGGCGGGCGAGGGGAGCGGCTTGGCGAGGTCTTCAAAGGCCTGCGCCAGCGCCTGAGCGCTGCTGAGCGTGCCAAGGCAGTCGGCGATGCCCAGCACCTCGGTCAGCAGGCGATGCGCACCGTGCGGATCGTGGCGGGCGGCGGCGACCGCGCTCAGCAGATTCGCTTCGGATGTCGTCATCCGTGGACAGCAGCAGGGGGCCACCAGGATACGCCGGCTTGAAACGCGGGACGCTTCCGCCATCAACGCCCGCAGCAGCACGAGTGGGCGGCGGAAGCTCATGCCGAAGCTGCACAGCATGGCATGGGCGGCATGTGCGTCGTCCAAGCCATGGGCCGCGACCCTCCGCATCGTGAACAGAAGCAGCCGGCTATGATCGTCGGCGGGCGCCGGGTGAGGCAGGATATCGATGGGATCGACGATATGATCGGACATGCTTTCCTCTCCCGGTCTCGAATGAGAAGAGGAAAGCATCTCCGCTATTGCAAGTCAATCGCAACAATGCGGGCCATGCGTTGGTGCCGACCACCCGGCAAGTCCATCAGCTGTCGTGACTTTTCGACAGGGCGTCGGCGAGCATCCTGAACTCTTTTTCGCGCGGGCTGCCCTTGCGCCAGACGAGGGCGATTCGCCGCGCCGGATGGGCCGCGTCGAGCGGCCGGGCGGAAATCCGCGTATTGTCGAGGATCCCGGCCTTGATCGCCATTTCGGGCAACAGCGTCACGCCCAGGCCATTATCGACCATCTGGACGAGAGTATGGAGCGAGGTTCCGAGCATGGCCGCCTCCGCCCGCAATTCGGGGCGGTTGCAGGCGGCGAGTGCGTGGTCCTTCAGGCAGTGTCCGTCCTCGAGCAGCAGCAGCCGCCTCTCATCGATGGCGTCGGCCTTCACGGTTTCGCTCTTGGCCGGGGCCTCGCCGTCCGGGAACGCGACGAACAGGCGGTCGTCGAACAGATCGGCATGCTCGATGTCCCCGCAATGATAAGGCAATGCCAGCAGCACGCAGTCGACATGGCCGCGATGGAGCGAATCGCAGGCCGCGCTGGTCGTCTCCTCACGCAGATAGAGCTTGAGGTCCGGCCATTCGGTGCGGAAGCGGGGCAGGATGCGGGGGAGCAGGAAGGGCGCGATTGTCGGGATAACGCCCATGCGCAGTTCGCCCGACAACGGCTTGCCGGCGGCGCGCGCCAGATCGGCAAGTTCCTCGGCCTCGCGCAGCACGCGCTGCGCCTTTTCGGCGATACGCAGGCCGAGCGGCGTGAAGCGCACCACGCGCCGGGTTCGTTCGACGAGCATGATGCCGATCAGGGACTCGAGTTCGCGCAATCCGGCGGAAAGTGTCGACTGCGTGACGAAGCAGGCTTCCGCCGCGCGGCCGAAATGTCCATGGTCGCGCAGCGCGACGAGATATTGGAGCTGTTTGAGAGTGGGGAGATAGGTGCTCATTCATCGCCTCAGTCGATCAATGGACCTCAAATAATCAATTGGCCCTTTTTTATCCAGCCCCGCATATCCGCCCTCGCAAGTTTCTCAACCACTCGAAGGAGTTTCCCGCATGGCCCTCACCGTTGGCGATCAGTTTCCCGGCATCACCGTTCCCGTCCAGCAGGGCGTGGGCGCGCTTCCGGCCGGCGAGACGATCGACCTGTCGAAGACCGACGGAAAGTGGAAGGTCGTGTTCTTCTGGCCGAAGGACTTCACCTTCATCTGCCCGACCGAAATCATCGGTTATGGCGAACTCGTGAAGGATCTCGCCGATCGTGACGCGGTGCTGATCGGCGCGTCGACCGACACCGATTTCGTTCACTTCGCGTGGCGCAAGTCTGACGAGCGTCTCGCGAACTGCGATTTCCCGTGGATCGCCGACAACAAGAAGGAACTGGCCAACGCGCTCGGCATCGTCGAGCAGAACGCCGGCGTCGCGCTCCGCGCCACCTTCATCGTCGATCCGCACAATGTGATCCAGCACGTCACCGTGAACGGCCTCAACCAGGGCCGCAACCCGGCCGAGGCGATCCGCGTCCTCGACGCGCTGCAGACCGACGAACTGTGCCCCTGCAACTGGCAGGCCGGTGAAGAGGTTCTGAAGCCGGCGGCCTGATCCCCCCTCAGGGCTGCCGCCTGCCGCGCTGCTTGATGGCGCGCGGCAACCGGGCGCGGAGGGGTTCGCCCTTCCGCGCCCTTTTATTTGACCTGTGATGTGTTCGAGCCAGGAGTTCCCAATGTCGCTCAAGGCCTTTGCCGATACGCTGCCCGATTATGCCAAGGATATCCGGCTCAACGTCGGATCGCTGCTCAACGATCAGACGCTGGGTGACCAGCGCAAATATGGCCTGCTGCTCACCTGCGCCCACGGCTCGGGCTACAAGCCGCTGGTCGACGCGGCCGAAGCCGAAGCCGAAGGCAAGCTTTCGCCGGAAGCGGCCAATGCGGCGCGCGCGGCGGCGGCGGTGATGGCGATGAACAATGTCTATTATCGCTTCGTTCACCTCGCCTCGAACAAGGAATATGGCACCTTGCCGGCCAAGTTGCGGATGAACGTGATCGGTTCGCCCGGCATCGAAAAGGACGATTTCGAGCTGTTCAGCCTCGCCGTCAGCGCGATGAACGGTTGCGGCATGTGCATCGACAGCCACGAAAAGGTGCTACGCGGCCATGGCGTCGCGACCGAAGTGATCCAGACGGCCGCGCGCGTCGGCGCCATCATCAAGGCGGTTGCCACGGTCCACGCAACCGCCGTCTGACCATGACACTGGAAATCCCCGGGTCGCGGGCCTACATTCGGGCCCAATAGACAGAACCGACCTGGGGATATTCCATGCTCGACGCGCTCGTCGACTATCTCGACTCGATCAAGGCGCGCGATCCCGCGCCGCGCACGCGCTGGGAAATCCTGCTTTATCCGGGTGTCTGGGCGGTCGGTTTCCACCGCATTGCGCATTGGCTGTTCAAGGGCGAACTCTATTTCCTCGCACGCGCGGTCAACCATCTGTCGCGCTTCCTTACCGCGATCGACATCCATCCCGGCGCGCAGATCGGCCGGCATTTCTTCATCGACCATGGCTTCAGCGTGATTGGCGAAACCGCCATCATCGGCGACAACGTCACCATGTATCAATGCGTCACGCTGGGCGGCACCAACCCCGCCAACGGGGTGCCGGGCAAGCGCCATCCCACCATCGAGGATGATGCGATCATTGGTTCGGGCGCGCAGGTGCTGGGGCCGATCATCGTGGGCAAGCGTTCGCGCATCGGCGCCAATGCGGTTGTTACCAAGGATGTGCCGGAAGGCGCGTCGATGGTCGGCATCCCGGCGCGGCCGACGCTTGTGGAGGCGGCGGACTATCAGAAGAGCTTCGTGCCTTATGGCACGCCCTGTTCGGAACGTTTCGATCCGGCCACCCAGCAGCTTGAGATGCTCAAGTGCGAGGTGGAATCGCTGCGCACCAAACTGGCAGAGCTGATCGAGAAGCGGGACGCCAGTCCGAATGCCGATACGGAGCGCGACTGCGCCTGATGAGCGTCGTCACGCCGTTCCCCGCTCATGCGGCGCGGCCCACCCAGGTCGGGTTCGACCGTCAGGAATTGATGCGCATTCTGGATCTCTACGGCCGCATGGTGGCCGCGGGCCACTGGCGCGATTACGCGATCGCGCTTGAGCGCGAGGTGGCCCTGTTCTGCGCCTTCCGCCGCGCGGCGGAGCGACCCGAATATCGGATCGAGAAGCGCCCCGCCTTGCGCCATCGCCAGGGCATGTGGGCGTTGATTGGGGAACATGGCGCGGTGCTGAAGCGGGGGCACGAACTGTCGCCACTGCTCGCGCCCATCGAACGGCGCCTGCTCAAGCTCGTCAGGGAATAGAGCCGACGGTGGGGCGGGCGAGCCAATGTGGCCCGCCCGGCAAACCCCTTTCCAATATCAGGCTGATGCGGTGTCTGCGGGCCGGTTGCCGTGCGGCAGGCGCTGGCGCAGCGTTGGCGGCACGACCTCGAGGACCGAGTTCCGCACTGCGCTCCAGAACGCCGACAGCAGCAACAGCGCCGAGCCGATGACGAGGGCAGTGAGCGCGATGTTGAGGCTGACCGCACCGAATTCCCGGAACAGGGTACTCAGCGCGTAGAGCACATAAGCCAGCGCCGAGACGAGAAGCGCGCGGCGGTCGACCGCGATCGCGACCAGCCCCATCGCGACGTAGAGCGCGATGACGACGCCGGCTTCGCCGATCGACGCGCCGCCATCGAGCAGGCCGAGCAAGGCGAATATGGGATGGACGATCAATGGCGCGGCGAGGAGGTGGAGCCAGAAGGCCACGTCTGCCCGGCGGGTGGTGCGGGTCGGATCGCTCATGTCCCAGTGCATCGCGAAGGCGAAGACGGCGAGACCCGCCATCAATAGCACGGCATAGAGCGCGCCGCCGGCGATCGGCATCGCGGCGAGCAGCAGCGCGATGGCGAGCGCGACGCCGGCCAGCGTGCCAGCCGCGACGGTGATCGGCACATGGAAACGGCGCCAGTGAAGCCAGGTGGCAAAGGCTGTGAGCGCTGCGGCGAAGGCGCCCACCAGCGCAACCGTCCGGTCGGCGCCCTCGGCAGGCATCGGCAGCAATGTTCCGATCGCGAAGGCCAGTGCGAGGAAGGTTCCGATCGAGAAAGCCAGGAGCAGCAGGATGCTCGGCAGCGCCATGCGCCGGCGGCGCGTGAAATATTCGGCAAGGCCCCAGGCCGTCGCCGCGACAAGGGCAGGGCTGAGGGCGTTGGGGCCTTCCGGGATGCGGGGGACGGGCACGGCATTGCCGATCCACGCCACCGCGACGAGCAGCAGTACCGCCGCGATCGTCACGAAGATGTCGTTGAAGCCCGTGATGAGACGGAAATGTTCTTCGTCGACGAGCGGCGCGTGGCGCTGCCCGGCGACGAAATCGCGGAAGGCCGATGCGGTTGCGGGCGGCATGATGCCGGCCCGCACCGCGCTGTCGATATCCCCGTCGGTATACATGTAGGTTAGCTCCCACTTTCCGGCGGGCAGTGTAAACCTATGTGTGGTGGTGATGCAATACAGTAAGGCGGATCAGCCCGCTGCCTTCTGGAGCAGCGAGGCGATCAGCATCGACTGTTCGAGGCCGTTTTGCGGAACGATTTCGCCGCTGCGATCGACGATCTGGTCCCACGCCGCGGCGACGCCTTCGGGCGTTAGCTGATCGGGGGCGAGCACTGCGCCTTGCGTAAGCGTGATATAGGCGGCTTGGACAACCCCGCCGCCAGCGCTGACGATCATGTTGGACGGCGCATCTTCGGACACCAGATAGAGGGCGGCGGGCGCGATCTTTTCCGGCGCGAACACGGCAAGGAATTCGGGCGGCAGGATATCTTCGGTCATCCGCGTCGCGGCGACCGGGGCGATCGTGTTCACGCGAACATTATATTTCGCGCCTTCGAGATGGAGCGTCTTGGTAAGGCCCGCCAGCCCGAGCTTGGCCGCGCCATAATTGGCCTGGCCGAAATTGCCATAAAGGCCGGTCGACGATGCCGTCATCAGGATGCGGCCATAATTCTGTTCGCGCATCACGTCCCACACGGCCTTGGTGACATTGGCCGAGCCGTTGAGATGCACTTCGACGACGAGGCGGAACTCGTCCATCGTCATCTTCGCGAAGCTCTTGTCGCGCAGGATGCCGGCATTGTTGATCAGGATATGGACGCCGCCCCAGACTTCCTTGGCGCGGGCGACCATTTCTTCCATCTGCGCGGCATCGGTGACGTTGCCGCCATTGGCCATGGCCGTGCCGCCGGCAGCGAGGATTTCTTCCACCACCTTTTGCGCGGCATCCGAGGTGCCGGTGCCGTCGCGGGCGCCGCCGAGATCGTTGACCACCACCTTGGCGCCGCGCTTGGCCAGTTCCAGCGCATAACCGCGACCGATGCCGCCGCCCGCGCCCGTGACAATCGCAACGCGCCCTTCGAAACTGATGGTCATTTCCCTCTCCCGTGCTTTACGGGCACGTCAACTAACCCAAGGTTGACGCGAAGGGAAGGGGGCGTGAACGCCCCCTCTTGAACCTCAGGCCTGATAGGCTTCCTCGATATTGGGGGTGAACAGATCCATCCCGGCCGGCTGCTTCACCGAATTTTCGTCCCAGAAGGCGCGGAGATGGCAAAGCTTGCCTTCCGAATTGAACTGGGCGTGCTCGATGATCGAAAGGTCGAGCCCGGCATTTTGCGAAGGCACGCGCACCTGCATGGTGAAGCGCAATATGCCCTGATCGCCACAAGCACGGATTTCTTCCAGCACCGGCGTAACCTGGCGGTTGGGATCGGCGCGGGCAAAATCCCAGAAACGCGCGATGTTGGCGCGCCCCGAAAAGGGCGGGGTGCCGACGGGATCCTCCAGCACGCCATCTTCGGCGAAGGTATCGAGCAGCAACTGCTTGTCGCCCGTTGCCCATGCCCGGATATAGTTTTCAAGCCCTTGACGAACCTGTTCGGGTGTCGCCTTCATGCGTGCGCTCCTTATGCCTTATCGCTGACGGCTAGCATGCCGTGAAGCGACGTGTCGATGATATGCATCGAGAATATGGGAGCCAGCCGGCGCGATCGGGCTGCTGCAAGTGCCGTGTAGCGCAGGCCCGCAGAGTCCTCTTTTAGGCTGTGATCACAAAAATTTGCGCGAAAAGCCATCGCAGCCGCGTGGCGTCTATAAGGGCAATTGGGGGGCCACCCGTCAGGGTGCCGATAGTAAAGCTGATTGTCTTTTTTGCTCGTGGTGCGGTCGCTGAGTCCTCGACCGCCGTATCCTTACGCGTCCGTGTTGCCGGGACGCCCGAAGCGCGCAATCCGCCGATCGGTGACCAGACGGGCCATGGCGTCTCCGACAGGCGACACCAAACAGGACAATCACATGAACTGGTTTACTGCCACGGCACCGATCCGGCTGAAGCTGCTGATCGCGTTTGGGATAATGGCGGCTATCACGGCAATCGAACCAATGAGCCTGGTCCTGGGCGGGCCAGTAGCGGGCATCACCTGCGGCGTCATCGCCACCCTGCTCGCGATCGTGCTGGGGGCATGGTTCCGCTCGGCCATTGCAACGCCTTATGTCACGACCGTCGTTCGCATGGAGGCGCTGGCCGCCGGTGATTTGCAGAGCCCGATCGCCCACACCGAATTTCGCGATTGCGTGGGCCGGATGACCAAGGCGATGTTCACCTTTCGTGACAATGCGCGCAAACAGATCGACCTCAACGTCGAAGCCGAACGCAATTCCGCAATCGTGCGCGGCATGACGGATAATCTGAAGCGGCTGGCGCAGGGCGACCTGACGGCGGAGATCACCGAGGACTATCCTGCGAGCTATGCCGAACTTCGGGCCAATTTCAACGCGGCGCTGGAGTCGCTCCGCGATCTGATCGGTTCGGTCAGGACGAGTGCGCAGACGATCGATACGGGATCGATCGAAATCGCCCGTGCGTCGGAGGACCTTGCGCGCCGGACGGAAGCGAATGCGGCGAGCCTTGAGGAAACCACCGCCGCCGTCACGCAGATGGATGAGCGGCTGAAAAGAACCGCCGATGCCGCCGCGACCACCGTCGAACGCGCCAATGGGACGATCGGCGTCGTTCAGGTGGGGCGCGAGATCGCTGACGACGCGGTGCGGACGATGGGCCGCGTTTCGGAAGGTGCGAAGGGGATCGACACCGTTATCGAGGGGTTGGACAAGATCGCTTTCCAGACCCGCGTGCTGGCGATGAACGCGGCCGTGGAAGCTGGCCGGGCCGGAGAGGCGGGGCGGGGCTTCGCCGTGGTGGCCGACCTTGTATCGGCACTGGCCATGCGGTCGGAGGAAGAGGCGAAGCGGGCGCGCGAGCAACTGACCGCGACGCAGGAGGATATCGGCGCGGCCGTTCATGCCGTGACGCGGGTCGACAGTGCGTTGGCCGATATCGTGACGGACGTGGGGCAGGTTCATGCCCTGCTTGCCGGCATGGCCGACGACAATCGGGCGCAATCCTCTGCGATCTCGGAAATATCGCAGGCCATCGGCGCCATGGATCGCGCAACCCAGCAGAATGCGGCGATGGTCGAGGAAAGCTCGGCAGCGGCGCGCAACCTTGCGTCGGAAGTCGCTTCACTCAGCGCCGAGGCAAGCCGTTTCACGGTCGAGGAAGCTGCGGGCCGGCGCTCGATGACGGCCAGACAGGCGCTTCGCGTCGTCTGACAACATGACGCGCGATTGATGCGGATCGCCTGCGGTGGGGGCTGGAATGGCTCCCACCGCAGATGCGAACGAACCTTTTAGAGCGCGCCTTCGGCGTCGAGCGCGTAGCCCGCCGAGCGGACGGTGCGGATGATATCCGGACGACCGCCATCGTTGATCGCCTTGCGAAGCCGGCGGATGTGGACGTCGACCGTGCGGGGTTCGATGTCGCTGTCGCGTCCCCAGACCGAATCGAGCAGCCGTTCGCGCGAGAAGACGCGGCCGGGATGCTCGAGGAAATGCTTGAGCAGCCGGAATTCGGTGGGGCCGAGCGGCACGGTGGCGCCATCGCGGCGAACCTTGTGGCTCACCGTATCCATCTCGATGTCCGAATAGTTCAGCCGCTCGCCGGCGAGCGCGGGGCGCACGCGGCGCAGCACCGCGCCGACACGCGCGACAAGCTCGCGCGGAGAGAAGGGCTTGGTGACATAATCGTCCGCGCCGGTTTCGAGCCCGCGCACGCGATCCTCTTCCTCGCCGCGCGCCGTGAGCATGATGATCGGCACATTGGCGGTATCGGGCAGGCGGCGCAGGCGGCGGCAGACCTCGATCCCCGACAGGCCTTCGATCATCCAATCGAGCAGCACGAGATCGGGCGGGCTTTCCTGCGCGAGCAGCAAGGCCTCTTCCCCATCGGGCGTGTGTTCAACCTCGAACTCCTCGCGCTCGAAATGCCAGACGAGCAGTTCGGCCAGCGCGGCATCGTCCTCGACGAGCAGCAGGCGGGCACGGGCCATGCGTCTTACTCCTCTTCGGCGGCGAGGGGGTCTTCGCCCTTCGCGCGCTCGGCCATCTGCTTGCCGGTGGCGGCGTAATAGACCATCTCGGCGACGTTGGTTGCGTGATCGCCGATGCGTTCGAGGTTCTTGGCGATGAACAGCAGATGCGTCGACGCGGTGATGGTGTGCGGGTTTTCCATCATGTGCGTCAGCAGCGTGCGGAAGATGCTGTTGTAGAAATCATCGACCGTACGGTCGCTTTCGGCGACGCGCACCGCGCCTTCGGCGTCGCGGCGGGCATAGGCATCGAGCACGGCGTGAACCATGTCCGACACCGATCGCGCCATCGCCGGCAGGATCGAGATCGGCTCGATACCCTTGACGTCGTTGAGCATGTGGACGCGCTTGGCGATGTTCTTCGCGTAATCGCCCATGCGCTCGATCACGCCCGAAATCTTCATCGCGGCGAGGACGTCGCGAAGATCGTCCGCCATCGGCGCGCGCAGCGCGATCAGGCGGATCGCCTGGCGTTCGATCTCGACCTCGAGCGCGTCGATCTTCTTGTCATCCTCGATGATCGCGGCGGCGGCCTCGAGATCGCGCCGGACGAGCGCCTGGATGGCGCCCGCGAGCGCAGCTTCGGCCCGGCCGCCCATTTCGGCGACCAGCGCACGCAGCTGGCCGAGATCTTCGTCGAATGCCTTTACGGTGTGCCCGGTGGTGGCCATCTATCGCGTCTCCTCAGCCGTAACGGCCGGTGATGTAATCCTTGGTCCGCGTTTCGCGGGGATTGGTGAAGATCTCGGACGTGTCGCCATATTCGACGAGCGTGCCGAGGTGGAAAAAGGCGGTGCGCTGCGACACGCGGGCCGCCTGCTGCATGTTGTGCGTGACGATCACGATCGCATAGCGGCCGCGCAGTTCGTGGATCAGTTCCTCGATCTTGGCGGTGGCGATGGGATCGAGCGCCGAACAGGGTTCGTCCATCAGGATCACCTCGGGATCGACCGCGATGGCGCGGGCGATGCACAGGCGCTGCTGCTGGCCGCCGGAGAGGGCGGTGCCGCTGTCGGTCAGGCGATCCTTCACTTCTTCCCACAGGCCCGCGCGCTTCAGCGACTTTTCGACGATCTGGTCCATGTCGGCCTTGGCGGCGGCAAGGCCGTGGATGCGCGGGCCATAAGCGACATTTTCGTAGATCGACTTGGGGAAGGGGTTCGGTTTCTGGAACACCATGCCAACGCGGGCGCGCAATTGCACCACGTCCATCGACGGGGAGTAGATATCCTCGCCATCGAGCGTGATCTGGCCTTCGACGCGGGCCGAAGCCACGGTGTCGTTCATCCGGTTCAGCGTGCGCAGGAAGGTGGACTTGCCACACCCCGACGGGCCGATGAAGGCCGTCACATTTTCCTGCGTTACGTCGATCGAGACGTCCCGGATCGCCTGCTTGGCGCCGTAGAAGACGTTGACGTTGCGCGCAGCCATCTTGAGCGTGCCTTCGGTCGCGGCAGGCTGATGCGCGGCAATGTCGTTGAGCGTGTGGTCGTTCATTACCAGCGTCTTTCGAAGCGATTGCGAAGATAGATGGCGAGGCCGTTCATCGCGAGCAGGAAGACCAGCAGGACGATGATCGCAGCGGACGTCTTTTCGACGAAACCACGGCTGACTTCATCCGACCAGAGGAAGATCTGGACGGGAAGCACGGTCGCCGGATCGGTGATGCCGCCCGGCGGCGAGGCGAGGAAGGCGCGCATGCCGATCATCAGCAGCGGCGCGGTTTCGCCGAGCGCGCGGGCCATGCCGATGATCGTGCCGGTGAGAATGCCCGGCAGCGCGAGCGGCAGCACATGATGGAACACCACCTGCACGCGGCTGGCGCCGATGCCGAGCGCGGCATCGCGGATCGACGGCGGAACCGACTTGATGGCGTTGCGGCCGGCGATGACGATGACGGGCATCGTCATCAACGCCAGCGTAAGGCCGCCGACCAGCGGCGCCGAGCGCGGCAGGTGCATGAAGTTGAGGAATACCGCGAGGCCAAGCAGACCGAAGATGATCGACGGCACCGCCGCCAGATTGTTGATCGACACCTCGATCAGATCGGTCCAGCGGTTCCGGGGCGCATATTCTTCGAGATAGAGCGCGGAGAGCACGCCGATCGGGAAGGCCAGGATCAGCGTCACGAACATCGTGACCAGCGATCCCTTGAGCGCGCCCCAGATGCCGACGAGCGTCGGATCCGTGGAATCCGCCTTGGTGAGGAAGGTCAGGTTGATGCCGGTCTGCACCGCATTGGCAGCCTTCAACCGCGCATAAGCGGCTTCCCCGGCAGCGTCGCCATCGCCCTTGGCGGCGAGATCGACCGACGTGGCGGCGGGCACCCAGATATCCGCCTTGCCTTGCAGGACTTCCGGACGCTCCTTGATCGCTTCGCGCACGCTGAGCCAGGCGCCGTCGGAGAGCAGGCGCGCGCCGCCGTCGCCGAAGGCCGCGTCCGCCGCAGCAGCGGTGACGCCTTCGATGTCGGCGCCGGCGAGCGCGGCATCAGCGCCGAAGCCCTTGAGCGCCGCGGGATCGAGCATCAGCGTCGAGCGCGCGAAATCGACCGGCAGCCGGATCTCGGTCTGCGTGAAGCCGCGCGCGCCATTGCCGACCATGGTGATCAGCAGGAAGGCGAGGAAGGCGGCTGAAACCAGGATGGAGACGAGGCCCAGCGCCTTGAAGCGGCGTTCCGCGGCGTAGCGGCGGCGGATGCGGTTCTGCATCGCCGGGCTGTTCCAGTCGGTCGGCGTGCGCGGCGTGGCAGGCACGGGGATCGGACTATTCATACGCTTCCCGATATTTCTTCACGACGCGCAGGGCGACGATGTTGAGCAGCAGCGTGACGATGAACAGCACCAGGCCCAGCGCGAAGGCGGCGAGCGTCTTGGGGCTGTCGAATTCCTGATCGCCGGTCAGCAACTGAACGATCTGGGTGGTCACCGTGGTCACGCTGGCGAAGGGGTTTGCAGTCATGTTGGCGGCAAGGCCGGCGGCCATCACCACGATCATCGTTTCGCCGATCGCGCGGCTGACGGCGAGGAGCACGCCGCCCACGACGCCCGGAAGCGCCGCCGGAACCAGCACCTTGCTGATCGTTTCGGATGTGGTGGCACCCATGGCGAGGCTGCCATCGCGCATCGCCTGCGGCACGGCGGCGATGGAATCATCCGCCATCGACGAGACGAAGGGGATGATCATGATGCCCATGACAAGGCCGGCGGCGAGCGCGGATTCCGACGAGGCGCCGGGGATGTGAAGGAAGGCGGCGAAATCGCGGATGGCCGGGGCCACCGTGAGCGCGGCGAAATAACCGTAGACGACGGTCGGCACGCCGGCGAGCACTTCGAGCACCGGCTTCATCCACTTGCGGACGCCGGGGGCGGCATATTGCGTCAGATAGATGGCGCTCATCATGCCCAGCGGGATCGCGACGACCATCGCGATGATCGCGCCGATGAAGATCGTGCCCCAGAACAACGGGATCGCGCCGAAAGCCCCGGACGAGCCGACCTGGTCGGCGCGCATCGCGGTCTGCGGGCTCCATGTCGTTCCGAACAGGAATTCGACCGGCGACACCTTGGAGAAGAAGCGCATCGTTTCGAACAGCAGCGAACCGACGATGCCGATCGTGGTGAGGATGGCGATGAGCGATGCGACGAGCAGGCCGATCATCACGACCCGTTCGACCCGGGTGCGCGCGCGGAAATCGGGCCGCAGGCGGGTGAAGGCGAAGGCCCCGCCGGCCAGCGCCAGGATCACGGCCAGTGCGGCGGCGGCGATGCCGTAGCGCGTCTGCGCGGCCTGATAGGCCGGCACCATTTCCTGCGCGAGCGGATAGAAGCCGCCCTGAACGCGACCGGAAGCGAGCCCGCGCACCTCGGCCAGGATCGCGGAACGTTCCATGCCCGCTGCCGGCAGGGTGGCCCCCGCCGGTGTGTCGATCGCGGCCGCCATGGTCAGGCCCGGGGCGATATTGCTCCACACGGCAAGGAAGATCAGCGCCGGGACGATCGCCCACAGCGCGACATACCAGCCATGATGGTTGGGCCGGCTGTGCGGCCGGATCCCCCCGACCGGCTGGAAACCGGCGGCCTTCGCGCGGGCGGTGAGCCACGCGACGAGGCCGAGGCCCAGGATCAGGAACAGGATGGCGAGGTTGGACAAGGCTCAGGCCTTCCGTGTCGTTGCAGGTGCCGCCCCGGCGCTGCCGCCGGGGCGGGCAGGGTTCAGTCGATCGTGGCCGGATCGAGCGGGGTCAGCTTGGTCGCGATGTCGACATTCTTGGCGCGAACGTCGTCAGGCGCGGCGATCAGGCCACGGCGCTTCAGATAGCCGGTTTCGGGGTTCCAGGCGTTGGCATATTCGCCGACAAATTCCTTCAGGCCGGGAATGGCCTTCAGATGCGCGCTCTTGACGTAGATGAAGAGCGGGCGGGCGCCGGGATATTTGTAGCTGGCGATCGTTTCGTAGGTGGGCTCGACGCCCTGAAGCTTTACGCCCTGCACCTTGTCGAGATTTTCCTCGAGGAAGCTGTAGCCGAACACGCCCAGCGCATCGGGATTGGCGACGAGCTTCTGGACGATGAGATTGTCGTTTTCGCCGGATTCGACATAGGCGCCGTCTTCGCGGACCTTGGTGCACACTTCCTTGTGCTTGTCCTTGTCGGCTTCCTTGAGCGTCTTCATCTCCGCATTGGCGTCGCAACCCTTTTCGAGGATGAGTTCGGCGAAGGCGTCGCGCGTGCCGCTGGTCGGCGGCGGGCCGAAAACCTTGATGGCGACTGCCGGCAGGGCCGCGTTCACATCCTTCCAGGTCTTGGCGGTATTGGGCTTGCCATAAGGCGTGGCGGCAAGCGCCTTGTAGATGTCTTCCTCGCTCAGCGCCATTTTGGCGCCGGCCTTGCTTTCGCCGAGTGCGATGCCGTCGATACCGACCTGGATTTCGACGATCTCCGTCACGCCGTTCTTGGTGCAGTCTTCCAGTTCGGACTTCTTGATGCGGCGCGACGCGTTCGCCACGTCGGGGAACTGCGCGCCGACGCCGGCGCAGAACTGCTTGAGGCCCGCGCCCGTGCCGGTCGATTCGACGATCGGCGCCTTGAAGGACGGAAACTTGCGCGGGAACTGTTCGGCAACGGCCGTGGTGAAGGGATAGACGGTGGACGAACCGACCGCGCGGATCTGATCGCGCGAGCCGCCGCCGGCATCGCCAGCGCCGCCTTCGCCCTGGCATCCGGCCAGCGCCAGCGCCGCCATGCCGATCAGATAGTGAAACTTAGCCAAATCGTCCTCCCTCGAAACCGGGATCAAGCCGGGTCGATGTGCGCGCTAGTGCGGTTCGGGGTGCCCTCTGTGACGTTTGCGTGACTCTTTGATGACAGCGCCCCCATTTGGGGTGCGATTGCGGCGGGCAGGAACACGCTCACCAATGTTCCACGGCCCACTTCGCTGCGGATTTCCAGCCTGCCGCGATGCCGCTCGACGATATGTTTCACGATGGCCAGGCCAAGGCCCGTTCCACCCAGCGAGCGGCTGCGGCCGGGATCGACGCGATAGAATCGCTCGGTGAGTCGCGGGATATGTTCGGCCGGAATGCCTTCGCCCTCATCGCGCACGCACAGCTTCACCATATTGCCCGACGCCGGCTTGACCGTGACCCGCACTGGAGAGCCGGGACGGCCATATTTCAGGGCGTTGCCGATGAGATTGTGCAGGAGTTGCGAGATCTGCACCTTGTCGCCCGAGATCGGCGGGACATCGGCCGCAATGTCGACGACGACGCGATCGCCATTTTCGACGATGCCATTGTGGAAAGCGCCGCGCACATCCTCGATCAACGGGGCAAGCGCGACGGGGGTTTGCGGCACGCTGTATTTTTCCGCTTCGATGCGCGACAGCGACATCAGATCGTCGACAAGACGCTGCATCCGCTTGGCTTCGCCGAACATGATCTTGAGGAAACGGCCGCGCGTCGCGGGGTTTTCGGCGGCCTTGCCGTCCTCCAGCGTCTCGATGAAGCCGAGCAGGGTGGCGAGCGGCGTGCGCAGTTCGTGGCTGGCGTTGGCGACGAAATCGACGCGCATCTTTTCGGCGGCATGGGTGCCGGTGCGATCCGCCAACCGGACGAGCAGCCCGCGCCCCCAGATGGGATGGACGACAAGTTCCCACCGCCGTTCGCGATCGCCGATGCCGACCAGTTCGATCGGTGCGTCATCGGCGCCATCGTCCGCCGTGCGCCGGAGGGTCAGCCTGTCGGTCGCCGCCGGGTGGCGAATCGCCAGCCGCACGTCTTCCCCGATGATGTGATCGCCCAGAACCGCGCGCGCGGCGGCATTGGCGACGGTGACGATCTGCCCGCTGACCAGCAACATGGGATCGTCGATCGCCTCCATCACCTCGTCCAAGCTGGGCTGGGGCGTTTCGTCTCCGGCGGGCTCGACGCTGGGTTCGGGGGCGTGGGCGTGCCAGGCGAACCACGCGCCCAAGGCGGCGATCGCACCGGTCAGTGCGGCAGGTTCGCCCCCCGCGCCGAGCATGAAGGCCAGGCCGAACCCGACGATCGCGGCGATGCAGGTGAGCAGGATACGAAGCGGGGCAGGTGGTTGCATGGCCTGCATCTTATGGCGGGTTTGTTACACGTGCCATGCAGCATTCAGCGGATTTCAGCCGGCGATGCGTTCCAGCGCGGGGATAAGATCGTCGAAATGGTCGATCAGGGCATCGGCGCCGAGCTGATCCGCCGGGCGATCGGAAAAGCCGAAGCTGACGGCAACGCAGGGAATGCCCGCAGCCTTCGCCGTGTCGGTATCGGTGATCGAATCGCCGACAAAAGCGGCACGGCCGCCGCCTGCGCGCTCGATCGCGGCGAACAGCGGGGCGGGATCGGGCTTGCGGACGGGCAGCGTGTCACCGCCGACAAGGGCCACGAAGCGGTCCTTCCAGCCGAGCGTGTCGATGAGTTCGCGGCTCAACCCTTCGAGCTTGTTGGTGCAGACGGCGAGCTTCACGCCGCGTGCGGCCAGCGCGTCGAGTGCGGCCTCCAGCCCTTCGAACGGGCGCGAATGATCGGCGATATGGGACTGATAATATTCGAGGAAGATGGGAAATCCGCGCTCGATAAGCTCTTCGTTGACCTCGCCGGTGGCAGCTAGGCCCTTGCTGAGCAGCGCACGGGCGCCGTGGCCGACCATGTGGCGGACATCTTCCGCCGGAACGGGCGGGCGGCCGAGTGCCTGAAGCGCATGGTTGAGCGCCGCCGTGAGATCGGGCGCGGTATCGGCGAGCGTGCCATCAAGGTCGAAAGCGACCACGGCGAAGGGAAAATCGTTCATTTGCCTCCTTTCACTCGGCGCTTATGGCGTTGGCAAGCGCACTATGGCAGGGAACCGGCATGGCCGATCCGAAAAGCACGCAAACCCGCCCTTTCGCCGCGGTGATTCTGGCCGCCGGCAAGGGCACCCGGATGAAATCCGATCTCCACAAGGTGCTGCATCCCATCGCCGGAAGGCCGATGCTGAGCCATTTGATGGCCTCGGCCGATCTGCTCGGCCCGGCGGCGAAGGTCGTCGTCGTCGGCGCGGGCCGCGATCAGGTGGAGCGGCAGGTGGCGGATGCGGCGAAGGTTGTCGTGCAGGAACCACAATTGGGCACGGGCCACGCGGTGCAGCAGGCCGAAGCGGCGCTCGGCGATTTCGACGGGGATGTCCTCGTGCTTTATGGCGATGTGCCGCTGGTGCGTGCCGAAACCATGGCGCGGATGCTCGATCGCCTGAACGCGGATGATCGCCCCGCCAGCGTTGTCCTGGGTTTCCGACCCACCGATCCGCTGGCTTATGGGCGGATCATCGCCGAGGACGGCGTGGTCGCCAAGATGGTCGAGTTCAAGGATGCGAGCCCAGCCGAGCGCGCGGTGACGCTGTGCAATTCCGGGCTGATGGCGGTGCGAGGGCGCGATCTGTGGGCGCTGCTGGCGCGCGTTGGCAACGATAATGCGGCCGGTGAATATTATCTGCCCGATATCGTGATGCTCGCGGCGGCCGATGGGCGGCGTTCGGCGGTGATCGAGGCGGAGGCCTGGGAAGTTGCGGGCGTCAACAGCCGTGCCGAATTGGCCGGCGTGGAGGCCGAGTGGCAGCAACGCCGCCGAGCACAGGCGATGGCGGACGGCGCGACGCTGATCGCGCCGGAAACCGTGTGGTTCGCGCATGACACCGCGATCGGCCGTGACGTGGTGATCGAACCGCAGGTGTTCTTCGGCCCCGGCGTCAGCATTGGCGACCGGGTGACGATCCACGGCTTTTCCCATATCGAGGGGGCGACGGTACGCAACGGCGCCCAGATCGGGCCTTATGCTCGCCTGCGCCCCGGCGCGGACGTGGGTGAAAAGGCTAAGGTCGGCAATTTCGTCGAGATGAAGAAGGCGCGGCTGGGCACGGGGGCCAAGGCCAACCACCTGACCTATCTGGGCGATGCCGACGTGGGCGAGGGCGCCAATATCGGCGCTGGCACGATCACCTGCAATTATGACGGCTATTTCAAATATCCGACGAAGATCGGGGCGGGTGCGTTCATCGGATCGAACAGCGCGCTGGTGGCACCGGTCGCGATCGGCGATGGCGCCATTGTCGGCGCGGGATCGGTGGTGACGCGCGACGTGCCGGCCGATGCGCTCGGCGTCGCACGGGGCGCGCAGGAGATAAAGACGGGCTGGGCAGCGCGTTTCCGCGCAGCGATGGCAGCGAAGAAGAAGGCAGGCTGAGAGGCCAGGGCGCTTCCACCAATTTCAGGGACGGACCGAAAATATGTGCGGCATCATCGGTATCATCGGGCGTGAAGACGTGGCGGATCGGCTGCTGGCGGGGCTCCGCCGGCTGGAATATCGGGGCTATGATTCCGCCGGCGTCGCGGTCGTTGAAAATGGCGTGCTGGCTCGTCGCCGTGCCGAGGGCAAGCTGGACAATCTGGCGCGGAAGCTCGCTGCCGAGCCGCTCGATGGAACGGTGGGCATCGCGCACACGCGCTGGGCGACGCATGGCGCGCCGACCGAGGACAACGCCCACCCCCATGTCGTGGGTGAGGTGACGCTGGTTCACAACGGCATCATCGAGAATTTCAAGCCGCTGCGCGACGCGCTGATCGCCGAAGGGCGGACCTTCGCGAGCCAGACCGACACCGAGGTGGTCGCGCATCTGGTCGACCGCGAGCTTCAGCGCGGGCTGAGCCCGGTCGACGCCGTGAAGAAGGTGCTGCCGCAGCTTCACGGGGCGTTCGCGCTCGCCTTCCTGTTCCGCAGCCATCCCGACCTGTTGATCGGCGCGCGCCTTGGGGCGCCGCTGGTGGTGGGTTATGGCGAAGGCGAGACCTATCTCGGTTCGGACGCGCTGGCGCTCGCTCCGCTGACCCAGAAGATCGCCTATCTCGACGAGGGCGACTGGGCGGTGCTGACCCGAGACGGCGTGACGATCCACGATCGCGACAACCAGGTTGTCGACCGGCCGACGACGATTTCGGGCCTGACCGGCGCGATGATCGACAAGGGCAACCATCGCCATTTCATGCAGAAGGAGATCTTCGAGCAGCCGGTGGTCGTGGCGCAGACGCTGGGATCCTATCTGCGGCCGCTGGCGGGCGAGGTTTCGCTGCCGATCCCCGAATTCGATTTCACCCAGATCCGTCGCGTGACGATCGTCGCCTGCGGCACCAGCTTTTATGCCGGCATGGTGGCGAAATACTGGTTCGAGCAGTTTGCCCGCGTGCCGGTGGATTTGGATGTCGCATCCGAATTCCGTTACCGTGAACCCGTGCTGGAAGATGGCGGGCTGGCGCTGTTCATCAGCCAGTCCGGCGAGACGGCGGACACATTGGCGGCGCTGCGCCATGCGCGTGCCGCCGGCCAGAAGATCGCGGTCGTGGTGAATGTGCCGACCAGTTCGATGGCGCGTGAGGCCGATCTGCTGTTGCCCACCCATGCCGGGCCGGAAATCGGCGTGGCATCCACCAAGGCCTTCACCTGCCAGCTGGCCGTGCTGGCGGCGCTTGCCGCCAATTTCGCCCGCGCTAAGGGGCGCCTGAGCCGTGAGGAAGAGCAGGAAATCGTTCGCCACCTCGCCGAGGCGCCGGCGGCGATGAATGCGGCGATTGCCCATGACGACGAGATCGAGGCGCTGGCTCCGCTGATCGCCAAGGCGCGCGACGTGCTCTATCTCGGTCGCGGGCCGGATTATCCGATGGCGCTGGAAGGCGCGTTGAAGCTGAAGGAAATCAGCTATATCCATGCCGAAGGCTATGCCGCCGGCGAGATGAAGCATGGCCCGATCGCGCTGATTGACGAACATGTTCCGGTGATCGTGATCGCGCCGTCCGGGCCGCTGTTCGACAAGACGGTGTCGAACATGCAGGAGGTGCAGGCGCGCGGCGGCAAGGTGGTGTTGATTTCCGACGCCGAAGGCATTGCCGCAGCGGGCGAGGGCACGATCGCGACGATCGAGATGCCGCGCGTTCACCCGTTGATCGCGCCGCTGGTCTATGCCGTTCCGGTGCAGTTGCTCGCTTATCATGTCGCCGTGGCGAAGGGCACGGACGTGGATCAGCCGCGCAATCTCGCAAAATCGGTTACCGTCGAATAAGGCACGGGCGGCCGCTTTTCAGGGAAACATCGCTCTCGCCAACGGTTGATACGCGATCGAACACGGCCGCGCCCTTGCATCGGCGGCGGCCGATCGACCGTGCGACAGGAGAGCAAGATGAAATATGCTGCGCTTTTGGCGGCGGGGGCCATGGCCCTTGCCGTGCCCGCGTTCGCGGGCGGCGGGAAATCCGCCGATGCCGATGGCAATGGTCAGATCACCAAGGCGGAATTCGACGCCTCGACCCAGGCTGAATGGACCAAGCACGACAAGGACGGCAACGGCCAGTTGTCGATGGCCGAGGCGGGCGCCAAGGATCCGGCGAAATGGAAGGCGGCGGACACCAATGGCGATGGTTCGCTATCGGCGGCGGAATTCGCGGCCAAGAAATCCGCGTGGTTCGCCAAGGCGGATAGCAACGCCGATGGCATGATCAGCCAGGCCGAACAACATACCGCTATGGCGAGCAAATCCCACTGATCGCCATTTCAGCGAGATTATCGTTGGAATATTTGAAATCGAGCCCGCCGTCCGCCGTGTCGGCGGGCTCGATCTTTTTCGGTTATCGCCCGGCGCTGCGCGCGGGCACCCAATCGGCGAAGGATGGCGTGTCGACCACCTTGTAGGGGAATCCCTTCCGGTTGAGGAACAACCGCTCCATTTCCGGGCGGGTGAAGGGGCGCGATCCGAGCCGGCCGAAGATGGCGATCTGGCCGCCGCTTTCGTCCACGCCGCGATCGCGATCCAGCCCCTTGGAAAGCGCGAGCGCCGGCGAATTCGTCTTGGCCCATGCGATCAATTCCGGCCTGGGCGCGGGCGAGAAGCCGTAGAAATTCGGCTGGCTGGCCGGCGACGTCAGCTGGAGAATCTTCATGCCGTTACGTCCGTCCGCGACATAAGCGAACAGCGAAGCATTGGTGGTGCCGACGATGACGTCTTCCGCATCGTTGAGCGGGTGCGAAGTCCCGGCGAAATCGACCTTCTGGTAGATCGTCGGCTTTTCCGGGTTCTTGACGTCGAGGATGACGAGACCGTCCTGCTTGGCGGCGACATAGGCGAATGTCCGCGCGAGATAGAGGCGCTGGGCATTGGCCAACGGCACCGTGGCTTCGGGGATCGCCCTGGGCGAGCCGAGGGTCGTGACGTCGAACAATTGCACGCCATCGGCGCTGGTGACCCACAGATAGCGGAACTGGATCGCCGAGGCGCGGGCATCGCGAACCGGCAGCACCGCCGCAAGGCGGGGCTTCAGCGGATCATCGAGATCGACGACCACAAGCCCGGCATCGGCCGTGATATAGGCATAATGGCCGCCGAGCGTGATGTGGCGGGCACCGTTGAGCACGCCATTCTCGTTCCAGGTCACATCGCGCTTGAAGAAATTGTTGCGCGGTTCGCCATCGGCCAGCGTGTCGACATTGACCACGATCAGGCCTTCCGCCGAGTCCGTCACGAAGGCGTAATGGTAGATCGGATGGAATGGCTGTTCCTGATTGAGCTCGCGAAGTTCCGGCGTGTTCCGCGTCGGCGCGATGGCCTGCATCGTCGGCAGCGCCATGCAGGTCGCGTTGGTCGACTTGACCTTCGTGCCCTGCCCAAGCGGTGAGACGGGCGCGGTGATGATCCGTTCCGAGAAGCCCTTGTTGGCGATCGACGCCACGTCATAGGCCTCGAACCCGCCCTTGCCCTGCGCCACGAACATATATTCGCCGCGCAGCTGTAGACAGCGGACGCCATCGGACGTGCCCTGATGGGTGTTGGCGAATTCCTCCATGGCGTAACGTTCGCCCGACAGCTTCTTGTCGAACGGCTTGCCGCGCCGCCATTCGATCAGTTCGCGGCCATGATCCTGATGCGCCTTCCAGTAATCCGGATAGGCATATTTGTGGAGATAGGAGCCGATCACCGCCTGCGGCTCGTCCCACTCGGTCACGCGGATCGCCTGGAAACCGCCTTCGAGGCCGGTCCACGCGTTCATGCCGACGAAGTTGACGAAGTTGGTGCCTAGCAGCAGCGTCTGCGTCATGATCGCATTGTTATCGTTCGCGGCGGACAGGTGGCAATCGGTGCAGGTCTTCGTCTCGGTCTTGCGCACCGTGTGCGGGAAGTGCGGTGCGAAAGCCTGCGACGAGAAGCCGATCGCCGAGATCGGCGGCTGCTGGATATAGATCCGCTCGCGGTTGATATTGGTCGACGAGAGCACCAGCGCCGAAGTGGACCGGATCGGCGCGATCTGGTTGCCCTTGGTCGTCTGGTGCCGGCCGAGCTGGAACATCTCGTCGCGCGCGACCTGCGGGTTGTAGGTCGCGAAGTTGCGCGTTTCGATGCCGTCATATTTGTGGCTGCTGGTCTTCCAGTTCGCCTCGATCGGCAGGTGGCAGCCGCCGCAGGACGTGGTCCACGACAGGTGGCAGGTGAAACAGGCCATGTCGGGATCCTTGTGCGCGCGATCTTCCATCGCGACGCCCGGACCGAAGGCATATTTGCCGGTTTCGGCGCCCTGCTTCGACATCAGCTTGGCGCGGGCCGCCTTCAGGTTGAAGTGCGGATTGCCCTCCGTCACCGCATCCTTGACGAGGCTGACCTCCCATTCGAGCTTGGGATCGATGATCGAGCGCTGAATGAGGACGCGCTGGCCGCCGCGCTCCACCCATTCGAAACGGCGCTTGCCGTCGGCATTGCGCAGCAGTGCCAGATTGTTGCCGCTCGGCGGAGCCGCCGGGCCCGATGTCAGCAAGGTCGGATAGGCGTCGGCCGTGCCGTGGCAGTCCTTGCAGCCGATTTCGATCGCGTTGGCGACTTCGCCATAGATCAGCCCGTTGCCATGGCTGTCCTGCGCGAAGTGGCAATCGGCGCATTGCAGGCCCTTTTCGGCGTGGATGTCCATCATGTGGACGGCCTTGCCGGGCTGTTCGCCGACATCGGCGAAGAGCTTCTTCGCCTTGAGATCGAGGTCGGGGTCCGAGGGATCGACGACATTGCCGCGCTCGTCGACGAACTGGCCGGCGTCGTTCTTGCGATAGAGGCGGAATTTTTCGGGATCGTCGGCGCGCACGACTTTGCCGTCGGCATCCAGCAGATTGCCTTCGCGATCACGCTTGAAGATGGCGCGGAAGTTCCAGCCATGGCCGTGATAGTCGGCGAACTGGGTGTCCTTCGCACGCAGGTTCACATTGTCGTAGACGTTGCGCAGGAAATCCACGTCCGCCCACAGGCCGCGCGGCGATGCGCCTTCGGGATTGCGATCGAGCACCGCGTGCACTTCGGCAGCGGTGGGATAACGCTGTTTCTTGTAATGATCCGCCGGCTTGCCGTGCGGGGGCGGCAAGGGGTTATCCGGGTTCGGCCACATCAATGGTGCGTCGGATTCATAATCCCACATCGTGTAGCCGAGGTAGGAATTCAGGAAGATATTGGGCTGGTGCATGTGGCAGTTCATGCACTGGGCGGTCGGGATGGCACGCGTGAAGGCGTGCTGGATCGGGTGGCCCTTTTCCTTGATGCCGGTGCCCACCGGGTGCGGAACGCTATCCGCGCCGCCGCCCTTGTTGGCGTTGGGCGCGACAGCGGCATGGCCATCGCCATGGCTGTCGCCATGTCCGGCTTCCATCTTGTTGGCGATCGTCGGATCGACCGTGGCGGTCTGCCCGTCGCGGCCATATTTCGCGTAGGTCAGGCTGTGACGCGGTTCGCGATCGTTGGCGTAGATGACGTGGCAGCCGGCGCAGCCCGAATTGCGATAATCGCCGGGCTGGTCGTTGGTGCCCATGAACCACATGAACGGATCGTTGAGGCGGGTCTTGTGGATATTGAGCACGGGAATGGCGACGCGCAGGCCCGTTCCCGGACCGCGGTTGGATTGGCGCAGGTCGGGGCGGCCGGGCTCTTCAAGGCGCTGGATGGTGCCGCCGATGTTGGGCAGGCCGATTTCCGGGAATTGGGTGCCGATATTGCGGCCGCCGCGCTCGAACACGCGAAAGATGTCGCCCGGCGGGATCACATGCCAGGTTGGCAGCGGATACATGGTCGCCAGCGCGCCGCGCTTGGCCTCGGCCTCGGTAACCGTGCCGTGCGGCGAACCGGGCGATTTCAGCTGGGCGGGCTGACCGTCGCGCGTATAGGCCTCGCCGAACATGTAGTTCTTGTAGGGGACGATGCCGTTATTATAGGCGCCACCGCCCCACAGCATCGCACCCGTGGACATGAGCGAGCGTTCGGCCGCCTCGATAACATCGAGATGGCAGGCGCCGCATGCCTCGCGCGCGACGCGATAATCCGATGGGTTGACGAAGCGCACATATTCCGGCGCTTCACGGTTGAGCAGTGTGTAGCTGCGCTGCGGATTGGCGGATGACGGCCAATGCCAGCTCTTGGGATAACGCGGCAGGACATGCGCCTTGTCGCGCGCGGCAACATAGGCCGGCGCGTCGTGCGGCAGGGACGCGTCGCCCACGATTTTGGCATCGCCGCCATGGCAATCGACGCAGCCGAGCACGACGGCGGGCGAACGATGCATCGTCTTCTGATCGCTGGCGGTGTGGCAGGTGACGCAGCCCGCGCTTTTTTCGTCGGCTTCGGCCCAGCCCTGATTTTGCGGGGCGGGCGGGGTGAAGGCATATTTGATGTTGCGGGGCTTTTCGCCTTCCGCCGCAATCCCCTGCGCCGCGCCGAAAAGGCCGATCGCGGCGGCCATGGCCAGCGCCCCCAGCGCCGCCCGGTTCACGGCTCGCGTCAGAATGTTCGCCCCCATAGCCATCAGAATGTCAGGATCGCGTTGAACAGGACGGAATAATAACGATCGTCGCCCTGATTGTTGGAGAAGAGGTCGGAAAAGCCCTGGCCCGGATCGAGCACGGCCGCCGAGAGGCGGAACACCGCGTTCTGGACGGCGGACGGGCGCCAGACCGTCGACACCGAATAATCCCACCCGATTTCCTTGGGGATGCTGCCTTCGACGCGGAGCGCGCGCAGCGTTGCCGTGTTTTCGAACCAGAGATGGTTCACATTGGCGGAAACCCGGAACGTGGGCGTCAGATCGAAATCACCGCCGACGCCGACCAGCATCGTGCCGGGATTGTTGAAGTTGGACTGGCCCTGTTCCTTCGACGAACGCAGCGAGTTGAGAATACCGTTGCGGCCGTTGATCGAAACCGCGCGGCCGCCGCCGGCAAAAGGCACGGTCTGACGGACCCAATAACTTGTGTCGGCGCCGGCGAAGAGCGGGTTTTCGAAGATCGCGTCGAACCCGGTTTCCTTATTGTCATAAGGATCGCCGTCGCCGGACGCGTAAAGGCCCGACAGGCGGAAGCGCATCCAGTTATGATCGTAGCTGAGCTCCGCAGCGCCGAAGAACGCGCGAATATCGGCCGGTTTGTCGGTGAAGAAGCTGTTCCGGTCCTCGCCGAAGGCACCGTAGATCGAGGTCGTCAGGTTGAGCCGGCCGATCCGTCCGTCGGCGGCATAGCCGAGATAGGTGACGTCATAATCGCGTGGGCGCAGGCTGCCGAGCAGGGCGGGGCGCACGGGGAAGCCGTTATCGTCGACCTCGATTTCGCCATCACCCTCGCGGTTGATGTTGAGCGTCGCGCTGACCTGGCTGGTGATGCCCGGCAACGGGAAGTCCTGACGGAAGGCGTTCGCGTAGAAAATGAAATCGTCGCGCGGTGTCTGCACGACGCTGTTCAGGCCGGAATTGGTGTCCTTCTCCAGCCGCCAGATCGCGCCGACATTATATTGGAAACGATTATTGTCGCGATTGCCGAACAGACGCACGCCCAACTGGTTGTCCTGAAACAGGAATCCCCGGAAATCCATGTTGAAGGGCTGCACGCCGACGCGCACGGAATCGAAATCGAAGCGGTCCGAAACATTGCGGAAGTGATAGTCGATGAAGGCTTCCTGCACGCCCAGGAAGGAATCGGTGCGGTGGCTCTTCTTCGACGGCTCGACATGCAGGACGCGCCGCTGCTTCACGTCCACATAGTTGATATTGTAGGCGAGGATGACGCGATATTCGACGTTCGGCGGCTTGTAGGCGGTCGATCCCTTGATCAGCGAAGCGCCGAAGATGAAGGTCTGCGCCGCGACGATGCTGTCGTCACGCCCGAACACGTCCAGACTATCAGGATCTTCCGTTGTCTGTACGCCCACCGGCTGCGGGAAAGAGCGCGGTTCGACGATCGTGTCGGACGTGCCGTTGACGACCAGAAACCAGTCATCCCCCGTGATCGGCAGCCAGCTTGGCTTGGATCTGAGGTCGATCGGCCGATCGCCCTTCAGGAAGTTCTGGTTATAGGGATCCCAGGCGGAGTGGCAGACGGCCTGCACGCCCGCGAAATTCTTGTCCGGGCAAAGCGCCTTCACCAGCCGCCAGCGATCCGGGATCGGGAACTGATCGGTCGGAAACGCTTCTGGTGGCGGCGGGCGCACGGCACCCGCATTTTCCTGGACGATCGGTTCGGGCAGGCCCTTTTCCACACCGGGGCGCCTGCGTCCGTCGATCAGCGCATCCTCGGCATCGATGGCTGGCGGAGTGGGGGCTTCGGCCTGCATGTCAGGCGTCAGGACGAGCGTGTCGACCGGGGCGGGCGCGGTTTGCGCCGGCGCATCGGACATGGCCAGCGTCAATTCCAGCACCGGCGGGGTCTGCTTGGTTTCGGCTGGCAGATCGTCGGACGGCGCGACCTCGGGCGGAGGCGTTGCCAGCGGGCCATGTCCGGTCATGATCACCGCGAGCTGCACCAACGGGGCGGAGAGTAGCGCCATCGCTATTTCCCCGAACAGACGTTCTGATCGGTGGTGTCGAGGAACGGCGCGAAGGGGCAGGCGATGTAGCGCAGCCGCACCTTCCGCCCGTCGCTCAACCCGATCTGGACCTGATCGGACCGTGATGCCGGGTCCGCATTGCCAATGCCGCCAACGCGGACACCGGCATTGTGCGTGCCCAGGAACGAGATCATGTCGTCCTGATCGATGCCGTCACCCGACACGCCGATCGCGCCGACGATGACGTTGCCGCGATAGATCGGCACGCTGCCCGGGAAGATCTGAATGCCGTTTTGAAGCCGGTTCTGGCCGGCTGCCGCATCGGGCGTGGCGGTGCAGCGGCGCGGTGTATCCGTAGCCGAGGCGCCCAGCACGAAGCCGACATGATCGAGGATATTCTGGATGATCAGCGCCGATTGCAGCCCGGTGTTGAACGGGCTCCACGACGCGAATTCGCGCGAGAAGGGGCCGGCCGCGCGACCGACTTCGCCATCCGGGAAATAGGGCCGCGACAGATTGCCGACCGTGCGATCGCCGAAGGCCAAGTCGCCCGTCAGGAATTGCGGGTCGTTGAAGAAGGTGCGGGCGCGCGCGACATTGCCCTGCACATCGGCCGAAGGATTGCCCAACAGATCGCCGGCCGCGTGCGGGCCCGAGAAGAAGGCGGCCGTGCGCGCCTTCTGCAAGGCGACATCGGTGCCGAAAATCGGGGCGTCGGGCGATCGCACGAGGCCGAGCGAGACGCCACGCGTATCCACCACCGTGATCGACACCTGCGCGCGGCTGTCGAGCGGCTGGCGGATCTGCGCGCGCGCGCGCGTCATGATGATAAACGCTTCTTCCAGAACGGCACGGACTTCGGCTGCCGTGAGCGGCTGGCTGACATCGCCATTATCGGTGCCGGCGCGGATGGGAAAGCGGTTGGCGCCCGACCCGTCCGTCAGGATGAAGGCGTCGGGATTGTTGATCGTGCTGCCCGAACTGCGCTCGGCGGCGGTTGAGGCGCGAACGCCGGAGGCTTCGCTGCCATAAGCCTGGCCGGCCTGAATGGTGCCGTTGAAATAGCCGTTGATCGGCAGAAGCTGGCCGATCGCAGCCGTATTGAGTTGCGCGAACGGGCGGGCCGCTGACGGCTGCTTGAGCAGGCCGGCAGCGGTGGCATCGGCATAGCGCAGCGAGGTGCCGTCGACCGTGATGCGGTTGGCGCGGATCGTTTCCGCCGGTTCGAAGCCCGACTGGCCGGCGATCGCGATAAACTCGTCCGCATCGGCATCGATATCGAGAATGTTCGCGTCATAGCTGTAGAGCGGATCGGACATGACACCGATGCCGCCGACCACGACACCATTTTTGTAGAGCGGCATTCCGCCCGGATCGGCAGCGAGGCCCAGCGGCGAGCGTTTCGGGCCGATGAAGCTGTCAGGCGAGGCGACGCCGTTGAAGCGCGCCGACAGATCGGAACAGGGAAGCTGGCTGAACTGAACCCCGAACAACGGGCCGCTTTCCAGCCCCACCGCATTCGGTGCCGGCGGGAAATGCTGCTGGACGATCTGGCTGGCGGTGCGGGTCGTAAAGGCATTGCCGCCCGACGAAAGATAGGCGCCGGTGATGGCCTTGGCGATCGCCGCTGCCGCAATGGCGCCATCGACGGGAACATTGAGCCCTTCGGCATCGCCGGCCGTAACCGGGCCACGTTCGGTGGGCGACTGGATGGTCAGTGTCAGCGGCGCGCCGGCCATCGCATAGACCGCAAGCACATTGCCCACACGATCGACGATCGAGATGACCGACGGCTTGTTGCGTGCGGCGGCCTCTTCGATCGCCTGTGCCAGAACCTTCTGGACGTCGGCCGTCGTCAACGCCTCCTGCGCCGGGACACCATAATAGCTGGTCGGCGTCGGCGTTGGGGTGGGTGTCGGCGTAGGCGTAGGCTGGTTGCTGTTCCCATCGCCGCCGCCGCAGGAGGCGAGGAGGAGGGACGCACCGCAGAGGAACGCGGTTACACGGCTACGCAACATCAGCGAAGGGCCCTTATGGCATTGGCGGCGCGGCCGAGCGCTGCGCGGAATTCGGCGGGGCGGAAGCTGTTCGGGTCGCGCACCGCCGCATAGGCCTGATTGATATCGCCCCGGATCGCGGCGGCCGAACCGGCGCCAACCTGACCCGAGTTGACGAGCGCGTTGAGCAGCGTGTCGGTCGCCATCACAGCCTGCACGCTGCCTTCATAATCGGTCAGCCGCGCCGTCACGGCGTTGGACGCAACGGCATCGACGATGGCGAAGGTTTGCGCGCGGCTGAATTCGGTCGCGGCGAAGCTGTTGGCCAACGCTTCTGCCGTGGCGCGCAGCTTGCCAGCCGCGCGCACCGCCGATGCCCGGTCGGTGGCCAGTGCGGCATGGAAGGCGCGGCTGTCCGCATCGAGGCGGCCGGCAAGCGCCGGGGCCGCCGCCCGCGCCGCCGCCGTGAGCATGATCATGTTTTCGTCGTTGAAGGCGGGCATGCCGGATGGGATCGGCCGTGCCGGATTGGCCACGGCCGTCGCCCGGAAGTTCGCGTCATCGGAAATCCTGCGATGGCAGGTGTGGCAATCGAAGAAATAGAATTCGGGGAAGATGCCGTCCTGCGCGATCTTCTGGTTCGAATAGAGCGAGAGCGCGCGATCGAGCGCGGAGGCCTGGCCCACCGCCCACATGCGGACATTGCTGATCTTGCCCTTGCGGCGGACATAATCGGCATCGTCGTCATGATGCTGTTGGAGGGTCGAAAAGAGATCGAGTTCGAACGACACGCGCGGATGGCCTGCGGCCATGATGCGGTGGTTGACGAACTGCCCGGGCCGATCGCTGCCGAAATGGCAATCCAGGCATTTGTCGGCGCGCGCACGCGGATTGGTCAGTGGGTAGAGGCCGGCGGCGACATTGCCCTGATGGGTGGCGCCGACCGCATAATGGCTGGAAATCCAGTTCTGCGAACCGCCATGGCAGGATTCGCAGCCCACGCCGTCCGAAAGCTGGAAACGCGGACCGATCTGGCCAGCCGACACAGGATCGGCATGGCAGCCGAGGCACATCGGCGCGCTGGTGGCGGAGCCGATGCCGAGCCGCTGGGCGATCGCCTGGCTGCGCGGTTCGCTCAACACGCGGAACGCGCGGCTGTGCGCGCCGGACGGAGAGGATTCTTCCTGCCAGCGCATCAGTTCGTCCTGGCGGACGACGGTGCCGTCATTTTCGCTGCGGCCGTGGCAGGTGGAGCCAGAGCAGGATGCTACGCCGAGGTGGATGGCATTGCTGCCGCGCGAAGCGGTGGACGCGACGGCGGGGGCGCCGCCTGCGGCACCGCTCAACCCAACCGCAAACAGGATCATCGCCATTGCGGCCAGCGCGGCAAAGCCGAGCATGCTGACCAGCCAAGCAGACCTGCCCGCCAACGTTCCCCCTAACATGGCGCTCCCTTGCCGGCCTGCGGCCGGATCGCTGTTCTTGCCCCTTGTGACGCGACCTTCTGTATTTTGTATGTATTTATGTTCTCTATTCGTAACCTAGGCAAGCCGCCAATGCGATAAATCCGCGATTTTGATCGATGAAGATCGCGGATTTACGGGCATTCACGGTGCGCGCCGGCGGATGACCAGATTTCTGATTTCGGTCATATCCTCCATGGCGAAACGAACGCCCTCGCGGCCCAAACCGGAGTCCTTGACGCCACCATAAGGCATGTTGTCGACGCGATAGCTCGGCACATCGTTCACCACGACCCCGCCGACATCGAGCCGGTCCCACGCATCGAGAACCTTGAAGATGTCGCGCGTGAAAACGCCGGCCTGCAGGCCGAACTTGCTGTCGTTGACGATATGGACGGCCTCATCCCAGTCCGAAAAGCGGATCAGGAAGGCGACGGGGCCGAATGCCTCTTCGATATTGAGCTTGGTGTCGCGCGCGACATTTTCCAGCAGCGTCGCTTCGAGCATCGCGCCGTCGCGCTTGCCACCGCAGAGCAGGGTGGCGCCCTTTGATGTCGCTTCCTGGATCCAGTTGTCGAGGCGCGTGGCTTCCTTCACGTCGATCATCGGGCCGACGAAGGTCGCTTCGTCATGCGGGTTCCCGGCGATGAGGGTTTTGGTTTTCGCCACCAGCTTGTCGCGAAACGCGTCGTAAACCTTGTCGTGAACAAGGATGCGCTGGACGCCGATGCAGGATTGGCCGGACTGGTAGAAGGCGCCGAATACGGTCCGGTCCACGGCATCATCGAGATCGGCGTCGGCATCGATAATCACCGCCGCATTGCCACCCAGTTCGAGCACGACCTTCTTCTTGCCGGCACGCGCTTTCAAATCCCAACCCACGTCGGGCGATCCGGTGAAGGACAGGAGCTTGAGCCGATCGTCGGTGGTGAAGAGATCGGCGCCGTCCCGGCTTGCCGGCAGGATCGAGAAGGCGCCCTTGGGCAGATCGGTTTCGGCCAGCACCTCGCCCATGATGATCGCGCCGAGCGGCGTGCGGCTGGCGGGCTTCATCACGAACGGACAACCCACCGCGATCGCGGGCGCGACCTTGTGGGCGGCCAGGTTGAGCGGAAAGTTGAAGGGGGAAATGAAGGAACAGGGGCCGATCGGCACGCGCTTCCAGATGCCTTGATAGCCGCGCGCGCGGGGCGATATGTCGAGCGGCTGGACCTCGCCGGTCATCCGCACGCTTTCTTCGGCCGCGATGCGGAAGGTATCGATCAGACGGCCGACTTCGCCACGGCTGTCCTTGATCGGCTTGCCGGCCTCGACGCACAGCGCATAAGCGAGTTCTTCGGCCCGTTCGCGGAAGCGATCGACGCAATGCTGGAGCACGGCCTGCCGTTCATAGGCCGCCATCTGCGCCATCGGCTCAGCCGCCGCCGTCGCGGCCGCAATGCCGGCCTCGATGGTGGTTGCGTCGGCAAGCGCTACCCTTGTCGCCACCTCTCCGGTGAACTTGTCGGTGACGGCAAGGTCCGTATTCGGCTGCCGGGCCTCGTTGGCGAGGTAGAGCGGGTAGGTGGGTTGCAACGGCATTGCGCGCCTTTCCAGTCAGAGCTTGCGGCTCAATTCCTTGATATCCTTGTTCAGGATCTGATCATTCTCGGAATAATCGACCGGGCAGTCGATCAGATGGACGCCGGGCGTATCGAGGCATTGCTTGAGCAACTGTGGCAGATGTTCGGCGCTTTCCACGCGGTGGCCTTTCGCCCCATAGCTTTCCGCATATTTCACGAAATCGGGGTTACCATAGGTGAGGCCCCAATCCTCGAACCCCATATTGGCCTGTTTCCAGCGGATCATGCCGTAGCTGCCGTCGTTCAGGATCAGCACGGTGATGTTCAGGCCAAGGCGGACCGCGGTTTCCATTTCCTGGCTGTTCATCATGAAGCCGCCATCGCCGCAGATCGCCATCACCTTGCGATCGGGATAGACCATGGCGGACGCCATGGCGGATGGCAGGCCGGCGCCCATCGTGGCGAGGGCGTTATCGAGCAGCACGGTATTGGGCTGGCGGGCGCAATAATTGCGCGCGAACCAGATCTTGTAGACGCCGTTGTCGAGGCAGATGATCCCGTTGGCGGGCATCGCCTCGCGGATCTTCTTGACGAGATAGGGCGGGAAGATCGGGAAGCGGGGATCGTCCTCGATCGACCGGCTATGTTCCAGTTCCGCCTTGCGGAAGCGCAGCATGGTATCGAAGTTCCAGCTGCCCGACGGAACGATGTCGTTCTTCATCTGCCAGAAGGCATTGGCGATGTCGCCGATCACCTCGATCTGGGGGAAATAGACCGGATCGACCTCGGCCGAACGCATCGACACATGGATCACTTCGGTGCCGCCATTCTGCATGAAGAAGGGCGGCTTTTCGATCACGTCATGGCCGACATTGACGATCAGATCGGCGGCCTCAACCGCACGGTGAACGAAATCGCCGGATGACAGCGCCGCGCAACCCAGGAACAGCGGATGATTTTCATCGATCACGCCCTTGCCGAGCTGGGTGGTGAGGAATGGAATGCCGGTCTTTTCGATGAACTGGAGGAGCATGCGCCCGGTGAGCTTGCGATTGGCGCCGGCGCCGATGACGAGGATCGGTGCCTTGGCCTTTTCCAGCTTTTCCACGGCGGCACGCACGGCCTTGGGCTCGGCCGAGGGGCGGCGGGCGAGACTGGGCTTGAGCGGACGGCTTTCGGTGTGTTCGTCAGCCACGTCTTCCGGAAATTCGAGATGGGTGGCGCCGGGTTTTTCCTCCTCGGCGAGGCGGATCGCCTCGCGGATGCGGCTGGGAATATTGTCGGCGCTGGCGAGCTGGTGGGTATATTTGGTGATTGGCCCCATCATCGACACGACATCGAGGATCTGGAACCGGCCCTGCTTGGATTTCTTGATGGGTTTCTGGCCCGTCACCATCAGGATCGGCATGCCACCCAATTGGGCATAAGCGGCCGCCGTGACGAAATTGGTGGCGCCGGGGCCGAGTGTTGCCAGGCAAACGCCCGTCTTACCCGTATGGCGGCCATAGGTCGCCGCCATGAAGCCGGCGCCCTGTTCGTGCCGGGTGAGGATGAGTTTGATCTTTTTCGACCGGCTGAGGCTATCCAGCATGTCGAGATTTTCCTCGCCGGGGACGCCGAAAATATATTCGACGCCTTCTTCCTCGAGGCATTGGATGAAAAGATCGGACGCCTTGATTGCCATGTCGCTCCCCCAAGCAGGGGTGTCGGCAACGCGCCGGCACTCCCGGAACCAGGACCAGTTTCGACGCGACCTTCTTGTTTTTTCAGTGCCTTTGCTACGGCATTTCCGATGTGTCGAACAGGCGTTTTATGGGGCAAAGAAGGTTAGTAATTACCCCAGCGACACCCGCCATTCCCAGCGCAGCGGATCACCGTCCATCAACTCGATGCCCTGCGTCGCCAGGGCGTCGCGGATCGCATCGGAACGGGCGAAGTCCTTTTCGGCGCGCGCGGCCTGCCGTTCCGCCAACTGAACTTCGACGTCTGCTTCGTCGATCTCCACGCCCACCGGCCGAACGCGCAGGTCCGCACGATCGAGCGTCAGCAGGCCGAGGCCGAGGACGAGATCGAAGGTAGCGACGAGGCGCAGGCGGATATCCGGCGACCACGCCTTTTTGGCGACGGCTTCCTCGATCAGCGGCAGCGCCTGCGGGATCATCAGGTCGCCCGAAATCGCCTCGTCGAAGCGCGCGATCAGTGCCACGGCATCCGCCGGCAGCCCCTGTTCGAGCACGCTGCGCTGATAAACGAGCGATGCCCCCTTGGTCATCCCGGCATCGGCCACGACACGCATCCACGAAAGATCGCCGGCCTTGTCGCGTAACTGGACGACCGAGATCAGCAGTCGCTTGAGCCGGGTGAGCGCCGCGCCAAGATTATCGGGGGAGAATTCCAGTTCCGACCGATAATGCGCCGACAGGCAGAGCAGCCGGTAGGCCAAGGGATGAACGCCGCGATCGACCAGCGATTGGAGCGTCGCGAAGCCGCCTTTCGACTTCGACATCTTGCCGCCGCGATCCACCAGGAAATTGTTGTGCATCCAGATGTTGGCGCCGGTTTTTGCCGTGCCGGTGAAAGCCTGGTTCTGCGCGATTTCGTTGCAATGATGGATTTCGCGATGGTCGATGCCGCCGGTGTGGATATCGAACTGCTCGCCAAGATATTTCATGCTCATCACCGAGCATTCGAGATGCCAGCCCGGTGCGCCCACACCCCAGGGCGAGGCCCACTCCATCTGGCGGGTGCTGTCGTCCGGCGATTTGCGCCAGATCGCAAAGTCGGCGGTGTTGCGCTTGCCCTCCACCGTCTCGATGCGTCCAACCGTCTCGTCGGGCCGCGCGCCCGCAAGCCGCCCATAATCGGGCACCTTGGTGACGTCGAAATAGAGCCCGCTGTCGAGCTCATAGGTCGCGCCAGCATCGGCAATCTGGCGGCCGAAGGCGATCATGTCCTGGATATGGTCGGTCGCGACGCTCCAGATCGTCGGCTGGAGAATGCCGAGCCGCGCGATGTCGTTCTTGAACGCATCGGTGTAAAACGCCGCGACCTCCCAGATGGTCTTGGCAGCGGCGCGCGCGGCAATCTCCATCTTGTCATCGCCTTCGTCCGCGTCGGACGTGAGGTGGCCGACATCGGTGATGTTGATGACGTGGGTGGCGTTCCAGCCCTTCCAGTTGATGACCCGGCGCAAGGTGTCGGTAAAGACGTAGGCGCGCAGATTGCCGAGATGGGCGAAGTTATAGACGGTCGGGCCGCACGAATAGAGCTTGGCCATTGCCGGATCGATCGGCGCGAACGTCTCGGTCGCGCGGGTGACGCTGTTGAACAGAACCAGCGGCTGGCCGGCAGGGGCGGTATGCGACATCGAACGGATCACCCGAAAAGCTTGAGCCCGTGAAGGGCAGGGGCGCTCCTAACCCATTCGGAGCGCCCGCGCCAATGCGATCATTGCGGTCGCGCCGGTTCCCCGTCGGCATCATCATCCTTGCGCGTCCCGGTCACCTGTTCGTCCAGATTTTCGTTGCGGGTGCCCGTCACCTGCTGGTCGACCGTCGCGGGATCCTTGTCGGCCTCATCCTCATCATCGCTGTCATTGCGGGTTCCGGTTACCTGCTGCTGGATATCGGTTCCGCCATCGACGCCGCCCGGCCCCATCCAAAGGTCCTCATTGCCGGATCCGGTGACAGGATCGTCGATCACCGGATCGCTGGTCAGCCCGCCCATATCGGCAAATTGGATGACGGGCTGGTTGAGGCTCTGGACGAGACCCGTTTCGCCATCGAAATCCTCGTCGGGATCGAGGGAGGCAATCACATCCTGTTGGGGCAGACCGATCTGGTCTGGCAGGTCAAAGCGGCAGCTCAGGCCGACGATCAGGCAACCATTGGCGGTGGAGCGCGGATTGAAACTCGCCATCGCCGCCGATCCCTGGCCGCGCAGGGTGAGGAGCGGGATCAGATCGGCGCCGCTTGCGAAGCTGCCATCGGCGCGCTGCTGGCGGCCGTTGATGACGATCTCGACCGGCGCGCCATCACCAAGGGTGGTGATGGTGACGCCGCCGCTGCCGACCGTGAAGCCACCGCGTTCAGCGGACGGGCGGCGATCGGTTCCGGTGTTCTGGATGTAGATGCCGCTGCTGGCACGGAATTCCATCGCCCCGGCCTGCAGGAAACCCGCTGCGTTGGAGATGCCGTCGTTGCGCGCCAGGCGTTCGTCGCGTGCGTCGATGCCCGTCAAATTCTGAATGTCGGCCCATGCTTGCGCGGTGCCGACGAAGACGGTGCCGGCATCAAGCACAAGCGCGCCGCCAAGCGCGCCCGCCGGGCCATTGAGGCGGATCGACCCGCCCGCCGACGTATCGACCATGATCCGGTCCGCCGCGCTCAGCGTCAGCCGGTCGGCATCCCCCGCGTCCGTCAGGATAATGGCATCGTTGACGAACAATGCGCCGCCCGACCGCAGCATGAGATCGCTGCCGAGAAGGTTGCGCCGGCGCGTGGCGCTGTCCCCACCTGCCGCGCCGATGATGTCCAGCCGTGCCACGGTGAGATCGCTGTCCGTGGTTGCGATGGTGATGTCGTGCGCGCTCAGGCGTGCGAACTCGTCATTCGACAAGGACCAGATGCCGCTGACGTCCGCCCCGCCGACCTGACTGTTCTGCGAGCCGATATTGGTCAGCGTGATGCTTTCGGTCTCGATACCGATGCGGGCCGGGCCTTCGCCGGCAACAATCGCGATATCGTGCGAGGCGATGCTGATCGTCGATGCTGAAATGTCGCCGCCGATGGTGGCCAGGCCCCGCGCGGTGACGGCAATGCCATTTCCGGCCTGTGTATCGATCAGTCGGGCATCGCCCGAGCCGTCGGTGCCGGCGTCGATCAGGATCGAGCCTTGCGCGGAAGCGCCGCTTATGTCGATCGAACCAGCGGCGGCAAGATCGATATCCCCGGCGCTGGCCCGGATGGCGCCCAGATTGAGATCGCCGAGACTGCGCAGGACGACCGAGGTGCCGAATGCGTCGATCTGGCCCACGGCGTTCAGGTTGGTGGCAACGCTGACGGCGCCGGCATCCGAACTCAGCGTCACATTGCCGCCGGTCACAATGGCGTCGAACGAAATGTCCCCGCGTGCCGCGACCGCGATATTGCCGAGGCCGTCCCCCCCATAGCCGGTTTCATCATCAAGGCCGAGGCCGGTGGTGGACGCGGTGTCGATCGACACGCTGTCGCCGCTGATGACGATGTCGTCACCGGCGCTCAGCGACGTGGCTGCGACAGCGCCCGTGGCATCGAGGCGGATGTCGTTGCCGGCGGAGGCTGTGCCGAGGTTGATCGTGCTGCCGGACGTGAGGGCGAGATGGCCGCGCGTAACTTCTGTCGTGCCGCTGATCGCGATGGGGCCGGCCACGGCAAGCCCACCGAATGTGGTGACATTGCCCTGCGCGTCGAGCGTGTCGATGCGATCGCCCACGCGCAACCCGGCGACCGCAAAGCTGCCATCGCCTAGGTAGAACTGGGCCGTGCCACCGGCGATCAGCGAAGCGCCCGGCGCGGAGATGCCGTTAGCCGAAGCGAGTTGCAGCAAGCCTCCCGGGCCCGTGCCACCGGTCAAAACAGCACCACCGATCAGGATGCTTCCGTCGATGGATTGGACCGTGAGCTGGCTGGTGCCCGTCACATCGGCATCGAGCGCGATATCGCCACGGGTGCGCAGGATGATGCGGTCGGCCGTGGTGGCGCCCGCGAGCCGGATGGCGGTTGGGGCGAAGCCGGTGACGTCGCCGATCGAGAGCGTGTCGGTGATCGTGACGGCGCCCAGACAGGCGATCCCTTGCTGGCACCCCGCTGACAATTGGCCTTGATCGTCGAGTTGCGAGGCGCCTGGAGCGGGGGCGCCGTCGATCTCCACGATCAGGCTGCGGCCGGCGATCGTGCCATTGCTGGCCTGGATCGCCTGCGCGGCAAGCAGCATCGGCCGTTGCCCGCCCGAAACCTGCCCGTCGATGATGATCGACGAAATATCGGCCGGGTCACGCGAATAGGCGATGGCCTGCCGACCCGCCGTAAGCTCCAATCCGGTTCCGGTGGGATCGGACGACGGATTTGTCGCCGCTTCAATCGATGACCCTGCGGCAAGCAGGACATCGTCACCGGCGGACAGGACGACACGGTTTTCGGATCGCACCGCCGCGCCGCCGGCAAGCCGGATATCGCCGCCCGCGGCCACCTGCACCCCGCTGCTGGCCTGCACGGTTCCGCGGATATTCACGTCGCCACGGTCGAGCGGCGCGCCGGGAATGTCCTGGCTGCCAGCACTTCCGGCGATCAGGCTGACGTTACCGTTGCTGGCGATGGCGTCACCCAGGCCAATGTCGCGTCCCGCCGTGACGGTGATGCCGCTCTGGCCGAGCAGGCTGTCGGCGGCGACATCGCGCTGGGCGGTGAGGCGGATCTCATCGGCCCGAACGACGGCGCCATTGTCGAACTGGACGTCGACGCCGGCGAAGAAGGAAGCGCTGCCTGCGCGGATCGTATCAGCCGGCACCGCCGTCTGGCCGGCGTGGCTGGAAGCGATCAACTGCCCGGAGAAGACGTTGAGATCGCCGCCAATCGTGATGACGCCGGCCCCGGCGCCGCGCAGATAGGCGAAGCCGCCGGCGCTGATCAGCGCCGAATTGGCCACGGCGATGGCGCCGCCATCGGCCAGGAGATCGATGGCCGAGACGGAAGCATCGGTCGCGCCTCCATCCGCGATTGCCGACAGTTGGTCAAAGCCGATCAGGCCCGAGCCACTGGCGCTTTGCTGGTGGATTTCGATGCGGCCAGCGGTGCCAAGCCCGCCTGTGGCGGATGCATCGAGCGATGTATCGAGAGCGGTGATCCGTCCTGCCGTCCCGCCGGGAAGGTCGCCGGTCGACAGACGGATCCGACCGCCCGTTCCCGAGCCCCCGGAACCGGCGGTGCCGGTGCCGCTATCGCCGCCAGTGCCGCGTGCGATCAGATCGAGTGCGCCGAGGGTGATCGAACCACCCGTCGCCGCCAGTTGGATGCTGCCGCCCAGGCCATTGCCGCCAGCACCACCGGCCGCGGCCGTCCCGGCGCTATCCGTTCCGCCGGAACCGCCGACACCGCCGGTGCCGCTGACGTCGACCCGCGTGGCGCCGTCAATCGCCAGCGCACCAGGGCCGACGGCGGCGATCATGGTGCCACCGGTGGCCAAGCCGCCGGCACCACCAGCGCCGGCAATCTGCCCGCTGGCGCCATTGCCGCCCGTTCCGCCAGATGCGGTCGCATCGAGGTCCAGGCCGGCAAGCGTGAGGCTTGCGCCATCACCGCTGACGCCGAGAAGGAGATTGCCGCCGGTCGCCGAACCGCCGGCCCCACCTGCGGCGGCGAGCGTCCCGCCACCGAGGGCCGCGCCGCCGCTGCCGCCGACAGCGCCGAGTGCGAGCGTGAGGGTCGGGAGGGAGAGGCTTTGCCCCGCGCCCGACAGGTTGATCGCGAATGATCCCCCGGTGGCGCCGCCGCCGGCTCCGCCGAAGCCGTCAAGGCTGCCATTACCGCCATTGCCGGCAAGCGCCGTGGCATCGACACTGAAACCGGACAGCAACGTGCCTTCGCCGACATTCAGCGCGAACGAGCCGCCTGCGCCATCACCGCCCGCACCGCCGTTGCCGCCAACGCCGGTGAAGCTGTTGGCGCCCGATTGGCCCGTGCCGGTGATATCGACCGTGATGGCGTTGTTCGTGGCGATCGAGCCCGCATCGAGCGCGAGCGTGACCGAACCGCCGATACCGCTACCGCCGCTTGCCGCCGTGAGATCGAGGCCCGTTATCGTTGCAAAGGGTTCGGGATCGAGCGCGCCGCCGCCCGTGCCGGATGCAACAAGCCTGATAGCCCCGGCGTCGATCGCCCCGGCCGCGCCCCCGGTTGTCGTGCTGGCGAGGGTGATCCCGCCGCCTGATCCGGTGCCGCCGATGCCGCCGGCGAATGCATCGCCGCCGCGTCCGGACGCATCGAGAGACAGGCCGTCACTGATGTCCAGCGTGCCGCCGGCCGTGATGGCGATGGTGCCGCCCACGCCGTCACCACCACTGGTGCCCGAGGTGCCGGCAGGATCGATGCTTGCCGATCCGCCGACGCCCGAGGCGAGGGCGGTCAGGGCGCCCGCACTGATCGCGGCCATCTGTGTCGCGGACGAACGGATATCGACCTGCACTGTCCCGCCGGCCCCCGTGGCGCCGGGCGCGGCAAGGAATGAATTGCCGCCGATGCCGCTGGCATCGAGCAGGAACAGGCCGGCATTGATCGTGCCGCCATCGGCCAAAATGCTCACCGTGCCGCCCTGGCCGAACCCGCCGGCAGGGCCGCCGGCACCGGTGCCGCTGGCGTTGAGATCGACATTGCCGCTGACGTTGAGCTGGCCGCCATTACGCACGGTAAGCGTTGCCGATCCGCCCGCCGCCGATCCGCCGGGCGCAAGGGCGCTGGCCGCACCGTTGAGGATGAGGCCGTCCGTCAGGTTGATCGTGGCGCCGTCGACAGTGAATGTCGCGTTGCCGCCGGTGACGGTTCCTTCACCAACGGCAAGCAGGCCCGCGCCCGCAGCCTGCGCCGAGAAGCCGCCATAACCTTCCTCGCCACCTTCGCCACCGATGGCGGATACCGTTGCGCCGGCATCGATGGTGAAGGCGCCAGCGGCATAGTTGATCGCCGCACCGCCGGATGCTTCGAAGGCCGCGGTTCCGCCGGTCACCGTCGGCGCGCCAGCGCTTCCCTGCCGGCTCGTCGCGCCGGCGGTGAACGTCAGGGATTGATTGATCGTCAGCCCGCCACCGGATGCAGCAATCCGCGCGAGGCCGCCGGTTGCATCGCCATAGCGGACAATGGAGTAGATGCCGCCGCCTTCCGCCGTGGCGCGCACCTGAAGCGTGTCGAACGTTGCGCTACCGGCGGCGAGCAGGAGTTCGGCGACACCGCCCGTGGCCGAGCCGCTGGAGGATGATGGGGCGCCAGTTTGCCCATATTCGCCAAATCCGCCGCGTGCGCCGGCATCGACCGTGGTGAAGCCGGACGAGAGGCTGCCATTCACGATCGAAAGCCGCGCAATGCCGCCAATGGCATCCGCGCCGTCACCACCGGTGGGTCGGGTCAGATCCGGCGCGCCGCTGCCGATGATATAGCCTGCATCGCCGCCGGTGCCGAACGCCGTTACGCGCAGATCGTTGGCATTGAAAATGGCACCATCGGTCAGCGTAATGCCGGCGCCGCCCGGCGCGCCGGCGGCCCCGCCGGCGATACCGCGCCCGCCATTGCCGGCGAACAGGCTGTCGTCGAAAGCCAGGCCGCCACGCCCACCGGCGGCATCGACCATGACCGAGGCGCTGTTGACCTGAACAAGCCCACCGGCGACGGACAGATTGGCTGTTCCGCCAGTTGCATCCCCGCCATTGCCGCCATTGAAGGCGCCGAGCCCGGTGATCTCGCCGTCGGCGCCGTTGCCGCCCGTTGCGCTGGCGTCGAGGTTGAGGCTGCTGACGGCCAGCGAGCCGCCGCCCAGAGCCACATCGACAACGCCGCCGATGGCCGCGCCGCCATTGCCGCCATAGCCGAATTCGCTGGCCGAACCGCCGGCTGCGAAGGCGCTAAAGGTGACGCCATAGCCCGATTCAATGCTGCCTTCGGCCGATCCGCCCGTCAAATCGACGTCGATCGTCCCCGCCATCGCCTGACCGCCATCGCCACCAAAGCGCCCCGTGCCGCCGAACGCGTTGGCCTGCACAAGCACGTTCAGCGTATCGACGATGCCATTGTCGGCAATGTCGATCGCGATCGAGCCGCCGTCGGCACGCCCGCCGCCGATGCCATCGCCACCCTGCGCGGAGGCAAGGATGGACAGGTTGTTGTCTGGCGTGAGCGAAGAGGCGCCGTTCAACGATATCTGGATGCTGCCGCCGGCCGCCGCACCACCGACGGCGACCGGAGTGTCGAATTCCGAAAGGCCGGAACCGCCGAAGCCCGACGCTTCCAAGTTCATGCCGCCCGACGATGTGAAACTTCCGTCGTTCAGGCTCAGGGCCAGCGTGCCACCGCGTCCCGCGCCGGCCGTTGCATTGTCGTCGTCGGCCCCGACGCCACCTGAGCCGTTGGCACTGAAGCGCGGCGAAGCGAAGCCGGTTACGGAAAGCGAGCCCGACGTGATCGCCACGTCGATGCGCCCGCCCGTGCCATCGCCCGCAATAGCCTTGCGACCGCCCTGGCCCTCCGCGTAAATTTCCAGCCCGCCATTGATGGTCACGCTGCTGTTGGAGAGGTTCAACTCGGCAAAGCCGCCTGTCGCATCGCCGCCCGTGCCGGGCGCCGAAAAGGCGGTATCGCCGCCACCGATGGCGCTGGCATCGAGAATGAGCGTCTGGAGCCCAAGATCTCCACCCGTTGCCATCAGCGACGCATTGCCACCCGTGGCATTGCCGCCGGTGGAGCCCGGCGCAAAAGCGCCGCCGCCGAGCGCGACCGCAGAGATGGTTACATCGCCAAGCGTGACGCTGCCCGTGCCCGCCTTCGAGATGATGGCGCGGCCGCCGGTGGCATTGCCGCCCCGCGACGCGCCATCCGAGGCAATCGCATCGGCGCGCACGGATGCCGCCGCCAATGTCGCGCTGCCATTGGCGGTGAAGATGAGCTCGGCGCCGCCCGTGCCCGAGACGCCGCCCATCGCGTCCGCCCCGGCGCCATCGTTGCCGGAAGCCGAGATGCCGGCCGCGCCGGCCAATCCGTTTGCCGAGATGTCGATGGAGGATCCACCAAAGGCTCCGCCGATCGTGACCGAGGCATTGCCGCCGCGTCCCGCGCCGGCATCGCCCGCGTCGGGGCTTGGGCCACCATAGCCGATTTCGCCATAGCCGATTTCGAAGCCGTCACCGCCGATGCCGCCTTCGCCCACGGCGATGGCATTCAGCCCCGCCGCGTTGAGCGTGCCGCCGTTCAAGGCAATGATTGCCACGCCGCCGGTGCCGCTTCCGCCGCTTCCACCGCGCACGCCTGATTGGTCGGATTCGAGCGCGTTGGCGCCGCGCCCCGATGCATCGACCGTCAGATTGGCCGCGGCGACGATGCCATCATTCTGGGTGTAGCGCGCCGTGCCGCCGGTGCCTGCGCCGCCATTGATGCCGTCGCCCGATCCGTCGGTGCCGTCACCGCCACCCGAACCGGTTGCCGAGATCCGAATGGCTCCATCGATCGCGATATCACTGATGCTGCCCGAGATCGTGACGCTGGCGCTGCCGCCCGTACCATTGCCACCAACGGTAACGCCGGCGCCCCCGCCATTGCCGGCGGCACTGACGAGGAGACTACTGGCCGTTACCGACGTGTCGGCCAGCACGACGGAAGCGGTGCCGCCGAAGCCGTCCGCACCGCCCGCAGCGCCGCCGGCGGAACCGTCGGCGGAAATGGAGATCACATCCGGTATGCCGTCGACATCGCGCACGGTTAGCGACGCGCCGTTCATGGCGAGCGATGCATCGCCACCGCGCGCAGTGCCTGTGCTGCTGCTCGCGTCCGCGTGGATGTCGAGGCGGGTGAAGGACAGGCTGGCGCCGGGATCGCCCGAGACGCGGGCGAAGCCAGCCTGGCTGTTGCCGACGACGAACTGGCTGGCATCGACAAAGGTATCGCGATCGACATCGATCGTCGCGCCGCTGCCTGCCTCGATGGCGGCCGTGCCGCGGATGGCAGCGCCGGCATCATCGAGATTGCGCGTCAGTACGGTGAGCGCGCCGGCAATGTCTGCTGTTTCGCCCGAGCGCGCGTGAAGCATCGCCGTATTGCCGGCGATCAGCGTCAGGTCTTCGTTGAACGTCAGATTGCCCTGCGCCACCGCGTTGGTCCGGCCATAAGCGGTGGTGCGCGAGGTGAAATCGCCGCCGGTGATCGTCACGTTCGCGCCGACGCCGCTTGCCGGGCCATCGGTGGCGACGCCCGCAGAACTGAGGTTAGAGCCGGCCGAAAGGACCACGACGCCATTTTCCTGCCGGGCCTGGACGGCATCATAGCCGACATCGCCGCCCACCAGCATCGTGATCGCGACATTCTTCGGTATGGCAACCATGTAGATTGCCTGACGATCGGTTCCCGGATCGGATGATGCCGGCCCCCCGGTGGAGCCGGTATGTTCCAGCGTTACGTTGTCGCCGGGCGTGCCCGCAGCGACATTGCTGCCACTTTGGACCTGAATATCGAACAGGCTGCCCGCGATGGTGATGCGCGCCTGTTCGGCCGCGACATAGGCGGCGGAGCCGTTGACGCGCACCGCGCCACCCTGCCGGATGCGCGGCGCGACCATGGCGACATAGGAATTGGTCGTGAGCGACGAATCATATTGGGCGTCGATCGCGGCACCGGGCTGGATCGTGATGGCGGCGCGGCTGTTATCCGCCGAGCCGAAATTGTAGATGCCGTTGCCCGACAGGAATTCCGCATCGCTGAGGTTGCGGGTGGTGAGCAGCAGGCTGCCGACGTTGATCGACGCGTTCGCACCGACGATCAGCCCATCGGGGCTGTAGAACCACACCGCGCCGCCACGGGCTCCGCCCGTCGACCCCATATAGCTGTTGATATTGCCATCCAGCAGGACCGAACGGCCGGCTGCGGACCCCGTCGGCACGATGCGGTTGAGGACGGTGTAATCGCCGCCGGAGCTTTCGAAATTGGCCGTGGTGCCCGAACCCTGGAATTGGATCGGCGTGCCGGCGGCGGCGGTATCGGTTGGCGTCCAGTTGATGATCGCGGTGGGGGACGTGACGGTGACGGTCGTGACACCGGGCACGCCCTGGTTGATGGTCGCGCTGCCTGCCGCGACGTTGCCGGCGCCCTGAAAGGACTGCGCGGCCGCAGGGTGATGGCCCCACGCCGCCATGGCCGCCGCCACGGCGCAGGTGGAAAGGAGAGGGCGGCGCAACCGCTTGATCGCCATGGTGGGCGGGGGGACCGTGCCGGACATACTCAACCTCTCGAGCCTTCGAACCTGTTACGTCTTCGTTCGCCTGCGCCGTTTACTGCAGCCAGGGATATAGTCGTGTCGTTAGCGAAACGAGCAGCCGCGCGTCCGGCTTGCGCATGACAAGGCCTTGCGCGCTTGCGGCTGGTATCTTTTCGAGCCCCTTGGCCAGCGTCATGTCCAGTCGCGCGCGATCGCCATAAACGAGCCGGACGCCCCCGCCGATCGACGACAGTTCCTGCGGATCGGATACGAGCGGCTGGACCGGCTGGTTGCGGTTCCACACCCATGCCTTGTCGAAGAAGATGAAGGGCTGGAACGCCAGATCGTCGCGCGCATTGGGGGCCATGCGGCCGGCACGGACCTCGGCCTGAAAGCCGATGCCGGTATCGCCGATCACCGCGCCCGGATCATAGCCACGGCCGACGGTGTAATTGCCACCCGAGAACTCTTCGTAGCTCAGCAGTGCGCTGCGCGTGTATTGGGCGCGGGGCGCCAGCGTGAAAGCCAGCTTGGGGATCGGCCGATATTCGCCAATGCCGCTGAACCGGACGAGGGCGGCCGTGGGATCGGCCTCCACCCGGCTCGGCGGAACCGCGCCGTTGATGAAGCAGCGCAGATAGGGCCGTGCGCCGCAACCATTGCTGGCATCGAAAATATCGAGGCCGAAACGATATTCGAGCGAACCGGCAAATCGCCATTGGGGTTCGCCGGCACTGTAACCGGCCAGGCTCGCCAGGCTCGACCGATCGATCATGTCGAAATCGATGCGGCCGTAGAGCACGCGAAGATGATCGCGGGTCAGCGGAACGAAACCGCCTGATCGGCCGAAACGGACATTCTGGTCGATATATTCGAAGCCCAGGGCCGCGCGGACATTCGCATCCTGACGGCGCAGCACTGGATAGCCCAGTTCCAGCCCGGCGACCATGGTTTCAGATTTGATGCGCCCATTGGCCGGATCACCGAGATCGGGTTTCGACCAGGCGTTGGTGAACCGCGCGCCGAGCGTGAGCCCTTCGCTGCCCAGCCGCATATCGTAGCCGAGTTGGAGGACGCGTTGTTCGTCCCACTCGGGCGTGGCGTAAAAGCCGACCGTCGCGCGGTCGCCGAGGCCGAGCAGGTCGTAAAATTCGCCGCGCAGCTGGCCACCCCAGCGGCCTACCTGATGCGACCCGAATTCTGCACGCTGGCATCGATGACGAACGGCGTTTTCTGGACGGAAACCTCGCCGATCACCTCGCCGGGCGCCGTGCCGGCGGGCCGCAGCATCAGCCGCACGTCGAAGCCCGGCAGATCACGGGCGAGGAGAAGGTAGCGCTCCGCGTCCTTCTCGTTAAAGACCTCCTGGCCTTTCAGTTCTTCAAGATAGCCGGCGATCAGCTTTTCCGCCCGCCCGGCATCGCCGCGCACCTGAATGGCGACCAGCTTGGCCATCAGTACGTCGAAATGGACGACGCCGTTTTCGATGCGCTGCGCTGGCACCTGAACCGCCGCGAGATAACCGGCGCGACGCAGGATCGTCGCCGCCGCATCGCGTATTTCGCAGACCGTGGCGATCGGCACCGATTTCCCGAGATGGGCTTCGTAGGCAGGGCGCAGCACTTCCGGCGCGACGACGCGGAGATTGTCGAACTGCACTGCCGACACCGTGATCGCGATATCCTTGAAGCGTGCATCAGCAAGCGGGCAGGGCGCCCGCTCGACACCGCCCTCCACCGTCAACCGGGATGGCGCACGTTCAATCGGCGCCACGGGCGGGCGGTTGATCTCCTCGCGGGTCGGGGCGACGACCTGAGCGTCTGCCGGCGTTGTCGCGACCAGCATCGCGATCGCAATAAGGGATCCGCCAGATCCACCAATGGCCTTCATTCGTGCCCCCTTGCGGCCCCTTTAGTGCGACGACCGCATAAGGCCGCCTGCGACCGAGCTACTTTCCGCCCGGCCCACCATCATTTCGCTTAATATCGAACACCCGCGAGCGGGTGCGCTGTATCGCCTGTCGGCTTCACAAGGCCGAAAAGCCGGTCCCGCGCGAGCCTGCACCTCCGCGACCCGGAAGGTGCGTCGGGTGGAATTTTCTTCCATCCCGCACAAGGGCTTAAATACCAGTCCGGCGCCGCCAGTTCAAGCTGCGCCGGGCTGGGTTTCGCGCTTCAGCTCGCCGGGGAATCCGGGATGGCCACGGTTTCGATCAGCAGATCCAGCTGGGCATCGCAGCCCTTGGTGATCAGCTTCGAGGCCATGTCCTCAAGCCCCGCCGTGTTGGCGCCCATCAGCGCGAAACGCAGCTCGCTCTGGGCGTTCTGGCCCTGCCAGCTCACCTTGTAGCGCGCGCCTTCGGTGACAGGCAGGGAAGCCGGCCAGGGCTTTTGCGATTGGCCGATCGACCATTGCACGACCTCGCTCTTGCCGCTGCCGGCATCGGTGAGCGTGGCGCTGGTGGCTTCGCCGCCATTGGCCCGCCACATCGTGATCGCCGTGGGATCGGCGACGCAGACGGTTGCCGAACGCTCGACATCGACGAACCAGATGTTCGGGTTGCGGACGGCCGTCGGGGCCGGCGGCGGCGTGACGCCACGCGTGGCCCCGGGGCGCGCCCTGCGGCTCGAAACCTGGGCGAACGTTTCGCGCGAGTCGCTCGCCTGATTGGAGGAGACGGTCGGGCTGAACGTGCCTGGCCCCTTCAACGTGCGCGTGCCCTTGCTGTCGAGGATCACGACCTGATCGCCTGCCCGCAGCGCGATCTGGCTATTATCCGCAAGCTGCTTGCCGGCGGGATAGGCCTTGGCCGAAGGCCCGCTCGAACGCACAACCAGCGTCGCGGCGGAAGCCGCCGTGCCGACGCTCGCGATCATCAGCGCCGCAACGGCCGCCGACGGCTTAAAAACATCAATCCAAGACAAAGCTTCCTCCCGGTCCCACTTCGTGCAGACGGTATACCAGATTGGCGATGGCCGCATCCTCCGGATGGTCTGACGCATAGCTTTCAAGTTCTTCCAAAGCAGTTTTGTCACCATTGTCGAACCGCTCCACCAAAGCTGTGAGACGCGTCACATCCGCTTCGGGCAGGTGCGGCACAGGTTCATATACGGCGAAAGGGGTCGATCGGCCGCGTACGGCCACGCGGCCCATGGGGCGAAAGTGCGAGAAGGTCGATCTTTTGGCGACCGTTTCGCTGACAAGAACGGTTGTTTTCAACTGCTTGTTGGCGCTTTCCAGCCGGGCCGCGGCGTTCATGCTGTCGCCGAGCGCGGTATATTGGATGCGACCTTCGCCGCCAAAATTGCCGACGATCGCTTCGCCGAAATGCAGCCCGACGCGTGTGCAACCGATCGGCGGCACGCCATCGGGCGCCGAACGACGAAAGGCTTCGCCTGCTTCATACATCGCAATTGCGGCTTCGACCGCGCGATCCGGATCGTCCACCCGTGAGATCGGCGCACCCCAGAAAGCGACGACGGCGTCGCCGACGAACTTGTCGATCGTGCCGCCATGGCGGAGCACGGTTTCGCTCAACATGTCGAGATAACGGTTGAGCAGGAACGCCACCATTTCCGGCGCGATCGCGTGGCTGAGCTTGGTGAACCCCTCGAGATCGGTGAACAGTGCGTAGATTTCCCGTTTTTCGCCGTGCAGCGCAAGGCGATCGGGATCGCGCATGATCAGGTTCGCGACGTCGCGAGGCAGATATTTGCCGAGCGCGGACTGCGCGAAACGGCGCTGCTCCGATCCGACGGCACGCGCTGCGGTTCCGACGGCGGCGAAGGCGATGAACCAGCCCGCCACCCATCCGAACACCGGCAGATATTGGGTGTCCACATCACGCGCCTGCGCCCAATAGGGGATCAGCAGGATGATCGCGATCTGGGCGAGCAGGATCAGCCCAAGCAGCCATGGCCGCACATCGAGCATCGCCGTCAACGCGCCGGCCAGGACCACCAGAATGGCGGCGGCCCAGAGCATCGAGGGCGATACTGCCTTGAACATCGCCCCATCGAGCAATTGGGCGAGCATATGGGCATGCACTTCAAGCCCGATGGTGGTGCCGCCCTGAACCCGTGTGGCCGGCGTCTCGAACTGATCGACATCGAAGATATCGCCGCCGATCAGCACGTAACGGCCCGCGATCTGATCGCGCAACGCTTCCGCCGGGAAATCGCCGGTGAAAAGCTGGATCGGCAGTTTGGCGAAGACGGGGCGCTCGGGATCGGCCGGATAGCGGAAGCGAATGGCGCCGATATACTGGCGGAACTCCGGGTGAACGGGGGTGAGGGCGTTCGACAATAGCGCAGGCAGGCTCGTCGGCTGATTGGGCCAACTGCGGATCACATTATCGGTCAGGTCGGATTCGAAAAGCACGCTGGCGGGCTTCACCGCGCCGCCGGCGATGGATTGCTGAAAGGCGCGGAGGAACTCCTCCTGCCCATATTCCACGAAATCGGGATTTGTTTCCGCGGATACGAAGGCAAGATAGGTTGGTGTGCGGAGCGCCTTGAAGGCGTCGACGAGTTGCTGGTCTTCGGGTGTGGCCTGATCGATCAGAATATCGATGCCGATGCCCTTCGCCCCGAGCGTGTCGAGCTTGGCCAGTGCCTTGGCCAGCGTCACGCGATCAAGGGGGGAGCGGCGGCCGGTTTCGATCAACGTCTGATCGTTGAACACGACCATGACGATCCGGTCGTCCTGGGCGACACGCGGTGCCATCGATGTCGAACGGACGTCGTAGAGCATCCGCTCGATGTCCGCCGCGATCGGCACCCGTTCCCAGCTGTAGCGCGCGATGAACAGCGCCAGGGCGAGGAACAGGAATGTGATCGCCAGCCGCCATGGCCCGACCTTGCGCCACGTTTGGTGCATACGCGTCCGCAGCCCCCGCGCGGATCGTGTCAGTTTTTCGGTCGCCCCGGCCGAAACCTGTTCTGCCCCCGTCGCCATCGAACGCTCAGCGCGCCTTGAGCACGGGTTGCGCACCATCGCCGATGATCACGAAATCGGCCCAATAATATGGGTGCGAGGTCGCGGCGTCCGCCATCAGCATGGATTGGCCCTTGCGCAAGGCGCCGGCAACCGACGTGCCGGGCTTCGCCTCGTAAAGGCTGGCGATCAGACGCTCCGTTGCCTGAAAATCGTCCGGCGCGGGCCAGTGGCTGGCCAGCACCGATCGTCCGCCGGCGCCGATGAAGGCGCGCACGAGACCATCGAGCGCATTGCCCCCGCCGCTGGTGATCCCGGCCTCGCGCGTCGCGGCAACGGTCGCCTTGCCGGCCGTATCGCAGGCCGAGAGGATGACGAGATCCGCATCGAGGCGGAGATCGTAAATCTCCTTGAAGGTCAGCAACCCATCTGACTGGGCGCCGCCGAACGAGGTGAGCAATGCCGGGCGAGCGGGGCATTCCGGGCGCGGCGCGGTGACCAGCCCATGCGTGGCGAAGTGCAGGATGCGATACTGATTGAGGTCGGCCTTGGCGAGCACGGCGGTGTCGGTGAAATCGGCGCCCGTGATCACGGCGGACTGTCCGCCGCCGATGATGGCTTCGGCCGTCTTGAGTTCGGTTGCCTTGATCGGCGCATTCCAGGCATCGAGCGGCCAATCGCAATTGATCGCCCCTTCTGACGAGACGCTGCGGCTGGACGTCAGCTGGACGAACGGATTGACCGGCGCATTCTGGCCGAGGCCCAGAAACTCGTGCTTGGCAGCGGACGGGGCCGCACCGCGCACGTCGCGGAAAGCGCGCGGCGAGACGGCCGTGCTGATCTCGGCCTTGCGCGCCAGCCAGGCGACGCCGCGAAAATCGAAGTCATCGGCCTTGGGCTGTTTCAGACGGGCATAATATGAGTCGACGCCAGCCTGCTCCGTGACCAGCAAGGCCGGTGGCAGGCGGAGCATTCCACCCGCAGGTTCGAAGACGAGATGGTCCACGCCGGCCAGTCGGCCGTCGATCGGCGCCATCAGTTCCAGATAGAGTTCCCGCGCGAGCTTGAGGTCGAAGGGATAGGTCAGCCGTTCGCCATTTTCCTCGACCGAGATGGTCTGGCGGAGCGCATCGACCTTGCGATCGAGATCTGCCTCGCTGAGACCCGCGCGATAGGCTGTCGCGTCCGTGGGTGTTGCCCAGATGCCGTAAACCGCGTTGTTCACGACCACGAGCTTCAGATAGGCCTCGTTGGGGCGAAGCGCCTTTTGCAACTCGCCAAGCGTCATGGCCTGGGTGGAAACCGCGCGGTAGCGTGGATATTCGCCGAGCCGGGCCTGCGTTGCGACCTGATCCGCCTCCAGCGCGCGAATGTCTTCCTGCAGGCTGGCCATCCTGGCCTGATCGTCCGCTGTCGGCGCGGGAAGCGACGCGAGGCGGGCATATTCGATCCGGCCACGTTCGATATCGCGGGTCAGCGTCACCGATTGGCGGAACAGCCGCGAAGCCTCGTCGCTGCCGCCGCTCAGTTCCCTTGCCAGCACCGCCTGTGTGTCGGCCACACCTGGTCGCACGAGCGTTTCGCTGGCCAGGAAGAAATCTTCCACGAGCTTCGGCTGCTGCGCGATCATCCCGGCGAGCAGCTGGAAATAGGGGCCGAGCAGATTTTCGAAACCGGCCGTCGTGCCGCCATTCTGCGTCACGGAGGCGATCACGTCGCGATAGAGCGCGATCGAGGCGTCATTCTGGCCGCGACGGGCGAGATAGGCAGCCAAACGCGCCTCTGCGGCGGCAACGGCGATCGAGCGAGGATATTCGGCCTTGAGCAGTGCCAGCCCGTCGCGCAGCAGTCCCTCTGCCTCGCCGAAATTGCCGGCGCCCTCGGCCACCGCCGACAATTCCGCCATCGTCTGGGCGCGAAGGCGTGTGATCGATGATACGCGCCCTTCGCGGATCGCAGTCAACTGGGCGAGCGTGGTCAGGAAGGCTTGCCGGGCAGGGGCCGGCTGGCCGCTGAGGCGCATCACCGTGCCACGCAATTGCAGCCCCTGCGCGTCGAGGATTGCGGCTTTCTCGGCGACGGTCAGCGTGCTCGTCTCGGCACCACCAAGCTGGCGGACAAGGGGCGCCCCGCTGTTGAGTTCGGCCGCCGCATCGGCGTCGATCACACTTGCCTCGGCCGCTGCCGCATCGCGCCTGACCGGGGCGATCGGCCGATCCAGCTCCGCACTGGCCGCGTCCAGCTTGCGCTGGTTGATCAGGTGCATCGCCAGGAAGTTGCGCCTGAGGCGAAGCTGCACCGGGTCGGCAGTCGGGATCGTGCTGGCCTGCGCGAACAACGCGTCGGCCTCGGCGAACTCGCCAAGGTTCGACTTCTGCAGCGCACGATTGATGACATACTCGCCCAGCGCCGCCTGACTGACCTTGCCGCCATCGGCCCGCTGGAGAAGGGCGTCAAAGAACTCCGCCGCTTCGGCATAAGAGCCGCTGTTGTTTCGACGATATCCTTCCGCCAGCGCGCTTTCGAAATCGAGCGTGCCGGCCTGCACCCGGGCGAAGGCGGCAGGATCGGAAACGGCGGTCGTCGCGACGTCGACAGTGCCGGGAATGATCCTGTCGGTGGCGATCGTGCGCAGGCCAAGTGTCAGCGCGCTGTCATAGCCGGCCAAACCCTCGGCCACGTAGAGCGTCTTGCCGCGAATGGCGGAATAGACGCGATAATCAACGTCGTTACCCTTCAGCCGGCAATCGGTGATCGAAACCGGGCCGATGCTTTCCAGCGTTGTCTGTCCGGTAGGCGCGCCACAATCGGTTCTCTGGTTGCGGATCTGCTGCAGACGTTCGACAGGCGTGCCTTCATTGGTGCGCAGCGCGTAGATGCGACCGATAGGAGTGGCGGCGTCGCGGCAGACGATCGCATAAGCCCTGTCGAACATGCCGGCGATTGCCGGGTCGATGGCCGTGGATTGTACCTGGCAAAGAACGCCTTGTTCGCCGCCCAGGCGAAAACTGTCCTGCAGGCTTGGGCGGTCGGCTTGAGCGGCATGGGCCGGTGGCGCGAACGACATGATTGCCGCGCCCAAAATCAGGGCCAGTTTGATCCCACGCAAGCTCCGCAATGTCGTCTCCCACCCCGTCAGGATCGCATGGGCGCACAGGGAAGTGCCCATACGAGATTACGGATTTGCCCGACCGCGGGTTGCGAATCCGATCCGTTTGCGATGCGGCGCGACCCTGCATTCTCTTTCCGAATCAATGGCAAGATACAACCGCGGCGAGGGGCTGTCGAAGGGCTAGGTGTCGTTAAGGTTGATATTGTTTCATTTGAAACTGCAATTTTCATCGCTTATGATGTGAAACATGCCTCACTCCGCGCTGCAGCTCGACAATTTCATTCCCTACCGATTGTCGGTAGCGACCAACGCGGTGAGCGCCGTCATCGCCACGCTATATGAGCGGCGATTTGGCATCAGTATAGCGGAGTGGCGAGTGGTTGCTATCCTCGGAGAGGGCGCGGCGATGGCGCCCCGTGCCATCGTAACACGTGCGAAGCTCGACAAGGTAACGGTCAGCCGGGCGGCCAAGGCTCTGGAGGGCAGGGGGCTGATCGGCCGGACGGCCGATGATGCGGATCAGCGCTCCCATCGCCTGGCGCTGACGGCCGCCGGGCGCGCGCTTTATGAGACGGTGGCCCCAGAGGCGCTGGCCATGGAGGCGAAGCTTCTGGCGGGCTTTGCTGAGTGGGAGCGGGGGGCGCTGGATAGCCTGTTGCGGCGGATCGAGGGTGCGGCCGAGGCTTGTGGATATTAGTTTCCAATGATACGAAATAGGCATTGTTTGTGGAGTGTGATTGATGGTCGACGCGCATGAAAATCCGCTCGGGCTCGACGGGTTCGAGTTCGTCGAGTTCACTGGTCCCCAGCCGCAGGCGCTGGCCGATCTGTTCGAGGCGCTGGGCTTCACGCACCTGGCAACGCACCGCTCCAAGAATGTCCGCCGCTATGCGCAGGGTGACATCAACTTCCTGTTGAACATGGAGCCTTCCGGCCAGGTTGCCGATTTCCGTGCCGCGCATGGTCCGTCGGCCAATGCCATGGCGTTTCGCGTTCACGACGCGGCACAGGCATTTGCGGAGGTGGTGAAGCGTGGCGCCAAGCCGGTGGAAGGCCCCGTCGGCCCGATGGAACTCAATATTCCGGCCATCGAAGGCATTGGCGGGTCGAACCTGTATCTCGTCGATCGCTATGGCGCGCAGGAAATCTACGACGTCGATTTCAAGCCGGAGCCAGGCGCCGCGCGCGATGCCCGGTCGGTCGGGCTCCACACGCTCGATCACCTGACCCATAATGTCCAGCGCGGGCGGATGGCGCATTGGGCGGAATTCTACGAGCGCATCTTCAATTTCCGCGAAATTCGCTATTTCGACATCGAGGGCAAGGCGACCGGCCTGTTCTCCAAGGCGATGACGGCGCCGGACGACAAGATCCGCATCCCGCTCAACGAAAGCCAGGACGAACATAGCCAGATCGAGGAGTTCCTGAAGGAGTATAAGGGCGAGGGCATTCAGCATCTTGCGCTTGCGACCGATGATATCTTCGCCACGGTCGATCGGCTCCGCGCAAATGGCGTCCGCTTTCAGGACAGCCCGGAAACCTATTTCGATCTGATCGACAAGCGTCTGCCGGGGCATGGGCATGACGTGGAAGAAATGCGCAAGCGCCGCATCCTGATCGACGGCGCGCCGGAAACCGGCGGCGGCATTTTGCTGCAGATCTTTACCGAGAACATGGTCGGCCCGATCTTCTTCGAGATCATTCAGCGCAAGGGCAATGAGGGCTTCGGCGAAGGCAATTTCAAGGCGCTGTTCGAAAGCCTTGAGCTCGACCAGATCCGCCGCGGCGTCATTCCCGGCCAGGTGGAGGCCTGAGTTAAGGGCGGGGAGGCGCGCATGCCCGATTACCTGACCGGGTTCGGCAACCATTGTTCGAGCGAGGCGGTGCCGGGTGCGCTGCCGCAGGGGCGTAATTCGCCTCAACGCCCGGCCTTTGGCCTTTATGCTGAACAGCTATCGGGCACCGCCTTCACGGCCCCGCGGGCACAAAATCTGCGAAGCTGGCTCTATCGGCTGCGGCCGAGCGGGGGCCATGGGTCTTACGCGCCTTATGACGGTGCGCCCGGCTTTCAAGTTGACGCGGAGGGCGAGCCGCTCGCGCCGAACCGGTTTCGCTGGTCGCCGCTCGCAATGGACGACGTGGATGCGGACCTGATCGATGGCCTGACCCGCATGGCATCGAACCGCGATCCGGGTGCGATGGACGGTGTGACCGTTCACATCTATCGCGCCAATCGCGACATGGCCCGCCGCGCGTTCTTCAATGCGGATGCCGAAATGTTGTTCGTGCCGCAGCAGGGCAGGCTTCGCCTTCTGACCGAACTCGGCATTCTGGACTTGTCGCCCGGCGAGATCGGTCTTGTCCCGCGCGGCGTGCGCTTTCGCGCCGAGCTGCCCGATGGTTCGGCGCGTGGCTATGTCGGCGAGAACCACGGCACCCATTTTCGGTTGCCGGACCTTGGACCGATCGGCTCCAACGGCCTTGCCAATCCGCGGGACTTTCTCACGCCGTGCGCGTGGTTCGAGGATCGTGACGAACCTTTCGACCTGATCCAGAAGTTCCGCGGGCGCCTGTGGGTGGCGCGCCTCGATCACTCGCCGCTCGATGTGGTCGCCTGGCATGGCAATCTCGCGCCGTGGAAATATGATCTGGCGCGTTTCAACACGATCGGGACAGTGAGCTTCGATCATCCCGACCCTTCGATCTTCACCGTCGTGACGGCGCCATCCGACACGCCGGGCGTCGCCAATTGCGATTTCGTTATCTTTCCGCCGCGCTGGATGGTGGCGGAGGATACGTTCCGGCCGCCCTGGTTCCATCGCAATGTGATGAGCGAGTGCATGGGCCTGATCCACGGCGCCTATGACGCCAAGGCCGATGGCTTCGCGCCCGGCGCGCTCAGCATCCACAATCTGATGTCGAGCCACGGGCCGGATGTTGCGAGTTGGACGGCCGCGACCGAGGCGTCACTTGCGCCGCACAAGATCGAAGGCACGATGGCATTCATGTTCGAAAGCCGTTGGCCGTTCATACCCGCCGCGCAGGCGCTGTCGCTGCCCGAATTGCAGCCCGATTATGACGCCTGCTGGCAGGGCTTCCCGAAAGCGCGCCTGCCGATATAGCCCGCTTGAAGCATCCCGCTTTTCTCGCCACAACTTGCCAGGAATGCAGGGCCGGGGGAGGCTGGGGATCGATGGCAAGCGGCGCGGCGCAATCGACAGGAACATTGGCCACCGCGCTCGCCCACGGGCATGAATTGCTGTCGGCGCGGCCAGCTCTGGCGCTTGAGCAGGCGCGGGCGATCATTGAGGTTGCGCCGGACCATGGCGAAGCGCTGGCGTTGCTGGGCCGCGCGCACGCAGCGCTTGGCCAGCGTGACGCTGCGATCGCCGCGCTGCGGCTCGCGGTGGTGCAGGTTCCCGGTTCGGCAGATGCCTGGCGAACGTTGGGCGACCAGTTGATCCTTGCGGGCGACAATGACGCGGCGGATGCGGCATATGCCCGCCACATCCGCGCCTCCATCAACGATCCGCGCCTGCGCGAGGCGGCGGAAGCCTTGTGCGACCACCGGCTCGATGTGGCGGAGCGCATCCTGAAGCCGCATCTCAAGCAGTTTCCAACCGATGTCGCCGCCATGCGCATGCTTGCCGAACTGGCCGGGCGGATCGGGCGTTATGCCGACGCGGAAAATCTGCTGCGGCGTGCGGTTGAGCTCGCGCCGGGTTTTGCGGCCGCACGCTTCAACCTTGCGACGGTGCTCTATCGCGAGAACAAGGCGGTCGCGGCGCTGGCCGAGCTTGATCATTTGCTCGAAGGGGAGCCCGGCAATCCGGCCTATCGAAACCTCAAGGGCGCCGCGCTCGGGCGGATCGGCGATTTTGACGATGCCATCGCGCAGTTCGAGGCCGTGCTGGCGGTGCGATCGGGCGAGGCGAAGATATGGATGAGCTATGGCCACGCGCTCAAGACGGTAGGGCGCCAATCGGATAGCGTTCACGCCTATCGGCGCAGTATTGCATTGCGCCCCACGCTTGGCGAAGCCTGGTGGAGCCTTGCCAACCTAAAAACCGTGAAATTCGACCTTACCGATATCGCGACGATGGAAACGGCGCTGGCCACATCTTCGCTGGAACCGGAGGACCGCTTTCACCTCGATTTCGCGCTCGGCAAGGCGCGCGAGGACGCGGGTGATGCGGACCTGGCCTTTGCGCATTATGAGCGCGGCAACGACCTTCGGCGGACGTTGATAGATTATGATGCGGAGACCACCACCGAGCAGGTCGACCGCGCTACTGCACTTTATACGACGGCCTATTTCGAAGCGCGGGCTTCACAAGGCAGCCCGTCGCCCGATCCGGTCTTCATCCTTGGCATGCCGCGCGCGGGATCGACACTGATCGAGCAGATTTTGGCAAGTCATCCGATGATCGAAGGCACGCAGGAACTGCCGGACATCATCGCGATGGCGAGGCGGCTGAGCGATGGGAAGATTCGGGCGACGGATGGCTGCTATCCCGAAATCATTGGCACCCTCGACGCCGGTGCGCTTGCTGCGCTTGGCGACGAATATGTCGAGCGGACGCGGGTTCATCGGAAAACCAGCAGGCCGCATTTTATCGACAAGATGCCGAATAACTGGCTGCATGTCGGTTTGATCCTGTCGATCCTGCCCCACGCCAGGATCATCGACGCACGGCGCCATCCGCTTGATTGCTGTTTTTCCAACTACAAGCAGCATTTCGCGCGCGGGCAGGCGTTCAGCTATTCGCTCGACGATATGGGGCGTTATTACCGCGATTATGTGCGGTTGATGGCGGCAATCGATATTGCCGCGCCGGGGCGCGTGCATCGCGTTCATTATGAGGCGATGGTCGACGATACCGAAGCCGAGGTCCGGCGCCTTCTCGCCTATCTTGGCCTGCCATTCGATCCGGCGTGCTTGCGCTTCCACGAATCCGGGCGGGCGGTGCGGACAGCAAGTTCGGAACAGGTCCGCCAGCCGATCTATCGTTCGGGCATGGGGCAGTGGCAGCCCTTTTCCGCGCACCTCGGCCCGCTGCGGGCGGCATTGGCGGGGCTTGATGAAAGCTATCCGAAAATTGCCATCTGACTGTTGCTGCCCTGCAACAAAGGCCGATTGACGTCGCCCCGTTAAAGTTCCAGCTTCGCACCATAAAGCCGCGTCAACAGCGGTACATAGTCGGCTCAAGCATTGGGGGTTAGAGGCGATGTTCAGTGGGGTAATCCAACCGCGAAATTTTCATGTCGCGGGTGCTGCGGTGCTGTTGGCGTCCACGATACTTTCCAGCGGGGCACATGCTCAGCAGACGAGTGGCGTGCGCTCGGACGACATCATCGTTACGGCGACCAAGCGGTCCGAAAATCTTCAAGACGTGCCGATGGCGATCACCGCGATCGGCACGGAAAAACTGGCGCAGTTACAGGTCGCCGATTTCGACGATTATGCGCGCTACCTGCCCAGCCTGTCCTATCAGACGACAGGCCCGGGTGGTTCCAACGTCTATTTCCGTGGCGTGGCATCGGGTGAGAATGCCAACCATTCCACATCTTTGCCGTCGGTCGGAACCTATCTTGATGAACAGCCGATCACGACGATCCAGGGCGCGCTCGATATCCATATCTACGATATCGCACGGGTAGAGGCGCTGGCGGGGCCGCAAGGCACGCTTTACGGCGCGTCGAGCCAGGCTGGCACGGTTCGCATCATCACCAACAAGCCCGATACGACCGGATTCTATGGCGGCGCCGATCTGGAGTTGAACACGGTTGCCCATGGCGGCGAAGGCTATGTCGGCGAGGCTTTCGTCAACGTGCCGATCTCCAGCGCGGCGGCCGTGCGTCTGGTCGGCTGGTATGACAAGGATGCGGGCTTTATCGACAATGTGCCCGGAACGCTAAATTTCCCTTCGTCTGGCATCGCCTTCGACAACGCCGATCTGGTCGAGAAGGATTATAACGACGTCGAAACCTATGGCGGCCGCGCGGCGTTGAAGGTCGATCTGGACGAGAACTGGACGACAACCCTTGGGGTGATGGGGCAGAAGCAGGTCAGCCATGGCTTCTTCGGCCAGGAATCCGGCCTCGGCAAATTGCAGGTGCAGCAGTTCAATCCCGAACGCTTTAACGACCGTTGGATACAGGCTGCGCTGACGATCGAAGGCAAGCTTGGCAGCTTCGATGTCACCTATGCCGGCGCTTATCTGAAGCGGCGCGTGAGTGGGCAGTCGGATTATTCCGATTATGCTTATTTCTACGATGCGCTTTATGGATCCGGTGAATATTTTTATGACAATGATGGCAATCTGGTAAATCCGAACCAGTATATCGTTTCGGATGACCGCTTCACAAAGGAAAGCCATGAGCTTCGTATCGCATCACCGGCCGAAAATAGGGTCAGGTTCATCGGCGGTCTGTTCTATCAAATCCAGAAGCACAACATCGAACAGAATTACATCATCGATGGCATCGCGGATTCGATCACGGTGCCTGGAACCGCTAGCGATATCTGGCTGACCAAGCAGATTCGCAAGGATCGGGATTATGCGGCCTTCGGTGAAATTACGGCTGACGTGACCGAAAAGTTCACGATCACGCTCGGCGCGCGCATATATCGCTACGACAACTCGCTGGTGGGCTTCTTCGGATATAACTATCCCGGATATACGTCCAACCCGATCTACGAATGCCAGGGACCTGCGCAGGTGAAGGGTTCACCCTGCACCAATCTCGACAAGCGGACCAAGGACACGGATTTCATCCAGAAGATCAACCTGACCTACAAGTTCAATGACGACGCGCTCGTTTATGCGACAGCGTCACGCGGCTATCGCCCGGGCGGCATCAACCGGCGCGGATCCTTGCCGCCCTATCAGCCCGATTTCATCGACAATTATGAAATCGGGTTCAAGACGAGCTGGCTTGATCACCGGCTTCGGATCAATGGCGCGATCTATCAGCTTGACTGGACCGACATTCAATTGAGCTTCCTGGGCGCGAACGGCCTCAGTGAAGTCCGCAACGCAGGCGATGCCCGCATTCGCGGCGGTGAACTGGATATCACTGCTCGGCCGGTGGACGGCCTGACATTCACATTAAGCGGCGCCTATACCGACGCAAAGATCACCAAGGATTTCTGCGCGGTCGCCAATCTGGCTTTCGACTGCACGACCCCCGCGGGAAATGAGTTGCTGGCGCCTGCCGGCACGCGCCTGCCGATCACCGCAAAGTTCAAGGGCAATGCGCTCGCCCGCTATGATTTCCCGATCGGATCATTGCAGGCCCATGTGCAGGGATCGGTGATTTATGAAGGCCGCCGCACCACCGATCTGCGGCTGGTGGAGCGGGACATCGTCGGCGATCTGCCTGATTATACCACCGCTGACGCCAGTGCCGGCATCGCCGCCGAAAACTGGTCGCTGGAATTGTTCGTGCGCAACCTGTTCGACAAGAATGGCGCGGTGGGCAAGACCATCCAGTGCGGCGAAAGCGTCTGCGGGGATCCCGCCGGCGAAACGCTGATCGGCGGCAAGATCTACACCTATCCCACTCAGCCGCGCACGATCGGCATCAAGATGGGGACGAAGTTCTAATCCATGGCGAAGCGCGCGGGGACTGAGGCAATGGCCGCCAAGCTTCCCCGCGCGCTGGGCTTCTGGATGTGCCTGGCGCTTGTCGTCGGCAACATGATCGGTTCCGGCGTCTTCCTGCTGCCCGCCAGTCTGGCGCCTTATGGCTGGAATGCGCTTTTCGGCTGGTTCATCACCATCGCCGGCGCGCTTTGCCTTGCTTTCGTGTTCGCCCGCCTGTCGGCTGTGCTGCCGAAAGCCGGTGGTCCCTACGCCTATGCGGATGCAGCCTTCGGCCCGACGATCGGCTTCATCGTCGCCTGGAGCTATTGGGTGATGCTCTGGTCCGGCAATGGCGCCATCGCGGTAGCCGTGGTCAGCAGCATCGGGTTGCTTATGCCGCAGATCGGCGCCACGCCGGGATTGCCGGCACTGCTGGCGGTCGCGCTGGTGTGGGGGGTGACGGCGATCAACATTTACGGCGTCGCGGCGGCGGGGCGCGTGCAGGTCGTCACCACCTTGTTGAAATTGCTGCCTATGGCGGCCGTCGTGATCGTCGCGGCGATCATTCTGTCGGACGACGGCGCGGCGGCCGTCGCGCCCTGGCAGCCGGGCCAGATCGGGGTGGGGGCCGTGGCGGCAACCGCCGCGCTCACTTTCTGGGGGTTTCTCGGCCTGGAGTCCGCGACCGTCCCGGCCGGACAGGTGGAAGATGCGGCGCGCACCATTCCGCGGGCAACGCTGTGGGGCACCGCCTTTACCGGGCTGGTCTATGTGCTGGTCTGTTCGGCCGTCACCTTGCTGATGCCGGCCGACACCGCCGCAAAATCACCGGCGCCGATCGCCGAATTCGTCGGTTTGCGTTGGGGGGCGGGGGCTGCCGATGTCATAGCCTTGTTTGCCGCGATCAGCGCGTTCGGCACGCTGAACGGGTTCGTGCTCGTCCAGGGGGAAGTGCCGTGGGCAATGGCGCGGGGCGGCGTGTTTCCTGCGTGGCTCGCCAAGTCCAGCCGGCGCGGCACACCGGCCCGTGCCCATATCGTATCCAGCCTGCTGCTGACGATCGTCACCCTGATGAACTATAGCCGGGCGATGACGGACCTGTTCGCGTTTATCGCACTGGTTTCCATCGCGGCGGGGCTGATCGCCTATCTGGTGTCGGCGCTGGCCGCGATCAAATTGCTGCCGAACGACGGCATGGTGCGCGTAATCGCGCCGCTCGCCGGGGTCTTTACACTATGGACGCTCTACGGCTGCGGGCTGGAGGCGGTGGCGTGGGGCGGCGTGCTGCTGCTCGCCGGCATCCCCATCTACCTCGCCGTCCGCCGCACTCGTTTCGCTACGCCCGCCTGAGCAGGCGGCCGACGAAGCTCCGATCGGCCAGAATTTCGTGCGCGGCATTGTGGCCGGGCGCGCCGGTGACGCCGCCGCCCGGATGCGTGCCGGCGCCGCACATATAAAGCCCCTTGATCGGGCCGCGATAATCGCCGTGGCCAAGCATCGGCCGCGACGCCCACAACTGGTCGATCGACATATGGCCGTGCATGATATCGCCGCCGATCAACCCGAACTTGCGTTCGAGATCGAGCGGCGAATGGATTTGTCGCGCGATCACAGACGCCTTGAAGTTCGGCGCGTGCTGATTGACCGTTTCGATGATGTGATCGGCGGCCGCCTCGCGCTCATCATCCCAGTTGCGGCCATCGGGCAAGACGGGCGCGAATTGCTGACAGAACAGGCTTGCGACGTGCTGGCCGGGAGGGGCGAGGCTGTCATCAACGGTGGACGGGATCTTCATTTCGACGATGGGTTGCTTGGACCAGCCGAATGCCCGCGCATCCGTATAGGCCTGATCCATATAATCCAGCGTCGGCGCGATGATGATGCCACAGCTGTGATGTTCAGCCTTTTCCTTGCCCGGCAACACGGTGAAATCAGGCAGTTCGGACAGGGCCACGTTCATCCGGAACGTCCCCGACCCGGCCTTGTAATGGTCCATCCGCCGGGCGAATTCCTGCGGCATATCGGCACGGTCGACCAGTTGCCGATAGAGCAGGGCTGGGCCGACATTGGCGGCCACGATCGGCGCGGCGAGCTCTTCACCGCTTTCCAGCCGAACGCCGGAAACCTTGCCGCCATCGACCAGCAGTTTCGCGACCGGGGCCTCGAGGCTGATTTCGACGCCCAGCTTGGCGCAGGCGGCGGCCATCGCCTGGGTGATCGCCCCCATGCCACCGACGGCATGGCCCCAAGCGCCCTTCTTGCCGTTCACCTCGCCAAACACGTGGTGCAGCAGCACATAGGCCGATCCCGGCGTATCGGGGCTGGCATAATTGCCGACCACGGCATCGAAGCCGAACGCCGCCTTCACATATTCATTCTCGTACCAGCTATCGAGAAAGCTGCGCGCGCTCTTGGCGAACAGGTCCATCACGTTACGCTGTTGTTCCACCGTCAGGCCGGCCAGGCGCCGCCCCTGCACGGCGGCCGCAATCAGGGCGCGCAATCCGCCTCCGGCATTAGGCGGCGTCTGAAGCGCGAGATCGCGAAGAACCTCCGAAACACCTTCCAGCGCCTCTTCATAGGCCGGGAAGATATCGGCATCCTTTTGCGAATAGCGCGCGAACTCCGCCTGCGTGCGGCCCATGCCGCCGCCGAGCTTGAGATAGCCGCCATCATGCGGGAAAAAGTTGCTGATCGTGCGTTCGATCACGCGATAGCCATGATCGGCCAGCCGCATGTCCGCGATCACCTTGGGACGCAGCAGGCTGACGGTGTAGCTGGCCGTCGAATTGCGGAATCCGGGGTGAAACTCCTCCGTAACCGCCGCGCCGCCGACGACATGGCGGCGCTCGAGAACGCGAACCTTCAGCCCCGCGCGCGCCAGATAGAATGCGCAAACAAGGCCGTTATGGCCGCCGCCGATGATGATGGCGTCATATCGTTTGGTCATGCGGCATGGCTCCAGCCCGCAACGGGTGCTTCAGGTAAATTGGCTTCGGGGATCAGGTGACGCAGCTTGCGCGCGAAGCTCGCGAGGCAAACCTCGCTCTCGCCAAGCGGCCCCACCGTATAGCTGGGTGACGCCATGCCTTGCTGGACGCGTTCGATGATCTGCGTGTCTTCCTTGTTCACCTGGCGATTGATCCGCCAGTTGAGATATTGGGCGGCACGCATCTCGCGCCGATCATCATCGGGCAGGCGATAGCTGATCTCGCGGATCAGCGAGGTCGTAGGGCTGATCGGCAGGAACTGCATGAAATCGATCTGATCCGGGTAGATTTCGAAGGCGAAGTTCGGCCACAGCTTGTAATAGAGCCAGAGGCGTTGATTTGCCTCTGGCAGATGGTCCACCCGCGGCAACAGGGCCTGATAGGCGCGCTCGGACGGATTGGACGAAAGGCGGTCGACCACCACGCCCCACATCTTGTCGACATGCTCGCTCGCTTCGATGCGGTAGCCGTCGCGGCCGAAAAGCCGGGTCAGCCCCGGATGCGCCACCGGAATGTGCAGGCCATCCGAATAATTGTCGGCGATATTTTTCCAGTTCACCGTGCGCGGGCGCAGCGTGACGCGGCCGATGGCGCGCATGTCCTCGAACCGATAGGGTGCGACCTCCGCGTCATAATGCCCCATCATCTCCGCCACACGCGGGCCATCCCCCGCCAGGCGGACGAAGATGAAGCCGCGCCAGGTGTCGATATCCACCGGTGCCAGCCCGTGGTTGTCCAGATCGAGCGCGCGATAGTCGCTCTTCATCGGGACGCCGGTAAGGCGGCCGTCATTATCATAGGTCCAGGCGTGATAGGGGCAGACGAGCTTTCTTGCGCAGCCGGTTGGCCCATCGACCAGCCGCGAGGCACGATGGCGACAGACATTGGCGAAGGCGCGGATCGTGCCATCATCGCCACGGATCACGATCACGCTTTCGCCGATATAATCCAGCACATGATAGTCGCCCGGCAGCGGAATATCGCTGACATGGCAGACGATCTGCCATGATGGACGGATCACCCGCTCCATTTCCACCGCGAAATATTCCGTATCATTGTAAAGCCAGGCCGGCAGGCTGGTATTGCCGCTGTCGGCGAACATTGCCGCAGGCCCTGTAAATGCTGTCGCCATGGTCGCGTCCCTTGCTGTTTTACGATCGTAAAACAAGGGGCGTTTCACCGCAAGCCGGCTTGCGCTAAGCATTGCCGCGATGAGCCGCGCCACATTCACCCGCGAGGAAGCCGATTCCCGGCGGCAGGATCTGATCGACGCCTGCGCACGCAAACTCGCCGATGGCGGCGTGGCGGCGGCGACCGTGCGGGCGATCTGCGCGGAAGCTGGCGTGTCGCCCGGTTTGCTGAGGCACTATTTTGCGGGGATCGACGATCTCGTCGCGGCGACCTATCGCACCGTCGGTGAACGCGTGAAGGCGGCGCTCGATGCTGCGGTCGCGCAAGCGGATCATCGGCCGCGTGCTCGATTGTCGGCCTATGTGGTCGCCAGCTTTCGCGCGCCGATCGCCGATCCGGCCCTGCTCGCCACCTGGATCGCCTTTTGGAGCCTCGTGAAGGCCAATGCGGCCATCGCCCATCTGCATGCTGACATCTATGGTGGCTATCGCGCCGGGATTGAGGCGCTGCTTGCCGAAAATGGCGTCGCGCCGGGCGATTGCCGATTGAAGGCGGTGGCGATCACCGCGCTTGTCGACGGGCTCTGGCTGGAACTGTGCCTTGCCCCCGACACCTTCACGCCGGACGAGGCGGCAGAGATGGCGGAGCGCTGGCTGGACGCGCTGCTGGGTTGAGCGCGGCTGCCCTCCGATAAGGGGAGGGGAGCGCGCGTCCAATGCGACTTATTTCGCCAGTTCTTTCAGCAAGACATACCATTGCTTCAAACCGCCGGTGACCGATTCCACCGTAACGCGCTCGTTCAGCCCATGCGAAAAATCGTCGCTGGCCTTCATATAGGTGACCCCCAGCCCATAGCTGGGCACGCCTTCGGCGCGGAAATACAGGCTGTCCGTGGCGCCGGCCGACATATTCGGCACGATCGGCAGTCCGGGCGAGCGTGCGTCGACGGCCTTGCGCGCCGCCGCCATGACGTCAGGACGCAAGGGCGAAGCGTCGCTCGACGTCGGGTTGCCGATGATCGTGATCTTGGCCGCCGGGCCCGCCAGCTCGGCAAGCTTCGCATGGATTTCCGGGATGCCGACGCCGGGGAAGATGCGACAGTTCACCATCACCGATGCCGACTGGGGCAGGGCGTTGAGCGCATGGCCGCCCTCCAACATGGTCGCCACGCAGGTCGTGCGGATTGTGCCGATCCACTCCGGATCCTCCGAAAGCGTCGCGGCTGCCTTCGCGTCGCCGGGGTTGGCAACGAATCGCTTCATCGCCTCGGCAGTCTCCGGCGGCGATTTGGACGCGGCCGCAGTCAGCGTCGCACGGGTCAGTTCGTTGATTTGAGGCGGGAAATCATAGGCCGCGATCCGGTCGATCGCCTGGGCCAGTTCATAGATCGCATTGTCCTTGGACGGCCGGCTGGAATGCCCGCCGGGATTTGTGAACGTGATGCGGAAATCGGCATAGGTTTTCTCGCCCGCCTGCAGCCCATAAACGGTGGGCTTGCCGGTGGCTTCATCCAGCAATGCGCCGCCAGCATCGCTGTTGAGCAGCAGCTCGGCGCTCTTAAGCTCCTTGGCGAGAGCGGCGGTCGTCGCCATGTCGGTTTCCTCGTCGCCGGACAGCGCAAGAATGATGTCGCGGCCGGGCTTGAAGCCTTCCTGCTTCAACCGCACGAGCGTCTGAACCATGACGCTGACGCCAGCCTTGTTGTCGGACGAACCCCGCCCATAGACATAACCGTTCTCGACCACGGCGACGAAGGGATCGCGCTCCCAATCCTCGCGCTTGGCCTCCACCACGTCCATGTGGCCCGATAGCAGGATGGGCTTGCCCTTGCCGGTGCCGCGATAGCGGGCAACCAGCGTCGCGGTTTCGCCGCGCTTCTGGACCTGGATATCCTCCGCCGCAAAGCCGCCAGCCTTCAGCACGTCCGCCAGATATTCTGCATAAGCCGGAACCTGCCCCTGGCCCTGAACCGTGCGGAAACCAATGGATTTCTTCAGGATATCGAGCACGGCGGCGTTCTGCGTTGCTTCATTGGTCGTGGCCGCCCGCGCGGCGGTGGCCGGCTGCAATGCGGAGGCGAGGAGCAGGGCAGAAGCGAGCATCTTGATCCGCATCGATAATCCTTTCGTCGGCGGGCGAGCGATGGCACATCATCACTTGTTTTTCGGACGTATAACAAGGGGGAACGGATGGCCATCGTCCTGCGCATGCTCGCGATATTTCTGATGTTGGCTCCCTGTGCGGCATCCGCCGCAACCAGCTATGTCCGGGCAGGGCGATTGCTGGATGTCGAGCAAGGCAGGATGCTCGACGACCAGATCATTCGTATCGTCGATGGACGCATCGCTTCCATCGGCCCGTGGCAGGAGGCGCCCACGGACGGCCCCGTGACCGACTGGTCGACCTATACGGTGCTGCCGGGGCTGATGGACATGCACACGCACCTTGCCGATTTCGGCCAGACGAACAACGTCGCTGAACCCTTGCTCCATTCGCAGGCCGAAGTGGCGATCCTTTCGGTCAAGAATGCGCGCGATACGTTGCGCGCGGGCTTTACCAGCGTGCGCGACGTCGGGACGTTCCGTGCCTTCGGCGATGTGGCCCTCCGTGACGGAATTGCCAATGGCTGGGTCGAGGGACCACGGATGACGGTGGCGGGGGCCTATATCACGGTGCCTGGCGGCGGTGGCGAAGTGACGGGCTTCGCCGCCGATGTTCAGGTGCCGGCGGACATGCGCCGCGGCGTGGCCCGCAATGCGGACGAGGTGCGTGAACGTGCGCGCGACCTTTTCCAGCATGGTGCCGACTTTCTGAAGCTGATCGCGACCGGCGCCGTGCTGGCGCAGGGGACCGAGCCGGGCGCACTGGAGATGAGCGAGGCGGAAATCCGCGCCGCTGTTGAGGAAGCGGGACGCAATGGCCGTTATGTGACCGCTCATGCCCATGGCGCCGAAGGGATCAAGGCGGCGATCCGTGCGGGCGTTCGTTCCATCGAACATGCCTCGCTGATCGACGATGAAGGCATTGCGCTCGCCCAACAGAAAGGCGTCTGGCTGGTGATGGACGTCTATAACGGCGATTATATCGAGGAAGTGGGCAGGCGGGAGGGATGGCCGGCCGACATCCTGCGCAAAAACCGCGAGACGACGGATGTGCAGCGCGCGGGTTTTCGCAAGGCCGTGAAAGCGGGCGCGCGCATCGCGTTCGGCACCGACGCTGGCGTATTCCCCCATGGCCAGAACGCCCGCCAGTTCGCCTACATGGTCGCGAATGGCATGACACCGCTGCAGGCGATCCGTTCGGCAACCCTGGAACCGGCCCGACTGGTCGGTCGCGAACAGGATCTGGGGGCGATCGCGCCGGGCCGCTTTGCCGATCTGATTGCGGTGGAGGGCGATCCGCTGACCGACATTCGTGCGCTGGAGCGCGTTCAGGCCGTGATCAAGGGTGGGGCGCTGGTTCGCTGAGGGCAAGGTAGCGCGTGAACCAGTCGATATGCCGTTGAAGCCGGTCGATCTTGTAGCTCGGCACCGTCAGCCCGTGATTTTCACCGGGATAGACCACGAGTTGGGTTGGAACATCGCGGGATCGAAGCGCCTGGAACATCTGCTCGCTGCCGAGGCAGGGGACGTTCAGGTCCTTCTCGGCACAGAGGAATAACGTAGCTGCCGCGATCCTGTCGGCGCGAAGGAAGGGATAGCTCAACTTCGCATAGACGTCTGGATTGGCCCAGGGCGTGCCAAGTTCGAGTTCATAATCGCGGCTATATTGATCGGCGCCATAGCCGCCAAACAGGTTGGCGATGCCCGCGCCACTCACCGCTGCGCGAATGCGCGGATCGCTCGCAATCATATAGTCGGTCAGGATGCCGCCATAGCTCCAGCCGGAAACGCCGATCCGCGCCGGATCGATCACGCCCATCGCAATGACATGATCGATCCCCGCCTTCACGTCGGCGACGTCCTTGTTGCCCCAATCGGCGAAGATCGCGCGGGCGAAATCGAAGCCACGGCCTGACGATCCGCGGGGATTCACGGCCAGAACCGCAAATCCACGCGCGGCATAGACCTGCCAGTCCAGCATGAATTCGTGAGAGAACTGATATACCGGCCCGCCGTGAAGCCTCACGACCAGCGGGTGCTTCTGGCCCTCGCGGTGCCCCGACGGCAGCGTGAGGATGCCGCCGATCGTCACCCCATCACTGATCCAGCTCACGTCGTGCGGGGCGGCGAATTCGCGATCGGAAAGCCAGGGATTATGATCGGCAAGCACCTGGCCGTCGGCCCGGCGTAATTGGGCGGGCGTCGTCAGATTGCCTTCGACGATGGCAATCCGGTCCCCGGTGCCAACCGCCAGATCGCTCGCGAACCCCGCGCCCTGGGTGAGGTAGATAACAGTTCCGTCGACCGGATCGAGCCGGGCCAGCCACGTATCGCGATCCTGCTCGACCAGCGCCACGATCTGCCCATCGCTTGTCCAATGGGGCTTGTAGATCCAGCGATCGATATTGGCGGGCATCGTAACCGAGCCGGTTGCAACATCACCGATGGCCAGTTGGTGGGGTGAATACCACAGCCACTGATCATCGCCGGCCCTAACCCATGCCAGGCGCCGCGAATCGGCCGACCATTGCGGCCGCCCGGCGTCCCAATCGGGATTATGGTCGGCGCCCTTATGCTGTCCGAGCCTGCGCGGTTCGCCCCCGCCGGCTGGCATCACGAAAACATCGTAATTGAACCCGCGATCCGCTGCCGCATCGCGGCGCGCCACGAACGCGATCATTCGGCCATCCGGCGACCAACTCGGCAACCAATGGTCGAAATCCCCGCTCGTGATCTGGGTGGCCGTGCCCTTGGCCATGTCGACGCGGAAAAGATGCTTGCGGCGGGCATCCAGCCAGCCCCGCCCATCCTCCTTGGACTGGAAGCGGGAAACGACGATCGGTGGCGCCGTCGGCTTGTCGTTTACCCCAACCCGGCCACCGACCTCGGCGACGACAATCGCCACACGTCCATCGGGCGAAAGGCAGAAGTCGCTGATGCCGCCGTTGATTCGCGTGACCTGCCGTGGCGAACTGCCGCTAACACGCATGCGCCAGAGCTGCGTTTCCTCACTTTTCCCGGCATCGCTGAGGAAGGCGACATACTTGCCGTCGCCGGAAAAATCTGGCTGCCATTCGCTGGCGGCCGGTGTGCGGGTCAGCGGCTTTGCCTGCCCTTCTGCCCAGGACGCGACCCAGATATCGCTGGTGGCCTTGTCGCGTTTCGTGTCGGCGGCTTCGACGCTGTAAGCCACCATCGCGCCATCATGGGAAAAGGCGGGGTCCGAGATATCCTTGAGCAGCGCGGCATCGGGCGGCCTGAAAGGCCCCGCATGGAGCGCGGTGGGAAGGCTGGCAACCGCGATCAGCGCGCACAAGCGATATATCGTCATAAGCAGCAGATTTGTCGGCAGATTGCGACCGCGCAAGCTGCAAAAGAAAACGGGCGCCCCGAACCGGGACGCCCGCTCTTTTCACGAATGCCCGACGAACGGGCATTGCGACGAATTACATCGCGTTCGTGGCGTTCTCGACAGCCGCAGCAGCGTTGTCGGTCACGTTCTCGACAGCCTCAACGGCGTTGTCGGTCACGTTCTCGATCGCCGCAGTGGCGTTGTCGGCCGTCGCCTCGACCACTTCGGCGGCGTTTTCAGCAGCGTTCTCGACGGCGGTTTCGGTCGTCGAGTTGTTGCACGCGGCCAGGGTCATCAGGCCGGCGGCAGCGAGAACAAAGCTAAGCTTCTTCATTCGAGCAGCTCCCATAGTTCTTATCAGGGGCCGGCCCGAACGCCGTCCCAGCGGCCCCCCATAGCGTCGCCCCCGTCAGCGTCAACGCCAAATTCAGCGAGGGTTAAGAGGTTCTGCCGTCTCGAATTGCTTAGCACAAGTGCTTTTCGTGCGGTCATTCGTCCCCGGTAGGAGCAACCGGCCCCAATTCGGCCGGTTCATTTGCCACTGTTGCGATCATCGCTGTCCATGCCGCGACGTTCTGCGCAAGTTGCGTGCGATCGACTTTGTCGAGCGTGTCATCCGGCGTGTGATGCAGGTCGAAATAACGCGTTCCGTCCTGCCGCAGCGCGATGACAGGCACGCCGGTGGCCGCCAGCGGGCCAATGTCCGATCCGCCGCGCGCCGCGTTGTTGCCACGGGCCACGCCGATCGGCGCGAGCGCCGCCGCCAATCGATCGACGACCGGCAGCGCTGCCTGATTCACATAACTGTCGAAGCGATAGACGCGATCGGCACCGAAATCCGATTCGGCGAGAATCGCATGCTTTTCATCGCGATGTGCGTCGCGATAGGCCTTGCCGCCGAGAATGCCGACCTCTTCGGCACCGAACCACACCACGCGAATCGTCCGCAGCGGCTTGCCCGCATCCATCACCCGCTTGGCGGCCGCCGCGACGATGCCACAGCCCGTCGCGTCGTCGATCGCCCCAGTGCCGAGATCCCAGCTGTCGAGGTGGCAGCCGACCAGAACGATGCCCGCCTTCGGATCGCGACCGGGGACTTCGGCCATCAGGTTGCCCGACTGGCGCGTGCCGATGTTGCGCGGGGTCAGCACCAACTTCATCGAAACAGGCTTGCCGCGTGCCACGATACGCTTGAGCTGTTCGGCATCCGGCAGGCTGAGGGCGGCAGCCGGGATCGGGGTTATACCGTCGGCCCAGCTCTGCACGCCGGTATGCGGGTTGCGGTGGAAATCAGTGCCGATCGACCGGATCACGATCGCAGCGGCTCCCTTCTGGCTCGCGATCGAGGGGCCCTTCCGGCGGGCGGCGCCGAATGCGCCATAGCTCGATCCGTCCTGCGTCGTGCCCATCGCATGATCGACGAAGACGATCTTGCCGCGCACCTGCGCATCTGTTGCGGCCTCGAGCGCCGCGAGGCTCGGAAAGGCGACGACTTCGGCGGTGATGCCTTCGGGGGGCGTCGCGCCACTATTGCCGAGCGCCGCGAGCACCAGCTTTTGCGGGAATGGCGAGACGATTTCGGCCGTTTCCTCGCCGCGCACCCATACCGGCATGTCGAACGGCTCGATCCGTGCGTTGCTGAAACCGAGCGCCTTGAGGCGTGCGAGCCCCCAGATCCGTGCCCGAGCTTCGGCCTCCGTGCCGGCGAGGCGCTGGCCGACTTCCGTCGTCAGCCCCTCCGTGATGTTCCAGGCGATCTCGTCCTTGAGCGCCGCATCGCGCAGCGCGGCAACGTCGAGGGTCTGGGCAAGGGCGGGGGCCGTCATGATGGCGGCGGTGGCGCAGGCGACAGCGGTCAGGCGCATAAGGGCAACGGCTCCTCGAAAATCGTATATATCCGCCAAGTGGCCGAACGGGGCTTGCAAAACAATAGGTGAGGGGCGCTGGCAGGAGCCTATCGACCCTGACGAGCAGCGGTGCTGCGCTTGACCGCGTGCCGCGCCCAACTATCTACATCGTCGATTGCCCGACATCGCATCGCGATCGATCGGCCGCCGCGCCGGTTTGCCAAGCGTTCGCCGCTCGGCTAGGTGCGGCGGGATTTTTCCGCCGCTTTGACCGACTAATCCGGAGACCGCCACGTGGCCGCCCAATACGCCTTCGTCATGAAGGACATGACCAAGACCTTCCCCGGCGCTCCCAAGCCGGTGCTGAACAACATCAACCTGCAATTCTATCAGGGTGCCAAGATCGGCATCGTCGGCCCCAACGGCGCCGGCAAATCGACCCTGATGAAGATCATGGCAGGCATCGACACCGATTTTTCGGGTGAGGCGTGGCCGGGTGAGAACATCACCGTCGGCTATCTGCCGCAGGAACCGCAGCTCGATCCCACCAAGAATGTGCTCGAGAACGTCAAGGACGGCGCGCGCGAAGTGGCCGACATGGTCGACCGCTTCAATGCGATCTCGGCCGAGATGGGTGATCCGCAGGAGGACACCGATTTCGACGCGCTGCTGGAGGAGATGGGCGAGCTTCAGGGCAAGATCGACGCGGTCGACGGCTGGACGCTCGACAACCAGCTCGAAATCGCGATGGAAGCGCTGCGCTGCCCGCCCTCCGACTGGTCGGTCGAAAATCTGTCGGGTGGTGAAAAGCGCCGCATCGCGCTTACCCGTCTGCTGATCCAGAAGCCGTCGATCCTGCTGCTCGACGAACCGACCAACCATCTCGATGCGGAGAGCGTCGAATGGCTGGAAAACCACCTCAAGGAATATGCCGGCGCGGTGCTGATGATCACCCACGACCGCTATTTCCTGGATAATGTGGTTGACTGGATCCTCGAGATCGATCGCGGGAAGTATTTCCCCTACGAAGGCAATTATTCGACCTATCTGGAAAAGAAGGCCAAGCGCCTCGAGCAGGAAGACCGCGAGGAATCCGGCCGCCAGAAGGCGATCAAGGACGAACTCGAGTGGATCCGGCAGGGGCCCAAGGGGCGCCAGACGAAATCCAAGGCGCGTATCGCCAAGTTCGACCAGTTGGTCGAGGCGCAGCAGAACCGCGCGCCCGGCAAGGCCCAGATCGTCATCCAGGTGCCCGAACGTCTGGGCGGCAAGGTGATCGAGGTGGAGAACATCTCGAAGGCCTATGGCGACAAGCTGCTGTTCGAGAATCTCTCGTTCACGCTGCCCGCCGGCGGCATCGTCGGCGTGATTGGCCCGAACGGCGCCGGCAAATCGACGCTGTTCAAGCTGATCACCGGTCAGGAAACCCCGGATACCGGCACCATCGAAATGGGTTCGACCGTGCGTCTCGGCTATGTCGATCAGAGCCGCGATCACCTCGATCCCAAGAAGAACGTCTGGGAAGAAATCTCCGACGGGCTCGACTATATGAAGGTCAATGGCCACGACGCCTCGACCCGTGCCTATGTCGGTGCGTTCAACTTCAAGGGCGCCGATCAGCAGAAGAATGTCGGCAAGCTTTCGGGTGGTGAGCGCAACCGCGTCAACATCGCCAAGATGCTGAAACGGGGCGGCAACGTTCTGCTGCTCGACGAACCGACCAACGACCTCGACGTCGAAACGCTCGGCGCGCTGGAAGAAGCGATCGAAAACTTCGCCGGTTGCGCCGTGGTGATCAGCCACGACCGCTTCTTCCTCGATCGTCTCGCGACCCATATCCTGGCGTTCGAAGGCAACAGCCATGTCGAATGGTTCGAGGGTAATTTCGAGGCTTATGAGGAGGATAAGCGCCGACGCCTTGGCGACGCCGCTGATCGCCCCACGGCGCTGGCCTACAAGAAGCTGACGCGCTGACGATGCACGCCGCGATGGCGGAGATGGTTTGCCGGCCGGTGGCGGCCGGCGATCATGATGCCATCGCGGACCTGCTGTCCGCTGCCTTTCCCGGGCCGGAGGAGGCGCGACTGACGGCGCAATTGCGCGCCGATGGCGATATCGCGCTGGAGTTCGTAGCCGTCTCTGACGGCGCAATTCTGGCCTATGTCGGCTTCTCACGCATGCAGGCGCCGTTCCGTGCCGTGGGCCTGGCCCCCGTGGCCACGGCCGAAGCGGCGCGCAAACGCGGCATAGCCGATCGTCTCATTCGTGCGGCCCTGGCGGTCGCACAGGAGCGTGGTTGGGAAGGGGCCTTCGTGCTCGGCGATCCGGCTTATTATGGTCGTTTCGGTTTTCGAACCGATCGAGCCGCCGGATTTGCGTGCGAATATGCCGGCCCGCATTTCATGGCCCTGGCGTTGCAGGGCGACGCGCTGCCTGTGACGAGCGGCGAGGTGCACTATGCACCTGCTTTTGCCGCTCTAGGCTAATCCTTCGCTGCCCGGCCCATTTCGGCCGGCGCCGGTTCAGGCCGGGCCGAAATTGCCCGTTTCGGGGTCCAGCACGTGCAGCACGCCGTCCGCGATGGCGAAATAGGATCCGTGGAGGCGCAGGCGGCCTTCACGCTCCCGCGCGCGGATGCACGGGAAAGTGCGGAGATTGGCCAGGCTTACCTTGACCGCGGCCTCCTCCATCGCGCGATGGGCAGCGGGGCCTTCCTGGCCATGCAGGGCGACAACCTCGTCACGCGCCGGCTTCAGCAGGTCGATCCAATCGGCGATGAAGCCGCCTTCGCCGGGGCGCATATCCTTGAAACGCTGGCTCAGGGCGGCAGAGCAACCGCCGCAGGCGCCATGGCCCATGACGACGATTTCTGAGACTTCCAGCTGCGTCACGGCGAATTCGAGCGCCGCCGAAACGCCATGATGGCCGCCGCCGGTTTCGATGGGCGGGACGAGATTGGCGACGTTGCGCACCACGAAGATTTCGCCGGGCGAGGTATCAAAAATCCGCGTCGGGTCGACTCGGCTGTCGGAGCAGGCGATCACGAGCACCTTGGGGCTCTGGCCCTCCGCCAATTCGGCCCAGCGGGCCCGTTCGCGGGACCATTCGCCGGTCTTGAAGCGGCGATAGCCTTCGATCATGTCCTGAAAGTCGCTCATGCGCTCCGCCGTAGCGTCGGAACATGGGGGGTGGCAAGTGGGCGCAAGCGTCGCTATCTGGCGCAGCATGACCGAGCCCCTCGCTCCCGCCGCATCGCCCCGCACGCGCAAGCCCGATTGGATCCGTGTCCGTGCGCCCGTTGGCGAAGCCTTTTCGCAGACGCGCCAGCTGATGCGCCGCCTCAACCTCGCCACTGTGTGCGAGGAGGCGGCCTGCCCGAATATCGGTGAGTGCTGGACCAAGAAGCACGCCACGGTGATGATCCTTGGCGATACGTGCACGCGGGCTTGCGCCTTCTGCAATGTGAAGACGGGGATGCCGCGCGCGGTGGACACGCAGGAGCCCCAGCATGTCGCGGATGCCGCAGCGGAGCTTGGGCTGGAGCATATCGTCATCACATCGGTCGATCGCGACGATCTTCCCGATGGCGGTGCGTCCCAGTTCGTGAAGGTGATCGAGGCGTTGCGCCGCACGACGCCGAACACCACGATCGAGATCCTGACCCCCGATTTCCGCAACAAGGCGCAGGCGGCGATCGAATCCATCATCGCGGCGGGCCCCGACGTCTACAACCACAATCTGGAAACGGTGCCCCGGCTCTATCCGACGATCCGGCCGGGCGCGCGCTATTACGCGTCGTTGCGCCTGCTGGAGACGGTGAAGCGGCACGCCCCATCGATCTTCACCAAATCTGGCGTGATGGTCGGCCTTGGCGAGGAGCGGATGGAAATCCATCAGGTGATGGACGACATGCGTTCGGCCGATATCGATTTCCTGACCATCGGGCAGTATCTGCAGCCGACGCCGCGCCACGCCAAGGTGGCCGAATTCGTGACCCCGCAGACCTTCCAGGCTTATGCCGCGATCGCGCGGGCCAAGGGCTTCCTGCTCGTCGCGTCGAGCCCGTTGACGCGGTCCAGCTACCATGCCGGCGACGATTTCGCGAAGCTCCGCGCTGCCCGCGAGGCCCAGCTTGCCAAAGCATAGCGAAACCCGCCATTTGCCTTACACGCCGGAGCAACTGTTCAATCTGGTTGCCGACGTGCCGAGCTATCGCGAATTCCTGCCCTGGGTGGCGGCCGTGCGCGTGCGTTCGGACAGCGATACCGAGATGGTCGCGGACCTGGTGGTCGGTTTCAAGGGCCTGCGGGAGAATTTCACGTCGCTCGTCCACAAGCGGCGCCCGGATTCGATCCGCGTCGAATATGTCGATGGCCCCCTGAAATATCTCCATAATGATTGGGGGTTTCGGCCGGACGGGCAGGGGGGAACCCTGCTCGACTTCTCGGTCGATTTTGCCTTTCGATCGGCGATCTTCGAAATGCTGGCGGGCCAGGTGTTCGACCGCGCGCTCCGCAAGATGATCAATGCCTTCGAAGAGCGCGCCGCCGAACTTTACGGCACGGGAACGGACGCCCCCGGCATCAGCAGTTCGAGCGCTACCAGCGCGGCCTGAAGGCGGATTCCGCCCCGCCCCAGATCGCCGAATTCATGGGCGTCGGCGGTTACATCCTGCGCATCCCCGCCTTTCTGGGCGCGCGCAAAAACCACCGTGCCGACGGGCTTCTTGTCGCTCCCGCCATCCGGGCCGGCAATGCCGGTGATCGCCACCGCGGTGTCGGCATCCGCCCGTTCCAGGGCGCCGCGTGCCATGCCCCATGCCACCGCGATCGATACGGCGCCGAAGGTTTCCAGCACATCGAGGCTGACACCCAACACGCCGAGCTTTGCCTCGTTGGAATAGGTCACGAAGCCGGCCAGAAAAACGTCGGACGATCCGGGTATCTCGGTCAGCGCTGCCGAAACCAGGCCGCCGGTGCAGCTTTCGGCGACCGCGACCGTCTTTCCGGCGGCGCGGTTGGCTTCGATCACGCGGCGCGCGGCTTCCACGAGAACGGATGGCAAGGTCGTGTCGGGCACTTCATTCGCCTCCCGCAGCAGGACAGATGGCAAAGGCGCTCTCGCCGGGCTGATCGTCTTTGGATCCCAGAATGGCGAGCATCGCCGTCAGTTTGCCCAGATTGGCCGCCGGCAACGGGCTCAGCAGTTCGACTGCCTCATCGACGCTGCCGCAGTCACTTGGCTTGATCGATTCGGCGATCGCTACGCCCACGATGCTGGTCACCATCGCCTTTTCCGTTGTTTCGCCAAGCGAAGAGATATCGGTTCCGGCCATGGACGTCACCGCCGCACGCGCCATCGGCCAGTGGCGGTCGCTGTCCAGTCGATAGCGTTCGGCAAGCGCCGGTGCTGAACGGCGCAGGAACGAGCTTTCGGCGAGGCTGCCTGCGCATTTCTTGGCAACGCCTTCGATCAACGAGGGCAGGGCATAGGTGATCAGCCCTTCAAGCTGGGGCCGCGTGATGCATGCGGAAGCCGCCTCGCCTTTCGCAGGCTCCAACTGCCGGGCTTCTTTGGCAAGGGCCGGCGGCGCCGCGCCAAGGGCAAGCGACAGTGGCAGCGTGGCAAACAACAAGCGCACGTCAATTCCTTCCGCTCTCAGGCTCATAGGTCTTCCGGCAATCTCACCGTGGCGATCGCCTGGGCGGCGATCCCTTCGCCGCGACCGGTGAAGCCCAGCCGCTCGGTCGTGGTCGCCTTGATGCTAACCCTGCGCTCGGGGAGCCGCAACAGCGCCGCGACGCGGGTGCGTATGCTGTCCCGATGCGGGCCGATCTTGGGGGCCTCGCAGATGATCGTCAGATCCACATGGTCGACAATGCCGCCGCGCTCGACGATCAGGCCAAGGGCATGTTCCACGAAGCGGCCGGAATCCGCGCCCTTCCATTGCGGGTCGGAGGGCGGGAAATGGCTGCCGATGTCGCCATCGCCGATGGCGCCAAGCAATGCATCGGTCAGCGCGTGCAGGGCAACGTCGGCGTCGCTATGGCCCGCGAGCCCACGCGAATGGGGAATGCGGACGCCGCCAAGCCACAGTTCGGCCTTGTCCGCGAAAGCGTGGACATCGAAGCCAAGGCCGGTGCGCGCGATCATGCGTGCGGCCATCCGCTGTTCGGCCACGGCAATGTCCTCTCCGAAGGTGATCTTTGCCAGAAGGGCATCGCCCGGCACGATGGCGACGCGATGACCAGCAGCACGCGCAACCTGCGCGTCGTCGGTTGCTTCCCGATCATCGGGCCATGCCCGGTGTGCTGCCACGATGGCGTCGAACTGAAAGGCTTGCGGCGTCTGAACGCGATAGAGCTGGTCGCGCGGCACGACGTCACCCAAAATGTCGGTTCCGCGCGCCAGCGTGTCCGCAACCGGCAAACCGGGGATGGCACCGGGGTGATGTTCGAGCGCCTCGACCAATCGGTCGATCACCGCGCCCGGCAGATTCGGGCGGGCCGCGTCATGGATGAGGACGTGCGACGCCCCCTCGATGGCCGCCAGTCCGCGCAGCACCGAATCGCGCCGCGATGCGCCGCCGATCACCGGCGCCGGCAACAGCCGTGTGCCGATTGCCTTGCTGTAAAGCTCTTCCTGGCCAGCACCGATCACCACGTGCACGGCGGCGATGGCTGGGTGCGCAGCCAGCGCATCCACCGCATGCGCGATCACAGCTTTGCCGCCGATCTTCCAATATTGCTTGGGCAAATCGCCGCCGACGCGCTCCCCTTTGCCGGCCGCGACAACGAGCGCGACAATATGCGTGCTTCGGGTCATGCCCGCCCGTTAGCCGAGGCTGGCCTTGCCCGCCAGCGCCTTTGCGAGTAGGGCGACTGCCAGTTTTTTAGGCAGAATGAATTAATGTCGCGGCTCAACCCCATCCAGATCGGTGATGTCACCATCGCCACGCCGGTGATTCTGGCGCCCATGACGGGTGTCAGCGATCTGCCCTTCCGCAAGGTCGTGCGCGAATATGGGTCGGGGCTGAATGTTACCGAGATGATCGCCAGCCAGGCTGCGATCCGGGAAACCCGTCAGTCGATCCAGAAGGCGGCTTGGGATCCCATCGAGGAACCGGTTTCCATGCAGTTGGTGGGCTGCACTCCGGTGGAAATGGCGGAAGCCGCCAAACTGTCCGAAGATCGCGGTGCCGCGATCATCGACATCAATATGGGCTGCCCGGTCCGCAAGGTCGTAAACGGCGACGCCGGATCGGCGCTGATGCGGGTTCCCGACCTTGCGATCGAGATCGTCAAGGCGGTCGCGGGCGCGGTTTCGGTGCCCGTAACGCTCAAGATGCGGATGGGCTGGGATCATAACAGCCTCAACGCGCCGGAACTGGCGCGGATCGCCGAGGATGTCGGCATCAAGCTGATCACGGTCCATGGCCGCACACGCTGCCAGATGTACAAGGGCTCGGCGGACTGGGCCTTCATTCGCAAGGTGAAGGATGCGGTATCCGTGCCCGTGATCGCCAACGGCGACATCTGTTCGATCGAAGATGCCGACAGCGCGCTGGAGCAATCCGGGGCCGACGGGATCATGATCGGTCGCGGCGCTTATGGCCGGCCCTGGTTGCTCCATCAGGTGATGCATTGGCTGGAAACCGGCCAGCGCCTTCCCGACCCTTCGATCGACGAGCAATATCGCGTTATTACAGGTCATTATCGCGCGATGCTTGAGCATTATGGCGAGTTTACCGGCGTCAACATGGCCCGCAAGCATATCGGCTGGTACACCAAGGGCTTACCCGGCTCTGCCGAGTTCCGCAATCGCGTTAATCAGGAGCCGAGCGCGGCGACCGTTCTGGACATGCTGGAAGAGTTCTACACGCCATGGCTCTGCCAGGCAGCGGCCTGATCCGTTTCGGCCGATTGGGGGGCAGCCCGACCTCCCAGCCCGAACCGGATCGTCCTGATCTTGCCGAACAGATCGCCGCGCTGCCGACGCCGATGCTGCTCATCGACGCGCAGGGCGTGGTTCGTGACGTCAACAATGCCGGTGAAGCCCTGCTGAACCTTGGCCGTGGGGCGATTGTCGGCCGGAATATCGAAACGCTGATCGGCCACCCGCTGACGTCAATGGCGCCCGATGCGCCATTTGCCGCATATGATTTGGAAGTGGTGCTTCCGGCGGATCGCCATCAGCGTGTCGACCTGATGGTCGGGCCACTGGCCGATCGACCGGGGTGGCGAGTCATCACCGTTCACGGCTTGCCGCCGGCGCATCTCCTTGGCCGGCGCGGCGATCGGGAAGGGGGCGCGTTGTCGGCGATCGGCGCAGCCGCAATGCTCGCTCATGAGATCAAGAATCCGCTGTCCGGCATTCGCGGGGCGGCGCAACTTCTCGAAGCATCCGTTGACGAGGGCGCGCAGGATCTGACACGCCTCATTCGCGACGAGGTGGATCGCGTGGCGGCGTTGATCGACCGCATGGAGGGCTTCACCGACACGCGGCAGATCGATCTCTCGCCGCAGAATATCCACGCGCTGCTGGGCCATGCTCGGGAGGTGGCGCTGCAGGGCTTTGCCAGTGGCTTCACGATCCGCGAATCTTACGACCCATCGCTTCCGCCCGTCCTAGGGCATCGCGATTCGCTTATTCAAATCCTTATAAACCTGATTAAGAACTCCGCAGAAGCAATGAAAAATAAAGGAAATATCATCACGTTGCGGACGGCATACCGCCACGGCGTCTCGGTTCGTCTGCGTGGTGGCGACGGCAAACGGTCGCTGCCGATCGAGGTCTGCGTGATCGATGAAGGGCCCGGTGCTCCGGACGATATTGCGGACCATTTGTTTGAGCCGTTCGTGACCAGCAAGCCGTCGGGAAGCGGTCTTGGACTGGCGCTGGTCGCGAAGCTGGTCGCCGATCAGGGCGGCATGATCGAATATGCGCGGGAAGGGACACCCGCCCACACCGTTTTCCGACTCCTCCTGCCCCGCGCGAGCGAAGCATGACCAGCGGGCGTATTCTTGTCGTCGATGATGACGCGGCCATTCGCACCGTCGTGCGCGAGGCGCTGCGCCGTGAAGGCCATGTTGTCGAAACGGCAGCGACCGTGGCGGAGCAGCGCCGCAAGATGCGGGATTTCGCGCCCCAAGTCCTCGTCACCGACGTCATTCTTCCCGATGGCAACGGGTTGGATCTCGTGCCCGAGATGCTTGAGGTCAATCCCGACATGCCGGTCATCGTGCTGTCGGCGCAGAACACGCTGACCACCGCCGTCCGCGCGACCGAGCAGGGTGCGTTCGAATATCTTCCAAAGCCTTTCGACCTGGGCGAACTGACCCGCGCGGTGGCCGACGCACTCGCCATGCGGGCCGCGAGTGGCCGTGATGCGATCGACGCCGGCGGGGGCGAGGACCTCCCGCTTATCGGTCGTTCGGCGCCGATGCAGGAGGTCTATCGCACGATTGCCCGCGTCGTCGCCAACGATCTGACCGTGCTGATCCTGGGCGAATCGGGCACCGGCAAGGAACTGGTGGCGCGCGCCATCCACGATCTCGGGCCGCGGGCGGGGCGCCCGTTCGTAGCGATCAACATGGCCGCCATTCCACGCGAACTGATCGAAAGTGAACTGTTCGGGCACGAGCGCGGCGCCTTTACCGGTGCCGCGGCGCGCACGGCCGGCCGCTTCGAACAGGCGCAAGGGGGAACGCTGTTCCTCGACGAAATCGGCGATATGCCGTTTGAAGCGCAGACGCGGCTGCTGCGTGTGCTTCAGACCGGTGAATTCAACCCCGTCGGCGGAGCCCGATCGATCCGAACCGATGTGCGGATCATTGCCGCAACCCATAAGGATCTCCCAAAACTTATTGCTGACAATGCCTTCCGCGAAGATCTTTATTATCGATTGAATGTCGTCCCCGTGCGTTTGCCGGCGCTGCGGCAGCGGATGGAAGACATCGGAGAACTTGCCGCCCATTTCCTGGAACGCGCCGCTGCCGACGGCTTGCCGCGCAAGCGGCTCACTGCGGATGCGATCGACCGGCTGAGCAGCCACAACTGGCCTGGCAACGTTCGCGAACTTGAAAATCTCATGCGGCGCATGGCAGCGCTCAGCCGTGAGGACTGGATCACGGCGGCGGTGATCGATCAGCAATTTTCGACCTCGATCGCCAGCGATGCGGGACCGGTTATTGCGGCGGAAGGTGGGCTCGCTGATGCGGTCGAGCATCATGTCGCGCGCTATTTTGCCACCTTTGGCCGTGATCTTCCCCCGGATGGTCTGTTCGATCGGGTGCTCGCCGAAGTCGAGCGCCCCCTGCTCAAGCTCACACTCGCAGCTGTGAAGGGAAATCAGCTTAAGGCTGCCAAGTTATTGGGTATTAACAGAAACACCCTGAGGAAGAAGCTGACCGAGCGGGGCATCGATCCCTCGGATCTGCGGCGCATGGGCTGATCGTTCGAGGCTGATTGCAAATATTGTAACTGTGTTTTGCGTGCAACGGGATCGTGGTAGAGCTGCCACGATGCCGGCGTCTCTTTCCTTGCCCCGCACCGAAGGTTCCGTCTGGTGGAGACGTGTGACGTTGCTGTTTCGGCGCAGGCTGATGCCGGCGCTCGAAATCGGCACGCTGGCCGTTGCCGTGGCAATCGCCACGGGAAGCTATTTCATCGTCACCGGCGGGGGCACGCCAACGCGGCTGTTGACACCGCCATTGGTGGCTTTGCTGCTTGTCGCCAATCTGGTGCCCGTGATGGCGCTGCTCGTCCTGCTCGCCCGCCGCGTGGCAAAGGGCAGAGCGGCACGATCGCCCGTCGGCGGCAATGGCCGTCTGCATGTGCGCCTCGTGGCGCTGTTTTCGGTGATCGCGAGCGTGCCGACGCTGCTCGTCGTCATCTTCGCGTCGCTGCTGTTCCAATATGGCGTCGAATTCTGGTTTTCCGATCGGGCGCGCACCGTGCTCGAAAATGCCGACAGCGTGGCGCAGGCCTATGTCGAGGAAAACAAGCAACGGATCGTTGCCGATATCGTCGCCATGGGCGGCGACGTGAATGGCTATGCGGCCGAATTCGGCGTCGATTCTCCACGTTTCGCGGAGGGGCTGGCCTGGCAGGTGTCGGCCCGCAATCTTTCCGAAGCGGCGGTGGTGACGATCGGAGCGGATGGGACGCGGCGCCTGATCGCTGGCGCCAATCTCGATAATCGCCCGCTTGAACTGCGTCTGCCCGCCGCATCGATCGCGGAGCTGCGCCAGGGACGCGCGCGCGTCGTCACCGATGCCGGCGATCGCGTCGAAACCGTCGTGCGGCTCGATCCCGAAGAGGAAGTGTATCTCTATGCCTCGCGCGGGGTCGATCCGATGGTGCTGCAATCGGTGGCCCGCGCAAAGAGCGCGCGTGGCGACTATGCCTCGCTGCTCGCCCGCTCCCGATCCCTTCAACTCCAGTTCAATGCCGCGCTGCTCGTCGTCTCGCTGTTGATCGTCGCCACCGCGATCCTGATCGCGCTCAAGGTCGCCGATCGCCTCGTGCGCCCGGTGTCCGATCTGGTTGGCGCCGCGCGCCAGGTGGCTGCCGGCAATCTGTCGGCGCGGGTGAAACTGCCGCGTTCCCATGATGAGATCGGCACGCTGGCGGCCGCGTTCAATCGCATGACCCGCAAGCTGGAGGAGCAGACGGGGGCGCTTGTCACCGCGAACCAGCAGCTCGAAAATCGCCGTGCATTGACCGAAGCCGTGCTGTCGGGCGTTAGCGCGGGGGTGATTTCCGTGGACGAAGACGGCATCATTCGGCTGATCAACACCTCGGCGGCCGAACTGCTCAAGACCAGCGAACAGAGCCCGGTCGGCCAGTCGATCGCGGATGTCGCGCCTGAACTGGGTGAACTGATCAGCGGCAGCGATCGCGAAGCCGTCATCCAGTTCGCCAGCGGCGGCGATCCCCGCACATTGGCCGTCACCCTCGTCCGCACCGGCAATGGCCAGGTGCTTACCTTTGACGACATCACCCAGCAGCTTCTCGATCAGCGCCGCGCCGCATGGTCGGACGTGGCCCGTCGCATTGCCCATGAGATCAAGAACCCGCTGACCCCGATCCAGCTGGCGGCCGAACGACTCCAGCGGCGTTATGGGCAGGAGGTGCAGTCCGACAAAGCCGTGTTCGAACGGCTTACCGGGACGATCGTTCGTCAGGTCGGCGATCTGCGCCGGATGGTGGACGAATTTTCCTCCTTCGCCCGTATGCCCAAGCCCATCTTCCGGGCCGAATCGGTGGTCGACATCGCGCGTCAGGCCCTGTTCCTGCATGAAGTGGCGCATCCGGCGGTCCGCTTTGCGCTGGAGGCGCCCGATCCTTCGCCGATCATGGTGTGCGATCGCAGGCAATTGGGGCAGGCACTCACCAACATCGTCAAGAACGCGGTCGAGGCGATCGAGGCGCGAGGCGAGGGCAGTGGTGGCACCGTCGCCATGGTCGTGCTGGCCGAAGGCGACAGGCTGGGCATCAGCGTTTCGGACGACGGCATCGGCCTGCCGCCCGAACGCGAACGCATTACCGAACCCTATATGACGACGCGGGCGCGGGGCACCGGCCTCGGCCTCGCGATCGTTCGTAAAATCGTTGAGGAACATTTTGGAACAATAGTATTTTCAGACCGCAACGGCGGCGGCACGACAGTGACATTGACCTTCGATGTCGCGACGCTTCGGCCGCTTGACCTCGCCAACGACCCCGAGCCTGCCGACGGCGATGCCGCGGCGCTCCCCGCCCTGACCCGCCAGAAGAGTGATGGATAAATGAGCCTGGACGTTTTGATCGTCGACGATGAGCAGGACATTCGCGAGTTGGTCGCCGGAGTGCTGGAGGATGAAGGTTATGAAGCGCGTACCGCTGCGGACAGCGACAGCGCGCTTGCGGCGCTGACCGAACGGCGCCCCTCGCTGGTGCTGCTCGACGTGTGGTTGCAGGGATCGCGCCTCGACGGGCTGGATTTGCTGGAGGAAATCAAGCGTCGCGACCCTTCCATTCCCGTGCTGGTCATTTCCGGGCATGGCAATATCGACACTGCCGTGGCGGCTGTTCGGCGCGGTGCGACCGATTTTATCGAAAAGCCGTTCGAGGCGGAGCGACTGCTGCTGTTGGTGGCCCGTGCCACCGAGACTGAGCGGCTGCGGCGCGAGGTGGCCTCGCTCAAGGCTCAGATTGGTCAAGAGGACGAACTCACCGGCAATTCGGCGGCGATCAACACGGTTCGTGCGACGTTGAAGCGCGTGGCCGCGACGGGCAGCCGCGTGCTGATCAGCGGCCCTGCCGGCGTCGGCAAGGAAGTGGCGGCTCGCCTGCTGCATCTCTGGAGCCCTCGCGCATCGGCGCCGTTCATCGTCGTGTCGGCTGCCCGCATGACGCCGGAGCGCGTGGAAGAGGAATTGTTCGGCGTGGAGGAGGGCGGGGAACTCGTCCGCCCCGGCCTGCTCGAACAAGCGCATGGCGGTACGCTGTTCCTTGATGAAATCGCCGATATGCCGACCACAACGCAGGGTCGCATCCTGCGGGTTCTGACCGATCAGAGCTTTTCGCGGATCGGCGGCACCCGCACCGTCAAGGTCGACGTCCGCGTCGTTTCGGCGTCGGCTCGTGATCTTTCCGGCGAGATCGCCGAGGGCCGGTTCCGTGAAGACCTGTACTACAGGTTGAATGTCGTTCCCGTTCACCTGCCGGCGCTGTCTGAACGCCGCGAGGATATTCCCGCACTGGTCGATCATTTCGTGGCGCGCTTTGCCGCAGAGCGCCGCGTAAGCACGCCCGCCGTTGCGCCGGAAGCGGTGGCGGCGCTCCAGACCTACGAATGGCCGGGCAATGTCCGCCAGCTTCGTAATGTGGTCGAGCGGACGATCATTCTCGCGCCCGGCGACCGGCTTCAGGTCATCGATGTCGATATGCTGCCGCCCGAGGTGCTGAGCGATCAGGAGCGGATCGTGCCGGGCAATGCCGCCAAATCGATCATGGGCACGCCGCTGCGTGAAGCACGCGAGACATTCGAACGCGAGTATCTTCGCGTCCAGATTCGCCGTTTTTCGGGCAATATTTCGCGCACTGCGACCTTCATCGGCATGGAACGCTCGGCGCTCCACCGCAAGCTCAAGACGCTGGGCCTGGCCGATGCGAAGGATGGTGACGAATAAGGGGCATGGACGTGCCTTCGCACCTGCGGTAAGTCTGCTGCGTCTCGCGATCGGCGGGACGAGCACGACGCCGGCAAAGGCGCTCATGCGGGCAATGTCCCGCCACGAATCCGGAGACCGGACTTATGGCCGACAAGGTCAACAACCTTCAGGATATTTTCCTCAACACGCTGCGCAAATCCAAGACCCCCGTCACCATGTTCCTGGTGAAGGGCGTGAAGCTGCAAGGTATCATCACCTGGTTCGACAATTTCTCTGTGCTGCTGCGCCGGGACGGACAGTCGCAGCTGATCTACAAGCATGCCATTTCGACGGTGATGCCGGCACACCCGCTGGACCTTTCGGACATCGACAAGACGTTCGCGGACGAACGCAAGCCGACCCTGCTGCAGGAAATCTTCCTGAGCGCGGTTCGCAAGCAGCGTGAGCCGGTGACGATGTTCCTGGTCAATGGCGTGATGCTGCAGGGCGAAATCGCGGCTTACGACCTTTTCTGCATGCTGCTCCGCCGCGACGGAATGAGCCAGCTTGTCTACAAGCATGCCATTTCGACGGTGCAGCCGGCGAACCCGCTCAACCTGAGTGGCGTTGATAGCGATACGGACGAAGATTGAGCGTATTCAATCGTGGTGACGATGACGGGCTGAGCCGCGGCGCGAAAGCGATCGTGGCTCTTCCCGATCGCGGAAGTGCATCTGGCCGTGATGCCGAGGCGCGGCTGGACGAAGCGGCCGGGTTGGCGGCAGCGATCGGCGTCGATGTCGTCGAAAAGCTGACCTTCCGGCTGCGCGATCCGAAACCCGCCACCCTGTTCGGGTCTGGGCAGGTCGACAGCATTGCGACATCGGCGCGAATGGCGGATGCCGAACTCGTCATCATCGATGGCGCACTATCCCCCATTCAGCAGCGCAATCTGGAAAAAGCGTTCAACACCAAGGTCATCGACCGGACGGGTCTGATCCTCGAAATTTTCGGTGAGCGCGCCGCAACGGCCGAAGGGCGGCTGCAAGTCGAACTGGCCCACCTGGATTATCAGGCGGGCAGGCTGGTGCGCAGCTGGACCCACCTCGAAAGGCAGCGCGGCGGCTTCGGCTTCCTTGGCGGGCCGGGCGAAACGCAGATCGAGGCCGACCGCCGGATGATCCGCGATCGCATGGCGAAGCTGCGCCGCGAGTTGGAAAATGTTACGCGTACGCGTGGGCTGCATCGCGCGCGGCGCCAGCGGGCGCCCTGGCCGGTGATCGCGCTGGTCGGCTACACAAACGCCGGAAAATCCACTCTATTCAACCGGATGACGGGCGCCACGGTGATGGCGGAAGACCTGCTCTTCGCCACGCTCGATCCGACGATGCGGCAGATTTCCTTGCCCGGGATCGACAAGGCCATCCTGTCCGATACCGTGGGTTTTGTCTCCGATCTGCCGACCCAGCTCGTGGCCGCGTTTCGAGCCACGCTTGAAGAGGTTACGGCGGCGGACATCATCATCCACGTCCGCGATATCTCGCACCCCGACACCGAAGCGCAGGCGGCGGATGTGGAAGCCGTGCTGGCGGAAATCGGCATCGTCCGGGGCGAGGGCGGGGTGCCGATCATCGAGGCGTGGAACAAGGTCGACCTCCTTTCGGAGGAGGATCGCATTCACGCGGAAGGGGAAGCCTCACGCCGCGAAGACGTCGTCACGCTCTCGGCCATGACGGGCGAAGGCGTCGAAACGCTCGCTCGGGCGATATCCGATCGCCTGACACATGGCAGCCGGCGCTATCATTTGATGCTCGATCCCGCAGATGGCAGCGCGATTGCCTGGCTGCACGCGCATGGCGAAGTGCTGTCGCAGGAAATGAGCGGCGATCAACTCGCGATCGAAGTCAGGCTCGGCGAAGCGGATTGGGCGCGCTTCCAGTCGCGCTGAGTTCCGCCCGCTCGGCCTGCTTGACGCGTTCCCACAGCGCATCCATCGCGGCGAGGTCCAGGGTCGCGAAGCCGCCATTCGCTAGCGCCTCCATGCCCCGGAAGCGCCGATCGAACTTGGCATTGGCCCCGCGCAACGCGGCCTCGGGGTCGATGCCCATGTGCCGTGCCCAATTGACCATCGCAAAGAGAAGATCACCAAACTCTTCCATGCGCGCGTCGGCATCGGGTGCGCTTTCGATTTCCTCCAGCTCCTCGATGATCTTGGCGCGCGGGCCATCGGCATCGCCCCAGTCGAAACCCGTCCGGGCTGCACGCTTCTGAAGCTTCTCCGCGCGGAGCAGGGCCGGCAGGCCAAGAGCGACGCCGGCGAGCGCCGAACCATCGTCGCCGGTAGCCCGGCGCTCTTCAGCCTTGATGGCTTCCCAGCCCGGAGAATGGCTGTCCCCGAAAACATGCGGGTGACGACGGATCATCTTGTCGCAGATCGCATCGATGACGTCGTCCACGGCGAACGCACCGCGCTCCTCGGCCATGCGCGCGTGATAGACCACCTGCAATTGGAGATCGCCGAGTTCGTCCTTCAAGGCGGCCATATCGTCGCGCGCGCACGCGTCCGCCACCTCATAGGCTTCTTCGATCGTATAGGGGGCGATGCTTTCGAACGTCTGTTCGCGATCCCACGGACAACCGTTCACCGGGTCGCGAAGGCGCGCCATGATTGAAATCAGACGTTCGAGCGGGTTCGCGCCGCGATCGGAAGGAAGATTGGAATTCACGACGCCTGGGTCCACCATTTTGCTCGCAGCCTACCTTTCATATTTTTCAGGAGTTCGGCTGCGCGGCAAGCCCTGGCAATGCGAAGCCGCCGGTGAGCCCGGGAGCGTTTCGCCGTCTCGCGCTCCAATGGCAGTCCGCTGATATGGCTTATCCTTGCTGCTAAGAGTGCGCAGGGCAGTATCATTCTGCCCTGCGCCGCCGTTTTATTGTTCGAGCCGCCGTTGATGGCTCCTGCTACGTTCCTTTTGCTGCGCCTTGCGTTCCGCGGGGGTGATGAACCTCGTTTCGGGCGGCAGTGCCTGCTTGAGCTGATCGAACGACACGACCTTCGATTCCTTGACGGCCGCTTCCGGAGCGGCGCCCGGCGGCAGCGATTGCCAGCGGACGGCGTAGAGCCCGGCGGCATACCCTTCCGGATCAAGCCAGTTATAGACGCCGGGATCGCGCGCGGAGATCACGAAGGTGTAGCTGCCATCGGCGTTGGGCCGTGCCTGCGCCGTATTCAGGCTGCTGGTGCGCCCCACATAATCATAGGCCACACCCCAGGGATCGGTGATCTGAAAACCAAGCGACACGGCGCCGAGCGACCGGAGGGTGACGATCCATGCCTCGTCCGCGGCAAGGCTGAAATGGCCACCGGTCGAAAAGCCGCGCCCGCCCGGCCGCACGCGCGGCGTACCGATATGATTGACCGGCTTGGTGAACACATATTGGTTGTCATACGCCACCCAATAAGGCGCGATCTGCGACAGCAATTGCGCCGCGCGGCGGGCCATCGCCTCTTCGGACGGAGCAGGCGCGACGGCTGGCCCCGCCACCCGATCTATTTCGAGCGCGACGGGATTCTGCGTCTTCCAATCAGTGAAGAGATCACGAACGATCAACAGGAACTTGCCTTCAGCCGGCATCTGCATGTGGTTGGGCCGGCCATTGGCGGGTGCGCTGTCGAGCGTGATCGTGAAGCTGCCGTCCGCCGCGATCTGCATCGCATCGTTGCGCAGCGTGCCGAGCTGCTTGCCGCCCTCGGCTGCCATCGCGGCGGTTCCCGGAATCGAATCCCGCAGTTCGAAATGCAGTTCGGCAGGGCCCGGCCGCTTGACCTGTCCCCGGATCTCGTAGCGGGCGGCGCCATCGACCATGATGTTGCGATAGACATTGTCCGGATTGTCGATGCCGTAGCCGGACCGTGGCACCTGCATCCCGAACCACGCATGCGGTGCGTTGACCACCCACAGCACCGCCGGACGATCCGTATCTTCGCCGATCGCATATTGAATGGCCGCCATCGCAATCGATTCAGCCGCGCGCTTGATGGTGGCGCGGCCGGTGGCCGTGGCACCTTGCGGATCGGCGGCGTACAGTGCCTCGACGCGCCGGATTTCCGCCTGCATCGGGGCGCTGGCAAGAATCCGCAACGCACTCGCTTCCAGCGCGATCTGGCGCGGCGTGGCCAGCGCACCTCCCGTCGCCGGTGCAGCTGCCATCGCGGCTACCGGCGTTGTCAGGAGGAAGGCGGAAACGACGGCAGGCATCAGCGCGCCCAGTGCCACCGGGGCGATGGAGGCGGTCAGGTGATGACGCATCGGACGGAATCCCTTCGTGGTTGCGGAAATGCCGGTGAACGATCTGGACAGGATCGCCATGGTTCAGAACTTCAGTCCAAGCGTGACGCCATAGGTGCGTGGATCGGGAAAATAGGCGGTGATCAACCGCTGGAAGCTGGCGCCATAATCGATGAAGAAGTTCGGATTGTCTTCGTTCAGCAGGTTGCGCCCCCACAGCGACAGCGTGCCCGTGGTCGATCCGATCGGCATTTCGCTCAGCACCAGGCGGGTATCGAGCGTCGTCCGGCCGGGGCTCTGTGTCTTCGAAGCGGGCGTCTGCGTTGGCAGGGTCGGCACCAGCGGGCTGGGCGAAACATAATAAGACGACATGAAATTGAGATCGACGATCAGGTTGAGCTTGCCGAAATCGCCCTGCAGCACCCGCCAATCGACATTGGTGGACACCGTATATTTGGGCGCGTGCGGGAAGGCGCGATTGTCGGCGACGTCGATCCCGCCATCGAGATATTGCAGATATTTGCTGTCGAGATAGCCGATACCGGCCTGCACCGTCAGCGCATCGCTGGGCCGCGCCACGGCTTCGATCTCAAGCCCGCGCACCCGCGCCTTGCCGGCGTTGACGAGGATGCTGGAGGCCGAAATGCCGGGCACGAAAACCGAAAGCTGGAGGTCGCTGACGTCGTTCTGGAATGCCGCGATGTTGAGCTGCAGCTTGTTGTCGAGCAGCCGCGACTTGAGACCCAGTTCATAGGTGTCCTGAACCTGGGGCTTGAAGATGCGCTGCACGTCGATCGTGCTGGAAGCGGTCGCGTTGAACCCGCCACTGCGATAGCCTTGGGCATAGCGGGCATAGACGTTCAGGTTCGGATTGAACTCATAGGCCAGCGTCGCCGTCGGCGACATCTTCTCGAACTTGGCTGGCGGGGTCACGCCTTCTGGAAGATCGACAACGACGACGCGCCCGGCGGCGGTGAGCCGTGCGAGATAGCGTTCGACCGTTTTCTTTTCGTGCGTGTAGCGGAGGCCGCCGGTTAGCGTCAGCGCATCGGTGATTTTGTAATCGACCTGCGCATAGGCGGCATAGGCCTTGGTCGTGAAGCCGAAGCGCGAATCCGTGTTCGACAGGCCGGAGAAAAAGGACTGCGGATTCAGCACGAAGCCGTCGTCGTCGAAATAATAGGCGCCGATCACATAGTTCAGATCACCCGTCTGCCCGGTGAGCTGCAGCTCCTGGCTGAACTGCTTGTAATCGGAGTCCCGTGACGAGACGCCCATCGAAATCGGGGTGCCGTCCAGATCCAGCGTGTCCCGATAGGTCTGCTTGCGCAGGGCTGTGATGGATTTGAGCATGCCGATGTCGCCCAGATCCAGCGCCGCCGTCAGCGCGTGCCCCCAATTCTTGGCATATTCGAAATTGGGGCTGTTGAAGCTGACCTCGCGCAGCCGCTTGCGCGGCTCGACATAAGGGGCGAGCGAGCCCGTGCCCGACACCGCCTGGGCGGCGCTGGCCTGTTGATCGTTGACGCTGATGTCGAACACATAATCGAGTGTCAGCGCGTCGAATGGTTCCGCGCGGAGCTGCACCATGCCGCTTTGGGAATCGAGCGTCTGGGCCTCGTCGGTGAAGGCATTGCCCGTGACGCGGTAGAAGCCATCGCGCTTGGCGATCTGGCCCGACAATTTGGCACTGAAGATGCCCAGACGTGGCAGATCGACGCTGCCACGCAGGCGCCGGTAATCGAAATTGCCATAAGAGGCTTCGATCTTGCCGCCAAATTCGCCCGTCGGCTTGCGCGTGACGATGTTGAGCGCGCCGGCGATCGCGTTGCGGCCGTAAAGTGTGCCCTGGGGGCCGCGCAGCACCTCGATCCGCTCGATATCGGCGACATCGAAAAGCGACCCTTGCGCCTTGGCGATATAAACGCCGTCCATATACATGCCGACGGACGGCTCGAAATAGATCTGGGGATTGCCCTGGACGCCGCCGCGAATGGCGATGATCGATGAAGTCCGGTTGCCGCCGGCGGTATCCACCTTGAGATTGGGCGCCAGCCCGCTGAGATCGGCGACCGACGTGATCTGGCGCTTTTCGAGGAAGGCGGGGGAGAGGGCCGATATGGCGATCGGCACGTCTTGCAGGTTCTGTTCGCGCTTCTGCGCGGTGACGACAATTTCCTCGATCCCGGTGGCCGTTGTCGCACCGCTGGCCGTCGCCTCCAGGTTTTGCGCGTATAGCGGTGCATGGCAGGCCGTGCCCGCAAGGGCTGCGGCCATCAATTTCTTACGCATGTATATCCTTCCCCGCCGAGCTGATCTCGGTCACATCCAGTTGAATCGATTATAAATTCCGTTGCGAAGCGCGCTCATTTGGGTGCGCCGTTCAGCCGGCGTCATGCGCTTCACGCCCTTGGGCAGATGATCGAGCAGGGCGCTGTGCGGCACGAGCCGGCATTCGATTTCCGGCAGGCTATCCGCGAAGATCCAGCGGCGGCCGACCATGCCTTCGACGAAGCCTGACGTGTCGAGCCAATTGGGCACGCCCGGATCTTCGTGCGCGATGACGACGATCAGTTCGCCATCCTCTTCCAGCACGGCGTGGTGCATGTTGGTGCCCGAAAGCCGGTTTCGATAATCCATGGTTTCCCACCAGGGATTGTTGAATTCGATGTTCCAGAATTCGCATTGCGGCGGCCGCGTGCGCATGATCAGGGCCTGGCCGGCGGGCACGTTCCAATAGGCACAGGCCGGATCACCGCCGGGCGTGGCGTTGACCTTGTCGCCAGTCAGCTTGCGCCAGCTGACGAACTGGTTCGGCGTCCGGCGGAACATGTCCATCGCCTGCTGCCAGAAGAGGATCGTGCTTTCGATCCATTCGCCCGTGGCGCGCAGCCCGGACATGATCCGTTCGGCGCTCATCACGGGCGGTGGGGGCGCTTCCCCGACGAGCTCGACACGGGCGCGCATCGGCCGTTCGTTTTCCCAATCGGCAAAGAATTGACGGATCGTGATGCGGAAATCGCGCGGCGACAGCTTGATCCAGTTGCCGGCATGCGGCGTCGCGCTCAGGATGATTTCGAAATCGCCATTGGCGTCGGTCTTGAGGTCGCGGCCATACAAGGCTGCCCCCATCGCGCCACCCCATGGGGTAGGGCCGTGTTCGACCGTGGTGATCGACAGATATTTGGCGCTGCCGCGGTTGCCATACAGGCGATAGGTGTGGGCGGCATCGACCGCGAAGCCGAGGTAGAGTGCATCCTGATTGTCGCCGCCCTGTTTGCGATCGGGGCCCATATAGCGGAACAATTCGGGGTGCTGCGGATCGCCATCGTGGATGTGGAAGGCGAGGCCAAGCGCAAGGTTGTTGAGGATGTGCAGCAGCCCGGTCGCCCGGTCCAGCGGCCGTCGTGCGGTGCTGCGGGCGAAGGCCAGCTTGGCGGCTTCCCCCGTTTTCTGCAGCACGGCGTCGAATTCGGCCAGCAATGCATCGTCCCCACCCGACGCCGTGCTGGCAACGGCGGCATTGATGCCGACCAGCCCTGCCAGTGCGGCGAGACCGCCCCCGGCAAAGACGTTGCGGCGCGACAAATCAAAGGAAACGCCCGGTTCGCCTTCCATCATATTCTCCTCTCCCACGGGCAGCGCTCGTTCCGGCCTGTCCCGCTTCACCAGTCTGAAGCTGGTTTGAAAATTACTTATTAGCAAGTAGAAAAATATGATGACGATGAAAGGGGTGGCGTGGAAAATCGCCTAATCGCGTTGCCACCGGCGAATTTCGCGCGCTCATTAACTGACTAACAAATTAATTTGACCCCCGCTTCCGGGCTTGCCATGGTGCCCGGCATGCATTCCACCGGGTCCAGCCGTGGCGAATCGTCGCCGCGCAAGCTTTCCAAGGGCGAAATCACGCGCCGCAACATCCTGAAGGCGGCCGAGGCGAGCTTCGCGGATCAGGGCTATGACGCCGCGCGCCTGGAAGCGATTGCCGACGAGGTTGGCATCAAACAGGCCGCGATCTTCTATTATTTCCCCAGCAAGCGCCGGCTGTTCGATGAGCTCGGCCAGGAAATTCACCAGAGCCTTGTGAGCCTGACCCAGATGCGTCTCGATGGCGTGGACGACCCGTGGGAAAAGCTGATGCTGCTGGCCGAAGCCTGGCTGGATTTCATGGTGGCGCGGCCCACGGCAGCACGGATCATTCTGCGCAACTGCGCGACGCCGGTGGCCGGCGACGATCGGCCCGAAGCCTATTCGTCGGATGCCCTGCAGTTGCTGCGCGCCATCATCGCCGAAGGGGTGGCGGCGGGGCGCTTTGCCGACGTCAATTCCATGTATCTCGTCAATCTGCTCAGCGGCAGCATCCTCCATTATGTCTGCAATCCGGAGCAGCTTGGCAGCGAACGCCCTTATCGGCCGGACGACCCCACGGAAGTGGCGATCTTCAAAACGGTGCTGCGCAAGACGGCGCGCGCCGTGCTCGACGTGCAATAGGCCGGCACGTTCCCATCCACATATCCACCGGGAAAAACTTGATGACTCTGTTCGACGCCGTCCAGCTTGGCGAAATCGCGCTTGGCAACCGTATCGTCATGGCGCCGATGACGCGCAGCCGCGCGGATGAGGATGATGCCCCGGCCGCAATCGCCGTCGAATATTATCGCCAGCGCGCATCGGCCGGGCTGGTCATCGCCGAAGGCGCCCAGCCGAGCCCGACCGGCAAGGGCTATTTGCGGACGCCCGGCATCCACAGCGATCGGCAGATCGCCGCGTGGCGGACGGTGACGGACGCGGTGCATGCCGAAGGCGGGCGGATCGTGCTGCAGATCATGCATGTCGGCCGGATCGCCAGCCATCTGAACAAGGCCGCCGATGCCGAAACCGTCGCGCCATCGGCGATCCGCGCGCGCGGGCAGATCTTCACCAACAGCGGCATGGCCGATTTCGACGAACCCCGCGCGTTGCGGACGGACGAGATTCCTGGCTTGATCGCGGAGTTCGCGACCGCTTCACGCAATGCGATCGCGGCCGGCTTCGACGGTGTCGAACTGCACTGCACGAGCGGCTATCTGCCCGCCCAGTTCCTGTCGACGGGCACCAATCACCGCACCGACGGCTATGGCGGCGACGCGCACGGCCGCATCCGCTTCGTGATCGAGACGCTGGAGGCGATGGCGGCCGCGGTAGGCGCTGGTCGCGTCGGATTTCGCATCTGTCCGGGCAATCCCTTCAACGACCTGCACGATGACAATCCGGCGGAGACCTTTGGCGAACTGCTGGCCGCCGCGTCGCCGCTGGGCCTGGCTTATCTCCATCTCATCGACGTCAAGAACCGTCAGGTCGACAGCCTCGCGCTCGCGAAATCCGTATGGCAGGGCAATCTCATCCTGAACGAAAGCCTTACCCGCGACAGCGCCACGCAATTGCTGGAAGCCGGCACGGCGAACGCCTTTTCTTTCGGTCGTCCGTTCATCGCCAACCCCGATCTCGTCCACCGGTTCAGGGCCGACGCTCCGCTGGCGGCATTCAACCCTGCGACGCTCTACACGCCGGGGGCCGAGGGCTATACCGATTATCCTGCCGTCGAAGGCTGAGCGACCGGCTGTATCGCTTTAGGGATCTGTCCGCACCGGCCGAGCTGAGGCTCGGCTGGCCGATGATGTCACAGCGGAGGTCCGCGCGGTCGATCCCGAAAGCGCGTGGTCGACGGTCAGGATGTCGTCATCTACCGGCCAAGCCGCGCCATCCGACGCGTCAGCGATAGGCGATCGCGGCGACTTCGCGAGCATGCTGCGCCGCTTCCGCTTCGTCCCAGACGATCCGGTCGGTCAGACGGCGGTTGCCGCGTCCGGCCAGCAGCAGGAATTGCTCTGCCGCGACCATGCAGTCGGGCACCGCAATCGCACCCTGCGCGCGCCACTGGTCGAGCCGCACGGCCAGCGCCTCACGCGGCGGCGCGATCAGGCGCAGCCATGCCCGCTGGACGATCGCCGCCTGCGTCGGCGCCTCGGTGACGAGCAGGCGCATCAACTGCACATGTGCTTCGCTTTGCGCCAGCCGGTCCTGTTCGAGCGCGATCTCCACCAGCGCCGCGCCGATATCGGGCGCGTCGGGCAAGGGCGCGCGCTGGTCGAGCAGATCGTCGACCGCCCTGTCGAGCGCGGCGGCGAACAACCCCTGCTTGTTCCCGCAATGCTTGTAGATCGTCATCTTGGATATGCCGGAAAGTCCGGCAATCTCCTCGACGCTCGTCTGTCGGAACCCGGCCTCGCAAAAGCGCCGGGCGGCGCAGCGCAGCATATCCGTCCAGCGATCGGGTGAAAGCCGGCCGCCTTTTCCTGCCGGGGGGGCGGCCCGCGACGGGCACGCATCCTGCGGTGGCGGGGTCGACAGGGCAGGGGCCTCGGGCAGCGGCTCGCGCCAGCCGCCGAGGAACATCTGCAGCAGGCCGTTCAGGCGCGCCTGATGCTCGGCGGGCGTCGGATCGAGGCCAAGGAACTGCCGTGGCCCGCCGATCGCCAGCAGGCCGCACCAACTGAACAGACGTTCCGGCGCGATCGACGGCAGGCGGCCATCGCGCTGTTCGCGCACGAGCAGATCGACCAATGATGTCGGCTGGCTGCGCAATCGGTGCAGTTCGGCGGCAAGATCGGGGAACCGTGTCGCGGCGGCGATATTGGCGCGATAGAGTTCCAGGTTGGCAGGCTGCGACGATGCCGCCTCTGCCCAGCGCGCGTGGACGCGCAGCGCATCCTCCAGCCCCAGCATGTCCACCGCCGGCGGCGCCGGGCCGATCGCCTCCGCCACGGTCAGCAGCAGCACCTCCTGGAACAGCCGCTCCTTCGACGGGAAGTGGCTGTAGAGCGTCTGCTTGCTCGCCCCCGCACGCTGGACGATGCGATCGGTGCTGGCGGCGAAGAACCCTGCGTCGAGAATCTCTTCCTGCGCAGCCTTCAGCAGCCGGTCTCGTGTCGGGATGGCGTCAAATCCGGACGCGGGAATGGGAAGGGCCATCGCCTCTTCTGGCCCAGCAGGCGTCGCGTTGCAACCGATCAAACTATACCGTACAGTACTATCAAAATAACATGATATCAGGGAGGTTGAGATGCGGAACGCCGCAGGATTGCGCCTGCTCCTCGGGCTGGCGCTCGCGTCGACGGGTATCGGGCAGGCCCTTGCTTATGATCAGGTCGCGCTCCCCCGGCCGGCGGAGCCTTTCGCCGGCAAGATCGGCACTACCTTCGCGGATTCCACCCAAGCCTTTCCCAAGCCGGTACAGGCGCCCGCCAACGCGCCCAATATCCTGCTGGTGCTGACCGACGATGTCGGCTTCGCCGCCTCCAGCACCTTCGGTGGTCCGGTGCCGACACCGACGCTCGACCGGCTCGCCGCCAATGGCCTGCGCTACACGCGCTTCCATACCACGGCGATGTGTTCGCCGACGCGCGCGTCGCTGCTGACCGGCCGCAACCATCATGCCGTGGGAACAGGGATCGTTACCGACACCGCCAGCGGCTATCCGGGCTATGACGGCAATATGCCGCGTTCGGCCGCAACCGTGGCCGATGTGCTGCGTCACAATGGCTACAACACCGCCTTCTTCGGCAAGCATCACAATATCCCGCAGGGGCAGGAGGATCCGAACAGCGGCCCGTTCGATCACTGGCCCACTGGCATGGGGTTCGAATATTTCTACGGCTTCCTTGGCGGCGATACCAACCAGTGGCAGCCGACGCTCTATCGCGGCACCAACCGCGTGGCCGCGCCGGACATGGCGACGACGCTCGATCATTATCTGGCGCAGGATCTGATCCGATGGGTGCACGGGCAGAAGGCGGCGGCGCCGGGCAAACCGTTCCTGGCGTATCTCGCGCCGGGCACCGCGCATGCCCCGCATCAGGCGCCGGCGGACTGGATCGCGCGCTTCAAGGGCAAGTTCGATCAGGGATGGGATCGGCTGCGCGAAGAGACCCTAAAGCGCCAGAAGGCGGCCGGGATCGTGCCGAAGAATACGGTGCTCACCCCGCGGCCGGATACGATCCCCGCCTGGGCCAGCCTCTCGGACGATCAGCGCCGCGCTTATGCGCGGATGATGGAAGTGTTCGCCGGCATGCTCGCTTATCAGGACAACCAGATCGGCACCGTGCTCGATGAACTTCAGCGCATGGGCGAGTTGGATAATACGCTGGTCATCTTCATCGAGGGTGACAATGGCGGCAGCCCCGAGGGCGATGTCACGGGGTCGATGAACGAACTCGGCACGCTCGCCAACGGCATGCGCGAAGATACCGCCTGGCTGCTCGATCAGATGCCCGAAATGGGTGGGCCGAACAGCTATCAGGTGTTTCCGGTCGGCTGGTCCTGGGCCACCAACGCGCCCTTCCAGTGGACCAAGCAGGTCGCCTCGCATCTTGGCGGGATGCGCAACGGCATGGTCGTTTCATGGCCGGCGAAGATCGCGGACAAGGGCGGCATCCGCACCCAGTTCGCCCATGTGAACGATATCATGCCCACCGTCCTTGAAGCGGTCGGCGTTCCGGCGCCCGATATCGTCGATGGCGTGCCGCAGCAGCGGGTTGACGGCACCAGCCTCGTCTACAGCTTCGATGCGCCGGCAGCGCCCGAACGCCATGTCCGCCAATATTTCGAGATGATCGGCACGCGCGGCATCTACGATCAGGGCTGGATGGCCAGCACCACGCCGGGGCGCCTGCCGTGGAAGTCGGGCGGATCGGCCGGACTGCCCACCGATTATAAGTGGGAGCTTTACGATCTGCGCAGCGATTACAGCCAGGCGCACGATCTGGCCGCCCGTTATCCCGAACGGCTGGCCGCGCTGAAGGCGCTGTGGGATCAGGAAGCCCGCGCCAACAATGTCTATCCGCTCGACGATCGGCAGGGCACGATGCGCGCGTCGGCGGCGCGGATGCGGCCGGCGGCCAATTATGTCTATTGGGGCGCGGGGATCAGCCTTGCGCAGGTCAAGGCGCCACCGCTCAACTTCACCTCCTTCGCGATGACCGCCGATATCGACGTGCCGGCGCAAGGCGCGCGTGGCGTTCTGGTCGCCAGCGGCAGCCATTTCGGCGGGTGGAGCTTCGGCTTCCGCGACGGGCGGCCCTTTGCCGTCCATGCCGCTTCGCAAAAGCCGGAAGATCGGTTCGAAATTGCCGCGTCGGCGGCGATCGCACCGGGCAAGCACAAGCTCGTCTATGATTATCGGCTGGATGGTCGGCCGGGGCAGGGCGGTACGCTGGCGATCAGCATCGACGGCAGTGAAGTCGCACGCGGCCGCATCGGGCGCACGGCCTATGTTGCCGCCGGGCTCGGCGAAACTTTCGATATCGGGCGCGATACCGGGGCGCAGGTGGTCGACCTGCCGGGCGGATCGGATTTCAGCGGCACGATCGCACGGATCGAAGTCACGCCGCGCTGAACCATCAGAAACTTATCAAATCATAATGTGGGGAGTGAAAATGACGGTTGTTGTAAAGGGTGGTGCTTGGTTGCTCGCATCGACGGCGCTCAGTCTCTGGTGCGGGACGGCGCTGGCGCAGGACGGCAGCGTCGCGGCGGCGGAAACGAGCGCCGGGGGGCTCGAGGAAATCGTCGTCACCGCGCAAAAGAGGGCCGAAAACCTGCAGGATACGCCGCTGGCGGTCAGCGCGCTGACCTCGCAGACGCTGGAAGCGCGGCGCATTTCGGATATCAGCGGCATCACCGCCGCGGCGCCCAACCTCACCACCACGATCACGCCATCATCCACCGCCAACATCGCCGTCCATATTCGCGGCATCGGTGAATCCGATCCCGTGCTGACGGTGGATTCGCCGGTCAGCGTCTATCTCGACGGCGTGGTCATCGGCCGATCGGCCGGCGCGATCTTCGATCTCGTCGATCTGGAACGGGTGGAGGTGCTGCGCGGGCCGCAGGGTACGCTCTATGGCCGCAACACCACCGGCGGCGCGGTCAACTTCATCACCGCCAAGCCGGCGGATGCGTTCAAGGCCTCGTTCGGCGCCACCTATGGCCGCTTCAACGATATCCAGACGCGCGCCAGCGTCGATACCGGCGAACTGGGCGACAGCGGGCTGCGTTTCAAGCTGTCCTACGCGCACAAGCAGCGCGACGGTTATGCCGACGATCTCAACCAGCCCGATGCCAATGATCCCGGCGCCTATAATGTCGATGCCTTCCGCATCGCCGCGCGGCTCGATCGGGGTGGCCCGCTCCGCATCGACTATGCGTTCGATTATAATGACAGCAAAAGCTATTCGGTGCCGTTCCAGCTCGCGGCGGTGCGTGCCGACATCGCGGCCTACCTCTCCAATTCCGAAGCGTTGGGCGGCAACCCGCTTGTTTACTCGCGTGATCGGCTGAACAAGCTGCGGCTCCAGCAGGGCCAGCTGCGTGATGAGGTGATGGGCCACAACCTCACCGTCGAATATGATCTGGCGAGCGATCTGACGTTGCGGTCGATCACCGGCTATCGCCAGTGGGTGAACAGCGTCGCGCGCACCGATCTCGACGGTAATGACGGCCTCGCGGGCTTCACCGTCAGCCCTGCCATCCTCGTTCCGCCCAACCGCTTCATTCCGACCGGCGTGCGGGAGGTGGATCTGTTCGCTGCGCGCAACAACCGCCGGCAGGAACAGGTGTCGCAGGAGATAAACCTGCTCGGCAATTTCGGCGATACGGTCGAATATGTCGTCGGTGGCTTCTACTTCCGTGAAAAAGCGCGCGAAAATAATCCGCAGGAACTGACGTTGGTGCTGCGCTCGCCCGCGTCCATCCCGCTCGGCAACGGCGTCAGCACCGATTATTTCGGCGTGCCACTCGCGCCGCAACTTGCCTATCGCCACAGCTCGGAATCGATCGCGGGGTTCGCGCAGGCGACCTTCCATGTCACCGACCGCTTCAACGTCACCGGCGGCATCCGCTATACCGAGGACCAGAAGCATCTCGATCAGAGCGCGGCGATCGTCCGCGATCTGCGCTCCAAATATAATCGCTTCAACTGGGCGGCCAGCGCCGACTACAAGATCACCGACGACGTGCTCTTCTATGCCCGCGTCGCGACGGGCTACAAGGCGGGCGGTTTCAACCCGCGCTCGGTGGGCGGCAGCTTCGATCCCGAGGATATCCTGTCCTACGAAGCCGGCCTCAAGACCGAATTGTTCGATCGCCGGCTGCGCTTCAACCTCACCGGCTTCCACTCCCGCTACAAGGATCTCCAGGTCAGCCAGTTCCTCGCAGGCAGCGGCGGTGCTTCCAGCATCACGGTCAATGCCGGCAAGGCCACCTATACCGGCGTCGAGGTGGAAGCCACGGCGGAACCGGTCGATGGCCTCACGCTCAACGCCACCGGCGGCTATGTGGATCGCAAGTTCAAGAGCTTCGTCATCCGCAACGCGGGCACCAACCAGCTTGAGGACGTGGCCGATGAGGCGCGCTTCCACTATTCGCCCAGCACCACGGCCAATGCCGGTATCCAGTATGAATATGGCGCGCTGTCGTTCGGCAAGATCCTCGCACGGCTGGATTGGACCTATCGCAGCCGCATCTACTTCCATCCGCTCGATCGCCTGAACCCGTTCAACGAGCAGATTTCGGACGGTTCGGTCGGCCGCTTCGATGCGCGGCTGGCGGTGTCGGAACTCGAACTCGGCGGCTCGCGCGCTACGGTGGCGCTGTGGGGCAAGAACATCACGAACGAGGATTATCTCTATTCGGGCATCGACTTCGGATCGCTCGGTTTCGCAGGCATCGTTTATGCCGAACCGCGCACCTACGGCATCGATCTCCGTCTCGATTTCTGATCGCGGCACATTGCCCAAAAGAAAGGCCGGGTCGCCAGCGAGGCGGCCCGGCCTATTTTTACTGCCGCACCCAGTTCAGGGGATGATTTCGCGTCCCTCGCCGAACACGAGCGATGCTTCGCGGCTGTCGGTCGGTCCGTGGAATCCGCGCCAACCCAGCGCCTCGCGCGCTTCGGCCGGGGTCATGGCCAGCACCGTCTCGAACCGCGCGGTGAACAGCATATCGGATTGCTGGCCGATCTCGTAACCATAGGTCAGGTTTCGCCACAGAGTGGACCAGGCGCCCGGGTAATGCAGCATCGTCCGCGTCATCCACGGGAACATGATCAGCGTGTTCGTGGTCATGAACGTGCCGGCCAGTTCCGGGCCGAGATGGCGAAAGCAATTGCCCGTCACCACACCCGTGATGAAATATTCGGCGACCGACCCGAACCCGATTTCGCCCAGGATATGGTAGAAATCATGGGTCTGGCCCATGCGCAGGTTCCAGAAATCGAGGCTGTTGGCGGGCTTCCAGTCGGGATTGGCGAGCACGCGCGAATTCAGCTCGGGCGAAAGATCATGCTCGTCCATATAGTCGAACAGCTGGCGGCCGACCGATCCTTCCGGGTAGCTGCGTAGATCCTCCTTAGTGAAGGTCGATACGAAACCTTCTTCCATCCAGCGGTCGAAGGCGGGGTTGCGCGCGCGTTCGTCCGCGACGAGGCGCTCGGCCGCTGCCACGTCGGAAATATCGTCGACCGCCTGCATCAGCGTCGGCAGTCCGAACAGCAGCGGGTAATCATGGCCGTTGCGGCGCAGGCTTTCGGTGGAAATCCACTCGCGCACGCGCATGTCGTTCAGCCATCCAGACGAACTGATCGGCACGCTGCTCGGCGTCGTGATGTTGCGGCGCCCGTTAAGGTAGAAGACCGGGTTGCCCGAAGTCACGTCCTGTCCGCTGTCCGAGGCGGCAAAGGCGTCCGCGGCTGGTTCGCTGTTCATATCGCAACTCCTGCAGCATGTTGCGCCGGCGTGGGTGGCATGTCCTCCATCCGCGCCAGCAGGTTCTGAATTTCGGCCGCGCGGGCAAAGTCGGGCGATACCGGCCCATCCTGGCGGATCGCCTCGCGCAGCTCGGTGTAAAGATTGCCGATCGCGCTCAGCGCCTCGCGCGATGCGCTCGAACCGGGATAGGCGGGGTAGCGATCGGGCGTGGCGGGAATGACGGCGCATTCCAGTTCCGGCGTAATCGCGATCGGGGTGATCGGCGCGCCGTGGCGCCCGCCGGAAAGTGCCAGCGCCTCGATCGCGGGCAGGGATGCATCGCGGGTCGAAAGGATCAGCGTGCCTTCATGGCCGTCGACCCGCCATTCACAGCCCATGCCCGTCATCGACACGCCCGCCAGATCGACGTTGAACATCGCACCATTTTGCAGGCTGCCGTGGAATTGCAGATGGTCGGCCGCGTCGCGGTCGATCGGGCTGCCGGTCTCGTCCACCGGGGGCAGGTGGATCGCGCTGCGGCAAGCCATTGTGGCGATCCCGCCGAAATAATGGTCCAGCGCGTCGATCAGGTGCCCACCATAGATTGAAAGCAGCGTCGTGCCGCCGGCCCGCATCGCCATCGCCCGCATCATCGGGCCGAACAGCCGGGCGGTCAGCGTGACGCTGAACACCGTCCCTACATAGCCTTCGGCAATCAGCCGGGCGGCCGCGCGCATCGCCGGCGTACCGCGCAGGTGCAGCCCGATCATCGCCTTGGTACCGGCGGTGGCCGACAGCGCGGCCAGGTCGCGCGCCTGCGGGGCGGTCAGCGCCAATGGCCATTCGCAATAGACATGCTTGCCCGCGCGCAACGCTGCCTCGGCAATATCGTGGTGGAAGGGGGCCTTCACGCAGATCGAAACAAGGTCGATCTCCGGATGGCGGGCAAGGTCCAGCGCATCGGTGAAGTGCAGCGCTGCGCCGAAGCGTTCGGCCGCCGCACGGGCACTGTCCTCCCTGGTGGTGCACACCGCCTGCAAGGCGAAGCCCGGCAGGCGCTGGAGTACGCGGCAATGCACGCCCGATCCCCATCCATAATCGGGATTCGCGCCCACAATGCCCACGCGCAACGGCGGTTGAGACGACATGAAACTCCTCTCCGAGCTTTGGTTTTTTCAAACCATACTCCGAGTCTAGTTTGTAGTCCAGCATCACCTTCGGCGCAGCGATCAGCGCGTGCCGGCCATGAACTCCAGCAATTCCCGGCCCACAAGATCCAGCACGATTTCGGTATCGGCGGGGCTGGTTTCGCCGCGTGCGATCTCGGCGCACACCGCCGCCGCGCGGTTCGTTACCAGCCGGGCATGGACGCGCTGACGCCGGGCTTCCGGGCCGGTGCCGGCCGTTTCGGCAAAGCCGCGCACGCCGCTTCGCGCCAATCGGTCGATAAAGCCCTCGCTGTCGTTCAGCACGCGCTGACGGAAGCCGCTTTCGAACAATTGCAACTGCGCGATCAGCGGCGTCACATAGCGATGTTCAACATGGATGTCGGCAAAGGCGCGCAGCCACGCCTTGATCGCATCGATCCCGGCATCGCCGGCTTCGGGCAGGGCATCGAACAGCGCGGTCGTCTGGGGCACGATCTCGTCATAGATCGCGTAAGCGAGTTCGAGCTTGGATTCGAAATGGGCGTAAAAGGTCGCCCGGCTCACGCCTGCCGCGCGGATGATATCCTCAATCTTGGCGTCGATATAGTTGCACTGGGCAAACACGCCGCGCGCCGCCTGCAGGATCGCCGCCCGCGTCGCTTCCCGCCGCTGACGCAGATAGGCCTGGCGTCCGGGGGAGGGGCGCCGTTCCGGGCGGGCGATCTGAAGATTATCCGTGGTCACGCCTCCTTTTGCCGATCTTTTCGCCTGTCGGCAAAGCTGTTTCCGGCGGTGCCGGTGGATCTCATCTGGCTGCGTCAACAGCGCGGCGTTAGCCGTAGCTTGCTTCCAAGGTAGCGGCGATGGTCACTGTCGTGGAAACGCGATAGCGACACGGCCGACTGATTTGCTCTTGCGCTAGGCAATCCGTCCGTCGTCGTGGCTTACAACAGGAATATCTGATAATATACATTATGTAAAATATATACTTCTCGACGCGGGTGGATTTGCTGCGATGGGCAGCCTCTGCTAACCGCGCGATCGAAAATCCCCAACGCAGGACTGCCGGCATGATCCCCCGCTATTCGCGGCCCGAAATGGTCGCCATCTGGACCCCCGAATCCAAGTTCCGCATCTGGTTCGAGATCGAGGCGCACGCCACCGAAGCGCTTGCTGAGCTCGGCGTCGTTCCCAAGAGCGCCGCCAAGGCTTTGTGGGACTGGTGGAAGACCAATCCGACGATCGACGTGGTGGCGATCGATGCGATCGAGGCCGTGACCAAGCATGATGTGATCGCCTTCCTGACCTGGGTTGCGGAAAATGTCGGCGATGAAGCGCGCTTCATGCACCAGGGCATGACGTCATCCGACGTGCTCGACACCTGCCTTGCCGTGCAGTTGGCCCAGGCCACCGATATTCTGCTCGCGGATATGGACAAGCTGCTCGAGGTGCTCAAGCGCCGCGCTTATGAGCATAAGCTGACCGCGACCATTGGCCGCAGCCACGGCATTCACGCCGAACCGGTGACGTTCGGCCTCAAGCTGGCCCAGGCCTATGCGGAATTCGACCGCAATCGCACGCGCCTGCTGGCTGCCCGCGCGGATATCGCGACTTGCGCCATTTCCGGCGCGGTTGGCACCTTTGCCAATATTGATCCCAAGGTCGAAACCCATGTGGCGGAAAAGCTGGGACTTTCGGTCGAGCCGACGTCGACGCAAGTCATCCCGCGCGATCGCCATGCCATGTATTTCGCCACGCTGGGCGTGATCGCATCGTCGATCGAGCGCCTTGCGACGGAAATCCGCCATCTACAGCGCACCGAAGTTCTGGAAGCGGAAGAATATTTCTCGCCGGGCCAGAAGGGTTCGTCGGCAATGCCGCACAAGCGCAACCCGGTGCTGACCGAGAACCTGACCGGTCTGGCGCGGATGGTACGTGGCTATGTGACGCCGGCGCTTGAGAATGTCGCGCTGTGGCACGAACGGGACATCAGCCATTCGTCCGTCGAGCGTTACATCGGCCCAGATGCCACCATCACGCTCGACTTCGCCCTCGCCCGCCTGACCGGCGTGATCGACAAGCTGCTGGTTTATCCGGAGCGGATGGACAAGAATCTCAACAAGATGGGTGGGCTCGTTCACTCCCAGCGCGTGCTTCTCGCGCTGACCCAGGCGGGGATCAGCCGCGAGGATGCCTATCGGCTGGTTCAGAAGAACGCGATGAAGGTGTGGGAGTCCGACGGCGAGCTTTCGCTGCTCGAACTGCTGAAGGCCGACGCGGAAGTGTCTGCCAAGCTGACCAAGGAGGAACTCGAGGAGAAGTTCGACCTCGATTACCACCTCAAGCATGTCGACACGATTTTCGATCGCGTCTTCGGCGCGGCGTGAAAATACCGGGGGCGCTTGCGGCTCAGGCCGCGAACGCCCCCGCGTCGATGGCATAAAGTCCTTCGGCGCCCGCCGTCGCGCCATCGGCAAGGCCGATCGCTTCGGGCACGATGCGATCGAGGTAGAAGCGTGCCGCAGCGTGCTTGATCGCGAGGAAATCGACATCCATGTCGGCCTCGCCTGCCGCCGCACGCGCTTGCCGCGCCAATAGCCAGCCGCAAACCAGAACCGAGAGCATGGTCAGCAACGGATAGCTGCCCGAAAGTCGATCATCGACGGAAGCTGCGCCCAATCTGGCAGTGACGAGTTCCACAGCGTCCGCCAGCGCCATCAGCTGGGTCTCGTCGCCTGCTTCGCCACGAATATCGCGAAGCAGTGCCGCCAGCGCCTCTCCGCCCGCCAGTTCCAGCTTTCGTCCCACCAGATCGGCGGCCTGAATGCCGTTGGTGCCTTCGTAGATCGGGGCGATCCGGGCGTCGCGATAATGCTGTGCCGCGCCCGTTTCCTCGATGAAGCCCATGCCGCCGTGGACCTGCACGCCAAGGCTGGCCACTTCCACGCCCACGTCCGTGCCATAGGCCTTGGCCAAGGGCGTAACAAGATCGAGGCGTGCCTGGGCGGCCTCGTCACCCAGATGCGCGCGGTCGGCCTGACCGGCGGCATAATAAATCAGCGCGCGCGCGCCCATCGTCAGCGCCTTCATCCGCAAAAGCATCCGGCGGACATCGGGATGCTCGATGATCGCCACCGGATCGCGTGTCGGTGCCCCTGCCCGCGCCGATTGCACGCGTTCACGAGCATAAGCGACGGCCTGTTGCGTGGCCCGTTCGGCGACGGAAACGCCCTGAAGCCCCACGTTCAGGCGCGCATTGTTCATCATCGTGAACATCGCGCGCATGCCCGCATTTTCCGGCCCGATCAGCCAGCCATGGCAATCATCATTGTCGCCATAGGAAAGGGCGCATGTCGGCGATGCGTGGATGCCCATCTTGTGCTCGATCGACACGCAGCGAACATCGTTCTGGGCGCCATCAAGGCGGATTTTTGGAACCAAAAACAATGATATGCCGCGCGTTCCTGCCGGCGCGTCTGGCGTTCGCGCGAGGACGAGGTGGACGATGTTGTCGGTCAGATCATGGTCGCCGAACGTGATGAATATCTTGGTTCCCTTGATCCGCCAGCTGCCGTCACCGGCGGGCGTGGCGGTCGTCCGCAATGCGCCCACATCGGAACCCGCCTGCGGCTCGGTGAGGTTCATGGTGCCGTTCCATTCCCCCGTGACGAGCTTGGGCAGCCAAGTCGCCTGCTGATCTTCGGAACCATGCGTCGTCAACGCTTCGACCGCACCGGGCGTCAGCATCATGATCAGCGAAAAGCCCATATTGGCTGTGCCGAGATCTTCCAGCACCGCCGTGGCCAGGGCGAAGGGAAGCCCCTGCCCGCCATGTTCGGGCGCGGCGGCCAGCGAGCCCCAGCCCCCGTCGACATATGCCTGATAGGCCGCATGGAAGCCTTCGGGCATGCGCACGCCATCCGCCGTCCATTTCGCACCCACGGTATCGCCGATCCGGTTGAGCGGCGCGAACTCGCCGGCGGCAAAGGCCCCTGCCCCTTCAAGGATGGCATCGACCACGTCCGGGCTAGCGGCGGCAAAACTGTCATGCGCCGCCAGTTCGTCGATACGGACGATATGCCGCATCAGGAAACGCTGCTCGTTGACGACGGGGGTGTAGGTCATCGCTCTCTCGCCTGCTGACATGGCTTGTGTGTTTTCGCCTGCGGCTATAGCGCCGCATCGTGACCGTGCAAAATCCACCGATCGACACCGAATCCTGCCCTTACGGCGAGGCGGCGATTGGCCGTGCCGCCGACCTGATTCGGGATGGACATCCGGTCGCGATCGCGACGGAAACCGTCTATGGCCTGGCGGGCGACGCAACGTCGGATTCGGCGGTCGCGCGGATCTATGCGGCCAAGGGTCGCCCCAGCTTCAATCCATTGATCGTCCACGTCCCGGATATCGAGACCGCAAAGGTGATCGCCGAATTCCCTCCGGTTGCGCAGAAGCTGGCGGCAGCCTTCTGGCCGGGGCCGTTGACGATGGTGTTGCCGTTGGCGGCAAATTCGCCCGTCGCATCGCTTGTTACGGCAGGTTTGCCCACCGTTGCCATCAGGGTTCCGGCCCACCCGGCCATGCGTGCGCTGCTGAGCGTGGCCGGTCGCCCGCTCGCGGCGCCGTCGGCCAATGCGAGCGGTGCGATCAGTCCGACGACCGCAGAGCACGTCATTGCATCGCTGGGTGGCCGCATCCCGTTGGTCGTGGATGCAGGGCCGACTGCTCGCGGCATCGAATCCACCATCGTCGCGATCGAGGATGACCATATTCGGCTGCTTCGGCCCGGCCCCATCACCGGCGACGAGCTTTCGGCCGCCACCGGGCTGGCCGTCACCGGTGCTCAAAGCGATGCAATCGAAGCGCCTGGCCAGCTTGCTAGCCACTATGCGCCATCGCACCCCCTGCGCCTCAATGCCACGGAAGCGCGAGCGGACGAGTGGCTGATCGGATTTGGCCCGGTTCAGGGCGACGAGACGCTTTCCGCCTCCGGCGATCTTGTGGAGGCGGCGGCGCGGTTGTTTGCCGCATTGCACAAGGCCGACGCCTCTGGCCGCAAGAAGATTTCCGTGGCCCCTATTCCCGAACACGGTCTCGGCATCGCCATCAATGATCGCCTTCGCCGCGCGGCCGCGCCGCGCTGACGAAGGGCGAATATCAGCTACCCTGGCGCTTCAATCGCGCTGCGTAACTCTTGCGGAATTTCTGCAGCTTGGGGGCCACCACCGCCATGCAATAGGGGTTGGCCGATCCCTCGCGCTCAAAATATTCCTGATGATAATCCTCGGCGACGTACCAGTGCGCGATCGGCTCAATCGTGGTTACGATCGGGTTCGCATGATCCGGCTGTGCGCGCGCGATCGCCGCGCGAGCTTCCTTCTCCTGCTCGGGCGAGTGCGGGAAGATCGCCGATCGATATTGCGGCCCGATATCGTTCCCTTGGCGGTTCAACTGGGTCGGATCGTGAATGTGGAAAAATATGTCCAGCAGATCGGCATAGGCGATGACGGCCGGATCGAAATGGATCCGTACGGCTTCGGCATGTCCGGTATCGCCGCCACAAACCTGCTTGTAGGTCGGATCGACGACATCGCCCCCAATGTAGCCGCTCTCCACGGCTGAAACACCCTGCACGTCGTCAAACACAGCCTCGACACACCAGAAGCATCCGCCCGCCAGCGTCGCGACTTCCTCGGCCATGGATCACCTTCCTTCGTTAATTTCGTGTCAGTGACATAATCATCCCGCCTCAGGGTTCAATCTGATTGCTTGGCATATGGCCAACATTGTATTCTGATGATGCATCGTGGGGGTGTGTGGCTATTTGCCGAAAGGGGCCCATGTGGGTGGCGTGAGCGTGCCGCATAGCGAACGTTCTGCGGAAACCGAGACCGCTCGGTTGATCCGCACGCATGATTGGGCGGGCACGCCGCTCGGTGCCGCCGATGATTGGCCTGTTGAATTGCGTTCGCTCGTCGATCTGGTGTTGGCATCCCCACTCGCCATGGCCATCGCGTGGGGCGCGGATCATCGCCTGATCTACAACCATGCGTTCGCGGCTATCGTGGGCGATCGCCATCCTGCGGCAATCGGCGATACCGTGCGCCATGTCTGGCCGGAGCTATGGGATGGCTGGAATGCCCAAATATTCGGCCAGCTCAATGCGGGTGATTCCATCTCGGCGCGCGACAAGCAGTTGACGCTTCAGATCGGCGGCCGTTCCGAACAGCGCTGGTTCGACCTCTATTATGCGCCGATCATGGCCGATGGCGCAGTCGCGGGAACGATGTGCTATGCACTGGATCGCACCGACCGCAAGGTGGCCGAAGCCGCGCTGCGCGCTAGCGAAGAAGAGTTCCGCACCCTTGCGGAAGCGGTGCCCCACCATGTCTGGATCGCCGACGTCGAAGGCAATTTCAGCTGGTTCAACTCGCGCATCTACGATTTCGTCGGCACGCCATCGGGCGTCGAGCTCAACGGCGAATGGGCGCCCTTCGTCCATCCCGAGGATGCCGATGCAGTGCTCGCGGCGTGGAGCACGGCGCTCGCCGACCAGAATGTCTTCGAGCACGCCTATCGGCTCAGGAGCGCGGGGGGCAATTATCGCTGGCATCTAGCCCGCGCCCTCCCCACCCGCGACGAAAAAGGACGCGTGGTCCGCTGGATCGGCACCAACACCGATATCCATGATCAGAAGCGCGATACCGACGAACTGATCGAGCGCAACTCCACGCTCGAACGAAATGTGGCCGCACGCACCGCGGAACGCGATCGGATATGGAACGTCTCCCGCGACCTGCTTCTTGTTGCAGACGATCGTGGGCGCTGGCTTTCGGTCAACCCTGCCTGGACCCATACGCTGGGTTGGCAGGAGGCCGATCTGGTCGACCGATCACCGACCGAACTCGTCCACCCCGACGACCGCGACGCGACGCTGGAAGAATTGCTGCGGATAGGCCGTGGCGAGGGTAGCAACCGGTTCGAAAATCGCATCGCCGCGCGCGATGGCACCTATCACATATTATCATGGACCACGGTCTCCACTGGCGGGTTGATCTATGCCGTCGCCCGAGACGTCACCGCTGAGCGCGAAGCGATGCGCGCGCTGGCGGATGCCGAAGCCGCGCTCCATCAATCCCAGAAAATGGAGGTTGTGGGCCAGTTGACCGGCGGCATTGCGCATGATTTCAATAATTTGCTTCAAGGTATTACCGGATCACTGGAAATTGTGCGCCGCCGCTTGTCGGAAGGCCGGCTGCAGGATGTCGATCGCTTCCTGAAGGGCGCAGCAGAGTCCGCCGATCGGGCGACGGGGCTCACCAATCGGCTGCTGGCCTTTGCCCGGCGTACACCGCTCGACGCACGCGCAACCGACGTCAATCAACTGGTGGGCTCCATGCAGGACTTGCTGGGCCGCACATTGGGCGAAAGGATCCGCCTGCGGTGCAAGCTGGATGACAAGCTCTGGCGAACCCGTTGCGATCCCAACCAGCTTGAAAGCGCGCTGCTCAATCTTTCGATCAATAGCCGCGACGCTATGCCGCATGGCGGCACGTTGACGATCGTTACCGCCAATGCGCCGGGTATCGACGGCCGCTCGCCCCTCCCAGCGGATATGCCGCCCGGCGACTATGTCGCGATATCGGTGGCCGACACCGGGATTGGCATGTCCGCCGAGACGCTGGCGCGCGCATTCGAGCCGTTCTTCACCACAAAGGCGGTCGGCCACGGCACCGGCCTTGGCCTGTCGATGATCTATGGCTTTGCCGAACAGTCCGGCGGAAAGGTCGTGATCGAAAGCATGCCTGGGCATGGCACGACGGTCAGCCTGTTCCTGCCACGCGATCTCACCAGTGACGCTGCACATTCGATCGCAAATGAAGATAGCTTCATAAATGGTTCTGGTGAAAGCATTCTTGTTATCGAAGACGAGCCCGTGGTGCGGGCGCTGATCGTCGAGCTTCTCGACGAACTGGGATACGCTCCCATCGCGGTAGGTGACGCAGGGCCGGGCTTGTCCATCCTGCGCTCCAATCAAAGTATCGACTTGCTGATCACCGATGTCGGTCTGCCCGAAATGAGTGGATGGGACCTCGCAGAGGCCGCCCGCGCGATGCGGCCTGACCTCCCGATATTGTTCATCACCGGCTATGCCGACGCCGCCGCCCGGCCGGAAAGCGCGCTCGATGAGGGGACGGCCTTGATTACCAAGCCATTCGGCGGCGCCTTGCTGGCCAGCCGCATTGGAGCCATGCTAGGCCGTTCCTGAACAGCAAGGATGCTCCGTGGTACGTCGCAAGCTCTATCTGGTGGCCGGAGCCGCGGCCCTTGCGACTGGCACGATCGGCATCTTTCTTCCGCTCCTCCCGACAGTGCCGTTCTATATCCTCGCCGCATTCTGCTTCGGCCGGAGCAATCCGGCGTGGGAGGCGCGGCTGCTGAACCATCCGCGCTTCGGTGTCCACATCCGGGCATGGCGCGAGCGCGGAGCGATCAGTCTCCGCGCCAAACGGCTCGCCGTAACGATGCTCCTGGCGAGCGCCGTCGTGGGGCTGCTCACCCTTACGTGGCCATGGTCGCTCCTGCCGGCCACCGTCGCGCTTTGCACGGGCACGTGGATCTGGACGCGGCCAAGCGGGGCCTGAACGCCGAAGCGATGCGCATCACTCCGCGGCGACGCACTCCCCTTGCACATCCGCCACGCCGTAAAGCGTTGTCCGGCGCACCGGCGTGCGGCCCAGGCCCGCTGCCAAAGACCGCATGTCCGTTGCCGTCATTTCCTGCCCGTGCGTGGCGCCCGCAGCCCGCGTAATGCTCTCGTTCATCAGCGTGCCGCCGAGATCATTTGCGCCCGCCTTCAATGCCGCGCGCATGCCTTCACGGCCCATCTTCACCCAGGATGCCTGGATATTGTCGAAGCCGAGCACGAGGCGGGACACCGCATGCATCAGCACCGCTTCGCGCGGCGTCGGCCCCGGGCGCGCACCGCCGCGACGATAGATCGGCGCCTCATGCGCAACGAAAGCCAGCGGCACGAACTCCGTAAACCCGCCAGTGCGCTTCTGGAGGTCGCGCAGCGCGGCCAGGTGGATCGCCCAATCGCAATAATCGTCGACATGGCCGAACATGATCGTCGCTGTCGTCCGAATGCCCTGCTGGTGCGCCGTCTCGATCACCTCCAGCCACTGGCCGGTGTCGATCTTGTCCGGGCACAGGATCTGGCGAACCGGGTCGTGCAGGATTTCCGCGGCTGTACCGGGCAAGCTGCCCAGTCCGGCATCCCTCAAGAGCGCCAGATAATCGGGCAGCGCCATGTTCAGCGTCGCGGCACCATGGCTGATTTCCAGCGGCGAGAAGGCATGGACGTGCATGGCTGGATCAACAGCCTTCACCGCTTTCACAATATTTAGATAGGTTTCGCCCGTGAAGCTCGGGTGGATTCCGCCTTGCAGGCAAACCTCGGTTCCTCCCCGATCGCGCGCTTCCGCCACGCGCGCGGAGATCTCTGCAATGTCGAGAAGATAGGCAGCCTCATTGCCCGCCGCTTTACGATTACCCTTGGAAAAGGCGCAGAAATTGCAGCGATAACCGCAGATGTTGGTGTAATTGATATTGCGGTTGACGACATATGTCGCGACATCCCCAACCGTTCGCGCACGCATTTCGTCCGCGGCTTCGCAGACAAGATGGTAATCGGTGCCGCGCGCGTCAAAAAGCGCGGCGATATCGCTAATCGCGAAATCACCTGCCTGCCCGTTGAGCGCGGCATCGACCAGAGCGGCCGTGCGTCCGCCGCGGCCGCCGCCGCGCGCTATCGGTGCCATTTCAGCCGAGCGCCCTGCCCGCCAGCCGCTTTCGCGGCCGCGCCCGCTGCCGTCGCTATGCTCGAGCGCGCGCGGCCGCATGGCGGGATCGAGCCAGCGTTCGGGGTTGCGGGCATAAGCCGGATAGATGGTCAAACGCTCGGCAAGTACCTTTCCGGCTGCCGCAGTCGCCGTCCGCAACCGGTCGATCTCCGGCCACGGCGCTTCGGGATTCACATGATCGGGTGTCAGCGGAGACACTCCGCCCCAATCATTGATGCCTGCGGTGATCAGCTTCGGCAATTCGGTAGGTGCCAGATTGGGGGGCGCCTGAATGCTCATGTCCGGCCCGAACATCAGCCGTGCGACAGCAATCGTCCAGAGCAGTTCATCGGCATCGGCAGCCGGTGCGTCGGCCATCTTGGTGCCCGGCTTCGGCAGGAAATTCTGGATGATGATTTCCTGAAGGTGCCCGTGTTTCCGATGCAGGTCGCGCAGTGCGGCGATCGCCTCGATCCGTTCTGCACGCGTTTCGCCAATGCCGATCAGGATGCCCGAGGTGAAGGGAACGGCCTGGCGCCCGGCGGCCTCGATCGCGGCGAGCCGAACGGCGGGCACCTTGTCGGGCGATCCGTGATGCGGGCCGCCGGGTTCACTCAAGCGATCCGCGATCGTCTCGAGCATCAGGCCCATGGATGCCGAAACGGGGCGCAGCGCGGCCAGTTCGGTCTCATCCATGCAGCCGGCGTTGATGTGGGGCAGCAGGCCCGTCCGGTCGCGCACTGCCTTGGCGACATGCGCCACATAGTCGAGCGTGCTGGCAAAACCATTGGCGTCCAGCCACTCACGCGCGGCGGTGTAGCGCAATTCGGGTTTCTCACCCAAGGTGAACAGCGCTTCGCGGCATCCCATGGCGGCGCCCTGCTCGGCGATCGCGACCACTTCGTCGACCGACATGTAGGGGCTTTTCAGCTTCCGGGGCGTCTTGGCGAAGGCGCAATAATGGCACACGTCGCGGCACAGCATCGTCAGTGGCAGGAACACCTTGGGCGAATAGGTGACGATATCGCCATGCCCCTGATCGCGCAGTGCGGCGGCGCTTGCCTGCAACTCAGCCGGGTCGATCGCCAGCAAAGCGGCGGCCTCATGCGCAGCGAACATATCAGCCAGCGGCTTGCTCATTTCAGCCGTCTGGCCAGCGGCGATTGCGAAGTCGATCGGCATGTCGATATCGAGGCCGATGGCGGCATCCACGCGAATGTCCGCCTCACCGGCCTGGAGGCGGTGCGCGGCAAAGCTGCCGGATCCGAAGGCGGGCTTGAGCGCCGCTTTCATCGGCATGACGATCATGTTCGTGCCATCGCCGCGCGAACAGGGAGTGATGAGCGGCGCCACCCCGCGATAGGCATCCAGCACCCGGCCTATGGCTGCGGTGTCGAGCAGCGCCAGATCACCCGGAACCAATGCCACATGCGCCGCGCCGCGCAGGCGGGCAGCGGCGATGCCCGCCGCCATGGCGGCATTCAGGCCGTCATCGCCGCCATCCTCGACAATCGCGCCCAGGTTTCGCGCCATATCGGCAACAGCGGCGTCCGTGGTGACGACGAGCACGCCGGCGAAGCGACCGCTAGCGGCCAATGCCTCCACAACCTGACGCGCCATGGCGAAGGCAAAGCCCGCCCTTTCGTCGCCTAGCACGGGATCGAGACGGCTCTTTGCCTGATCGAGCCGTTTCACCGGCACGACCGCCCAGATTTCGCCTTCTGCCTGCACCGCCATCGCTCACCCGACCCATTTTTCCGGTTTATGCCTTACCGGAACCCGTAACGGAATGCGCGCCACCAAGCGATACGACTTCGGGCGCAATCATTCCGCGTAACGGCGAATGGTGCACGGCGCTATTTCATCAGCACCAATTCTTCGGACATGGATGGATGAAGGGCCACGGTGTCGTCGAACGCCTGCTTGGTGAGCCCCGCCTTCACCGCGATCGCGGCGGCTTGCAGGATTTCCGGCGCATCCGGCCCGATCATGTGCAGCCCTAGAACCTTATCGTTCTCGGGATGCACCACCATCTTGTACAAGGCGCGTTCATTGCGGTTGGCGAGCACATTCTTCATCGGCCGGAAATCCGACGTGTAGATCTTCACATTGCCGAATTTGTCGCGCGCCTGCGATTCCGTCAGGCCGACCCCCGCGAGCGGCGGATGGCTGAATACGGCCGAAGGAATGCAGCCATAATCGACCCGGCCGGGCTTGTTGCCGAACTGCGTATCGGCGAACGCCTGACCTTCGCGAATGGCGACCGGTGTCAGTTGCACGCGATCGGTAACGTCGCCCACCGCGAAAATGCTGTCGCAGGATGAACGGCCGTCCGCGTCCACCTTTACGGCACCACGTTCGCCCAGTTCGACGCCGGCAGTCTCCAGCCCAAGCCCCACCGTATGCGGCGTCCGCCCGATGGCGTAGAGCAGAACATCCGCCGGGATGGGATCGCCATTGGAAACGTGGATGAGCAGCGAACCGTCGGCTGCCTTCTCCACTTTCTCGAACGCGGCGTTGAAGCGGAACTCGATGCCCTTGGTCATCGATATCTGAAGCAGGCGATCGCGGATCTGTTCATCATAGCCGCGCAATATCTTGTCGGATCGGTTGATCAGCGTCACGTGGCTGCCGAACTGGTGAAAGATCCCGGCAAATTCGTTGGCGATATAGCCGGCCCCGGCGATCACGATCCGCTTGGGCAGGCTCTCCAGATGAAACACCTCGTTGGAGGTGATGCCGAGTTCGGCGCCCAGGCAATCAGGCACGGTCGGCCAGGCGCCCGTCGCAATCAGGATCTTGCCAGCCGTGACGGTGCGGCCCGATGCCAGCTTTACCTCGTGCGGGCCGGCAATCGTCGCCCGCTCCCGAATGATCTCCACGGCATTATTGTTGAGCGTATTCTCGTAAAGGCTATTGAGCCGGTCGACCTCAGCCAGCACATTGTCGCGCAGTGTCGACCAATCGAACCGGCAGTCGGGCACGTCCCAGCCAAAGCGGCGGGCGTCCTGCAAGTCTTCGGCGAAATGGGCGCCATAGACGAGGAGCTTCTTCGGCACGCAGCCGCGGATCACGCATGTGCCGCCCACGCGGAACTCCTCGGCGATGGCGACCTTCGCGCCATGCGCGGCAGAAACCCGCGATGCGCGTACCCCGCCCGATCCCGCGCCGATGACGAAGAGGTCATAATCGTAGCTGGCCATAATCGCTCCGCTCAAATTCCGTTGGCCGTGCAGATAGGGTGGCATCGGCCCCAAGACCAACGCCTTCTGCCCATCGCTGTGATCGATTTAGCCGAAGGCGCGCGCGATCAGCGCCCGCGTCGACGCATCGAAACGCTCGGTGCCTTCCGTTTCGATGGACTTGGCGATCTCCTTGCCCAGTTCGACGCCGAACTGATCGAAAGGATTGATCCCCAGAATGACGGCATTGGTGAATACGCGATGTTCGTAGAACGCGATCAGCGCGCCCAGACGTGACGGATCCAGCCGATCGAGCAGGATCGTCGTCGACGGGCGATCGCCCGGATAGGCACGCGCCGGATCGTCGCTCGTCTTGCCCGCCATCAGGGCCGCGCCCTGCGCGAAGGCATTGATCAGCAATGTCCGGTGATGGGCCTCGTCCAGCGCGTCCCCCGGCTCGATGGTTGCGATGAATTCGATCGGCACGAGATGCGTGCCCTGATGGAGCAACTGGAACACGGCGTGCTGCGCATCGGTGCCGACACCGCCCCAGGTGATCGCCGCCGTCGGCTTATCGACCGGCGATCCATCCACTTTCACGCCCTTGCCGTTCGATTCCATCTCGAGCTGCTGGAGATAGAAGGGCAGCAGCCGCAGCCGCTCGTCATAGGCGAAAATGCCCCGCGTCTCGGCCTTGCGCACGACCGTGTAATAAAGGTCCGCAAAGGCAGCCAGCATCGGCGCATTGCGCACGGGTGGCGCGAGTCGGAAGTGCCGGTCCATGGCCGCCGCGCCCTCCAGCAGCGTTTCAAACGCGTCCCAGCCAAGCGCCAGGGCCGCCGGAAAACCGATCGACGACCATAAGGAATAGCGCCCGCCCACGCTTTCCGTGAACGGCAGCACGCGTGTCCCGTCCACGCCCCATTCCACGGCACGGTCCGGCGCGGCCGTCACCGCGATCACCTGGCCATAGGGATCATCAACACCGCTTTCGGCCATCCACGCCAAGGCGCTTTCGGCGTTCAGCATCGTCTCGGTCGTCGTGAACGTCTTGGATGCGACCACAAGCAGGGTCGCCGCCGGATCGAAGCGACGGAAAACCTCCTCCAATGCCGATCCGTCGACATTGGAAACGATCGCGACGTCGTAACGCCCGGCCTCGCGGCCCAGCGCATCGATCAGCAGGTCGGGGCCCAATGCCGATCCACCGATGCCGATATGGAGCACATGCCGGATCGGGCCGAGCGCATCGGCCTCGATCGCGTCGATCAGCGCCCGCATCCGCGCGTGCAAATCCTTGGCCAACGCCACGCTGTCAGGCGCCCCCTGCCCGCGCTCTGCGGTATGTTCGGCCGCGCGTCCCTCCGTGGGATTGGCGATCTGGCCCGAAAACAGCGCATCGCGGGCCTTGCCGATAGCGGCGCTCTCGGCAAGCGCGGCGAAGGCGTCCACCAAGCCAGCATCCAGATGGGTTTTGGAAAAGTCGAAATGGATACCGCCTTCGTCGATCGTCAATCGCGACAGCCGGTCGGGCTCCGCCTGAAACAGCTCCAACAGCGTCGGGCGCGCCTTATCCTCGATCGCTTTCCACGCCGTCGCCGTATCGACCATCCCCAAAATCTCCTTGTTCGGATGGCGATGGATACCGCGCGTCCAGCGCCGCCGCCACCCGCTTTCGCCGTGCATTCAACAAGATTGAACGCTTGACCGGAGAGCGGGGGCGCAGCACATCCGTTCCTCATGTCGGATACCGCCCCCAACCCCAGCGAAGCTCAGAGCACTATGCCGAAGAAGTCGAAGGGCGGTTTCGCCGAAAATTTGCGTTTCCTGGCGACATTGCTGGTCCTTGCAGTCCTGCTGCGCAGCCTGATCGTGGCCCCGTTCAATATCCCGTCGGAATCCATGCTGCCACGCCTTCTGGTGGGCGATTATCTGTTCGTCGCGAAATGGCCCTACGGTTATTCCCGCTACAGCTTTCCGTTCGGCATCGCGCCGATCGACGGCCGTATCATGGGGAGCGCGCCGGCGCGCGGGGACGTCGTGGTGTTCAAGACACCCGCGGACAACAGCACGGATTATATCAAGCGTATCATCGGCCTGCCCGGCGATATCATTCAGATCAAGGGCGGCCAGATCGTCCTGAACGGCACCCCGGTGCCCCGCGTGCGCGTGGCCGATTTCATCGATCCGATTACGCCGAACAGCCCGTGCCGCCCCGAACCGGGCCTCAATATCGTGGAGGACAGCGCGCCGGACGGGAGCCCGCAGTGCCGCTACCCGCGCTATCGCGAAACCCTTCCCAATGGCCGGTCATATGATGTGCTCGATCTTGGGCCCCTGCCCTTCGCCGATGATACGGCCACCTATGTCGTGCCGCAGGGCCATTATTTCCTGATGGGCGACAATCGCGACCGATCGGCTGACAGCCGTTACCCCGCTCAGCTGAACGGAGCCATCGGCATGGTTCCCGAGGAAAATATCGTGGGCCGGGCGCTTGTCGTCTTCTTCTCGACCGATGGACATGCCGAATGGATCAAGCCGTGGACCTGGCCTGGCGCGGTGCGCTGGCCCCGTATCGGTGGCGGTTTCTGACACGGAACGGCGGGACGGTTGCATGGTTTAACACCGCGCTAACCCGATAAGGCATACAGCATCCGGGTGGGACGGGAGTGAATGGTCGCGATGTTCGGCGACGACAGGGGCAATGACGAAACCAGCAGCATAAGCGAAGCCGGTCGCGATCGCGCGATCGGCCGGCTGAGCGGCGAGTTTGTTTCCCCGGTGCTCGAAACCGTCTTCACATGGGAACGGCTGCCCGAAACATTGCGCCATGCCCGATTGCTGATGATCGGGTCGGCGATCCTCAACACGCTTTTTCTGGCGAGCGACTGGCGCTTTCACGGCACGCCGCATTTCTTCGTCGCCGTTCCCGCGCGCCTCGTGACGATCATTCTCGCGATCGCCTGCCTGTTTGTGCTGGGAAGGATACGCACTCCGCGCGCGGCCGCGATGACCATGGCAGCCTGGATGGCGATCAACGGCGTGGCCGTCGGCGCGCTCGTGACGTCGCACAGCAGCATCGCGCTGTTCGTCGTCGTGATGCTGCCGATGATCTATTATCTGGTTACACCTACAAGGTTCGACGTCGTGGTCGGCGGCGGCGTGCTGTGCAGCGTGGCGATGTTCATCGGTTATGGCGAATATGCGGCGTCGCCGACGACCGCCGGTGGGCTCGCGCTGGCGCTGGTGATGCTCAATTGCGCGCTGGTGCTCGTCGTCTCGCGGGCAAACCGGCTGGAAAGGCTCCAATGGCTGGCAGCCCGCTCGGAACGCCGCATCGCCGCCGAACTCGCCGAAAGCCGCGAAACCCTCGAACGGATGTTCGCCGCCAGTCCCATCCCGCTCGTGGTGACGGATCGCGACAGCGGTCGCGTGGTCAAGGCCAACACCGCCTGCGCCGGCTTGCTCGGCCGGGATCCACTCACCGATGGCGGCACTCTCGAGCCCTTTTATGTCGCGCCCGGCGATCGCGATCAGTTGGTCGCGATGATCGATCGCGACGGACAAATCGGCGATGTGGAAATGGAAATCCGCGTCACCGATGGCACGCTTCGCACCGTTCTGATCAAGGCGAACGCGGTTTCGATGCCGCAGGGCCGCCGGATCATGGCCGGGATGATCGACATAACCGATCGTAAAGCCGTCGAGCGCAGCCTTGAATGGCTGGCCTCTACCGACGCGCTGACCGGTCTGCCCAACCGGCACAGTTTCATGTCGTCGGGCAAGCTCGCCATCGCCATCGCGGCGCGCTCCAGCGCGCCCCTCTCCTTGCTGATGCTCGATCTCGATCATTTCAAGCAGATCAACGACACCTGGGGCCATCAGATGGGTGACCGGGCGTTGCAGGCCTTCGCCGAATTGTGCCTCGATCACCTCCGCGATGATGACATCGTCGGCCGTCTTGGCGGCGAAGAGTTCGGCATATTGCTTCCCGGCTGCGACGCCGAGACTGCGCTGGCGGCGGCCGATCGTTTCCGGGAAGCGATCGAGCATATTGCCGTCGATCCGGAAGGCGATGGCCCATGCCTGACCGCCAGCATTGGCGTGACCGTCATACAAGATGACGAAGCAGATCTGGAACGCGCCATCGCCCGAGCCGACCGAGCCCTTTACGAAGCCAAGCGGCTCGGGCGCAATCGGGCGGTTCTAGCGTCAGTGCCGGCTGCTGCCCGCGTTTCTGCCCTCAATTGAATTAATGCGATAGCCGCCGGACGCCGAATGCGTTGCGGACGAGCACGCGGTTGCGTTCGATCCGTGGATCGAGGCTGCGTTCGCGGGCATGTTCGATAGCGGCTTCGAGCGCCGGCACAATCATGCGCCGCGCCTTGGCCATTGGCAGGTAGATATTCTCGCCCCGCGCGGCATCGCTCAACGCCAATGCCGCGACTACCAGGACGTCTTCACTGATCCGCATGGCGACACGCTCCATCGCGCCCCCGAACCAGCAAAGTGGGGCTTGCGACGTCTCGACGCAAGCCCCTGATTTTCAATCGTTCAACGTCCGCCGGTCTTGCGCACGGCGCCGGCATGGCGGCCGACGCTGCCCGAACGGCGCGGCGGGAAACGCCGCGGGCGTTCTTCGCCCGAACGCTCGCCATCGTGACGGCGCGGCTGGCGGTTGCCACCCCGGCCTTCGGACGGCTGGCTGGCGGCCGGCTTGGGCAGCTTGGCCTTTTCGGCGATGAAGTTTTCCGGCAGCGGCTGGACGTCCATCTTCACGCGCGTCAGCTTTTCGATCGCACGCATATAGGGACGCTCGTCGTCCGCCACAAAGGCGATGGCGATACCGGCGGCGCCGGCCCGCGCCGTGCGGCCGATGCGGTGGACATATTGCTCCGCCACGTTCGGCAGTTCGAAATTGAAGACGTGGCTGACGCCGCCGACATCGATGCCGCGCGCGGCGATATCGGTGGCGACCAGGATCTTGATCTCGCCCTTGCGGAAAGCACCCAGGGCGCGTTCACGCTGCGGCTGGCTCTTGTTGCCGTGGATCGCCTCGCAGCCGATCCCGGCGGCCTTCAGATGACGGACGACGCGGTCGGCGCCGTGCTTGGTCCGCGTGAAGACGAGCGCGCGATCGATCGGCTCGCTGCGGATACGCATGGTCAGCAGCGCCTGCTTCTCCGCCTGGTTGACGAAGGTGGCGAACTGTTCGACGCGTTCCGCCGTCGTCGACTGCGGCGCCACAGAAACCTTCACCGGATCGGTCAGGAAGCGATCGCCAAGATCGGCGATCGTCTTGGGCATCGTCGCCGAGAAGAACAGGCTCTGCCGCTTCTTCGGCAGCAGCTGGTCGACCCGCTTGAGCGCATGGATGAAACCGAGATCCAGCATCTGGTCGGCCTCGTCGAGCACGAAGATCTCGACATTCTTCAGGCTGAGAGCCCGCTGGTCGATCAGATCGAGCAGGCGCCCCGGCGTGGCGACGAGAATGTCGACACCGGCCTGAAGCTGGCGGATCTGCCGGTTGATCGGCACGCCGCCGAACACCGTGGCGACGGACAGGCGCAGGAACTTGCCGTAAGCGACGAAGCTCTCGGCGATCTGGCTCGCCAGCTCACGCGTCGGCGAAAGCACCAGCATGCGGCAGCCCTGCGGCGGCCGATGCTTGGGGTTGCTGGCGAGGATGGCGAGCGACGGCAGCGCGAACGCGGCGGTCTTGCCCGTGCCGGTCTGCGCGATGCCGCACAGATCGCGGCCATCGAGCAGCGGCGGGATCGCCTGCAACTGGATGGGCGTCGGGGTGGAATAATTCTTGGCAGCGAGCGCCTTCAAAATGGGCTCGGGCAGTCCAAGATCGGTGAACTGGGTCAATTCTTGTTCTTTCAAATGCGGCCCGCGCCCACGGCGCAATCGGCGCGCGCAGGCGGCAAGCGGGTTCTCATGACGACCCGCGTGAAAAGGGAAGCCCTAGGCAAAAGCGTCTCGAGGGAGGGAGCCGGCCTGCCATTTGGAAGCGGCAGGAGATCACGCTGCTCCAGTCCGGACGCAGGGCTGGCCTGCATCGACGCTGCGCCGCACATAGGAAAAACCCCGCTGAAACGCAAGTGATCCGTGAATGCCCGGGACGTAAGTTGAGGAAGTTGAGGCTTGCCATCGACAATTGCCGGCCCTTCCCATGGCGACACAAATTTCATGAAAATCAATTCCATTCATCGCAGAGCTAACATCGAACCTCATATGTAGGACAGCCCCGAGGAGAGGATGTTCGTGCCCCCTGCCCACTTGCTTAGCCGCCGTTCGATGATGGGCGGCCTGCTGGCCGCTGCCGCGTCAGCCCCCGCGCTTGCCGAAAAATTGCCGATCACGCCCGCCGTGGAGAGTGACCACGGCGTCACCGTGAATGTGCGCGACCTGTCCACCCGCTTCCTCGATTTCTATGCAGCCGCGCAGGACAAGCACCCCGATGAGCGCTTTCGCATCTGGAAGGATCGCTATGGGTTCGCTGCGGTGCCGCCGACGCCACAGGGCGACGCCATCGCCCGCAAGCTGCTTGACGAAGCCTGGCCCCGCTATGTCGATGCCCTGCCGATCATTCGCCAGGGAGCCAAGGCGCTCCGCCCCGCGGCGCTGGAGGCGGCGCGCGACATAGCCGATCTGCTGCAGGCACCGAGGCCGCTGCGTATCGATCTGGTCGCCTATGTCGGCGGGTTCGAAACCAACGCGTTCACCGCCGGCACTGATGACGGCCCGATGGTCGCGATGCCAATCGAAATGGACGAGGCGACCCGCGCCATCCTGCTGCCGCACGAGATGACGCATGCCATCCACATGATCGTGGGGAAATTGCCGCCCGGATATGAACGTTCGCTTGGCCGGCTGATATTTGAGGAAGGGCTGGCCATGCGCGCGGTGCAGGCCTTGAAGCCTGGCCTGCCCGACGCGCGCTATGTCGGCGACCAGCCCTGGTTCGATGCCGCAATCGCCCGCCGCGATGCCATTCTCCGCGCGCTTCGTGCCTCAATCGATGCGCGGGACGGCGATACACTCTTTCGCTTCACCATGGGCGATGGCGCCACTGGACGCGAACGGGAAGCCTATATCGGCGCCTGGCTGGTCGTGGGCGAATTGCTTGAGCGGGGCAGCACGCTGCCGGCACTCGCCCGATTGCCGGCCGACCAACAGGCCGGCGTGGTCAAGGCATCGATCGATCGACTGCTGAAAGGTTGACGGCCATGGCTTGTCCAGCCGCCGCCGGCCTGTATGCCTGACACGGCCATTCCAACAGGAACCTTCGATGTCGCACCGTCCGCTGATCTGCGCCTTGCTTGTTGCCGCCGCCTCTCCCCTTCCCGCACTGGCCCAATTATCCGGCCCTGAAACCACGATGGCGGCCACGGTGGAGGCCGAGCAGGAACGTTCAATCGCGCTGCTGGAGCGGCTGGTGAACGTCAATTCGGGCAGCATGAACCTGAAGGGTGTCGAACAGGTTGGCCGCATGATGCGCGCCGAGCTCGAACCGCTGGGATTTGCCGTCAAATGGGTGCCGATGGAGGCGGCTGGCCGCGCGGGCCATATCGTTGCCACCCATCAGGGGAACGGCAAGGGCAAGCGGCTGCTGCTGATCGGCCATCTCGACACCGTGTTCGAGCCGCATTCCCCATTCCAGACCTTCACCCGCAAGGGCGACAAGGCAGAGGGGCCGGGCGTCGGCGATGACAAGGGCGGGATGGTCGTGATGCTCGCCGCGCTCCGCGCCATGCAGGCGGCAGGCACGCTCAAGGCCGCCGATATCGAAATCGTGCTGACGGGGGACGAGGAGGAAACCGGAAGCCCTGTGGAGATCGCCCGTGCCGACCTTGTCGCCGCCGGCAAGCGGGCGGATGTAGCACTCGATTTTGAAGGACTGGTCCGCGATCAGGGGCGTGACATGGGCTCGATTGCCCGGCGGTCATCCTATAGCTGGACGGTAAAGGCGACGGGCAAGACCGGCCATTCCAGCCTGATCTTCAACAAGGAGCATGGTGATGGCGCAGTTTATGAGCTGACGCGGATCATCACCGACTTCCGCAAGGAACTGCCCGAACCCAATCTCACCTTCAATGTCGGCCTGATCGCCGGCGGTGCCAATGCCGACGTGGCGGAAGACGGCGCCCGTGCAACCGCATCGGGCAAGACCAACATCATTCCCGCGATCGCCATCGCCAAAGGCGATTTCCGCACCCTTTCCGAAGACCAGACCGCGCGGGTTCGCGAGAAGATGACCGCGATCGTTGCCCGCCACGCCCCGTTGACCGATGCCAGCATCACCTTTGACGAAGGTTATCCGTCGATGGCGCCGACCGCCGGCAACCGCGCCATACTTGCCAGCCTCAATGGCGTGAACCGCGATCTCGGCTTTGCCGAAATGCCCGAACTGGACCCGCTGAAGCGCGGAGCCGGCGATATCTCGTTCGTCGCCAAGGATGTCGACGGCCTCGCCGGCCTCGGCCCCTACAGCACCGGCGATCATGCGCCGGGCGAAACCGTCGACCTGCCGAGCATGGTGACCCAGGCCAAACGCGCCGCCATCCTGATGAGCCGGCTGAGCCGTGAACGGCGATGATCGTTTACCCTTGATCCGCGCGGGCTTCCGCACCAAATGCGAGGCATGTTGATCGAGACCGAATTGACGCCGAATCCGGCGACGCTGAAGTTCCTTCCGGGGCAGACCGTAATGTCGGGCGGCACGCGCGACTTCGCCGATGCCGACGAAGCCGAGGCATCGCCGCTGGCCGCTGCCCTGTTCAGCCTTGGCGATGTGACGGGCGTGTTCTTCGGCCGCGATTTCGTGTCGGTGACGGTGGCGCCGGGTGTCGATTGGCGCGATCTCAAGCCGCAGGTGCTTGGCGTATTGCTCGATCATTTCACCAGCGGCGCGCCTTTGTTTGCCGCTGGCACGGCCGCGGGCATCATGGTTCCGGCCGACGATGCCGCCTTCCCCGAAGATCCCGAAGACGCGGACATCGTGGCACAGATCAAGGATCTGATCGAAACCCGCGTGCGGCCTGCGGTTGCCCGCGACGGCGGTGACATCGTCTATCGCGGCTTCGACAAGGGCACGGTCTATCTTGCCATGCACGGCGCGTGTTCGGGCTGCCCCTCGTCCACCGCCACGCTCAAGCAGGGCATCGAGACGCTTCTGAAGCACTATGTGCCGGAAGTGACCGAAGTCCGCGCCGCCTGAAATCACATCAAAGCAAAAGAGGATCATCGATGGCCGACAAGCTTTCGGAGGAGGGTCTTGACCTCCTCTTCCGCACCGCGCGCACCTATAATGGCTATCTCGAAAAGCCGGTCAGCGAAGAACAGCTTCACGCCATCTGGGATCTGGTGAAATATGGGCCGACCTCGGCCAATATGCTGCCCGCCCGCATCATCTGGTGCGTGAGCGAGGAAGCCAAGGAGAAGCTCGCCGGGCTGGCATCGGGCACCAATGGTCCGAAGATCCTGCAGGCGCCCGTCACCGCGATCATCGGCATGGACCTCGCATTCTACGAGCATCTGCCGCGCCTGTTCCCGCATGCCGATGCGCGCAGCTGGTTTGCCGGCAACGACAAGCTGATCGAGGTCTCCGCCTTCCGCAACTCCTCGCTTCAGGGCGGTTACTTCATCATGGCGGCGCGCGCCCTCGGGCTCGACACCGGCCCGATGTCGGGCTTCGACAATGATGCGGTGGATGCGGCTTTCTTCCCGGGCACCAAGGTGAAGTCCAATTTCATCTGCACGCTCGGCTACGGCGATCCCGCGACGATCTTCGACCGTTCGCCGCGACCGGGCTTCGAGGATTTCAACAAGATCATCTGATTGATGGCATATCTTGGCAGGGAATTGGTGATCGAGACCGCGACGGCAGCCTGCTCCGTCGCGCTGATCGAGAATGGCGTGGTCGTGGCCGAAATCCACGAGGTTGTCGGTCGTGGCCATGCCGAACGGCTGATCCCAATGATTGCCGAATTGCCGGGCGGCGGCCGCGCCGATGCCATACGGGTCGATTGCGGCCCCGGCAGCTTCACGGGCGTGCGCGTGGGGCTGGCGGCGGCGCGTGCGCTCGGGTTAGGATGGGGCGTGCCCGTCACCGGCTTTTCCTCGCTGGCGCTGATCGCCGCCGATATTGCCCCCGCTCCGGCAACGCTCTCGGTCGCGATTGGCGGCGGCCATGGCGAGCTTTTCGTCCAGCGTTTTACAAGCGAACCGTTGCACCCTCTCGGCGATATTGCATCGCTGAAGCCCGAAGCTGCGGCGGCGATGTTGCCCGACGATCTTGTCGCTGGCTCGGCCGCGGAGGCCGTCGTCCAGCTCAGGGGCACGGGCGAAGCGCGCGCAGCGGAAGCGCGGGCGGCCAACCTTATCCGCCTGCCAGCCGATCTCATCGCGCTGCCGCCCACGCCGATCTATGGCCGCGCGCCCGATGCGCGACCGCCGGGCTGACACCATGTCGACCGCTCCCCTTCCCGAAGCGTTGAAGCTCGCCGAAGGCAGCGCCTTCGATATCGGCGCGGTGATGGATGTGATGGAGGCCAGCTTCGATCCCGTCTTTGGCGAAGCATGGAGCGCCCAACAATGTCTCGGCATTCTCGATCTGCCGGGCGTGTGGTTGATAATCGCGTGGTGGGATGGCGCGCCCGCCGGCTTTGCCTTGACCCGCATGATTCTTGACGAGGCGGAATTGCTTCTGATCGGCGTCGTGCCGGAACATCGCCGCCGTGGTATCGCCCAGTCCCTTCTCGACGCCACCATGGAAACGGCCCGCGCGAAAGGCGTGCGTCATCTGCATCTGGAAGTCCGGCAAGGAAATTGCGCAATCGAGCTCTACAACCGCAATGGATTTCATCAGGTCGGCCGTCGACGCGATTATTATCGCGGCGGGGACGGAAGCCTGTTCGATGCATTGAGCCTGACGAAACCATTGCTCCGCGACTTTAAGTGAATCATATTCATCTTTAATGTTTTTGCAGATTTCCAAGAAATCTGACATAAAAAGACAATGGCCGACGAAAAAGGGATCGGCCTGACAACCTCGACGCAAGGGTCCGCAGAAATGAACGAAGACAATGGTCTCGCCGAGACATTGATCACGCTTACCGCCGACATCGTTTCGGCTCACGTCAGCAATAACAGCGTTGCCGTGTCAGACCTTCCGGTGCTGATTCAGAACGTCCACAACGCGCTTTCCGTTCTGGGCGGCGAAACGGCCGAGCCCGAGATCAAGCAGGAGCCGGCGGTTTCTGTGCGCGCTTCGGTGAAGCCGGACTATATCGTCTGCCTCGAAGACGGCAAAAAGCTGAAGATGCTCAAGCGCCACCTGATGACGCATTATCAGATGACGCCGGAACAGTATCGGGCGAAGTGGAATCTGCCGGCCGACTATCCGATGGTCGCGCCCAACTACGCCGAACAGCGCCGTTCGCTTGCCAAGAAGATCGGCCTCGGCACCAAGCGCCGCAAGCGTTGATCGACGCCATTGCGGGGAAAGCGGCCGGGGCGGACATGGTCCATCCCGGCCGTTCTGTTTTGGCAGGGAATATCGCCCCGGCACCCTTGCCCTTCCCCCACGGCGTAATAATGTCTAGTTGTAAACTCATCGCGCCGGCCTGTGCGGGCGCCACGAAGATCCAAGAGGAATCATGACGCGGAAGATCGACGTCGAAGCGCTTTGCGCTGAAAAGGGCCTCCGCATCACCGAACAGCGGCGCGTGATCGCACGCGTGCTTTCGGAAGCCGAGGACCATCCCGACGTGGAGGCGCTGCACGCCAGGGCCTCGGCCATCGATCCGGGCATCTCGATCGCGACGGTGTACCGCACCGTCCGCCTGTTCGAAGAGGCCGGCATTCTGGAACGCCACGATTTCGGCGATGGTCGCGCTCGTTACGAAGCGGCCGCGGAAACCCACCATGACCATCTGATCGATGTCGAAACCGGGAAGGTGATCGAATTCGTCGACCCGGAACTGGAGGAGCTTCAGCGCAAGATCGCTGCCAAGCTCGGCTTCCGTCTCGTCGATCACCGGATGGAGCTTTACGGCGTTTCACTGGAGCGCCAGGGCTAACGCCGCCAACGCCCGCGGATGCCGTTCCGCCTGCACCGCCGTGTCGCGCTCGCTGCCGCCGCCCTGGGCGTCAGCCTGCCGGGGCACGGCCTGCATCGTCTGGTCAGCCGTCGCCCTTCCCCTTGGGTCGGCCGTTTCATGGGGCTGACAGGACGATCCTTCGGCCTCGATGTCCGGGTCGAGGGCACGCCCGTTCGCAGCCACGTGCTCTACGTCGCAAACCATATTTCCTGGCTCGACATTCTGGCGCTCGGCGGCAGCACGGGCGCGGCGTTCGTGTCGAAGGATGACGTGGCTGGTTGGCCGGTCGTCGGCTGGCTGGCGCGCATCGGCGGCACGATCTTCATCAGCCGTAGTGACCGCGCAGCCGTGCGCGGGCAGGCCGACGCGCTTGGCACTGCGCTGGCTTCCGGCCGGCCGGCCGTGCTGTTTCCGGAAGGGACGACGGGCGACGGCCTGACATTGCTGCCCTTTCGCGCCTCCCTGTTCGCCTCGCTGGATCGTGCGCCGGCCGATATCGTCGTCCAGCCGATCGCGATCGATTATGGTCCTGCCATGTCCCGGCTTGCATGGACGAACGGCGAGGGCGCCGGCGCGAACGCGAAGCGGATTCTCGACGCGCCGGGCCGAATTCCCGTAACCCTTCGCTTCCTTGAGCCGATCGACGTGTCACGCGGGCGCAAGGCCGTCGCCGCCACCGCGCGCGCGGAGATCGAGGCGGCGCTTTTGGAAAGCGGCGCCTTGGTCTATAGCGCCGCGCCATGAACAAGCCCCTGCCCCGCACCTTCCACGTCAAGTCGTTCGGCTGCCAGATGAACGTCTATGACGGCGCGCGCATGACCGAACTGCTCGAGGCCGAAGGGTTGAGCGCGGCCGCCGGCGCGGACGATGCCGATCTCGTCGTGCTGAACACCTGCCACATCCGTGAAAAGGCTGCAGAAAAGGTCTATTCCGATATCGGCCGCCTGCGCCGCGAGGACGGCAGCACGCCGATGATCGCCGTGGCGGGATGCGTCGCGCAGGCCGAAGGCGCGGAGATTCCCCGTCGCGCGCCGAGCGTCGATATCGTCGTCGGCCCGCAAGCCTATCACCGGCTGCCCGATCTCGTTCGCGAAGCGCGCGAAGGCAAGGCCAAGGCAGTCGACACGGACATGCCGGCAGAATCGAAATTCGGCGCCCTGCCGGCCCGGCGGCGTCAGGGCCCGACGGCGTTCCTGACCGTGCAGGAAGGCTGCGACAAATTCTGCACCTATTGCGTGGTGCCCTATACGCGCGGTGCCGAGGTTTCGCGGCCATGGGCGGCCGTGATGGATGAAGCGAAGGCGCTGCTGGATGCCGGTGCCCGCGAAATCACCCTGCTCGGCCAGAATGTGAATGCGTGGGAAGGCGAGGATGAAGCCGGCCGCACACAGGGCCTTGGCGGATTGATCCGGGTGCTGGACAAGCTGCCCGGGCTGGAACGCATCCGCTATACAACCAGCCATCCCAATGACATGCGCGATGATCTGATCAACGCACATAAGGATGTCGGGTCGCTCATGCCCTTCCTCCATCTGCCGGTTCAGGCGGGCAGCGATCGCATTCTCAAGGCGATGAACCGCAGCCACACCGTGGAAAGCTATTTGCGGGTCATCGACCGGGTGCGTGAAGCGCGGCCGGATATCGCCATTTCGGGCGACTTCATCGTCGGCTTTCCGGGTGAAACCGAGGCGGATTTCGCGGCGACGCTGGCGTTGATCGAGCGCGTCGAACACGCTCAGGCCTTCTCCTTCAAATATTCGCCGCGTCCCGGCACCCCGGCGGCCGCGATGGACGATCAGATCGCCGCGGCCGTGATGGACGATCGCCTGCAACGGCTCCAGGCGCTGCTGAACGACCAGCAATATGCGTTCAACCGCACGAAATTGAACGCGCGGATGAGCGTTCTGATCGAGCGCAATGGCAAGAAGCCGGGCCAGCGGATCGGCAAATCCCCCTGGCTTCAATCGGTGATTGTCGAGGATGGACCCGCAATCGGCGAGATGGTGGAAGTCGACATCGTCGCTGCCGCCCCGAATAGCCTAACTGGTGTTATCGCGCGGTGATCGATCCTGGCTCCATCGAATGTTCGACCAAGTGATATCAAAACCTCTTCTTTGACGCCGGCTGCCTGCAGGTATCTCCTTTCCGACTATTCATGGTGTCTGGATAGGGAGAGACACGCATGGCCCAAAAATCCGGCAAGCTCATGCCCGGACGAGCGAGAGCGAGGGCGAGTTGCGGGGCGAGGCGCTTTTCAACGGCGGACGAGAAGAGGGGCTTCACCGCCTTCCTCTACACGCTTTGATCGACGGAGGCGGTGCGGCGGCGCAGGTGATGCACCGCTGCATCGGTTTCGATTTCCGGGGTGCGCCAGAAAATCCCCCCATTGCCGTAGCCCGAGGAAAGCGCCACCTTGGCCCCGTCGAGTCCCGCCGCTTCGGCGGGTCGCCCAGGGAGATTTATGTCGCGTAAGCCCGTACCCGCACAGGCCGGCGATCGCGCCCGCCTCGAAATCCTCTTCGACAAGCCGCAGCTCCTCGGCCGCCTTTTCGGCGAATATGACCAGAACCTCGTCGCCATCGAAAACCGCCTCGGCGTCTATATCGCCGCGCGCGGCAACCGATTGCAGATCGAAGGCGAGGCTCAGGCCGCCGCGCGCGCCCGCGAAGTGCTGACCGGCCTCTACAACCGCATCGTCCAGGGCCAGGACATCGATGCGGGCGCCGTCGACGCCGTGATAGCGATGTCCGCCGAACCCACGCTCGACGGCATCATTCGCAGCGACGTCAGCCAGCCGCCCGCGGTGATGATCCGCACCCGCAAGAAGACCATCGTTCCGCGATCGACCACCCAGATCCGTTATATGGAGGCGCTGGGTTCGTCGGACGTGATCTTCGCGTTGGGCCCGGCGGGCACCGGCAAGACCTATCTTGCCGTCGCTCAGGCCGTGCAGCAACTGATCGCCGGGTCGGTCGATCGCCTGATCCTGTCGCGCCCGGCCGTCGAAGCCGGCGAAAGGCTGGGCTTTCTGCCCGGCGACATGAAGGAGAAGGTGGACCCCTATCTGCGCCCGCTTTACGACGCCCTTTACGACATGCTGCCGGCGGAGCAGGTGGAACGGCGCATCACCAGCGGCGAGATCGAGATTGCGCCGCTGGCCTTCATGCGCGGACGCACGCTTTCCGATGCCTTCATCATCCTCGATGAAGCACAGAATACGACGCCTGCGCAGATGAAGATGTTCCTCACCCGTTTCGGCATGAACAGCCGGATGGTGATTTGCGGGGATCCGAAGCAGGTCGATCTGCCGGTGCCGGGGAGTTCAGGTCTCGCCGACGCGGTGAACCGGCTCGAAGGGGTGCAGGGCATCGCGACGATACGCTTCGGCTCCGCCGACGTGGTGCGGCACCCGATCGTGGGACGGATTGTCGAGGCTTATGAAGGCAAGGATGAGGACGTGACACCGGCATGATCGAAACCGCCGTTCAGATCGAACCGGAATGGCAGGGCCAGGTCGATTGGGAAGCACTGGCCGAACGCGCTGTGCTGGCCGCATTCCGCCACAGCCCGCATGGCCCGCTGGTCGACGATCCCGTCGCGATCGAAGTGTCCGTCCGCTATGCCGACGATGAAGAGGTGCGCGAACTCAACGCCACCTACAGGGACAAGGACAAGCCCACCAATGTGCTGTCCTTCCCGATGGTCCAGCCCGATCTGCTAGAGGGGCTGACGAACAGCGACGATGGCGAGGTTCTGCTGGGCGACATCATTCTTGCCCGCGGCGTTTGCGTGCGCGAAGCGGATGAGAAAGGCGTAAATCCCGAAACTCACGCCACCCATCTGATCGTGCATGGCACGCTGCACCTGCTGGGCTTCGACCATATCGACGAAGGGGAAGCCGAGGCGATGGAAGCGATCGAACGGGCCGCGCTGGCATCGCTCGGCATCGCCGATCCCTATGCCGTGGAGGAAGCCTGAACCAAGGCGGGAGATAGCGTCTCGACTCGGCCGGGATGTGGCGGCTATTCTGTCCCCGCAACAAGGGGATTGAAAAACCTGCATCATGCCCGACGATTCCAGTAGCGGCGACAGTAGCGGCCGATTGTGGCGCGGCCTTAGGGCCCTTCTTTTCGGCGAAGACAGCGAGCCGACGCTTCGCGACCAGATCGAGGAAGCGATCGAGGAGCATGAAGGCGAGGCGCCGACCAAGGGCGACCTTTCCCCGATCGAGCGGCAGATGCTGCGGAACCTGCTCCATTTTGGCGAGCGGACCGCTGGCGATATCGGCGTGCCACGGGCGGACATCATTGCCGTGCCGGAGACGATCAGCTTCGCCGATCTCGTCGCGCTGTTCGCGGATGCCGGCCACAGCCGCCTGCCCGTCTATCGCGACAATCTCGATGAGGTCGTCGGCATGGTCCATATCAAGGACGTGTTCGCGATCCTGGCGTCGGGGGAACAGCATCCCGCCACGCTGGAAACGCTGATCCGCCAGCCGCGCTATGTGCCCGAATCGATGGGCGTGCTCGATCTGCTCGCGGAAATGCGGGCGACGCGCACGCACCTCGCGATCGTCGTCGACGAATATTCGGGCACCGAAGGGCTGGTGACGATCGAGGATCTCGTCGAGGAGATCGTCGGCGAGATCGACGACGAACATGACGAGGAGACGCAGGCCCTGCTCATCCCGCTCGATGACGGCCTTTGGGATGCCGACGCCCGCGCGGAACTTGAGGACGTCGCCGAAGCGATCGATCCGCGTCTTGCCGAGATCGAGGAAGACGTGGACACGCTGGGCGGGCTGGCGTCGGTTCTGGCCGGCCATGTCCCCCAGATCGGCGAGATCGTCACGCATAGCAGCGGCTGGCGGCTTGAGGTGACCGACGGCGACAGCCGCCGCGTTTCCCGGATCCGTCTCCATCCGCCGGTGGAAACAATATCGGACGAGGAGTAGCGGCCTCGCCGGCTTTGGCTTAAGGATCAGGCCCATGAAAATCCGCACGATCCTGATCCCGCTGCTCCTTGCCGGCGCCGCTTATGGCGGCTGGACCGCGCTCACCAACGAACGCGCCGATCTCAGCGTCGAAGCGGTGATGGGCGCCAAGCCCACCATCGCGGAGCCGAAGAAAACGCTGCTGCCGACGATGAAGGTGGCGAAGGCCGTGGGCTGGAAAGCCGGCGAGGCCCCGGCGGCTGCAGCGGGCCTGACCGTGCAGGCTTTCGCTACCGGGCTCGACCATCCGCGCTGGATGCTCACTTTGGCCAATGGCGACGTGCTTGTCGCCGAAAGCAACAGCCCGCCGCGCGAAGGCGGCGGCGTGCGCGGCTGGGTGATGCGTAACCTGATGTCGAAGGCGGGCGCGGGTGTCGCCTCCCCTAATCGGATCACATTGCTGCGCGACGCGGACGGGGACGGGGTTGCGGAAAGCCGCAGCGTGCTGCTCTCCAATCTTAACTCGCCCTTCGGCATGGCACTGGTGGGTGACCATCTCTATGTCGGCAATGTCGACGCGCTGGTCCGCTTCCCGTTCAAGCCGGGGCAGACCAAAATCGACGCCCCCGCCGAAACCATCGTGAAATTGCCCGCCGATCCCCCGGGGCATTGGACGCGCAATGTCGTCGCCAATGCCGACGGATCGAAACTCTACGTCTCGGTTGGGTCGGCGACCAATATCGCCGACAACGGCCTGGCCGTCGAAAAGGGCCGCGCCGCGATCTGGGAAGTCGATCCCAAAACCAAGGCCAATCGCGTCTTCGCTTATGGCCTGCGCAACCCGACCGGCATGGCCTGGGAGCCCGCGACCAACATGTTGTGGACGGTGGTGAACGAGCGCGACATGCTCGGTTCCGACCTCGCCCCCGATTATCTGACCCATGTGGAACTGGGCGGGTTCTATGGCTGGCCCTATTATTACTGGCATGGCTATGTCGACGAGCGCGTCGAGCAGCCGGAAGAAGACCAGCGGCAATATCTCGTCCGGCCGGATTATGCGCTGGGGCCCCATACCGCATCGCTGGGCCTGACCTTCGCCAAGGATGTGAAGCTTGGCCCGCAATTTGCCGACGGCGCCTTCATCGGCCAGCACGGTTCGTGGAACCGGCGCCCCTTCTCCGGTTACAAGGTGATCTATGTTCCCTTCGCCAAGGGGAAGCCGGCCGGCCCCGCGGTCGACGTGCTGACAGGGTTTCTCGACGACAAGGAACAGGCGCGCGGTCGCCCCGTGGGTGTGATCGCCGATCGCACCGGCGCGCTTCTGATCGCCGACGATGTGGGCAATGCCATCTGGCGGATCAGCGCCAAGGCCCCTGCCCCCGCGCCGAGCGCTACCGCCGCACGCTGACCCGGTTCAGGCCTTCGCGAACAGCTGGTCGATATTCGCGAAGGCCTTGAACTCCAGCGCGTTCCCCGAAGGATCGCGAAAGAACATGGTCGCCTGCTCGCCCGGCTGACCGGCAAAGCGGACATAAGGTGCGATGCCGAACGGGATGCCGGCCGCCTCGATCCGCGCCGCCAGCGCATGCCAGTCCGCCATCGTCAGCACCACGCCGAAATGCGGCACCGGCACGTCATGGCCATCCACCGCATTGCTGGTTTCCGGTCGGGCCACCGCAGTATCGAGATGAGCCACGATCTGGTGGCCATAAAGGTCGAAATCCACCCAATCCGGCGCGCTTCGGCCTTCGGCGCATCCCAGAACGCCACCGTAAAATGCGCGCGCGGCCACCAGATCGTGGACCGGGAAGGCGATATGGAATGGAAGCAGCGTGGTCATGCTGCACCATTACGCCGCCCGGCAGGCGATTGCGATGCTTACGTTCCGTTGTTGCCGCGATCGCGAAGCCAGGCGATGCAGCCGCGTTCATAAGACCAGCTATAGGCTTCGCAGTCGGCCGTCGTGCTGGCCGCGCCGCTGGCAGCCCAGCGATAACCGATTTCATAGTCCGAGCAGCCGGGGCAATTCGCGGCCACGGGATCGTAGCCAACGTCCCGCACGGACGGGCCATATTCGGATGGGTCGGCCACGCGCGTTTCGGCCGCATAGCGCCCACGCCAAGGGCCCAACGTATCCGATCGGCCGTCGGCCATTCGAATATAGTCCGGGGCCACGCCACGCACGGCGAAGGCGCCGCCGGCCAGCCCCATGGCCATGCCGGCGCCAAGGCTAGCCAGCAAACCGATCGAAAGCCCCTGCATCGGCGATCCCTGTCATTGGGTGTTGACCCAACGTCAGGGATGCAGCGCGGGTTCCGATGATGGCGGCGTGGCCGGACGGACCGGCCACGCCCGCCTTCTCACTCCGCCGCGACGGCCGTGGCGGCATCCTTCCACACCAGCACCGGCTTGCGGGCGGCCAGCGTTTCATCAAGGCGCCGGCGCGGCGCGAGATGCGGCGCGGCCTTGAGCGACGGATCGCCAGCCTTGGCCCGTTCGGCCACCGAACGCAGCGCGCCGATGAACTGATCGAGCGCTGCCTTGCTCTCGGTTTCTGTCGGCTCGACCAGCATCGCACCATGGATAACGAGCGGGAAATAGACCGTCATCGGGTGGAAGCCCTCGTCGATCAGCCCCTTGGCGATATCCAGCGTCGAGAAGCCCTCGGGCAGATTATCGTCCGAGAACAAAGCTTCGTGCATGCAGGGTCCGGACGCCGCGAAGGGCGCATCCAGCACATCTTCCAGGCTGCGCAGAATATAATTGGCGTTCAGCACGGCATCTTCCGACACCTGCTTCAACCCGTCGGCACCATGGCTGAGCATGTAGGCCGCAGCGCGCACGAACATGCCCATCTGGCCGTGGAAGGCGACCATGCGGCCGAAGGAGGCCGCGTGGTGCTCGCCCGCCGTTTCTTCTTCGACCAGGACATAATGGCCGTCCTGCTGCTCGACGAAGGGCAACGGCGCATAGGGTGCCAGCAATTCGGAGAAGACAACCGGGCCGGAGCCCGGGCCGCCGCCGCCATGGGGGGTGGAGAAGGTCTTGTGCAGGTTGATGTGCATCGCATCGACGCCCAGATCACCCGGCCGAACCCGGCCGACGATGGCGTTGAAATTGGCACCGTCGCAATAAACCAGCGCGCCCGCCGCGTGCACGGCGTCCGAAATCGCCTTCATGTCCGGCTCGAACAGGCCGCAGGTGTTCGGATTGGTGATCATCACCGCCGCGACATCCGGCCCGAGCCGCGCCTTCAGCGCCGCCAGATCGACGCGCCCCGCCGGCGTCGCCGGGATATTTTCGACCGCATAGCCGCAGAAGGCTGCCGTCGCCGGATTGGTGCCATGGGCGCTTTCCGGCACGAGGATGACCTTGCGGGCATCACCGCGCGCTTCAAGCGCGGAACGGATCGCAAGGAGGCCGCAAAGCTCGCCATGCGCGCCGGCCTTGGGGCTCATCGACACCGCCGCCATGCCGGTGAGCTTGACCAGCCATTCGCCGACCAGATGGATCAGCGCCAGCGCACCCTGCACCGAATCGATCGGCTGAAGCGGGTGAATGTCGGCGAAGCCCGGCAACCGCGCCATTTTTTCGTTGAGGCGCGGATTATGCTTCATCGTGCAGCTTCCCAGCGGGAAGAGACCGAGATCGATCGCATAATTCTGACGGCTGAGGCGCGTATAGTGACGAACGGCTTCCGGCTCCGCGAGGCCCGGAAGACCGAACGTGGCATCGCGCTCGAGCCCGCCCAGCCGGCTCGCCACCCTCGGCGGTTCCGGCAGATCGACGCCCGTGCGGTCGGTGTCGCCAATCTCGAAGATCAGCGCCTCTTCCAGCATCAGGCCCTTGTTGCCGGTGAAGGTCGCTACGCCGGCATCGGCTTCACCAGACGCCATTTCGGGGCGCCATCCGCTCTGGTTGATGCTCATCGCAGCGCCTCCTCAAGCGCATCGGCCAATTCGTCGATATCCTCGTCCGTCACGGTTTCGGTTACCGCGACCACAAGACCGTTCTGGAGAGCTTCCGCGCCGGGATAGAGGCGGCCCAGCGAAACACCGCCGAGAATGCCGTCATCGGCGAGCGCCCGCACCACCGGCCGCGCTTCCTTCGAGAGCCGAAGCGTGAATTCGTTGAAGAAGGGGCCGTTGAGCAACTCGACGCCCGGCACCTTCGCCAGCCGTTCCGCCGCGACCACCGCCTTGGCATGGTTGAGCGCGGCAAGATCGCGCAGGCCGCGTTCGCCGAGCAAGGTCATGTGGATTGAAAAGGCCAGCGCGCAAAGGCCTGAATTGGTGCAGATATTCGACGTCGCTTTTTCACGGCGAATATGCTGTTCGCGCGTCGAAAGCGTCAGCACGAAGCCGCGCTTGCCTTCCGCGTCCACCGTCTCACCACACAAGCGGCCGGGCATCTGGCGAACATATTTGTCGCGGGTAGCGAACAGGCCGACATAGGGCCCGCCGAACTGGAGGCCGACGCCGAGCGCCTGGCCCTCACCCACCACGATATCCGCGCCCATCTCGCCCGGCGAACGGATCGCGCCGAGCGCGACCGGTTCGGTGACGACCGCGATCAGCAGCGCGCCCATCTCATGGCAGCGCGCCGCCAGTTCCGACATATCGGCGACATGGCCAAGGATGTTGGGGTTCTGGACGACGACGCAGCTCGTTTCCTTGTCCACCGCCGCGATCAGCCGGGCGAGATCGTCGCCCGGCGCGCCGACGGTGAGGTCGGGCAGCTTTGTTTCCAGCACGTCGCCAGTGAACTTCGCCATGGTCGTGCAAACCGACACATAATGCGGATGCACGCCGGCCGAGATCAGCGCCTTCGCCCGCTTGGTGATGCGACGCGCCATCACGATCGCCTCCCAGCAGGCGGTCGAGCCGTCATACATCGACGCATTGGCAACATCGCAGCCGAGCAGGCGGGCGACCTGCGTCTGGAACTCGAACAGCACCTGCAGCGTGCCCTGCGCGATTTCCGGCTGATAGGGCGTGTAGGCGGTGAGGAATTCGCCGCGCTGGATCAGATGGTCGACGCTGGCCGGCACATGGTGGCGATAAGCCCCACAGCCGAGGAAGAACGGCCCCTCGCCCGCCGCGAGATTGCGACCGGCAAGCTCCTTCAGCTGGCGTTCGACCATGATTTCGGACGCGTGGTTGGGCAGTCCCGCGATCGGCGCGGAAAGCCGGGCGGCTTCGGGCACATCGACGAACAAATCGTCGATCGAGCCCGCGCCGATCGTACGGAGCATGGCGCTCCGATCGGCATCGGTAAGAGGCAGATAGCGCATGTTAAGAGGCTTTCCTCATGCTGAATCTCAAGCGGACATAATCGGCAACCCAAACCCCGTCGGGTTGCAGGAAATCTTGTTCGAGCCGCTTCTCGACGGCTTGCGCCACCTCGGCTTGCTCGGCATCGGGCACGTTGGCCGTGTCCATGAAACCGGCGCGAAAGGTACGCAGCCAGCCCGCGACGCCGGCAGGCAGCGGCGTGGGGCGCGGAATAAGTTTGGCATCCACATCGACGAACCCGGCGGCCGCATAGACGTGCACGAATTCATCGGGTGTTGGATACCATTGCGGATCGGTCACCGGCGCGGTGTATCCGCGCGCCGCCAGTTCGGCATGGAGCGCCGCCCGCAGCTTCGCGATATTGCCGTGGCCGCCCATTTCGCCGACAAAACGGCCACCGGGCTTGAGCGATCGAAACACGCCCGCCGCCACCGCTCCGCGATCGAGCATCCAGTGGAGCGCGGCATTCGAGAAAACGGCATCGAATTCCGGCCCGAAGGCCAGCGCTTCGCCATCGGCAACGCGCGCATCCAGCCCGCGCGCCAGGGCGGCGGCCACCATGGTATCGGCGGCATCCACCCCCACCACGATTGCGCCGGCATCCGCGATCTTCGCGGTCAGCACGCCATCGCCACAGCCCAGATCGAGGATATGTTCCCCCGGCTGCGGATCCAGCAAGGCGAGGACGGGTGCACCGAGCGCGGGCACGAAGCCCGCGTTCGCCGCATAGTCCTGCGCCTCCCAGCGACTGGTGGGGTTGACGCTCACAGCGTCTCTACGAACGCCTTGTAACCGGCTTCGTCCATCAGCCCGTCCAGCTCGCCGGCATTGGCCAGCGTCAGCTTGAAGAACCAGCCGTCGCTTTCGGCGGCGCTGTTGACCAGCGAGGGATCGGCCTCCAGTGCGGCATTGCCTTCCGTCACTTCGCCCGAAACCGGCGCGTAGACGTCGGACGCGGCCTTCACCGATTCGACGACGGCGGCTTCCTTGCCCTTTTCGACATTGGTGCCGGCGGCCGGCACTTCGACGAACACGACGTCGCCGAGCTGCGACTGGGCATAATCCGTGATGCCGACCGTGGCGGTATCGCCGTCGACCGAAATCCACTCATGATCCTTGGTGAAATAGAGCGTCATGGCTCAGGCTCCCTTGCGCACATAATTATGGGGGACGAAGGGCATCGGCACGACCTTCGCCTGGAACAGCTTGCCGCGCTGCTGCAGCGTGACGGTGGTATCCGCCGCCGCCAGCGAGACGGGCACATAGGCCATCGCAATCGGCACCTGCAGCGTGGGCGAGAAACCGCCGGACGTGACGCGGCCGACTTCATTGCCATCGCCGTCGAGCACAACGCCGCCGTCGCGAACCGGCTGCCGGCCTTCGACGATGAGGCCCACCCGCTTCACGACGGGGCCTTCGGCCCGTTCGATCTGAATGCGATCGCACCCCGGAAAGCCACCCTCTTCACGGCGGCGCTTGGGGATCGCAAAGCCCAGATCGGCGGAGATAGGCGTCGTATCGGGATCGAGATCATGCCCATAAAGCGGCAGACCGGCCTCCAGGCGCAGCGAATCCCGCGCGCCCAGGCCAACCGGCTTCACCTCGGGCTGTTCGCACAGCAGCGTGGCGATCGCTTCCGCAGCCGACGCCGGCAGCGAAATCTCGAACCCATCCTCGCCCGTATATCCCGAACGGCTGATCCAGCAGGACACGCCGCCGAGCCGAAAGGCGCCCGCTGTCATGAACACGAGCCTTTCGACACCCGGCGAAAGCCGCGACAGGGCATCGACGGCCTTCGGCCCCTGCAGCGCGAGCAGGGCCTGCTCGTCCATATGGTTCAGCGTCACATCTTCGGGCAGCTGTTCGTGCAGGTGGCCGATATCGTCATATTTCATGGCGCCGTTCACGACGACATAGAGGTCGCCGCGCGTGCGCGTGACCATCAGGTCATCCAGCACGCCACCGCTGTCGTTCAGCAGCAGCGAATAGCGCATGCGGCCTTCGGTGAGGCCCTTGATGTCGCCGGGCATGACCGTTTCGAGCGCTTCGTCGGCCGCCTCGCCGGATATGAGCAGCTGGCCCATATGGCTGACATCGAACAGCCCCGCGGACGAACGCGTCCACTGATGCTCGGCCATGATGCCTTCATACTGCACCGGCATCCAATAGCCGGCAAAGGGCACCATCCGGCCATCGCGCGCGCGATGCCAGGCGTCGAGCGGCAGGGTCTGCGGGATTTCGTCTGTGGATTCGTCGCTCATCTGGCACTCCCGTGTTCGTGGCCGACAAAACGCGCGGGCGTTTGTCGCCCCTCGGTTTCGTCGCCCCCTCTGTCACGGAACCTGAGAGCTTTCCCCCGGATCGCAATCCGGGGTTACCCCTTCGGTGGGGCAGTTTCCTGCCCGCTTTCCAGAGTGCCTTGTCGTCCGCGCGGTCCCTTGGCCTGAGAGATTCCGGGGCGGTTGCTCCTTCGGCGGCGACGGACAGCTCATGGCAATCCGACGCACTCTCCCGCGCGTTCGTCCAGGAATCTCTCCCCGGCGGCCTATCCGCCTTGGCGCGCGGCGGCGTTCAAGTCAACGCCCGCCGCGCTGCATTGCCGCAAAATCAACGCGTGGCGTTGTACGCCAGCTGGTCCTGCGTCAGCTGAAACCCGACCAGCAGTTCGAAGCTCGCCTGGCGAAGCGCCGAACGGACCGCCGGATCGGCCAGCGGATCGGTCGCGGCATCCGGGTCCCCAGGCTTGCGACGACGCGTCACCTGTTCCTCGATCTCGGGCGGCAAAGTCGCTGCCGAAGCCGCGATATCGGCATTGCCCCCGCCGGTCGCCGTCGCGCTGCTCTGGCCGTCAGCGAAACGCAGCGCGACGCGGCTCAGCTGCTTCGACACGATCTGCGTTCCGCCACGCGTGACGGTGGCGAAATAGGGCAGGACGACTTCGCGCGCGCCGCTGGTGTTGGTGCGCCGCGCCTGAATGTCGAACGTGGCCGTGGTGACGATGCGATCGCCCTGCTGCACGCAGGTGTTGCGCAAATTGGTGATCGTCGCGACCACATCGATCGCCCGGGCATCGCGGCTGCCGGCGGGATCGAACAGGGTCACGTCCGCCGTATGGACGGGAATCGCCACCGCCGGGCAGGAAGAACGGACGGACTTGATGCCCCCTGTTTCATCGAACTCGGCATTGGTGGCGCAGCCGGCCAGCGCCAGCGCAACGAAGCTGATGGCGATCGTCTTGGGGTGAAACAAGCGGGCAATCCTCTGCAATTCGGTCAGCCGCGAACCGGCTGGGCGCGGATCATAGGAAGCGCCTTTCGTGCAGGCAAGCAATCGCGTAGAGCCGCGGCATGGCAGACGCAAATACTACCCTTCCTCCGCTTCGCCTGTTGATCGCGGCACCGCGCGGCTTCTGCGCCGGCGTCGACCGCGCGATCCGCATCGTGGAGCTTGCCATCCAGAAATTCGGCGCGCCCGTCTATGTGCGGCACGAAATCGTCCACAACCGTTTCGTCGTCGACAGCCTGAAGGCGCAGGGCGCCGTTTTCGTCGAGGAACTGGACGAGGTTCCCGATGGCGTCCCGGTGGTATTTTCGGCCCATGGCGTGCCCAAGGCGGTGCCGCACAAGGCCGAAGAACGCGGCCTCGATTATGTCGACGCCACCTGCCCGCTGGTTTCCAAGGTCCATCGCCAGGCCGAACGGCTTGTCGATGATGGCCGCCATATCCTGTTCATCGGCCACAAGGGCCACCCGGAGGTGATCGGCACCTTCGGCCAGGTGCCGGATGGCCGCATGACGCTGGTCGAAACCGTCGCCGATGCCGAGGCCGTCCAGCCCGCCGATCCCGACAATCTCGCGTTCCTCACCCAGACGACGCTTTCCGTGGACGATACGGCCGCCACGATCGCGGTGCTGCAGCGGCGGTTCCCGTCGATCCAGGCGCCGCGGGGCGAGGATATCTGCTACGCGACCTCGAACCGCCAGGCGGCGGTGAAGGCGATTGCCGTGCAATGCGATGCCATGCTGGTGATCGGCGCGCCCAACTCCTCCAATTCACTGCGGCTGGTGGAAGTCGCCGAACGGGGCGGCGTCAAGGCGGCCCTGATCCAGCGCGCCGACGATATCGACTTCGCCTGGCTTGATGACGTCCGGACGCTCGGCATCACCGCCGGCGCCTCGGCGCCCGAAGTGCTCGTTCGCGAAGTCGTGGACAGGCTGGCGACCCGCTTCACCGTCGACGAAAGCGAAGTGACGACGGCGAGCGAGAACATGGTTTTCAAGCTGCCGCGATCGCTGGCTGCCGCCTGAGCCCGCCTCAGCCACTTTATTGTTAAGCCCCGGGGGAAAGAATTTGGCCGTCTATACGCATGTCCCAGCCGAAGAGATGGAGGCGCTGCTCGAGCGCTATGGCGTGGGAACTCTGGTATCGGCCAAGGGCATCGCCGAAGGTGTTGAGAACAGCAATTATCTGGTCGACACGACCGAACAGCGCTTCATCCTCACGCTCTATGAAAAGCGGGTCGACGTCGCCGACCTGCCATTCTTTCTCGCCTTGCTCGATCACCTCGCCGACAAGGGCCTCCCGGTGCCGCGCGCGCTGGCCGATCGGAACGGCACGCAGCTGCAGACGGTCGCTGGCCGTCCGGCCTGCCTGATCGAGTTTCTACAGGGCGTTTCGGTCAGTCACCCCACCGCCGCGCAGGCCTATGCGACCGGCGAAGCGCTCGGCCAGATGCACGCCGCGCTCGCCGATTTTGACGGGCAGCGCGCGAATGCCCTCGGCCTCGAAGGATGGGCGGCGCTGGCCCAGCGCTGCGGTGCCGATCTCGATGCCATCCAGCCCGGTCTTCAAGCGCGCGTGCAGGACGAATTGCGCTATCTTGCTGACAATTGGCCGGGGGAACTGCCGCGTAGCGTGGTCCACGCCGATCTGTTCCCGGACAATGTGCTGATGCTGGGCGACAAGGTGTCGGGCATCATCGATTTCTACTTCGCGGCGCAGGAAGTGCGTGCGTGGGACGTCGCGGTGACGCAGGCGGCCTGGTGCTTCGAGAATGACGGTACGGGCTTCGATGCCGATCGCGCTGCCGCGCTGATCGCCGGATATGACGCATCGTTCGGCCTTTCTGCCGCCGAGCGGGCGGCCTTCCCCGCCCTGGCTCGTGGCGCCTGCCTGCGTTTCCTGCTGACGCGGGCGTGGGACTGGCTCAACACGCCGGCGGACGCGCTGGTCACGCGGAAAGACCCCCTCGCCTTCCTGCGCCGGCTCGATTTCTATCGCGATGCCGTTCCGGAGACACTCGGGCTGTGAGTGACATGACCGATGTGGAAATCGCCACCGACGGCGCGTGCAAGGGCAATCCGGGGCCCGGTGGCTGGGGCGTAGTGCTCCGCGCCGCCGGCAAGGAACGCGAGCTTTCCGGCGGCGAAAAGCTGACGACCAACAATCGCATGGAACTGATGGCCGCGATCGAGGGGCTGGAGGCGCTCAAGCGCCCCTGCCACGTCACCTTGTCGACCGACAGCCGTTACGTGATGGATGGCCTCACCAAGTGGATCAAGGGCTGGTTGCGCAACGGCTGGAAAACAGCCGACCGCAAGCCCGTCAAGAATGCGGATCTCTGGCAGCGCCTTCTGGCCGCCGCCCAGCCACATCGCGTCGACTGGGTGTGGGTGAAGGGCCATGCCGGCCACCCGGACAATGAGCGGGCCGACAAGCTGGCGAGCGACGCCGCGATCGCGGCTGGCAGTCACCGCGCGATATGAGCCTGCGGCGGCGCGACATCCTGCAATTCGGCGCGGCGCTCGCCATCGGATCGGGTGCCGCGATCGCGCTCCAATATTTTCGGCCTCTTGGCGAGAAGGTCAACGAAACGCCGGCCGTCGAGAGCATTCTCGCCGATCCCGACGCCCCTCGCACCGGGCCTGAAACGGCCAGACTGACGATCGTCGTCTATTCGGATTATGACTGCGCGATCTGTCGGCAATCGCACGACGCGATGCACGCGGCATTGGCGGGGCGGAACGACGTTCGCGTCCTTTACAAGGAATGGCCGGTGCTCGGGCCGCGCTCCGATCGCGCTGCACGGATTGCGCTCGCCGCCGACAAACAGGGCATCTACGCGGCACTCAACGACGCATTGATGCGCCGATCGACCCGGCTGGACGATGCCACCCTGCGCGGCGCCGTCGAACGTGCGGGTGGAGACTGGGCACGGATCGAGGCGGATCTGACAACCGATGCGAAGCGCATCGAACAGGCACTGGCGCGCAACGCGACCGAGGCCTTTGCCCTCGGCCTTCGCGGTACACCCGCTTATCTGATCGGGCCGGTATTGATCCGTGGCGGCCTCGACGAAGCTGGCTTTCGCCGCGTGCTTCGCGAGGCCGCCCGATAGAGCATCAGCCGGCGGGCTGGTTAGCGCCCGTCATGTCGCGCGCGGCGGCATAGCCGAACGTCATCGCCGGGCCGATCGTGGCGCCGGCGCCCGGATAGGAGCCCCCCATCACCGATGCGGCGGTGTTGCCGACCGCATAGAGCCCCTCGATCCGCTTCCCCGCCTGATCCAGCACCGCGCCGGCGCTGTCGGTCACCAGGCCGCCATTCGTGCCGATATCGCCGGGATTGACCGGCAGCGCGTAGAATGGCGCCTTTTCGAGCGGCAGCAAATTGGGGTTGGGCTGAACCTTGGGGTCGCCATAATAACGGTCATAGGGCTGATGCCCACGCCCGAAATCGGGATCCTCGCCCTTGCGGGCGTTGGCGTTGAAGCGTTCGACCGTTTCGACAAGCGCATCGACTGGTAGACCCAGCTTTTCGGCCAGTTCGGCAATGCTGCTCGCCTTGGTGACGATTTCCTTCACCTCGCCGCGCATGGTGAAATCCGGGAATACCGGCATCACCGGGCCCATCGGGTATTTTTTACGGAAGGTCGCGTCGAAGATCACATAAGCCGGCGTCGTTTCGGCACCTGGCAGGTTCTTCTCGAACATCTCCTTGCCGCAGATGTGATAGGACGCCGCTTCGTTGGTGAAGCGCTTGCCGGCCTGATTGACGATCATCGAACCCGGCAGCGAGCGTTCGAAGAATAGCGGGCGCGCGCGATCCTCGCCCGGCACCTTGATCGTGGGGGCCCACCAAGCCGAATCGAGCCGATCGACCGCCGCACCGATCTTCTGCGCCGCAATCAGCGCATCGCCGGTGTTGCAGGGCTGGCCGCCGCTGGCGTCGGGATCGGGCGACTGCTTCAGGTTGGCGCCTCGCAGTTCGGCGTTCCGTTCGAACCCGCCGGCCGCCAGGATCACGCCCTTGCGCGCGCGGATGCGCTGGTGGCGGCCATCCCGGGAAACGATCGCGCCGACCACCCGACCGTCTTCGACGATCAGATCCTCGAACGCGGTCTTGCGCCACAGCGGCACATGGCGCTTGTCCATGGCGAGCTTCAATCGCGCGACCAGCGCATTGCCGCCGGTCAGGAAGCGCGCGCGATCGGATTTGATGCGCTGGCCGACGTCCGAATAATAGCGCCAGAGCACCTTGATCAGGCTCTTGATCCAGCCCGGCCAGCGCGTGATCATCGGCGCGGCCTCCGCCGCCGTCCAGCTGATCTTACCGAACAGCATCGCGGCGGGGTGCGTCGGCCGCATCCACTTCAGGTCGTCGCCCAGCAGGCGCCCGTCCACCGGCACCGGATCATGGCTGCGCCACCCGAGCTTACCGCCCGGAAGTTCGGCGTGATAATCGGTGTAGGGGATCGAGTTGTAGAGGACATTCGCCTCGCGCTCGACATATTGCAGCATCGCAGGCGCGGTATCGACGAACGCCTCGATCTGCTTGCGATCGACCTTGCCGGCCAGTGCGGCGATATATTCGATCGCTTCGTCGCGCGAATCTTCCTGACCCGCCGCCTTGGCGAGATGGCTGTTCGGGATCCACAGAACGCCGCCCGACGTTGCCGTAGTGCCGCCGAAAAGTTCGCCTTTTTCGATGACGAGCACATCGGCGTGGTTGTCCGCCGCCACGATCGCCGCCGTCATCGCGCCTGCGCCGGACCCGACGACCAATATGTCGGTTTCATGGTCCCAGCCGGCCGTGACCTTCCCCTCCATCATGCACTCACCCTCTGCAACTCGCGCATTCCGCGCGGCAATTTTGAAACTGTTGGAACACGGCATGGCAACGAATGCCGCCCGCCGCAACGTCCGATCGGATTAGCTTTGTTCGGCCAGCACCCTGTTCAACACCTGCTGAAAACCGGATGCGCGCGGATAGCCGACATAATTGACCATGAAGACCAGGATTTCGCGCGCTTCCGCCGCCGTCAGTTCGCCATTGGCGAGCGCCGCGCGAAGCTGGACTTCCTGAATGCCGGTTTCGCCTAGCGCGAGAACCGCGCCGATGATCAGCAGGCGACGCGAACGGATGTCGAGCACGTCACGCGACCAGATTTCGCCGAACAGATGATCGATCGTATTGTCGATGAACGCATCGCGCTTTTCGGCCGGCGGGATCGGCACGACCGGGCCATAGACCCGGCCGAACATGGCCTCGCCGGTTTGACGCCGGCCCTCGACGCCGCTCACGCCACCGCCTCCGCCAACAGCCGGTCGAGCGCAATCTGGCCCGTCGCCATGCCCGCCGTGAAACCGGCATCGGTGATGAAGTTGCAGCCGTTGATATAGCTCGCGCCTTCGGAATTGAGGAATATCAGCGGGAAGGCCTGCTCCTCGGGCGCGGAACGCCGGCCAAGTGGCTGGGTATAGACATCGATCACCTTGGCACCGGCAAAGCTGTCGAAATCGGGCGTCATGCCGCTGATCGTCGGCCCCGGGCTGAGCAGGTTGAGCCGGATGCCGCGATTTTCGGCAATCCGCGCCGATTCGCGCATGGCCCACACGATGATGGCCTCCTTGGAGAAGGAGTAAGGATCGCCGAGTTCCGCCAGTCGAGGCTCCGCCCACGCCACTGCCGCACTGCCGTCAGACGTCGTGACGAATTCGGTGACCGTCGCGGCGCGGGTGACCCAGCCATTGCCGGCCGTCGAAGCGATGATCGCAATCGCCCCGCCATCGCGCACCAGCGGCCGCGCCCGCTCGATAAAATAGCGGGCATTGATGAAGTTGACCTTGAGCACATCCATCGCCGGATGCGTCTGCGGCAGACCCGAACAATAATAGATGGCGTCGAGCGGGCCGGCGATCTGCCCCAAGGCCGCATCTATGGAGCCGGTGTCGCGCAGGTCGCAGAGCGTGAACGCGCTTAGGCCGATACCGTCGACCGACTTCCAGTCCATGCCGTGCACGCGCGCACCCAGCCGAACGAGTTCCTCCGCCGTCGCCCGGCCGATGCCCGAATAGCAGCCGACAACCAGAACATTCCTGCCCTCATGGGACCAAACCGACATCCACCCTCTCCTTATCCGCTTGTCCGGCCCATCCTTCCATCGCCGTTCCCAGGGTCGCGAGCGCGACCTGTTCGGAAATAGGGACAAGTTTCGCACAACGGACGCAAACTCCGCCTCGCATCTTCTCTCTTTCTATGACATGCGCAGCGATGTTATTAGCTCCTCACGCATAACAGAGAGACGAAGGCGTCCAAACGATAAAATGCGGAAACGGAGAATCGGATAACTGAGAGAGGTGCGACGCACGTGATCGAGACAAAGCCAGCGGACACCCCGATGTCCTCCCCCCAGGTCGATGCGGCCATCGCCGCACCCAATTGCGCCATTCAGATCGTCAGCATGGTCCACCCCTCGCCGGTGGAATTCAGCCATGTCGAAGCGCATCACACGATCGCTATGCAGCGCCAGCGCAAGCAGGCCTTTTCGTCCGGGCGCTACCTTGTGGAAGGCGCCGAGAAGCGATTCGAAGATATCGGCCGGGTTCTGGTGGTGCCGGCAAACGTGCCGTTGCAGGTGCGCGCCGAAGGCGGGCCGACGCAGGCGGTGCGCTGCATCTTCAGCCAGGATGCCTATGCCCGGATCACCGGCCTCGACGAACTGGTGCACCCCAATGAAATGGTCGGCTGCCTGGACGTCAAAAGCCCGCGAATCACCGACACGCTCGCCCGCCTTGCCAATGAAGCTGAAGCCCCGGGCTTTGCGTCGCGCGTGCTGGCGGAGGCGCTTGGCACTTCGCTGATGGTGGAAATCGCGCGCTATGTGAACGACCTGCAGCCGCGCTCGACCATCCAGCGCGGTGGCCTGGCCCGGCGCACGCACCGCCAGATCATCGAGTATGTCGAAACCCAGAACGGCACGCCGTCGCTCAGCGATCTGGCCAAGCTGACCGGTCTCAGCCGGCGCCACCTGAGCCGCGCCTTCAAGCAGACCACCGGCCAGACGATCTACGATTATGTCGAACAGGTTCGCTTCAATCGCGCGGCCAACATGCTGGCGGACACCGATTTCCTGATCAAGGACATCGCCTTCAAGCTTGGCTTCACCTGTTCGAGCAGCTTCTCGGTCGCGTTCCGCCGGGCTTGCGGCGAAACGCCCAAATCGTTCCGCAAGCGCATGCGTCCGGGGGCAATCGAAGAAGCGGAAACCCCGCGCAGCGGAGCCCCCATCCACGCGGCTTTCTGACGTGGCGCGCATAGAGGCCGTCCTCCGCCTGAACATGAGTGGTCAGGCGGAGACGCGGAGCGCCGAATCCGACCGTTATCGCGCCGCGATCGCGATGTCGGAGTTTGCCGACAAGGCCGGCTTCGCGGTGGTCAATGTGGAGGAGCATCACGACGCCGCGTTGGGCTGGCTGTCGTCGCCGCTGCTTCTGGCCGGGATGATCGCGGCACGGACGAGCGACATCATCATTCGCGGCTCCGCCGTGCTCGGCCCGCTATATGACCCGATCCGGCTGGCCGAAGATCTGGCGATGCTCGATCTCGTCAGCCGGGGGCGTTTCCTGATGGTGCTGGGGCAAGGCTATCGCCCCAGCGAATATCACGCGATGGATCGGGACTTCGATACGCGGGGCGCCGATACCGATTTCCTGATCGAAACGCTGTTGAAAGCATGGAAGGGCGAAGCTTTCGACTATCGCGGCCGCACGATCCATGTGTCGCCACCGCCCTACACCCAGCCGCACCCGCCGCTTTATTATGGGGGCATGAGCGCCGCCGCCGCGCGCCGTGCCGCGCGATGGGGGCTACCCTTCCTGCCCGGCCAGCCGATGCCCGAGATCGAGGCAATCTATGTGGCCGAGTGCGAACGGCTGGGCGTGGCGGCGCAGGTCGAAACCTTCACCGACATGACGCAGATTTTCGTCGATCCGGACCCGGAAGCGGCTTGGCGCGAACTCGGCCCCTTCTTCCTGCGCGAAGTCGATCAATATGCCGAATGGATGAAGGCCGGCGTGCAACGCGTCTATGACGCCGGCAGCGGATCGATCGAAGCGCTGCGCGCCGCCGGGACCTATGAAATCCTGACGCCCGCCCAATGCCTCGAACGGGCCCGATCGCTCGACCGCCCATGGCGCCCGATCCTGCACCCGCTGGCCGGGGGCATTGCCCCAGAGCGCGCGTGGCGCTGCCTGCAACTTTTCCGGGATGAGGTGCTGGCGAAGCTGTGAGCGGCACCATCCTCGTCACCGGCGCCGGCGGATTCCTTGGCAGCCATGTCGTTCGGCAATTGGCGGCGGACGGCCGGCGCGTCAGGGCCTTTGTCCGCAAGTCGACCAATGTGGCGGCACTCGCGGGATTGCCGATCGAATGGGCCTATGGCGATGCGCTCGACCCCGCATCGGTCCACGCGGCGATGGCGGGATGCGAAAGCGTGATCCACTGCGTGGTCAACACTCAGGCCTGGCTGCGCGATCCGACGCCGATGTTGCGGGTGAACGTGGATGGGCTGCGCATCGCCATCGACGCGGCGCTTGCCCATGGTGTGCAGCGTTTCGTGATGACGAGCACGATCGGCACGATCGGGCTCAACCCCGGCGGCCTTTCCACCGAAGAGGACATATTCAACTGGGCCGCCAGCGCCGGACCCTATATTCGCGGCCGTGTCGAGGCCGAAGCCCTGTTCTTCGACGCGGTGCGCCAACGCGGCCTTCCCGGTGTCGCGATGTGCGTTGCCAATACCTATGGCCCCGATGATTTCGCTCCCACGCCGCATGGCCGGCTGCTGGCGGCGGCGGCATCCGGCAAGCTCGGCTTCACGATCGACGCGGGATTGTCCTGCGTGGGGATCGAGGATGCCGCTACCGCGATGATCCTGGCGGTGGAGCGCGGGCGGATCGGCGAGCGATATATCGTGGCTGATCGCTGGCTGCGCTATGAGGAGCTCTGTTCGATCGCCGCCGATCAGGCCGGCCAATCCCGGCGTTTCCGCAAGCTGCCCTTTCCCCTGCTCTATGCCGCCGGGTTTCTGGCGGACGGCATCGCCCGCCTGCGCGGACGCGACAGCCAGTTGTCCGTCGAATCCGTGCGGTTGAGCCACATCATGAACGATATGTCGGCGGCCAAGGCCCGGACGGAGCTTGGCTGGAGGCCGCAGCCCGTCGAACGATCCATCCGGGCGGCGGTCGATTGCTATCGCGCCCGCGGGCTCGCTTAGCCGCCCTCCATCACCTTGGGATGGCGCCCCACGGGCCGCATCATGACGAATTCGAACGCCGCCTTGTCGGGCAGATCGAAGCAATGGGCGATCTGCTCGCCCACCGCCTCCACCTCCATCATTCCGTTCCAATAGGGGCCGCGTTCCAGCCATTCGGTATAGGCCGCGCCGGCCACCGCTTCGTCCCAGCCCTGGCCGAAACCGGTTGCGGTATCGCCCGGAATGAAGGTCGTCACACCGATATCGTCCTTCTGCACCTCGTGCCGCAGTTCATCGGCAAAGCGCTCCAGTCCGGCCTTGGTCGCGCCGTAGATCGACAGGAAGCTGAACGCGCCATCGCGGTGAACCGTGGCTGACGAGACGTTGACGATGCGCCCGCCGCCGCGCGCGCGGAGATAGGGGATCACCGCCCGGCAGGTGAGGATCGGCGCCAGAAAATTGATGCGGATCTGTTCGTTCAGCTGATCGAGATCGAGATTTTCGACGGTGTTGGGATAAGCCACGCCGGCATTGTTGACGATGCCGTCGATACCGCCGAAATGCCCTGCCACCTTCTCCATCGCCTCGCCAATCTGGCCCGCGTCGGCGATATCGAGCGCGATCGGCATGGCATCCCCGCCGATAGACGCGGCCGCCGCAGCCAGACCTTCGGCGTCCCGCCCCCACAGCGAAACCCGCGCGCCCCGCCGGGCAAGCGCCGCTGCTGTGTGGAAGCCCATGTTGCGCGCCGCGCCGGTGACGATCACCGTCTTGCCCGATACGCTCATGCGTCCACCCCGATCGTCTTGGTTTGCAGATATTCCTCGAAACCCTCGACGCCCATCTCGCGCCCGATGCCGCTTTGCTTGTAGCCGCCAAAGGGCGAATCCGGGGCAAAGACGTTAGCAGCATTGATGTTCACGGTGCCGGTGCGAATGCGCCGCGCCACGTTCAACGCCCGCTCCGGATCCGCCGACTGGACGGCGCCGCCAAGCCCATAGATCGATTCGTTGGCGATCCGAACCGCGTCATCGTCGTCGTCATAGGGAATGGCGACGAGGACCGGCCCGAATATCTCCTCCTGCGCGATCCGCATGTCGTTGCGCACATCGGCGAACACGGTCGGCCGGATATAATAGCCGCCTTCAATCTCCGCAGTACCGCCCCCCGCGACGATGCGGGCGCCTTCCTGCTTGCCCAGATCGATATAGCCGAGCACCCGATCATATTGCGCGCGCGACGCCACCGGACCTAGGATCTGCTCTTCGGACGCCGGGTCCCCATAAGGCATCTGGTCGTACATCGCGGCGATCGTCGCCACCGCTTCGTCATAACGGGATCGGGGCAGGAGAATGCGGGTGGGCAGCGAGCAGCCCTGCCCCGCATGATAGCAAACCGCGAGCGACGAATAGAGCGCATCGGGAAATGGGGCGTCGTCGAGCACGATATTGGCCGACTTCCCGCCCAGTTCGAGGAACACCCGTTTCAGCGTCGGCGCGGCGGCGGCCATGATCCGCCGCCCGGTCGCGGTCGATCCGGTGAAGGAGATGATGTCCACGCGCGGATCGGCGACCAGTTGCTCGCCAAGCCCGGCCTTGTCCGCCCCGGTGACGACGTTGAGCACGCCCGCAGGCAGCCCGGCACGATGGGCCGCTTCGGCAAGGAGAATGGCCGACCACGGTGTTTCCGGCGCGGGCTTCAGCACCACCGTGCATCCCGCCGCCAGCGCGGCCGTCACTTTGGCAAGATTGATCTGCACCGGCATGTTCCACGGCGTGATCGCACCGACCACGCCCGCCGCCTCCTTGATCACCAGGCGACGCGTCGGATGGCCCATGGCGGTCGCCACGCCGATGTCGCGCTGCCATTCGTAGCGGCGGGCCAGATCGAGCGTCCATTCCATGAAATTGATCGGAAGGTTGAGCCCCGGACCACGGGTGACGCCGATCGTGGCGCCGGTTTCGGCTGAAATGCGGGCGCGATAATCATCGGCCAGGTCGAGCAGCGCGTGCCGGAAGCGATCGAGATGATCCAATCGCTTGCCGACGTTCGTCGACCAGTCGGTCGTATCGAATGCGCGCCGCGCCGCGGCGATGGCGTCATCCATGGCCTGCGCGGTGCCATCGGCGGCTTCCCCGACCTTCCGGCCCGTTGCGGGTGCGATGTTGCCGTATGTCGCGCGCCCCTCGGCATCGCGGAAAGCGCCGTCAATGTAAAGCTGCGACGTCGGGAATGTCATTTCGGTCATCGGTTCAGAACCTCGTTACGGCGGCGCGGAAATGCTGGGCGGTCGCATCGCCCAGGGGAACGGCAAGGCCGCATTCCCCCGCGAGTTCAGCGGCGAGCGACAGATCCTTTTCAGCGAGCGTCGCCAGCGCCGTCTGCGTCGCGGCAAAAGCTGCCGCGCCGATCTGCTCCGGCCCGGCCGCTCGAAAGCCGACATAGGCGCGCATCGCAGGCGTAAGATTGCCGTTATCGCCCATCACCTCGCTTAGCTTTGCCGGGTCCAGGCCGGCGGCGGCGGCAAGGCGATATGCCTCCACTGCGCCCAGCAGCTCGACATAGGTCACGAGATTATTGACGATCTTGAGCGCCATGCCCTGCCCCACGGGGCCGGCATGAACGATGTTCGAACAATAAGCGGCAAGCAGCAGGCGGGCGGTTTCGATCGCATCCGCATCGCCGCCGACCATGCAGGTCAGCCGTCCGTTCCGCGCACCATCTGCCCCGCCGGTAACGGCGGCGTCGATGACGGAGACGCCCTGACGCGCGGCGCGTTCAGCCAATTCGACAACCGTTGCAGGCCGCACGGTGCTGTGGATCGCGATCAGCCCGCGCGACATCGTGCCGAGCAGCGCCGTGACGACCGCGTGCACATCGGCATCGTCGCGCACGCATAGGCCGATGAGTTCCGCCCGACGCCCGACATCCGCTATGTCGGACGCGATGGCCGCGCGCCCATCGAACGACCGGGCTGCCTCCGCCACGACATCGAACACGGTCAGGTCGAACGCGCCACCGACCAGCCGTTCAGCCATCGGCAGGCCGATATTGCCAAGGCCGATATAACCCACCTTGAGCGCCATTTTCGCTCCTCTCATCCTGCGGGCTTGTTGCCGCCCGTCATTTCGGGTGCAGGTCTAGCCAACCCCATCGCCGCCGAGAATGAGCATGCCGGAACAAATGGCCAGATGTGACGATTTGGCCCGGAACTACATGTTCAACGGAATATTTACGTTAAAGGCACAACAGCCCTTCCGCCCGCGCGATCACGCCCGTAACAAGGGCGGGCTATGTGGCAGTTGTTCCAATTTCCGCTCTGTCCGTTTTCCCGCAAGGTCCGGCTCCTGCTCGGCGAGAAGGCCGTAGGGTACGAACTTGTCCGCGAATCGCCCTGGGCGCAGCGCGACGAGTTTCTCGACATGAATCCCACCGGGCAGACGCCGGTGATGGTGGACAGTGCCGCCGGATTGGTGCTGATCGATTCCAGCACGATCTGCGAATATTTCGAGGAAACGATCGACAAGGCATCGATGCTGCCCGGCACCGCCGCCAATCGCGCGGAAATCCGGCGGCTCGTCGCCTGGTTCGATGAACGCATGTACGCCGAAGTGGTGGCGCCCCTGATGCACGAACGGATGCTCAAGCGCATCGTTCACCGCATGACGCCGGACGCCAAGGCCCTGCGCGAAGCGATGAAATCCGCCAACGCGCATCTCGATTATCTCGATTATCTGCTCGATCACCGCCGCTGGATCGGCGGGCCAGTGCTGAGCCTTGCCGATCTGGCCGCCGCTGCGCATCTTTCGGTCGCGGATTATCTCGGCGGGATCGACTGGCGCGGCCATGATCGGACCAAAGAATGGTATGCGGCACTGAAGTCGCGCCCCAGCTTCCGTCCGCTCCTGTCCGAACGGATGGAGATCGTCGGCCCGCCCGATCATTATGACAAGGTCGACTTCTAAAGCCCTCCTCGTACAGCCCCGGCACGCCCCGCCGCGCTGACAGATTGCGATCCGCCCAAGCCGTTCGGGCGCGCCGACCAGCGCGACCGAGCGGCTTTTTGCGCTGGCGCGCGACCGGCGGCTGTGGCGCGGCAAGCCATTCCTATCCATCGATAACTGCCGTCCGCGCCGGTTGTTCAGGCCGGCCCGGCAAGGCTGCCTTCATCCCCTTGACCATCAGTCCTCCCGCCACTAATCGCGTCGATATTGCGAATCTATTGCATTAGCATCAACGCGGGGTGGAACAGAATGCATCGTCGGACTTCGAACATCAGTGGCGCCGGCACGCGCGCCGCGGCGCTCCATAGTGTCGCGTGGATCGCGCTTGGCGCCATGGCGCCCTTCTGCATCGCGGCCCCGGCCTTTGCGCAGGATGGCGACCCGCTGTTCCTTCCTGACGCCCGCAACACCATCACCGTCAGCGCCACGCGTATCCCCACCTCCATCCTGGACGTGCCGGCGACGGTGAGCGTGATCGACGACACCAAAATCGCTGACAATCTTGTCGCCGACGTGAAGGATCTGGTGCGTTACGAACCGGGGGTCAGCGTCCGCCGTGCGCCCAGCCGCTTCGGCGCGGCGCAGGGTTCCACGGGCCGCGACGGCAATGCCGGCTTCAACATTCGCGGTCTCGAAGGCAATCGCGTGCTGATCCAGGTCGATGGCATTCGCGTACCCGATGATTTCAGCTTCGGCGCCCAGGCCGTCGGGCGCGGCGATTATGTCGACCTGAGCCTCGTCAAGTCCGTGGAAATCCTGCGCGGCCCGGCATCGGCCCTTTATGGCAGCGACGGCCTGGCCGGCGCGGTGAGCTTCACCACCAGCGATCCCGCCGATCTGCTGGCCGGCCAGGGCGATTTCACCGCGCTTGGCCGTGTCGCTTACGATTCCGCCGACGACAAGTTCAGCGAGACGGCAATCGTTGCCGGGCGCTCGGGCGACTGGTCGACGCTCGTGGCCTACACCCGCCGCGACGGCCATGAATATGAAAATCAGGGCACGAACGATGCGCCCAACGCCACGCGGACCAAGGCCAATCCGCAGGACACTTCATCCGATGCGGTGCTCGGCAAGATCGTGTGGACGCCCAGCGATGCGCACCGCCTGCGGCTGACGGTCGATTACCTGAACGACCATATCGACACCAACGTGCTGAGCGGGATCGCCGCGCCGCCAGCGACGGGCACGCTTTCGCCCACTGCCGTGATCGGCCTGACCGCCGCCGACAAGACCGAGCGCACCCGCGTCTCGTTCGACTGGCGCTACCAGGGCAGCGGCGCGATCGATTCGGCGCAGGTCGCCTTCTGGTATCAGGACAGCGAAGCCCGGCAGTTTACTGCCGAAGATCGCAACATCGCCGCCGACCGGACGCGCCTCAACACGTTCGAAAACCGCGTCATCGGCGCGAGCGCGGAAGCGCGGAGCGATTTCGCCACCGGATCGATCGGACACAAGCTGGTCTATGGCGCCGACGTTTCGGTCACGCGCCAGAAGGGCCTGCGCGATGGCACCGTGCCGACCGCGCCCGACACCTTCCCGAGCCGCGCCTTCCCGGTGACCGACTACACGCTGGCCGGCGCTTATGTGGCGGACGAAATTTCGATCGCGGACGGCGCCGTCACGATCTTCCCGGCGCTGCGCTTCGACTATTACGACCTCAACCCGGACAATGATCCGCTGCTGCCCAGTTTCGCGGCGGCCAAGCAGGATGGTTCGCGTTTCTCGCCCAAGTTGGGTGTCGTCGGCAAGATCGGCGGCGGCGCGAGCCTGTTCGCCAACTATGCCCGTGGCTTCAAGGCGCCACTGCCCAGCCAGGTGAACCAGTTCTTCGAAAATCTCACCTCGCCCTTCTTCGCCTATCGATCGATCCCCAACCCCGATCTGAAGCCGGAAACGAGCGAAACGCTGGAAGGCGGCCTGCGTTATGGCGGCGACTGGCTGGATGCGAGCGTGACGGCCTTCTGGGGCAAATATCGCAATTTCATCAGCCAGGAACAGGTGGGCACCCATGCCGGCACCCCGGCCGATCCCATCGTCTTCCAGTTCGTCAATCTCGATCGCGTGAAGATCAAGGGCATCGAAGGCAAGGTGGAAGGACGGACGCGCGTCGGTCTCACCGGCACGCTCGCGGTTTCCTACTCCACGGGCGAGGTGACCGACGACAGCGGCAGCAAGACGCCGCTGCTCACCGTCGATCCGCTCAAGCTGGTGGCCGGCATCGGCTATCGCGATCGCGAAGGGCGCTTCGGCGGCCAGATCATCATGACGCATTCCGCCGGCAAGGAAGCCAGCCGCACCGACGGGCTGTGCACGCCATCCTGCTACCGCCCCGATGGGTTCACCATCCTCGACGCCACGGCCTTCGTGAAGATCAGCGACATGTTCACGGTGCGCGCAGGCGTCTTCAACATCTTCGACACCAAATATGCCTGGTGGAGCGACGTGCGCGGAATTGCCGCGACGCCGGCCAACCTGGCCGTGGCCGACGCCTATACCCAGCCCGGTCGCAACGCGAGCGTCTCGCTCTCGGTCCGCTTCTGATCATCCTGGAGAGATAATGATGAACCGCTTTCTTCTGCGCAGCCTGCTCGCCGCCGGCGTCGCGACCGCCCTTCCCTTCGCCCCGGCGCTTGCCGACGGCCCGGTCGCGGCGCGCGCCGCTGGCGATGAGGCGGCGTCGCTTGCCGCCGATCGCGCCTCGATCCTCGCCATGGCGGGCGATTACAAGGTGACGTTCGATTTCCGCGAAACCACGCCGTGGCGCGCGGACTACACGCCGATCGCGCCCAAGGTTTCGGGCGGGCATGAAAGCGTCCGCGTGATCGAGAATAGCCCCGGCAAGATCGTCCTCCAGCATCTGCTCGTCGTTTCCGACGACAAGGGCAAGACGATGGTGATCAAGCATTGGCGGCAGGACTGGACCTACGAGCCGGAAAGCGTTCTGGCCTATGCCGGCGAAGGCAAATGGGTGCTCGAAACGGTGCCGGAACGCATGCGCAAGGGCCGCTGGTCGCAGACGGTGTGGCAGACCGACGACAGCCCGCGCTACGGCGGCTGGGGCCAGTGGACCGAGGAAGGCGGCGTGCGCCGCTGGCGGAGCAACTGGACGTGGCGTCCGCTCGCCCGGCGCGATGCCGTCCGCACCCCGCCTTATGACCGCTATCTCGCGATCAACCGCCACTCCCCCTCGCCCGCCGGCTGGATCCACTGGCAGGACAATATCAAGATGGGCCCCGAAGGCGGTGTGAGCGGCGGCAAGATGGTGCCGTTCGTTCAGGAATCGGTGCTCAACACCTATGCCAAGGCCGGCGACTACGACATCAAGGCCGCCGACGCCTATTGGACAGCGACCAAGGACTATTGGGCCGCGGTGCGCACGGCGTGGGATGAAGCGATCGCCAAGGGCAATGGCGTGCGCGTCGCCGAAGTGGCCGAGACCGGATCGGCCTCGGGCGAACGGCTGATGAGCTATGCGGATGAACTCAACGCCGGAAAGCTCAGCACCAGCCAGGCTGTCGCCAAGGCCCGCGCGATCATCGCGCAGGTAACGGCGGGCTGACGACGGGACATGTATGCCTTCGTCGATCGCCCTGTCACCGATCTTGGCAATGGCGACCGATTCGCCCTGTGGGCGATGCGGGCATGGGTCTATGCGCTGGGCGAGGGCCGCTGCCCCGCCCGCGCACTGGGCCCCGCCTTCGCGCAGATGGGGGTGTCGGACGCGCTGGCCGATTTCCACGCCACCATGGCGATCCTGAACCGCCAGCCCCGCGAAAAGCTGGCGCTGGCGCCGCTTGGCGACCATCACATCGCCGAGGATGAGGCCATTCTTCTCGCCCTATGGGCCGCTGCGGCGACGGGCGAGAAGATTGGCTTGCAGGGCACGCTGAAATTGATGGTTGATGTATGCTGCGCTGCCACAATATGGGGCACGCTTGAACGGGCGGCGCCCAAACTCGCCGCACTCGATCTGATCCCGTCGGGGGTCGCCACAACCGAAGGAAATCGCCCATGAGCGACCGCAACGCTGCGTTCGCGCCGTCAACCGCCCTGTCCGTGGAAGAGGTCCGTTCGGTCCGCCACTGGAACTCGCACCTGTTCAGCTTCTCGATCAGCCGTCCGGCGAGCTTCCGCTTCCGTTCGGGCGAGTTCGTGATGATCGGCCTGCCCGGCGAGAACCGGCCGCTGCTGCGCGCCTATTCGATCGCCAGCCCGGCTTATTCGGACGAGCTGGAATTCCTGTCGATCAAGGTGCCCGATGGCCCGCTGACGTCGGAGCTCCAGAAGATCCAGCCCGGTGACAGCATCTTCCTCGGCCGCAAGCCGACCGGCACGCTCGTCGCCGATGCGCTGTTGCCCGGAAGCCGCCTGTTCCTGCTGTCGACCGGCACCGGCCTCGCGCCGTTCCTCAGCCTGGTTCGTGATCCGGATATCTATGATCGCTTCGGCCAGATCGTGCTGGTCCATTGCGTCCGCAGCGTCAGCGACCTCGCCTTCCGCGAGCAGTTGGAAAGCCAGCTTGCCGATGATCCGCTGGTGCAGGATCAGGCGCTCGTCCAGTTCAGCTATCTGCCGACCGTCACGCGTGAGGCGTTCCACACCAGCGGCCGCATTCCCGCGCTGATCGAACAGGGACGCCTGTTCGAAGGCCTGACCGGGCCGCGCCACTTCGACCCCGAACTGGATCGCGTGATGATGTGCGGCAGCATGGATATGATCCGTGATCTGGGCGCGCATTTCGACAGCCTCGGCTTCGACGAAGGCTCGAACGCCAAGCCGGGCCATTATGTGATCGAACGCGCCTTCGTAGGCTGAAAACCCAAAACCCTATCGGCGGGAGCGCGCGGCGCTCCCGCCGGTGATGCGGATCAGACGCGCCCGATCAGGCGGCGCGCGATACGATCGGCCACTTCGGCCGCAGGATCGCCGGTGGCAGCGCTTTCATCCCAGATCTGTTCGAGCCGGCCCGGAATATGGCCGATCCGTTCCTCGACGTCCGCGCGATCGCCCTGGCCGAGATATTCCAGCCCGACATTGATGATGCCACCGCCGTTGATCACATAATCCGGCGCGTAGAGCACACCGCGCGCGTGCAGGCGCGCGCCATCCTCCTTGGTGGCAAGCTGATTGTTGGCGGCACCCGCGACGATCGGCGCCGAAAGCAGCGGGATGCTGGTTTCGTCGAGGATCGCGCCCAGTGCGCAGGGGCTGAACACATCCGCCTCGACGCGCGCAATATCGCCGGCCGCAACCGTCACGGCGCCCAGCTCTGCGGCGAGCCGTTCGGCACGGGCCGCGTCGACGTCGGCCAGTGTAAGCTTCGCGCCCTCGGCGGCCAGACGGCGCGCAAGCGTGCCGCCAACGCTTCCGACGCCCTGGATAGCGACATGGACGCCGGCAATGTCATCGCGTTTCATGGCGCGACGAATCGCCGCCTTGACGCCAAGGAACACGCCCAGCGAGGTGGACGGGCCGGGATCGCCGCCAGCGGCATCGCTGCCCACGGGCAGGCCCGCGACGTGCATCGTCTGCTTGCGGATTTCCACCATGTCGGCGTCGCTCATCCCGACATCTTCCGCCGTGACGTAGCGCCCACCCAGGCTATCCACCGCGCGCCCGAAGGCGGCAAGCATCTCGGGCGTCTTGGTGCGCTGGGGATCGGCCAGAATCACGCCCTTGCCGCCACCCATGGGCAGGCCGGCCATGGCATTCTTGTAGCTCATCCCGCGTGACAGGCGGAGCGCATCGGTGATCGCGTCGGCGCGATTCGGATAATGCCAGAATCGGGTACCGCCTGCCGCCGGCCCAAGCGCCGTAGAATGAATCGCGATGACCGCTGTCAGGCCCGACGCCTGATCGCGGAACAGGTGGACGCCCTCATGGTCGTCATAATCGGGGAAATCCCACGGCGCTGTCATCGGCTCAACCTCACAGGAACTATATTACGCCACTGCGTAATAAAGTTTCCCATTCGTGAAAGCCAGCCCCAAAAAGGGGTGGGGCGATCGACGGGGATCGAACCCGCAACCTCCGGTACCACAAACCGGCGCTCTAACCGATTGAGCTACGATCGCCACGACACTGTGTCGGTGGCGCGCTCATAGGAGTGGTCATGCCACGTCGTCAAGAACCGCTTTCACGATATTCTTCGCCTCTTGCGCTTGACCGCGCACAGCGCCAAAGACTCGACCGTGCTTTCGCAACGGACCCGCTACGCCATACGCGCCCTCCTCCACCTTGGCGATCGCTATGGAGAAGGGCCGGTCCAGTTGCCGGAAATCGCCGAGGCGCAGAATATTCCCGCGAAATTCCTGACGGTTATCCTGTCCGAAATGAAGCGCGCCGGGCTGGTGGAAACGCTGCGCGGCAAGGAAGGCGGCTATTGGCTCGCCCGCCCGCCCGAAGAAATCACCTATGGCGAAATCGTCCGGCTGACGCGCGGCTCGCTGGCGCTGGTGCCGTGCGCGGCCCGCCTGGCCTATCGGCCATGCGAAAATTGCGTGGACGAAGCGACGTGCCGACTGAAGGCGGTCATGCTGTCCGTCCGCGATGAAACCGCCAATATCCTCGACCGCGTCTCTCTGTCCGAAAAGATGGCCGTCTGACGCGCGCCACGGGCATGTCTGGGCCCTGTTGGTGCGTTTCCCGCGATTCTGATAGCATGAAGCGTCACGACCATCGGGCAAGGTCGAGGGGGTAGCGTGAAACCAGTGCTCATCACGGGCAGCTCCGGCCTGATCGGCGCCGCCTTGATCCGCGCCATGGCCCGCGCCGGCTGGCCCGCGATCGGCGTGGACAGCCGCCCTGCCCCGACAACGACGATCGTGCACCACCTGCTCCCCGGCGACCCACGGATCCCCGCGCTCGTTGCCGAGGCGCGCGGCGTGATCCATCTCGCCGGAATGTCCCGGGTCAAATGGGGCGAGCTGGACCGCGCCCGGTGCTGGGCGGAAAATGTCGCCCTCACCGCCACGATCACGGACGCCGCCATTGCCGCGCCCACGCGGCCCTGGCTGATCTATGCGAGCAGCCGCGAGGTTTATGGCGAGCCGGCGACGCTGCCGGTCAGCGACGCGGCGCCGATCGCCCCGCTCAACATCTATGGTGCCTCCAAGGCGGCGGCGGAGGCGCTTGTCACGCAGGCGGCGCGCCAAGCGGATCTCGCGACCGCGATCCTGCGCTTCTCCACGGTCTATGGCGGTGCGGAAGACCATGACGACCGCGTGATCCCGGCTTTCCTTAACGCTGCCATGGCACACCGACCGCTTCAGGTGTTCGGGGCAGAGGTGATGGTCGATCCCACCTGGATCGGCGACGTCATAGATGCGGTGATGCGGCAGGCCGAGGCGCTGACGCTCGGCGCGGTCGCCGATCGCCCCGTCCTGCTTTGCGGCGGGCAGGGCATCACGCTCCTCGATCTCGCTCGCCGGATATGCGCGCTGACCGGCAGCACAAGCCCGATCGAGATCAGCGCCGGACGGGATTATGACGCCGTTCGCTTTCACGGCACGCCGCTTTATGCGCGGCAATGGCTGGGCTGGCAGCCGCAGACGTCTCTGGACGACGGCATATGCCAATATGCCCGCCTGCTGGCTCCGCGCGCCGCGGCTGCGGGCCACGGATGACGCCCCATGCCGAACGACTGGGCACGACGCTGGTCGTAACGCCCTATCATCGCGAGCCCCGTCACCTGATCGAACGCTGCGTCGCCAGCGTCGCCGGACAAACCATGCCGGTCGATCACATTCTGGTCGCCGATGGCCACCCGCAGGCATGGATCGACGACCTGCCGGTTCGTCACATCAGGCTCGACCGTGCCCACGCCAATTTCGGCAACACGCCGCGCGCGATCGGCATGATGCTCGGCATTGCCGAAGGTTATGGCGCGATCGCCCCGCTCGACGCGGACAATTGGCTCGACCCGGATCATGTGGCGGAATGCCGTGGGGCAGCCGCCCGGGTCGAGCATTGCGATTATGTGATTGCCGGCCGCCGATTCTGCCGCCCAGACGGCAGTGTCATGCCCGTCCCCGAGGAGCCGATCGACCGCCATGTCGATACGAGTTGCTTCTACTTCCTTCCGTCGAGCTATTGGCTGTTGCCCTTGTGGGGAACGATGCCCAATCCCGTCTCGCCGCTTTGCGACCGTGTTTTCTATCACGCGATCAGGGCGCGCGGATTGCAGGCCGCGATGACCGAGCGACCGACGGTGAACTTCAACGTCACCGTGCGCGGTTTCTTCACCGAACTGGGCGAGGAACCGCCGCCGGAGGCCAAGGATCCGCCCGATTTCGGCGCCATCCAGGGCTGGATCGACGGGCTGGACGATCGCCAGTTGGCGGACGCCGCCCGCCGGGCGGGCGTGGCGCTGCTGCGCGGTCCGCAACCGCCGCAATGACGACGGGGCGCCATGCTGCGCGTGGAGTGACGCGGCGGGCGTTCCCCCCTTCCCTTTGACACCCGGCTCGGGCCAGCATCGGGGGATGATCAAGTCCATCGCCTTCATGCCCCGCCGCCCCGGCACCAGCCGCGCCGATTTTCGCGACCATTATGAGGAGCGCCACGTGCCGCTGGCGCTCAACTGGTTTCGCTTCAGCAAATATGTCCGCAACCATCTGCAGGGCGAAGTGGAGCCCGGCTTCGATTGCCTGTCCGAATTCTGGCGGGTGAACCCGGCGGAGATCGGGCCGCTGATGGCCGGCCCAGTGGGAGAAACCATGGCGGAAGACGAACGGCGCTTCGTCGACAAGCCGAATATTCAGGCTGCATTGGCCGAAACGGCCGATCTTGGCTGTGGCGCACGGCCTTATGAGGCGAATGCGTCGCCGAAGCGCCTGCTGCTGCTGCAAGGTAGCGATCGCGACACACTCGTTGCCGCTGCGACCGATCTTGCGCGGGCACGCGCCGAACGCACCGCGCTCGACCTGCTCATTCCATACGATGATCGTCCGCTGCGCTGCGACGCGATCCTTTCGCTATGGGGCGCGGGCGACGACGCCTTCGCACCGCCTGCTGGCTGGACCATCGTGGCCCGGCTGGAAGCGGTGGCGGAAGAGACGCCGCCCGAAACCCTTGCGAAGACGCCTCAGCCCGCGGTCTGACCGCCATCGACCGGCAGCATGATGCCGGTGATGAAGCGCGCATCGTCCGATGCCAGGAAGGCGACGGCAGCAGCCACGTCCTCCGGCCGGGCGAGCGGCGCCATCTTGGGCGACATGCGGGCGACGAGCGCGAAATCGATCCCTTCGATCTGGCCCATCACGGCGCCGCCAGCGATCAGCGGCGTATCGACGCCACCCGGGCAGATCGCGTTCACGCGCACCTGGCGCGACGCATATTCGATCGCCACGGTGCGGGTGTAGCCGACGACACCCGCCTTGGTGGCGGAGTAGGCCGAGGCGTAAGCCGCACCGACGAGGCCGGAAGCCGACGACATGTTGACGATGTTGCCCTGCGTCTTTTCCAGATGGGGCAGCGCCGCCTTGCTCAGATGGAAGATCGACGAAAGGTTGATCGCGACCAGCCGATCCCATTCCTCGTCCGCGATCTGCGCGGCGTGGCCAAAACCGCCGATGCCGGCGATGTTGCAGAGCACGTCGAGCTTGCCATGCTTGGCGATGACGTGATCGACGACCTTGCGGCACGCTTCGGCCGAGGCGGCGTCGAATTCAACGGCACTCGCCCCCGGCAACTGGGCAGCGGTTTCCTCCGCGCCCGCAAGGTTGCGATCGGCGCAGACGACGATCGCGCCTTCGCTGGCAAGCCGGACGGCACTCGCCCGGCCGATGCCGGATGCCGCCCCCGTCACGAGGACGATCTTTCCGGTCATACGGTTCATAAATGGCTCTCCCTGGTTGCAAGATTGGCTGCGCGGGTTTCGGGCAGCGCGAAAAGGATAAGGGGCACCGCCGTAAAGCAACTTAGCCCCAACCAGAAGCAGGTATCCGCAATCGATCCTGTCTGTTTCGAAAGCCAGCCGATCAGCAACGGCGCGCCGACCATGCCCCAGCGGCCGACCAGATTGTGGCACCAGCCGTTCGCCGCCGCGCGGACATGGGTGGGGAACAGTTCCGAATTGATCGTGAAGCACACCGTCCACACGCCCAGCATGGCCTGGATCGCGACGAAGCACGCGGCAATCACATACCAGTCGGTCGCGGCGTAACAGGTCATCACCAAGATACCGTTGGCGATGAAGAACAGGATCGCCGTGGCCCGCCGCCCGATCAGGTCCATCAGGAAACCGACGCCCAGATAGCCAAGGAACGCCGACACCAGGCCGAAGGGCGAGATCAGGGCGAGATCGAGCGCGGTCCAGCCACGTTCGTTCAGGACATAGAAGGTGAAGAAAAAGGTCGACACGACCGCGCTGAAATTGGCGATGAACCACAAGGCGCTCATCGTGGCGAAGCGCCCGCGCAGGCCCGGCGCCAGCAACGTGCGCAATTCGGCAAGGACGGACATGCGGGGCGCACCGCTGGTGCGGTTCGCCTGAAAGGCCGGTGTTTCCTTCAGGAATATCCAGAGCAGCGGCAGGATCAGCAAGGGCGCAGCCCCGACGAGGAACAGCGCCCGCCACGACAAAGTGGTGTCGAGTGCCGCGCGCAGGAACAGCGCCGGCAGGGCCGCACCAAAACTGCCGCACGCGCCCAGCAGGCCATTGGCGCGCCCCCGCATATGGGCCGGCAATGTCTCGGACACGATAAGATAGGCGGTCGCGATCTGCGATACCAACGCGATCCGGGTCAGCGCCTGAACGATCGTGTAGCTCTCGATCGTCGGCATCAGGATCGTCACCAGCGACCCGACGGAGAACGCCGCCGCCGACACCATCAGGATCGGGCGCCGGCCGAAACGATCGCTCAACCGGATCAGGAACCAGGCCGCGATTGCGCCCAGGCCGATCACGGACAGCGAACGCCCCAGCCCTTCGGCATCGACGCCATAGGCCTTGCCCGCGAACGGCAGCACGACATTGGTGAGGCTGATATCGAAACCTTCGAACATCACGACGAAGGCGAGCATCGCGATCAACCCGAGATGCGATGCCTTCAAACCCGCCGGCTCACTTTCTGCTGCTGCCGCCATGCCGCCTCCCTTCGCCAAACAGCCGTTGCGGCAGTTTTCCGTTCAATGATGTCAGAAATGCCCTGCGGCCGGCCCTATCCGATGGGAAGGCGCACGCGCACAAATCGCCGCGATCACAGCCGTTGTGCCGAAAAATGGCACTAGCGACTTAGCGTGGTCGCCGAAGCGCGGGCGCGATAGTCGCGCGGGGTTTCGCCAAAGCGTCGGCGGAAGGCGGCGGAAAAGCTGCCCTGCCGTTCGTAACCAAGGGAAACGGCGAGCGACTTCACCGGAATGGACGTTTCCCCCAGCATCCGCGCCGCGCGGGCAAACAGCGTCCGTTCGACATGCTCCATCACCGTCGATCCCCGCGTCGCCTTGAACGCCCGCATCAGGTGGCGCCGGCCGATCCCGCACAGCGAGGCCAGTTCCGAAACGCTGGGCACCGGGCGGCTTTCGTCGGCCAATCGCTGGTCGATCCGCTTGAGTTGCCAGGGCGCGAGCGTGCCGGCGCGGTGGACGCCCCGTTCGCGCACGGTTTCGAAATGGCGGGTGAGTTCCGCCAGCAGCACCATGCCCAGCCCCCGGATCAGCATGTCGCGCGCGGGCGATTGGGCGGCACAGGCCGAAAAGATCGTCAGCTCGGCCGTCTTCCCGGCGCTCGACCGGCAGATCGCGCTGGTCAAGGAACTGCGCGCCAAGGCCAGCGCGGACGCCGGTGTGTGGCGGGTGCCGGGCGGCTCCGAATATTATGTCGACGCGCTGGCCGTGGCGACGACCACGACGATGACGCCCGACGAGATCCACAAGATCGGCCTGGAACAGGTGGCCGAACTGACCGCCCGGATCGACGCGATCCTGAAGGCCGAAGGCATGACCACCGGCACGGTGGGCGAACGCCTGACCGCGCTCAACGCCGATCCGAAGCAGCTTTACGCCAATACCGACGAAGGCCGCGCGGCGCTGCTGGCCAGCCTGAATGCCGATATCACGAAGGTGAGCGCGCTTCTGCCCAAGGCTTTCTCGACCCTGCCCAAGGCGCCGATCGAGGTGCGCCGCGTGCCGCCGTTCATCCAGGACGGCGCGCCCAACGGCTATTACAACCCGGCCGCGCTCGATGGGTCGCGCGACGCGATCTACTGGATCAACCTGAAGGACACGCATGACTGGCCGAAATATGGCCTGCCCGCGCTGACCTATCACGAAGCCGTGCCGGGCCATCATTTGCAGGGCAGCATTGCCCAGGAAACCAAGGGCATCCCGATCCTGCGCCGGCAGAGCTTCTTCTCCGCATATGGAGAAGGCTGGGCGCTTTATGCCGAAGGCGTCGCCGAAGAACTGGGCGCCTATGGCGACGATCGCCTCGGCATTGCCGGCAGCCTGCAATCGCTGCTGTTCCGCGCCGTGCGGCTGGTGGTCGACACCGGCATCCATGCCAAGCGCTGGACCCGCGAACAGGCGACCGACTATATGGTCGCGAACACCGGCTTCCCCCGCCCGCGTTCGCTGCGCGAGGTTGAGCGTTACTGCGTCTGGCCGGGCCAGGCGTGCAGCTACAAGGTGGGCCACAACAAGTGGGTGGAACTGCGCAAGCGCGCCGAAGCCGAGCTTGGCGACAGGTTCAACCTGCCCTGGTTCCACGATGTGCTGCTGGATGGCGCGATGCCGCTCACCATCCTCGAAGCGCGCGTGAACGAACGGATCAAGGCCCGGAAGGCCTGACCGCAAACAGAATCTCGACGCGCATCATCGCCCGTGTTAGCTGCATATGACAGCATGACCCGGCGATGATGCGCGACGACGATCCCTACGAAGACGACTGGAACGAACCAGAAGACACGCAGCGCGGCAGCCGATCAGGCGATGCCGCGATCGCGGCGGCGCGTCCGTTCTGGAAACGCTGGCGTTTCTGGAAGCGCGCGCTGCAGGCCGGCGCGATTCTGTTCGTCCTGCTGGTCGCCTGGCTGGCGGTAACGGCACCCTTGTCGCGATCGCTGAAGCCGATCGCACCGCCCAGCATCACCCTGCTGTCGGTGGACGGCAAGGCATTTGCCCGCAAGGGCGCGATCATCGACCGGCCGGTCGTGATCCCCGATCTTCCCCAACATGTGCCGCAGGCGTTCATGGCGATCGAGGATCGGCGCTTTTACAGCCATTGGGGCATCGATCCGCGCGGCATCGCCCGTGCGGCGTGGCGCAACACGGTGGCCGGCGGCGTCCGCGAAGGCGGCAGCACCATCACCCAGCAGCTCGCCAAGGTCGCTTTCCTCGATTCGGACAGGACCGCCGCCCGCAAGCTGCGCGAAGTGCTGATCGCCTTCTGGCTGGAAGCGCGGCTGAGCAAGGACGAGATCCTGCAACGCTATCTGTCGAACGTCTATTTCGGCGACAATGTCTATGGCTTGCGCGCCGCCGCGCTCCATTATTTCAATCGGCAGCCGGAAAAACTGACGATCGGGCAGGCCGCGATGCTGGCGGGCCTGTTGAAGGCCCCTTCCCGCCTGGCGCCGACCGACAATCTGAAAGGCGCCCGCGCCCGGCAGGCAGTGGTCGTCGCGGCGATGGCCGATGCGGGCTTCATCACCGAGGCTGAAGCCCGCGCTGTGCAGCCCGCGCGGCTCAACGTGCGGCCATTGCGAACACTGCCGAGCGGCACCTATTTCGCCGATTGGGCGCTGCCGGCGGCGCGCGACGCCTCCGGCGCGGTCTATGCCGAGCAGGAGGTCAAGACCACGCTGGACGACAGGCTCCAGCGCGCGGCCGAGGCCGCCGTGCGCCGCGCCGGCCTGGGCAAGGCGCAGGTGGCGCTGGTGGCGATGCGCCCCGATGGCAGCGTCGTCGCGATGGTGGGCGGCAAGAAATATTCCGAAAGCCCGTTCAACCGCGCCACCCAGGCGCTGCGCCAGCCCGGATCCACGTTCAAGCTGTTCGTCTATCTGGCCGCCCTGCGCGAAGGCATGACGCCGGACACGATCGTCGACGACGAACCGATCACCATCGGTGACTGGACCCCAAAGAACAGCGACGGCCGCTATCGCGGCAAGATCACCCTGCGCGAAGCTTTCGCGCGATCGAGCAACGTGGCGGCGGCGCGCATCGCCCGCGAGGTGGGCATGGACAATGTGATCCGCGCGGCCCGCGATCTCGGCATCACCAGCCCGCTTGCCGCCGACGATGCGACGCTCGCGCTCGGCACCTCGGGCGTTTCGCTGCTGGAACTCACATCCGCTTACGCCACGGTCGCGGCGGGCGCCTATCCGGTGAAGCCCCACGCGCTCCCCGAACGCGAGAAGAGCTGGTACGATTCCTTCTGGGATCGGCCACGCAAGTTCGACGGCGAAACCCGCGCCATGCTGCTCGACCTCCTCGGCGCCGCCGTCCGTGAAGGCACCGGCCGTTCCGCCACGCTGGCGATCGACGCCTTTGGCAAGACCGGGACAACGCAGGACAATCGCGACGCCATCTTCGTCGGCTTCACTGGCGATCTGGTTGCCGCCGTCTGGGTGGGCAATGACAACAACAGTCCGCTGGGCGGCATTGCGGGCGGTGGGTTGCCGGCGCGCATCTGGCGCGACTTCATGAGCCGCGTGGTCGATGGCGCGGCCCCGCCCCGCGTGGAACGCGCGCCCGAGATCGAGGCGGAGCCCGAGCCGCTCGACAATCTTGCGGTCAATATCGAAGGCGCGATCGGCGATGTCGGCGTGGGCCTCAGCGTCGGGCCGGATGGCGTCACCATATCGGCCAATCCCGCCGGCCCGGGCGATCGGCCGACCGATAGCGCGCCCACCGTCACGATCGCGCCCCCGCCGCCGCAACCGCGTGAGGCCGAGCCGGCGCCCGAGGGACAATAGCTTCCGCTCGACGCTTGAGATTGCGCGCGGGCGGTTCTAGACGCTGGGGGAATGCCTACCGATCCGCATCCCTTTCCGCACCGTCATCTGACGGGCATCTACGGCCTGCAGCCGTGGGAAATCTCCTTCCTCCTCGATGAGGCCGAACAGTGGATCGCGCTCAACCGCGGCACCGCGAAGCATGATGACCGGCTGGCCGGCCTCACGCTGATCAACGCCTTCTTCGAAAATTCGACGCGCACCCTGCTGTCGTTCGAGATCGCCGGGAAGCGGCTGGGCGCGGACGTGGTGAACATGCACGTCGCCGCATCGAGCGTGAAGAAGGGCGAAACGCTGATCGACACGGCGATGACGCTGAACGCGATGCGCGCCGACATGATCGTCATCCGCCACGAGGCATCGGGCGCGGTGCACCTGATCGCCGACAAGGTGGATTGCCCGGTGCTGAACGCCGGCGATGGCCGCCACGAACATCCGACGCAGGCGCTGCTCGATGCGCTCACCATCCGCCGCCGCAAGGGCCGGATCGACGGGCTGCGCGTGGCGATCTGCGGCGACGTGCTTCACAGCCGCGTCGCCCGTTCGAACATTCTGGCGCTGACCGCGCTCAATGCCGAAGTGCGCGTCGTAGGCCCGCCGACCCTGCTGCCGCCGGCGATCGAGCGCATGGGCGTGACCGCCTACACCGATTTCGATGCCGGCCTCGACGGGGCCGACGTGGTGATGATGCTCCGCCTGCAACGCGAGCGCATGGCCGGTGGCTTCGTGCCCTCGCCCCGCGAATATCATGCGCTCTACGGGCTTACCCCCGAACGCCTGGAACGCGCCGCGCCCGATGCGCTGGTGATGCACCCCGGACCGATGAACCGCGGCGTGGAAATATCCTCGTCCGTCGCCGACGATGCCGAGCGATCGGCCATCATCGAACAGGTCGAAATGGGCGTCGCCGTGCGCATGGCCTGCCTTGACGTATTGACCCGCGCACGCCGGGGAGTGCCGGGATGGAACTGAAACCGCTCGCCATCCTGAATGGCCGCATCATCGACCCGCAAGGCGGCGAAAGCCGTGGCGGCGTGCTCATTCACGACCGGCATATCGCCGCGATTGGCGATGTGACGCCGGGCGACGCCGAGGTGATCGATGCCAAAGGCGCGCTGATCGCCCCCGGCATCGTCGATGCGGGAAGCTTCGCGATCGACCTCAAGGCCTTCACCGCCGGGGGCATCACCCGTGCGGCGCTGATGCCGGATCAGTCGCCTCCCCTCGACGATGCAGCGCTTGTCCAGCGCGCGGCGGCGGCGGGCAAGCCCGATGTCTGGATCCACCCGATCGCCGCGGCGACGCGCGACCTGGCGGGCGAGGAACTTGCCGAAATCGGCCTGATGAAGGCCGCCGGGGCCTGCGCGGTGGCGACGGGGCGGCATTCGATCGCCGATGCCGCCGTGATGCACCGCCTGCTCAGTTATGCCGGCGCCTTGGACATGGCCGTGATCGTCCATGCCGAGGACCGCGCGCTGACCAAGGGCGCGGTGGCGACCGCCGGGGAAACGGCGACGCGGCTCGGTCTGCCCTCCGCGCCGGCCATTGCGGAGGCGATCGCGATCGCGCGCGATCTGATGCTCGCCGAAGATACCGGCGCGCGCATCCACTTCCATCAAGTGACGACGGCCACCGGGTTCGATCTGATCCGTGCCGCGCGGAAGCGCGGCGTGCGCGTTACCTGCGGGATCACGCCCGCCCATCTGCTCCTGTCGGACACCGCCATCGGCCTGTTCCGCACCTTTGCCCGGTTGACGCCGCCGCTGCGTGAGGAACGCGACCGGCTGGCAGCGATCGAAGCGGTGCGCGACGGCACCGTCGATATCCTGTGTTCCGCGCACGACCCCCAGGGGCCGGAAGCCAAGCGGCTGCCTTATGTCGATGCGGAGCCCGGCATGGCGGGTGCCGAAACGCTGCTGACGCTCGCCCTGACATTGGTGCGCGACGGCGTGATCGGCCTGCCGCGCCTGTTCGAGCTGCTATCCACCAATCCCGCCCGCCTGCTCGGCCTTCCCGGCGGCACGCTGGCGGTGGGCGCCGAAGCCGATCTGATCCTCGTCGATCCCGATACGCCGTGGAAGATCGATGCCGATCGCATGGCCGCCAAGGCCGGCAACACGCCGTTCGATGGGCTGCCGGTTCAGGGCAAGGTGCTGCGGACGATCAAGGGCGGCCGCGCGCTGGGTTAAGAATTGCCTCGTCATCCCGGTTCTCCGCCGGGATGACGGATGGCCTCAGGCCCGCCTGTAGCGCAGGAGCAGCAGAGGCTGGGCGAGCGCCAGCCCCGCGAAATAGCCGCCGATATGAGCCGCGATCGCAATGCCGCCACCGCCCTCGCCGCCCCAGGACGCAAGCCCGACCATCAGCTGCAGCAGCACCCAGGCGGCAGCCAGCCATAGCGCGTTGGCGAGCTGGTTCAGCCGGCGATTGGCGAAGGTGCGTCGTTTCTCGCCATAGAGCAGCGCATAAGCGCCGATCACGGCGGAGACGGCACCGCTCGCCCCGATCATCGGCCAGGGCTGGGTCGGCCCCGCGAGATAATGGCCGAATGCCGCGACATAAGCGCCCACGACATAGAGGATCACCATCCCCCGCGCGCCGATCGCCGCTTCGACGAAGCGGCCGCAAAAGCCCAGGATCAGCATGTTGAAGGCGATATGGATGAAGCCGCCGTGAAGCAGCGTCGCCGTCAGCGGCGTCAGCCATTTCGGCACGAAGCCATAGCCGCGCACCGCCATTTCCAGCGTCGGCGGCACAACATCGGCCGAAAAGCGCGCGGGAATGAAACCGCCGGCATAAGCCGCGATATCGTCCATCCCCGTCGCCGTGGCCAGCAGCCAGGCGGCGACGGTCGCGCCCAATATGGTCAGTGTCGCGCGGGCGGGCGGGAGTTGCATCCGCCCGGCTCCTCAGATGAACTCGACCTTGGACACCACATAGTAGCGGTCGCCCGACGGCACCGTCACCTCGACTTCATCGTCCACCTTGCGGCCGATCAGAGCGCGGCCGAGCGGCGAATTGTAGGAAATCTTGCCCGACTTCGCGTCCGCCTCGGTCTGGCCGACGATCTGGTAGGTGATCGGCTTGTCGTCCTCGTCCAGCAGGTGGACGGTCGCGCCGAAGACGACCTTGTCGCCCGACAGCGTCTTGGGATCGATCACCTGCGCGCGGCTCAGGCGATCCTCGATGTCGGCGATCATCGCCTCGATCTGGCCCTGCCGTTCCTTGGCGGCATGATATTCCGCATTTTCGGAAAGGTCGCCATGCGCGCGGGCTTCTTCAATCGCGTCGATGACCTGCGGCCGCTCGAGCTTGAGGCGCGCGGCCTCATCCTCCAGCATCCGGTAGCCTTCCGCCAGCATCGGCAGCTTTTCGACGGTCGCCATTAGCGAAAACCCCTTCAGTAAAATCTTGTCCCCGGGCGGTTCCAACCGGCGCCGCCCGCGCGTCCATCAGCGAATGTGGGGATCAATCACGCAATGTGGAATAATATGATTGGAGCGGCCGCACTTCAAGATGTCGTTCTTGCAGCGCAGCAATTGCCTTCGCAGCCGCCACACTGGCCGCCGCAGTGGTGAAATAAGGCACCTTGCCGAGAAGCGCGGACGCCCGGATCGACTGCGAATCCTGCAACGACTGCCAGCCTTCGGTGGTGTTGAAGATCAGCTGCACGCCGCCATCCTTGATCCGGTCGACGATATGCGGACGGCCCTGCTGGACCTTGTTCACCGTCTCCACATCAAGGCCGATGCCCTGCAGGTAGGTGGCGGTGCCACCCGTCGCGACGATCTTGAAGCCGCGATCGATCAGCTGGGCGACCGCCGGGCCGATATGCCCCTTGTCGCCATCCTTGACCGAAACGAACACGGTGCCGCCGGACGGCAGCAGCGTGCCGCCACCGAGCTGCGCCTTGAAGAAGGCGGTTTCGAAATCCTTATCGATTCCCATCACTTCGCCGGTGGACTTCATTTCCGGCGACAATACCGGATCGACACCCGGGAAGCGCGCGAACGGGAACACGGCTTCCTTGACGGCGATATGGCTGATGTTGCGATCGATCTTCGGCAAGTCCGCCAGCTTCTCGCCCGCCATGACACGCGCCGCGATCTTGGCGATGGGCGCGCCGATCGCCTTGGCGACGAAAGGCACCGTGCGGCTGGCGCGCGGATTGACCTCGATCAGATAGACCGCTGGTCCTTCCGGGCCATCCTTGACGGCGAACTGCACGTTCATCAGGCCGCGCACCTCAAGCGCGCGCGCCAGCGCATCGGTCTGCCGCTCGATTTCGGCAATGACTTCGGCGGGAAGGCTGTAGGGCGGCAGGGAGCAGGCGCTGTCGCCCGAATGGACGCCCGCCTCCTCGATATGCTGCATGACGCCGGTGACGACCACATCGGTGCCATCGCCGATCGCATCGACGTCGACCTCGATCGCATCGCGCAGATACTGGTCGATCAGGACCGGGCTGTCGCCCGACACCTGCACCGCGGTGGTGATATAGGTTTCGAGCTGCGCGGGATCCTCGACGATTTCCATCGCGCGGCCGCCGAGCACGTAAGACGGACGCATCAGCACCGGATAACCGACACGCTCGGCGACGATCAGGGCCTCTTCGCGGCTGCGGGCGATGCCATTGCGCGGCTGCTTCAGCCCCAGACGGCTGACGAGATCGGCGAAGCGTTCGCGATCTTCGGCCAGATCGATCGCATCGGGGCTGGTGCCGAGGATCGGGATGCCGGCGTCCGCCAGCTCCTGCGCCAGCTTGAGCGGGGTCTGCCCGCCGAACTGGACGATCACGCCGGCCAGCGTGCCATTCGACATTTCGACGTGCAGGATTTCCAGCACGTCTTCCGCCGTCAACGGCTCGAAATAGAGGCGATCGGACGTGTCATAGTCGGTCGACACCGTTTCCGGGTTGCAGTTGACCATGATCGTTTCGAAGCCGACATCGCCCAGCGCGAAGCAGGCGTGGACGCAGCAATAATCGAACTCGATACCCTGGCCGATGCGGTTCGGGCCGCCGCCGAGGATGACGACCTTCTTGCGATCGGACGGCTGGCTCTCGCACTCGGGCGTGCCGAAGCTCGGCGCCTCATAGGTCGAGTACATATAGGGCGTCTTCGCCTCGAACTCGGCCGCGCAGGTGTCGATCCGCTTGAACACGGGGCGCACGCCTAGCCGGTGACGCAGCGCACGCACTTCCTTTTCGGTGACGCCGCCGGTCATCGCCGTCACGACATCGTGCACGAGGCCCGAACCGTGGGCGTGGGCGCTTTCCATGCCGCGCAGATGCGCCGACCGCAGCGCGAGATAGGCAAGGCGCTTATCGGAGAAGCCCATTGCCTTGAGCTTGCGCAGCCCTTCGGCGTCGCGCGGCAGCCCTTCGGACGCGACCTTGTCTTCGGCGGCAACGATTTCGGCCAGCCGTTCGAGGAACCACGGATCATATTTGGCGATCCGGTTGACCTCCTCGACCGAGAAGCCCTCCCGCAGCGCCTGGGCGGCGACGAGCAGGCGATCCGGCGTCGGACGTGCAAGCTCCGCCTCGATCACCGAGCGCGGCGCGCCGACCAGCGCATCGACGAAGTTGAAGCCGGACAGCCCGGTTTCCAGACCGCGCAGCGCCTTCTGCATGGATTCATGGATGTTACGGCCGATCGCCATCACTTCACCGACCGACTTCATCGCGGTCGAGAGCAGCGGCTCGGCGCCCTTGAACTTCTCGAACGCGAAGCGCGGGATCTTGGTGACGACATAGTCGATCGTCGGTTCAAACGAGGCCGGCGTCGCGCCGGTGATGTCGTTGTCGATCTCGTCGAGCGTGTAACCGACGGCGAGCTTGGCCGCGACCTTGGCGATCGGGAAGCCGGTGGCCTTGGAAGCGAGCGCCGACGAACGCGACACGCGCGGGTTCATCTCGATCACGATCAGGCGGCCATCCTTGGGATTGACCGCGAACTGGACGTTGGAGCCGCCCGTTTCCACGCCGATCTCGCGCAGCACCGCGATGCTGGCGTTGCGCATGATCTGATATTCCTTGTCGGTCAGCGTGAGCGCCGGCGCGACGGTGATGGAATCGCCCGTGTGGACGCCCATCGGATCGACATTTTCGATCGAGCAGATGATGATGGCATTGTCGTTGCGATCCCGCACGACCTCCATCTCATATTCCTTCCAGCCGAGCAGCGACTCTTCGATCAGCACCTCGGTGGTGGGCGAGGCATCGAGACCGCTGGTGACGATCTGGATGAACTCCTCGCGATTATAGGCGACGCCGCCGCCCGTGCCGCCCATGGTGAAGCTGGGGCGGATGATCGCCGGCAAGCCGGTGAATTCGAGCGCGGCCACCGCCTCGTCGATCGTGTGGGCGACGCGCGACCGGGCGCTTTCGAGACCGATCTTGTCCATCGCCTCCCGGAAACGCTGGCGATCCTCGGCCTTGTCGATCGCATCGGCATCGGCGCCGATCATGATGCAGCCGTACTTTTCCAGCGTGCCATCGTTGAACAGGGCCAGCGCCGTGTTCAACGCCGTCTGCCCGCCCATCGTCGGCAGCACCGCGTCGGGCCGTTCCTTCTCGATGATCTTGGCGACGACCGCGGGCGTGATCGGCTCGACATAGGTCGCGTCGGCCATGTCCGGATCGGTCATGATCGTCGCCGGGTTCGAGTTGACGAGGATGATGCGATAACCTTCCTCGCGCAGCGCCTTGCACGCCTGCGTGCCCGAATAATCGAACTCGCACGCCTGGCCGATGACGATCGGGCCCGCGCCGATGATGAGGATGGAGGAGATGTCGGTGCGTTTGGGCATCAGTGGGTCAATCCGGTTTGAGCGACACATCCCCAGCCATCATATTCGAGGCCGAACATCGCTTCGATCTGCAAGCAAATAATCGTAAGAGCTTTGATGGCGTCCGCGTCCGACGTCTGCGTTCGCTGAAGGAAGAGCCAGGGCTCGCCATCTTCGGAGGGCTCGGTTTCGATCACCTCGAACCCCAGTTCCTCCGCTGCGTCCGCCAGATCGTCCAGCGCATCGGGCGATCCACGAAAGCTGACGTCCACCGGCCTTGGAATGTCGGACTGGTCGCCATTTTCGCGAAGATTCGCCAGGACGTCCTGATCCGCGCGCCATTCCTCGTCCAGCCGCGCCGGATCGACCGGCGGCAGTTTCACGCCGCCTTCTCCAGCGCCGCCACGAACTTCTCGAACAGATAATGGCTGTCCTGCGGGCCGGGGCTGGCTTCGGGGTGATATTGCACGCTGAACGCCGACTTGTCGGTCAGTTCAAGACCGGCGAGCGAACCATCGAACAGCGAGATATGGGTCGTCCGCGCGTTCGCCGGCAGCGACTTCTCGTCAACCGCGAAGCCGTGGTTCATGCTGGTGATTTCGACGCGGCCGTCATCCGAACGCTTGACCGGATGGTTCGCGCCGCGATGGCCCTGATGCATCTTGTAGGTCTTCGCGCCGATGGCGAGGCCCAGAAGCTGGTGGCCGAGGCAGATGCCGAACAGGGGCTTGCCCACCTTGAGCAGTTCCTGGATCACCGGCACCGCATATTGGCCGGTGGCCGCGGGATCGCCGGGGCCGTTCGACAGGAACACGCCATCGGGCTGGTGCGCCATCACCTCGTCGAAGCTGGCGGTGGCCGGCACCACCGTCACCCGCGCGCCGGCGGCGACGAGGTTGCGCAGGATGTTGCGCTTGAGGCCGTAATCGATCGCGACGACATGCGGGCCCTCCGGGTTGGCGCTATGCGTGGCATAGCCTTCGGCCAGCGTCCACAGCCCGTCGTCCCACTTGTAGCTCTGCGTGGACGAAACCTCCTTGGCGAGGTCCATGCCCTCCAGCCCCGGCCACGCCTTCGCCTTGGCGAGCAAAGCGGGTATATCGAATTCGCCCTTGGCATTATGAGCGATCACGCCATTGGGCGCGCCCTGAATGCGGATCGCGCGGGTAAGCGCGCGGGTATCCACGCCGGCAAGGCCGATGCGGCCATTGGCCTTCAGCCAGCCATCGAAATGCTGGACGGCGCGGAAGTTCGACGGATCGGTCACATCCTCGCGGACGATCAGGCCCAGTGCGTGCGGATTGGTCGCTTCCACATCGTCATGGTTGGTGCCGACATTGCCGATATGCGGGAAGGCGAAATTGATGATCTGCCCGGCGAAGGACGGATCGGTCATGATTTCCTGATAGCCGGTCATCGACGTGTGGAAGCACACTTCGCCCACGGCATCGCCTTCGGCGCCGAAGCCCCTACCCCAGATGACGGAGCCATCAGCTAGAACCAATACGCCAGTGGCACCTTCTGGGCGCGCGTGATCGGTTTCGGCCATTGATGGGCTCTCCTGTGGCTGGGGCGGCGGGTAAACGGCGGGGTTCCTAGGAGTGTGACCGGGGCGGGTCAATCTATTAAAATTCTGCACGCCGCGCTATGGTGATCGCTTTCCCGGACCATCTCCCGAGGCTCCATGATTCGTGATGACATTAAGGCGGGCCTGGTGTCCGCGATGAAGGCGCGCGACGCCGAAAAGACTGCCGCCATCCGCCTGATCCAGGCCGCGATCAAGAACCGCGACATAGAAATGCGCACCGCCACGGGATCGGGCGACGACGATGTCGTTGTGATCGAGGTGCTGCAGAAAATGGCCAAGCAGCGCCGCGAATCGATCGAGATGTTCGAAAAAGGCGGCCGCGTGGAGCTTGCCGCCACCGAAAAGGCGGAGCTCGCCGTGATCGAGGGCTTCCTGCCCGCCCAGATGGACGAGGATGCCGCCAAGGCCGCGATCGCCACGATCGTTGCCGATCTCGGCGCGACCTCGGTCAAGGATATGGGCAAGGTGATGGCCGCGGTGAAGGAGCGCCTCGCCGGCCAGCTCGACATGAGCAAGGCCAGCGGGCTGGTGAAGGGGGCGCTCGCCGGCTGATGGCGGGCGAAGCGTTTGACCACGCATATTTCGGGGAGGCGGGCCGTTGAGCCTGTCGCCCCAATTTCTTGACGAACTGCGTTCCCGCACGCTGCTGTCGGCGCTTGTCGGCAAATCGGTGAAGCTGGAGCGCGCCGGGCGTGAATTTCGCGCCTGCTGCCCGTTCCACAACGAAAAATCGCCCAGCTTCTACGTCAACGACGACAAGGCCTTTTACCACTGCTTCGGCTGTGGCGCGCACGGCGATGCGATCCGTTTTCTGACCGATCACAAGGGCCTGCCCTTTATCGATGCGGTGAAGGAACTCGCCGCCGCCGCTGGCATGGAGGTTCCCGCCGCCGATCCGCGCGCCGCCGAAAAGGCGGAGCGCGCATCCGGCCTGCACGACGCCATGGAGGAGGCCGCGCGCTGGTTTACCGAGCAGTTGCACGGCATCGCCGGCGCGGAAGCCCGCGCCTATCTGGCGAAGCGCGGCGTCGATGCCGCGACGCAAGCCGCCTTCGGCTTCGGCTTCGCCCCCGATTCGCGCGGCAAGCTGAAGGCGGCGCTGGCGCGTTTCGGCGATGACAAACTGGTCGAGGCCGGGCTGCTGATCGCGGTCGACGGCAAGGAGCCCTATGATCGGTTCCGCGGGCGGCTGATGATCCCGATCCGCGACGCACGCGGCCGGACGATCGCCTTCGGCGGCCGCATCATCGGCGCGGGCGAACCCAAATATCTGAATTCGCCGGAAACGCCCTTGTTCGACAAGGGGCGCACGCTGTTCAATATCGACAAGGCCGCCGCCGCGACCCGCAAGACCGGCCGGGTGATCGTGGTCGAAGGCTATATGGACGTGGTCGCGCTCGCCCAGGCCGGCCTGGGCGAGGCGGTGGCGCCGCTCGGCACAGCGCTCACCGAAGGCCAGCTCGAACGGCTGTGGCGCATGGCCGAAACGCCCGTCCTGTGCTTCGACGGCGACGCGGCCGGACAAAAAGCCGCCATCCGCGCCGCGCTGCGCGCGCTGCCGATGATCGAACCGGGCCGCACGTTGCGCTTCGCCACCCTCCCCGCCGGGCAGGATCCCGATGATCTTGTCCGCGCCGGCGGCCCGGCCGCGATGGAGGCAGTGCTCGAAGCCGCCGAGCCGCTGGTCGAACGGCTGTGGAAATATGAACTGGGGGCCGCGCCGCTCGATACGCCCGAAGCACGGGCGGGAATGCGCAAGCGGCTGGCCGACCATGCCGGCACGATTCGCCATGGCGATGTGCGCGGGCAGTATCTCGCGGATTTTCGCCGTCGTTTCGATTCCCTCTACGAACGCACGCCCCCTGCCCGCTTTCAGCCCGGTGGCGGCGGACGGCGCGGCGGTATCTTCCAGCGCGGCAAGCCGCCCGAAGCCCCGCCATCGGCGGCAACGCGCACGATCAGCAGCGGCGGCGTGACACCGCTTGTCGGGCGCGCCGTGCTGGCCGGATTGCTGCGCCATCCGCAGGTCATCGCCGATCAGGCGGAGGCCGTGGCGGCGCTCCCTTTGCCCGATCCCGCACTCGCCAATCTTCGCAATGCGATGCTTGATGCAGCTTTTGGCAGCGATGCGCTTGATTCGCAGGCGTTGGGAACCATATTGGCGCAAGTGGGCTTGGCTGGAGCGATGGAAACGCTTCGTGCGCCGAACGGACTTGCCTTTTCCTTCCTACGCGGCAATGCCGAATCGGGGCGCGCTCGGCGCGATCTCGCGGCGGCGATCGAAGCGTTGGCGGCAAGGCCGGAACTCGATGCGGCACTGGCAACGGTGACGGCGCGGTTGATGGCCTCGCCCGACGAGGCCGGGTTTGCCGAACAGCGGCGTCTTCGGGCGGCGCGAGACGAGGCGGATCAGGCGCTGGCGAAGCTGGCGGCGGGCGAAGACGACGCGGGACTGTAATTTAGGGTTGGTCGGAATGGCGAAAACGAACATGGCGGAACCGGCTGAAAAGACCGAGAGCGGCGATGCGCCGCTGATCGATCTTAACGAGGCTTCGCTGAAGAAGCTGATCGCGCGGGCCAAGAAGCGCGGCTACATCACCGTCGACGAGCTCAACAGCGTCGTCGGCGAGATGTCGACCGACCAGATCGAGGACGTCATGTCGGCGCTCAACGAGATGGGCGTCAACGTCGTCGAGAATGAAGAGCAGAGCGAGGACGAGCAGCCCGAGGAAGCCGCCGACGACGAGATCGTCGGTGTCGACGAAGGCGAAGGCGGCCCCGTCCTCACCCAGGTCACGAAGAAAGAGACGGTCGATCGCACCGACGATCCCGTCCGCATGTATCTGCGCGAAATGGGCGCGGTGGAGCTTCTGTCGCGCGAGGGCGAAATCGCCATCGCCAAGCGCATCGAAGCCGGCCGCGACACGATGATCCTTGGCCTATGTGAAAGCCCGATCACCTTCAACGCCATCATCGACTGGTCGTCGGCCTTGAACGAAGGCACGATGCAGCTGCGCGAGATTCTCGATCTCGACGCCATGCTCTCCAAGGGCCCGACCGCCGAACAGGTGGAAGGCGCCGAGGACGAGAATGGCGAAATCAGCGAAGAAAGCACCGGCCCCTCCTTCAAGGAAGAAGAAGAGCCCGAGGAAGCATCGGCCGACGAGGACGATGACGGCCTGACCGAGCGCCGCACGCCGCGTCCTTCGGACGACGAGGAAGAGGACAACACGCTCAGCCTCGCCCAGATGGAAGAGCAGCTCAAGCCGCTGGCGCTTGAGAAGTTCGCCACCATCACGGACCTCTACAAGAAGTTCCACAAGATGCAGATCGCCCGGCTCGAGGCGATGGGCGCTGGCGGCGAGCTGCCGGCGAATGACGAGAAGAAGTATCAGAAGCTCCGCGAGGAACTGACCGCCGAGGTGGAAAGCGTCCAGTTCCACGGCGCCAAGATCGAATATCTCGTCGATCAGCTTTATTCGTTCAACCGTCGCCTGATGGCGCTGGGCGGCCAGATGCTGCGCCTTGCCGAACGCCACAAGGTTCCGCGCAAGGGCTTCCTTGACGCCTATGTCGGGCATGAGACCGAGGAAGGCTGGCTGGATCGCGTCGGCACGCTCGACAAGAAGTGGGCGGCGTTCGCGGCCAATGAAGCGGGCGCGGTCGAACGCATCCGTGTCGAAGTGGCAGAAATCGGCCAGGCGACGGGCATGTCGCTCCCCGAATTCCGCCGCATCGTCAACATGGTGCAGAAGGGCGAGCGCGAGGCGCGGATCGCCAAGAAGGAGATGGTGGAAGCCAATCTCCGCCTCGTGATCTCGATCGCCAAGAAATACACCAATCGCGGCCTGCAGTTCCTGGATCTTATTCAGGAAGGCAATATCGGCCTGATGAAGGCCGTGGATAAGTTCGAATATCGCCGCGGCTATAAATTCTCGACCTATGCGACCTGGTGGATCCGGCAGGCGATCACGCGTTCGATCGCCGATCAGGCCCGCACGATCCGCATCCCGGTCCACATGATCGAAACGATCAACAAGCTGGTCCGCACCAGCCGCCAGATCCTGCACGAAATCGGCCGCGAGCCGACGCCGGAGGAACTGGCCGAGCGGCTTTCGATGCCGCTCGAAAAGGTGCGCAAGGTGATGAAGATCGCCAAGGAGCCCATCTCCCTCGAAACGCCGATCGGCGACGAGGAAGACAGCCACCTCGGCGACTTCATCGAGGACAAGAACGCGATCATTCCCGTGGACGCCGCCATCCAGGCGAACCTCAAAGAAACGGTGACGCGCGTTCTCGCCAGCCTGACCCCGCGTGAGGAACGCGTGCTGCGCATGCGGTTCGGCATCGGCATGAACACCGATCACACGCTGGAGGAAGTGGGTCAGCAGTTCAGCGTGACGCGCGAGCGTATCCGCCAGATCGAAGCCAAGGCGCTGCGGAAGCTGAAGCACCCGTCGCGCAGCCGCAAGATGCGGAGCTTCCTCGACCAGTAACGCCTTGCCGCCCAGCGGCCTGACGCCTGCATGATCGCCGCCCATGGCCCCGCGCCTGGGCGGCGTTTTCATGTTCGCGCCGGATTAACTCTGATCTCCAAATGGTTAGCGCGGCATAAACCTCGCTTTTACGCGCTTTGCTATAAAAGCTCGGGCATCGGTGAAGTCCACGGACATTTCCGTGGCCTCAGGAGTATGCGATGCCCCTTCCCGCAACCGACAATCTGGGACAAAGCCGGCTTGCCGAGACGCTGCTTGCCGGTGCGGCGGCCGAAGGTAGCGCGAGCCATCCCTATGTCGGATCGGGCGAGCTTCGTGACGGGGCGGGCGCGATCTCCAATCTCGCCGATGCGATCCACCATCTCTGCCTGCTTCATGGCCGCCTGCCCGGCGTGATCGACCTTGCACTCGAACGTTCGCCGATCGAGGCGATGGCCTGGATGATGTCGGCCACGGCGGCTTTTGCCGAAGAACGTGCCCTGCTCACCCGGCTTGTCGTCGCGGCCCCGCCGCTGCCCAGCACGCCCGGTCAGGCCGAATGCGAAGCCGCGGTGCTGGCGCAGCGCCATGCCCTGGAAATGCTGGCGACTTCGGAACGCGCCGGCTGCGCCATGGGCGCCGCGCTTGCCCTGATGCTCGACTGGCATGTCGTGCGTGGCGTGCTCAACCTCGCCGCCGACCGGCTTGGCGTCACTGCCGAGCCCTGCCGGCTCCCGACGCGCGCGGCGATCGGCGATTTCGCCAGCCGGGTTGCCCCGCAACTCGAACGCGCCGTGGGTTTCGGCGCCGGCCAGCTCTTCCACCAGCAGCGCGGCTTGTGGGATCTGCTCGAATGCCGGGAACAGGCGCGGCGTTAGAGCGCTTTCCAAGCAGGTGGAATCACCTGCTGACTCGGAAAGCGCGGTAGACAAAGAGCTTAGAGCATTCGAGCCGACGCCGTCGGATCGGAAACTGCTCTAACGCCCTTCCCTCACCCCGCGCTTGCCGCCATGCTCGCCGGCCAGACATAAGAGGGAGCTGCATGACGGATGATCTGGCGCTGCTGCGCGAAACCGCCGACCAGATCGCCCTGTCGCGGCTGGTCGATGCCTATGCGCGCGCGGTGGATCGCTGCGATCTTGCCTTGCTACGCAGCCTCTACGCCGACGATGCCGTCCATGATCATGGCACGATGTTTCGCGGGAGCGCCGACGCCTTCGCCGATTATATCGGGAAAATGATGCGCGGCATGGTGAGCCATCATTTCATGGGCAACCGTCTGTTCGCAATCGACGGCGACGTGGCAACGGGCGAAACCTATGCGATCAACAGCCATGTCCTCGACCCGGGAACGCCCGAGGCCCGCGATTATATCGCCGGCGGCCGCTATCTCGATCGCTTCCGCCGCACCAGCGCCGGCTGGCGCATCGCCCATCGCACCCGGGTGATCGACTGGACGCATGAACGACCGCATCAATCTGGCGCCACCGCCGCAGGCCTCGCCGCCGGCGGCAAGTGCCCCGACGATCCCTCCTACGCTTTCCTTTCGGCAGGCTTCAGGGCCTGAGTATCAGCGTTCGGCCCTCGACGCCCCAGCCGCCGAGCGAATTGAGGAAGTTCATCCCCAGCACGTTCATCTCACCGAACTCCACCGCAGTCGTCGCCCGCACATCCTCACGGTGGATCGGCCCGATGCGCAGGTTGGCGATCCGCACCCGGCGGGCCATGATCGTGCCATTGGCGGTGGCGACCGGCGTTCCGAATGCATCATCGCCCGGGTCGATACCCGCAGCCCGGGCCACGTCTGCCGACAAAGCGGTGGTCGTCGCGCCGCTATCGATCAGGAAGCGCGTCTCGACGCCGTTCACCTCGCCCAATACCCAGAAATGGCCATCATCGGCGACGGGAACACGCAGCGTCTCGCCCGCAACCACGCCCTTTTCGGGGTAGAGGCCGAGTTGCAGCCGTTCGCCGATATCGTCCTTGAAGGAATAGAGCAGCAAAGCGACGATGAAGATGGCCAGCCAGCCAAGCGCCATCTTGATCGTCGATCCCAGCGGCAGGCGGCGGGCGACCAGCGCGCTGCTGACGAGGACGAGCATCATCGCCGCCGCGACGAATTGCAGGGCCTGATCGCTGTTCATGCCATCACCACCTGTCCATCCATGCCCGGTTCGACATTGGCGGGCAATTCCGCCGCCAGCCCGGCATAATCCATTGACTGGTCCATGTGCGTCAGCACCGCGCGGCGGGCGCCGAACCGCTCGATCCAGCCAAGCGTCTGCCCCAGATGCGGATGCGTGGGGTGCGGCCGCCGACGGAGCGCATCGACGATCCAGAGATCGAGGCCGCTATAAAGGCGCTCCATCGCGGCCGTCATTTCATTGAAATCAGTGGCATAGGCCATGGACTTCCCGTCATGCTCGAAACGCAGCCCAACGGAAGTGATCGACCCGTGCGGCTGATCCGCGCAGGCGATCGCGATATCGCCGATGACCAATTGGTCGGGCAGATCATGGCCGCTCACGATCGGAGGATAACCCTCCTTGCCCTCGAACGCATAGCCGAAACGCTGCCTGAGCGCGTCGAGCGTCCAGGAGCGCGCATAGGCCGCCACGGGTGTGCCGCGTGCGTGGAACAGTTGCCTAAGGTCATCGATGCCGTGGCAATGATCGGCATGGTCGTGCGTCCAGATCACCGCGTCCACATCAGAAACGGCGGCATCGAGCAGCTGCTCGCGCAGATCCGGGCTCGTGTCGATCAGGATGCGGGTCGTATCGCTTTCGACCAGCACGGAAGCGCGGCGGCGGCGGTTGCGCGGGTCGGCGGGATCGCACGCGCCCCAATCGTTGCCGATCCGCGGCACGCCGGATGAGGTGCCGCAGCCAAGGATGCGCGCCCTCATCCCCATAAGGTCAGCGCCGCGCCTTTGAGAATAAATTGAAGAAGTTATCAGACGTTTCTATTGCCAAATCTTCGATGCTCACCCCACGAAGATCCGCAAGAAAGCGTGCCGTGTCGGCCACGAAGGCCGGCTCGCACGTCTTGCCGCGATGGGGCACCGGGGCAAGGAAGGGGGCATCGGTTTCGATCAGCAGCCGGTCCGCAGGAATGGTCGCAGCGGTCGCCTGCAACTCCTTGGCATTCTTGAACGTCGCGATCCCCGAAATCGAAATGTACAACCCCAGATCGAGGGCGATCCGCGCGAAATCGTCGCTGGCCGTGAAGCAGTGGATGACGCCGGGATAAGCGCCCCGCCCCATTTCGTCACGCAGGATAGAGGCGGTGTCCTCCTCGGCATCGCGGGTATGGACGATGAGCGGCAAGCCGGTTTCGCGGGCGGCGGCGATATGCGCGCGGAAGCTCGCCCGCTGCCGGTCGCGATCGGAATGATCATAATAATAATCGAGGCCTGTTTCGCCGATCGCGATCACGCGGGGATGCGCGGCCATGGCCACCAATCGGGCGGTATCGACGTCGGGATGCTCATCCGCCTCATGCGGGTGAATGCCGACCGACGCCCACACATCAGGCTCTCGCTCGGCCGTGGCGATGATCTCGCCCCACTCCCGTTCGCGCGTCGAGATGTTGAGCATCGTCGAAACGCCCGCACCGCGCGCGCGCGCCAGCACGGCGGCCTGATCCTCGACCAGGCCGCCATAATTCAGGTGACAGTGGCTATCGACGAACATCAGCCTTCCTGTTCCACCCAACGCGGGAACACGCCCTGCGGTGCCGGAAGCGTCGTGCCGGGCATGATCGGCGTCGCGAGCGCGGCAAAGTCACGCGCATCGGCCGGCTGAGCCAGCTGATCGAGCAGTTTATCCGCGCTTTCCGGGATGGCCCAGCGAACCAGAATGGCGAGCAGGCGGATCGCCTCCGCCGTGGCGTGCAGGATGGCATCGGCCCCTTCGGGATCGGTCTTGCGCAATGCCCAGGGCGCACTGTCGGCAAAATAGCGATTGGCCTCGGCCACGCCTTCCCAGATCACTTCGAGCGCGCGATGGATGGCGAGGCTGGCCATCGCTTCCTCCACCCGTGCCTGCAAAGCGGCGGCATCCAGCACGGCGGCCGGCGCGCCCGTGCCCGGCACGACCCCACCGCAATTCTTGGCGATCATCGACAGGCAGCGCTGGGCGAGATTGCCCAGTCCGTTGGCAAGATCGGCATTGGAACGGGTGACGATGGCTTCATGGCTGTACGAACCGTCCTGGCCGAAGCTCACTTCGCGCAGCAGGAAATAGCGCAGCTGATCGACGCCATAGGTCCGCGCCATCTCCATCGGATCGACGACATTGCCGACCGACTTCGACATCTTCTCGCCCCGGTTGAGCAGGAAGCCATGGCCGAACACCTGGCGGGGCAACGGCAGATTGGCCGACATCAGGAAGGCCGGCCAATAGACCGCATGGAAGCGCACGATATCCTTGCCGATGATGTGCAGATCGGCTGGCCAGAACTTGCGATAAGATTCTGTATTATCCGGATATCCTACGCCCGTCAGATAATTGGTCAGGGCATCGACCCACACATACATCACATGGCCCGGCGCATCGGGAACCGGCACGCCCCAATCAAAGCTGGTCCGCGAGATCGAAAGGTCCGAAAGGCCGCCCTTAACGAAGCTGATCACCTCGTTGCGGCGGCTTTCCGGCCGGATGAAATCCGGGTTCTGTTCATAAAGTTCCAGCAGGCGATCGCCATAAGCCGACAGGCGGAAGAACCAGCTTTCCTCCACCGTCCACTCGACCGGCGTGCCCTGCGGCGACAATTTCTGGCCGGATTCGTCGGCGACGAGTTCCTTCTCGTCATAAAACGCCTCATCGCGCACCGAATACCAGCCTTCATAACGACCGGCATAGATGTCGCCATTGGCCACCATCGCGCGCCACAGCGCCTGGCTCGCCGCATAATGGGCGGGTTCGGACGTGCGAATGAAGCGATCATTCGAAATATTCAGAACCGATGCCATCTCACGGAAATATCCGGACATTTCATCCGCAAGCTCACGCGGGGAAATGCCACGCGCACGCGCCGCCTGATCCATCTTCAGGCCATGTTCGTCGGTGCCCGTCATGAAGAACACGTCGCGGCCCTGCATCCGCCGGAAGCGGGCGATCGCATCCGTCGCGATAACTTCATAGGCATGCCCGATGTGCGGGCGCCCATTGGGATAGGAGATTGCGGTGGTGATGTAGAATGGTTCAGCCATGTCTCAGGCTTTAGCGCGGTCGGCTCCGGGAGCAAGCGCCGCGACCAAAGTGGCGAGCTCGAAAACAGTCGTTTGCGGATCCAGCGACAAGCGAACCGCAGTTTCGGCCAGCCGTCGCGCTTTTTCCCAAAGCTCGATCGCGCGTGCCAAAGCGGCGCCTTCACGGGCCTTTGCCTGCGCGGCGATGAACGCCGGCAGCCTTTCGAGGAAAATCTCGTAGCGCGGCTGGGCCGCCTTGAGCGCCAGGGCCTTGGCGAGCGCCATGCGCTGCGCGTTCGAAGGATCGCCATCGCGGGCGAGGTTCAGCAGCGCCGAGTCGATCGCCGATATGTCGAGACCGGCAAAGCGCAGGGCGCGGCCCGGGGCGCCGCCACCGCTTGCCACCAGCGCCGCGATTTCGGTGTCGGACGCCCCGGGCAGCAAGCGTCGCAGCGCCACGCCCATATCGCCATCGTCCAGCGCGCCGAAGCGGAGCAGCCGGCAACGCGAGCGGATTGTGGGGAGCAGCCGCCCCGGCGAATGGCTGACGAGCAGGAACAGCGTGTCCGCCGGCGGTTCTTCCAGATTCTTCAAAAGGGCATTGGCCGCCGGCCGCTCGAGATCGTCGATCGCGTCGATGATCACCGTGCGCCGCGCGGACATGCTGGGCGTGACCGAGAAGAATGGCTGAAGGCCACGCACCTGATCGATCGTGATGTTGCGGGCCAGATCGCCCGTCTTGTCCCGCGGCAGGCGCGCCAGCTGGCGATAATCGGGATGGCTACCGGCAGCGATCAGCTTCGCGGTGGGATGGTCTTCGGCGACATCCAGGCCGGGGCCGGCAGGCGGCCGATCGGTCCCTTCCGCCAGATAGCGCGCGGCGGCGGCTTGCGCGAACATCGCCTTGCCCACGCCCTGCGGCCCGGCGAGCAGCCAGGCGTGGTGCATCCGCCCCTGCCCGATCGCGGCGCGGAAAGCGGCAAGCTGTTCGCGGTGGCCGATCGGCGTCATAGATCGTCGATCGCAGCGAGCAGCCGGGCGGTCACGTCTTCCGCGCTGCCGGACGAATCGACGATGCGGAAGCGCGCCGGGTCACCGGCGGCGAGTTGAGCGAAAGCCGCTGCCACCCGCGCGTGATAGGCCGCATCGCGCGCGCCAAAGCGATCGGCCGCGCCACGATCGCGCGCTGCCGCCCGCCCTGCGGCCTCGGCCTCCGGCAATGCCAGCAACAAGGTGCGATCGGGCAGAAAGCCATTGCTGCCCACCTGATGAAGCTGACGGATCACCGCTTCGCCAATCCCGTCCGCGCCGCCCTGATAGGCGAGCGAGCTATCGAGGAAACGATCGGACAGCACCCATTGGCCGGCTTCCAGCGCCGGCAGGATGGTCTTGGCAACATGATCGGCGCGCGCCGCCGCGAACAGCAGCGCTTCGGCCGCCGGCGTCCAGCGACCGGCATCGCCGTCGAGCAGCAGCGAGCGGATCGCCTCCGCCCCCGCACTGCCGCCCGGTTCGCGCGTCTCGATGACGTCATGACCGCGCGCGCGAAGGGCGGCGGCAAGCGCGCGCAATTGCGTCGACTTGCCGACCCCTTCCCCGCCTTCGAGGCTGATGAAACGCCCGCGTGCCACGCCCCCGCGCTCTTCGATCAGGCGAGCCCGAACAGCCAGCGGAAGCCGGCGGCGATGCGATCGAAGAAGCCCGCTTCCTCCACCGCCTTGTCGGCGACCAGCGGCATCATCTGCGGCGGCGTATCGCCGGTCTGCACGACGAGATCGGCGATATGCTGGCCAGCCTTGATCGGCGCCTTGATCGGCCCGTTATAGACGACCGTCACCTTCATGTTGCCGGCAGCACCCGCCGGCACGGTGACGGCCAGGTCACGCGGCGCGACAAGGCCGACTGAGCGGACGTCGCCCAGCTGCACCTCGGCGTCCTGAACCTTCTTGCCCTTGGCGACCAGCGGCACGGCCTTCCACGCCCGGAATCCCCAATCCATGAAGGCGACCGACTGTTCGATGCGCTGGTTGGAACTCGTCAACCCGGCCACCACCATCACCAGACGGCGGCCATTCTGTTCGGCCGATCCGGTGAAGCCATAGCCCGCTTCTTCGGTATGGCCGGTCTTGAGGCCATCGGCGCCGGACACGCGGCCCAGCAGGGGATCGCGGTTCTGCTGGGTGATGGCCGAGCCATTGCCCATGGTCTTGCCCCAGGTGAACTCCTTCTGGCTGTAGAAAGCCTTGTAGAGATCAGGGAAGTCCTGAATCGTCCGCGCGGCGAGTTCGCCCAGATCATGTGCCGTCACATAGGTGGCGCCATTATCCGGCCAGCCGTTCGACGTGCCGAAATTGGAATTGGCGAGACCCAGTTCCTTCGCGCGCTGGTTCATCAGCGCCACGAATGCCGGCTCCGTCCCGGCGATGCCTTCGGCCAGCACGACGCAGGCATCATTGCCCGAAAGCGTGACGATCCCGTGGAGCAGGTTCTGCACGCTCACCTGTTCGCCCGGCGACAGGAACATCGTCGATCCCGCCTGCGGGCCATGCCACTGGCGCCAGGTTTCCGGCCGCACGGTGATCATCTGGTCGAGCTTGAGCTCACCCTTCTTGATGAGATCGAAGGCGACATAGACCGTCATCATCTTCGCCATCGACGCCGGCGGCATGCGGCGATCCGCATCCTTGGCATAGAGCACGGCGCCCGAGGACAGATCCTTCATATAGGCGACCGGCGCGTCCGTCTGGAACGGCGGCGCGGCGGCGGGCGCCGGCACGGCGAGAACGGAAGCAGCGGCGGCTGCAAGGAGAAGCTGGCGGGTCATCACGATCATTCCGGCTGATGCTCTTTCAGGACTGTCCGTTCACCGGCGGGCCGATTCACGGATTGGCGGAGACGATATGTGCATCCTGATAGCCGCGCCTGCGCACCTCCGCCAGCGCAGAGAAGGTCGCGGCTTCATCGACGAAGGGGCCAAGGCGCACGCGGTAGAGATCACCGCCCGGCGAGACCGACGCGGTGGCGACATCCCGCAGGCCCGCCGCCAGCGCATCGGCACGGTCGCCATCGCCGAAGGCGGCAACCTGGATGTAGCGATCGAGGATGGCGGCCTGCGATCCCACCGGTGCCACAACCGGCGCAGTTGCCGGACGCGCTGGCGACGGCGCAACCGACGCCACCCGCACTTCGCGCCCCCGCAGCAGCGCCTTGCGCTGCGCTTCCGAAGGATAGACCCGCCGCACGCGAACCCGCGCCACGCCTTCCTTTTCCACGCCCAGCGCCCGCGCCGATCCACGCGACAGATCGAGAATGCGATTGGCCGCGAACGGCCCGCGATCGTTGATGCGGACGAGGATCGTCCGCCCGGTCTTGAGCGCGGTGACTTCGGCATAGCTCGGCATCGGCAATGTCGGGTGCGCGGCGGACAGCCCATCCATGTCGAACCGCTCGCCATTGGCGGTCAATCGCCCGTGATGCTGGCCGCCATACCAGGACGCCATGCCGGTTTCGTCATAATCGCGGTCGTCGCGCGGCACATAGGTCCGCCCGCCGACCTGATAGGGCTTGCCGATCTTGACCGCGCCGTCGCTGACCTGGCGGGTCGAGGCGCAGGCCGACAGCAGCGTCGCCGCCGCCAGTACGGCCAGTTCAGCGCGCCACTTCATCGGCAAGCAGCCCGACCGACAGCGCGTAGAAATTGGAGCAGTTATAATCGAGAATGACGCGGTAATTGTTGGTCAGCAGATAGGCCGTCGCGCCCGGGCCGTCAGGTTCGAGCAGCGTCGCCAATTCGCCATCGGCCGGCGCCGGCCAACCCGTAACGCGGACCCCCATCGCCTTCCACTCGCCGATCGACAGCCAGCGGCTGTGCCGTTCATGCACGCGCGCGCAGCGCGGCGAACGCAGCAGCGGGCGGACGGCGCTGCGATCGAAGGCCGTCGGCACGATCGCCGCAACACCCCAGGGCACGTTGGGCTTCCATCCGGCCTGAACCAGATAATTGCCGATCGACGCCAGCGCGTCCGTCTCGTTCGACCAGATATCGATCCGCCCGTCGCCATCGCCGTCCACGGCAAGCCGCTGATACATGCTCGGCAGAAACTGCGGATAGCCGGTCGCCCCGGCCCAGCTGCCCTTGAGCGTCGACCGAGGAATGCCGCGATCGAGCAACTGCAATGTCGCGATCAGTTCTGCCGTGAACAGTTCGCGGCGGCGGCCGTCATAAGCGAGGCTCGCCAGCGAGCGAATGAGATCGAAGTCGCCCGTATAGGTGCCATATCCGGTTTCGTGGCCGTAGATCGCCATCATGATCGATTCGGGCACGCCGGTGCGCTGTTCGATCCGCGCCAGCCGGGGCCGAAGATCCTGATAACGCTTGCGGCCGCGATTGATGCGATCGGCATCGACATGCCGGGCCTTATAGGGCGCGAAGCGCGGGATAGCGGCTGCCGGCGCGTTGGGATTGCCGCCGGGTTGCGCCCGATCGAGCCGGATCACGCGGGCGTTAAAGGTAAGCCCTGCCGTGGCGCTGTCGAACGTCGCCGGCCGAACCCCCGCCGCCAGTGCGCGCGGCCGGATACTGCGCAGAAACGCCTGGAAAGCCGCGTTCTCGTCAGCCGAGGCTGCCGCGTCGGACGTGGCAGCACTTTGCGCCACCCCCTTGTTGGGCAGCACGGCCAATGCGGCGGCAAGCGCCAGGATGCGGAACGAAATACGCATAAATAACCCCTTACCCGCCCTTGGTGCCACAGAGGCGCAGGCAGGTGAATCCCTTTTCTTGGAAAGATATCACACCGCTTGCACGATCGGCCGTGCTTGGTGATAAGCGCGCCCAGCGGACAGGTGGCCGAGTGGTTTAAGGCAGCGGTCTTGAAAACCGCCGTGGGTGGAAGCCCACCGTGGGTTCGAATCCCACCCTGTCCGCCAATTTCCCTGCCCCGGAACCCAGCGCCGCCGACAGCTTTCGCGGCTGCGCCTGCGGATGCCCGATTTTCATGGCCATCTTGCATGGTCCCCCTCACCTCGCGCAGAGAGGCGTCAAAGCACAGGCGGGGATGGCGAATGGGTGAAGGCACGGGCGAACGCGCGTCGATGCGGCGGGTGGTGGTGGCGTCGGCGGCAGGCACTGCCTTCGAATGGTATGATTTCTTCATCTTCGGCGCGCTCGCGCCCGTCATTGCCAAGGTCTTCTTCGCCGGGCTGACCGAAACGGCCGGCTTCATCGCCGCGCTCGGCCTGTTCGCTGCGGGCTTCGCCTTCCGCCCGCTGGGCGCCATCCTGTTCGGCACGATGGGGGATCGGCTGGGCCGCAAGGGCGCCTTCCTGATCACCGTGTCGCTGATGGGCGGCGCCACCTTCGCCATCGGCCTGCTGCCCACCTATGCGCAGGCCGGCATCTGGGGGCCTGCGCTGCTGATCCTGATGCGCATCTTCCAGGGCATGGCGCTGGGGGGCGAATATGGGGGTGCCGCGATCTACGTGGCCGAGCATTCGAAACCCGACAAGCGCGGCCAGGCGACCGGCTGGATCCAGGCGTCGGCCGCCTTCGGCCTGATCGCGGCGCTGGTGGTTGTGCTCGCCACCCGCACGTCGATCGGCGAGGATGCCTTCGCCGCCTGGGGCTGGCGCGTGCCGTTCCTCGTTTCGGCCGGCCTGCTCGCCATCTCGATCTGGATGCGGTTGAAGCTGACCGAAAGCCCGACCTTCCAGAAGATGAAAGCCGAGGGCGAGGTTTCGCGTGCGCCGCTGGCCGAAGCGTTCGGGCAGTGGAGCAATATCAAGCTGGTGCTGCTCGCCTTTTTCGGCGTGATGTGCGCGCAAGGGGCGCTCTGGTACTGCTTCTTCTTCTATTCGCAGGTGTTCTTCGAAAAATCGCTGCAGGTGCCGCCGACCACGGTGAACGTGCTGATCATGGCGATGACGCTGGTCTCCGCCCCCTTCTACGTGCTGTTCGGCTGGCTTTCGGACAAGATCGGCCGCAAGCCGGTGATGCTGGGCGGCATGATCGTCGGCCTGATCGCCTTCTTCCCGGCCTTCCACGCGCTGGCGGGCTTTACCAACCCGGCGCTTGTGGAAGCGCAGGCCCGCACCCCCGTGGTGGTGGCCGCCGATCCGGCAAGTTGCTCGGTCCAGTTCGATCCCGTTGGCGCGGCCAAATTCTCGACCGCGTGCGACATTGTCAAGAGCGTCCTCGCGTCGAGCGGCATCCCCTATCGCAATGCCCCGCTTTCCGCCGGCGCGACCACCGAGGTGCGGATCGGCGATCAGGTGATCCAGCCCAAGGATGGCAGCACGCTTTCAGCCGATGCGCTGAAGGCATTGAAGGCGGACGAAACCAAGACGATCCGCACCGCGCTACAGGCCGCCGGTTATCCGATGACGGCGGACACCGCGCGCATGAACTATGCCGGCATCGGCGCGATCCTGCTGCTGTTCGTTATCGCCGCGACGGCGCTATATGGCCCGATGGCCGCAATGCTGGTGGAACTCTTCCCCGCCCGGGTCCGCTATACCGCGCTGTCGCTGCCTTACCATGTGGGCACGGGCTGGGTCGGCGGTTTCCTGCCGGTGACGGCCTTCGCCATCGTCGCGATGACGGGCGATCTTTATGCGGGGCTCTGGTATCCGGTGATCTTCACCGCGATCAGCGTGATCACCATGGCCTTTCTGGTGCCCGAAACCCGCGGCCGGCCGCTCGACGCCTGAGGGGCCGCGCCCAAGGGTTCAGCGGCAGGCGAGCAGGCCGGCGACGGGCATGACGAAGCTGTCGCCGGCGGCGCGATCGAGGCTGAGCGATCCCCCGGTCACCACCGCACCGCCCTGCAATTCCTCGCGCTTTTCCAGCACGACGTCGATCGTCACGCTCGTCGTGCCATCGCTGTAGGTGGCGTTGCTGAACGCAGCGCCGGCCGCAAGGCCATCGGCATTGGTGCGGGGCAGATCGAGCTGCCGTCCATCGAGCGCGATCCGCGCCAGCGGCGGATCGACCCGCGCCATCACCACCAGCCGGGCCTCGTTCCCCGCCTTCCACAGGAACAGCGCACACTGCCCCTGCGGCAAGGCCTGCCGGGGCAAGGTGCCCAGCGGAATGCCGTCGTCCGGTTGGCTGGCGGGCGCGGGCCGGGTGGCCGGCGCAGCGCAGGCGCTGAGCAACATGGCCGTAGCAAGGATCGCGACGCGCATCACAATTGCCCCGCCACCGACAATTTCAACCCATCGCCGGACGGCGCGAACCCGTGGGTCTGCAACGCCTGCTGGACTGCGGGGTCGGAACTGCGGACCGTGAAGTCCGCCGTATAGCCGCCATTCTTGACGATGCGGAGCGCCAGCATCTCCATGCCGCTCTGGCTGGCGAGCGGCAGCAGCAAGGCGCCGCCATCGCAACGTGCGGTGCCACTCATCCCGCCGGGCAGCGACAGGCCGGGCACATCGGCCTGCAATTCGGCCCGCACCAGCCCCTCGGCCCGGTCGCACACGCCCTCCCGGAAGCGGACGCTCACGTCGCCGAGATCGACGGCACTCACCGGCAGCGGCGCGAATATGGCAGCGGCCGGCAGCCGCATCGTCGCATCATCCAGCCCAAGCGTATGACGGGTAACGCTGAGCGCGCCTTGTAGCGCATCGCCCCCCTCACCCGCCCGGCTGGCATCGATGCGCGCGCGACCGACGAACAGGGGGAAGAAGTTCAGGCCCGCGTCGACATCGCCCAGTGCGGCGGCGCCAAAGCGCACCTCCTTCAGCTTGCCGTGCCACACGCTGCCCTGCACTTCGCGCACCGACAGGCCAACGGCGCCGAGCCCCAGCGCGCCGAGCATGATCCGCATCGGGAACAATGCCACCAGCGCCAACGCGAAAAATGCGAGGAACAGCCCCGCGCGGCGGAGCGAGAGGCGCACGCGCATCATTTCGCGCGCGTCCGGAAGGTGGCTTCCACCGACAGCGTAGCATCGTTGTTGGTGGTGGCGTTCAGCCCTTCCACGATCAGGCCGTCGCGACGCTCAAGCTCGCTCACCCAGGCGAAAAACGCCTGCGACCGAACGACGTTGATGACGATCGTGGCCTGCGCGGCACTCACCGGATCGACCCGAGCGACGGTGAAGCCCGCTTCGCTCGCCTTCTGCCCGATCCATACGTCCACCGGCGCCGGCAATGCCTTGGGCCCGGCACGTTCAAGGCTGGCAATGGCATCCGCCTGCCCGCCGGCTTCGGCCCGGGCAAGGATCGCCCGGTCATGGCGCGCGCGCGCATCGGCCAGCGCATCGCCCAGCGGACGAACGAGCAGCAACCAGCCGAGCGTGACGCCCAGCAACCCCGCCATCACCAGCAGCATGATGCGCTCGCGCGGCGAACGCGACGTCCACCAGGGGCGGAACCGTTCCATCAGCGTCGCCATCACTGCCCCCGCACCGCAAGTTCGGCGATCTGCCGGCCGCCGCCCGATCGCGGTTCGCCAGCATTGGCGATGAAGCCCTGCCCGGCAATCCGCTGCTGAAGCGCGGCGATATCGCTCGCCGCGCTCGCGCTCACCGTCGCGCGCAGGCTGCCGTCGCGATCATAGCGCAGCGCCGTCAGTTCGACATTCGCGGTATCCCGCACCCCTGCGAACAAGGCCGCCGCCGTCGCGCTGAACCCCCGGCCGCCGCCGCGCAGCTCGGCCAGCCGCTCGTTCAGTTGCGCCGGCGCGTTGGCAATCCGCTCGACGCGCGGCAGCGCCTTGCTGGCGATGACGTCCACCTCGCGCTCCAGGCTGTCCGCCGCGACGGTGTAGCGCAGGATCAGCGCCGCCTGGATCAGCAAGGTCAGCAGGAACAAGCCCGCGACCATCCAAGCCAGCCGCCGCACCAGCCGCCAGTCGATCGCCCATGGCCGCCGCTTGACGAACGGCCCCTGCCGCAGATCGACGGGGATCGAGGCCAGCGCCGTCGCCAGCCCGGCTTCGACCGCCTTGTCGTCCAGATTGACGACCGGCCCCGCCACCAGCGCATCCGCGATCGTCGCTTCGGCGGCAAACGCCGTGCGATCGCCGCGAACGAGATGCAGGTCGCCGCGCGCCCAACGCCGCACGCCCGTTTCAGCCTGCGGAATCAGCAGGGTTTCGGGAACGACATGATCGGGATCGAGCGCCAGCCCCTGCAACGCGGCCACCCAGCCACCCATCCGCGCGTTCGACACCAAAGCCATGGCGCGCGCGCCATCCGCATCCGCCGGGCCGACCGCGATATGCAATTGATCGATCGGCTCCGCCGTCACGTCGGCCGCCAGCAGCCGCGCCGCCGCCGCCGCCTGTGCCTGCGAAAGATCGGGCAGATCGACCCAATGGATCGCGACATCCGGGCCGGGCGCCACCGCGACGATCCGCTCGTCGGCATCCTCTTCGCCGATGGCCGGCACGTCACGCCCGCGCGCGACGACCGCTCCGCCGGAAATGCGCAGCCAGCCGCCCAGCGGTTCGCCTTCGCCGCCCGGAAATAGCAGGAGATAGCGATCGTCGGTCATTCGTCGCCCCCCCATTTGCGCGACACCAGCCTTGCCGGCGTCAATCCGCCGTCGATCAAGGCCGTTTCGCTCACCTGCGCGCCGCCGATTTCCACGTCAAGCGCGAGGTTGAACCAGCGCGTGCGAAGCTGCGTCTGCCCCTGCACCTCCATATCCGGGGTCAGCGCCTCCAGCGCCGGCAGCTTCCAGAAGTCCACGGTGCTGCTCCAGCCGGTTGCCGGCCGTTCGGCCAGGATCTGGCGAGCACGGGGGATATCGAGTTGATCGGGTATGAGCATGGCCACAAGCGGAGCCTGATCCATCGAAAGCGTGTTGATGTTGATGGGCGAAAGATCGGTCGTCGGCAGCGCGCACACCCACGGGCGCAGCAGCCGGTAGATTTCGGGCGTGACACCGGCAACGGCGCGAAGCTCGCTGACGTCGCCCAGCAGGGTGTTGGCCGCGCGGTACGGCGTTGCCGCCTGCATATAATAATCATCCTCCGCCCCATCGGGGTTGGGCGCGGAATCCGCGTCGATCCAGTCGACCAGCGATGCCGCGACACGACGGGCCTCGGCACCGTCCATGCCCAGCGACTGCATCAGCGCGACGAACTGGCGAATGCCAACCTCGCGCGGCGCATAATCGCCGGCGATCAGGCCTTCGGCCACGCTGTTGAGGTTGAAGCAATTGCCCCCGTCGGTCAGCGTCGCGGTGACGATGCCGCCGGGCAGCGGCAGTGCGAGCGGGCGTCCATGCCATCCGCCGGCAAGCGTGGTCATCCCGGTATCGCGCCCTGAAAGCACGCCGATCCGATCGAGCGCCATGGACTCCGCCCCCAGCGCATAGGCGCGGGCCTGATCGGCCGCCGCGCCATTGGCGGCAAGCCGCGTCGAAAGTCGCAGGCGTTCCAGCGCCGCCACCGACAAAGCGGACATCACCGCCACCAGCAGCAGCACCGTCAGCAAGGCGCCACCGCGTTCCGAATACGGAACCTTCATGGCCCGACCCCGGTGCCGGTGAGGAACAGCATCCGCACCGCGCCGATCCCTGCTACGTCGAGCACCATCTCCACCGCGTCAGGCATGGCTTCGGGCCTTACGGAATCCCACCGGTCGCGCCATTCGCCCTTCCGGCGATAGCGCACCGTCATGGCTTCCACCCCGCGCATCACGATCGCGGGCTTGGCCGGCGCGGCACCATCGAGCATCGGCCAGGTGCGACGTTCCAGCCGATCCCCGGCCAGCCGATATTCGACGCGCTGGAGCGACGCCCGTGCCGCCATGGCCCCATTGCTCCAGCCGCGCCGCACGAAATTGAGCGCGATGGCATCGGCCGCGCCGCCATCGCCGATGAACGCGACCTGGCGAATACCATCCTGATCGCGCACCAGCCGTGGCGCCGCCTGCGCCAGATCCGACGTCAATATCGCCCCGACGCGGCGGATGGCCGCCACTTCATCCAGCCGTTCCTGCGCGGCCTCCTGCGCCCGCACGCTGAACCCCAGCAATCCCACACCCGCGGCCGCCAGCATGCCGAAGATCAGCAAGGAGATCATCAGTTCGACAAGCGTGAAGCCGTGTTCGGCGGAACGCCTCACGGGCGTGAAGCCGTGTTCGGCGGAACGCCTCACGGGCGTGAAGCCGTGTTCGGCGGAACGCCTCACGGGCGTGAAGCCGTGTTCGGCGGAACGCTGCGTAAGATCGAAGCCGTGTTCGGCGGAACGCCGCGTAAAATCGGACCCGTGTTCGCCGCGATGCTCGTTCATGGCATCGGCCTGAACACGGTGAGCGCGCCGGCTGGCTGGCCGTTATCATCCACCACCGCGATGTCGATCTGCTGCAGGTTTACCTGCGTCGCGCGGATGGAACGGCGGGTCCAGCGCCAGGCGCGGCCCGCATTTTCCTGCACGCCTTTGGTTTCGCCAAAGCTGGGCGCCACCGGATCGGTCAGCGCCTCCACCGCCAGATTGCGCGCGACGATCTGCCCGATGGTTCGATCCGCAAGCGAGGCCGTGCTGGTCAACGTCGCCCCTTCCAGCCGCAACAGCGCGAGCGCCGCAATGCTGAAAACCGCCAGCGCCACCATCAGTTCGATCAGCGTGAAGCCGTGTTCGGCGGAACGCCTTGCGGACGTGAAGCCGTTCTCGGCAGAACGAGCAAAGGGCCTGAAGCCGTTCTCGACAGAACGGACAACCGGAGCGAAGCCGTGTTCGGCGGAACGATCAGGAGCCGACATGAATCGTGCCGTCCCCCTCGATCCGCACTGTGGCACGCGCGGAATCCCGAACAAGCGTCACGTCCAGCGGCTCGGAAAAGCCCGTGGTGTCGAAAATCACGCGTGCACGCCCGGCATCGCCGACAATGGCCTGCGCGCCTTCCCATCGACGGTCCTCGAACGGCTTCTCGTCGATCGGCCGCCAGCCGCGCCGGTCGCGCTGTTCGAAGCCATAGCCGTCCGCCGAAACCCACAGCGCCATTTCATGTGCCTCGATGATCGCCGCATCCTGCGCGGCGCGGGCGCGCGCGGCAAAACGCTCCGCCTCGTGCCGCACATCGCCACGCGGATCGGGCATCGCCAATACCACCGCCCCGGTCAGCAGGCCGATGATGGCGATCACCACCATCAATTCGACAAGCGTGAAGCCGTGTTCGGCGGAACGCCTCACGGGCGTGAAGCCGTGTTGGGCGAAACGCCTCACGGGCGTGAAGCCGTGTTCGGCGAAACGCCTCACGGGCGTGAAGCCCTGTTCGGCGAAACGCCTCACGGCCGGAACCGCAGGATCGCGCCTAGTTCCAGTTGCCGATATCGGCATTGTCCGCCTCACCGCCCTCGCGGCCGTCGGCGCCATAGCTGTAGATGTCAAAGGCGCCATGCTGGCCGGGCGACGCGTACTGATAGGCGTTGCCCCACGGATCTTCCGGCAGCTTCTTCACATAGCCGCCACGGCGGTAACGTTCGGGCCGCGTGAGCGAGGCGGGCGGCGATATCAGCGCCTGCAACCCGTCCGCCGTGCCCGGATAGGTCAGATTATCGAGCCGGTACATTTCCATCGCCTGCTCCAGCAGCGCGATATCGGCCTTGGCCTTCTCGACCCGGGCCTTGTCGCCGCTCGGTAACACGTTGATCGCGACGATCGTCGTCAGCAGGCCGATGATGACGATCACCACCATCAGTTCGACAAGCGTGAAGCCGTGTTCGGCGGAACGCCTCACGGGCGTGAAGCCGTGTTCGGCGGAACGCCTCACGGGCGTGAAGCCGTGTTCGGCGGAACGCCTCACGGGCGTGAAGCCGTGTTCGGCGGAACGCCTCACGGGCGTGAAGCCGTGTTCGGCGGAACGCCTCACGGGCGTGAAGCCGTGTTCGGCGGAACGCCTCACGGGCGTGAAGCCGTGTTCGGCGGAACGCT
>NZ_FZOS01000024.1 GCF_900188165.1 Edaphosphingomonas laterariae | reverse complement strand
CAGCACTTCCCCTTCCACGCCAACCTCCAAAAGTCAGCGTTGAATCAGAAATCCAGTCCAACGTGAATCCCTAAAATGTCACTACAGCCTAGAGCATTCGAGCCGACGTAGTCGGATCGGAAACTGCTCTAATCCCGCACCCACCGCGCGAAGATCGCCGTCGGCAGCAGCAGCCCGCGCGCTTCTTCGCGCACGGCCATTTCGCCCACTTCCACGCGGCCGCCGAGATGCGCGGTCGCCTGTTTCAGCAGTTCGCCGATCGCCAGCGCCGACATGCGCACGGCGTAAACCGTCAGCACGAGGAACTTGGACTTCTCGTCGAGCAGGTTGACGCAATGGGTGATCAGCCCGGGCAGATGCTCCTCCAGCCGCCAGACCTCGCCATCGGGGCCACGGCCGAATTTAGGGGGATCGAGCATGATGCCGTCATAGCGGCGGCCGCGCCGCACCTCGCGCGCGGCGAACTTCACCGCATCGTCCACCATCCAGCGGATCGGCCGGTCGGCCATGTCGGACAGGAAGGCGTTGGCCTTGCCTGCCTCGACCGATTTCTTCGAGGCATCGACATGCGTCACCTTGGCGCCCTTCGCCGCCAGCGCCAGCGTGCCGACGCCGGTATAGCCGAACAGGTTGAGCGCCTCGTCCCCCTCGTCGATCCGGTCGCGCATCCACGCCCATTGCGGCGCCATGTCGGGGAAGAAAGCCAGGTGGCGGAAGGGCGTGTTCTGGGCGAGGAAGCGCACCTCCTCCCACTTCAGGTGCCAGCCGCCGCGCGGCACATCGCGCGACAAATGCCATTTGCCGCCGCCATCTTCGTCGGACGCGGCGATGAAATCGCCATCGGCTTCCCAATTGGGATCCGCCGGCGCCCACATCGCCTGCGGTTCGGGGCGGATGAAGCGGAAACGGCCATAGCGTTCCAGCTTGCGGCCATGGCCCGAATCGACCAGCCCGTAATCCGGCCAGGCTTCGGTTATCAGGGTGATCAGATCGTTCATGCCGCCTTCGCCAATTTGCCGCCCACGGTGGCGATCGCGCGGCCACCGCCAAGCGCCCGCTGCCCCGCCGCCCGCGCATCCGCCAGCGCCACCGCGTCGATCGCGGCCACGGTTTCGCTGGCCGGGACGATCCGGCCGTGGACGTGAATCTGCCGCGCGAGATGGTCGCACCGCGCCGCCGGGCCTTCCAGCCCCATCAGCAGCCCGGCCTTGGCCTGCACGCGCGCGCGCTCCAGTTCCGTATCGGTCATGCCCTCGGCCGTGCGGGCCAGCACCTCTTCGGCCAGCGCCAGCGCCTCGGCGCCCTGTTCGCGCCCAGCGGCGCAATAGACGCCGAACAGCCCGGTATCGGCATAGCTCTGCGCCCAGGCATAGACGCTATAGGCCAAGCCCCGCTGCTCGCGCAGTTCCTGGAACAGGCGCGATGACATGCCGCCGCCGGCGGCCTGCGTGAACAAGGCCAGCGCATGCACTGTCGGATCGCGATAGCCGACACCCTGCCAGCCGAGCGCGAGGTGAATCTGATCGAACCGCCGGCGATCATGCTTGCCGCCGATCGAGAAGCTGGCGCCCGCCGCCGGCGCCGCGCTGCCGGCGACCATGTCGCCGAAATGCGTCTCGGCCAGTCGCAGCAGCTCGTCTTCATCCACCTTGCCCGCCGCGGCCAGCACCAGCCCGGCCGGGCGATACTGATCCGCCACCCAGCGCTTGAGCGCGGCGATGTCGATCGCGGCAATGCTCGCCTCGTCGCCCAGCACGGGCACGCCCAGCGGCTGGCCGGGGAAGGCCGCCGCCTGCAGGTGATCGAACACGATATCGTCGGGCGTGTCGCGCGCCTCACCCAGTTCGGACAGCACGACCTGCTTTTCCCGTTCCAGTTCGTCCGCGTCGAAATGCGGCGCGCGGACGAGATCGGCGATCATGCCGGTGCCGAGCGCCAGATCACCGGCCAGCAGGCGCGCATGGAACACGGTGTGGTCGCGCGCCGTCCAGGCGTTCAGCGATCCACCGACATCCTCGATATCCTCGGCGATGGCGCGGGCATCACGGGTGCCGGCGCCCTTGAACACCATATGTTCGACCATGTGGGCGAGCCCGCCCAGCCCCGCCGGTTCGGATCGCGCGCCGACATCGGCATAAAGGCCGACGGCCAGCGTCTCCACCCCGTCCATCGGCTCGACCGCGACGGTGAGCCCGTTCGCCAGCCGATGGAGGCGGGCGGTCATCGCGCGGGGGTCGCCCGTTCCGCGATATACCCCTGGATCGCGTCGAGCGTCGCGGGAAGCGTCGCATAACGCTCTTCCCGTTCGAACAGATTGCCCACCCGCGCCGGCAGATGCGGGCGATTGCCGGTCGCGCGTTCCACCGCGTCGCGGAACTTGGCGGCATGCGCCGTCGCCAGCGTCACCACCGGCACGTCGCGGCCAAGATCGGCGCGGTGCGCGGCGGCAAGGCCGATAGCGGTGTGCGGATCGATGATCTGGCCGCTCTTTTCGGCGGCGCGGCGCATGGCGAGCGCCATGCCATCGGCATCGATGCGGGCGCTGGTGAACAGGTCCGCCGCCTGTGCGCGCATCGCCTGCGGGATCGCCAGCGTCTTCGACGCCTCGAAACCGGCCATCGTCGCGGCCAGCGCCTTGCCGTCGCGGGCGTGAAGATCGAACAGCAGCCGTTCGAAATTGGAACTGACCTGGATGTCCATCGACGGCGCCGCCGTCGGCGTGACCGTGCCCACCGAATAGTCGCCGGCCGAAAGCGCGCGGTGCAGGATGTCGTTGACGTTGGTCGCGACGATCAGCTTGGCCACCGGCAGGCCCATCCTGGCCGCCGCATAGCCCGCGAACACATCGCCGAAATTGCCCGTCGGCACTGAGAAGGCGATCGAACGGTCGGGCGCGCCCAGCCGCACGGCCGCGTAGAAATAATAGACGATCTGGGCCATCAGCCGCGCCCAGTTGATCGAATTGACCGCGCTCAGGCGGAAGCGGCCGGCAAAGCCCTGATCGGCGAACATCGCCTTCACCAGCGCCTGCGCGTCATCGAAGCTGCCTTCGATCGCGATATTGTGGACGTTGGGCGCCAGCACCGTCGTCATCTGCCGGCGCTGCACGTCGGACACGCGGCCCAGCGGATGGAGCATGAAGATGTCGACCTTGGCGCGCCCGGCGAGCGCGTCGATCGCGGCCGAACCGGTATCGCCGGACGTCGCGCCGACAACCGTCAGATGCGTGTCGCGGGTCGACAGGAAGCGTTCGAACAGCAAGCCGAGCAGCTGCAGCGCCACATCCTTGAAGGCCAGGGTCGGGCCGTGGAACAGTTCGAGCAGCCAGTTGGTCGGATCGAGCTGGACGAGCGGCGTCACCGCCTCATGGTCGAACCGGCCATAAGCGGCGGTGCAGAGCGAACGCAGTTCCTCGCGCGTCAGCGAATCCCCGACGAACGGCGCCATCACCTCGACGGCGGTGTCGACATAGGACAGGCCCGCCAGCTTGCGGATCGCCTCGGCCGAGAAGTGCGGCCAGCTTTCCGGCACATATAGCCCGCCATCGGCGGCAAGGCCGGTCAGGGTGACGTTCTCGAAATCGAGCGCGGGCGCGGCGCCCCGGGTGCTGATATAGCGCATAGTGCGCCGCGCTTAGCCGCGTGGACGCCCCGGGGCAACTTTTCTGGCACATCGCCCCGGATTGGGGCACGAAAATAACAGCTGGCGGCGGCAGGTGCCGACACCGATCAATCAGAGATCGGCCACGCCCTCGACGATCTTGCCGCCAAGCGCGCAGCCACCTTCGACGATGGCCGATCCGCATTCGAGCGCAGCGCCGGCCACGTTGGTCGCGACGTCCATCGCGCCGGCCGCCGCCTGCCACGCGGTTTCGATCACGGCGTCCACCGCGATCTCGATCGCGACATCCCCGGCGAGTTCCTTCACCTCGCCTATCGCGTCGGACTTGCGCTTGCCCGTATCGCCGGTCGATCCCGCCATGTCGCTCACCCCCGCCCCGACTACGCCGCCTTCCGCGTCCTGAGCGCGATAACGTAGATCACCAGCGCCACCGCCGCGAACAGGAACCATTGCACGGCATAGCCGCGATGATTGTTGGGGATATTGGCGGGCGACGGCTTCTCGCTCGCCTCCAGCCCCGGCGCGGCCTTGTCGGCGACGAGGATGAACACGCGGTCGCGATCGAAATCGATCACGCCGTCCACCGCGCCGGCGAGGTTGGCGGCCTTGGGCGCGTCCGAACTGCGCGACCAGCCATAATCCACCGCCATGCCCGGCCCTTCGCCGCCGCCGGTGCGGCACGATGCGATGTGGCGCCAGCCCTGTTCGCCCTGCCGGTTGCGCCCGGCCCGCGCATCCCACTTCACCACTTCGAGGCAATGGCCGGTCGCCCGCCGGAAGACGAGCGCCTCGTCCGGCACCGGCACCGCCGGGAAGGCCGTCGGCGGCAGCTTTTCGGCCGCCGCATATCTGGCGAGCAGCCCGTCCTTCCAATCGGCCCGATGGAGCTGCCAGATGCCCAGCCCCACCATCACCGCGACGGCGACGAGCACCAGCAGGGTCGGCCAGAATGGCAATCGCTTCATGGCTGCGTCCCTTCCTCGACATCCTCGACCAGCCGGCCCTCGCGCGCGGCGTTGCGATATTCGAGCGCCAGCAGCATGCCCTTGGCGAGGCGCAGCGTGCCCAGCACCGCTACGGCCGTCACCGGCACCCACAGCAGCAGGTGAACCCAGAAGGGCGGCTGGACCGACAATTCCAGCGTGATCGCCAGCACCGTCACCAGCGCGCCGACGCCCAATGTCAGAAAGGCCGCCGGGCCATCGCCGACATTGAAGCTGGCGTAGGACAGGCCGCAGGCGCGGCAGGCCGGCGCGAAATTCGCGATTCCCGCGAACAGCGTTTTCGCGCCGCAGCGCGGGCACAGGCCGTGCAGGCCGGATTCGAAGGGCGTGGGCGTTTTCATTGCAGTCCCGCCATAGCACAAGCGCCGCCCCGGCCTAGCCGGAGCGGCGCTTGCATCACCTGGATTTCCCCCGGCCTATCAGCCGTGGACCGGCGCGCCCCAGCCGCCCCAGACATAGACGGCGACGAAGAGGAACAGCCACACCACGTCGACGAAGTGCCAGTACCAGGCCGCCGCTTCGAAGCCGAAATGCTGCTTCGGCGTGAAGTGGCCCTTATAGGCGCGGATCAGGCAGACGATCAGGAAGATCGTGCCGACCAGCACGTGGAAGCCGTGGAAACCGGTCGCCATGTAGAAGGCCGCGCCATAGTTCAGGCCTTTGAAGGCGAACGGGGCATGGGCATATTCATAGGCTTGGATGCAGCTGAACACGAGGCCGAGGATGACGGTGAGCCACAGGCCCGTCTTGAGGCCCTTGCGGTCGCCGTGCAGCAGCGCGTGGTGCGCCCAGGTGACCGTCGTGCCCGAGCAGAGCAGGATCAGCGTGTTGAGCAGCGGCAGGTGGAAGGGATCGATCACTTCCAGGCCCTTGGGCGGCCAGATGCCCGCCGCCTGGGTGAGCGTGACCGCGCCTTCGCTGACTTCGACCGGGGCCGGGAACAGCGAGAAATCGAACCACGCCCAGAACCAGCCGACGAAGAACATCACTTCGGACGCGATGAACAGGATCATGCCGTAGCGCAGGTGCAGCTGGACCACGGGCGTGTGATCGCCGGCATGCGCCTCGCGGATGACATCCGACCACCAGGAGTAGAAGGTGAAGAGCAGCGCCGCAACGCCCGCGAAGAACACATAGCCACCATAAGCGGCTTCGTGCATCCACATGATGCCGCCGGTCGCCATGATGAGCGCCGCCAGCGATCCGACCAGCGGCCAGATGCTGGGCGGAAGAATATGGAAGTCGTGAGTCTTGGCTCCAGCCATCTTTCTCGTCCCCTGGGTATTCCCTTTGCCTGTCCCTTAACCCTCGTCGTCGGCGGAATCCACCGGGAAGAAGGTGTAGGAAAGGGTGATTTCGTTGATATTCTTGGCGTCTGGATCCTGCAGGATCTTCGGATCCACATAGAAGATCACCGGCATGCGCATGGTTTCGCCGGGCTGCAGCACCTGCTCGGTAAAGCAGAAGCACTGGATCTTCGTGAAATACTGCCCCGCCTGGCTTGGCGTGACGTTGAAGGTGGCGGTGCCCTTGATCGGCTTGTCGCTCAAATTCGTGGCGTTGTAGAAGGCCATGTCCCTTGCGCCCACGGCCACGCGCTGCACATGCTCCTCGGGCGCGAACTTCCACGGCATGCCGGGCTTCACATTGCCGTCGAAGCGGACGTTGACGATCTTGCCGACCACCGCACCCGGCGCCTTCGCACCTTCCGCCTTCTGGATCGTGCCGTTGAAGCCGGTGACCTGGCAGAACAGCCGATAGAGCGGCACGCTGGCGAAGCCGAGGCCGATCATCGCGCCCACCAGCGCCATGGCCATCAGCCCCACCCGGCGGTTGCGTTCGGCCAGCGTCGTCATGGTCAGGCCATCTTCGCGATCGAGATCGCGTAGAACAGGATCACCAGCGCGCCGAGGATCAGCGCCATCACCAGGGCACGGCTGCGCTGACGGCGGCGGATTTCATCATCGGGCAGATTCATGCGAGCACCATCCGGTCGGCGACGAGCGCGCCGAACAAAACGAAGAGATAGACGATCGAATAAGCGAAGAGCTGCCGTTCGGGCTTCATCTTCGCCTGGTCGGTTTCATTGTTGAAGCACACCCGCGCCGAAAGCAGCAGGAAGACGCCCGACAGGACCACGGCAGCAATGCCGTAGATCGCGCCGGTCATCCCCAGCGGCCAGGGCGCCACCGCGGCGGCGGCCATCGGCAGCGTGTAGAGCAGCACCTGGTTGCGCGTCGTGCGCGTGCCCGCCACCACCGGCAGCATCGGCACGCCGGCATTGGCGTAATCGGTACGCACGAACAGCGACAGCGCCCAGAAATGCGGCGGCGTCCACAGGAAGACGATGGCGAACAGCAGCACCGGCAGCAGATCGATCTGGTTGGTCGCCGCCGCCCAGCCGATCAGCGGCGGGAAGGCGCCCGCCGCGCCGCCGATCACGATGTTCTGCGGCGTCCGCCGCTTGAGCCACACCGTGTAGATCAGGACGTAGAAAAGGATCGAGGCGGTGAGGATGGCCGCCGACAGCACGTTCACCGCCAGCCCCATCAGCAGGACCGAGAAGGTGCCGAGGCCGACGCCGAAATGCAGCGCGGACTGGCGGTCCATCCGCCCGGCCGGCAGCGGCCGATTGGCGGTGCGCTTCATCTTCGCGTCGAGATCGGCCTCATACCATTGATTGAGCGCACCCGCCGCCGCCGCCCCGAGCGTGATGCACAGGATCGCAGTGAAGCCGATCACCGGATGGATCGAAACCGGCGCAGCCAGCAGCCCGCACAGCCCCGTGAACACGACCAGCGTCAGCACCCGCGGCTTGCACAGGGCAAGGAAGTCGCGCCAGTCCGCCGGTGCTGTGACCGTGCCGTTCATCGTCGTGCTGTTCATCTCAGTCCAAACGTCGCTGGCCGATTATACTAGGCCGCCGCCCCGGAAGATACCGGAGCGGCGGCGATCGTGGTTCAAGCTGCCGTCCGGTCTCAATCGACCTTCGGAAGCGTCTCGAACTGGTGGAACGGCGGCGGGCTGGACAGCGTCCATTCCAGCGTCGTGGCGCCTTCGCCCCACGGATTTCCTTCCGCCTTCTTGCCCGCGATCAGCGACCAGATGACGTTGATGAAGAAGATCACCATGCCCACGGCCATCACCTTGTAACCCAGGGTCGCGAGGTGATTGTACTGGCCGAACGCATCCGGATAGTCCGGGTAGCGGCGCGGCATGCCGTCGAGGCCGAGGAAGTGCATCGGGAAGAACAGCAGGTTCACGCCCACGAAGAACACCCAGAAGTGCAGGTGGCCGAGGAACTCATTATACTGCTTACCCCACATCTTGCCGAACCAGTAATAGAAGCCGGCGAAGAGACCGAACACCGCACCCAGCGAGAGCACGTAGTGGAAGTGGGCCACGACATAATAGGTGTCGTGCATATAGTTGTCGACGCCGCCATTGGCGAGCACGACACCCGTCACGCCACCGACGGTGAACATGAAGATGAAGCCCAGCGACCAGACCATCGGGGTCTTGAAGGTCATCGAACCGCCCCACATCGTGGCGATCCACGAGAAGATCTTGATGCCGGTCGGCACCGCGATCACCATCGTTGCGGCGGTGAAGTACATCTTGGTGTTCACGTCCAGGCCGGTCGTGAACATGTGGTGCGCCCACACGATGAAGCCGACCACGCCGATCGCGACCATGGCATAGGCCATGCCGAGATAGCCGAAGATCGGCTTCTTCGAGAAGGTCGAGATGATGTGGCTGACGATGCCGAAGCCCGGCAGGATCATGATGTACACTTCGGGGTGGCCGAAGAACCAGAACAGGTGCTGATAGAGGATCGGATCGCCACCACCGGCCGGATCATAGAAGGTCGTGCCGAAGTTGCGGTCGGTCAGCAGCATCGTGATGGCGGCGGCGAGCACCGGCAGCGCGAGCAGCAGCAGGAAGGCGGTGATCAGCACCGACCACACGAACAGCGGCATCTTGTGGAGCGTCATGCCCGGCGCGCGCATGTTGAAGATGGTGGTGATGAAGTTGATCGCGCCCAGGATCGAGCTCGCGCCCGCAATGTGGAGCGACAGGATCGCCATGTCGACCGACGGCCCGGGCTCACCATAAGTGGAAAGCGGGGCATAGACCGTCCAGCCCGTGCCGGCGCCGCCGAAGAAGGGCGAGGCGAGCAGCAGGATGAAGGCCGGCACCAGCAGCCAGAACGACACGTTGTTCATGCGCGGGAAGGCCATGTCCGGCGCGCCGATCATGATCGGCACGAACCAGTTGCCGAAGCCGCCGATCATCGCCGGCATGACCATGAAGAACACCATGATCAGGCCGTGCGCGGTGACGAGCACGTTCCACAGGTGGAGCGCCTCGTCGAAGGTGCCCGGGCCATGGAGCATTTCCAGCCAGGTCGGCAGATACTGGATCCCCGGCTCGGCCAGCTCGACGCGCATCAGGCCCGAAATCGCGCCGCCGATGATGCCGGCGATGATCGCGAAGATCAGGTAGAGCGTGCCGATGTCCTTGTGGTTGGTGGACATGAACCAGCGGGCGAAGAAGCCCGGCTTGTGATCCGCGTCGTGGTGCGCATGATCGTCATGCGCCTGGAAATGCGCGGGCGCTGCGGTTGCGTCTGTCATTATCTGTCAGCCTTAGTTCGTCGGCGCCGCAGCGGCGGCGTTGGCGTTGGCGACCGGGGCGGCGGCCGGCTCCTCGGCGGGAGCGGCGGCAGCCGTGGCGGCGGGTTCGGCAGCGGCGGACGCGGCAGCCTCTTCGGCCGCCTTTTCACCCGGCATCGTGCCGCCCTTCAACTTCACCCATTCCGCATAGCGGGCGGGTTCGACCACTTCGACGGCGATCGGCATATAGGCATGGCGCGCGCCGCACAGTTCCGAACACTGGCCGAAATAGACGCCGACGCGATCGGCCTTGAACCAGGTTTCGTTGAGACGGCCGGGAACGGCGTCCATCTTGGCCCAGAAGGCGGGAACCGCGAAGCTGTGGATCACGTCGTTCGAGGTGACGATCAGCTTCACGACGGCGCCGACCGGCACCACGATCCGTTCGTCGACGGCAAGCAGGCGGGGGCCGTCCGCATCGGTGCGGAAACGCTCGCCTTCCTTAACCTCGTCCTTCTCCTTCAGCATGTTGGAGACGATTTCGAAGTCGCCATTGTCCGGATACTGATAGGTCCAGTACCACTGGTTGCCGATCACCTTGATCGTCACATCGGCCTTGGGCTGATTATACTGGGCGGCGAGCAGCCGGATCGACGGCACCGCGATCACCAGCAGGATCAGCACCGGAACCAGCGTCCAGATCACCTCGATGAAGGTGTTGTGCGTGGTCTTCGACGGCACCGGGTTGGCGGCCGCGCGATAGCGGAACATCGCCCACAGCATCAGGCCGAGCACGAAGACCGAGATCGCGACGATGATCGGCACGAGAATCGCATCGTGGAGCCACTGGCCGTCTTCGCCCAGCTCGGTCACCTGCGGCTGGATCTTCCAGCCACCGGGAATCGGCTGGCCGATTTCGGCTTCCGGCGCAGCATGTTGGAAAACGGGCTTGGCGGCTGCATCGGCCGAATCCCCGGCGGCAGCGGTTGCCGCCGGCGCCGCGGACGCGGCGGGGGCTGTGGCATTCTGAGCCAGTGCGGCTGCGGGTGCAGCGGCCAGCGTCAGCGCCATCATCATGGTCTTCAATGTTCTCATCTCACCCCCGTAAGCACCGCTTCCCTTGCGGCTGTTCGTTTTTAGGGCCTCTCGCGATCGCGGCGCTTATAGTGTCGGGTGGCGCCTGCCTCAAGCACTGGAATCGCATAATCTCCAGCAGTTGATGCCAGCGCCGCGCAAGCCTATCTGGCACGGCAATCAACCGCCAGGAGGACCAAGATGACCGAAGAAGAGATACTGGCGGAATTCCGCGCTGCGGAGGCCCTTTTGGAGGGTCATTTCATTCTTTCGTCGGGGCTTCGTTCGTCGCGTTATTTGCAGTGCGCGCGCGTGTTGATGAACCCGGCTCGAGCGGCCAAGTTGGCAGAAGCGGCCGCTTTTCAAATCCCCGACAAGGTGAAGATCCAGCTCGGCGCGGTGGTATCGCCGGCGATGGGCGGCGTGATCATCGGGCATGAGATGGGCCGCGCGCTCGGCCTCGACGCGATGTTCGTCGAACGCCCGACCGGCACCTTCGAACTGCGCCGGGGTTTCCGCCTCCACCCCGGCCAGAAGGTGCTGCTGGTCGAAGACGTCGTCACCACCGGCCTGTCCTCGCGCGAGGCGATCAAGGCCGTCAACGCCGCCGGTGGCGAGGTGATTGCGGCGGCCGCCCTGGTCGACCGGTCGGACGGCAAGGCCGATCTCGGCGTGCCCTTCTACCCGCTCATCCGCCTGTCGGTGCCGACCTACGATCCCGAAAACCTGCCCCCCGAACTCGCCGCCATTCCGGCGATCAAGCCGGGAAGCCGGGCCGCCGCATGAAGCTGGCCGTCGCCGCGATCGCGCTGCTGTTCGCGGCCGGCGCGGCGCAGGCGGCGGACGGAGCCCGCGCCGATCAGGCGATCGCGGCCTCGGGCTTCCAGGGCGTCGCGCTGATCGGCGAAGGCTCCGCGCTCGTCTATGAGCGCGCGGCGGGCGAGGTCCGGCCTGGCGAACCGCATCGGATCGATTCGGTGTGGCGGCTCGCGTCGGTCACCAAGCAGCTCGCCGCGCTGATCATCCTGCAGGAAGTGGCGGCGGGCACGATCGACCTTGAGGCACCGGTGCGCACCTGGTGGCCGGAATGGCCCGCCCCCCATGCCGACAAGATCACGGTGCGGATGCTGCTGCGCCACGAAAGCGGCCTGCCCGACCCGTCGGCCGGCATGCCCGGCGGCGACGACGACGTACCTGCCTTCTACCGGCAACAGGGCGTGGCGGCCGATCCGGCCGCGGCCGCGTCGGGCTTTTGCGCGGGCCCGCCACGCACCCAGGCGCCAGCCGGATTCCATTATAATAATTGCGATTATCTGGTGCTCGGCGCGCTTGCCGAGAAGGTGACGGGCAAGAGCTTCGCCACCCTGCTCGACGAACGGATCGCCCGGCCGCTCGGCCTGGCCTCGCTTGGCCTATTCGCCTTCGCCGGGCCGCCCGCGCCGCATGTTTCCGGCCTTATCGCAAAGTATGTGGCCGAACCGGCGATCAATCTCGGCAGCTATGGCGCGGCGGGCGCCGCCTTCATGCGCCCGCGCGACCTGTGGCTGTTCGATCGCGCGCTGATGGAAAACCGGCTGCTCGATCGCATCCAGACCGCCGCGATGTGGACGGGCGATCCCGGCCTCGGCTTCGCCGCGCTTGGCGCATGGAGCTATGCCGCGTCGCTGCAGGGCTGCCCCGACGAAGTGGCGCTGGTGGAACGACGCGGATCGATCGGCGGCGTCCAGATCCGCAATTTTCTCGCGCCCCACGCCCGCGTCGCCGTGATCCTGTTCACCAATCGCGGCGATTTCGACTATGGCGAGGTCGGCGATCGATCGGGCTTCGCGCACGACATGCTCGCCGCCGCTCTGTGCCCTGCCCCATGAGGTTCGCTACGTGATGACCGACCGTCTCCGCCTCGGCGTCAACATCGATCATGTCGCCACCATCCGCAACGCGCGCGGCGGGGAACATCCCGATCCGGTGCGCGCGGCGATCATAGCGGCCGAAGCGGGCGCCGACGGCATCACCGCCCATCTGCGCGAAGATCGCCGTCATATCACCGATGGCGATATCGATCGGCTGATGGCGGGCATCGCGCTGCCGCTGAACCTCGAAATGGCCGCCACCGACGAGATGCTGGCGATCGCGCTCCGCCACCGCCCGCATGCCGCCTGTATCGTGCCCGAACGGCGCGAGGAACGGACCACCGAAGGTGGGCTCGACGCGGCAGGGCAGTTCGATCATCTCGCGCCGATCGTCGGCCGGCTGGCGGACGCCGGCATCCGCGTCAGCCTGTTCATCGAACCCGATCCCCGCCAGATCGAGGCGGCGATCCGCCTGAAGGCACCCGTCGTCGAATTCCACACCGGCCGCTACGCCCATGTCGCGGGCGAGGCGCGCGCCACCGAATTGCGCCGCATCGCCGATGCCGCGGCACTTGCCGCCAAGAATGGCATCGAGCCCCATGCCGGCCATGGCCTCACCTTCGACAATGTCATGCCGGTCGCCGCGATCCCGCAGCTGAAGGAACTCAATATCGGCCATTTCCTGATCGGCGAGGCGATCTTCACCGGGCTCGCCGCCAGCGTCGCGCGGATGCGCGAACTGATGGATCAGGCACGATGATCCTTTTCTACGCCCGTCACCCCAGCGCAGGCCGGGGTCGCAAGGTGGCTGGGCGCGCCCTTGCCGCACACGATCCCAGCCTGCGCTGCGATGACGGTTTGGGGAGGCAGCCATGATCGTCGGTATCGGTTCCGATCTCTGCAACATCGCGCGGATCCAGAATTCGCTCGATCGTTTCGGCGAACGCTTCGTCAACCGCGTCTTCACCGATGTGGAGCGGGCCAAGGCGGAACGCCGCACCCTCACCCGCGCCGCCACCTACGCCAAACGCTTCGCCGCCAAGGAAGCCTTTTCCAAGGCCGTCGGCACCGGATTTCGCGCCGGTGTGTTCATGAAGGATATCGGCGTGGTCAACGCGCCGTCGGGCGCGCCGACACTCGCGCTGACCGGCGGGGCCAAGGCAAGGCTTGACGCGCTGACGCCGGCGGGCCACGCCATCGAAGTGCATCTGACGCTGACCGACGACCACCCCTGGGCGCAGGCGTTCGTCATCCTCTATGCCCGCGCCCTGTGATCGCCAAGGATGCGATCGGGGCCCGTAACTGGCGTACCCATTTCAAGGAGTGGATCGCGTGAGCGATCGTGATGTGCTGATGAGTATCGAAGAGACCGTCCCCCCGGCCCCCGAAACGCCCGGCCCGACGCCGGGAAAGAGCGAGGCCGAGGCCAAGCCCGGAACCGACTGGTGGGCCGAAGCCAAGGGCGTGTTCTGGCTGGTGCTGGCGGTGCTCGGCTTTCACAGCTTCCTCGCCAAGCCGTTCTACATCCCGTCCGAATCGATGATGCCGACGCTCATCAAGGGCGATCGGCTGGTGGTGACCAAATATCCTTATGGCTGGTCCTACGTGTCGCCCAGCATCACGCGCATTCCGGGTGCGCCGGGCGAATGGCTCGGCCGGCTGACGGGGCAGGATTATCTGTCGATCCCCTTCATCCCCGGCCGCCTGTTCGGCCATCTGCCCGAACGCGGCGACATCGTGATCGCCAAGCCGCCGACGCAATATACCGATTATATCAAGCGCGTGATCGGCCTGCCGGGCGATCGGATCGAACTGCGCAACGGCGTCGTCATCCTCAACGGCGTGCCGGTGAAGCGTGATTTCCTGGCGCCGGCGATGATCCCGATCGACGCCAACATCCCGTGCGATTCCGACGACGTCTATCGCCTGCGCGTGACGGGACCGGACGGGCGCGAATATTGCCAGATGCCGCGCGTGCGCGAAACGCTGCCCAACGGCGTCAGCTACGACACGATCGACCTTGGCCCCGGCGGACGGACCGACGATTATCCGGCGCTGACCATCCCGGCCGGCCATGTCTTCCTGATGGGCGACAATCGCGATCAATCGGCCGACAGCCGCGTCGCTTCGGTCGAAGGCGGGCTCGGCGGGCCGGTGCCGGTCGAAAATCTCGGCGGCAGGGCGGAATTCATAACCTTCTCGCTGGACGGCACCTCGTCCTTCGTGAACCCGATCAGCTGGTTCACCGCCATGCGTGGCGGCCGGGCCGGCACCAGCCTGCGGCCCGAAAAGGCGGCACAACCCAGCGAATAAACGAGGCGGCCGGATGAGCGATCCCGCAGATTTTGCGCCGGAACAACCCGGCCCCTCCGACTTCCGCGATCCGACGACGGCGCGCGAGCTGAAACGCGCCGCCGTCTGGCTAGGCCTCGGCGTCGCCATCATCCTCGTCTGGTTCCTCGCCCAGCCGCTGCTCCTGATCGTCGCGGGCCTCGTCTTCGCCTCGATGCTCGATGGCGGCACAAGGCTGCTCGGCCGCGTGCTGCCGATCGGGCGCGGCTGGCGGCTGGCGATCGTTTGCCTGGCCACCATGTCGTTCCTCGTCTGGACCGTCTATTTCGCCGGCGCGTCGATCGCCGCCCAGTTCGAAACGCTGCAAAGCGTGGTCACCACCCAGTTCCACCACATCACCGAATGGGCCCATTCGATGGGCATGCTGCCGCACAACGGCGCCGCCATCCGCGATCAGATGCTGGGATCGATCGGGCAGGTCACCATGGCCGTCGGCTCCGCCTTGGGCGCGATCTCCAGCCTGGCGATGATCGTCGTCATCGGCATCTTCGTGGCGATCGAACCCCGCCTCTACGAACGCGGCGTCGCCTGGATGCTGCCGATGTCCAAACGCCGCGAATTCTACCAGACGTCGGCCGAACTCGGCTCCACCATCCGCCGGCTGATGGCCGGCCGCCTGCTCGGCATGGCGGTGGAAGGCGTCGGCACCTGGATTTTGCTGATGGTCGGCGGCGTGCCGATGGCGGCACTGCTCGGCATCCTCACCGGCCTCCTTGCCTTCCTGCCCAATATCGGCGCGATCATCTCCGGCGTGCTGCTGGTGCTGGTCGGCTTTTCCGCCGGCGTGGAACAGGGCCTGTGGGCGATCGGCGTCTATCTCGTCGTCCAGATCGTCGATGGCTATGTGATCGTGCCGATGGTCGCCAAGCGATCGGTCGATCTCGCCCCGGCGCTGGTGCTCGGCGCGCAGATCCTGTTCGGCGCACTGTTCGGCATTCTCGGCCTCGCGCTGGCCGATCCGATCGTCGCGATGATCAAGGTGCTGCTCGAGGAAAGCTCCGAAAACAATGCCGAGGAAGCCGGCCTCGGCGCCTCGCCGATCCTGCGCCCGAACTGATCGGGCGCGCGGCCGGGGCCGTGCAAGCCCCCCTTGCCTGCCCTGACCCGGCCTGCGCTGGCCCGGCCTACCGCACCCCAACACCGCATCGAACAACTCTAGCGGACGCCGCCGGCGTCCACGCGCACGGATCGGAGCCTCGCCGCTCCCCGCGCCATGCACGGATGGCCGGCAGGCGCCATCCCGCTGGTGCCCGCACAAAGAAAAGGGGCGCCGCGGCAAGCTGCCGGGCGCCCCTTTTTCTCAACCCTCTGTCCGGTCGGCGTTACATGCCCTCGGTCGGCGGGGGCACGACGCCGCCATGGGGATCACCGCCGCCCATGCCGCCCATCATGCCCTGCATCGCGTTCATCGCGCCGGGCTGGATCGCCACCAGCTCGAGATCGAACTGCAACACGGCATTCGGCGGAATCTCGCCATTCTGGCCCGCGCCCTGTTCGCCATAGCCAAGGTTCGGCGGCATCCAGAAGCGGTACTTGGCGCCCTGCTTCATCAGCTGGATGCCTTCGCTCCAGCCGGGGATCAGGCCGACAACCGGCAGCGTAGCCGGGCCGCCATGGCGCGCCGACGCGTCGAAGGTGACGCCGGTCTTGGCGAGCTTGCCTTCGTAATTGACGACGGTCAGGTCGGCGGGCGTCGGCTTGGCGCCGTCACCTTCCTTCAGAACCTCATATTGCAGGCCCGAAGCGGTGGTGACCACGCCCGAACGCTTGCCATTTTCGGCAAGGAACTCTTCGGGCGTCTGCGCCGCGACGATCGCCGACTTGGTGGTCGACCAGGCGACGGCAATGCCGGCGGCCGCCAGCAGGCCGATTCCGACCCAGAGCTTGACGAGCGAGCCCTTCTTGATCGGACGCAGCGGAACGGCGGTCACGGACATAAGGTACTCGCTCTGTCAGAAAGATCGGGAATCGTCATTGGCCCGCCACAGCGGGCCCGCACGCAGCTTACTTGACGCCGTCGCGCTCGGCGCGCTTGCGTTCCAGCTTGCGGGCGCGACGGATCGCCGCGGCGCGCTCACGCGCACGCTTTTCCGACGGCTTCTCGTAGTGACGGCGAAGCTTCATCTCGCGATAGACGCCTTCACGCTGCAGCTTCTTCTTGAGCGCCCGCAGCGCCTGGTCGACATTATTGTCGCGAACGATGATTTGCATAAGGCCGTCGATCTCCAGTCTTCGCTTCCAGCGGAGGGTCTCGGACCTCCCGATGAACATGAATAGGGTTCGCCGCGAACCCATGGGCCCGCGTCGCAAGGCGTGCGCCCTAGCAGCGGGGGGGTGATTCTTCAACCCGAAAAGGCGAGGCCTGTTCCACCGCGCCCTGCAAGCCAATGCTCGACAGCCGATCCGGGGGGCGGCACTATACTGACAAAATTGTCAGGAGAGACGCCATGGCCACCGCACAGCCCCTTCCCGGCGGCATAAGCGAAGCCGAATGGGCCGCACGCCAGCAGCTTGCCGCCTGCTATCGCGTGTTCGATCATCTCGGCTGGACCGAACTGATCTTCAACCACATCACGCTGCGCGTGCCGGGCGAGGACGGGGCCTTCCTGATCAACCCCTTCGGCCTTCATTTCAGCGAGGTCACGGCATCCAGCCTCGTCAAGATCGACATCGACGGCCAGATCCTTTCCGACTCGCAATGGGGGGTGAATCTCGCCGGGTTCGTCCAGCACGCCGCCTTCCATCGCCACCTGCCCGACGCGCATTGCGTGATGCACACGCACACCACCGCCGGCATGGCCGTTGCCTGTCTGGAAGGCGGGCTTTCGATCAGCAATTTCTACGCCGGGCAGGTGGCGGGCCAGATCGCCTATCATGATTTCGAGGGAATCACCGTCCGCGACGACGAAGCCCCCCGGCTGATCGCGAATCTGGGCGACAAGCGGCTGATGATCCTGCGCAACCACGGCCTGCTCTCGATGGGGCCGACGCTGCCGATCGCCTTCCTCCGGCTCTGGGCGCTCGAACGCGCCTGCCAGATCCAGATGGCATCCGCGCCGATGGGCCAACTGCGCGAGATACCGGCGGACGTGCTGATCGCCCACCAGCGCGACGAAGCCAAGCTCGTCCGCCCCGGCATGCCCGGCGAGGCGGAGTTCAACGCGCTGGTCCGCCTGGTCGATCGCAAGGATCCGAGCTGGCGGGACTGACGCAGCCCGCCCGGGGCGGCCGCCCCGCCCAACGCCGCCATTGCGCGGTGGCCGACATCGGCTAATCTCCGCCAGGTACAGGGGGTTGGGGCTTGGCGTCAGGGGCAAACGCAGGCGGCATGATGAACGAGGCGGATTTTTCCGCCGCGCATGATCGTCTGCGCGCCGATCCCGCCATCCAGTTCGACATGCCGGCGATCACGCCGCCCGATCCGCCGCCCGAATGGCTGATCCGCCTGCTCAAGGCGACCGGGCCCTATGCCGAATATATCGCCTGGGGCCTGCTGATCCTGGCGGGTACGGCGCTGCTCTATCTGATCGCGCGCCACCTGCTCGCCAACGGCCTGCCGTTCGCGCGGCGCGGCAAAATGGAAGCCGAAGCCGCCGAGCCCGAATGGCGCCCGGAAGCCGGCCCCGCGCGCCAGCTGCTTGCCGAGGCCGACGCGCTCGCCGCCGCCGGGCGTTATGCCGCCGCCGTCCACCTCCTCCTCCAGCGCAGCATCGAGGAGATCGAGCGCCGGCGCCCGCACCTGATCCGCCCCGCCTTCACCAGCCGCGACATCGCCGCCGCCAATGGCCTGCCCGGGCAGACGCGGCGCGTGTTCGCCGGCATCGCCGCGATCGTCGAGGCGAGCCTGTTCGGCGGCCGCGAGGTGGATGCGGCCGGCTGGCAGAAGGCGCGCGCCGCTTATGAGGATTTCGCGCTGCCGCAGGTCTGGCGATGAGCGCGGACGGCCACAACGCATCGCCCTTTTCGCCGCGCACGATGCTGTGGGTGGCGGCGGCCGGCATCCTGGCCTTCGCCGCCCTGTTGCTACTCGGCACCTATGCGCCCGATCTGCGCAACGGCCGCAATGGCGGCGCCCATGCGCTGTCCACGTCGGCCGTCGGCTTCCGGGGGATTGCCGATTATATCGATGATCTGCCGTGGGACATCGCATCCTATTTCGTCCGGCAGGATGACCAATGGGGCGATGTCGCCCTGCTTGTCCTGACCCCGGAAGCCGGGACCGACCCTGCCGAAATCGAAAAACGGCTGAAGGCGCGGGGCGAATCCGCCACGCTGATCGTGCTGCCGAAATGGCGGGTCGCGCCGCTGCCGGACAAAACGGCATGGGTGCAGAATGGCGGCCCATTGCCCACCTTCGCGATCGAACAGCTGGTCCGTCAGGTTCCCAATGTCGCGATCACGCGCAGCGCCGGCGGACAGTTGCGCGCGGCGGGCGAATTTCCCGCCGAAGGCGTCACGGGGGCGCCGGCCCAGTTGCAGACGATTTCGGGGCGCAACATCCGGCCGCTGATCGTTGATGGCGAAGGGCGCGCGGTGCTCGCCGAGATTGGCGATCGCGAGCTTTACATCCTCGCCGATCCCGATCTGCTCAACAATCAGGGCATGCGCAGCGCGGAAACCGCCCGCGCCGCGATCGCGATGCTCAACTGGCTCAACTCCACGGGTGCGGAGACGATCGACTTCGATCTCACCCTCAACGGCTTCGGCCGTTCGCCCAGCCTGCTGAAGCTCGCGTTCGAGCCGCCCTTCCTCGCGCTCACCATCGCGCTTCTCGGCGCCGCGCTGCTCGCCGGCATCCAGGCGATCTTCCGCTTCGGCCCGCCCGCCGGCGAGGTGCGCGAAATCGCCTTCGGCAAGCGCGCGCTGGTCGACAACAGCGCCGCCCTGCTCAAGCTCGCTCGGCGCGAACATAGGACCGGCGATCGCTATGCCGCGCTCACCCGCGATGCCGTGGCGCAGGCGACGGGCGCGCCGGCCCATGCCGACGATGCCGCGCTCGACGCCTATCTCGATCGGCTGGCATCGCCCCGATTTACCGAACTCGCCGCCGCCGCGCGCGATGCCGCCGATCCCGGCGCGCTCACCACCGCCGCGCGGGCGCTCTATCGCTGGAGAAGGGACGTGATCCGTGAAGGTTGAAGAGGTCAAGGCGCTCGCGGACGAGATTCGCGGCGAAATCGGCAAGGCCGTCGTCGGCCAGCAGGAAACCGTGGAGCTGATGCTCGTCGCGCTCTTCGCCTCGGGCCACATCCTGCTCGAAGGCCCGCCGGGCACCGCCAAGACCTTCCTCGCCCAATGTTTCGCACGCGCGATCGGCGTGGATTTCGGCCGCATCCAGTTCACGCCCGATCTGATGCCCGGCGATATCCTTGGCGCCAATCTGTTCAACTTCCAGACCAGCGCCTTCACGCTCACGCGCGGGCCAATCTTCACCGATCTCCTGCTCGCCGACGAAATCAACCGCACCCCGCCCAAGACGCAGGCCGCCCTGCTGGAAGCGATGCAGGAACGCACCGTCACCATCGACGGCGAAACCATGCCGCTCGGCAACCGCTTCATGGTGGTGGCGACGCAAAACCCGATCGAACAGCAGGGCGTCTATCCGCTGCCCGAAGCCCAGCTCGATCGTTTCCTGTTCAAGCAGACGGTGGATTATCCCGCCGCCGACGAGGAGCGGAAGATCATCGCCACGCATGGCGCCCGCTTCGGCGCGCCCCGCCCCGATGACTGGGGGATCGCACCGCGTGCCGATGCCGCGCGGATCGACGCGGCGATCGCCGCCGTGTCGGAAGTCCGGCTGGTGGACGAGGTGATCGACTATATCGTCGCGCTGATCCGCGCGACCCGCAACGTCGCCGATCTCGAAAGCGGCGCATCGCCCCGCGCCGGCGCGATGCTGGCGGCGGCGGCCCGCGCCCGCGCGGCGCTCGACGGCCGCGATTTCGTGATTCCCGATGATGTGAAGGCGCTGGCGCCGGCTGTGCTGCGCCACCGCGTCATCCTGTCGCCCGCCGCCGAAATCGACGGTCGCCAGGTCGAAAGCGTCGTCGCGGACATCATCGAGCGGATCGAGGCGCCGCGTTGATCTACCCTACCAGCCGCGCGATCTGGCTGGCGGCCGCGGGTGCGCCCGCGGCACTGGTGCTCGGCGTGCTGGTGCCCGGCTATTGGTATGTCGGCATCGGCTGGACGCTGTTCGTCTTCGCCCTCGTCGCGATCGACGCGGTCACCGGCGCATGGCCGAACGAGCCGCAGGCGATGATCGCCATCGCCAACAGCTGCGGGGTCGGCCACGAACTGCCGGCGACGATCGGCCTGCGCTTCCCCGGCGCCGCGCCACGCCACGCCGAAGCGATCCTCGAACTGCCCGAACTGCTCACCGCGCCATCCGGCGCGCGGGCCGGCATCGCCATCGCCGCCGGCCAGGGTGGCGCAACGCTGCCCCTGGTCGCAGCCCGGCGCGGCGTGGCGAAGCTCGGCGGGCTGTGGCTGCGCTGGACCGGGCCGATGGGCCTTGCCTGGAAGCAGCGGTGCGATCCGCAGGATGCACGCGTCATCGTCACGCCCGATATCCGCCCGGTGCGCGAACGCGGCGCACACCTGTTCCTGCGCAGCGCGATGCACGGCCTGATCGCCCAACTCGATCGCGGCGACGGCGCCGAGTTCGAATCGCTGGCCGATTTCGAACCCGGCATGGATCGCCGCGCGATCGACTGGAAGCAATCCGCCCGCCACGCCAGGCTGCTGGCCAAGGAATTCCGCACCGAACGGAACAATCATGTGGTGTTCGCGCTCGATGCCGGCCGAACGATGTGCGAGCCGCTGGATGGCGTGCCGCGCATCGACCGCGCGATTTCGGCCGCCTTGCTGTCGGCTTATGTCGCGCTCAAGCTCGGGGATCGGGTCAGCCTGTTCGGGTTCGACGCGCGCCCGCGCATTGCCAGCGGATCGGTATCGGGCGCGCGCGCCTTCGGCCTGATCCAGCGCCTTGCCGCCGAGCTCGATTATTCGACGGAAGAAACCAATTACACGCTCGCCCTCACCACATTGGGCGGCCGCCTCAACCGCCGTTCGCTGATCGTCGTCTTCACCGAATTTTCCGATCCGACCAGCGCGGAGCTGATGTTGCGCGCCGCCACCCGCCTGCTCGATCGCCATCTCGTGCTGTTCGTCGTCCTCGACGATCAGGAATTGACCGACATCGCCGCCGCCCCGCCCGAATCCGCCGACGATGTGAGCCGCGCCGTCACCGCCGCCGAACTGCTGCGCGAACGCCGCATCGTCGTCACCCGCCTGCGCCACGCTGGCTTCCATGTGCTGGAAAGCCCGCACAACCGCGTCGGGCTGAAACTGGTGGCATTTTATATCGATCTCAAGCGGCGGAACCTGCTGTGATCGGCGCCGCGCCACCCACCGCCGCCCAAGGCGATCCCGCCGCCACCGCGCGCCGTTTCCGCGAGGCGCATGAGGCCGATTGGCGACGGCTCGACGCCGTCCTCGGCCGGGCCGAGCGGGGGTCGCTGCGCTCGCTCGACACCGACGAGCTGATGGCGCTGCCCGTGCTCTATCGCCAGGCCTTGTCCTCGCTGTCGGTGGCGCGCGAAACGTCGCTCGATCGCGCGCTGGTCGATTATCTCGAAAGCCTGTGCGCCCGCGCCTATTTCTTTCTTTATGGCGTGCGCACGCCCGCGCGCACGCGGCTTGCCCAATTCTTCCGGCATGACTGGCCGGCCGCCGTCCGCGCGCTGTGGCCCGAAACCCTCGCCGCGCTCCTCCTCACCATCGCCGGCGCGATCGCGGCTTTCGTGCTGGTCAGCCATGATGCGAGCTGGTTCTTCTCGATCATCCCGCAGGATCTCGCCAATGGCCGCGATCCCACGGCTTCGGCGGCGCAGCTCAGGGAAACGCTCTATGGCAATGGCGACAAGGATGGGCTCAGCATCTTCGCCACCTTCCTGTTCACCCATAATGCGCAGGTCGCGATCTTCGCTTTCGCGCTGGGCTTCGCCTTCGCCCTGCCCTCGGCGCTGCTGATCGTCTTCAATGGCTGCATGCTCGGCGCCTTCTTCGCGCTGTTCGTGCCGCACGGGCTGGGCGTGGGGCTGGGCGGCTGGCTTGCCATCCACGGCACCACCGAAATCCTCGCCATCCTGCTCGCCGGTGCGGCGGGGATGCGGATCGGCCGCGCGGTCGCCTTTCCCGGCGCCAGCAGCCGGCTGCGCGCCGCCGCCGATGCCGGCCGCGCATCCGCCACGGTGATGGCCGGCGTCGTCATCATGCTGATGGTGGCCGGCATCCTCGAAGGCATTGGCCGCCAGCGGATCGACGCGGATGGGCTGCGCTATGCCGTCGGCGGCGGCGCGCTGATCCTCTGGCTGCTCTATTTCTACTCGCCGCGCGGGGGGCGGAACGATGACTGATCAGGGCGACGCCACCCTTCGCCGCCGCTTCATCACGCCCGAAGGCGTCGATCTCGGCCTCACGCTCGCCACCGCCGGCGAACGCGCGGCCGCCTTCATGGTCGATGCCGCGATCATCGTCGGCGGCCTGATCGCCGCCACGATCGCGCTGCTGATCGTCGGCGCCTGGTTCGGCGGGCAGACCGGCCAGCTCGCCATCATCCTCTGGCTGATCGGCTTCTTCATCGCCCGCAACGGCTATTTCATCCTGTTCGAAATGGGCGCGCGCGGCGCCACGCCCGGCAAGCGCCGCGCGGGCCTGCGCGTCGTCGCCCGCAATGGCGGGCGGCTGACCGGCGATGCGGTGATCGCGCGCAACCTGATGCGGGAGATCGAGGTCTATCTGCCGCTCTCCTTCCTCACCTACCAGACCAGCCAGGGGCTGGCCGATGCCGCCACCGCGCTGTTCGGGCTGGGGTGGAGCGGCATCTTCCTGTTCTTCCCGCTGATGAACCGCGATCGGCTGCGCGTCGGCGATCTGCTGGCCGGCACCTGGGTGGTCCACGCGCCCCGGACCGAGCTGGATCTCGACCTTATCGGCCGCGAGGCGCGCAGCCGCGCAGGCCCGGCCTATCATTTCACCGATGCCCAGCTCGACGCTTATGGCGTCTATGAACTGCAGACGCTGGAAGATGTGATCCGGCGAGGCGAATGGGCGACGATGCAGACGGTTGCGGAAACGATCCGCACGAAGATCGGGTGGGATGGCCCGGCGGGCGACGTGGAATTCCTCCACGCTTATTATGCCGCGTTGCGCCTGAAGCTGGAACGCGGCCTGCTGTTCGGCCGGCGGCGCGTCGACAAGTTCGACAAAAAATAGGGCGAGCCTTTCGGCCCGCCCCCTTGTCCCGGATATCTGGAAGGCTCAGGCCTTGCGCGTGCCGGACATCGGCGCGACGCCGAACGCGCCGAGCTTCACTTCGCCCTTCAGCGTGTCGCCATCCACAGTCGCCGTGGCGTCCATCACCATCGCCATCGGCACCTTGAGCTCCATCTTCCAGCTCAGCGTATCGCCATCAACCTTGCCGTCGATCACGTCGAGCGTCCCCATCGGCCCGGCATTGCTGCCGGTGAAGCTGTCGCCGTTGCTGACCACGGTGAACACCGATTTCTGCTCGCCCATCGGCGTCTTGGTCACGCAATCCCACTGGCCGTCGACATTCGCCATGATCATTCCTCCCGGCTGTTCCATTTCGTCCCGATCGCCTTTGCGCGGCGACCGGGGCATGGTGATGGGCATGAAGGCACTTGACGTTCACGTCAAGCATCTCCCGCCACCCGACGATCAGGAACCCGGCTTGGCGTCCTCGATCGGCAGGCCGATGCCCTGATCCTTCAGCTTTTCAAGCTGCGGGCGCACCTTGGCGGCATCGCCCACCACCACCCAGATCAGATCGTCGGGGCGGATCGCGGCGCGCGCGGCCTTGTCCATGTCGGCGGCGGTGATCGCGCGATAGCGATCGGCCAACCGCGTATAATAATCGTCCGGCCGGCCGAAGGCGTCGATCGACATCAGCCCGCCCAACAGGTCGCTGCTCGTTTCGAACGATCCGGGCAGCGAGCGGATCTGGTTGTTGATCGTCCGCTCATGTTCTTCCGCGTCGACGCCCTTGGTGGTCAGGAAGGTCTTCACATCGCCGATCGCCGCCGCGATCGAATCGCCGGTGCGGTCGGTCTGCACCGGGGCGATCAGGTAGAGCGGCATGGTATCGCGCACCATCGGCGCCGAGGTGAAGGCGCCATAGGCCCACCCCTTGTCCTCGCGCAGATCCATGTTGAGCCGCGACAGGAAGCTGCCGCCCACCACCTCGTTCGCGGCGGAGAAGGTCAGGGGATCGTCGACGCCTTTGAACGGCAGCAGCTGGCCCGCCATGATATAGGATTGCGGGCTTTGCGGCCGATCGATCAGCACGATGCGCGGCGGCCGGGCCATGCGGTCCATCCGGAACAGCTTGGCACCCTTGGCCACATTGGCGGTGGGCTGCCACTGGCCGAAACGGGCTTCCAGCAGCGGCTTGATCTCGGCCAGCGTGGTATCGCCGGCGACGAAGATCTTGCCATTGTCGGGCCGCAGCCAGGCATTGTGGAACGCGAACAGATCGTCGCGCGTCACGGCCTTCACGCCCGCCTCGGTGCCGCTGCCCGAAAGCGGCACGCCATAAGGATGGACCTTGCCATAGAGCAGTTCGGGAAGCGCGCGCCGGGCAATGCCGCGCGGCTGCGTGTTTTCCGCCGCGATCGACGTCACCAGTTGCGCGCGCAGGCGCTCCACCTCGGCCGGATCGAAGGCCGGGTTCCTGACGACATCGGCCAGCAGGTCGAGCGACGGTGCCAGATTGGGCTTGAGCGCGAACAGCGTCACGCTGGTCCGATCCATATTGGCGCTGGTGCCGATCGCCGCGCCCAGCCGCTCCTGCTCCTCGGCGATCTGGATCGAGTTGCGCGTCTTGGTGCCTTCGTCGAGCAGCGACAGCATCAGCGCCTGCGTGCCCAGCTTCGCCTTTGGATCGGCGGCATTGCCCGCATCGAACGAGAGCGCGATGCGCACCGTCGGCACCGTCGTCCGCCGCGCCAGCACCACCTGCATCCCGTTGGACAGGGTGGCCCGTTCGATCGCCGGGAACTCGAGGTCACCGATCGGCTGGACCTCGGGGAATTTGCTGCGATCGACGGCCGCGCCCGATGCCGCCACCGTGGCCGCGCCGCCTTCGGCCTTGGGATCGCGATAATAACGCGGCGCGCTGCGGATGCCGCCGGCAATCGCCACGTCCGCCTCGCTGCGTTCGCCCGGCTCCACCGTCAGGCGATAGGCCGGCCGCGTCAGCCACTTCGCCATCGCCGCCTTCACCGCCGCCGGGGTCACCGCCGCGATCTCGGCCAGATCCTTCTTATATTTGGCCGGATCGTTCGAATAGACCGCGCCCTCGGCCAGCGTCACCGCCTTGCCGCCAAAGCCGCCGACCGATTCAAGCCCGCCGATCACGCCGGAAACCTGCCGGGTCGCCGCGCGCTTCACCTCGTCCTCGGTCGGCCCGTTGCGGATATAATCGGCGACCAGCGCGTCGAGCTTGTCGGCCACCAGCTTCGGATCGACGCCGGGCTTCACGTTCGCCGTGATCTCGACGATCGACATCTTCTCGAATTCCTGCACGCCGGCCGAAATGCTGACGGCGGTCTTGTCCTGCCGCACCAGCGCATTATCGAGCCGCGACGAGGCCAGCCCGCCGAGCACCGCCATGCCGACGTCAAGCTTCGTCGTGTCCGGATCGTTCAGGCCCGGCACCGCCCAGCTGCGCATGATCCGCGTCGTCGCAACGCGATCCTTCATCACCTGATCCACCGCCTTCGGCAGCGTCGGGATCGTCACCTGCGGGCGCGTCGTTTCCGGCCCGCGCGGGATCGCCCCGAACCATTTCTCGACAAGCGGCCTGGCGGACTTGCCGTCAATGTCGCCGGCCAGCACCAGCACCGCATTGTTGGGGCCGTAATGCGCGCGGAACCAGTTCTTCACATCCTCCAGGCTCGCGGCCGAAAGATCCGCCATCGAGCCGATGGTCGAGTGGCGATAAGGGTGGCCTTCGGGGAACAGGGCGGCGAGCTGGGCATATTCCACCAGGCCATAAGGCTCGTTGTCGCCCTGCCTTTTCTCGTTCTGGACGACGCCGATCTGGTTATCGAGCTTGCCCTGGTCGATCGCGCCGAGCAGGTGGCCCATGCGATCCGATTCAAGGAACAGAGCCGTTTCCAGCGCGCCCGTCGGCACCGTCTCGAAATAATTGGTCCGGTCGAACCAGGTGGTGCCGTTCAGATCGGTCGCGCCCACCGCCTCGAGCGGCTTGAAGAAATCCATATTGGCGTTTTCGGACCCGTTGAACATCAGATGTTCGAACAGGTGGGCAAAGCCGGTCTTGCCCTTCGGCTCGTCCTTCGATCCGATATGATACCAGACCGAAACCGCAACGATCGGCGCCTTGCGATCCTCGTGCACGATCACGCGCAGCCCGTTGGCGAGCGTGAATGCCTCATAAGGAATGTCCACCGCCTGGACGAGCGAGGACACGGCCGCCGGTTCCGCCGCATGCAGCGCGACGGGGGCGGAGGTTGCCAGAAGCATTGCGGCAAGAGAGCCGGAGAATAAGCGCAGCATAAGCGGCTTTCCATTAGGGACGGCCGAACGGCCAATGCTGTATCCTAGCCATTCGGTCATTTCGGGCAAGCTACGGGAATCGACCGATGGTCGAGATGCTTCGACGAGCTTATCTGGACGGCGGGATTATTTTCGTTGCGGCTATGGCGCGATCTTGTGTTGCATAATAGCCACACCATATCGGCGAGCGAAAGGGAGGATCCATGAACCTCGAAAAATTCACCGATCGCGCCAAGGGCTTCCTGCAATCGGCCCAGACGGTCGCGATCCGGCTCAGCCACCAGCAGATCACCCCCGATCATATTCTGAAGGCGCTGCTCGAAGACGAGCAGGGCATGGCTGCTGGCCTGATTCGTACGGCCGGCGGTTCGCCCGATGCCGCCACGCGCGAAGTCGATGCCGCGCTTGCCCGCATTCCGGCGGTTTCGGGCAGCGGCGCGCAATCCACGCCCGGCTTTACCAACGATGCCGTGCGCCTGCTCGATCAGGCCGAACAGGTCGCCACCAAGGCGGGTGACAGCTTCGTCACGGTCGAACGGCTGCTGCAGGCGATTTCGCTCGCCACCACCACGGCCGCCGGCAAGGCACTGGCGCAGGCGGGGCTGAAGCCCGAAGCACTCAACCAGGCGATCAACCAGTTGCGCAAGGGCCGCAGCGCCGACACCGCCGGCGCCGAGGATCGTTATGACGCGCTCAAGAAGTTCGCGCGCGATCTCACCGAAGCCGCGCGCGACGGCAAGCTCGATCCGGTCATCGGCCGCGACGAGGAGATTCGCCGCACCATTCAGATCCTCGCGCGGCGCACCAAGAATAATCCGGTGCTGATCGGCGAACCCGGCGTCGGCAAGACGGCGATCGCCGAAGGGCTGGCGCTGCGCATCGCCAATGGCGACGTGCCCGATACGCTGAAGGATCGCACGCTGATGGCGCTCGACATGGGCAGCCTGATCGCCGGCGCCAAATATCGCGGCGAATTCGAGGAGCGGCTGAAGGGCGTGCTCGACGAGGTGCGCCAGGGCGAAGGCGACATCATCCTGTTCATCGACGAGATGCACACGCTGATCGGCGCCGGCAAATCCGAAGGCGCAATGGACGCGTCCAACCTCTTGAAGCCCGCGCTTGCCCGCGGCGAACTGCACTGCATCGGCGCCACCACGCTCGACGAATATCGCAAATATGTGGAGAAGGATCCGGCGCTCCAGCGGCGCTTCCAGCCGGTGTTCGTCGGCGAGCCGACGGTCGAGGACACGATCTCGATCCTGCGTGGGTTGAAGGACCGCTACGAGAGCCATCACAAGGGCGTGCGCATCACCGATGGCGCGATCGTCGCGGCAGCCACTCTCTCCAATCGTTACATCACCGACCGCTTCCTGCCCGACAAGGCCATCGACCTCATGGACGAGGCCGCCTCGCGTCTGCGCATGGAGGCCGAAACCAAGCCTGAGGAGATTGAAACTCTCGATCGCCGCATCATCCAGCTCAAGATCGAGCGCGAGGCGCTGAGGAAAGAGACCGACCAGGCCTCCAAGGATCGACTCGACTCGCTCGAATATGATCTCGCCCAGCTTGAACAGCAGTCGGCGGAGCTCACCACCCGCTGGCAGGCGGAAAAGGAGAAGATCCACGCCGAGGCCAAGATCAAGGAACAGCTCGACGCCGCCCGGCTCGAACTGGATCAGGCGCAGCGCGCGGGCAATCTGGCGCGCGCGGGCGAGCTTTCCTACGGGGTCATCCCGCAGCTCGAAAAGCAGCTCAACGACGCGCAGACCGCGTCGCAGGGCGCGATGCTGCGCGAGGAAGTGACCGCCGAGGATATCGCCTCGGTCGTCTCACGCTGGACCGGCATCCCCGTCGACAAGATGTTGGAGGGCGAGCGCGAGAAGCTCCTCGCCATGGAGGAGATGCTGGGCAAGCGCGTGATCGGCCAGAAGGACGCCGTGTCGGCCGTCGCCCGCGCCGTCCGCCGCAGCCGCGCCGGCCTGCAGGATCCCAACCGCCCGCTCGGCTCCTTCCTGTTCCTCGGCCCGACGGGCGTGGGCAAGACCGAACTGACCAAGGCGCTCGCCGGCTTCCTGTTCGACGATGACAGCGCGATGGTGCGCATCGACATGTCGGAATTCATGGAAAAGCACAGCGTCGCCCGGCTGATCGGCGCACCGCCCGGCTATGTCGGCTATGAGGAAGGCGGCGTGCTGACCGAGGCCGTGCGCCGCCGCCCCTATCAGGTGGTGCTGTTCGACGAGGTCGAGAAAGCCCATGGCGACGTGTTCAACGTGCTCCTGCAGGTGCTCGACGACGGGCGGCTGACCGACGGCCAGGGCCGCACGGTCGATTTCTCGAACACGCTGATCATCCTGACGTCGAACCTCGGCAGCCAGTATCTCACCAATCTTGGCGAGGGCGAGGATGTCGAGTCGGTCGAACCGCAGGTGATGGAGGTTGTCCGCGCCCATTTCCGGCCGGAATTCCTCAATCGGCTGGACGAGATCATCCTGTTCCACCGGCTGGCGCAGGAACATATGGGCGCGATCGTCGACATCCAGGTCGGCCGCGTCCAGAAGCTCCTGAAGGATCGCAAGATCGCGCTGTCGCTTACGGACGCGGCCCGCGCCTGGCTCGGCCGGGTCGGCTATGATCCCGTCTATGGCGCCCGGCCGCTGAAACGCGCGGTGCAGAAATATCTGCAGGATCCGCTCGCCGACGCGATCCTGAAAGGCGAGATCAAGGACGGCGCGCTCGTCACCATCGACGAAGGCGATGGCGCGCTGGCGCTCAAGACCGCCTGAAACGGCCGAGGGCGGGGATCACCCCCGCCCTCGCGTCCTTGCCAACATCACCCCGCGTCAATTGCCGCCGGCGCATCCCGGCCCGCCGGCGCACGACCCCGACCCGCCAACGATATCGGATGCATTGCGCTTGCCGTCCTCGGCCGCGCGCTGCCATTCGGCATTGGTGCGGCAAACCTTGCGCTTGCCGGCCAGGCTGCCGATGATCGGTTCGGATTTGCAGCGGATCGCATTGGGATCACGCTTGTTATCGGTGGCCGACGGCGCCGGCGGGGTTTCCGTGGCGAACGCCGGCTGGGCTGCCGCGATCATAAGCGAAGTCGCAAGCATGGCTCGAAACAACATGCACAAACTCCTGACAAGGTGATTCAGGCACAGCTCCCCCTGACCCGGCAATCGCCTCGATAATAAAATTAAGCCATCATATGGGATTGTCCAGCGACACTACAGCCCCTGTCCCATCGCGGGATTATGGCCGCTCTTGTCCGCCAGCTCGAAGTAACGGCACAGCAGATCGCGCTCCGCTTCGGTCAGGAACGGGTTCCAGACATCGAAGATCAGCACCGCGCGCAGCTCGTCACTGTCGTTCCAGGCCTCATGCTCGATCGTGTCATCGAAGGCCATGGCCTCGCCAAGCCGCCACTGGCGGGTTTCGCCCCCCACGCGCAGGCCGCAGCCATCAGGCACGATCAGCGGCAGATGGATGATGGTGCGGGTGTTGGTGACACCGGTATGCGGCGGGATCCGCGTACGCGGCTTCAGGATGGAAAAGAAGGCGGTCGGTGCCCGCCCCGGAATGCGCGCAAAGGGCGTCGCTTCCAACGCAGCCACGGTATTGGGGCAGAGCGCGCAGGCTTCCTCATTGGCAACGCCATATTCCCACAGGAAATAAGCACCCCAGTCGAGCGAGCCGTCGAGCCCGCTCCACTTGTTCTGCGGCGTGCCCGGGTCCATCGCGACATAAGGCCGCATGCCTCGCGAACGCGCGATCACGCCCTCCAGCTCGGTACGGATCAGATCGGTCTTGGCCTCCAGTTCGGCGAACCAGGGGAAAAGCGCGCGGTCGAAATATTCATGGGCCGGCAGGAACGGGAAATGAACTCCCGCGCATTCGTTGCGGTAAATCTGGCGCCGGCCGAACACATGGTCCAGGCAGGCGTCGAAGCGCCGCGTAGCCCCTTCGGGCAACGCGGCTTTCGCGGTGGCCATGCCGCCATCGATTTCCGAAGCGAATGCGTCCGTCTGCTTGATGACGAAAGCGCGCGCGCGATCGAGCGCCTCGCCCAGGGCCGGTGGCATCGGGTCGATCGCCGTCGCCAGGCTGAGCACCGCCTGCCAGGCCGGCACGGCCTGCGCATGTTCGCCCAGTCGCTCGTGCAGTTCGGCCTTGCGCAGCCTTGCCATGAAATGCCGCTGATCCACCGCCAGCACCTGATCGATGCTCGCGCGCTCGCCCTCATCGTCGCCGGTTTCGCGTTGCGCCCGCGCCAGGTTCATCCACAAGGCCGGCTCGCGCGGATCGGCCTCGGCCGCGCGGCGGAAAAAGCCGATCGCCCCCGCCAGATCGCGGGTCGCAAGGCAGACCATGCCGCGTGCGTTGAGCGCGTGCGGATTATCCGGCGCTTCAACCAGCACGGCATCGATCAACCGCACTTCTTCCACCTGATCGCCGCGCTGCCGCGCGGCCGTCGCGGCCGCCAGCAGGCGCGTCACTTCTTCACCCTGATGTTTCATTGGCCCCCACGGCCCGTTCTCCCCATTCGGAGACGATGTTGACCCTGATGTAAGGAGTAGAGCGAAGCTCTTCGGCGTGCAAGCGAGGCCGCGCAGGCTCGGCGCTTGTGCATCCTTTGCCGGATATGCGATCAACCCGCGTGACCGATTTTGCCTCCCTCATCACCCAGACCGTCCGCGACGCGGCATGGCTGCCCCACCGCTACGATCCCGGCCATGATGCGGTGCATTTCCAGCACGTGCCGCGCGATGTGCATCGCAAGGCGGTTTTCGCGACCGACGAGCATCTTCCCGCCGACGCCGAGAAGCGCGTGCTCCGTCGCGAGGATGTGATCGGCGCCGTGCCCGACGAGGCGCCGATGCACTTCATCTTCCATTCGGCCTTCTGCTGCTCGACCTTGCTGGCGCGCGTGTTCGACCGACCCGGCTGGGCGATGGGGCTGAAGGAACCTGTCATCCTCAACGATCTGGTCGGCTGGCGGCGGCGCGGCGGCGATCCGCGCACCGTCGCCATGGTGCTCGATCACAGCCTCAGGCTGCTCGGCCGCCCGTTCGATCCGGGGGAAGCGATCGTCATCAAGCCGTCCAACATCGTCAACAGCCTGGCGACCGCGATGCTGGCGATGCGGCCCAGCGCACGCGCGCTGCTGCTCCACGCGCCATTGCCGACCTATCTCACATCCGTCGCCAAAAAGGGCATGCAGGGCCGGCTGTGGGTTCGCGATGGCCTCGTCGGCATGCTGCAAGACGGCAGCATCAGCTTTGGGTTCGATCAGAAAGATTATCTGGGGCAAACCGATTTGCAGGTCGCCGCCATCGGCTGGCTTGCCCAGCACGCCATCTTTGCCGGTCTGATTGCTCGTTTTGGGCCGGATCGGGTGCGCAGCCTCGATAGCGAGACATTGCTGGCACGGCGGGAAGACGCCGTGCGTGCGTTGACCGCACATTATGGCATGCCGCTAACGGAGGCCGACCTGAGCGAACTGGCGCACGGACCCGTATTCCATCGCCATTCCAAGCTAGGCACGGATTTCGCATCCACCGACCGCAACCAAGAATATCGCGATGCAGCTAGCGCGCATGGCGACGAGATCGACAAGGTGGTCAGGTGGGCGATGGCTGTGGCCGAAAGCGCGGGCGTGCCCATGGTGCTGGACAGCCCTCTCGTCGCCTGATCCCTGCGGGGATCGACCGTCTAACACAACGCAAACAAAAAAGGGTGGGCCCGAAAGCCCACCCCCAATTTTTCTGGTGTTCGTGTCGCTTAGAAGCGGACGCGGCCACCGATCGAGAAGCGACGGCCCAGCGCGTCGTAGGTCGACGGATAGGTGTTGCCGCTGTTGTAAGTCGTCGAACCGATCGTGTTGCCAACGACCGGCGGCTTCTTGTCGAACAGGTTGGTGATGGTCAGCGTCACGTCGAAATTGTCCGTGAGCGTGAAACGCGTAGCGAGATCGAAGTAATCATACGCCTTGATACGGCGATAATCTTCGAGAACCGACTCATCCGAGCCGCCATCATCAATGATCTGCTGCGGTTCGAACTTCATGCTGTCGATATGGCGCCACGCCAGCGAGACATCAACGTCATCGAAGGAGAAGGTGGTGCGCATGTTCCAGCTGAATTCCGGCTGAAGCGAAGCACAGTTGACCGAATAATAGCCAACACATTCACGATTGAGCGAGCCCGGCTGCGAACGGAACTTCGAGCTGTTCGTCCAGTTGCCATTGAACGTCAGGTTCAACATGGCGAAATCGAACTCGTGACGATAGTTCCAGGTCAGGTCGATACCATCGGTCGCCAGCGTACCGAGGTTCGACAGGTTCGCCAGGAAGCCCGGCGTCGTCGACGGATCGCCGCTGAGCTGACCGGTCGCCGGATCACGACGGATGGCAAGGCAGGCCGGGTCGGTCGCCGAAGCACCCGTGATCGAGTCGAAGCAGGCCGAATAGAGATCGCCCGGCGTCGGCTGCGTGATCGCGTCCTTGATCTTGATGTTATAATAATCAAGCGTCATCGAGAAGCCGGGCAGGAAGGTCGGCTGGAACACCGCGCCGATCACGTAGCTGTTCGCCTTTTCCGGCTTCAGATTCAGGTTGCCGCCCGTCGTGATATTCGCCTGGCCGGCCGTCGGCGGTTCGATCGTGCCGATCTGACCCAGCGGAGCGCCCTGCGCAAGGCAGACTGCCTGCAGATTGGCATCGGCAAGCGGAGCGGTACCCGCGCAAGCGTCCACGCCCTGGTTCGTCAGCTGCGTCGAAACCGGGGTAAAGAGCTCGGCGATGTTGGGAGCACGAACCGAGCGCTGGTACATACCGCGAATCTTGATCGATTCGACGGGTTCCCAGGTACCGCCGGCCTTCCAGGTCGTCGTGTTGTAGCTCGGCGAGTTCGGAGCATCGACGCTGTAGCTCGAGTAGCGGATACCCGCTTCAAGCTGCAGGCTATGGAAGAAGGGCTTGTCGCTCACCAGCGGCGCGATCAATTCGCCATAGGCTTCATAGACGTTGTAAGCGCCATTGATGTTCGGCGCCGCACCGCCCGCACCGCCGAGTTCACCCGGCGTCTGCGCGAGAATGTCAGATTCGCGCGTGGCGGTATATTCGCGATACTCGCCGCCGATTGCGAACTGGATCGGATCTTCGGCGAAGGGGCTCGCAACGCCGATGTCGCCGTTCACGAGCGCACGGAACTGCGCAAGCGTCGTGCGGACGGCAACCGTCGAATTGCCGGTCAGGTACGGGATTTGATCAGCAGTGATGCTGCCATCCGGACCGAAGACATTGACCGGAACGCAACCAGCATTCTCGCTCAGGCAGGTCGTGGTGTTGGTGGCGAGCAGGGCATCGCGCAGACGCGAAGCCAGCACGTAGCCGCGCTGCGTCTGAACATTTTCGCTCTCACCATACGACCCAGCGATATCGAACCCGATCGAATCGGTGATGTCGCCGCGGATACCGGCACGATAATCGAAGATCGTCGTCACATAATCGCTGATGCGAGGACCGACTTCGGTCGTGCGACGGAACAGCGCCGTCGTGAAGGTGTCGTAGTTCCCATCGGTCGGATCCGTCGCCAGCGCCGCCGCATCGCACTGGGCGGTGCTCAGGCCGTTCGCTGCGCAGAACTGGGCACGCGCCGCCGCCGGCAGATACGGATTGCTGTACGGAATCTCGACGGGCGTACCGAAGGCGCCCGACGGCGCGATGATCGTCGACACCGTGTTCTTCGAGAACAGGCCCCGCGTGTAGAGCTCGATGCCGTCGCTAACTTCGTAGCTTGCCTGGCCGAACATGTTGAAACGCTCGAACGGCGTCTGGAACACGTTGTACGGGTTGAAGTTGAACGTGGCGTAGGTCGGAACCAACGAACCGGTCGTCGGGTCGATCTGGAGCGTACCGCCGCCGGGCACCGACATGCGCGAAGGCACGGTGGTGCCGGAACCTTCGATATTGCCGGTGTACGAGTTGATGCTGTTGATCGAGAAGTCGCGCTGGTTCTGGTAGACCGCGTCCGACTGCTGGTAACCGACGCTGAACACCGCGTTGCCGCGGCCGTCGTCGAAATTGCCGCCAATCGTCAGGTCGGCGCGGAAAACGTTGCCGTCGCCCTGGCCGGTAATCTGGTTGGTAACGTTCAGCTCAATGCCGGCGAAGTCCTTCTTCGTGACGAAGTTGACGACGCCCGAGATCGCGTCGGCGCCATAGGTGGTCGAAGCACCACCGGTCAGCGCGTCCACGCGCTCGACCAGCGCGAGCGGGATGTTGTTAAGGTCGACGCGGCCGAAGATGTCGCCCGGGACGATGCGGGTGCCGTCGAGCAGCACGATGTTGCGGTTCGAGCCGAGGCCGCGAAGGTTGACGAACGAGGCGCCGCCGTTGCCGTTGTTGACGGCCGAGCCGATGCTCGGAACCGCGCCCGGCAGGTCGCGCAGGATTTCTTCGGCCACGTTCGACTGGCGAAGGGCGATTTCTTCCGCGCCGACCACCGAGACCGGGCTGGTCGCGACGATGTTCGGGTTCTTGATGAGCGTGCCGGTGACGACGATCGTGCCGGCATCTTCAGGCGCATCGGCGGCAGCCGTGTCCTGGGCGAAGGCCGGCTGCGCGACGAGCGCGAGGCCGATGACCCCCGAGCTCAGCGCCGACCGGCTGAGAAATTTCTGCGTCTTGGTCACTATCCAGTCCCTTATTCTGGAGTGTGCTGGGCTGCTTTCGCCGCCCCAATCACAACCTTCCGGCAGCCAATGCGCGGCAAACCACGCAGACCCCCCTTCCGGCATGGTTGCGGTTGATGCCGGATGCGCTTTAGCCTTGTAAAGCTGAGGTTCATGTAACAGGGCCAGTTCGGCGTGTGCTGTCGCACAAATGCAACAGTGCCCGGCACGGTCGCCAGGGCCCCGATCGGTGTCAGAGAAATTTTCCTGCGTTTTATGGAGGAATGGATGAAATTTTCGGCAAGCAGCTGGATCGTTGCCGCCTGTGTCATTGCCGCACCGGCCCATGTTTTCGCTGCAGAGCAGCGCGAGGATCGGCCGGAAATCTTCCGCAAGCTCGTCGACTGCCGCGCCGTCGCCGACAATGCACAGCGCCTCGCCTGCTATGACGCACAGGTCGCCGCACTGGACAGCGCCGAGGCCAAGAATGAGGTCGTCGTCGTCGACAAGGGGCAGATTCGCGAAGCCAAGCAGACGCTTTTCGGCCTCAGCCTGCCGACGCTGAGCATCTTCGACAGCAAGGACAAGGAAAAGGCCCAGGTCGAACAGGTCACCGAGATCGAGACCACGATCAAAAGCGCCGCGCCGATCAAGAATACGGTCGATCGCTGGGTGATCGTGCTCGAAGATGGTGCGCGCTGGATCCAGACCGAAAGCAAGCGCCTGTCGCGCAGCCCCAAGCCCGGCATGCCGATCAAGATTCGGCAGGCTTCGATGGGTGGCTATTTCGCCAATATCGGCGGCCAGGCGGCGATCCGCGTTCGCCGCGAAAACTGATTGGCCGGGCGCCGCCCTAAATCCGGCGGGCGGCGTCCACCAGCAGCACCGGCACCCCGTCGCGGATCGGGAAGGCGAGGCCGGCGGCCTCCGACACCAGCTCGCCCGCGGCGGCATCGTGACGCAGCGGACCCCGCGTCACCGGGCAGACGAGAATCGCGAGCAGCTCGGGATCGATGTCATGAACATCGCGCGACGGCCCGTCACCGATTGACCCGCCGCTCATTGAAACGTCGTCCGGTCGCCATCATCCTCGTCGCGCAGCCGGAAGAACTGCATGAACTGGATGATCAGGTCGGCCCGGTCCTCGATCGTCGGCGCCTCGAGCAGCGCCTGCTTGGCCACCGCATCGAACGGCGCGATCTGGGCGATGCCATTGACCAGCGCCTCGTCATCGAGCCGGCCGACGGCGTCCCAGTCGACGACATAGCCGCGCGCCGCTGCAAAGCGCTTCGATTCCTGCTCCAGCGCGGCGCGCATCATCAGCGCCAGCGGCTCGGCATCCACCTCGTCCTCCTCGAACCCGTCGAATCGCGCCTCGATCTGGCGGAACAGCGTCGGGCGATCGAGTTCGCCGACCATGCGGAAGCGGCTGATGCCTTCCAGCACAATGTTGAACCGCCCGTCGGGCAGCGCCTCGACATGCGCGATCCGGCCGACGCAGCCGACATCGTAGAGCGCCGGCGGCCGGCCGTCCGCGCGCTCATCCTCGCGCGGCTGGATCATCGCGATCCGCCGGTCGCGCGCCAGGGCGTCGGTCACCAGCGCGCGATAACGCGGCTCGAAGATATGGAGCGGCAGCAAAGCGCGCGGGAACAACAGCGCCCCGGCCAGCGGGAAGATCGACAGGCGGACGGCGGTCCGCTCGGTCATCATGTGAACAATATGGCGGAAAGCCGCCGCCGCTGCGCGCTGACCCACGGATCTTCCAGCCCGACCGCCTCGAACAGCTTGAGCAGCCGCTGCCGGGACGCCCCGTCATTCCACGCGCGATCGCGCGCGATGCTGTCGAGCAGCACGTCCGCCGCACCATCGCGATCGCCGGCCGCCATCAGCCCGCCGGCCAGTTCGTAAAGCGCCTCATGGTCGTCGGGATTGGCCGCCACCCGGGCCCGCAGCCCGCCGAGATCATCGACCGGGGATGCCTCTTTCGCCAGCGCCAGCGCCGCGCGAACCCGGACGATGCCGGCATCCTTGGCCTTGTCGTCGGGCACCGTCGCCAGCACCGCCTCGGCCTCCTCGCCCCGTCCGAGCGCGAGCAGCGCACGCGCCAGCCCCGCGATCACCGACACGTCCTCCGGCGCCATCTCGGCCACCTGGTTGAAAATCGAAAGCGCGCGCTCGGCATCGCCCGAATCGAGCACCTCCTCGCCCATCGCCACCAGCGGCGCGATATCCTCAGCCAGCTGCGCATCGGCGCCCTGCACCGGCAACTGCTTCAATATCTGGTCGAGCATGCCCTTGAGCTGGCTTTCGGTCCGCGCCGGCGTCAGGTCCGCCACCAGCTGGCCCTGGAACAGCGCATAGACGGTGGGGATGGATTGGACACGGAACTGCGCCGCGATCAGCTTGTTGGCGTCGACGTCGATCTTGACCAGCTTCACGCCGCGCCCGGCATAATCCTCGGCCACCTTGTCGAGCACCGGGCCCAGCGCCTTGCACGGGCCGCACCATTCGGCCCAGAAATCGAGGATGACGAGCGATGTCATCGACGGTTCGACAACGTCCCGCTTGAACGCCTCGATCGCCTCGCGCTCTGCACCACTCATACCCAAGGTCGCCACCGGCCGCTCCTGTCCCCGAAATCCTGATCCCCATATGTGGTGGAATAAGCGCCGCTGCCAACCCCCGCGGCGCCCATCGGCCGTCGATCGAACTTTTTGTGCGAAGGGGGGTTGCCGACCCGAAAACCCTCGGCTAATAGCGCGCCTCACCCCGCCGGGAACCACCCGGCAACGGCGCCAGAGCGGGCGTAGCTCAGGGGTAGAGCACAACCTTGCCAAGGTTGGGGTCGAGGGTTCGAATCCCTTCGCCCGCTCCAAATCTTTGGATTTCACCAAACATTTGAAAAACATGGACAAAAATCGGCGATTTTTGCCTGTGTAGGTACTGTGTAGAAAAATTTGCGGAATCGTCGCGCAGCCACACGCGAAAAATCTGCTTCTACCCTCCCCAATATCGCCCATCAAAGCATTCTCGTCTCTGGTTGATTCGAGCCTTCTCGTGGGCCATCTCTCGGTCAACTCGGCTATGGCGCGAAGCGCCTCTACAATCAGGTGAGCAGCGGCAGGATCGGACAATGCGGGCGAGGCGCAGACAAGACGAAGAACGCATGAAAGCGCGAGCGCGCCGCGTCATGGCCCTTTGGGCGCGTGGCCTCTCCGATGCGCCTGCGCATTCGCCGCGCGCGGTCGGGCGCAATGCCTCTACGCATTGCCGCCCGTGTTCCTGCTGGCTGTGCAGCGGCCACAAGGACGTGCCGCGCAAGCGGGAGCGCGGTTTCGAGGATTATCAGGGCTGAAAGCCCCTGCGGGCGCGGCCCCAAAGGCCGCGCCGTCCGCTCAGGGGTGGGTCGGGCGGGAAAAGGAATGGCCGCCGTCACCATGACGGCGGCTCCGCCAGATGCCGGAGGGTTGCCCCTCCGGCGTTGCCGTTTTAGGCGGCTTCCTTCACCTCGTGGGGCTGCGGCTGCAAGCTGTGGAGATAATCGGCGGCGCGCTGCGCATGGGCGGCGGCGCTGAAAATCGCGCGCTTGTTCTCTTTCAGCACCTTGAGCCAGTTTCCGATATAGGCGGCATGCTCGTCACGGGGTTCCGGCGACAGGCTGAGGTCGGCACAAAGGAACGCTGCGCCAAGCTCTGCGACAAGTTCCTCCATCGCATAACCTTCATCGCCCCAGCGCTTGCGGCCAAAGTCACGCTCCAATCGGTTCGCGCCCTTCGTCCAGTGGGTCATTTCATGGGCAAGGGTGGCGTAATAGGCTTCGGCCTCGCGGAAGGCTTCAAAGGGCGGCATTTGCACAAAGTCCTGCGCGGGGCTGAAAAACGCGCGGCTGCCGCCGTGGCGTATATCCGCACGGGTGGCGGCAAAGAAAGCCTCCGCATGCGCGATGCGCTGCACGGTGTCGGCGGGACGCTCGGCCAGCGCATAGAATTGCGCGGGCAGTCCTTCCACCTGCTCGACGTTAAAAACGGTATATCCCTTCATAAACGGAATATCGCGCTCGGACTTCTGCCCGTTCTCGTCGGTTTCAGTCTTGGTGATAGTGTTGGCGTAAACGACAAGGTTGCCTTTCTCGCCCTTGCGGACGTTGCCGCCTAGCTCCTGCGCCTGTTTGTAGGTCATCCAGATAGGCGCGTTATATCCGCGCTCACAGGCTGCGCCCCAGAGCATCAGGACGTTGATCCCACGGTAGGGCTGACCATTCGCGCGCAGCGGGCGGGTAATGCGCCCTGCGGCATGTTCGGCATTCCACGGCTGGAACCACGGACGGACGCCATTCTCCAATGCGGTCACAATGTGGGCGGTTACTCTCTCATAAACATCTTGTTTCATTGCCTTTTCTTCCTTGGCTGATGGGTTGCGCATGCAACCGACTAGCCACGCGGCAATGAGCGGGGATTCAGCCGTCCAGACCGGAAAACGGGGGGTGGCGCGGGCCGGAGCGCAGCGACTACACGGCCCCCGTTTTCCGCCCCTTGGGGCTTGGTCTTGACGGTGAAGGGCGGCACGCCCCCAAAGAAAGAAGGAATGCGGATGAAGGCCGCGCACTATCCGCGCGCGGGATTGTTACCGGATGGCTGAGACGCGGCTGCACAGCGGCTCGGTGCCGCAAGGCATAAAGCCCAATCCGGCGAAGGCGGACGCGCCCTCGACATCAACAAAAAGTAATAATACAATTTAGAAAAATAACTATTTTCAGGATAAGTCATGAATAAGGTAATCGTTTATCAAATTGAGAGCACCAAATCTCGTTTTGAAGCTCTTCACAATGAATTATTAGAATCTTTTTCGAATAAGGATGGAATTTCTCCTAAATATCTTTCAGATGTCAATTTTCTCTACTGGTCGTTTTGTGAGCAACTGGAAGATTTCTTATCATCAAATTCGAGAGAATGAATTCTTATGACCGCCGCGTAATGCAACGATGATGCGGCCTATGCGACGTGGCAAACAAGGGCGCTAAATTGGATGACATCTCATTCGAGTGGAGGCCGATCCGCGCGTGCTGGCTCGTCGAAGGCTGTTGAAATGCTGCGCGCCAGCAAGGCCGCCGCTTCCGCTTGCCGATGCGTACCTGTCTTGGCGAGGATGCGCTTGAGATGGCTGCGCACGGTGGAAAGCCCGATGCCCATATTTACGGCTATATCTTCAAGCGAGGCTCCGCGCCCAAGTGCTGCGGCAACGACACCTTCGGTGCGGGTTAAACCAAAGAGTTCGCGCAGTCGCGCCACGGCGATTGGTGCTTCGGGGTCACGGATAAATACCAGCACGGCAGGCCGCTGTTCGCCAAAGGCGGAAGCTGAGGGGCGCAGGGGCGCAACCTCTAGCGCCAGCGGCATGCGGTGCGGACGTGGAATGGAGAGCGCCGCACCGGGCTTGGCGATCCTGCCCCGCGCGGTATCCATCGCGCCCTGCAACAGAGACAACAGCTTGCCGTGCAGCGCAGGCGGGCGCAGCGCCAGCCTACCGCGAATAACGGCCAGTTCCACATTCTCGCGCAGCATCCGCTCCGCCATGCTGCTGGCCTGAATGACACGGCCCGCACCGTCCACCATCAGGACGCCGGTATCCAGCCGGTCGAGCGCCTGCAAGGCGGCGGCATGGGATTGTGATACCGCTGCGAAACGCTGCCCGAGACGCAGCGCCCGCTGCAAGTGCGGCAGCACCAACGCCGCCTGTCGTCGTTCGTAGGTAGTATAGGCTCCGGCATCTTGCGGCCTGTGAATGCCGAGAACGCCAATCGCGCCCTCGGCTGAGGGGAACACCGCCCCGAGCATGTGGTGAATATCCAGATGCCGGAGCCATTCCTGATAAAAGCCACTCCGCGCCTGTTCCTCGGGTGTCACCAACTCCTCATCCGTGATGATCCGCGACATGCCGTAGGCGACGCTGCGCTCCACCCATAAATCCTTGCGGTGCCAGTCATCCGCCCAGGCCTGCTCGCGCTCGGCCACCATGAGGTTGTCCGTACATTCCAGCAGGTTCACGCGCGCGCCTTCGCCGTGAAGTTTAAGAACGGTACTGGTCGAGCCGAGGGTTTCCGCGATGCGGTTCGCGGTGCCTGACCACAAGGCGTCATCTATGGCCGCATCGTAAAGATGGGCAATCAATCCCGAGACGCGGGACGATTCATAGAGTTCTTGTGACGCCATGGTCGTGTAACGCCCCCTCATTCATCCCATAGTTCCGGTTAACTTAGACCGCCTGCGAATAACCTTGCCTGAACAACACGGCGGGATAGCGCTCTGCCGTCCTGCCGTGCCTGATTTCTCCCCTGTTTAGGGGACGAATGGGCCTCCGCGCCACCTTAACCATAGCGGGAAGGATTTTCACGCGCGGAGATGTCATGAGCAAAACCCGTTCCCTTGTCGTGCCGTTGCTGCTCGCGGCGGGGCTTGCCGCCTGCGGCCAGAACGCCGCGACGGCGGAGAATGCCGCCGCTACGGAGAGCACGGTAGAGGCAGAGTCCGGCAACACGGCGGGCATAGCTGCCGCTGACGTCGATACTGCCGCAAACCAAGCCGCCGCGCCCGCGACACCAGAAGCCGTTCCGGCCAAGGCGCAAGCGGCTACCATCGCGGCGCTGCCGCTCAAGCGCGGTTACTACGTCGAGAGCGATACCCCGTGCGGCCAAGCTTCCAACGCCACCACGACGCTGCTGCGCCGCGAAGGCATCGGCGGCGCGCGGGATTTCTGCGAGTTCAAGAAAATCGAGCCAACAGGGCCGAACACCTACCGCGTGACGGAAGCCTGCGGGGACTTGCAGGACAGCGCCCCGCCGGAAACCAGCACCTCCATCTATACCCTCACGGGGGATACGGCCTTCACCTCGAAGAGCGAGCACGGCTGGGAGCGTAGCGCCCGATATTGCGCCCAGTCGAGCATGCCGCCCGACTGGCGCGCCAACGATATCAGCGATGTGACGGGCTGATACGCGGCAGCCAATGGGTGAACGGTCTCAAGGCCGAAGCCAAGCGCAAGGCGGATGCGCAGGCGCAAGCGCCGAAACTCTAGGACGCCGGGTGCGGGAATTTTGAGCCGTAAAGGGATTGATATGGGACTGACCACATTGAGCGGAGCCGTGAGCGGCATCCGTCATTCGACCGAAACGCGGGGCACGGTAGGCCGCAATGGCGGCTCCGTGAAAACCGGACAGGTCATCGCGTTTCGCGTGGGCGAGCGCTCCGCACAAATCAAGCTGGCCGATGTGCCGGATATCCGCGACGGGGATGAGGTAACGCTGGCCGGACGCGAGAAGAACGGCGTGTTCAAGGCGCTCGCCTTGCGCAACGACAAGACGCGCGCCGTCTACAGCATCCCGACGACGGTGGGCTATCTAATGGGCGCGACGCTCCTCGCGCTCGGGGTGATGACGTTGGTGTTCCTGATCGGCGTCGTGTTCATCGCGGGTGGCCTGTGGACGCTCTACGAGGCGTATAACTACACGCAAGCGGCGAACATGCTCAGAGCCTGAAGGGCGGCCCACCGCGCGCAGATGGAAAGCAAGCGTCTGTGCTCCGGCAAAACGAGCTTTGGAGTCTAGATAGAGTGGGCGCTGGCAATCTCCCTGCGGGTCCACCCCCATACGTCCTGTTCATCATGCACCCTGCCAGCGGCGTTGCCTGCTGGGCGCAAGCCCGTGCGGGCTCCTTCTCTCCGTTGCGGTCCTTCGGATGCACCCGGCAATCCCGCTGGCGTCATCGGGGGGCATGAAAGGCCGTAGTGGTTGCGGCCTCAAGCAATAGGGAGACAGCCCATGCGCCTCATCGTCGCTTCCGAACTCGACAACCTGCCGGAAACCGCTCTGCACTCCAAATTCTACCGCGTGCAGCAGGAACTCGCCTTCACCGAGCCCGCCACCACCGAGCGCACGAACGCGCTGGCGTCCCTCGAAAACATCAACCGCGCGATTATCACCCGTCGCATCAAAGGGCCGGGCTTCTAGCCCGGCCCGCAAGAGAAAACCGCCAGCGGGAAAACGCTGGCGGCTTTCTGGCGTTTGATGGCTAAGGCCCCATCGGCTTATTGAATCTCCCGCGCAGCGATGGCGGCTTGGGCGCTGATGGCGATGCGGCTGGTTGCTGCGCAGATTTCAGCGGTGGTGGAGGCAGGGGTTTCGGTGCAGGCGGCGGAGACGGCTGCGCCAGAAATTTCGACCTAAATCCCGTGCGCGCGAGAAGTGCGCGCAAGCCGCGTGCGCGGCGGTTTTTCACGCTGCGCTTCTTGGCCGGATTCATGAAACGCGAGAGCACGCGGCGCACCGTCGGCATGAACGTGGGCACAAGCTCGGGCGGGTCTTCAAACCCATCACTGTCCTTCGCAGTTGTACCTGCGCCCGCCTGTTCCGGCGATGGCGCGTCGTCGAGATGCAGGAAGCGCGATACGGCAACGGAGATTGCCGCGATGTCGGGAAACCAGTCGAACAGCCCTCCGGCGGCGGCTTCGCCCTGTTGTTCTGTGGCAACCTTTTTCTTCTTTTTCTTGCGGCCCGGTTCTGGTTGCAGGAAACGCGAGCCGCTTACTTTGCGGGTCTTGGCGGCGGTTCCGCCGCGCGCCCCTCCTGCCGTTGCCGTTCCGCCTCGCGGCGGTCTTCTTCGACCTGCGCGAGCAATCGCGCCGCGCGGGCTGAATCTTCGGCGTAGCGGATACGCTCGCGCGCAAACCCTGCCTGCTGGTCGCGCCGCTGCTGGTCGTGGCGCTCTTTCAATTCCTCGATATGTTCGGCCCGATCCTGCCGGATGAGTGCGCGAAGGTCGGCGCGCTCGATGGCCTGCCGCTCGCGCAGGTGTTTCCATGCGGTGTCGCGCTCAAGGCGTTTCTCCGCGCCGCGTCCCGGATTGAGGCGGTTTTGCAGGGCTTCGATATAACCCTCGATGCCGGACAATTTCCCATCACGGATGAAGCGTTCGCGCTGGGCCTGCTGCTGGCGTCTTAGCCCCTCTATCTTTTCCCGCGCTTCAAGGAAGAGCACATGCCGGAGTTGGCGCAGTTCTGCACTGTGCCATGTGGCGAGTTTGCCCGCCTCGGCCTGTTCGCGGGCGGCCAGCGCCTCAGCGACGGCGGGCGCGAGTTCCGGTGTTCCGGAATCCTGCTTCTGCGCGTCCGGTGTATCGCCCTGCGCCTCCGGCGCTGGCGCGAGATCTTCGACCGGCGGGCGCTGCATCTCGAATGCGGGCGGCTCGGTATCCTTCTGCCGGTCGCGCTGCTGGGCTTTGGCTTCGTTGGCGGCGGGGAGGCTATCGCACTCAACATCCGCCATGAAGGCCCGCGCCTCGGCGGCCTTCATTTTGAGTTCGCGGCTCAGGCTGTAAACGCTGCCCTCCGGCCCGACGAGCACGAAGTCCTTGCTGTCGCCCCGCGCCAGTACATAGCCCACTTCTTCCACGGCGGCCTTAAACGCCATGCCACTGTCACAGGATGATTTGAGCGCCGCGAGCTGCGCGCGGCGCTCTTGGGTGGAAAGGCCGCTGCGTTCAGCCTGTTGATGCTCCGCATGGCTGACATCCGCGCGCGGGAACTCCGGCTGCTTGGCGCGGTCGCGCTTGGCGTGTTTACCCGGCACATGCTCATGGCCGAACTCGCGTTCCAGCTTCAGGCTGGCGCGCTCATGGGCGAGATAGTTGTTGCTATCCGAGCGCATGGTCATGGTTTCGAGGTCGGTGCGGCACCAGACGATATGGATGTGCTGGCGGCCTTTCTTTTCATGCAGGACGACGGCGCGGGGCTGGCCGTCCAGTCCGAGTTCCTGTTCCAGCACCTCGACCGCACGCGCCCATTGCTGGGGCGTCATCTCATAGCGGGCGTCGGGGTCGATATTGACGTGATAGAGGCCCTTCTTGCCGCGCGTGCCCTCCGAGAGGGTCTGCCAGTCGCGGAAGGTCGCGGCGAGGTCATCGAGGCCGGAGTGTAGTTCCAGCACCTCCATGCGCTCGTTGGTGTCCGTGCGCTGAAGGTGGGCGGCAAGCTGGCGGGGTCCGGCGCGTGAGCCTCCTTTGATAATCATGCCGCTGCCTCACGGTTTGGGCGGCGGGATGAACTTGGACAATCCCGCAGGCGGGGCGGCCTCCGGCGCTGCCGGTGCCGGGATTGGAGCCGGTGCAGATGTCGAGGCCAGCGGCGGTGCCGCCGCTGGGGCGCTATCCGGTTCCTTGCCAAGCGCGCCATAGATGAGGGCGCGAAGGCGCGCGAAGTCGGCCAGCGCTTCGCGCAGGTCCGGCAAGACGGTTTCCGCCTCGCCGCCTGTATGCAGGTAGCGGGCAATCTGGTTCAGATTGCTGCCGGTCTTGCCAAGGTGGCCGAGAATTTGACGCAGCGCAGCACTGTCGGCAGGGATGCGACGCTGCGCGCGGGGACCGGCTTCGCCGATGAGCGCCGCACGGGCGAAGGCGGCGGCGGCCATACCCGCCCTGTCGGCGCGGGCGAGAAACGCCGACTTCTCGTCGGGCGTGACGCGGGCATAGATGGTGGCGGTGCGTTGCCGCCGTTCCGACTTGCGCCGCCCGGAAGGGCTGTGCTCTGAGCCGCTATCGCTCAAGCGCATCTCCTTTCTGCCGGACGTGTCCGGCTGCGGGGTCGAGGGGGTATCCCCCTCCGTCAGGGTGCAGGGGCATGAAAGCCGCCTGCGCGTCGTCCAGAGCGCGCAAGCTCTGGCCGTGGGTGCCGGGACGCGGAAGTCTCCGGCGAGTGGTCGAGGGGTGCGATAACCCCTTGTCTGGTTCCAAGGACGACGTGCCTTGGTGGGTGCCGAGGGCAAAGCCCCGGTCATGGGTCGCAGGGAGCACGAAGGCTCCCCGCACGGGTGCAGGGGTGTGAAACCCCTTGCTCGGGAGGGATGCAACGGGAGGGCGAAGCGCCTTCCTTGCCAAGCCAGCACCTTCAGGTGCGGGGTGTGGACGGTCAGTCCGCACATGGCTTGCACACTCTCCTAAGCCATAACTTAGGATAGCACGGGACGTGCTGGGGTGTGAGGTAGCCAGCGCATGCGGCAAGGCGGGATATCGCCGCCTGCATACAATCGTATGCGACTCGCTCAGCGCGGGATGAACCGCAGGATAGCACGAACGCGGGCTGTGCGGCGAACCTTTCATCGCGCGCGGCCCTCTTCGCCGCCGCCCGTGCCGAGCACCTCGCGGGCCTCGTTAAGCATCTGCGCAAAACGGGCGGAGCCGCCGGTGTCGGGATGCACCTTCTGCATCAGCCGCTTCCATGCGGCCCGCACCTCGGCGGCGGTTGCGCCTTCCGAGAGGCCGAGAAGGTCGAGCGCTTCCGCGCGCGTCATTTTGCCGTTGGGCTTTGCGGCGCGCTGACGCGCGCCGCCGGACTGGCGGCCATTCTGGCCGCCGTCCGATTTGCCGCTCCGCACGAAATACGGGTTGTCGTCATAGGCTAAGGGCGGCTCCCAATAGAGATGCGGATAGGCGCTGGCCAGCGACGCGAAGGCGTCGGGGAGCCGCCAGTAATCCACGGGCCGGACGTAGTGCGGACGGTCTGTGGGGTTCAGGACAATCGCCACGTCACGGCCCAAGGCCAGCACCTCGTCGGGCATGAGCAGCGGGCGGCCTGTTTCTCCGTAGTTGAGGTTTTCGCTATGCCCGCCGCCGCCGGGGCCGAAGTTCTGCCCCTCGCCATGGCCGACCGTCTGCACGGTCACTTTGCCCAAGGTTTCGGAGAGGTAGTTCGCGCTCTCAAGGTCGTTGACGTTGCAAAACCATTTGAAGGCGCAGTTCGAGAGTATGGTTCCTGCCGCCGCGCCATAGAGGTCTTTGAGCTGGTCGAGGCCCTGCACAATGAGGGTGAAGTCGATGCCGTAGCCCGACATGGTGGCGATATCGCGGGGCAAATCCTCGATGCGCCCCAGCGCCGGAAACTCGTCCATCAAGATCATGCAGCGGTGCGGCGGACGCCCGCCCAGCGGATAACGCTTGAAGGTGTGCATGGCCGCCGTGGTCATGAGCCGGAGCCATGTGCGCTGGGTGTCGATACGGTCGGGCGGGATGACCAGATAGACCGTCACTGCTTCCCGTATCAGGTCGGCCATGTCGAAGGATGATGTGGCGGTGGCGGCTTTGACCTGCGGGTCGGAGAGGAACTTGGTGGCCTCAGACAGGTTGGACATGATGCCCGAATAAGTTTCCTGCGCGAGGTCGAGGTACGGGCTGACCATCTCCCGTATCGCCCCGCCGAAGGCGCTGCTGGCCGCCATGGGCACCAGAAACCTGTCCGTAAAATCCTTGCGGCTCAGGCTTACAATCTCCCGCGCGCGGGCGAGCGTCTTTTGCTCGCCCGGCTGGTCGGTGATCCACAAGAGCACGGCGGTCAGGACGTTGGCCGCGCTGCCCTGCCAGTAGCGGTCTTTGTCGCCGGGAGGCGACGGACAGACCGCCCCCGCGAGCGCCTGCGCCACCGCGACGGCGTTGGGGTCGTCGCGCACCAGCACGTCCAGCGGATTGAAGGTCGCGGGGGCAAGGCCACGCTCTTTAAAGGTCTCCGCCAGTTCGCCCCACGGGTTGATGACGTGGACGGCGCTATTGAGGGTGCTGCGCCGGATGCGCGCCGTGATGACGGCGTTCTCGCCCTTGGGGTCGATGACGATGGCCGAGCCGCCGTAGCGTAGGAGCGTTGGCACGATGACGCGGGTGCCCTTGCCCGTGCGGGTGCGCGCGACAATCAGCGTATGGTGTTCGGGCGTCGAGAGCACGGGCGCGCCCGACTGCTGCTCGATGGGGATAGCTGAAAGCTCCGGCGCGCTGCTCTTCCCGAAAAACACGCCCCGGAAGCCGTCATATTCATCGGCAAGGCTGCTCCGCACCTCGGCATAGCGGGCGGAGCCGTAATTGTCGGACAGGGCGGGTTTTGGCTTCGGTTTGCGCCGTTTGTCCTTCACGAGCCAAATCAGGCCGACCACGCCCACGAGCAAAGTCAGCGGGCCGAACAGGCTGGCGAACAGCCTGCCGAGAAGGTCCATGCCCTCGCGGAACAGGCCCACGGCCATATCCTTGGCAATCCCTGCAAGCTCGGTGACGTAGTTCCAAGGGGTCGGCTCTTTGGGCGGGGCGTATTGCGCCCTGAGCGCCGCCATGCGCGCGCGGGCGATGCTGTCGGTGGCGCTGCTCAGCATCAAGTCTTGGCCTGTGCCGATGCCCTGCCATTTCCGGCGCAGGGCGGTTTCCGCTGATTGCAGTTCAGCGGCGCGGCTGCGCCATGCCGCCGCGTCAATCTCGCCTGCCTTGCGGCGATACTCGCCCTCCGCAAGCTCCACGCGGATATCGGCCAGCAAGGCCGCATCGCGATCAAAGACGCGCTGCTGCGCGGGCGGTAGCACCAGCCCGCGCGGCTCGCCGCCCTGCCGGAATATCGGGTTATCCTTCTGCCAGCTTGGCACGTTCTCTTGTGCAGCGGCTGGCATTGGCACGGCGGCAAGCGCCAGCGATAAGGCGACGGCCCGCATGGGCTTCGTCGCCGCGCGCATCAGAACGGCCCTCCGTCAGCGGGCGGCGTCCCGTTCGCCGCGTCGTCGGTTGGCACCGCCAGTTCCGGCGCGCCTTCGGCGGAGCAGACGGCGTTCCACAGTTCCGCATAGTGTGGATGGCTGGTCGGGTTGGTTACGATGGTATGCAGCAGATTTTCGAGGTGATTGCTGACAATCTGCGTCAGCAAGCGCGACGGCGGCGCGGGATTCCGCCCGACTCGGGCCGAATCGAGTTTCTCGATGTGCGCGAGAAGCGCGAGCAATCCCGGTTGCACCTCGACCGTCACGGATACGGCGTCGCCCGCGTCATTCATCGCGGCGGAAAGCACGGCTTCCAAGCTGCATACATCCGTATGCGCGGCGAAGAGGGATTTGAGGTGGGCGAGCTTCGGGTGCGACGGCGCATCGGGCGTATTGCCTACGCCTTGTTCCCAAGCGCTTAGCGCTTCATCTACGGTTGGTGAGCTCGGCTTGTCCTCCGGCATGTGGCCCCCGTTAGTAAACATACGCCTGTATGTTTGTGCGGAGCGGCAACCCGTCCCGGTAAATCTTTGCAATGTCCTGCCTCGTGGACAGGACGTTGCAGATGTACTTGCGCACAAACGTCTTTACCCTTCACAATCTAAAGAGACAGGGGGCGCGTCAAGCTTACCATACAGAGGCGCGCATGCGCAGATGCCCGAGCGGCACTGCGCCCGCGAAGCGCCCCGGATTGGGGGAGATGTGAAATGGCTGTCCTGCGGCACTGAATTCATCGTTGCGGACGTGATCCGTTGGCGCGAGCCGGTCTGGAAACCGCAGCCGCGCCATTCCAAGAAAAGGCCAGTCATCACCGGCCATCGCGTCATTACAGGGCAAATCGTCAAGATTGACCGGGGCGGCTGGGTGCATATCGAGGTGACGGCCTGCACAGTCGAGCCAGCGCCCCAATGGCTGCGCCCGCTCTATCCGCTCAAGCGCGGCGAAGCGATACGCCGCCAGCGCGGGAAAATCGGCCAAGGCAAGATAGACCGCATGGCATGGAGCGACGAAACCGCCCGCGCCGCCATTGTCGGTTCGCGCTTCGTGAAGGTGTGAAGCCGCGAGGGCACGGCTATGAACGTGCCGTTGTGCCGGAAGCCGGACACGGCTCACGCTTCAAAGGTTATGTAAAGCGTGTCTTTACAGGCAACGATCCGTCCGATAGGCTGAAAGTCGATTCAAGGGGCAATTCAACCGGATACCGCACATGCCAAATCAGGCCGATGTTCGGCTAAAGGAACCCGCCCATCCGGGCGGCTTCGTGAAGCATGAAGTGCTGAAACCGCACGGCCTGTCCGTGACAGATGCAGCCGAAGTGCTCGGCGTTACACGGCCTGCGCTATCTGCCCTGCTTAACGAGCGGGCGCATCTGTCTTCGGAAATGGCGCTTCGGATCGAGAAGGCGTTTGGTGTCTCCATGGAGACGCTGATGCGAATGCAGAACAGCTACGACATCGCCCAAGCGCGCAAGCGGGCGGGAGACATCAAGGTCGAGCGATATTCAGGACTGAACACGAAGGGGCGGGCATGACGGGGCTTAGTTTCAAGGGCAAAGAGTTTGTTAGAGCGGATCGCTGATGAAACTTCTGCGTAACACCGGAAATGAGCGGGTTATTGATCGGCTGCGAGAATGGCTTCAGCCGGATTCCGCGGTTGATCTTATGTCGCCGGAGTTCTCGCTCTACGCATTTGCCGAAACCCACGATCATTTGAAGAAGGCCGGACGCTGCCGCCTTCTGCTCGGCTCAGACGCAGCCCTTGCTGAAACCCTTTACGGCGGATCAGGTGACATTGCCGCGCGCGGCAAACTCCAAGGGCGTTGGCTGGCCAAACAAGCCGGTGAATGGCTGAACAAGCACGCCGAGGTTCGGCACGTGCCGACAGCTCCACCTCAATCCATGATCGTCGTTTCTAGCAACGACGACCGCCACGTCCTGACCGGCACATGCCCGTTCACGACCGAAGGTCTGGGCATCACGCCCGGCGACCAGCTTGGCCTTGTTCAGTTGTCCGATACGGACGCGGAAGCTGCGGCGTATGCTGATTGGTTTCAAGTGAGTTGGAACGCCCTTAAGCCGACAGGAAGCCAGCTTGCTGCCCGTCTCGACGATGCAGCAAACCAGCGCCCGCCTTCGCTCCTGTATTTTAAGGTGCTCTACGAGCTTTTCCGCGACATCGGCGAGGAGCTTGACGAGGAGCGGATTATCAAATCCGCCACCGGTATTCGGAACACCACCGTCTGGAACAAACTTTTCAAGTTCCAGCGAGACGGCGTGGTCGGCGCTATCGACAAGCTAGAGCGCATCGGCGGCTGCATCATCGCCGACAGTGTCGGCCTTGGCAAAACCTTCGAGGCCCTTGCTGTCATCAAATACTACGAGCTGCGCAACGACCGCGTCCTTGTCCTCTGCCCCAAGCGTCTGCGCGATAACTGGACGCTCTACAAGGCCAACGACCGTCGCAATATCCTCGCGTCAGACCGCTTCAACTACGACGTGCTCAATCACACCGACCTGTCTCGCGAGGGCGGCATGTCGGGTGACATCGACCTTAGCCACGTCAACTGGGGCAATTATGACCTTGTCGTGATCGACGAGTCCCATAACTTCCGCAACAAGGCGACCCATAAGGATCGCGATACCCGTTACGACCATTTGATGAAGCGCATCATCAAAGCGGGCGTCAAAACCAAGGTGCTCATGTTGTCGGCCACGCCCGTCAACAATCGCCTTGCCGACCTCAAGAACCAGATCGCCTTTATGACCGAAGGCAATGACCTCGCACTCGCGGGCCACGGCATCCAGAGCATCGAGGCGACCATCCGCAAGGCGCAGACGCAGTTCAACCGCTGGCTGGACCTGCCCGAAACCGACCGCCGCCCGACGCGGCTGATGGACATGCTCGGCTTCGATTATTTCAAGCTGCTCGACCTGCTGACCATCGCGCGTTCCCGCAAGCACGTCCAACGCTATTACGGCACCGAGGAAACCGGCCAGTTCCCAGAACGCTTACGGCCAGTCAACATCAAGGCCGATGTGGACCTTGCCGGAGAATTCCGGCCTATCCGCGAGATCAACAACGAAATCAGGCGGCTCACGCTCGCTGCCTATGCGCCGCTGCGCTACGTTCTTCCGCACAAGCAGTCCGTCTATGACGAGAAATACAGCACCAAGATCAGGGGCGGCGAAAGCTTTTTCCGGCAGGTGGACCGCGAGGAAAGCCTCATCCACCTGCTTCGCGTCAATATTCTTAAGCGTATGGAAAGCTCCGTCGCGTCCTTCGCACTGACCATCAAGCGCCAGCTTGCGGACGTGAACGCGCTGTTGGCAAAGCTCGACGCCCACGATGAGAGCGTGGACGAGGTTTCCATCGACGATATTGATATAGACGATCCCGCCTTCGAGGCTCTGCTGATCGGGCGCAAGGTCAAGGTCTTGCTGCATGACGTGGACCGTGTTCGCTGGCGGCAGGATTTAATCGAGGACCGCAACCGGCTCGCCACGTTGCTATCTGCCGCGCAGGCTGTCACGCCGGAGCGCGACGCTAAGCTGGCCGCCTTGCGTGAGGTGATCGCCGGCAAGGTCGCCACGCCGATCAACGGCGAGAACCGCAAAATCCTGTTGTTCACGGCCTTCGCGGACACGGCGGACTATCTCTACGCACAGCTTGCGAGCTGGGCAAAGAACGAGCTTGGCCTCGAAACCGCTGTCGTCAGCGGCACGGGAGCGAACAAGACGACCCTGCGCGGGCTGCGTGGTGACATGAGTTCAATCCTCTCCGCTTTTTCTCCGCGCTCGAAAGAACGACCGGAGGAAATGAGCGCCGAAGGCCAGATCGACCTGCTCATTGCCACCGATTGCATCTCCGAAGGCCAGAACCTTCAGGACTGCGATTTCCTTACCAATTACGATATTCACTGGAACCCTGTGCGGATCATCCAGCGGTTCGGGCGTATCGACCGTATCGGCTCGACTAACACCCGCATCCAGTTGGTCAATTTCTGGCCCAACATGGAGCTGGACGAGTATCTAGACCTCGAATCCCGCGTCAGCGGGCGCATGGTGCTGCTCGACGTGTCCGCGACTGGCGAGGAAAACGTCATCGAGTTTCAGGCCGGAAACCAGATGAACGACCTCGAATATCGCCGCGCCCAACTGCAAAAATTGCAGGACGCTGTGATCGACCTTGAAGACTTATCGAGCGGCGTCTCCATCGCCGACCTCACGCTCAACGATTTCCGCATCGACCTTGCCGGATATATGCGCGAGCACCGGGAGCGGCTGGAAAGCCTGCCGCCCGGCACCTACGCCGTGGTGCCCGCACCCGACGCATCCGCGCCCGAAAACGATCTGCCTTCCGGTGCCATTTTCTGCCTGCGGGCTGTCGGTGAGGCGGCGGAGAGCGCCGCCGAACCCGGCTATCCGCTGTGTCCCAACTTCGTTGTCCATGTAAGCGACGATGGCGAAGTGCTGTTGCCTTACACGCAGGCCAAGCAGGTGCTCGACCGGCTCAAGAAGGCTGCCATCGGGCGCGACCTACCCGATGCTGAAGCCTGCACGCGCTTTGACAAAGCTACCAGATACGGGCGCGATATGGAGGATTATCAAGTGCTTCTGGCGCGTGCTGTCGCCTCCATCGCTGGCAAGAGCGAGGAGCGCGCCGTCGCCAGCCTCTTCAGTCCCGGCGGTACCCACGCCCTGAAAGGCGAGTTCGCCGGTATCAACGATTTCGAAGTTGTCGCCTTCCTTGTCATCCTGCCGGAAAGCGGGGCCGCATGACGGCGGGCGCAGGTTTTCTTACCATCGTTAACGCGCTGGGGCTTCCGCCCGGCGCGCGCGTCGATGCACGTGTGCCCAAGAAGCTGTTGGTCGAACAAGGTGCGCCGACCGCCGCCGACAAACGCGCCATTCAGGACGGCATCGACGAACTGCAATGGTTTGCCGCGTGCAAGCCCGCCACCATCGGCGTGCCGAGCTTCGCCGACGATACCCGCGAATATCTTGAGATCGCCGTTATTGGCTGTGCTTTCCGTCCCGGTGCCAAGGCTGCGCGGCTAATCGAGCTGATCCACCGCGCCATTCCCTATCCGGTGCTGCTTATCACCGCCGACGAGAACGGCCTTGCCGTGTCGGCGGCGCACAAGCGCCATGCGCAAAATGAAGCTGGCCGCACGGTGATCGAGAATGTCATCGCAGCCAGCGGCCTCCGCGCTGACGCGGTAGATACCGTGCAGGTCGCGTTTCTGAAAAGCCTTGGGCTAGCGCAGCAGCCACGCGCCGACCTGTACGCCCTTTATGCGGGATGGATCGCCCGGATTGAGGCCGTAAACGCCGCCCGCCTGACGGGTGCGTTCGCCGCGACCGACGATCAGGAAGCCATCGACCGCCGCCGCGCCGCGCTCAACGCCCATGTGCGGCTCTCCAAAGAAATCGAAGGTCTGCGCGCCAAGGCCAAGCGCGAGAAGCAGCTTAGCCGCCGCGTGGACCTGAACCTAGAAATCCAACGGCGCGAGGCCGACCTCGCTGCCTATGCAAACCAACTGTGACTCTAAGGGGGAATCCATCTCACATGTCTGAAATCAAGAAACTCGTTTTGGATGACCCCGCCACCAAGAGCGCCGACATTGTGGCCGAAAACGTCGATGCCCTGAAAGCCCTGTTCCCCGATGCTTTTAAGGAGGGGAAGATCGACTTCGACGTGCTCCGGCAACTGCTAGGCGGAGCCGTGGACGAGAAGGACGAAAAATACGGCCTCAACTGGCACGGCAAGCGTAAGGCTCGGCAGATAGCCCTCACGCCGTCCACCGGCACGCTGTTGCCGTGCCCTGAGGAAAGCGTCGATTGGGATACAACGCAGAACCTGATGATCGAGGGCGACAACCTTGAGGTGCTGAAACTCTTGCAGAAGAGCTATGCGGGCAAGGTCAAGCTCATCTACATTGATCCTCCGTACAATACTGGCAACGATTTCGTTTATCCAGACGACTTTAAGGACAGCCTCAGAAACTAGGCCACGTGGACAAAGGGTAGCCACAGCAATGCTGATGCGAGGCTGACGAAGCCGAGATAGGAGCTTTTGCTTTTGTCGTAGCGGGTGGCGA
>NZ_FZOS01000014.1 GCF_900188165.1 Edaphosphingomonas laterariae | reverse complement strand
CTTGACCGCTTGTCTCGCTCACCGCCGCAGAATTGCCCTCACTGCGGATGCAGCCTCATCAGATACCCTGCCAAACTTCTGCCAAAGTAGTGCTAGAGCAGCTTCCGATCCGACGGCGTCGGATCGAATGCTTTAAGTTTTTGTTTGTCGCGCTTTCCGAGTCAGCAGGTGATTCCACCTGCCTGGAAAGCGTTCTAGAGCACGACGCGCGCGGTTCGTTCGGCCTGCGCGGCCTTCATGTCGCGGCCGACAAGCCGTTCGATCGCGGCGCCGAGCTTCGATCCGCCCAGCCAGATTTCGGCGCGGCTGGCATCGAGGCGGAGCAGCGTGATATCGGGATCGTCGCGGCCTTCCTTGTACCAGGCGGCTTCCTCGCGGCTCCAGAAATGGTCGATCACCGCCGGATCGTTTTCGATGTTGAGCTGGCCGTGGATGGTGGCGAACACCGCATGGTTCTTCGCCATGAAATTGGCGACGGCATGGTGGGACTGGGTGAGCTTGGCGACCAGATTGTTGCCGCGTGATGTGAAGAACCAGATCGGCCCATGGTCATCGTCGAAGAAGGCGTGCATCGGTTGCGCATGCGCTTCGCTGGCACCCACCAGCCCGATCATCAGCACGGGGCTCGACCGTAATTCCTTCCAGAACCGGGCCTCGATATCGGCTTCGCTGGTCATGGCACCCTCCATCCTGTGATGGAGAAAGAACCGGTGGCCGGGGGGATCGTTCCGGCGGGTGCCGCCCCTGAAGGCAGGGGCGGCGTTGGCGTTTTACAGCACTTCGAACAGGCCGGCCGCGCCCATACCGCCGCCGACGCACATGGTGACGACGACATGGCGCACGCCGCGCCGTTTGCCTTCGATCAGCGCGTGGCCGACCATGCGCGCGCCCGACATGCCATAAGGATGGCCGATCGAGATCGCGCCGCCATTCACGTTCAGCAGATCGTTCGGAATGCCCAGCGTGTCGCGGCAGTAGAGCACCTGCACGGCGAACGCCTCGTTCAATTCCCACAGGCCGATATCGCCGATGCCGAGGCCGTGGCGTTCGAGCAGCTTGGGCACGGCGAACACCGGGCCGATGCCCATTTCATCGGGCTTGGTGCCGGCCACCGCCATGCCGACGAAGCGGCCAAGCGGCGCCAGCCCGCGCTTTTCGGCGAGGCCGCGTTCCATGACCACGCAAGCCGACGCACCGTCTGAAAGCTGGCTGGCGTTGCCGGCCGTGATGAAGCCGCTCGGCCCGATCACCGGTTGCAGCGCGGTCAGGCCTTCCAGCGTGGTTTCCGGCCGGTTGCCTTCATCCCGGGTGAGCGTCACTTCCTTTTTCGAGGTTTCGCCGGTCGCCTTGTCGGTGACGAGCATCGTCGCCGTCACCGGGATGATCTCGTCATCGAACTTGCCGGCGGCCTGCGCGGCGGCGGTGCGCTGTTGCGACTGGAACGAATATTCGTCCTGCGCGGCGCGGCTGACGCCATAGCGGTTGGCCACCACTTCGGCGGTTTGCAGCATCGGCATATAGACGTCGTCGTGCATCGCGATCAGCTCGGGATCGAAGCCCAGCCGTATCTCCTTGGTCTGCACCATCGAGATCGATTCGACGCCGCCGGCGACGACGATATCCTCCTGATCGACGATTACCTTGCGCGCGGCGATGGCGATCGCTTCCAGGCCCGAGGCGCACTGGCGATCGACCGACACGCCCGCCACGGTGACGGGCAGGCCGGCCCGGAGCGCGGCGGTGCGCCCGATCGTCGCCTGCACGCCCTGCTGGAGAGCGGCGCCGATCACGACATCGTCGATCGCGGCCGGATCGACCTTCGCGCGTTCGACGGCGGCGCGGATCGCATGGGCGGCCAGCGTGGGAGAGGGGAGCGCGTTGAACGCGCCGCGATAGGCCCGGCCGATCGGCGTGCGGGCGGTGGAAACGATGACGGCGTCACGCATGATAGGTTCCTTTCGATCGCATGGACCGGGCAGGCGCGGGGGGATGGCTGCCCTTCGGAGGACGATCCCGGTGTCAGGCGAAAACCTGGGCGATCCATTCGGCGATCAGCGCCGGCTTGTCCTGGCCTTCGATCTCGACGGTGAACTCGCAGATTTCCTGGAAGCGGCCGGGGCCCTTTTCGGCGAACTCGATCAGCTTGAAATGGCCGCGCACGCGCGATCCCGACGGTACGGGGGTGAGGAAACGGACCTTGTTGCCGCCATAGTTCACGCCCATGCGAATGCCTTCCAGCACGGGCGCGTCGCTCTTTTCGCGCATCACCGGCAGCAGCGATAACGTCAGGAAGCCGTGGGCGATGGTGCCGCCGAACGGCGTCATCTTCGCCATTTCGGGGTTCACATGGATGAACTGGTGGTCGCCCGTCGCGTCGGCGAAGCGATCGATCATCGCCTGATCGACCAGAATCCATTCGGACGTGCCGATCACCTGACCGGTCTTTGCCTGATAATCCTCAACGCTGATCGTGCCCATGGCCCATCCTCTCTGCTTTTCGGCGGATGGTGTGTGCTACGTTGACGTAAACGTCAAGTGCGCGAGCATTAACCATGCTGTGATCGAGATCACCGCACGGCCATCCGAATCACGGCAAAGCGCAAGCCTGTTCGAGTAGCTGTGCGTATCCAGGCGTTTCCGGCGGGTGATCCGGCCTTTGGGCCAGTCTTTAGGCCAGTTTTTGGGTCAGCCTTCGGGAATGCCGCCTTGTCGCTGCCATCGCGCCGGAGTTGGGGCGCGATGGGCGGCGGCGCTTGAGCCCTGTCAGGCCGCCGGGGTGGCTTTCGCCTTGGGTGCGGCCGGTTCGGCATAAGGCATTACCAGCGTGCCATCGGGCGCGGCGGTGAAGGTCGTCTGGGTCGGATAAGCGAATTCGATGCCATCGTCGTTGAAGCGCTTCAGGATCGCGATCATCACCCGGTGGTTGGTCGTGAACACCTCCTCAAAATCTTCCGAGTGAATGTCGTACTGCAGCTCGAAATCGAGGCTGGAGGCGCCATAGGCGGCCATGCCGCACCGCAGGAAGGTGCATTTGGGATGGGCCAGCACGATCTTCTTGATCATCGACGGGATCGCTTCCAGCACCTCGGGCGTCGTCTGGTAGGTGACGCCGAAGCGGTGGATCATCCGGCGGTGGTCCAGCCGGTCGAAATTGCGCAATTCCTTGTTGAGCAGGTTGGCGTTGGAAATGACGATCTGCTCGCCCGTGGTGGAACGGATGCGGGTGGATTTCAGGCCGATCGTCTCCACCGTGCCGGTCGTCTGGTCGAAACGGATGCCTTCGCCGCGCTGGAACGGCTTGTCGAACAGGATTGAAAGCGCCGCGAACAGATCCGAAAAGATGCCCTGCGCGGCAAGGCCGATCGCGATGCCGCCGATGCCGAGACCGGCAACGAGGCCGGTGACGTTGACGCCCAGATTGTCGAGGATGACGATTGTGGCGATCGCGAATACCGCAACGGTGACGAGCAGGCGGATGATGTTCATCGCGCTGCCGATCGCCGCCGCATCCTCGGCGCTGGCCCCCACGCTGCGATGTTCGACCAGGCCGAGGATCAGCACGCGCGCCCAGATCGCCACCTGCAGCACCGATGCGATGGTGAACAGGAAGCTCGCCGTGCCGCTGACGAAGCCGGGGGCATCGGCATAAGCGGAGACGAGCTGGAGGGCGACCGCGACCATGAACCATAGCCGCGTCCGGGCCAGCGCACGGCCCAGGATGAAGGCCCAATGCCCGCGATTTTCGCGATCCCGGCACAGGTGGATACCGAACCGCTTGAGGCCGAGCAGCGCCAGTACGATCACCGCCGCAATCGCCACGCCGATCAGGATCTGCGTGCTGTGGCTTACGACCCAGCCATAGCTGTCCGTCCACAGGCGCTCGACCTTGTCGGCATAAGGGGTCTTGTCCGCCGCCGGTGGAGTGGCGGTGCTGTTCGATTGGGGCATCAGGCTGCTTCCGGTTGGCATTGGGCCGTCTTGGCCAGGGTGTCGAGGAACGTAATCAGGCCACGTTCCGGCGGCGACAGATATTTCGTCCGGCGGGGAAGCTTCAACCCCGCAGGCAGCGGGGTGCGCTGCCCGGCCAGTTCGATCAGCGCCGGGTGGACATAGGATTTGCGCGCGATGGCCGGTGTGTTGCCCAGCGCCTGCGCCACGGGTTCCAGCATCGCGCCGATCGACAAGTGGCCGCCGGCTTCGACCCATGTGGCGAAGGCGATCACGCTGGCGGCCCAGGTGCGGAAATGCTTGGCGGTGAAATCCGCGCCGGATGCCGCGCGCAGATAATCGTTCACGTCGCCCGAACTGACCGGATGGGGCGTGCCATCGGCATCCAGATATTGGAACAGATTCTGGCCGGGCAGATCCTGGCAGCGGCGGACGATGCGGGCGAGCCGCGCGTCGCTGATCGTCAATTGCTGGATCTTGCCTGATTTCGCCCGATATTCGAGCCGGACGCGATGGCCGTGCACCTCGGCATGGCGGCTGCGCAGGGTGGTCGCGCCGAAACTGCGGTTCGCCTTCGTATAGCCCGGATTGCCGATCCGCACCCGGCCGAGATCGAGCAGCCGGACGATCGCCGCGACGACGCGATCGCGATCGAGCGCGCGGCGGGCCAGATCCTGTTCCACCCTGGCCCGGATGCGGGGCAGCGCGCGGCCGAAATCGGCGCAGCGATCATATTTGGCGGCATCCTGCGCGGCGCGGAAATCGGCATGGTAGCGATATTGCTTGCGGCCCTTTTCGTCCCAGCCGATCGCCTGGATATGGCCGCGTTCATCGCGGCAGAACCAGGCGTCGCGATAGGCGGGCGGCAGGGCGATGGCGTTCAGCCGGTCGATCGTGCTGCGGCGGGTGATGCGCTTTCCTGCCGCGCTGAAATAGGCCCAGCCGTGGCTCAACCTTTTACGCGTGATCCCGGGGCTCGCATCGTCGACATAATGGAGCACGGCCGGCGGTTTCTCCCGAAGAATGGACCGGCGGCGAACGCATGGGTTGCGCAGTTCGTTCCGGCGCGGCATGCCTGCGCGGGGCATAAGGGCGGCGTTAAGCCATCGCGTTTACGCCTGACATCTTCGATATCGGCGGGCGTGCGTGGTGGTCGGAACGGGTTGGATGGAACGCGCCGCGGCGCGCATGGAAAGGTGGCCGGTGGGCCCCGTCGCGGCGGTGATGCTGGGCGGGGCGATGGCGTTTTTCTGCTGGGCGATGCCGGGGCCGGTGGTGCAGGCCTGGTCGGACCTGCTGGCCATGCCCACCGGATCGCCGGGGCGCACGGTGCTGATCGCGGCGCCCGCATTGATCGCCACGACCCTGACCTGGCTGGTATTCCGGCGGATCGACAAGGCGGCGCAACCGGCCGATCTGGCGGATGAGGGCGACGATCACGAAGATTGGCTGACGCCCGGCGCCGCGCAGGATTTCACCACGCTCGTCGTTCGGCCCGATCCGGTGGTGAAGCCGCTGATCCTCGACGCGATCGTCGATTTCCCGCCCGCCCTGGCGCCCGAAGCGGAAACGGACGACGAGCTGCTGCTCGACCATGCGGCCGAGCCGGAAAGCCCGCCCACCTTCACCGAAGCGCCGATCGCCGAGCTTATGGAGCGGCTGGCGGCCGAGATGGCGCCGGGCGGCGTGGTGGTGGTGGATGCGACGCCGGTATCGCCAGCGGAGCGCCTGTCGGCGCCTGCACCGGCGCGCGCGCGGGCCGATCAGCCTGATGACGCGGCGCTGCGCGCCACCATCGCCGATCTTCAGCGGATGGCGGCGCCGCGCGGCTGAACGCTCAGCTCGGCACGAGCGTCAGCGCCTCGATTTCCAAAATCATGTCCTCGCCATCCCGCGCATGGCCGGCGAGGGCGAGATCGGCGAGCAGCCGGTTGCCCAACTCGATCTCGGCTTCGGCCAGCGTGGTGGCGAGCGCGATCATGTCTGGTGGGGAAGGGCAGGGCATTTTCAGCCGGACGAGGTGGCTCTCGCCGCTGAAGGTGGCGCTGGCCCAATCCGCCATTTCATGCCCGATCGGCTGCACGGGGCCGTAAGCCGTCAGCAGAGCCACCAGCGCGCGGGCGAGCGCATGATCGGTGCACGGCATCATGCGTCCACCTGCGCTTCGCACGCGGCGATATAGGCCAGGACGCGGATCGCCATCGCATCACGCGGTTCGCGGCCACGGCGCAGATCGTGGACCAGACGGGGGTCGTTGACCGCATTCCGCCCGAAACGCGACGGCGGTATCTGCGTGCGGTGCAGATGACGCTCGATCGCGAACAAGAGGGTCATGGCGGCTTCTCCTTTCCTCACCCGACTCGCGGGAGTATGTTCCCATTATGTTCTCATGGGTGAAATCCTACTTGTCTAGGAAATTTCCTATTGATAGGATGCGCCATGGCCGATGCCGATCCACGCGCGACGCTTGAGGCGCTCGTTCGGGAGCGCGGGGAGGACTATGCCTCGCTGTCGCGCATGCTTGGCCGCAACCCGGCCTATATCCAGCAGTTCATCAAGCGCGGAACGCCGCGCAAGCTGGACGAGGCCGATCGTGCGGCGCTGGCCCGCTATTTCGGCGTGGATGAAGCCTTGCTGGGTGGTCCGGCGCGGCCGGCCGGGCCCAGGGTTGCGACGGCGGAACGCGGCGGATCACGCCGGACGAGTGAATTCGTCGCGGTGCCACGGCTTGCGGTGCGCGCGTCGGCGGGGCCGGGCACGCTGGATGCGGAGCTAAGCGAGGATCGGCGCGGCGACAGGCGCTTCGCCTTCGATGCCGGCTGGTTGCGCGCGCTGGCGCCGGGCGGGCCGGTGGGCCTGTCGCTGATTCGCGTGGAGGGCGATTCGATGCTGCCCACCCTGGCCGATGGCGACGACATCCTTGTCGATCGTGGCGACGGGGCGGACCGGCTGCGCGACGGCGTCTATGTTTTGCGGGTCGATGATGTGCTGCTGGTCAAGCGCCTGCTGATCCAGCCGGCCGATCGGCGGGTGACGGTGGCCAGCGACAATCCGGCCTATCCGCCGCTCGCCGATTGCGATCCGCACGACATCCATATCGTCGGCCGCGTTGTCTGGGGCGGCCGGCGCTTCCGCTGATCAGCCGCGCCGATCCTTCAGCCAGAAGGCGATCGAGATGACAGTGCCGACGCCCGCGCCGATCAGCAGGCCGATGGTCGGCTGATGCGTGAACAGGCCGATCACCGCGCCGGCGATGATCGTGAAGGCGAGGATCGACCCGGTGGCGCGCGGGCTGCGGGGGGCGGAGGGCTGCGACATGCCGGTCCTTTGCCATCGCTTGATCCGGGACGCTAGTCTGTCCCAAATCGGAACAGTCGTCCCGCGGCGGCATTTGGTCAACGCGGCGTTGACGATCGTGTTGCGCTGAGCACCGTCCTCCGCGATCAGCGCCCGCGACTGGCATGGCTCTTGATTGTTGGCTGGCCGATCAAGGGGAAAGCCGATTCACGCCCAGCTCTACATCGCCGACCGGGCGACATTCGATCAGGCCGAAGCACTGATCCATGCCTTTGGCGACGAAGCCGGGCTGGAAGCCGCATCGCGGGCCGAACGCAGCCGCGATCTCGGCAATCTTTCCCACTTCTGCCGCTGGCGGCAGGTCGAGCGGGTGATTCTCCTTCTTTCGGCCGATCACGCGACGGGCACGGTTCACTGAAACAGGCGATTTTGCCTATTCTTAACCATTGATGCTAAGATGGTCCTTCGCATGTGCGGAGGGGGAATGCGAAAGCGTTCGGGGGCGAATATGCCATGGCGGGATCGTGAGGCGCGGGCGGATGCCGGCGTCGCCACCCGGCTGCGTGCGCCCCGGAAGGACCTTCTCGTCGACGATAGTGCCGATGCGCTGATGGTCGGCGCGCGGGGCGAAGCCGCGCCGGTGGCCTACAGCTATTCGCGGGTCGAGGAGCATTGGGACATCCTCGTCCGGCCGGACGGATCGGCCAAGGCCTCCGTGGTGGTCCGGCGCGAGCAGCAGGTGAGCAGCGATCATCGCTGGCGTTTCGTTGCCCGGCGCGAATTGCCGCTGGCGGCCGAGCGGCGCTCCCGTCTCGGTCTCGCTGCGGCTTGCATGGCAATGGTGACGGCCAGCGCGGCGCTGTGGATGGCATGGGCGCGGCCGGCTCCGCAGGCGGCCAAGGTCATCACCGTTTCCGTGCCGGCACCGCCGCTGGTGACGCCTTCTATGACGGGCGGCGAACCCACCGGAACGCCACCTGCCGCCAATCAGGCCATGGCGAAGCCAGTCCCTCGCGCTCCGACACCCGTTCCGCTGATCTTCCCGCTGGAACGCAAGCTGCCGCTGCGCGCCGAATCTCCTGGCCCGCAGCCGTCGGCCGTGGCGGCGAATATCCCGGTGGAGGCCCGCCCGGCCGTGCGCAGCGCGATGAGCCGGGCCTTCGCGTCGGGCGAGGCCGAGGCGTGGAGCGATGATGCGCTGACCGGCTTCGTCGTCGTCGGCCCGGTGGAGGCTGGCGCGGACGGCACGTGCCGCAACACCGTCATCCTCGCGCGCGGCGGAGAGAATGGCGATCGGACGATCAGCAAGCGCCGCTGCCAGGCGGCCAGCGGCGCGATCAGCGCGGGCTGAACGATCGCCAGCGGCGTTGGTTCAGGCCTGCGCTTCAGCCGATCAGATGATGATCGCCGCTCAGGCGGCGCGATGGGCCGGCGGATGGCGGTGGAGCGCGGCGGCGACAGCGGCTTCGAGCGCGCTGACCGTGAACGGCTTGCGCAGCACGTCGCGCCCGCTCATCCGGCCGGCATCGCCTGCTTCACCGACAAAGCCGGTGACGAACAGGATGCCGAGATCCGGGTGCTGCCGGGCGATTTCGTCGGCAAGCTCGGGTCCGGTCATCCCGGGCATCACCACGTCGGAGATGACGAGGCCGATTTCGGGGTGCTGGGCCAGCAGCGCCAGCGCTTCCTCGCCGCCGGGGCAGGGTAGGGGGACATAGCCGATTTCGGCCAGCGCGCCGACGGTGGCGTTGCGCACGCGCGGATCATCCTCGACGACAAGGATGGTCGTGCCGCTGGCATCGATCGCGACGGGCGGCACGGCTTCCTCGACGATCGTGGCATCCTGCGCGGCGCCCTTGGCGGTAAACCGCGGCAGATAGAGCGAAACGGTGGTGCCTTCGCCCGGCGCCGAACGGATCGCGATGTCGCCTTCGGACTGGCGGATGAAGCCGAAGATCTGGCTGAGACCAAGGCCCGTGCCCTTGCCGACCGGCTTCGTCGTGAAAAAGGGTTCGAACGCGCGGTCGCGCACCTCGGGCGTCATGCCGACGCCGGTGTCGGTGACGTCGATCCGCACATAATCGCCAGCCGGTGCCTCGTTCACCTCGCCAGCGGCCAGCGTGACATTGCTGGTCTCGATGGTCAGTTCGCCTTCGCCTTCCATCGCGTCGCGCGCGTTGACGGCGAGGTTGAGGACCGCATTTTCGAACTGGCTGGGATCGCACCAGATCTGCCAGCTGTCGTCCGCCGCACGCAGCGTCATGCTGATACGTTCGCCGAGCGCGCGATCGAGCAGGTCGGACATGCCGCTGATCAGCTTGGCCGGATCGAGCCCTTCGGGCAGCAGCGGTTCGGCGCGGGCGAAGGCGAGCAGGCGCTTGGTGAGCGCGGCGGCGCGATTGGCGCCTTCCATTGCATTGTCGATATGCCGGCCAACTTCCTGCGCCTCATGGCTCAACCGCCGCCGGGCAAGATCAAGCCCGCCGACAACAACGGCCAGCATATTATTGAAATCATGTGCGATGCCGCCGGTCAGCTGGCCCACGGCCTCCATCTTCTGCACCTGCCGCAGCTGGGCTTCGGCGGCGGCGCGCTCCACGCCCTCGCGCCGCAGCGACTCATTCGCCTCGCGCAGTTCGCGGGTGCGTTCGGCCACCGCATATTCCAGCGTTTCGGCGCGTTCCGCCTCGGCCTGCGCGTCGCGGCGGGCAAGGCGCTGTTCGGCAAAGGCGGACACCGTGGCCCAACCCAGGCCCAGGGCCGCGACGACGAGCAGGAGGCCGAGGCCGGAAAGCAGTGCCGCCAGCCGGTTAGACCGCTCGGTCGATTCGGCGGCGCGCAGCGATCGTTCGTGCAGGATGGCGCGTTCCTGATCGCTGATCTGGGTCAGGATCGCGTTGATCCGGGTCAGGCTGGCGGCCTGGCCCGCCTGATAGAACAGCCCCACCGCTTCCCAGGCACGGCCATAATTGGATTGCGAGGCGGGCGCCGCCAGTTCGCGGCCGCGCGCGATATAGAGGCGGGCGAGTTCGTTCCCCAGTTCCACCTGTTCGGGATTGTCGCGGGTCAGCACGCGCAGCCGATCGAGCAGGCGGCCGGCCTTGCGCCATTCGTCGAAATAGAGCGCGCCGGTCTGTTTGTCGGAACTGACGACGAACCGCCCCAGCGCCGCTTCCGATCGGGCGAGCGCGGCATCGAGCGCGCGCGAAACGATCACCACTTCATAGCTGTGGCGTTCGCGCACCATCGCCGCATCGCGTTCGCGATTGGACGATGCGACCAGCACGACAAGGCCGATCAGGAATGCGGCAGCGGCAAGGGCGGCGATGATCGCCAGCCCCCGTCGCCATGCTTCCCGGCGCGTCCCTTCGTGCGTGGCGTCTATGCCTGCGCTCCCCATGTCACGGGAAAATCTAGCAGCATATTCGGGCAACGCAATTGGCCGCCCTTGTCGTGCGATCAGCCGATGCAGCCCACCGCCTGGCCGGCCGCACGGAAGCGTTCCAGGATATCGCCCACCTGTTCGTCCGAATGTTCGGCGCACAGCGAACAGCGAAGCAGGAAGGTGCCGGCCGGGGTGGCGGGCGGGCGGGCCATGTTCACATAGACGCCGAGTTCCAGCAGCGCCTGCCACATCCGCACGGTGATTTCCTGATCGGGCAGCATCACCGCGATGATCGCCGACTGGGCGGTCTCGGTGCCGAGCGTGAAGCCCATTTCGCGCAGTCCCGCGTGCAGCCGCTTGGAATTTTTCCACAGGTGTGTGCGCTTGTCGCCCGCGTGCATCAGCTTGCGGATCGAGGTGGCGGCGGTGGCAACCACGCTCGGCGGCAGCGACGCGGTGAACACATAAGGCCGGCAGACGAGGCGCAGCACTTCGAACTTGGGGTGGTTCGACACGCAGAAGCCGCCGACCGTGCCGACCGATTTGGAGAAGGTGCCGACCACGAAGTCGATGTCCTTCTCGACGCCCAGCTCCTCATAGACGCCACGGCCGTTGGGGCCGAAAAAGCCCATGCCATGGGCCTCGTCCACCAGGATCATGCAATTGGGGTGCTTGCGCACGGCGGCCACCATTTCGGGCAGCGGCGCGATATCGCCGAGCATCGAATAGACGCCTTCCAGCACGACCAGCTTCTGCGCATCCGCCGGCAGGCGGCCGAGCCGCTTGTCGAGATCCTCGACCGAATTGTGGCGGAAGCGCACGATTTCGGCATTGCCCAGTGCGCAGCCGTCATAGATCGACGCGTGGCTGTCGGCATCCAGGATCACATAGTCGCCCTTGCCCGCGATCGTGGAGATCATGCCGAGATTGGCCTGATATCCGGTCGAAAAGACCATCGCATGCTCGGTGCCGTAAAATTCCTTCAGCGCCTCCTCGCACTCCTTGTGGCCCTGATAGGTGCCGTTGAGCACGCGGCTGCCGGTGGTGCCGGCGCCGAAATCGTCGAGCGCCTTCTTGCCGGCGGCCACGACGTCCGGATCGAACGTCATGCCCATATAATTGTAGGTGCCCAGAAGGATCGTCGGCTTGCCCTGGATGATCGCCAGCGTCGGCGATTTCACTTCATCCATCACGATGGCGAACGGATCGCGCACGCCCGTATCGAGCAGGGCCTGCCGCTCGGCGATAAGGGCGTCGAACTTGGAAAATAGGTCGGTCATAATGCGATCCAGAAATCGTTACGGGCCGCCGCGCCAGCCAGGTTGGCGCCGGAGGCGAGGGTTGGGATCAGGCCCGGAGCTTTTCCACCGCGTCGACCAGCTGGCCCACGGTTTCGATCTCCGCCTGCATGTTCATCGTGATGATGATGTCGAATTCGTCTTCGACCGCCGCCACGAAGTCCATCACCGTCAGGCTATCCCATTCGAGGTCGCCGGCGAAGGTGGTGGCTTCGGTCAGGTCGATGCCCTTCTTGTTGAAGGGTTCGATGGCTTCCGCCACCTTGGCGAAGGTTTCGTCACGATTGCTCATGGATTGGTCCTTAAAACTGTGCGCGGCCGCTTGCCAAGCGATTGCGGCGGGAAATGGGCGACGGCTTGGCAAGTTCCAAAATGCCATGCAATGTTCGTCGGCGATTGGGGAGTGGGGCGATGAGCGACGGGACGAAGCGGGTGCCATCGGTGAACGGCATCCACCTGATGCGCACGACCCAGCAGATCCACGTGCAGTTGAGCCAGATGGCCGATCAGAAGGCGTCGATCCTGATGGGCGCCACCTTCGTGATCTTCACGATCACGATCGGCCAGTCCAAGGGGGCAGGTGCGCCGCTGCCGCTCCTCATTCTGGGCGCTGCCGCCTTTTTTTCGGCGGTGCTGGCGGTGCTGGCGATCCTGCCGGCCACGCATACCCGCAAGACGGCTTGGGTGAACCTGCTGTTCTTCGGCTCCTTCACTCAACTCGACGAAGACGATTATGTCGAGCGGCTGGTCGAGAAGGCGTATGCCGACGAGGATATCTTCCGCACCATGGCGCACGACATCTACCAGAATGGCCGCGTGCTCGAACGGAAGAAATATCGCTTCCTGGGTTATGCCTATCGCGTCTTCCTGCTCGGCCTGACGGCGAGCTTCATCGCCTTCCTGTGGCAGTCTCTCGCCTGAAGCGAAGTTGGCGCATGGACAAACTCCGGTGCCGACTGGCCGGCAGGTTTTGGGGGCGCTGAACGGCTTCCGAATGGGGCTATGGCCGGGGGAAGCGGACACACCCAAAAACGTCATGCCAGCGAAGGCTGGCATCGCTGGCGGTTACAGGATGCGTTCGAACAGATCATCCCATTGAGGATTGGCGGCGTCGATCAACCGGATTTTCCATGCGCGTTGCCACGCCTTCAGAGCCTTCTCACGGGCGATGGCTTCGACGATGCTGTCATGCGGCTCGGCAAGGATCAGCCGATCCAGGCCATGTTTCCGGCAGAAGGCCGAACCCGCACCTCTGCGATACTGCATCATGCGCGCGGCGAGATCGGTGGTGACACCGATATAGAGAACGCCGTTCGGCTTGTTAGTAAGGATATAGGTCCAACCGCCACTGCGTATGCGGCGACGCTACACCAGCCCCGATACGATGCCAGCCTTCGCTGGCATGACGTTTATGAACGAACGACCGCAATGTCGACGTGTCCTGACAGGCGGAAATTTGGCCGAAATCAGCGGAAGCCGTCATCCCGTAGACGGGCAGTATGCCGGCGCCCTTCTTCCCGCGGTGTGGTTCGGGCCGGCAGGCCCCTTGAAACCCGTCCTATCCCAGCCTGTTGCATTTTCCGCACAGCCATCTTCCAATAGCGATCCGGGCTTGCACGGCCCTCCAATTATTGTAAGTGCTCACTAACAATATGAGCGGATCGGATGCGCCCTTGGCCGAACGGAGGGGCGCGGATCGGCCGTGGTTCGCCGCATAACAGCGCGGCGGGCGGAGGTGGAAAGGGTGTCATGGAATCTCAGGCTGCGCATTTCGGCTTCACCAAGCTGCTCGTCCACGATCTCGAAAAGATCGGGGATTTCTACAAGCAGGTCTGTGGGCTGACCGAGCTCTATCGCGTCGAAAGCGAAATCGCGGGACGGCCGATCAGCGAAATCCTGTTCAACGCCACCGGCGTCGGCGCGGCCACCTTCGTGCTGCTCAAGTTCGGCGGGGCGCCCAAGCCGACCAATGACGAAGTGATCCTCGGCTTCATCACGCCCGACGTGGTGGCGTTCGTGGAGCGCGCGGTCGCGGCCGGCGGCAAGATCGTCCAGGAAGTCCGCGAACAGCGCGAACATGGCGTCAAGGTCGGCTTCGTGACGGACGTCGAAGGGCATCTGATCGAAGTGGTGGAAATGCTCCAGCCCTGATCGGGCCGGGCGTTCCGGATCGGACATCCAACAACAACAGAATCGGAAACGGCGTGCCCGGCTGCTGCCTGGGCGTGCGGATTTTCGCCGCATCGCGCGGCAGGTACATGCCAACATCAAGGGGAGAGTTTCGGTGAATTCCATGGGGTTTGGACGCGTAACCTTTGCGTTTCTTGCGGCGGGCGCATCGTCGCTCGCGCTGGTTTCACCGGCTGCGGCGCAGTCGTCCGAAGGCGCCGGCGCGCTTGAGGAAATCGTGGTGACGGCGACGCGTCAGGCGCAGTCGCTGCAGGACGTGCCGATGTCGATCAACGTGGCGTCGGGCGAAACGCTGCAGAAGCTCAACCTGTTCGACGTCAAGGACGTCCAGCTGCTGTCGCCGGGGCTTGAACTCAGCAACACGGTCGGCCGCAACAACACCGCCACGCTGCGCGGCATCTCGTTCGATCCCGATCAGGGCACGTCGCCCGCGGTCGATATCTATTTCAACGAAATCTCGGTCGACGCGCAGACCGCCTTCACCGCGATGTACGATCTGGAGCAGGTGGAAGTGCTGCGCGGGCCGCAGGGCGCACTGCGCGGACGGACGGCACCGGCGGGCGCGATCACGATGCGGACGCGCCGGCCCGATCTCAACGAAGTCGACGGCTATGTGCAGGGCACCGTTACCGATCGTGACGCGATCAACTTCCAGGCGGCCGCCTCGATCCCGCTGGTGCAGGATCGCGTGGCGATCCGCGCCGCGATGCTGATCGACCGCAACGATCTCAACCAGGTCGATAACGTCAATCGCGACGCCAGCTCGCGCAGCACCACCGAAAGCGCGCGCGTGTCGCTGGCGCTGGCGCCGACCGACAATTTCAACGCGGTCGTCACCTACCAGTATCTCTATTCGGAAAACGACCAGTATCAGCAGGTGCTGGGCGACGGTAACCAGCCGAGCCTGCTCACCCCGGCGCGCAGCGGCCCGGCGGCGGGCGTCAAGGATCGCATCGGTGTGACCGAAGGTCCGCTCAACTTCCGCAACCGCAGCCACATGGTCACGCTCGACGCGAACTGGGATCTCGGTGCCCACACGCTCGAACTGCTCGCCGGCCACCAGAACACGCTGCTTCGCCAGCGTTCGGACCAGGATTATGGCAATGCCATCCCGGATTATGTGTTCCTGCAGGACGTCCGCACGCCCTATATCGTGAACACCGCCGAGCTGGGCCTGGCGTCCGCCGATCGCAGCTTCTGGAATTATTCGGCCAGCGTCTATTATTCGAAGCAGACGGGCGACGTCACCGTCTCCCAGCCGGCCGACCAGTTCTTCGTGAATCCGGTGCCGCTGACCCCGCTGCCGCCCAGCTTCGGCGCCTATCTGCCGATCCAGGCGGACATCCTTGCGCCGGTCAACCAGCGCACCTTCGCGATCGCGGCCAGCAGCAGCTTCCAGTTCACCGATCAGCTGCGCTTCGAACTGGCCGGCCGCTATTCCTTCCTGAAGTCGATCCAGCGCAGCCTGCTCACGCTCACCTCGCCCGGCTATACGCCGGCCGGCATCCCGGCGTTCGTGCAGGGGCCGTTCGATACGGTCAATCCGGCGGTAGCGACGCAGAAGCATGACGTGCTGACCGGCGGCGCGAACCTCACCTACGAATTCACGCCCGATCTTACCGCTTATGTGTCCTACGGCCGCTCCTATCGCGCGCCGACGGCGGCGGTGGGCCTCACCGCGCCGCTCGATACGTCGCTGATCCTGACCGATCCGGAGCGTTCGGACGCGATCGAAGTCGGCCTGAAGTCCGCCTTCCTCGATCGTCACCTGACGTTCAACATCAGCGGCTTCTGGCAGAAGTTCGACGGCTATATCTCGCGCGTCAGCGGCATCCATTATTCGACGCTGTCCAACGGCATCTCCGATGGCCAGTTCGCCTTCAACTTCAATGGCGATGCCACTGTGAAGGGCGTCGAAGCCACGCTGGGCGGTCGTTGGGATGCCTTCGATTTCTCGGCCAGCGCATCCTATGTCGATGCCAAGTTCGACAATGCGATGGCGCCCTGCAACGATTTCAACGGCGATGGCGTGCCCGATGCCAACGGCGCGCCCAGCGTGCCGGTGGGCGAGCAGGTGGCGATGTGCGTGCGCAACGATCGGATTGCCGAACAGCCGAAGTTCAGCTTCACCGCCAATGCCGAATATCGGTTCGAAATCGGCGATTACGAACCGTTCGTGCGCGGGCTGTTCACCTATCGCCCGGGCTTCAACTCGACGGTTGCCAATTATGATTATCGCAGCCGCGAGACGCTGAACCTCTATGCGGGTCTGCGTGGCCCGGATCGTCGCTGGGAAGTGTCGATCTTTGCCAAGAACCTGCTCAACCAGCAGCGGATCAGCAATATCAGCCAGGGCAATTTCCAGATCGGCACGGTGGCGCCGGGTGTCGCCTTCGATTCGGGCTATCGCCAGATCAGCAGCACCACGCCGCGCGAACTGGGCCTGACCGCATTGTTCAATTTCTGACGCGGGCCTGATTTTAACGGGGGGAGACGCCGGTGCCCTGCAAGGGGTGCCGGCGCTTTCCGTTTCCGCTTTCCGGCCATGCGGCGGCTTTTCGCTTGCCGCGGTCCGGGCGAATTAGTAAGTAAACACTCACAATGAATCATCGAGTGGAGGGGCCCATGGCGCGTGGCGAGGAAGAAGTGAGCCAGAACGAACGAAAACTGCCGCTTGGCGACAGCCCGGAACTGCGCGCTGCGCTGGCCGAGGCGAATGTGCCGACATTGCTGATGTCCTATGTGCACCTGACGCACGACGCCGCGATGCTCGATGCTTTCCAGAATTATATCCGGCCGCCCTACAGCATGCCGCCGACCGAAATTCCCGGCGAATGCATCGAGGATCTGCGGGCCAAGCTGCTGGAGGCGCTCACCGTTCCCGGCATCGCCAAGGCCACGCCGCCGTCCGACGAACTGATGCGCCGGATGATGGCGGTGGGCGTGGGCGAAGAGGTGGCCGATGAATTCGTGCCGCTGCTGTACGACCAGATCGGCTTGAAGCTGCCGCTCCCCCGCAACGAGATCGCCGGGCGCCAGACGCCGCCGGCCGATTTCAAGGTGCTGGTCATCGGCGCCGGCCTCACCGGCCTGTGCGCGGGCATCAAACTTGCCGAAGCCGGCTATGATTATGTGACGATCGAAAAGAACCCCGAAGTCGGCGGCACGTGGTACGAAAATCGCTATCCGGGCGTCGGCGTCGATACGCCCAGCCACTTCTATTCCTATTCGTTCGAAATCAGCCCGGAATGGAGCACCTACCATCCGCATGGCGAAGACATGCAGAATTATCTTCTGCACGTTGCCGACAAATATGAACTGCGGCGCAACATCCGCTTCAACACGATGGTCACCAAGCTGGCCTTCGACGAAGCGGCGTCGCTCTGGCGGGTCACCGTGCGCAAGGCTGATGGCAGCGAGGAAGTGATCTCGGCCAACGCCGTCATCAACGCCCATGGCCCGGTCAATCGCTGGAAGTTCCCCGACATTCCCGGGCTGGAAGATTTCCAGGGGCCGATGATGCACACCGCCACCTGGGATCCGTCGATCGATCTCAAGGGCAAGCGCGTGGCGGTGATCGGCACCGGTGCCAGCGCCGCCCAGCTCGTTCCGGCGATCGCGGACGAGGTGGGGCAGCTCACCGTGTTCATGCGCAGCCGCCACTGGGTGATCTACAACCCGGAAATCATGGACGATGTTACCGACGGCGTGAAATATGCGCTCCGGCACATTCCCTTCTACCGCGAATGGTTCCGCTTCCGCGTCTATTGGTTCGCGGCCGACGGCCTGTTCGCCAATGTGCTGGTCGATCCCAACTGGCCCAAGGATTCGCCCTCGGTGTCGGCGGTCAACGATGGCGTGCGGCAATATGCGCTCGCCCATCTCAACCACAAATTCGCCGATCGGCCCGATCTGCTGGCCCAGCTGACCCCGGATTATCCGATCTTCTGCAAGCGCATCATCCTCGACGGCGGCTGGTTCGACGCGCTGAAGAAGGACAATGTGGCGCTCGAAACCGATCGCATCGAACGCTTCGTGCCCAACGGCATCCGCATGGCTGACGGTCGCGAGCTGGAATATGACGTGATCATCTGCGCCACCGGCTTCGACGTGGCGAACATGCTCGGCAAGCTGGAGGTGCGCGGTCGCGACGGCCGCAACCTGCGCGATGAATGGGGCGCGGATGATCCCCGGTCCTATCTGGGCGTCACCCTGCCGGGCTATCCGAACTACTTCCTCACCGTCGGGCCGAACAGCGCGCCCAACCATGCGGCGGGGCAGAACCTGATCTCGGAAACGCAGATCAACTACATCATCGAATGCCTCGACCATCTCGTCGAAAAGGGCGCCCGCACGATCGAACCGACGCAAGGCGCGTTCGAGGCGTGGAACGGCCAGATCGAAGAGCGGATGAAATCGATGATCTGGGCCCATCCCAAGGCGCAGAGCTATTATCGCAACAGCAAGGGCCGCGTGTTCCTGTCCTGGCCCTATCGTCTGGTCGATTACTGGACGGCGACGCGCAAGCCCGAGCTTGCCGATTATCGCGTCGATTGATCGGGGGCGGGCGATGGCGGATAAGCCGTCGCCCGTCCTTTTCCTGCGGAACTGATTGTCATGTCGAGCCGGCACCGCCCGAGCCCCGTCTTGAGCGCGCCGGCGCGATTGTCGCGTGGAACGCCCGCTTATCGCCGTGCCGTCGTGGCGCTGTTCATCGCGGGCTATGCCAGTTTCTCGCTGGTCTTCTGCATCCAGCCGCTGCTGCCCGATCTCGTCCACGCATTTGGCGTGGGCGCGGCGGATAGCGCGCTGGCCTTGTCCTTCACCACCGGCGCGCTCGCCTTCGCGATCATGGTTTCCGGCGCGATCGCCGAAATCGCGGATCGTGGCCGGCTGATGTTCCTGTCGATGCTCGGCGCCGGGCTGGTCAGCGTCGCGGGCAGCGCGATCGCCGATTGGCCGCTCTTCCTCGCCTCGCGGCTGCTCGAAGGGGTGCTGCTTGGCGGCATGCCCGCCGTTGCGCTCGCTTATGTGGCGGAGGAGATGGAACCGGTCGATGCGGGCCGGGCCAGCGCCATCTTCATCGCCGGCACCGGTCTTGGCGCGATGATCGGGCGGGTTGCGGCAGGGCTGATCGCCGATCATGGATCATGGCGCATGGCGCTGGCCGCGATCGGCATCGTCACCTTGGCCGGCGCGCTCATCTTCGCGGCGCTTTTGCCGCGTGCGCAGCATGGCGTCCGCCACGGCCGGCTGCGCGTGCGGGCGCATCTGCTTGCCTGGGGCGCCCATATCGCCAATGGCCGGTTGCGCCTGCTGCTCGTCCAGGGCTTCGTGCTCGGCGGCGTGTTCGTCACCTTCTTCAACTTCATCGGCTTCGTGCTGATGCAGCCGCCCTTCGGCCTCAGCCAGACGGCGATCAGCCTGATCCTGTTCGTCTATGCCTTCGGCATCGTCGCCAGCATCGTCGCGGGCGAGATCGCGGCGCGCTTCGGCCAGGCGCGGCCGCTGGCGATCGGCATGCTGGTGATGATCGCCGGCATCGCTCTAACCACCTCGGCCTCGCTCGCCATCGTCGTCGGCGGCATCGTCGTGCTCACCATCGGCTTCTTCGTCGGCCACGCCATCGCCAGCGGCTGGGTGGGGCAGATCGCCACGCGCGATCGCGGCCATGCCGCCGCGCTCTATCTGCTCAGTTACTATGTCGGCGCCAGCGTGATGGGCTGGGTGGGCGGCGTCCTGTGGGAAGCCGCCGGCTGGTGGCCGGTCGTCGCCGCGTCGGTGATCCTCGCCATGCTTGGCCTCGCGCTTGCCATCCGGTCGACCCGTTGGCGCGCGCTGCCGGCATGATCCTCACTCCGCCGCGATCGCCGGGCTTTCCGAATAGAAGCGGCGGGCATATTCGCGCCAGCGCATGATCGGCCCATCGCCCGCGCAGAGCAGCGGCCGTTCGAGATGCTTCTTGTGGTTCAGGATGGCCAGATCCTGTTCCACCTCGAACATCCAGCGTTCGGTGAACATTTTGCCGAACACGCCATTGGCCTCGTCCGATCCGAGGTCCTTGAAATAGATGCGCGCGTTCATCTCCACCGTCTCCTCGTCCACCGGCGTGAAGCTGATCGCGATGAAATTCTCGGTGCGCGACAGGTTGTGCTGCACCGTGACCGAGATGCCCGAATAATGGTTGATGCACTTGGACACCGGATATTCGGGGTCGGGCACGTCGATGTCGAGGATGATGGTCATCCCCGTGCCATGATCGTCGCACGAAACGAAGCGGGGCAGGGTTTCCGAATTGTGCAGTTCCAGGATGTGCGCGGAATCGAAGATATTCTCCATGAATTCCTGCTGCTGGGCATGCATCCGCCACTGCATCGGTTCGGAACTCAGCCAGGGTTCGTCAGCCAGCCGCGGTTCGATCCAGGGCTGGTGGTCGGGTTCGGCATCCTGATCGTGAAACCACATCATGATCATGCCATTGCCTTCGACGGCGGGATACATTTTCAGCCGCGCGCGCGGCGGGATCACCTTGGTATAGTTGATCTTGGTGCAGGCGCCGCCATCCGTTTCGAACTGCCAGCGGTGGAAGGGGCAGGTGATCGTGCCGTCCTTCAGCGATCCGGTGTGGCTGGCAAGATGCGCGCCGAGGTGCGGGCAATAGGCGTCGGCCACGCGCGGGCTGCCGTCGGGCGCGCGAAACACGATGAAGTGGCGGCCGAAATAGGTGACGGGGAACATCGCGTCGGCCACCACATCGCCCGACGCCGCAACCCGAAACCAGCCATTGGGATAGGTCGGCAGGCTCGATCGCGCGCGGATCGGCAGTGGCGAAATGGCGGCCATGGTGTCTCTCCTCGATTGTCTTTGAGAAAAAGTTTAGTACCCACTTACTTAATGTAAATTCAGTAAGTGGGGTTGGCGGAGCGTGCGATGGGGAATAGCGTGACGGTTCAGGCGGCAAGGGCGGGCAGGAAAATGGCGGTGGGTACGCGGCATCAGGCCTGGGGACCGCGCGGCAGCGAAACGCGCGGGCTGATCCTCGACGCGGCCGAACGGCGCTTCGCCGCACAGGGTTTCGATGGTGCGCGCCTGCAGGATATCGCCGCCGATGTCGGCCGCACCGCGCCGGCGATCGCGCATTTCTTCTCCGACAAGGCGTCATTGTTCCGCGAAGTGGTGGACCGGCTGGCCGATGATTTCGCGGCGGAAGCCCGCGCGGTCGATCCCGAAAGCGGCGCGGTCGCGGGGCAGGTGGTCGCCATCTGCCGCCTGTGGATCGGGTTCATGCTGCGCCGCCCCGCGATGCTCGGCATCGTACTCCGCGAAATGGCGGGCGGCCCCGAACGCGAGCTTGGCGCGCCGAGCTGGGATCGCACCAGCATGCCGCTCGCGCTCGTCCTCAAGGCGGCGGAGGCGCGGGGCGAAATCGGCCCCGTCGTCCCCGATGCGGTGATGCGCATCGCCGCCGGGGCGACGCTCGTCTTCATGATCCAGCTCGCCCCGGAACCCGGCCCGGCGCGCGACGCGGCGATCGAACGGCATCTCGACGATCTGGCAAAGGCGGTCGGCGCGATCCTGATGGCATAGCATTGCCGTGGCGGATTTTGGCGGCTGCGGATCAGAGGGGAGGCAAGCCCTGCGCTGCGAAGCCCCAGCCCTTGAGCCGCGATGCGCGCTCGATCAGCGTCGCGGCGTCGCCGATGGCGAAGGGATGGGCGTCTTTCATTCCGTCCAGTTCGTCCCAGTCGATCGGCGCCGCCACCGGCGCTCCGGCACGAGCGCGCGCAGAATAGGGCAGGATGGCGGTGCTGCCACGCTGGTTGCGCAGCCAATCGATGAAGATGCGCCCCTTGCGCTTCGCCTTGCTCATTGTCGCCACGAACCGATCCGGCTCGGCGACGCTCAGCGCCTGCGCGAAGCGGGAGGCGAAATCCTTGTGGGTTTCCCAATCGTGGCCGGGGGTCAGCGGAGCAATGACATGCACGCCCTTGCCGCCCGACAGCAAGGCGAAGGAGACGAGGCCGATGTCGCGCAGCCGATCGCGGATGTCGCGCGCGGCACGCTTTACGGCGTCGAAATCCAGCCCGACATCGGGGTCGAGATCGAAGATCATCCGGTCGGGCTTTTCCACGGCATCGACGCGGCTGCCCCAGCCGTGAAACTCGATCGTCCCCATCTGGACGCAGGCGGCAAGGCCGTCGCCGTCCTCGATATAGAGATAATCCTCGGTCTGGCCGCCCTTTTCGCGGATCGGCACATGCCGGACATGGCTGCCGAAAGACCCGCTGTCATGCTTCTGGAAGAAGCATTTTCTGGCGCGTCCCTGCGGGCAGCGGACGAGGCTGATCGGCCGCCGTGCGGCGAAGGGCAGCATCAGCGGTGCAACCCGTCCATAATAATCGGCAAGCTCGCCTTTGGTCTGCCCGCTTTCCGGAAAGATCACGCGATCCGGGTGGGTGATGGTCACGGCACTGGCGGGGGCGGGGGCAGGGCGGCTCCGTTCCGGCTTCACCTCACGTGGCTTCTTGTCCGCGCGCAGCCCGAGGAAGCTGCCATGGCGGACGCGGCCGTCGGCCGTGAATTCGGCAAAGGCGATTTCCGCCACCAGCTTCGGCGCGATCCAGCTTGCGCCCCGCGCATCGGTGGGCGGCACGTCAGCCGGCGCCTCGTCCACCGCCAGCGGGGCCATCGCGCGTGCCAGTTCGTCCATCGCGGCGGCGTCGAACCCGGTGCCGACCTTGCCCTTGTAGCGAAGCGTGCGCCCTTCATGCTGGGCCAGCAGCAATGATGCGAACGGACGTCCCCTGGCGCGGGATTTCGACCAGCCGATGATGACGAATTCCTGCCGCCGCGTGCATTTGATCTTCACCCAGCTTCTGGTCCGCCCGGCGCGATAGAGCGCATCGGCGCGCTTGGAGATGATGCCTTCCTGCCCGGCGTCGCACATCGACCGATATAATGCCTCGCCCGCGCCGATGACGTGATCGGCAATGTGGATGGGCGCGCGTGCATCGCGCAGCAGCGCCTCAAGCCTTTCCTTGCGCTCGATGAGCGTGAGGGGTTTCAGGTCCATGCCGTCCAGCGACAGCAGGTCGAAGGCGAAGAAGCTGAACGGTGCGTCCGCCGGCTTCTCGCCGTGGCCGCGTTTGAGCGCGGCTTGCAAGGTGGCGAAGCTGGGATTGCCATCCGCCCCGAAGGCCACGATCTCGCCGTCGATCAGGGCAGGGGGCAGGTCGATCGCGGCGAATGCGCTCACCAAGGGGCCGAACTTCGCGGTCCAGTCGAGGCCGTTGCGGGTGAACAGCTTCACCTTGTCACCGGCCACCGCGATCAGGGCGCGATAGCCATCGAACTTGATTTCGTGCAGCCAGTCATTGCCGTGCGGAACGCTGTCCACCAGCGTCGCCAGTTGCGGTGATGCGAAGCGCGGCGGCCCGCCCCGCCGCTTCCCGCGCGCTTTCAGCCCGGCATTGTGGGTGCGGGCTGTCGCCATTTTCCGCGCGAAGGCCTTGCCGTCCAGGCCGGCGAGCGATTGGGTGCCGCCCTTGTCCGCCGCGATTGCCGCCATCGAACGGCCGGTCAGCACGCTGGTCAGTGCGCGCGCGACCAGCCTGTCGCCATCGCCGGGTTCGGCTTCGCTGTCCTCGATCTTGCGCAGCAGCCAGTTTTCGCGCTTCTCGCCGGGGCGCCCTTTCATGCGGACGAGCAGCCATTCGCCCTTCATCCGTTCGCCATGCAGGACGAAGTGGAGATGGCCGTCCTTCAGATCGTCGGCGCTTTTGCCCGGCACCGGCGCCCATGTCCCCCGGTCCCACAGCATCACGGTGCCGCCGCCATATTCGCCCTTCGGAATCGCGCCCTCGAAATCGCCATAGCTGAGCGGGTGGTCCTCGGTCCGCACCGCCAGCCGGCGATCGGCGGGATCGAGGCTGGGGCCTTTGGTGACCGCCCAGCTTTTGAGCACGCCGTCCATTTCCACCCGGAAATCCCAATGGAGCCGTGTCGCTTCATGCTTCTGGACGACGAAGCTATTGCCCCCGGTCTTACCGACTTTGCCGGCGGGTTCACGCGTCCGGGTGAAATTGCGCTTGGCGTTGTAAGGCGCGAGCGTGTCGTCGGGCATCAGGCCGTCCGGCGCTTCGCTGGCTGCCGCTTCGCCGTCGCCTTGGTAGCGGATGCGGGCGACTTGCCGGCCGTCGGCTTCTTCGCCGCCGATCGGCTGCCACCATCGCCAACCGATTTCTTGAGCGCGGCCATCAGGTCGATGACATTGCCGCCGCGGGGGCTTGCCGGTTCCTCGACATCCTCGATGACGCGCTTGCCTTTGGCCTTTTTCTTCTTGTCGATCAGGCGGTGGAGCGCATCGACATAGCGGTCGTGAAATTCCTCCGGCTTGAAGGGGGCGGTCTTCTTGTCGATGATCGTGCGGGCAAGATCGAGCATGTCGGCGTCGGCCTGCGCGTCGGGCAGGGCGCGGAAATAGGTCTGCGCGCGCGTCACCTCATCGGCATAGCGCAGCACCTCCAGCACCAGCCCGCGCCCGCACGGCTTCAGCGATACCAGCTGCTCGCGCCCGCGCACCGAAAGCTGGCCCAGCCCCACTTTCTTCGTTTCCCGCAAGGCATCGCGCAGCACGGCATAGGCTTCTTCGGCCAGATCGTCGGCGGGCAGGACGAAATAGGGCTTTTCATAATAAAGCACGTCGATCGCATCGGCCTCGACGAACTGGACGAGATCCAGCGTCTTGCGGCTCTCGATCTTCACCGCTTCGATTTCCTCGTCTTCCAGAAGGACATAATTGCCCTTGGAAATCTCGTAGCCCTTCAGGATCTCGTCGCGATCGACGGGGCCGACGCCCGCCACCACCTTCTCGTAACGGATCGGCTTACCCGTCGGTTCGTGGATCTGGCGGAACGAAATCGCCGCGCCGGATCGTGTGGCGGGGTAGATTTCCACCGGGATCGATACGAGCGCCAGACGAATCTGGCCCTGCCAATATGCGCGTGCCGCCATCCTGAGCCTCCGCGCAAAGAGCGTGCGATGGACAGGGAAGTTCCCGCTTGGGGCAGCTCCGCCGACCATCATCGTGGTCAGACCATCGTCACCTCAGCCCCAGGCGCGGGCGTAGAGCTCCGCCATTTCGGCCGCATTTGGCACGCGCGGATTGTTGGCGGGGGAACCGGAGGCGAGTGCCTGTTCGCACATCAGCGGCACCAGCGCATTCCATCGATCGGCATCGATGCCCCATTGGCCGGGGGAGGGCACGTCGAGATCGGCATTGAGCCTGGCTAGTTCATCGACGAGCCGCGCGACGGCTGACTGATCGCCTTCCTTGTCGTCGGCGAGCGCCATGGCGCGGGCGCAATCGGCATAGCGCGGAAGGGCGGCAGGCGCCGACCAGGCGGTGACGGCGGGCAGCAGCATCGCGTTGGAAAGGCCGTGGGGGACATGGAAGTGCGCACCGATCGGCCGGCTCATGCCGTGGACCAGCGCGACGGATGCGTTGGAAAAGGCGATGCCGGCCTGCGTTGCCCCCAGCATCATCGCTTCGCGCGCCGCGCGATCGAGAGGATCGGCGCAGGCGCGGCGGAGATTGGCGGCGATTGCCCGCATTGCGTTGAGCGCCATGCCATCGCTGAACGGATTGGCGCGGCGCGAGACATAGGCCTCGATCGCATGGGTGAGCGAATCGATGCCGGTATCGGCGGTCAGCCGGCGCGGCTTGGTCAGCGTCAGCTCATAATCGACCAGGGCGGCGACGGGCAGGTAAGCGAGCCCGGCGCAGAGCATCTTTTCGTCGCTGGCTTCATCGGTGATGATCGTGAAGCGGGTCGCTTCCGATCCGGTGCCGGCGGTGGTGGGAATGGCGATGACCGGCAGGCCCGGTGCGTCCTGCACATGGGGCACCTTGTAATCGGCCATGGCGCCGCCGTGCGCCGCGAGAACGGCGATCGCCTTGGCGCTGTCGATCGGGCTGCCGCCGCCGAAGCCGATGACGCAATCATGCGCGGCCTGGCGCAGGCAGGCGAGCCCTGCGTCGATCGACGCCACGGTGGGATCGGGCACGGTATCGGCGAAGATGCGGGCGGTGATGCCGGCGGAGGCGAGATCGGCCTGCAGCCGTTCGGCCCAGCCCTGCGCGACGACGAAATTGTCGGTTACGATCAGCGGCCGCGACAGGCCGAGCTGAACCAGCACATCGCCCGCCGTGCGGCAGGCGCCGCCGCCGATGCGCAGGATGCGGGGAAGGGCGATCGCAGCGGTCATCATCGGCGAATGGCTCAGCCTTCGCCTTCGCCGCGATATTTGAGCTCGAGAAAGCGGCCCTGCGTGGCGAGGCGATGGAGATCGCCCGACGCCAGTTGCTCGGTCATGCGGGCGAGTTCGCTTTCGACGACTTCCAGCCCTTCGACGAGCTGGCGATCGGGCGACTTGCCGTTGCGTTCTTCCCGCCGGAGCGAGGCCGGGACGCGCTGATAGCCGCTGACCAGTTCGGGCAGTTCCTCGCCAATCAGCTTGCGGATTTCATATGCGGCGGGTGTCGCCGGATCGAGCGTCGCGAGTTGTGGGGCGAGTGCTTCCAGCCGGACGCCAATGCCGTCGGCGAGCCGCTGGGCCGGGGCCGGCAGCGCCGGGCGCTGGCGTTCGAGCCACTGTTCCGTCTGTTGCGGCAGCGCCTTGATCTCGCTCTGCACCAGCGTGTCGGCCGTCGGCTCCGGCGCGGAAGGCCAGAACAGGATGCCGAGCGCGACGAAGATCGCGACCAGACCCGCCAGAAACACCGGGAAGCTGATGTTGAGCGCGACGAGGATGCCGGCGCCGATCAGCACCGCCAGCGCCGCCATGACCGCCAGCTTGAAACGGCGGAAAAAGGCGGCCCGGCGCCGCTTGCGCGCACGCACCCGCATCCGCTGCGCCTCTGGCGAGACGCGGCGGAGCATGGCTTCGGCCTGTTCGAGAACGCGGCTGGAATCGACCATCAGCGATCCACCGGAGTGAAGGGATCGGGCTGGTTGCCGCCGGTGATCTGGCCCTTGGCCGCACCTTCGGCGCGCGCGATGTAACCGCGCGATTTTTCGACCTCATTGCTCAGCGTGTCGACCGTCTGCTTCATCGAGGACAGCGCCTCCAGCTTGAACTTGTCGATGCTGTCCATCGTATCATAGATGTTCTGGAAAGCACGCTGCAGCGTTTCGAGCGGGATGGTGGACGAGGCCGCCTGCTTGTGGATTTCGCCGGTCTGGGTGCGCAGCAATTCGCCGGTCGATTCGATCATGCCCGCCGTCGTGGTATTGAGCGCGGTGATCTGCTGCAGCACGAGCTTCTGGTTGGTGAGCGCCTGCGCGACGGTGACGGCCGTGCGGAGCGCCGCGACGGTGGTGGTGGAAGCACGATCGACGCCCTTCACCAGTTCCACATTGTTCTTCTTGACGAGATCGAGCGCGAGATACCCCTGTACCGTCACCGCCATCTGGGTGAGCAGATCGGTGGAGCGCTGGCGGACATAGAAAAGCGCGGTTTCGCGGATCGCCTTCGATTTGGCGGGATCGGCGATCTCCAGATCCATCGCGCGCGCTTCGAGCTTGGCGTCGAGCGCCTTGGAGACGTGAATCATCTGTTCCAGCCGCCCCATGGCGGCCCACAGATTCTGCCGTTCCACGTCGATCGCGGCATTGTCCTTCAGCAGTTCGTCCTTGCCGCCCGCCAGGCGCGCCAGGATCGACGAGATGTGGCTCTGCGCGGATTTATAGCCGTCGAAATAATTGCGCATCTTGTTGCCGAACGGGATGATCCCGAACAGCTTCTTGGGCGCGAGCAGATTGCCCTGCTTGCCGGGGTCGAGATCCTCGATCGTGCGGCGCAGTTCGGCGAGGTCGGTGCCGACGCCGGTATCCTTGTCCATCGCCTTGACGGGGCGATCGAGGAAGCGGTTGGACTGGCCGGCGGCCTCGGCGATCTCGCGCCGGCCCATATTGGTGATCTGATCCACCTTCATGCCGAATTCGGGGCTGTTGGCATCGAGCGCCGCCAGTTCGGCCACGAAGGCTTCGGCTTTCTCTTCCAGCGCGGAACGCTGTTCTTCGCGCAGCGGCACAAGGCCCGCGGCCTTCGCTGCGGGGACGACCTTCACCGGTTCGGGCGCGGTGAGCACCAGATCAGTTTCGGTTTCGGTCGCGTTCGTCGCCATGCAGTTCCTCCCAACCCTGTGGCCTGCAAGATGGAGGGGATTGGCGGCGGGTTCAAGCGCGTGGGCGGCCGCGCCAACGGCTGGTCGAAGGCCTTGGACAATTTGTCGATTTGCTTGTATTTCGAGGCAGCCTAGAAACGGGGGCCATGATGGCTGACGGCGATACGGCATTGATCCTGGCGCGCGCGCAGTTCGCGTTCACGGTTTCCTTCCACTTCATCTTTCCCGCATTTTCCATCGGGCTGGCCAGTTATTTGGCGGTGCTTGAGGGATTGTGGCTGAAGACCGGCAAGGACCATTATCTCGATCTTTTTCGTTACTGGATGAAGATATTCGCGATCGCGTTCGCGATGGGCGTCGTTTCCGGGATCGTCATGTCCTACCAGTTCGGCACCAACTGGTCGGTCTTTTCCGACAAGGCCGGGCCGGTGATCGGGCCGCTGATGGCCTATGAGGTGCTGACCGCCTTCTTCCTGGAAGCGGGCTTTCTGGGCGTGATGCTGTTCGGTATGAACAAGGTGGGCCGGGGCCTGCACTTCACGGCGACCTGCGCGGTGGCGCTCGGCACCTTCATCTCGGCCTTCTGGATCCTTTCGGCCAATTCGTGGATGCAGACCCCGGTGGGCCACACCATCAACGATGCCGGCCAGTTCGTGCCGGCCGGCGGCTGGGCGGACATCATCTTCAACCCCAGCTTTCCCTATCGCCTCGTCCACACGGTGATCGCCGCCTATCTGACGACGGCGCTGGCGGTGAGTGGCGTGGCGGCATGGCACCTGCTGAAGGGCGATCGCAGCCCGCAGGTGAAGACGATGTTCTCGATGGCGATGTGGATGGCGGCGCTGGTGGCGCCCGTCCAGATCTTCGCGGGGGACATGCACGGGCTCAACACGCTGGAACATCAGCCGGTGAAGGTGATGGCGATGGAGGGCCATTATCAAAGCCATCCGGACGGCGCGCCGCTGATCCTGTTCGGCATTCCCGACAGCACGGCCGAAACGGTGCATGCCGCGATCGAAATCCCCAAGCTTTCGTCGCTGATCCTGAAGCATGACCTGAACGCGCCATTGGCCGGTCTCGACACGGTGGCGAAGGAGGATCGGCCGCCGGTGGGGATCATTTTCTGGTCGTTCCGCATCATGGTGGCGATCGGTTTCCTGATGCTGGCGCTCGGCCTGTGGAGCCTGCTGGCGCGGATGCGGGGCAAGCTGCACGAATGGCGCTGGCTGCACCGCTTCGCGCTGGTGATGGGGCCATCGGGCTTCGTGGCGGTGATCGCCGGCTGGGTGACGACGGAGGTGGGCCGCCAGCCCTGGGTGGTGCAGGGGCTGCTGCGGACGCGCGACGCGGTGTCGCCGCTGGCCGCCCCGGCGGTGGGGGCATCGCTGGTCGCGTTCGTCATCGTATATTTCAGCGTGTTCGCGGCGGGGACGATCTACATCCTCAAGCTCGCCGGCAAGGCGCCGCAGCCGCATGAGCCGGCGCCCGATCACGCCCCGATCCGCAGCGCCGGCATCACCCCCGCGCAGGCCGTGCAGGAGGGCGAGTGATGGACCTGACGATCATCTGGGCGGCGATTATCGCCATTGCGGTTGCGGCTTATGTGCTGATGGACGGGTTTGATCTCGGCATCGGCATCCTGTTCCCGAAATTCAGGGTCGGGCGTGAACGGGACGCGGCGATGAACGCCATCGCCCCGGTCTGGGACGGCAATGAAACCTGGCTGGTGATGGGCGGTGGCGGGCTGCTGGCGGCGTTCCCGCTGGCTTATGCGATCGTGCTGCCGGCGCTCTATGCACCGCTGATCGCGATGCTGCTGGCTTTGGTGTTTCGCGGCGTGGCCTTTGAATTTCGCTGGCGCGATCCCGACCACCGCGCCTTCTGGGATTTCGCCTTCTTCGCCGGATCGCTGGTCGCGACTTTCGCGCAAGGGGTGACGCTGGGCGCGCTGCTGCAGGGCATCGAGGTGCATGATCGCGCATATTCGGGCGGCTGGTGGGATTGGCTGAGCGGGTTCAGCCTGCTGACCGGCGCGAGCCTCGTCATCGGCTATGCGCTGCTGGGCGCGGGCTGGCTGATCTGGAAGACGGAGGGGGCATTGCAGGCGGACGCGCGGCGCTTCGCCCGGCCCTTGTTGCCGGCGCTGCTGATCGCGCTGGCGGCGGTGAGCCTGGCGACGCCGTTTCTGGAAGGGCAATATTGGCAGCGCTGGTTCGTCTGGCCGGGCCTGCTGGTCGCGGTGCCGATGCCACTGCTGGTGCTGGGTGCCGCTTTCATGGTCCGGCGCGGGCTTGCGCGCGGACCGGACTGGCGGCCGTTCCTGTGGACGCTGATCATCTTCGCCTTAAGCTTTGCCGGGCTGGCGATTTCGATCTGGCCGGACGTGATCCCCGGCCGCGTATCGATCTGGCAGGCGGCGGCCCCGCATTCGAGCCAGATGTTCATGCTGATCGGTGCCGTCGTCCTGATCCCCGTCATCCTTGGCTACACCGCCTGGGCCTATTGGGTGTTCCGCGGCAAGGTTGGCGACGAAGGCTATCACGCCCATGGCGACCACTGAGCGCCCCGCCACGATCTGGGCACGACGGATCGGCTGGTTCGTCGCGATCTGGGTGATGAGCGTCGTGGTGATCGGCGCCGTTGCCTGGCTACTACGGCTGGCGATCAAGGGGTAAACCCGCTAGGCCGGCAACATGGCCGGAACGGGCGACGATTTGGACATGCTGCTGGCGACCGCGCAGGGCTGGCTCGACGCCGGGCACCGCGTGGCACTGGCGACCGTGATCGACACCTGGGGTTCGGCGCCGCGCCGGAAGGGCGCGCACGCCATCATCCGCGACGATGGCCATTTTGCCGGATCGGTCAGCGGTGGCTGCGTGGAAGGCGATGTGATCGCGACCGCGCAACAGGTGATCGAACGTGGCGAGGCGCGCCGGCTGGATTATGGCGTGGCTGACGAGACCGCCTGGGCGGTGGGGCTCGCCTGTGGCGGGCGCATTTCGATCCTCGTGCAGCCGATCGACGAGGCGTATTTTCCTCCCGCGCTGCTGGCGGATATCCGCCGCGCGCGCGCCGCCGGCGCATCGCTGGAGGTGGCGACCGATCTTGCCAGCGGGCGCAGCATGGTCGGCGCGGGCGATGACGGGGCTTTCGCGGCCATTTATGCCCCGCCGTTGCGGATGATGATCGTCGGCGCCGTCCATATCGCGCGCGCGCTGGTGCCGATGGCCCGGATGATCGGCTATGCGCCGATGATCGTCGATCCACGCGGCAGCTTCGCCACCTCGTTCGACGGGCAGGATGTGGTGGTGGACGAACGCTGGCCCGACGAAGCACTGGCCGAATGGCGCCCCGATGCGTCGACCGCGATCGTGACGCTGACCCATGATCCCAAGCTGGACGATCCGGCGCTGGCGGCGGCGCTGCGATCGCCCGCTTTCTATATCGCTGCGCTCGGATCGCGCCGCACCCATGGGGCGCGGCTGGAACGGCTGAGGGCGCAGGGGTTCGGCACGGATGATCTGGCGCGGATCGCCGGGCCGGCGGGACTTGCCATCGGGGCAGCCAATCCGCCCGAAATCGCGCTGTCGATCCTTGCGCAGGCGACCGAGAGGCTGCGGGCGCGCCCATGAAATTCGGTGCGGTGCCAACCGGGGAGGCCGAGGGCGCGTTGCTCGGCCACGGGCAGTCGATCGGCGCGCGGCGCCTGCCCAAGGGCCATGTGCTGGGGACGGGCGATCTCGCCACCGCGACGGCGGAAGGCATCGCATCTTTGATCGTGGCGCAGCTTGAGCCCGGCGACGTGGCGGAGGACGAGGCTGCCACCCGGCTGGCCGAGGCGCTGGCTGGCGACGGCGTGATATTGTCCGCCGCCCGCCATGGCCGTGTCGACCTGATCGCGACATGCGACGGCCTCTTTGCCTGCGAGCCGGCGGCGGTGGACGCGGTGAACGGGTGGAGCGAGGCGATCGGGCTGGGGACGCTCTGGCCGCTGCGGCCGGTGCGGGCAGGCGCGGTTGTCGCGACGGTGAAGATCATTCCCTATGCCGTGCCCGGCGACGTGCTGGCGGGGGCCGTTGAGGAAGCCCGCGCCGCGCAAATCCGGGTCCATGCCTTCGCCGCGCTGGCCGTGGGGCTGATCCAGACGCGGCTGCACGGCCAGCCGGACAAGCTGTTCGCGGCAACGGCGGCAACGACGCGCGCCCGGCTCGGAAGGATCGGCGCGAACCTCGTGCATGATGTGGCCTGCGCGCATGATGTCGGTCCGCTTGCCCTTAGCATCGAGGCGCAAGTGGATGTGCCGGTGGTGTTGATTGCCGGTGCGTCCGCCACCGTGGACCGGCGTGATGTGATCCCTTCGGCCATCGTGGCGGCGGGTGGAACCATCGACCGGCTGGGCATGCCCGTTGATCCGGGCAACCTGCTGTGCCTGGGGCGGATCGGCGCGCGGTTTGTGATCGGCTTGCCCGGCTGCGCGCGCAGCCCGAAGCGTAATGGCATCGATCTGGTGTTGGAACGGATCGCGGCGGGCCTGCCGATCGATGGCGGGGTGATCGCCAAGATGGGGGTCGGCGGGTTGCTGGCGGATACGGCGGATCGGCCCGAGCCTCGCGAAGGGCGGGCATCGGCGCGGTGATTGTCGGCGGCATCGTGCTGGCGGCGGGCCGCTCCAGCCGAATGGGCGGCAACAAGCTGGTGGCGGATTATGCCGGCAAGCCGCTGGTGGCCCATGCCGTCGATGCCGTTGCCGATGCGCTCGGGCGGGCGCCGCTGGTGGTGACCGGCCATGCGCGGGCGGCGGTGGAGGGCGCGCTGGCGGGGCGCTGCGTGGAATTCACTTTTGCGCAGCATTTCGCCGAAGGCATGTCGCGATCGCTGGCCGCCGGGATAGCGGCTGTGCCGCGCGACTGGGATGCCGCGATCATCTGTCTTGGCGATATGCCGTTGATCGCGCCCGGCCTGATCCGCGCGCTGGCCGCGCGGGCGGCGTGGGATGCGATCGTGCTGCCCGTGCGTGATGGCCGTCGCGGCCATCCGGTTGCGTGGGGACGGGATTTCTTTGCTGAATTGACGCTAATCGACGGAGATATAGGCGGAAAGGCGTTGCTGGCTAAGTTCGGTAATGCCATCACTGAGTTGGCATGGGCCGATGATACGATCTTCGTCGATGTCGATACGCCCGCAACATTGGCCGATTTGCGCGATCGACTTTAGCATTGCTGCCGCAGTTTTCGATCGGGACATGGCTTTGCGCAGCGCGTTGTCGTTCGTTTCTTGATGCGGGCAATTGCGGATTCGCCCCTTGATCCGGAAACGCAAAAGGCGTTCCCTCCTTCCACAAAATAAAAATATGCCTCGGGAGGATGACATGAAAACGAGCCGTTCTGCCCGGCTGCTCGCCGGAATCAGCCTGTTCGCCACCGCAGTTCCCGCTTTTGCCCAGCAAGAGGTTTCCACCGTTCCGACACAGACCATGTCGGGCTGGAAGAGATCGTCGTCACCGCGCGCCGGCAGGAGGAAAATCTGCAGGAGACGCCGGTCGCCGTGTCGGCGCTGTCGCAGGCGACGCTCGAACGCCTCAACATTCAGGATATCGGCCGTGTCGCGCAGTTGACGCCCAACGTCACGCTGACCGAGGGATCGGGCACGGTGGCGGGTGTGTCCGCCTTCATCCGCGGCATTGGCAACCAGGATCCGCTGCTTTCGCTCGACACGCCGATCGGCATCTATCTGGATGGCGTCTATAACGGCCGCGTCGGCGCCGCCGGCAATTTCGATCTCGTCGATCTGGAACGGGTGGAGGTGCTGCGCGGACCGCAAGGCACGCTGTTCGGCCGCAACACCACCGGCGGCGCGATCAGCCTGATCACGCGCCAGCCACTCGACGAGACGCGCATCCAGGCCAAGGGCGGCTATGGCAGCTATGACGAATGGTATGGCCGTATCTCGATGGATACCGGCCTGCTCGGCGACAGCGGGGTGAAGGCGAATTTCGTCTATCTGCATCGCCAGCGCGACGGCGTGGTCGACAATATCAACGCGCCCGACCGGCTGGACCCCGGCGCGCTGAACGTGGACGCGCTGTACGGCAAGCTCGCCGGCGACTGGGGCGATCTGCGCGCGATGGTGACGTTCGATTATAATGATCGCCGGGGCGTGCCGCTGGCCTTCCAGATCGCCGCCGTGACCGACATGGGCGGCGAATATTATGCCCAGTCGCCGGGCCTGGGTGGCGATGCGCTGTCCGTGGTCGGCGATCGCCGGCTCAAAACGATCAATCAGGAAACGACGCCGGGCCAGGTCTCCAAAGTCTGGGGCACGGCGATGACGCTGGAATATGACGTCAGCGACGCGGTGACGCTGAAATCGATCACCTCCTATCGCAAGTTCCGGTCTTCGCAGCCGACACGTTATGCGGAACCGAACCTGCTGGGCCCGGTGGTGACGGACTTCACCACCTTCGCCTTCGAAACGCAGCGGGTGACGCCATTCTCCGCGCCCCAGAATGTGAGCCAGCATCAGGTTTCGGAGGAGTTCCAGATCCTCGGCCGGACGGACCGGCTGCAATATGTGGCCGGGCTTTATTATTTTCAGGAGAAATATGCGGAGCTTAATCCCAATTTCTTCACCGTCCTGCTCGGCGATTTCGACGGGCCGGGGGGCTTGCCGCCGCTGGGCCTGAACCAGAATCCGATCCTCGATTATAACGGTAAGGCGACATCCTATGCCGCCTTCGGGCAGGCGACCTATACGCCGCCGATCCTTGACGAGCGGCTCGACGTGACGCTCGGCATCCGGCAGACGAAGGACAAGAAGTCGATCGACGTGCGCAATTTCGCGTTCCCGGGCGCGACGCCGACGCTGACCAGCAAGTCGGACACGTTCAACAACACGTCCTACAACGCGACGATCGACTATAAGTGGACCGACGACGTGATGACCTATGCCCGGATCGGCACGGGCTATCGCTCCGGCGGTTTCAATGCGCGCGGCGGCGCGCAGACCTTCCGCCCGGAAAAGGCGACGACCTATGAGGTCGGCCTGAAATCGGAGTTTTTCGACCGGCGGCTCCGCGTCAACGCGGCGGGCTTCTACACGCGCTATCGCGATCTGCAGGTCGCCCAGTTCAGCGGCGGCATGGGCTTTGCTGAAAATGCCAACGCCAATTATCCGGGCTTCGAGATCGAGGTGACGGCCGCGCCGATCGAAGGGCTGACGCTGGATGCCAGCATCGGTTATGTCGATCCCGAATATACGTCCTTCCCGCAGCCCAATCCCGATCCCAACGGGCCGGCTGTGATCGACATCGCGGATATCGCGAAATTCCCTTATGTGCCCAAGACGACGACGCATTGGGGCGCGGAATATGCCCTGCCGGCGTTCGACTGGGGGCAGCTTTCGTTCCGCGTCGATTATGCGACGTCGAGCAAGCGCTGGTTCCATGCCAGCAACCTGCCCAATCTGAACCCCCTCAACGATTTCATCGTCGATCCGGGGCAGAAGAACCTGTCCGCCCGGATCACGCTGGCGGATGTCGCGATTGGCGGCGGCACGGCCGAGATTTCGGGCTGGGCGGACAATCTGACCAACCATGACAATGTGACGGCCGGCATCGATTTCGGCCCGTTCCTTGGCATTGCCGGCCGCAATTACGGCATGCCGCGCCGCTTTGGCGTCGACCTGAAATTCACTTACTGATGATGGGAAGCCCCGTGGACTGGAATGAAGAATGTGATGTCCTGGTTATCGGATCGGGCGGCGGGGCGCTTGTCGGCGCGCTGGCTGCCGCCAAGGGCGGGCTGAACACGATCGTCGTCGAAGCGACCGATCGCTTCGGCGGCACCACGGCCTATTCGGGCGGTGGCATGTGGCTGCCGTGCAATGCCGCGTTGAAGCGGATCGGCGACGATGACACGCTGGACGACGCGCGCGAATATTATCGCGCCGTCGTCGGCGATCGCACCCTGCGCGAGGTGCAGGACGCGTTCCTCGATAATGGCGCGCGGATGCTCGATTTCCTGGAACAGGATCCGCATCTGGAGTTCGTCGTCTATCCGTGGCCGGACTATTACGGCAAGGCGGCCAAGGCCCGCGCCGGCGGGCGGCATATCTGCCCTGCCAATCTGGCGGTCGATACGCTGGGCGATCTGCGCAATGTGCTGCGCCCGGTGCTGCCGGTCGAACGTATCGGCGCGCCGCTGCCGGAGGAACTGGAAGCGGGGCAGGCGCTGATCGGCCGGCTGTTGCTGGCCTTGCGCGATCAGCCCAGGGCGGAGCTGCGGCTGGAAACGCCGTTCGAGGATTATGTGGTGGAGGATGGCGCCGTGACCGGCGTCGTCGTCCGCAAGCAGGGTCAGCCCTGGCGCATCCGGGCCAGAAGGGGCGTGCTGGCCGCCGCCGGCGGGTTCGAACGCAATGCCGAGATGCGATCCCGCTTCGGCGTGCCGGGTGAGATTTCCGGCTGCGTGGGTGCCCCCGGCAATTTCGGCCGCGCGATCGCGGCGGGGATGGAGATCGGCGCCGATGTCGACCTGATGGGCGAGGCCTGGTGGTCGCCGGGTATCCTGCACCCCGACGGCCGCGCCACATTCTCGCTCGGCTTCACGGGCGGCATCTTCGTCGACGCCAATGGTGAGCGGTTCGCCAATGAGTCGGCCGCTTATGACCGGCTGGGCCGCGAAATCATCAAGGCCGAGGAGGATGGTCGGCTGACCCGGCCATTCTGGATGGTCTATGATAGCAGCGCCGGGATCGAGCCGCCGGTGATCTTTCCCACCGTACCGCTGGTGGAGCGCGAAGCCTATGTCGCCGCCGGCTATCGCAAGCAGGCCGACAGCATAGAGGGGCTCGCGGCCGAGATCGGCGTGCCGGCGGACCGGCTGGCCGCCACGGTGGCGCGCTGGAACGGGTTTTGCGACGCCGGCAAGGATGCCGATTTCGACCGGGGTGGAGAGGCCTATGACCGCTTTTTCATGGGCGAGGGCGGCGGATCACCGCTGGTGCCGATCAAGGCCGGGCCTTTCCATGCGGCGGCCTTCTCCATCTCCGATCTCGGCACCAAGGGCGGCTTGCGCACGGATGGCAAGGCGCGCGTGCTGCGGGGGGATGGAACCCCGATCCGCGGCCTTTACGCGGCAGGCAATTCCATGGCGGCGGCCAGCGGGCAGACCTATCCGGGCGGGGGCAACCCAATCGGCTCCTGCGCCGTCTTTTCGTGGCTGGCGGCCAGCGACATGATTGCCGCTTTGCCGCAGGACTGAGTTGCATCATGCTGGCGCGATGAGCTTTTTGCGACGCTGCATTCCCACGATCATGGCCGCCGCGATATCCGCGGCGGCCTTTGCCGCCCCGATGCAATGGTCGGACCTGGCCAGCCGGCCACGGCCCGAACCATCGGCGCGGCTGGCTTATGGCAAAAGCGACCTGCAATTCGCCGAACTGTGGTTGCCGCCGGGGCAGGGGCCTTTTCCGGTGGTGATGGCCATCCATGGCGGCTGCTGGCGCACCGGCGTTGCCGATCGCACCGTGATGAACTGGATGGCGGATGATCTCGCCCGGCGCGGCATCGCGGTCTGGAACGTGGAATATCGCGGTGTCGATCGGCCGGGGGGCGGCTATCCCGGCACCTATCAGGATATCGCTGCGGCGGGAGACGCGCTGCGCCGGCTGGCACCGCTGTTTCGCCTGAAGGCGGATCGCATCGTCGTGGTCGGCCATTCGGCGGGCGGGCATCTCGGCCTGTGGCTGGCGGCGCGGCCGGCGATCGCCGGCAACGGGCCGCTTCGTGCGCAGCGGCCGGTGGCGATCAACAGCGTTTTCAGCCTTGGCGGCGTGCCCGATCTGGAAGCGGAAATCGCGGATCGCAGCCGGCCCTGCGACCTAAGCGCGGGGGCGAAGGCGATGGCCGGCCCGATGACGCAGCTTCGCCCCGATCGCTTTCGCGATACTTCGCCGCCGGCCATGGTGCAGGGCGGGGCGAAGCAGATACTGGTCAACGCGGCCGAGGATAAGATCGCGCCGCCGGCGATGGCGGCGGCATATGCGCGCAAGCTGGCGGCCAAGGGGGTGAAGCCGATGCTGATCACCGTGCCGGACGAAGGCCATGTCGAACTGATCGCGCCCGGCAGTGCCGCCTGGAACATCACGGCGGAATTGATCGCCGCCGAACTGGACATGACGCCGGCAAAGCCGCGCGCGGATTAAGCCAGGTCAGGCCAGGGCCGGGCGCCCAGCCCCGTAGCCTCGATCCATTGGGCGAGACGCAGGACGCCCATATCGTCGAAGCGCCTGGCAACGATTTGCAGGCCGATGGGCAGACCTTCGGCGGTGAAGCCGCAATTCACCGATCCGGCTGGCTGGCCCGACATGTTGAAGGCGACCGTGAAGGCGATATGTTCGAACGGCCGAGCCGGATCGCCGGTCGGGCTCGCGGCTTCGGCCGCGAAGGCTGCGATCGGCGCCGTCGGCGAAATCAGGAAATCGAAGGGTTCGAGCGCGCGATGCGCTGCGGATGCCATGGCGTCGATCTGGGCAAAGCCGCGATAGACATCGACGCCGCCGATGCCGTCGGCGCCTTCGACCCATTGGCGGATGAAGGGCAGGATGCGGTTGCGCCGCGCGTCCGGCATTTGCGATACGTCCGACCAGAAACGGGTTCGCCAGAAGCGATCGAGCCCGTCGAGCATTTCGCGGCTGATGATGGGCGCGACGGGCTCGACGAAGGCGCCCGCCGCTTCCAGCGCCCTGGCCGCGGCGGTCACGGCAGCGGCGATCGCGGGATCGACGGGCAGGCCGCAGCCGGCATCCATCATCAGCCCGATGCGCAGGCCCGCGACATCCATGTCGATCGCCGACCAGTCGATCGCGCCGGGCGGCAGGGCCATATGATCGCGATAATCGGGCTGGCTGAGCGTGCCCATCAGCAGGGCGGAATCAGCAACCGTGCGCGTCATCGGCCCGGCCACCCGGCCGATATAGGGCGGATCGACGGGCACGCGGCCGAAGCTGGGCTTGAGCCCGAAGATGCCGCACCAGCCGGCGGGCAGGCGTATCGATCCGCCGATATCGGTGCCGACATGGAGCGGCCCGTAGCCGGCGGCCGACGCGGCGGCCGCGCCGGCGCTGGAGCCGCCCGGATTGCGATCGAGGTGCCAGGGGTTGCGGGTGAGCGGATGAAAGCTCGACAGGCCGGACGACAGCATCGCGTAATCGGGCACGGTGGTCTTGGCGAAGATGATGGCGCCGGCTTCGCGCAGCCGGGCGGCGGCAGGCGCATCGGCGGGGGCGGGAACCAGATCGGTGGCGGCGGTGCCAAGCGGCACGGGCACGCCCTGCGTTGCGATCAATTCCTTCACCGTGACCGGCACGCCATCGAGCGGGCGGACGGGCGCACCGGAGTGCCAGCGCACCGTGGACTGCGCGGCGGCGAGGCGAGCGGCACCGGGATCATAAGCATAGAGCGCGGCGAGCCGGGGTTCGCACGCATCGGCACGGGCGATCACCGCTTCCATGGCTTCGCTTGGCGAAAAATCGCCGGCGCGATAGCCGGCCAGAAGATCGATGGCGGAAAGATCGGCAAGGTTGGTCATCGTGTATGCCCCCCGGAACCAGGTGCGTCCGTCCTGCAACGGCACGGTCGAATCGCATGGTTGGTCTTGCCTGATGGCGCCACGTCTGCGCAAAGCGCGCAAATGGAAAGCGAGAGCCATTCGGTGTTCAGCCGTGCGGAGTGGGCGCGCCTGCGCTCCAGCGTGCCGATGATGTTGAGCGAGGCCGAGGTGGAGGCGTTGCGCGGCACCAACGAGCCGACATCGATGGACGAGGTGGAGGAGGTGTTCCTCCCGCTGACCCGCCTGATCAACCTTCACGTCGCGGCATCGCGCGGGCTTGCCCGTGTGACCGACGATTTCGTCGGCCGGCCGAGCTGGCCACGGCCCTATATCGTGGCGGTGGCGGGCAGCGTGGCGGTGGGCAAGAGCACCGTTGCGCGGTTGCTGCGCGCGCTGCTTTCGCGCTGGCCGGATCATCCCAAGGTGGATCTCGTCACCACCGACGGTTTCCTGTTCCCGACGCGCGAGCTGGAAAAGCGCGGGCTGATGGGGCGCAAGGGCTTTCCCGAAAGCTATGACGTCAAGCGCATGATCTGCTTCCTGTCCGACATGCGGGCGACAGGGCGGGCCGTATCGCCCGTTTATTCGCACCAGGCCTATGACATTTTGGCGGGCGAGGAACATGTCGTCGACCGGCCGGACATCCTGATCTTCGAGGGGCTGAACGTCCTGCAACTCGGCGCAGGCATCGAAAAGGCCCATGCGCCGGTGTTCACGGCATCGGATTTCTTCGACATTTCGATCTATATCGATGCCGAGGAACAGAATATCGAGCGCTGGTATCTCGAACGCTTCCTGCTGCTGCAGCGGACCGCGTTCCAGAACCCGGCATCCTATTTCCACCACATGGCAAGCGTTCCGCTGGAGGAATCCGAGGCGTTCGCGATGAACTTGTGGAGCCGGATCAACGGCCCCAATCTGCGCGAGAATATCCTGCCGTCGCGATCGCGCGCCGACGTGATCCTGCACAAGCGCGCCGATCATGGCGTCGACTGGCTGAAGCTCCGCCGCCTCTGAACGCTGGCCGTCCGATTTTTCGCCGGCTTCGGACGAAATTTGGATCGCAGTGTAAATTTGGCGCTTTTGGAATAGACTCTCCGCTTCGCTTCCATCGCGAAATCGTGCAGCACGGCCGCGCGCGGTCGGGCTTGCCCGATCGGACATGATTTATTGCAGGAGATTGAGATGGGCAGGATGCGCGACAAGATCGTGCTGATCACCGGCGCCAGCGAAGGCATTGGCCGGGCGACGGCGGAACTGATTGCAGCGGAAGGCGGCCATGTCGTCATCGCCGCGCGCCGGCCCGAACCGCTGGAAGAAACGCGCGCGGCGATCGCCGCTGCGGGCGGATCGGTGGAAGCGCACCGGCTCGACGTGTCGGACCTCGACGCCTATGCGGCGCTGATCGCCGATGTCGCCAAGCGCCATGGCCGGCTGGACGTGCTGATCAACAACGCCATGTCGGCCACCTACAAGTCGCTCGTCGACCTGACGATCGAGGACTGGCGCCGCGATTTCTCGGTCAATGGCGAAGCGGTGTTCGTCGGCACGCGTGAGGCGATGAAGCTGATGGTCGCCGCCGGGCGCGGTTCGATCGTTAACATCTCGTCCGCGTGCGGCATGCGCGCGATGCCGGGCATGCCGAGCTATTCGGCATCGAAGGCGGCGCTGATCCACTTCTCGGCCTGCGCGGCGATCGAAGGCGCACCGCATGGCGTGCGCGTCAACAGCATCGTGCCGGGGCAGATCGCCACGCCGGCGACGCTGCAGTTCCAGGAATATGCGCCGGCCGCCGCCAAGGCGACCACCGCCGCGATCCCGATGGAGCGCAGCGGCGATCCGAAGGAACTGGCGCAGGCGGTTCTGTTCCTCGCGTCGGACGAGTCGAGCTATGTGACGGGCGTCGCGCTGCCGGTGGACGGTGGCAAGACCATGCAGCTCTACATGCCGTCATGAGCGGGAAGTTGCAGGGCAAGCGCGCGGTCGTCACCGGCGGCGCGCAGGGCATCGGCAAGGCGATTGCCGAGCGTCTGGCGGCCGAAGGCGCGCGCGTCGCGGTTCTCGACATGGACGAGGCGGCGGCGAAGGCGACGCTGGCCGGCGAGGGCCATCTGGGCTTCGCCTGCGACGTTTCCGACAGCGCGTCCGTCGACGCGGTGTTCGCGAAGGTCGCCGATGCATTCGGCGGGGTCGATATTCTGGTCAACAATGCCGGCACCGGCCGGGGGCCGGATGATGGCAGCGACCAGATGTATGCCGGACAGGCCGAACGCCATGCGCAGATCGCGCGCGGCGAAACGCCGACCGCGCATCCCGACCAGCTGATCCACATGTCGGATGCCGGCTGGCACAAGGTGATCGGCGTCAATCTCGACGGCGCCTTCTTCTGCAGCCGCGCCGCCGTGCGGCTGATGGCTGCCGGAAATCATGGCGGCAGCATCGTCAACATCGCGTCGACCTCGGCCGCGTCGGGCGAAGGACCGATGCATTATGTGACGAGCAAGGCCGGCGTGGTCGGCCTGACGCGCGGCCTCGCGCGTGAGCTTTCGTCGCGTGGCATCCGCGTCAATGCGGTCCATCCCGGCCCGACCAACACGCCGATCATGCAGAGCGTGCCGGATACGATGGTGCAGGCGATGGAAGCGGCGATCCCGCTTGGCCGCATGGCGCGTCCCGACGAAGTGGCGGCGGCGGTGGCCTTCCTCGCTTCGGACGACGCTAGCTATGCGACGGGCAGCGTGCTGACCGTCAATGGCGGTTCCTACATGGTGTGATGCCGGGCTGGATCATTCCCTGCGGATGATCCGGCTGCGGTCGATCTCGGCGATGGTGCGGCAGCCTGCCAGCGCCATCGTCAGATCGAATTCGGCGAGCAGGTTGCGGATCACGGCGCGGACGCCGGCTTCACCCGCAACCGCCAGCCCGTAGATATAGGGGCGGCCGATCAGCACGGCGCGCGCGCCCAGCGCCAGGGCGCGGAACATGTCCGCCCCGCTGCGGATGCCGCTATCGAACAATATGGGCACATTGGTGCCGACGGCGGCGACGATCCGTTCCAGCGCATCGGCGGCGCCGACCGCGCCATCCACCTGCCGCCCGCCATGATTGGACACGATAATGCCGTCGACCCCGGCGTCGATCGCGCGTTCGGCGTCGGCGGGATCGAGAATGCCTTTCACCAGCACCGGCAGCCGGCATCGCGCGCACAGCGCAGGAAGGTCCGCCCAGCCGATCGCGGGATTGGTGTAGATCGCCAGGAAGCGGGCAATCGCTGCCATCGGATCGTCCTCCGGCGGATCGCTCAACATCGCGCGGAACACGGGATCGGACAGATATTGGGCGATGCCCTTGGCGTGAAGGAAGGGCAGCGACGCGAGATCGAGATCGCGGTTGCGCCAGCCGAGCAGCGGGGTATCGAGCGTGACGACGATCGCGTCGCACCCCGCGTCCTCCGCGCGCGCGATCAGGCTGGCGATCAGATCGTCCGATCGGCTCCAATAGAGCTGGAACCAGCGGGGTGCGTCGCCCATGGCTTCGGCGGTTTCTTCCATCGGCACCGACGCCTGGTTGGAAAATATCATCGGCACCTGTTCGGTGGCGGCGGCGCGCGCGGTGGCGAGATCGCCATCGGCATGCGCCAGTTCCTGAACGCCGATCGGCGCGAGGAGCAGGGGCGAGCGCAAGGCGCGGCCGAACAGATCGACGCCGCTATGGCGCTGTTCCGCGCTGGCCAGCATCCGGGGCACGATCCGCCAGCGATCGAGCGCGTGGCGGTTTTCGGCCATGGTCGATCCGGTGCCCGCGCCGCCATCGATATAGGCGAAGGCGGCTTCGGGGAGGGCGGCTTCGGCGGCGGCGCGCAGCGCATCGGGATCGACCGGCGGTTCCGGCAACCGGCCGGCAAGATAGATCTCGCTCTGGCGGACTGGCCCGATGGCGGCGTCAGGTGCGGTGGCGGCGGCGTCGCTTGCGGTCATCACGCCCTCTCGGCTCGACGGATGAAGCCGCGTGCATAGCCTAATTCGGCGCGTTTGGCGCGTGCGCTTTGTCACATCCCGCGCCGCCAAGGTCGACCGGCGGGCCTTGCCATGGCATTAGGGCGCCCAAGCCCGATCATCCGCGTTACGGAGTCGTCATGTTCGATCGCCTGTTCCTTGCCCATCCACGCAGCGTCAACGAAAGCTATTTCGAGCATTTCGGCGTCGCTTCCCGGTTCGGGGTGACGATGGTGACAAGCGGCATCGCCTGTCTGGTTCATGCGGTGGTGCCGGCCTTTTGCGTGCGCACCGGCAGCAATGCGGTGAAGCGGCTCCACGCCCAGATGGCGGCGCGCCAGCCGAGCCCGCGTGCGCGCGAATCCCGGCCGATGGCGTGGAACGAGCCGGAGTGGCAGATCGAATACGAGATCTGATCGCGCCACGACATGGTTGCCCTTGGCCCTGCGCCTGCCTATCGGCTTGGCCGTGACTGCGCCTGATCTCCCGCTTCGCCTCGACCTCGATACCGCCGCCCTTGTCGCCAACTGGCGCTGGTTTGCGGAGGCGAGCGGCCGTGCTCTGTGCGGAGCGGCGGTAAAAGCGGACGGCTATGGGCTGGGCGCGCGCGAAGTGGTGCGCCGGCTGGCCGAGGCGGGCTGCCGCGACTTCTTCGTCGCCACCTGGGCGGAAGCGGCGGCGCTGGGGCCGTTGCCCGACGGCTTGTCGCTATCGGTGTTGCACGGCCTGCGCGAGGCGGACGTTCCGGCGGCGATCGCCAGCAGCGCGCGGCCGGTGCTGAACAGCGCGGCGATGGTGGCGCGGTGGAAGGCGACGGCGCCGGGCCGGGCCTGCGACGTGATGATCGATACCGGCATGAACCGGCTCGGCCTGAGCCCGGAAGAGGCGCGATCCGGCGTGCTCGACGGGTTGGAAATCGATACGCTGCTGAGCCACCTGGCCTGCGCCGACGAGCCCGGCCATCCGATGAACGAGCAGCAGCTCTTCACCTTCCGCAGCGTCAAGGCGGCCGTGCCCGCGCGGCGCTACAGCCTCGCCAATTCCGCGGGCATCTGCCTGGGGCAGCGTTACGCCTTCGGCCTGACGCGGCCCGGCCTTGGCCTTTATGGCGGTATCCCCGCGCCGGGCGCCGAAGGGTATATCCGCAAGGTCGTCCGCCCCCATGCGCAGATCCTGCAGATCCGCATCGTGCCGCAGGGCGGGGCGGTGGGCTATGGCGCGATCTATACCACGCCGGCGGCGGCGCGCGTGGCGATCCTGAACATTGGCTATGCCGACGGCTATTTGCGGGCGTTCGGCGAAGGGCGGGGGCAGGCGCTGGCCGGCGATGTGGCGTGCCCGGTGCTCGGCCGGGTTTCGATGGACCTGCTGGCGGTGGACGTCACCAGCGCGCCCGATCTGGCTGAAGGCGACTGGCTGGAGATCGCCTACGACCTGCCATCCGTTTCTGCGGTCACGGGATTGTCGCAATATGAGTTGCTGACATCGCTCGGCCGCCGCTATCAGCGTTGCTGGTTATGACAAATTCTTCCCCGGCCGGGCCGATCATAGCGTTGTTCGCCGCCATCGGGCGGATCGCGGTCGGCTGGCTTGCCGCCGTCGGCCGCACCGCATTGTTCGGCGTCCAGACGCTGCGGCGCGGGCTGACCCCGCCTTATTATCCGAACAAGCTGTTCGAACAGCTTGCCCATATCGGCTGGTTTTCGCTTCCGGTTGTCGGCCTGACCGCGGTTTTCACCGGCGCCGCATTGGCGCAGCAGACCTTTACCGCCGGCACGCGCTTCAACGCGACATCGACGGTTCCGGCGATCGTGGTGATCGGCATCGTCCGTGAACTGGGGCCGGTGCTGGTGGGCCTGATGGTGGCGGGGCGCGTGTCATCGGCGATGGCGGCCGAGCTGGGCACCATGCGCGTGACCGAGCAGCTGGACGCGCTGACGACGCTGCGCACCGATCCCTATCGCTATCTGATCGCCCCGCGATTGCTGGCCTGCGTGATCGCGTTGCCGCTGATGGTGCTGGTGGCCAATGCCATCGGTATTTTCGGCGGCTATCTGATCGCCGTCTACAAGCTGGGATTCAACGCCACCGGCTATCTGCGGGTGACGCGCCAGTTCCTGGAGTGGAGCGATTTCGGCATGGCGCTGGTGAAGGCCGGAGTGTTCGGTTTCTTCATCGCGCTGATGGGCTGCTATCACGGCTTCCGGGCCGGTGGCGGCGCGGCCGGCGTGGGCGAGGCGACGCGCGACGCGGTGGTGAGCGCGTTCATCCTGATCCTCGTTTCCAACCTGCTGATCACCGTGATGGCGTTCGGATGAGCGCCGTTCCCAAGATCGAGCTTGACGGGCTGAGCAAGGCCTTCGGCGCGAACCGCGTGCTCGACGGCGTGTCGCTGGCGATCGCGCCGGGCGAATCGCTGACCGTGATCGGCCAGTCCGGCAGCGGCAAATCGGTGATGCTGAAATGCATCCTTGGCCTGATCCGCCCCGACGCCGGATCGATCCGCATCGATGGCGAGGACATCACGCGGTTGAGCGAGCGCGACATGGCGCGCGTGCGGGCCAAGTTCGGCATGCTGTTCCAGGGCGGGGCTTTGTTCGATTCCCTGCCGGTGTGGCGCAACGTGACCTTCGCACTGACGCGGGGCCGCAACCGCAGCGCGGCCCGGATGAAGGCGATCGCGGAAGAAAATCTGGAGAAGGTGGGGCTGGGCCGGCAAGTGCTCAACCTGCGGCCGAGCGAGCTTTCCGGCGGCATGCAGAAGCGCGTGGCGCTGGCCCGCGCGATCGCGCCCCGGCCGGAGATCATCTTCTTCGACGAACCCACGACGGGGCTGGACCCGATCCGCGCCGACGTGATCAACGATCTGATCACCAGCCTTGTCGAGGATCTGGGCGCGACGGCGGTGACGATCACCCACGACATGGCGTCGGCCCGCAAGATCGCGCACCGCGTGGCGATGCTGTATCAGGGCGAGATCATCTGGTGCGGCCCGCGCGACCAGCTCTATGAATCCGGCAACCCTTATGTGGACCAGTTCGTCCAGGGGCGCGCCGACGGGCCTATCCGCTAAAGCTGACATTGCCCCGGCGATATTGCGCCGGACTTGAGGTGCAGGGGGCTTGAGAGGCAGGCCGCATCCGGTGGACGCGGCCTGCGCAGAATCATTTGCTTACCGTTCGATGCACATGGCGATGCCCATGCCGCCGCCGATGCACAGGGTGACGAGGCCCTTCTTGGCGTCGCGCTTTTCCATTTCGTAGAGCAGCGTGGTCAGCACGCGGGCGCCGCTGGCGCCGATCGGGTGGCCGATGGCGATCGCGCCGCCATTGACGTTGACCTTCTCGGCATCCCAGCCGAGTTCCTTGCCGACCGACAGCGACTGCGCGGCGAAGGCTTCGTTCGCTTCGATCAGATCGACGTCGGCGAGCGTCCAGCCCGCCTTTTCCAGCGCGATGCGGCTGGCCGGCGCGGGGCCGATACCCATGATCGCGGGATCGACGCCGCAGGTGGCCCAGGACACGATCTTGCCGAGCACCTTGGCACCGCGCTTCGCGGCTTCATCGGCCGACATGACGACCACGGCGGCCGCGCCGTCGTTGATGCCGCTGGCGTTGCCGGCGGTGACGCTGCCGTCCTTCTTGAACGCGGGCTTCAGGGTCTGCAGCGCATCCAGCGTGGCGCCGGCGCGGATATATTCGTCGTCAGCGACGATGGTGTCGCCCTTGCGGCCCTTGACGGTGACGGGAACGATCTCGTCCTTGAAGCGGCCGTCGGCGCGGGCCTTTTCGGCGCGGTTCTGGCTGCGCACAGCGAAGGTGTCCTGCTCGGCGCGGGTGACCTGGTACTTCTCGGCCAGATTTTCGGCGGTGACGCCCATATGATAATTGTTGAAGGCATCCGTCAGGCCATCGTGCAGCATCGTATCGTAGAAGCTGACCGCGCCCATCTTGGTGCCGGCGCGCAGATACTGGCCGTGCGGGGCGAGCGACATATTCTCCTGCCCGCCGGCGACGACGATCTTCGCATCGCCGAGGCGGACGGCCTGCGCAGCAAGCGCCACGGCGCGCAGCCCCGAACCGCAAAGCTGGTTGATGCCGACAGCGGTCTTTTCGACGGGGATGCCCGCGTTCACGGCCGCCTGCCGCGCCGGATTCTGGCCCTGCCCGGTGGCCAGCACCTGCCCGAGGATCACTTCGTCGACATCCGCGGCATCGACACCGGCCTGGGCGAGCGCGGCTTCGATCGCGATGCGACCAAGCTCATGCGCGGGCGTGCTGGCGAAGGCGCCGAGAAAGCTGCCCACGGGCGTGCGCTTTGCGGCGGTGATGACGACGTCGGTCATGACGGAGCTCCTGTGCGAACGATGATGCTTATTCTTCTCGGTGATCTTTCGGCAGCGCGACTATCACCTCTTTCGCGGTTGCGAAAGCCAGCGTGCGAGCGGCTCCCACAGCGCGTTCCGGCCACGGCTGCCCACGATCATGCCGACATGGCCGAGGTTGAGCGGAAGCGATTCGCCTATGCCGGCGGCACTGGCGGCGGGCACGATGCGATCGGTGAGCGACGCGATGTCGAGCACGGGGCAGGCGGTCGCCGCTGGATCGACGGGGCGGCCGGCGACCGTCCATTTGCCCTGGCCGGTGATGTCGGCACCGAACAGATCGACCAGCAATTGACGGCCGGCGGCAAGGGTAAGGGGCGGGCCGTCATTCGCCCAGTCTTCGAGCGCGATGAACGCATCGATGCGCGGATCGCCATCGGCCAGTCGGCCGAAATCCTCGAACTTGCGGATCGTGCGCGCGGGGTCGAGGCGCCAGAAGCTCGCCTGCAGGGCTTCCATCGGCAGGACGCCCAGCGCCTGTGCGGTGGGTTCCACCGCCTGCCACAGCCCGGCGAGATCGCGGCGGGCGGCATCGGGAAAGCCGCTGAAATGCCACGGCGCCGCAATCAGCGCGAGCGCCCTTACCGGGTAGATCGTTGCCGCGGCGAGGGCGATGGTGCCGCCCAGGCAGTAACCGGCCAGCGCGGCGGGTTCGCCAATCTGTTCCAGCAGCGGGACCAGCAGTTCTTCGACATGGCCGCCCATATCCATGTTGCGGTCGGTTTCGCCGGGGTGCCCCCAGTCGAGCAGCAAGGGCCGCGTTCCTTGTGCGGCAAGCCAGCGCAGCAACGAGTTTTGCGGCGACAGATCGAGCACATGGGGCGGGTTGATCAGCGAGGGGACGAACACCGTCACCGCACCCGATCCGCCATAATCGCGCAGCATGGCGCGGCCGGCTTTGGCCACCACCGGCATTTCAGGCGGCCGCGCGGTGCGCGGCGCGGATTGATAGCGGCGCAGGCCGACCAGCGCGGCGCGCAGGCGATCGGGGTTTTCCGCGGTTTCGCTGCGCAGCATGTCCAGGAACAGGGGCAGGGGGCGCGGCCTGTGTTGCGGTGCGTCAAGAAAAGATGCTACGCTGCCGCAAACTTCGGGAAAGGGCGCGTCGATGGGGAAAGCTTCGGGCGGTTCGGGCACGGTCATCATCAAAAAATACGCCAATCGTCGGCTCTATAATACCGAGACGTCGAGCTACATCACGCTCGACCATCTGGCCCAGATGACGCGCGAAGGCCGTGATTTCAAGGTGATCGACGCCAAGTCGGAAGAAGACATCACCCACAACGTCCTCACCCAGATCATCATGGAGGAGGAAAATCGCGGGCAGACAATGCTGCCGGTGAATTTCCTGCGCCAGCTGATTTCGATGTACGGCGATTCCATGCAGTCGATGGTGCCGCAATATCTGGAAGCGTCGATGGATGCCTTCCGCCGCAACCAGACGCAGTTCCGCCAGGCGATGGAAGGGGCGTTTGCCGGCGGCCCGTTCGCGGAGCTTGCCAAGCGCAACATGGACATGTTCGAGGCGGCGGCCAGCGCCTTCCAGCCGAAGAAGAATGGCCCGGCGGACGATGGCAACACGGCGGCCCCGGCCGCTTCGCGGGATGATGAGCTGGCCGTGCTGAAGGCGCAGCTTGCCGGCCTGCAGGCCAAGCTCGACAAGCTGGGCGATTGAGGCGGTTTCCGATCCCGTCGCATCGGATAAGCCCTTCTATCATTTTGTCATGCCGCGATTTCCGGGCCGGCCGATGATTGCATCGGCCGTCAAATCGCGCTCCATCGCGATATGATCGCATCGCCGGCGTTGGCGGGGCTGGTCGAGCATCGAACCACCCCCTATACGTTCCGCCATGGCTGACGATCTCTTCGCTTCCACCCCGTCCACCAGCTCCGGAAATTACGACGCCTCGGCGATCGAGGTGCTGGAGGGGCTGGAGCCTGTCCGGCGCCGGCCGGGCATGTATATCGGCGGCACGGACGAGCGCGCCTTCCATCACCTTGCCGCCGAAGTGCTCGACAATGCGATGGACGAGGCCGTTGCCGGCCATGCCACGCGGATCGAAGTGACACTGGCGGCGGGCAACCGCATCACCATCGCCGACAATGGCCGCGGCATCCCTGTCGACCCGCATCCGAAATTCCCGGACAAGTCGGCGCTGGAAGTGATCCTGACGACGCTGCATTCGGGCGGTAAGTTCAGCGACAAGGCCTATGCCACCAGCGGCGGCCTGCACGGCGTGGGCGTTAGCGTGGTCAACGCGCTTTCCACCGATACGGTGGTGGAAGTGGCGCGCAATCGCGAACTTTTCCGCCAGACATTTTCGCGCGGGCATCCGACGTCGAAGCTGGAGGTGGTGGGCGCGGCGCCCAATCGGCGCGGCACAAGCGTCTCCTTCATCCCTGACCCGGATATCTTCGGCGCGGCGGCGCATTTCCGGCCGGGGCGGCTCTATCGGCTCGCGCGGTCCAAGGCCTATCTTTATGCTGGCGTCGAAATCCGCTGGCGCTGCGATCCGTCGCTGATCGGCGACGACACGCCGGCCGAAGCGGTGTTCCAGTTTCCGGGCGGCCTGGCCGATCATCTGCAGGAACAGATTGCCGGCCGCGAATGCGCGACCGCCAACTTCTTTTCGGGCAAGCAGGATTTCCCGAACGCGCAGGGCTCGGTCGAATGGGCGGTCGCCTGGCCATTATGGTCGGACGGCAGCTATTCCTATTATTGCAACACCATCCCGACGCCCGATGGCGGCACGCATGAAAACGGCCTGCGTTCCGGGTTGGTGAAGGGCATGCGCGCCTTTGCCGATCTCGTCGGCCAGAAAAAGGCCAAGGATCTGACGGCGGACGACGTGATGACGGGATCGGAGCTGATGCTTTCGGTCTTCATCCGCGATCCGCAATTCCAGAGCCAGACCAAGGATCGCCTGACCAGCCCCGAGGCGGCCGGACTGGTTGAAAAGGCGGTGCGCGACCATTTCGACCATTTCCTTGCCGACAATATGGAGCGCGGCAAGGCGCTGCTCGGCTATGTGCTCGATCGCATGGACGAGCGCCTGCGCCGCAAGGCCGAGCGCGAGGTGAAGCGCAAGACGGCGACCGCCGGGCGCAAGCTGCGTTTGCCGGGCAAGCTCACCGATTGCGCCAATGATGATCCGGCCGGCACCGAATTGTTCATCGTCGAAGGCGATTCGGCCGGCGGTTCGGCCAAGCAGGCGCGCGATCGCAAGACGCAGGCGATCCTGCCGATCCGGGGCAAGATCCTCAATGTTGCCTCCGCGTCATCGGCCAAGATCCTCGCCAATCAGGAAATCGCGGATCTCATTCAGGCACTGGGCTGTGGCGTGCGCGAGAAGTGCAACCCCGATCTGCTGCGTTATGAGCGCATCGTGGTGATGAGCGACGCCGACGTGGATGGCGCGCATATCGCGACCTTGCTGATGACCTTCTTCTTTCAGGAGATGGCGGAGGTCGTCCGGCGCGGGCATCTCTATCTCGCCCAGCCGCCGCTCTATCGCCTGACGGCGGGCACCAAGAGCGCCTATGCGCGCGACGATGCCCATCGCGCGGAGCTGGAAGCGACCGAGTTCAAGGGCAAGAAGGTCGAGGTCAGCCGCTTCAAGGGTCTGGGCGAAATGAACCCCCAGCAGCTGCGCGAAACCACGATGGACCCGGCCAAGCGGAGCATGACGCGAGTCGTGCTGCCGCAGGAATATGAGGAGCGCCAAAGCGTGCGCGACCTTGTCGATCGGCTGATGGGCAAGAATCCCGAGCACCGATTCGCCTTCATTCAGGCGAACGCCGCGCAGATGGACGAAGCCGCGATCGACGCCTGAAGGCGGCCTTTGCTGCGCCGCCGCGCGGCGGGCCGGGGGTTAGCGCCCGCATTTCAGGGGACATGACGGCTGGCTTTTGTTGTCAATAAGTCCGCATCGGACAGTTTTGAAAAGCGGCGATGGCAGCAGGCGCAACAAAAACTGTCCTGATCGCCGTCGCGGGCGGTTGCCCGATCCGTCCCATGGGTCTAAGCGGACGCCGTTTCATGGGCGGACGCAACGGCGCGGACGCCTTTCAAAGCCAACTCGAACCGGAAATGAGGGCACGCGCATGTCCAGGAAGAAGATCGCGCTCATTGGCGCAGGCAATATCGGCGGCACGCTCGCCCATCTCGCGGCGATCAAGGAACTGGGCGATATCGTCCTGTTCGACGTCGTCGAAGGCGTGCCCCAGGGCAAGGCGCTCGATCTCAGCCAGTGCGGCCCGGTCGAAGGCTTCGACGCCAAGATCACCGGTTCGAACGACTATGCCGACATCGCGGGCGCGGACGTCATCATCGTCACCGCCGGTGTCGCCCGCAAGCCGGGCATGAGCCGCGACGATCTGCTCGGCATCAACCTGAAGGTGATGAAGGCCGTCGGCGAAGGCATCAAGAACAATGCGCCGAACGCGTTCGTGATCTGCATCACCAACCCGCTCGACGCGATGGTGTGGGCGCTGCGCGAATTTTCGGGCCTGCCGCACAACAAGGTCGTCGGCATGGCCGGCGTGCTCGATTCGGCGCGCTTCAGCCACTTCCTCGCCGATGAATTCCAGGTTTCGGTGCGCGACGTGAACACGTTCGTGCTCGGCGGCCACGGCGACACGATGGTCCCGGTCGTCCAGTATTCGACCGTCGCCGGCATTCCGGTTCCGGACCTCATCAAGCAGGGCCGTTCCACCCAGGAGCGCATTGACGCGATCGTGCAGCGCACCCGTTCGGGCGGCGGCGAGATCGTCGGCCTGCTCAAGACCGGCTCGGCTTATTATGCGCCGGCGACCAGCGGTATCGCGATGGCCGAAGCCTATCTGAACGACCAGAAGCGCCTGCTGCCCTGCGCGGCCTATGTCGATGGCAAATATGGCCTCGACGGCCTTTATGTCGGCGTGCCGGTGATCATCGGCAAGGACGGCGTCGAACAGATCGTCGAGATCGAACTGGACGGCGAAGCCAAGGCCAATCTTCAGGTCTCGGTCGACGCGGTCAAGGAACTGCTCGTCGCCTGCAAGGGCATCGATCCGACCCTCGCTTAATTTCTCGGCTTCCCCAACAAAGGGCGAACACATCCGATGTCGATCCTCATCAACAAGAACACCAAGGTCATTACCCAGGGTATGACCGGCAACACCGGCAGCTTCCACACGGAACAGGCGCTGGCTTATGGCACGCAGATGGTTGCGGGCGTCACCCCCGGTAAGGGTGGCACCACCCACCTCGGCCTGCCGAACTTCGACACCGTGCACGAAGCCGTGCACGCCACGGGCGCCGATGCCAGCGTGATCTACGTTCCGCCGCCCTTCGCCGCGGATTCGATCCTCGAAGCGATCGACGCCGAAGTGCCGCTGATCGTCTGCATCACCGAAGGCATTCCGGTGCTGGACATGGTGCGCGTGAAGCGCGCGCTGCAGGGTTCCAAGTCGCGCCTGATCGGCCCGAACTGCCCGGGCGTGCTGACCCCGAACGAGTGCAAGATCGGCATCATGCCGGGCTCGATCTTCAAGAAGGGCTCGGTGGGCGTTGTTTCCCGTTCGGGCACGCTTACCTATGAAGCCGTGTTCCAGACCTCCAACGCGGGCCTTGGCCAGACGACGGCTGTCGGCATCGGCGGCGATCCGGTGAACGGCACCAACTTCATCGACGTCCTCGAACTGTTCCTGGCCGACGATGAAACCAAGTCGATCATCATGATCGGTGAAATCGGCGGCTCGGCCGAAGAGGAAGCCGCCCAGTTCCTGATCGACGAGGCCAAGCGTGGCCGCAAGAAGCCGATGGCCGGCTTCATCGCGGGCCGCACGGCGCCTCCGGGCCGTCGCATGGGCCATGCCGGTGCGATCGTTTCGGGTGGCCAGGGCGGCGCGGAAGACAAGATCGCGGCGATGGAAGCTGCGGGCATCCGCGTTGCGGCCAGCCCGTCGGAACTCGGCACCACGCTCGTCGAGGTGCTGAAGGGCTGAAAAAGCTGATGGCCTTGCTCGGGGAGGGGGAAGGCCATCTCGCGAAATCTTTGGGGGCGGGAAACGGTTTGGACGAACCGTTTTCCGTCCTAAATGATGTGTTCATCATCCGTGGCGTTTAGGCGTCGCGACTGCAACCAATGCGCGGGCTGCCGCGCGAGGACGGCAAAATGGGTATCGAAGGTGTGGGTTTCGACGGATTGGAAGGGGTCAGCCCTTCCTTCGTGGAGGCGCTGTACCGGCGCTATGAGGCAGATCCGGCATCGGTGGAGCCAGGCTGGCGCATGTATTTCGAAGGGCTGGCCAACACCATCAGCCAGCCTTCCTGGGCACGGTCGAACTGGCCGCTGACCGAAACCGACACGATCACTGCGGGCTTCGATCCCACGCAGTCGGCGCTGCCTCCCAAGGCGCCGGCAGCGGGCAAGGCGGCTCCGGCCGCCGCGCCGCAGCCCGCCGTGTCGACGGCGGACATCGCACAGGCGGTGGCGGATTCGATCCGCGCGGTCATGCTCATCCGTTCCTACCGGGTGCGCGGCCATCTCGGCGCGGCGCTCGACCCGCTGGGCCTCGCCACGCGCGAATTGCCGGCCGATCTGACGCCGGAATTCCACGGCTTCTTCGCGGCGGACCTCGATCGCCCGATCCATCTCGGCGGCACGCTGGGCCTGGAACGCGCGACGATCCGCGAGATCGTCGCCATCCTGCAGAAGAACTACTGCGGGCATGTCGGCCTCGAATATATGCACATCTCCGACATCGAGGAGCGCCGCTTCCTCCAGGAGCGCATGGAAGGCCGCGACAAGGAGATCCACTTCACCGATCTCGGCAAGAAGGCGATCCTGTCGAAGGTGATCCACGCCGAGCAGTGGGAGCGCTTCCTGGGCCGCAAGTATGTCGGCACCAAGCGTTTCGGCCTCGATGGCGGTGAATCGATGATCCCCGCGCTCGAAAGCGTCATCAAATATGGTGGCCTGGGCGGCGTGACCGAAGTCGTGATCGGCATGGCCCATCGTGGCCGCCTGAACGTGCTCGCGAACGTCATGGAAAAGCCCTACCGGGCGATCTTCAGCGAATTTGCCGGCGGCTCCGCCAACCCGGAAGATGTCGGCGGTTCGGGCGACGTGAAGTACCACCTTGGTACGTCCACCGACCGTGAGTTCGACGGCAATGTCGTCCACCTGAGCCTTGCGCCGAACCCGTCGCACCTCGAAGCGGTCGATCCGGTCGTGCTCGGCAAGTCGCGCGCGAAGCAGACCAAGCTCGATGACCTTGAACGCAACAAGGTGCTGCCGATCCTGCTGCATGGCGACGCCGCCTTTGCGGGGCAGGGCATCATCATGGAATGCTTCGGCTTTTCGGGCCTGCCCGGATACAATACCGGCGGCACGATCCATTTCGTGATCAACAACCAGGTCGGCTTCACCACCAGCCCGCAATTCGCGCGCTCCTCGCCTTATCCGTCGGATATCGCGAAGATGGTCCAGGCGCCGATCATCCACGTCAACGGCGACGATCCCGAAGCCGTGACCTTCGCCTGCAAGCTCGCCACCGAGTTTCGCGTCGCGTTCAAGCGCGACGTGGTGATCGACATGTGGTGCTATCGCCGCTTCGGCCACAACGAAGGCGACGAGCCGGGCTTCACCCAGCCGCTGATGTATGATGCGATCCGCAAGCATCCGGCGATCTCGGACCTCTATGCCGGCCGCCTGAAGGCGGAAGGCGTGATCGATCAGGCCTGGTTCGATCAGGAAGTCGACGGCTTCGTGAAGATGCTCGAGGGCGAGTTCGACGCGGCCAAGGGCTTCCGGGTCAACAAGGCCGACTGGTTCGAAGGCGACTGGAGCGGCTTTGCCGCCCCGCGCGAAGCGATGACCGAACGCCGTGCGGCCATCACGGGCATCAAGCCGGACCAGTTGGACAAGCTGAAGGATGTGCTGACGACGGTTCCGGCCGATTTCAACATCCACAAAACGCTAAACCGCATTCTCGACGCCAAGAAGGCGATGTTCGAGACCGGCGAGGGCTTCGACTGGGCGACCGCCGAGGCGCTGGCCTTCGGTTCGCTGCTGCTGGAAGGCCACCCGGTCCGCCTGTCGGGGCAGGATTGCGGCCGTGGCACGTTCAGCCAGCGGCATGCGGCGTGGACCGACCAGAAGGACGGCCATAAGTATATCCCGCTGTCGACGCTCGACCGGCGCTTCCAGGTTCTGGACAGCCCGCTCAGCGAGTTCGGCGTGCTGGGCTTCGAATATGGCTATGCGTCTGCGGCCCCCAACACGCTGGTGCTGTGGGAAGCGCAGTTCGGCGATTTCGCCAACGGCGCGCAGGTGATGATCGATCAGTTCATCGCCGCCGGCGAAGCCAAGTGGCTGCGTGCCAACGGCCTCGTCATGCTGCTGCCGCATGGCTATGAAGGGCAGGGGCCGGAACATTCGTCCGCCCGCCTGGAACGCTATCTGCAGCTTTGCGCCGAAGATAATATGCAGGTGTGCAACATCACCACGCCGGCCAATTATTTCCACGTGCTGCGCCGGCAGATGCATCGCAACTTCCGCAAGCCCATGGTGATCATGACGCCGAAGTCGCTGCTGCGGCACAAGTCCGCCGTGTCGACGATCGACGAGTTCATGGGCGAAAGCCACTTCAAGCGCATCCTTTCGGATCCCAATGCTCCGGCGGATCAGGATGTGAAGCGCGTCGTCCTGTGTTCGGGCAAGGTGTTCTACGACCTCGCCGAAGCGCGCGACGCGGCTGGCGACAAGAACACGACGATCATCCGTATCGAGCAGATCTACCCGTTCCCGGCGGAACCGCTCGCCAAGCGGCTGGCGCGGATGCCCAACCTCGAAACCGTGGTGTGGGCGCAGGAAGAACCCAAGAATAATGGGTCGTGGTTCTTCGTCGAACCGCTCCTGGAGGAATGCCTGAAGGAGGCGGGCACCGGCCCGGCGCGCGCGATCTACGCGGGCCGCAAGGCGTCTGCCGCGACGGCCACCGGCCTCGCACGCAAGCATGTGGAACAGCAGGCGGCGCTCGTTGCGGAAGCGCTTGGCCATGAAGTGAAGGCGAACTGAGACATGGCAACCGAAGTCAAGGTGCCCACGCTGGGCGAATCGATCACCGAAGCGACGCTTGGCCAGTGGCTGAAGGCGCCGGGTGAGGCAGTGAAGGCCGACGAGCCGATCGCCAGCCTCGAAACCGACAAGGTCGCCGTCGAGGTCAACTCGCCGGTCGATGGCGTGATGGGCGAACAGGCCGTGGCCGAAGGCGACACGGTCGAAGTCGGCGCCGTGATCGCGCTGGTCAACGAAGGTGCGTCCGCCGCGTCGGCCGCCACCCCGGCGGTTGCCGATCGCAATGCCGTGGGCCAGGCCGAAGCGGCCGCCCCCACCGAGCCCGCCGCCGCGCCGGTGGATGGCGACGACGATCCCAAGACGCTGTCGCCGGCCGTGCGCCGCGTCGTGCTGGAACATGGCCTCGATCCGTCGAAGATCCGTGGCACCGGCAAGGATGGTCGCCTGACCAAGGATGACGTGCTCGCCGCCGCCAAGGCGCAGGGTCAGGCGAAGCCGGTCGCGGTTTCGGCCCCGGCCGCTGGGGCGCCGGTTGCCGCTGTCGCCGCCGGTGCGCGCAAGGAAGAACGCGTCCGCATGACGCGCCTGCGCCAGACGATCGCGTCGCGCCTCAAGGAATCGCAGAACACGACCGCGATGCTGACGACCTATAACGACGTCGACATGACGGCCGTGATGGACGCCCGCAACCGTTACAAGGACCTGTTCGAGAAGAAGCACGGCATCCGCCTCGGCTTCATGAGCTTCTTCGCCAAGGCGGCCGTGCTTGCGCTGCGCGACGTGCCGGCGGTGAATGCAGCGATCGAAGGCGACGAGATCGTCTATCGCGATTATGCCGACATCTCGGTCGCGGTGTCCGCGCCGCAGGGCCTGGTCGTTCCAGTCGTTCGCGATGCCGACAAGCTGAGCTTCGCGGGCATCGAAAAGACGATCGCCGATTTCGGCAAGCGCGCCAAGGATGGCACGCTGAAGATCGAGGAGATGAAGGGCGGCACCTTCACCATCTCGAACGGTGGCGTGTTCGGCTCGCTTCTGTCGAGCCCGATCATCAACCTCGGCCAGTCGGCCGTGCTGGGCCTGCACCGCATCGAGGAGCGCCCGGTGGTCCGCGACGGCCAGATCGTCGCGCGCCCGATGATGTATCTCGCGCTCAGCTACGATCACCGTCTGGTCGATGGCCGTGAAGCCGTCACCTTCCTCGTTCGCATCAAGGAAGCGATCGAGGATCCGACCCGCCTGCTGATCGACCTCTAAGTTCAAACCGTTGCCCCGGCGAAAGCCGGGGCCTCGTGTTTCAGGGATGTACTCTGTGATACGAGGTGCCGGTCTGTTGGTGCCGGCGTGGCGTGGAAGGAAGTTTTCCCATGTCCGATTATGATTTCGACGTTCTCGTCATCGGTGCCGGTCCCGGCGGCTATGTGGCTGCGATCCGCGCCGCGCAGCTGGGCCTGAAGACGGCCTGTGCCGAAAGCCGCGAGACGCTGGGCGGCACCTGCCTCAACGTCGGCTGTATCCCGTCCAAGGCGCTGCTGCACGCGTCGGAGCTTTATGACGAGGCCGCCAGCGGCGCGCTCGCCAAGCTGGGCGTCAAGATCGACAAGATGAGCCTGGACCTCGGTACCATGCAGGGCCAGCGCAAGGATGCCGTGAAGGGCCTGACGGGCGGCATCGAATATCTGTTCAAGAAGAACAAGGTCGAGTGGCTGAAGGGCCGTGCGACCTTCACCGGCGCGAACACCGTCGATGTCGCCGGCAAGAAGGTGACGGCGAAGAACATCATCATCGCCACCGGTTCGTCGGTCACCCCGCTGCCGGGCGTTGCCGTGGACAATGCGGGCGGCAAGATCGTCGATTCGACCGGCGCGCTGGAACTGGACAAGGTTCCCGGCCATCTCGTCGTCGTCGGCGGCGGCGTCATCGGCCTGGAGCTGGGTTCGGTGTGGAAGCGCCTGGGTGCCAAGGTGACGGTGGTCGAATATCTCGACCAGATCCTGCCCGGCATGGATGGCGAAGTCCGCAAGGAAGCCAACAAGATCTTCAAGAAGCAGGGCTTCGAATATAAGCTCGGCACCAAGGTGACGGGCGCCGAAGTCGGCAAGTCGGGCGTGACCCTGACCGTCGAACCCGCCGCCGGTGGCGCGGCCGAGACGATCGAAGCCGATGTCGTGCTGGTGTCGATCGGCCGTCGTCCGAACACCGAGGGCCTGGGCCTCGACAAGATCGGCCTGGAGCTGAACGCGCGCGGTCAGATCGAAACCGACCATGAGTTCGGCACCAAGGTTACGGGCGTCTGGGCAATCGGCGATGTCATCCCCGGCCCGATGCTGGCGCATAAGGCCGAGGACGAAGGCATTGCGGTGGCCGAGAATATCGCGGGCCTGACCGGCATCGTGAACCACGACGTGATCCCCTCGGTGGTCTACACCAAGCCGGAAATCGCGGGCGTGGGCCTGACCGAGGAAGCCGCCAAGGAGCGCGGCGCCGTCAAGGTCGGCAAGTTCCCGATGCTGGCGAACAGCCGCGCCAAGACCAATCACGAGCCGGATGGCTTCGTGAAGATCATCGCGGATGCCGAAACCGACAAGGCGCTGGGCGTGTGGATCATCGCCACCGTTGCCGGCACGATGATCGCGCAGGCGGCGCAGGCGATGGAATTCGGCGCGTCGAGTGAAGACATCGCTTACACCTGCCATGCGCACCCGACGCACAGCGAGGCGATCAAGGAAGCGGCGATGGCCGTGACCGGCAAGCCGATCCACATCTGATCGGCCTTCCGAAATAGCAAAAAGGGGGCGTCGGCGGCTGCCGGCGCCCCTTTTTCGTATCAGACCGCCAGTTGATAGGTGGTGTGAAGCGTCGTGTAGAAGGTGCGGGCGGCGCGGCCCTGTTCGCGCGGGCCGAAGCTGGAGATGCCGACCCCGCCGAACGGGGCGTGATAGTCGGCACCGGCCGTCGGCATGTTCACCATCCGCATGCCGGTGCGGGCGCGGCGCTTGAACTGTTCGGCATGGACCAGCGATCGCGTGCAGATCGACGACGAAAGGCCGTAGCGATTGTTGTTGAGGACAGTCATCGCTTCCTCGAAATCGCGGACGCGGAAGATTCCGGCGACCGGGCCGAATATCTCCTCCTGACCGAGCAGCGAGGCAGGGGCGGCGTTGTCGAACAGGGTGGGCGCGAAAAAGGCGTGGGGGCGGGCATCGGCGCTGCCGCCGATCAGCGGCTTGAACCCGGCCGCTTCCGCCTGTTCCACCTGCGATGCGATCAGCGTTTTCTGCTTGAAGGCCGCGAGCGACCCGATCTGCGTCTGCGGATCGCGCGGATCGCCGATCTTCAACGCTTTTGCGCGTTCGATGAAGGCGGCGATGAAGCGATCGGCGATGCCATCGGTGATGATGATGCGCGACGTGGCGGTGCAGCGTTGCCCGGCGTTGAAATAGGCGCCGTTGATCGCGCAATCGACCGCGACGTCGAGATTGGCATCATCGAGGATGATGAGGCCGTTGACGCCGCCCATTTCCATCTGGGCGCGAACGCCTTTCTCCGCGGCCGCGCGCACGACACGATTGCCGGTGGCGACGGAGCCGGTGAAGCTGATCGCGTCCACACCATCAGCGCCCGTCAGCGCCGCGCCCGCGCCACCGGCGCCGAGCAGCATTTCGACGGTGCCGACCGGCAGGCCGGCTTCGGCCAGGATAGCGCGGAAGGCATCGGCGGAGGCGGAGGCGATTTCGGACGGCTTCCACACCACGGCATTGCCGAAGGCGATGGCCGGCGCGATCTTCCACGCCGGGATGGCGAACGGGAAGTTCCACGGCGTGATCGCGGCGACCACGCCGACCGGCGCATAATCCACCTCGACCATGGCGCCCGGCCGTGTCGATGCGAAACGCTCGCCGATATTGCGCAGGGCTTCGCCCGCGAAGAAATCGAAGGTGCGCGCGGCGCGGACGACTTCACCTTTGGCGTCGTTGATGGTCTTGCCCGTTTCGCGGGTCGCCAGCAGGGCAAGGCGATCGGCATTGGCGAGCAGCGTCCGCCCGATGCGGGAAAGCGCGTCGGCGCGGGCCTCGATACCCACCTGATCGAGCGCGTCGACCGCCGAGCGGGCGTTCGCGACCGCCTCCGCCACCAGCGCGGCATCGGCTTCGGGCCCTTCGACGACAAGATCATCGGGGTTGGACGGGCTCGCCTGGCTGAACGTCATCGCGCCATCGACGGCGCGGCCGCCGACATGATGGGCCAGCCGGATCGTTTCGGTCATCTCATTCTCCCGTGCGCTTGAACCGCACCAATTCGTCCGCGGCGCGCCACAGCAGCAATGCACCCGGGAATCCGGCCATGATGACGATCAGCAAGGCCGTTTGCAGGCCCTGCGCCTCGCCGCCGAGCGGATCGCTCAATTGTCCTACGACATAGGGGGCCGTGAGCATACCGAACAGCATGTTCACCAGCGTGAACAATGCGGTGCCGGTGGCGCGGATGCGATCGTCCAGCACCTGTTGCAACGGCGTCATCACGCCGACGGCCCAACCACCACCCAGCAGGCCGCTGGGAATGGCGAGCAGCGTCACGACGGTCAGGCTGGGGGCGAGCGTCGCGCCGGTGATCGACAATGTGGCGATGGTGAGGGCGATGGCGGCCATGCGCAGCGGCCAGCGCCCATCGCGGCGAACGAGGCGATCGCTGACCGCGCCGAAACCGATCATGCCCACGATCGCCGACAGGCCGAAGGCCGTGCCGAACAGGCCGGTGGCTTCGGCGAGCGGCACATCGAATCGACGGACGAGCAGGCTGGGCGCCCACATGCCGAACGCCGTGCCGGAGAAGGTGCCGAGGACAAGCCCGATATTCATCTGGCGATAGACCCGGCGCCTCCACAGGGTGAGGAAGGTCGTCCACAAGGCCGGCCGCTCGACCGGCTGGGCTTGCGTGCGATCGGCGTGGACGCCGCGTTTCGGTTCCGTAACGGTCATCCAGGCGATCAGGCCGATCGCCCCGCCGATCCCGCCGACCCAGAAGAATGCATCGCGCCAATCGCCATGCGCGGCGATCGCCGGGCCGACGACATAGCCACCCATCTGGCCGAGATAGATGCCAAGGCCGAGGATCGCGAAGGCGAGGCCACGGCGTTCGGGCGCGAAGCGGTCTGCGAGCACGGAATAAGCCGGCGCCACGAACGCCGCCTCGCCAATGCCGACGCCGACCCGCATCGCCGCCAGCGTCCATCCGTCATTGGCCAGGCCGGACAGGAAGGTGAACAGGCTCCAGACCAGGCACCCCACCGACAGGATGGTGATGCGGCTGTAGCGATCGGCCAGCCATGCGATCGGCACCGCCGCGATCGAATAGAGCAATGCGAAGGCCGGCCCCATCAGCAGGCCGATAAAGGCATCGTCCAGCCCCAGATCGTGACGGATCGGTTCGGCCAGGCCGGCGATCAGGTAGCGATCGGCATAGTTGAAGCCGTAGATGATCAGCAGGACGGCAAGCGCATACCATGCACTGCCGACTCGCCCGGACGCGCGCGCATCCCGGGCCGCGGGCGATGCGCCCTGTGAGGCCATGGCCATCTCTCTCCAATCATGTGTTGTACGCCCGGCCGAGGCTGTTATCGCCGCGTGCCAATCGCTCTGTTTGCAGCGAGCATAATTTTATACCATCGTCCAAGTCTAGGCCTTATCGGTGGTCGCATGTCCCAAGCCATGTCCCGTCGCGAACTGAACAAGATCCGCACCCGCGCCGCCATTCTCGACGCTGCCCGCATCGGCTTTGCGCGCGATGGCGTCCACGGCACCACGATGGAAGGGATCGCGGCGGCGGCCGAAGTGTCCCGCGCGACGCTGTTCAATTATTTCACCGGCAAGGGCGAGATACTCGACCTCCTCGTCACGGAGATGCAGGAGCGCTTCTATTCGCGCATCAGCAGCTATTGGTCGGCAACGGGCGATGTGGCCGAACGCATCCGGCGCGCCTTTGTGGAAACCGGCGCGGCGATGGAGCGCGAGGCGGTGAAGCTGCGTCCCGTTGTCGGTTATTCGGAAATGGGGTGGAACGAGACGGGCGTGCTCGGCCGGATCGAACGGCTGACGGCGGCGTTCGAGCGCTTGCTCGATACCGAAGTTGAGCCGACGCCGGCGCAGGCGCATGACCGCCATGTCGTTGCGGAAATGATGACGGGCATCTTCGTCGGCATGGTCCACAACTGGCGGCTCGACGAAAATTATCCCTTGCAGGAACGGCTGGGCGAGGCGGCGTGCTGGATCGCCGCGATGCTGCGTCACCGCGCTTGAATTAGACCGTGATAAAAATATAGACCATGGTCCAGTAATAAAGGGCGGCCGTACCGGCCGACCGAGAGGAGGGCCTGGATATGCGTGGTTTGAACGGCAAGGCTGGCGTGATCGCCGGCGGTGGACGCGGCATCGGTGCGGCAACGGCGACTCGCCTGGCCGAAGAAGGCGCGGCCGTGGTGATCGGCGACATTCAGGGTGAGTGGGCGGAAGCGACGGCGCAGCGCATTCGCGATGCCGGTGGCAAGGCGACGGGCTTCGCGCTCGATATCTGCGATCCGGCATCGGTGCAGGCGATGGTGAAGACCTGCCTCGATACCTATGGCCGGCTTGATTATTTCCACGCCAATGCGGCGGGCGGCACGCAGGGCGATATCGATGCGCTGACGATCGACCTTGCGGTGTTCGACCGTTCGATCGAATTGAACCTCAAATCCTATCTGATCTGCACGCAGGCAGCCGTGCCCGTCATGCTCGAACAGGGCGGTGGCGCGATGCTCTACACCAGTTCCGGCGCGGCTTATGGCGGCGCGCCGTGGCAGGTGGCCTATCCGGTGGCGAAGAACGGCGTCCACGCGCTGATGCGCCATGTGGCGGCGCGCTACGGCAAGCAGGGCATCCGCGCGAATGTCGTGTGCCCGGGCCTGGTGTTGACCGAGGCCGCGCGCGAACATCTGAACGACGAATATATGGAAGCGGGCCTGAAGCGGGCGGCGTCGCCCCGACTGGGCAAGCCCGAGGATCTTGCCGCCATGTCGGCCTTCCTGATGTCCGACGATGCGGAATGGATCACGGGCCAGGTGATCAGCGTCAATGGCGGCATGGCGATGCGCGACTGACGCCCGCCGTCTCGACCCGGCCTGCTGACGAATAAAGATAAAGACAGGAGAGGTTTGATGAGACTTGCTAATAAGTTGGTGATGGTGACGGCGGCGGCCTCGGGCATGGGCCGCGAAGGGGTGAAGGCGTTTGTCCGCGAAGGCGCGACGGTGGCCGCCGTCGATATCGATCAGGCCGGTCTGGACGCGCTGGTTGCGGAAATCGGCCCGAGCGTGAAGCCGATCCAGGCCAATCTGCTCGATCGGGATCGGTGCCGCAGCGTGGTGCACGAAGCGGCCGAACTGCTGGGCGGGCTGGATCTGTTGTGGAGCCATGCGGGCATTCCCGCCGATGGCGTGGTGGAAGGCATCGACCTTGAAGCGCTGGACCGCACGATCACGCTGAACATCACGTCGACCATGCTGATCGCGGGCGAGGCGGTGGGCCATATGCGTCGTCGCGGGGGTGGCGCGATCCTGTTCACCGGATCGACCGCGGGTCTGGTCGGTTCGATGGGCAGCCCGGTCTATTCGGCCGAAAAGTTCGCCGTGGTCGGCTATGCCAAGTCGCTCGCCCAGCGTTTCGCGGCGGATAATGTGCGCGTCAACGTCGTCTGCCCGGGCATCACCGATACGCCGATGCTGCCGCAATTCTTCGCGTCCGGCGGCGATCCCAAGGCGTTCGAGGCGAAGCTGCTCGCGTCGATTCCGCTCGGCCGTCCCGCGCGGGCGGTGGAGGTCGCCAACGCGGCGTTGTTCCTGCTGTCCGACGAAGCGGAATATATCACCGGCGTCGCGCTGCCGGTGGACGGCGGCTACACCTGCCGCTGACCTGCTGAAACAGATCGCCCCGGCAGGGCCGGGGCGATCATTCCATCACATGTTCGGATAATTGGGGCCGCCGCCGCCCTCCGGCACCACCCAGTTGATGTTCTGGGTCGGATCCTTGATGTCGCAGGTCTTGCAGTGGACGCAGTTCTGCGCGTTGATCTGCAGGCGCGGCTCGTTCACGTCCTGGCCGACGATCTCGTAAACGCCGGCCGGGCAATAACGCTGTTCCGGCGCATCATAGAGCTTGAGGTTGACCTCCACCGGCACCGACGCGTCCTTCAGCGTCAGGTGGATGGGCTGATCTTCTTCATGGTTGGTGTTCGACAGGAACACCGACGACAGGCGATCGAAGCTGATCACGCCGTCGGGCTTGGGATAGTCGATCTTGCGCGCGACATCCTTGCGCCACAGCCCTTCATTGTCGCGGTGCGTCTTGAGCGTCCACGGCAGCGTGATGCCGAGCTGGTGGAGCCACATGTCGACACCGGCATAGAGCGTGCCCATGACCGGCCCGAACTTCGAGATGGCGGGTTCGGCATTGCGAACCATCTTGAGCTCCTTGGCGACCCAGCTGGCGTTGAGCGCGTCCGGATAGGAGGCCAGTTCCTTGTTGCCGCGGCCCGACAGGATCTCGTCGAACGCCGCCTCGGCCGCCAGCATGCCGGACTTCATGGCGGTGTGGCTGCCCTTGATGCGCGGCACGTTGACGAAGCCGGCGGAGCAGCCGATCAGCGCGCCGCCCGGGAAGATCAGCTTGCAGACGGCCTGCCAGCCGCCTTCGTTGATCGCGCGCGCGCCATAAGAGACGCGGCGACCGCCTTCGATTTCCGCGCGGATCGCCGGATGCTGCTTCCAGCGCTGGAATTCCTCGAACGGCGAAAGGTGCGGGTTCTTGTAGCCGAGGCCGACGACGAAGCCGAGCGCGACCTGGTTGTTCGCCTGATGATAAAGGAAGCCGCCGCCGACTTCATCGGTAAGCGGCCAGCCCTGCGTGTGGATCACGCGGCCCGGCACATGCTTGTCGGCCGGGATGTCCCACAATTCCTTGATGCCGATCGCATAGGTCTGGGGCTGGCTGTCCGCCTCCAGATCGAAAATGCGCTTCAGTTCCTTGGAAAGGTGGCCGCGCACGCCTTCGGCGAAGAAGGTGTATTGGGCGTGCAATTCCATGCCGGGCTGGTAATCCGGCTTGTGCTCGCCCTCGCGCGAAATGCCCATGTCGCCGGTAGCGACGCCCTTCACCGATCCATCTTCGTGGAACAGCACTTCGGCGGCGGCGAAGCCCGGGAAGATTTCAACGCCCAGCGCTTCGGCCTGGCTGGCCAGCCAGCGGCACAGATTGCCGAGGCTGACGGTATAGGTGCCCTTGTTGTTCATGAACGGCGGCATCAGCAGGTGCGGCATCGCAAACTGCTTCTTTTCCGTCAGGATCCAGTGATGGTTCTGAACCACCGGCACCGTCATCGGGCTATCCAGCTCGCGCCAGTTGGGGATCAGCTCATCCAGCGCTTTGGGATCGACCACGGCGCCCGAAAGAATATGCGCGCCGACCTCGGAACCCTTTTCGAGCACGCAGACGGCCAGTTCACGTCCGGCCTGCGCCGCGAGCTGCTTCAGCCGGATAGCCGCGGCCAGACCCGCTGGGCCGGCGCCGACGATCACGACGTCGTAGGTCATGGATTCGCGGGTCGTCATTACTCAGTCCTTCCTTTCGCGCTCGTTCCGTCCAATTACCGCATAGCGCGAACGGTCCAGCCAGAAAGCCGATGGCCTTGGATTGACCCGGCCGTCAACTAGGGAGCTTATGTTAGACATGTGGGGAAGGGCACAGATATTGTTTTTTGGGGCCAAGACGGGCTGGTCCGTTCGATGACCAGCGACGTGTTGAGCGCGCTCGACTGGTGGAGCGAGGCCGGCGTCGACGTGCTGGTCGACGATCAGCCGCGTGACTGGCTGGCGCCGCCCCGTGCCGCCGTCACCACCACCATCGACGCCGCGAATGCGCAAGCTGCGAGCAAGCGGCCGGCGATTGATTCGCTGGAAGCCATCCATGCGCTTTATGCCGAAGACGCGATCTTCGGCCGCCCCGACGGGCGGCTGTTGCCCGAGGGTGCCGTAGCGTCAGGCCTGATGCTGATCACCGATCAGCCGGAGGCCGGCGATGCCGAGGCGGGCCAACTGGTTGCCGGTGAGGCGGGGCGCCTGTTCGATCGGATGCTCGCTGCGATCGGCCGCGACCGCGCGTCGATCTATCTTGCCGCGATGACGCCGGCGCGCGTGCCGGGTGGCCGCCCGCAGGCAGGCGCGCTCGGCCGTTGGACCGAAATAGCGCATCGCCATGTCGATCTTGCCGCCCCCCGCATGCTATTGGTGTTGGGTGACGCGGCAAGCCGTGCATTTCTCGGGATGAGTCTTGCGGAGGCGCGTGGCCGCGTACACCAGCTTAACCGCGAGGGGCATAATGTGCCGGTGATCGCGACCTTCCATCCGCGCTTCCTGCTCCAGCAACCCGCCCGCAAGGCGGATGCCTGGAAGGATTTGCGCCTGTTGCTTGAGGAGTTGAGCCGTTGACCCCCGTCCGAGCACTTGCCTGTGCACTGGCGCTGAGCGTCGCAGGCCCGGCACTCGCCGCGACCGAGGCGCTGACCCCGCCGGCCATCGGCCTGAAGGCGCCGCCTGTCGGTGCGGTCCCAACCCAGCTCGATGCGCAGCAACGCTCCAATTACCGGGCGGCCTTTGCCGCGATCCGCGGTGGCGAATGGGATAATGCGGCGGCGCGGCTCGATGCGATGCCAAGCGGGCTGCTCACGCCCTATGCCCGGGCCGAACTCTATCTCGCCAAGGGTTCGCCCAAGGTGGAAAGCAGCCAGTTGATCGCGCTGATCGAGGCCAATCCCGAATTGCCGCAGGCGGCCGCGATCGTCCGTATCCTGCAGGGCCGAGGCGAGACGGCACTGCCGACACTGCCGGTGCAGCAGGATATGCGGCGGCTGCCGGCCGCGCCGCGCCGCGCCACGGCGCGATCGTTGCGCAGCGATGCGGCGGCGGCTTCGCTGGCCCAGCGCATCCAGCCTCTGTTGCGCGACGATCGCGCGGCCGAGGCGGAGGCGCTGCTTTCGGCCAGCGCCGACATGCTGACGCCCGAGGCGCGCACCGAATGGCAGCAGCGCGTGGCCTGGGCCTATTTTCTGGTCGGCGATGACGCCGCCGCCCGCCGCGTCGCGACGCCGGCGCAGGCGGGTTATGGCGACTGGGTGGTCGAAGCCAATTGGGTTGCCGGGCTGGCGGCATGGCGACAGCGCGATTGCGCGGCGGCGTCGGACGCGTTCGGCACGGTCGCATCGCGTTCGCGCGATCCCGAGATGATGGCGGCGGGCCTGTTCTGGGCCGCGCGCGCCGACATGAGCTGTGGCCGGCCGGAAAAGGTGCAGGCCCGTTTGCGCAGCGCGGCGCGGATGAGCGAGACCTTTTATGGCCTGATGGCCGACGCGGCATTGGGCCGCGCGACGCCGGCCCCCGATGTGCGGCCAGGCTTCATCCAAGCCGACTGGACGACGATTTCGAAGCGCGGCAATGCGCGTGTGGCGGCGGCGCTGGCGGAAATCGGCGAAACCGACATGGCGGATAGCGTGCTGCGCTATCAGGCGAAGATCGGCGATTGCAACGACCATGAGGCGCTGATGCACCTTGCCGCGCGGCTGAACCTTCCGTCGACGCAGATCTGGCTGTCGCAGAACGGGCCGGTCGGCGCGCGGGTTTCGATGGCGAGCCGCTATCCGGCGCCCGGCTGGAATCCGCAGGGCGGCTGGCGCGTCGATAAGTCGCTGGTCTTCGCCCATGCGCTGCAGGAATCGCAGTTCCGCGCCGATGCGGTGAGCCCGGCGGGCGCGCGCGGCCTGATGCAGGTGATGCCGGGAACGGCGGCGCAGATCGCGCGGCGCAAGGGTGAGAGCGTCGGCAGCCTGAACGATCCGCGCACCAATATCGAATATGGGCAATTCTATCTGGAAGAATTGCGCGATTTTTCGGCAACCGGCGGGCTGCTGCCCAAGGTGATCGCGGCCTATAATGCGGGGCCGGGCTCCGTTCAGCGCTGGAACGATCGCCGGCGCGACAATGGCGATCCGCTGCTGTTCATCGAATCCATCCCGTTCCGCGAGACGCGCGCTTATGTTGCGATCGTGCTGCGCAACTATTGGATGTATCAGCGGCAGGCCGGCGAACAATCGGCGAGCTTGAAGGCGATGGCGCAGGGCATGTGGCCGCGCTTCCCCGGCATGCCGGGCCGAACGGCGGTGCGGCTCGATCCGATCAGCGGGGTCGCGAGTGCCGATTGACGAAGGGCGGACGTTCAAGCCCGTCCGTATCGCTGTCCTGACGATTTCCGACACGCGCGATCTGGCGGAAGACCGGTCCGGCGACACATTGGTGGCACGGCTGGAAGGCGCGGGCCATGTCCTCGCCCAGCGCGCGATCGTCAGGGACGAGATCGATCTGATCGTGGCGCGCCTGCATGGCTGGATCGACGATCCGCAGGTGGATTGCGTGATCACGACGGGCGGCACCGGCGTGACGGGGCGGGATGTGACGCCCGAGGCACTGGCGCGCGTGTGGGACAAGGAGATACCGGGGTTTGGCGAACTGTTTCGCTGGCTCAGTTTTCAGACGATCGGCACGTCCACCATCCAGTCGCGCGCTTGCGCCGGCGTTGCGCGGGGCACCTATCTGTTCGCGCTGCCCGGCTCCACCGGCGCGGTGAAGGATGGGTGGGACGGGATCCTCGCGTCGCAACTCGACAGCCGCCATCGCCCCTGCAACTTCGTGGAACTGATGCCGCGCCTGATGGAGCGATAGGCCACTCACGCTGGACAATATGGGGTGGCAGGCGATAGGGAGCCGCGCGCGTCCGTCTCTTGTGGGTTTCCGGCGGCGGCACATCCAGTCCGAGCCCATCGACAGGAGCAATCCGATGGCATGGGTCATCCTCGGCATCGCCGTGATCACTGAAATTTGCTGGGCGCTCAGCCTGAAATGGGCGGCGGTTCAGGGCAGTTGGCAGGCATCGGTTGTCCCGGTGACGTTGAGTTTCGTCAACATGGGTCTGCTGGCGCTCGCGATGCGGGGGCTTTCGGCGGGTACGGCCTATGCGATCTGGACGGGGCTGGGCGCCGTCGGCGTAATCATCTTCGGCGTCATATTGTTCGGTGAGAAGGTGAATGCGGCGCAGGCGGCGTTCATGGCGCTGATCGTGATCGGCGTGATGGGCACCAAATTCTTCGCGCAGGCCTGAATTCAGCCGCCATAGGGGCGGGTGATGATTTCCAGCAGATGCCCGTCGGGATCGGGGAAATAAACGCCGCGCCCGCCGTCATGGCGGTTGATCTCACCCGGCCGGGTGCGGGCAGGGTCGGCCCAATAGTCGAGGTCTAGCGCCTTGATCCGGTCGAAGGCGGCGTCGAACTCCGCCTCGCCGACCAGAAAGGCGTAATGCTGGGTTGATACAGGCCCGTCTTTCTCCATGAAATCGAGCGAGACGTGGTTGGCGAGATCGACGACCATGAAATGGGCGAAGGGGCGCGGCGGCGGCAGGCCGAGCAGATCGGCCAGGAAGGCGGACGATGCCTTGTTGTCGTGGCACCAGATGATCGTGTGGTTGAGTTCGACGGACATGGAGATGTCTCCGATCCAGCCGATGTGGCGTGTGCGGGCCTCGTTTCAATGGCGACGAGGGTGATTGCAAAAGCCGCGCCGGCGCAATAGAAGTCACCCCACATCAAGAGTTGGGGCGACGCCCAACGCCAACCTGCCTTTCCGGGCAAGGTGGCACTCCCTTTTCGGGAGGATGTGGCCCGACCGGCAACCAAGCGGATCAAGCCACCAAGCGTCCGTCTCACCGCACAAGGACGCGCACATGCCGATCAAGATTCCCGACGACCTGCCAGCATTCCGCACTTTGCAGTCGGAAGGCGTGGTCGTTATGCGGGAAACCGATGCCATCCGTCAGGATATCCGGCCGCTGAGGATCGGGTTGCTCAACCTGATGCCCAACAAGATCAGCACGGAGACGCAGATCGCCCGGCTAATCGGCGCCACGCCGCTACAGGTGGAATTGACGCTGGTGCGGATCACCAGCCACACGCCGCGCAACACGGCAGCCGACCACATGGCCGCTTTCTATCGCCCGTGGGAGGATGTGCGTTCGGAGCAGTTCGACGGCTTCGTGATCACCGGCGCGCCGGTGGAGCGCCTGCCATTCGAGGAAGTGCGTTACTGGGACGAATTGCGTCGGATCTTCGATTGGACGCAAACCCATGTCCACCGATCGTTCATGATCTGCTGGGCAGCGCAGGCGGCGCTCCACCATTTCCATGGCATTCCCAAGCATGAACTGGCCGCCAAGGCATTCGGCGTGTTCAGCCATCGCAACCTGGAACCGGATTCGGCCTATATGCGCGGGCTGTCCGACGGGTTCGGCGTGCCGGTATCCCGCTGGACCGAGGTGCGGCGCACGGACATCGCGGCGGTAGCCGGGCTTTCGATCCTGGCGGAAAGCGACGAAGCGGGGCCTTGCCTTGTCGAGGACGCGGCGCGGGGCGGTCTGCACATGTTCAACCATGTCGAATATGACACGGCGTCGCTGGCGGACGAATATGCCCGCGATGTGACGCGCGGAATCGGCATCGGCGTGCCGGCGAACTACTTCCCCGATGATGATCCGGCGCGGCCGCCCGTCAACAGCTGGCGCAGCCATGCCCATCTGCTGTTCGGCAACTGGATCAACGAAATCTACCAGACGGTGCCTTTCGACATGGCCGATATTGGCAGGTAGGCTGCGTGAGTGCTGGCAGATTGAATATCGCGACGATCTTATGAAAATCTGGGAGCGTCGGGCGCAACAGCTGTGTCTGATTTGCGCGCCGCAAAATTTTCTTGCGGTGTAGGCACTAACAGCATTTCGCTTCCTATATTCTCCTGATACGAAGCCCCGCCAGTTCTGTAATCGGGCTGGGTCTAAATGACAGCTGACGCTGAATTTGAGGTATTGGTTATGAAGAAGTTGGGTTTCGTGGCGGCTTCGGTCGCTGCTCTTATGACTGTTGCGACGCCGGCTCTGGCCGCCTCGTCGGCTGCCAAGCTGTCGCTCGGCGGCAACGTGCAGCGCACTGGCGCGACCACGCAGGACGACAGCAAGCTTGCTGGCACCAGCCTGATCCTCGCCGGTCTGGCCGCTGTGGCCGTGATCGCCGGCATCGTCGTCATTGCCGACGACGATGACGACAAGTCGGTCAGCAACTGATCTGGTCGTTCCTGGCGGTCCCGGTGTTCGCACCGGGATCGCCAGGCGATTAGCGAATACCCGCGATCGACGCTTTCAGATCGTTCGCACCCTTACCACGCCATTCGCGATGAACGGCTCCATGATGGCAGCGATACGCTTGCTGCGCGGACTGCCGATCGCGACGTTCCAGGCGCTGTTCGCCATCACATCCGCGATCTGGATCCCCGCCGTGCGCCGGCTGTCGCGCAGGCCCGCCCATGATGCGGGATCGTGGCGATCGATCAATTGTTCCACCCTGCCGCGGATTTGCGCCAGCGTCGCGGGATCATAGCGGCCGTCGTCCACCAACGCTGTCACCGGGCCCGGTGCATCCGGCAAATGCGCGCCGATCGCATCGGCCAGCAATGCACCATAGGTGTCGAGATCGAGCTTGCCGGCATCGTGCCCAGGTTCGCGCACGGGCTTGCCCACGCTGATCACGGCAGTGCCACCAAAGCGTTCCAGAAATTCGAAGACCAGCGCGCGTTCGGCCATGTCGATGCGGCTGCCCTTCAGTTCTCCGCCTGATCCCGTGATGGCGTGAAAGCGGCTGAGCAGAGCCTCGGCGCCCTGATCCGTAATGGCGACAGCCGCCACTGTCATCGCGCCGGTGGCCGGCGCTCCGCTTTCGTCGCAGAAAATCGGCACGGCTGATCCCCCAAAAGCAAGTCGCCCCAGCCTAACGGGCCGGGGCGACAAGACAATCACTCAAGCTTTTCGGGGACGATCAGGCGCCCTGCGGAGCCGCGTCGCCCCAGCCGCCACCGGGCCGCTTGCTCTTCGGGATCGAAGATCCGCCGGCACCGATCTGGACATGGCGGTGGCCGCCGCTTTCGTCGCGGCCGATGCTTTCGCCCTTGATCGCGCGCTTGGATTCTTCGCCGTTCAGCGTCTCATATTCCAGCAGCGCTTCGGCGAGGCGGTGAAGCTCGTCGAGATTTTCGGTCAGCACCTGGCGCGCGGTGGTTTCGCCTTCTTCCACGAAGCGGCGAACTTCCTGATCGATCAGGCGTGCGGTCTCTTCCGACACCGTTTGCGAGCGTGCGACCGAATGGCCGAGGAACACCTCGTCCTGATTGTCGCGATAGCGCAGCCAGCCGAGGCGCTCGGACATGCCATATTCCATCACCATCGAACGGGCCATGTCGGTGGCCTGCTGGATGTCGTTGGAAGCGCCGGTGTTGAGCGCGTCCTTGCCGTAGATCAGCTGTTCGGCGATGCGGCCGCCGAAGCACAGCGCAAGCCGCGCCTTCATCTGCTTCATCGACATGGAATAACGGTCGCGCTCCGGCAGATTCCAGGTCACGCCCAGCGCGCGGCCGCGCGGGATGATCGTCACCTTGTGGAGCGGATCGCAACCATCGACATGGAGCGAGACGAGCGCGTGGCCGGCCTCGTGATAGGCGGTCGCCTTCTTTTCGTCCTCGGTCATCACCATGGACTTGCGCTCGGCGCCCATCATGACCTTGTCCTTGGCTTCCTCGAACTCCTTCATCGCGACAAGGCGCTTGCCCTTGCGCGCGGCGAGGAGCGCGGCCTCGTTGACGAGGTTGGCGAGATCGGCGCCCGAGAAGCCCGGCGTGCCGCGCGCGATGGTGCGGGCATCGACGTCCGGGGCGAGCGGCGTCTTCTTCATATGGACTTCGAGAATCTTCTGGCGGCCCTCGATATCCGGGCGCGGCACGACGACCTGGCGGTCAAAGCGGCCCGGACGCAGCAGCGCGGGATCGAGCACGTCGGGGCGGTTGGTGGCCGCGACGATGATGATGCCTTCGTTCGCCTCGAACCCGTCCATCTCGACCAAGAGCTGGTTGAGCGTCTGTTCGCGCTCGTCATTGCCGTTGCCGAGGCCGGCACCGCGATGGCGGCCGACGGCGTCGATTTCGTCGATGAAGACGATGCAGGGCGCGTTCTTCTTCGCCTGTTCGAACATGTCGCGGACACGGCTTGCGCCCACGCCGACGAACATTTCGACGAAGTCCGAACCCGAAATGGTGAAGAAGGGGACGTTGGCTTCACCCGCGATCGCGCGGGCCAGCAGCGTCTTGCCGGTGCCGGGCGAGCCGACCAGCAGAGCACCCTTCGGAATCTTGCCGCCGAGACGGGCGAACTTGGTCGGATCCTTCAGGAAGTCGACGATTTCCTGAAGCTCCTCGCGCGCCTCGTCGATGCCGGCAACATCGTCAAAGGTGACGCGGCCATGCTTTTCGGTGAGCATTTTGGCGCGGCTCTTGCCGAACCCCATCGCGCCCGAGCCCGCATTCTTCTGCATCTGGCGCATCACGAAGAAGGCGATGCCGAGGATGAGGAGGAAGGGCAGCGACTGATAGAGCAGGATCATCCAGAAGCTGGCCTGCTCCTCCGCCTTGGCGCGGAAGCTGACGCCCTTGGCGGCAAGACGCTCGACAAGCTGGGGATCGGCCGGGGCGATGGTGCGGAACGTCTGGTCGTTCGAAAGCTTGCCGGTGACGACGTCACCCGCGATCTCGACGTCCTTGACGCTGCCTTCCTCCACCCGGTTCAGAAACTCGGAATAAGGGATGGCGTTCGCATCGGTTCGACGCGACGAGCTGTCGAACATCGACACGAAGGCAACCAGTGCGAGCAGGATGCCGACCCAGATGAGGAGGCTCTTCATCCAGGGGTTGCCCTGCGGTTCCTTTTCGTCGCCCATGCTACTCCGACCTTTCTACTCGCCCCAAGATAGGCGCTTGCCGGTTAATGGCAATGCAACGCGGGTCGCTCGGGCCAGATTTTCAGGGGAATCGGCGGGGCGGGGCGGGTGAAAACACCCAGTGTGCGCCGGGGCGCGCCAGAATCGCGCCGATCGATGCGGGCTGGCCGGCATTGAGTCGGGCAATCAGGGGGGCGATTTTGTCGGCCCGTCCCTGATAGCCCAGCACGGACAGGGCCCGCCGGACGAGGCGGTGGACCAGTTCCGCAGGCAGTTCCGCAGCGTCGATTCGCACCTCCGCAGGCCCGGCCGACACCCGTTCGATCCATAAGCGATCGGCCACCCAGTCGAGCGCTTGCGCTGCGGCGGCAAGATTGGCGGCGGATGAAGCCAGGCCGGCAACGTCGAGGTCGGGCGCGTCGGCAAGCAGCTGGCGCATCCGGCTGCGGTCGAAACGCGGGTCGCGGTTCGATGGATCGTCGACGAAGGTGAGCCCGGCCGCCCGGACGACGCTCTCAAGTTCGGCCCGCCGCCAGCCGAGCAGCGGGCGGACGAGCGTGCCGTTGACGGCCCGAATGCCAGCAAGGCCGGAGACGCCGGCGCCACGGCTGGCGCGCATCAGCAGCGTTTCGGCCTGATCGTCGGCATGATGGGCGGTGGCGACCAGCGACAGACCGCTTTCGCGGCGCCAGGCTTCCAGCGCGACATAGCGCGCGTGACGGGCGGCCGCCTGAAGGCCGTCGCCCGCCGCCTCGACGGCTACCGTCAAGGTCGTGTGCGGGATGGCGCGTTCGGCGCAGATGGCGGCGACGAATTGGGCTTCTTCGGCCGCCCCAGCGCGCAGGCCGTGATCGACGGTGGCGGCGGCGATGCGGTCGGGCAGGGCTTCGCTGGCGATCAGCAACAGGGCCAGGCTGTCGGCCCCACCCGAAACCGCGATGCCGAGGCGAAGATGGTCCTGCCAGCCAACCAGCGCGGCAAGGTCCGCGCGGAAGCGATCGATCAGGTCCGGCGCCACCGCCATCGCGGCGATCGGGCTAAGCCGCGCACTTGGCCGCGGTCTTCGCCTTGGAGACCCGGTCCTTCAGCGGCGCGGTGATGGTGGTGCCATAGACATCGTCAAGCTCGCGATAGACTTCGCAGGCCTGGCTGGCCTTTGGCGGCTTCAACGTCATCAGCGACTGGCCGAGATAATAGAGGCTGTCGGGCGCGCGTTCGCCGCGCGGCAGCTTCTTGTAATTTTCCAGAAACTCCTGCGCCGCCTTGGCCGGCTGGCCACTGTCGAGCAGCGTGCGGCCGAGCAGGTTGCGGGCGAAGGTCTGCCGCTTGTGGCTGGGATATTTCGCGATGAAGGCGCGCAGCGACTTTTCCGCGTCCGGATATTTCTTCGCGGCCCAAAGATCATAGCCGGCAAGATAGGCGTCTTCGCCAGCATCGCCGGAGGACGGGCGGGTGGATGTCGCCGGGGGCGGGGTTTCAGTTGTCGGCGTGGGCGCGGGCTTGCCGGGTGCGGGCGGCGCGACGACGGGCGGGGTGGCGCCTGCGCCGCCGGGCTGCGGATTGCCTTCCAGCGTGTTCAGCCGGAATTCGGCATCGCCCTTGAACCGGTTCATCTGTTCTTCAAGCTGGCGCAGCTTGAAACTATTCTGTTCCATCTGCCCCGTCAGGCGCGCGAGTTCCTGTTCCAGCGAACTGACCCGGCCGGCCAGATCGGCCACGGGGTTGCTGGCCGGAACGCCGCCAGCGGGCGCTGCGGGGGCGGTCGGTGCGATTTCCGGTTCGAAATATTGCTGGTTGCCGCCGGGGAAAACCTTGCGCTGCACGGCGCGCATCTCGCGTTCCAGCTTGTCGACGCGCGGACTAAGCTGGGCCGGCTGTTGTTGTGCCAGCACGGGCGCGGCCGTCGTCGCGAGCAGCAGAGCTGCCGTGATCGCCAAACGCATGATGTAACCCCTCGCATTCTGTTGATAGTGTCGGATGCAATCGCACATGGCGGCTGTCGCCGCGATGAAGCAAGCCCCGATCCGTCGGATCGTCTTAAGGAATGGGCTGAACGGCGGGTGCCGTGGCGGTGGTGGCCGCTTGCGGCGTCGTCCGGGCGAGCAGCGCATCGGCCTTCAGGCTGACATCGCGTATCGTGCGTTCGGGCGCGCCGAGCGGCGGGATCACGGTTGCGCCCACGGTGACGCGCAACGCCTGCGGCCGGCCGGTGAGGATCTGGGGATCGACGGCGGTTGCGGGCACCGTCCAGGTTTCGCCGACGGCCATGTTCTTTTCGACCAGGCGCGGCGTGCCACCGGCCTCATAGACGCGGACCCATACCGGTTCGAGCGCGGTGATGACCACGGGGCCGGCTGCTGCTGCGATGGGCGCCGCAGGCTCCACCGGGGCGGTCGCCGGCCGAGCGGCAGTTTCGACCGGCGGGGTGCTGCTACCGGCTTCGGCGCGATCGCCCGACGAACCGCCGAAGATGCCGCTGCGCCACAGCGTGTAAGCCCCGCCCAGCACCAGCGCGAGCACGATGGCGACGGTGACGAGGAAGCGCGACGGCACGCGCGCCGGATCGGCGGGTTCGAACGGTTCCGGGATCACGCGCTCAGGCGCGCCGCCGCCCATTTCCTCACGGAATTCACGGGCGAGCGTGCTGGAGTCGAGACCGACGATCTGGGCAAAGGCGCGAACGAAACCGACGCTGTAGGGGATGGCGGGCAGGGCGGCATAATCGCCCGCCTCGATCGCTTCGAGATGGCGCAGCGGCACGCGGGTTCGCTGCGCAATATCTGCGAGGTCAAGCGACTGCGCCTTGCGCGCCTCCGCCAGCCGCGCGCCTACGGTAAAGGGAGCATCCACGGCGAAATCGCCGGCCGTTTCATTCATGCGACCTCCAGGGTGCAACGTCCCGACGGCCCAAAAATCGAGCGCCACCCGTTACTCTTGTCACAAATGCGAACGGCGACGTCAAATCCAAATCCGGTTTGACGCCGCCAATAATCGTGAGGCTTCAGCCGATCGTGACGCCTTCGGCATCCGCCCAGGTGGTCAGCCGATCGCGCATGTCATGGGCGCCTTCGGCAAGCCAGCCCGCCATGGCCGCGCGGAGCTTTGCTGCGTCGAGCGTGCGGATCATCGCCTTGACCGGGCCGATCGCCGCCGGGGTGATCGACAGCCGTTCGATGCCGAGCCCGACGAGCGCCATGGCTTCGAGCGAACGTCCGCCCATTTCGCCGCACACGCCGACCGGGATGCCCGCCTTATCGGTGGTGTTCGTTACCCGCGACAGGAAGCGCAATATGGCGGGGGAGAGCCAGTCGAACCGTTCGGCAAGCTTGGGGTGCGAACGGTCTGCAGCGAACAGGAACTGGGTCAGATCATTGGTGCCGATCGACAGGAAATCGAGCCGGGGAAGCAGAACGTCGAGCATTTCGGCGAGCGCCGGCACTTCCAGCATCGTGCCGTAACGAATGGCGGTCGGCAGAAGGCGGTTGCGATCTGCGATCCACCGGCGCTGCGTTTCAAACAGCGCCTGCGCGGCATCGAATTCCCAGGGTTCCGATACCATGGGGAACATGACGTAAAGGACGCGGCCGGCGGCCGCCTCGATCAGCGCCCGGGCCTGCGCCTTCATCAGCGCATCGCGATCCAGTGCCAGGCGGATCGCGCGCCAGCCCATTGCCGGATTTTCCTCCTCGGCAAGATCGCCCTGGTTCATATAGGGCAGCGTCTTGTCGCCGCCGATATCGACCGTGCGGAAGATCACCGGGCGATCGCCCGCCGCATCGAGCACATCGCGATACAGGCGCTGCTGGCGTTCGCGCTGGGGCAGCGTTGCCGAGACGAGGAACTGGAATTCGGTGCGGAACAGGCCGATGCCGTCCGCTCCGGTGATGTCCAGCGCGGCCACGTCGTCGCGCAGGCCGGCATTGACCATCAGGGTGATGCGCCGCCCATCGACGGTGACGGGCGGCAGATCGCGCATCGCGGCGAATTCGGCGCGGCGCTTCTGGCCGAGGACGAGCTTCGCGTCGAACGCCTCTTCCATCGGCGATGTCGGTCGGACGAACACGGTATCCTGCGCGCTATCGAGCAGGATCAGATCGCCTTCCTGAACGACCTGGCGAATATCGCGGACGCGACCGAGCACGGGCACGCCCATGGCGCGCGCGACGATCGTCACATGCGCGGTGAGCGAGCCTTCCTCAAGCACGACGCCCTTCAGCCGCCGCCGATCATATTCGAGCAGTTCGGCGGGGCCGAGATTGCGGGCGACGAGGATCGAATCCTGGCGCAGACCCATCTGGGCGGCGGTGCCGAGCTGGCCGGACACGATGCGGAGCAGGCGGTTCGACAGATCTTCGAGATCGTGCATGCGATCGGCCAGCAGCGGATCGCTGATCTCGCGCATCCGCATCCGGGTGCGCTGCTGGACGCGTTCGATCGCCGCCTCGGCGGTCAGGCCGCTGTCGATCGCCTCGTTGATCCGGCGGCTCCAGCCTTCGTCATAGGCGAACATCTTGTAGGTTTCGAGCACGTCCTGATGCTCGCCCGCCGTGCCGAATTCGGCCTGGCTGGTCATGCGCTCGATCTGTTCGCGCATCTGGCGGAAGGCGGCATAGACGCGCTGGCGTTCGGCCTCGGTATCCTCCGCCACGGTATGTTCGATATGGACGCGCGGCTGGTGGAACACGGCGTGGCCACGGCCCATGCCTTCGACGAGCTTCAGGCCCGCCAGCCGCACCGGCCCCGCATCGCGCGCGCTGCCGCCGCGCACCGCCTCGTCGATCAGTTCGGCGCCGGCGATCAGTTCGGCCAGCACCATGGCGACCGTCTGCAGCGCCTCGATCTCCACCTCGTCATAGCGGCGCGGTTCGGCATGCTGGACCGCAAGCACGCCCACCGCGCGCTCGCGCCGGACGATCGGCACCCCGGCGAAGCTGTGATAAAGTTCTTCGCCGGTTTCCGGCTTGTAGGCGAAGTCGGGATGGCTCGTCGCTTCGTCCAGGTTGAGCGTCTTCACTTCCTGCGCGATGTGGCCGACAAGGCCTTCGCCCAGTGCCAGCCGCGTAACGTGGACGGCTTCCTGCTTCAGGCCGCGGGTCGCATAAAGTTCCAGCAGGCCATCGCGCAGCAGATAGATCGAACAGACCTCGCTCGACAGCGCCTCGCCGATGATATTCACGACCTGGTTGAGCTTGGCCTGCGCATTGGTGCGCGCGGCCATCACGTCATGGAGCCGCGTCAGGATTTCACGGGCGGCGGAGGTTGCTGTCATTCCGGGCATGGTTCCTTGCTAACAGAGGAAATGGCAGCGCCGCCACATGGGATTGCTTTTGCGGCGACGTTTGCAGCTATCATTTGACGACGGGAATGACGATCGTGGCGCGCAGGCCGCCTTTCGGCCGATTGGCCAGCGTGACCCGGCCGATCCCTTCCAGCGCGCGCTTCACGATGGCGAGGCCGAGGCCGGCGCCGCCGCTTTCCCGGCTGCGCGAGGCATCGAGGCGGCGAAAGGGTTCGAACACGCTTTCCATCTCGCCTTCCGCGATGCCCGGCCCGTCATCGTCCACGGTGATGCGAATGGCATCGTCGGTGCGTGCCAGCGATACGCGGGCCTGGCCGGCATGGCGCAGCGCATTTTCGACCAGATTGGCAACCGCGCTGCGGATGCGAAGCGGCGGCAGCGTGGCGGACAGGCGATCGGGCCCGTCATATTCGGCATCGGCGCCCGTATCGGCGGCATCGTCGACGATGGTCATGATCGTCGAAGCAAGGTCGATCGGTCGCGCGGCTTCCGGCTCCGCACCGCGCAGATAGCCGAGCACGGAGGTCATGAAGGCCTGCATCTCGTCCACGTCGCGCAGGATCGCGTCGCGCGTCTCTCCCGGTTCCAGCGCACCGGCACGCAGCCGCAGCCGGGCGATCGGCGTCAGCAGGTCGTGCGAAACGGCGGCCAGTGCCTGCGTGCGATCGTCGACCAGCGCGATCAGCCGCGCCTGCATGGCGTTGACGGCACGGGCGAGGCTGATCACCTCCTCGGGGCCTTCCTCCGGCACCGTGATCGGTTCGCCGAGCCCGGCGCGGGCCGTTGCGCGGGCCAGCGCGCGCAACGGCTCGGCCAGCGCGCGCAGCAGCAGCAGCGTCGCCAGCAGCACGCCGCCCGTCAACATCAGAAGCGAAACCAGATGGTTGCCGAGCGTCGGCACGCGCGCCGTGCGGCCTTCGGTGCGGAAGCCCAGGCGCGATCCGTCGGCCAGCCGGATGGTTCCGCCGACGCCGCCGCCCGGTTGCTCGGCAAGATGGATGTCATGCCCGGCGAGACGCGGCTCGAGCTGCGTGAGGCGCGCGCCGATGCCGTGGGGCCGGGTGGCGCCGATGGTTGTCGCCTCCGCCGGCCAGCGCAACCGCAGGCTGTCGGTCGACAATTCGGTCGCGGCGGCACTGCGCCGTTCCGGGGGGAGCGCGCCGATCAGCCGGTCGGCCAGCACGAGCCGGCCGGCGATCCGCTCCGCCTGGCTGGACGCGACCAGATCGGCTTCGGCGCGTTTGTAGAGCAATTCGCTGCCGAAGAAGGACAAGGCCGTCGTGACGAACACGACAAGCGCGATCTGCCCTGCCAGCCCGAAGGATAGCAGGCGCGTGATCTTTCCCACCGGCGCGTCAGCTCCGTTCCACGTCGGCGGCCAGCATATAGCCGCGGCCGCGCACCGTGCGGATCAGATCCTCGCCATTGTCAACGTCGCCCAGCTTGCGCCGCAACCGGCTGACCAGCACGTCGATGCTGCGGTCCGATGCCTGCGCGCGGCGCGCGCGCGACAGTTCGAGCAGGCGTTCGCGGCCGATGATCCGATGCGGCTGCTGGACAAGGATGGCGAGCAGATCATGCTCTGCGCCCGACAGTTCGACGGCGGCGCCATCGGGCGCGAGCAGGGTGCGACGGCGCAGATCGAGCGTCCAGCCGGCGAAGCGGGCGATATCGCCGCGCGACGCCGTCGTCACCACCGGCGTGCGGGCGCGGCGCAGGGCGGCGCGGACGCGGGCGAGCAGTTCGCCCCGGCTGAACGGCTTGGCGACATAGTCGTCCGCGCCGCGATCGAGCCCGGCGATGCGATCCGCCTCGCCACCCAGCGCGCTGACCATGATGATCGGAATGCCCGGGTGGCGGGCGCGGATGTCGCCGATCAGATCAAGCCCGGACCGGCCGGGCAGCATCACGTCGAGCATGACGAGATCGATGCCGCCGGCATCGAGCAGCGGCCACGCTTCTTTCTCGTCGCGGGCGCCCAACGCCTCGATCCCTTCGCCGTGCAGTGCGCGGACGAGCAGCACCCGCATGCCCGGATCGTCTTCGACGATCAGCACGCGCGCGGGGGCGTCGGTTGTCGGATCGGCAAGGGCGGGATCGGTGTCGGTCATGGTGCGCGGCAATCTCTAGAGCGATTCCGCGGCGGATGGAATCGTCTGCTGGCCGGGAAAACGCAGTAGCGCAAAAAGATGGGTGATGTGCCTATGGCACGACGCCCGCCGGGTGGGGATCACCCACCCGCCGCGCTGCGCGCATAGAGCCCATCGATCGCGCCTTGGTCCAACCCTGCTTCGGCAAGGATTTCGCGTGTCTGCTGGCCGAAAGTCGGCGGTGCGCCACCCGGACGGATCGGCGTGCGTGAAAAATCCAGCCCGATGCCGAACAGATCGAGCGTGCCGAGCGTGGGGTGCCCTTCGGTGCGGGCGACCCAGCCGCGCGCCATCAGGTCGGCATCGTCGAAGATACGCCGCGAATATTCGGCATCGGCGATCTCACAGGGCACGCCCGCCGCATCGAGGCGGGCAAAGGCGGTGTCGGATGGCTGGTCGACAAACCAGTCCGCCAGCCGGTTCGCCAGAATCGCGTCATTATCGGCACGAAGGCCCGCCGTGGCGAAGCGCGGGTCGCTCGCCAAACCGGGGATGGCGCGGGTAAGCGCCTGCCAATGGGCGTCGGACAGCACGGCCAGGCACAACCAGCCATCGGCGGCGCGATAGAGGCGATAGAGGGCCGATAGTCCCAATTGGTCCGCATCCAGCCTGGGCCGATCGAACCGGCGACCCTCCGGCGTCGTGAAAACGCGGCTGTTGTTGAACAGCGACGCGTTGAGGATCGAGGTGTCGACCATCTGACCGCGCCCGGTGCGCTGGCGATGATAGAGCGCGAGGGTGATGGCGATCGCCGCGAAATAGCCATTGCCGAGATCGCCGCCGGTCAATGCGCCGAAGAAGGGGCGGCCGCCATTATCCATGCCGCCATCTTCCCAAACCGAGCCGCCGAGCGAATTCGCCGCCTGATCATGGCCGATCAGTCCGGCGCGCGGCCCATCCTCGAACCCGCGCGTATGGCAATAGATCAGACCGGGATTGGTGGCCTTCAGCGTCGCATAATCGACGCCCAGTCGTTCGGCGACGCCCTTGCGCATATTGTGGATCACCACGTCCGCGCCGTCGATCAGGCGGCGGACGGCGGCATAGCCTTCGGCGTCCTTCAGTTCGATTCGGGCGCTGCGCTTGGTGCGGTTCATCGCCAGCGCCATCGATGTCGGCATCCAGAAGCCCTGGCGGGATCCATCGATCTTGATGACATCGGCGCCAAGATCGCCGAGCAACTGCGCCCCCCATGGGCCGGCGACGGCCAGCCCGAGATCGACGACGCGGATGCCGGTCAACGGCCCGCGCGACAGATCGGCCTTCATCGGCTGCACGGGCGGCGGCATCGCGGTTCCGGCGATCATCTGGACTGCGCGGGTGTCGGCGCCGCGCGGCCGGGCAGGGGCCTTGAGGCGAACCGGGCAGTCGTGGAGCCTGAACAGGATGCCGGCCTGATGCAGCGGCCCCAGTTCCTCGTCCTCGACGATCGCGACCGAGCCGTCGGCGATCAGCAACGGATCGAGCAGGGCTTCCTCGGCCGGGCGGATCGGCTGCACGCAGCTGTCGCATTCGGCGGCTAGGCGGGCCCAATCGGCGGCGGGGAACTTGGCATAATAAGGTGCGGCTTCCGCCAGTGCCGCAAGCTGGTTGTCCAGGCTGGGCATGCCCGCCGTACGCCCGGCGGCGCCGTTGCGCGCCATCACGCGGGCCTTTACCTCCTCCGGGTCGGGGCGGACCAGTTCGTCGCCCTGCGCTGCGGCGATCGCCCAGTCGGGCGGGTTGGTCCATGTGCAGACCCAGCGATCGGCGGTCTTGACGATACCCCAGCCCTGCCGGCGATCGAGCGCGGGCAGCATGTAGCCGGGGGCATCGGGCCGCTCGGGGCGCTGCCAGCCGCAGGATTGATAGAGGATCGCGCCCTGCATCAGCGACGTCGCGACATGCTGGCCAAGCCCGCAAAGCTCGCGTGCGCGCAGCGCCGCGGACGCGCCCAGCACGGCGAGATAGGCGGCGGAGACACTGGGGGCGGGGCTTGCCGAAAAGATCGGGCCGGAGCGGGCGGAGCCGGTGCGGATCGCGTCTGGAACCGGTTTGACGCCGGATGGATCGGCATCGCGGCCGATGACGCGCTGGATGGAGCCGCCATCCCAGCCGCGCGCTTCGTGCATCAACCCCAGCCGGGCCTGGACCAGCGCGTCGATCGCCGGCCGCTCGGCATCGGCGGTGTCGGGGCCATAGCCGGTGATCGAAACATGGATCAGGCGCGGATTGGCGGCCGCCAGCGCAGCAGGTTCCAGCCCATATTCGGCGCTTTGCCCCGGTGCGAAATCCTCCACCAGAATATCAGCGGCGATCGCTAGCCGGCGGATGGTTTCCAGATCGTCGGGATCGTGGAAATCGAACACCGCGCTGGCCTTGCCACGATGCCAGATACGGCCGCCCTGGAGGACGTCTTCACCCGGATCAGCGCCCGCCTGTTCGATGCGGGTGACGGTGCCGCCATGATCCGTCAGCAGCATCGTCGCCATCGCGCCAGCAATACCGCGCGTGAGATCGAGGACCTTCAGCCCTTCCAGAACGCCCGTCATTCGCCTCTCCCCGTTATGGCCGGAGCTGGAGGCCGTGGCGGTTCTTCAAACGTCAGTGGCCGCCATCGACCAGGATGTCCGTACCGTTGACGTAATCTGAAGCGGGATCGGCAAGGAATGCAATGGTGTTGGCAATATCTTCCGGCCGGCCGAGGCGTCCGCTGTGGTTGGGCACGAACTTGCGCACCGCCCAGCGTTCGATTTCTTCCCAGCCGCCGGTGATGCCGTTGCGTTCGGCCATGCCAATGATCCACGGCCGGTTGCCGTCGGTCAGCACGAAGCCGGGGCTGACGCTGTTGGCGGTGATGCCCGTGCCCGACAGGGCCTTGGACAGGCTGACCGTGAGGTTGCGGATTGCGGCCTTGGCGCCCTGATAATCGGGGATGATCGGCATCGAAACGTCGACCACGCCGCTGGAAAGCTGGATCAGCCGGCCCCAACGCCGTTCCCGCATGGCGGACGTGAAGGCGTGGATCAGGCGGATCATCGATCCGACGTTGGAATCATAGGTCGCAAGCCAGTCGGCCGGGCTGGTGTCGAACCAGCCGGCCGTGCCGCCGCCTGCCGATTCGCCGCCGGCATTGTTGACGAGGATATCGACGTCGCTGACGGCCGCACGCGTCGCATCGACGATCGCGGCGGGGCCGGCATCGCCGGAAAGCTCGCCGATCACCACATGCGCCGTACCGCCCTGGGCGCGAATGGCCTCCGCCGTGGCGACGGTGCGGCCTTCGTTGCGGCCGTGGCACACCACGACCGCGCCTTCGGATGCTAGGCGGATCGCGGTCGCCGCGCCGATGCCGCCGCTGGCGCCGGTAACCAGCGCCGTCTTTCCTGCGATCCGCCCGGCCATCGCTTACATGTCCTTATACTGGTTGACGATTTCGTTCACCGTCCGCGCGATGTCGTTGCGGCGGTAGCCGAGCGTCGCGGTTTCGGCGGCATCGGGTTCGTAGAACAGATCGTTGCCGCGGCCGGCGAAGATCGCCGCATCCGGCAGCATCGGATGTTCCTGATCGAGCACCGGCGGCACATCGCGGCCGGCCGCCTTGAAGAACAGGCCGAAATAATCCTGGTAGGAGAGGTTTTCGTCGCCCACCAGATAGGCCTTGCCACCTTCGCCGCGTTCCAGCGCGCCTTCCACCGCTTCGGCCAGCGACTGGGTGGAGATGAAGTTGACGCCGCCGCCTGGTGCGAATTCCGGCATCGGGGCGAACTTGCCCTGCGCATATTGGGTGTAGGCGACGAACATCGGGACGATGAGGCCCGGCACGGTGCCGACCACGAAGGGCGCGTTGACGCTGACCGTCTTGAAGCCCGCGTCGTTCAGCGCGCGAATGCCTTCGCAGCTGTCCTTGCGCGATTCGACATAGCGGTTGCCGGCGACGAGATGGGGGGCTGCCTGCGGATAGAAGCTGCCGACGTTCACGGCCACCTTTACGCCGGCATCCTTCGCCAGCTTGAAGAAGCGCGGCACCGCGACCGAATTGACCTTCTTCCAGTAGGTTTCGTTATCCTCGCCTTCCGGAATATGGCGCACGTCCTGCCCGGCGCAGAAAACCAGCGCGTCGAACCCGGCGGGGAAGGCGGTGTCGTTGATATAGTCGACCTTGATGAAAGGCAGGTCGCCCAGCGGCGTGCCCGGGGTCGGCGGGGTGCGGCCGGCGATGCTGACATCGTGGCCCTTGGACTTCAGGTGCAGGGCGGCGTGGCCGCCGATCATGCCGGCGCCGCCGACGACGAGGATCTTCATTGCTTTGTCTCCGGTGTTCAGATCAGAAAATAAGGCCGTCGGTGGGAATGACGGGGACGTTGGTCCACTTGCCTTCCGCCGTGCGGTACCAGCCCGATGCCGCCAGCGCGCCGCCATCGATGTTGAGCGCGGTGCCCGTCATCCACGACGCGAGCGGGCTCGCCAGGAACAGGATGCCGCCCGCCATGTCCTCCGGCGTGCCGAAGCGGCCGAGCGGGATCCACTGCTTGATCGAGTCCTTGAACTCCGGCTTGATATACTGGCTGATGGCCACCTGCGGCGTATCGGTGGTTTCCGGCGCGATCAGGTTCACGCGGATGCCTTCGGGCGCCAGATCGAGCGCGAGGCTCTTGGTGAAACCCGTGACGCCGGTCTTGAACGCCGAATAGACGCTGTTGAACGGAATGCCGCGGAAGCCTTCGATCGACGAAACGCTGATGATGCTGCCGCCCGGCCCGCGCTTGCGGATCAGCGGGATCATCGCGCGCGTGACCGAGAAGATCTGGCGCATATTGGTGGCGTAGAGGCGTTCGATATCCTCGTCCGTGTGATCCTCGAAGCGCTTCACGATCATCAGGAAGTCGCCGACATTGTTGACCAGCACGTCCAGCCCGCCGAAGCGATCGGTGATCGTCTTGGCCAGCGCGTCGACATCGGCCTGCACCGTGACGTCGCCTTCAATGACGACATGGCTGTCGCCCAGTGCCGAGCGCACGTCGGCCGCGCGCTCTGCATCCTTCTCGATCGTGACGACCGTGGCGCCGGCCTTGGCGAAGGCTTCGCACGTGGCGCGGCCGATGCCGACGCCGCCGCCCGTGACGAGCGCAATCTTTCCCGCAAAGTCGATCAAAATGACTCTCCCGATAGGACTGTTCGTATTTTCCGGGAGGCTATGCTACGCACGAACCAGTGGCAACTAGGCACCTTTTGGGGTGAAGGTTACTTTTTGGAAACCATGGGATGCGACCGATGATGCAGGACGATTATCCGGCGCTGACGCTGGAGATCATGGATCTCGTGGGCGACAAGTGGACGCTGCTGCTGGTCTATACGCTGGGCGACGGGCCGCTGCGTTTCTCCGAACTGCGGCGCCGCGCCATGCCGATCAGCCAGAAGATGCTGGCGCAGACGCTGCGTGGGCTTGAGCGCCACGGCATGGTCGATCGCACCGTGCTGCCGACCGCGCCGCCGCAAGTGGAATATGCGCTCACCGATCTGGGGCAGACCTTTCTTTCGGCGGCGCGCGTGATCTGCCAGTGGACGAAGGACAATCTGGCCGAATTGCAGGAAGCCCGTTCCCGCTTCGACGCGCAGCGGTTGGCGGCCTGAAGCGGGCGTAACCGATCACGGCGGGCGGATCAGTGCGGGCGATCGGCGTGGCCGATCAGAGTGGGAAGCTGACGCCGGTCATCTGTTCCGTCACGTCCCACAGGCGCCGCGCGGCATCCATGTCCTGTCCCGGCCGCTTGATGGTGGCGGGGGCGGGCGGCCCCTTCATTTCACCGACGCCGTTGGGGCCATAGAAACCGCCGGCCTCTGCCTCGGGCGCGGTCGCCGCAAACAGCGTCGGCAGCGCGCCGGCCGACGCCGGCTGGCCAAGATAGGGCATCACCACCGACAGGATCGAGCTGACGATATGGTCGCCCATCCTGAACTTGCCCAATTGGCTGCGATTGGCGCCGATCGAGGTTTGCGCGACGCCCGGATGCACCGCCATGCTGCTGATCCCGGCGTTGCTGGCATCGATGCGGCGCTGGAATTCGCGCGCGAAGAGCAGGTTGGCGAGCTTGGTCTGGTTATAGGCGCGCTGGGAACGATAGCCGCGCTCGATCTGAAGGTCGTCCCAGTCGATATGGCCACGGCCGTGCACCATGCTGGATACCGTCACCACGCGCGGCGCCGGTGCGGCTCGCAGCAAGGGCAGCAACCCGCCGGTCAGCGCGAAATGGCCGAGATGGCCGATGGCGAAGGTGAGTTCGAACCCGTCGGCGCTGGTGCGGCGCTGGCTGATCGGCTGGATGCCGGCATTGTTGATCAGGATGTCGATCGGGCGGCCTTCGGCGACCAGCGCAGCGGCGAAATCCTTCACCGACTCCAGGCGACCCAGATCGAGCATGCGAAAGGAGGCATGGGCGTCGGAGCGAAGCGGGCGAATGCGCTCGGCCACGGCGCGGCCGAGTTCTTCGTTGCGATCGACGACGATCACCTCCGCGCCATGTTCGGCAAGCGCCCGTGCCGCTTCATAGCCGATGCCGCTGGCAGCGCCGGTGATCAGCGCCCGCTTGCCGGTAAGGTCAGGTATGTCGTTTTCGCCCCAGTCGCGCATCTTGCCCCCGCACTTGCCGGCACGGGCGGGTGCCCGCCAGCATATGCGTCTGGCTAGGGCCGCGCTGGCGGCGAGGCAAGGGGACAGATGGGCGTGTGCGAGCGGCAGTCAGGCGCCGGCAATGGCCGACGCCCGGTTTCCGCCGTCAATCGATGATGTCGACAACCGCGCCCGCGCTGGCGCCGATCGCGGCGCCCTTGCCGGCATCGCCCGCGATGGCGCCAATGCCCGCGCCGACGGCTGCGCCCTTGGTGGTGGCACAGGCGGCGAGGACCAGCAGCAACGTGCCGGCGATGATGGATTTGACCGGTTTCTTCATGGCCTTGTATCCCTATCCTGCGATGAGAGCTAAGCGTGTCGGCCGAAGCCGGCGCCCGGCCTCAACGTCCGGCCTTGACGACCCCCATCCAGAAGACGCCCAGAACAGGCGTATCCAGGCGCGACGGGTTCGATGCATACCAGCTGTCCAGCCGCTGCTGGATCGTTGCCATCGATTCCGCATCCACGGCGCGAAGATATTGGGATAGCGGCGCCTGATCGTCCGCCGTTCCCTTCTTCACCTGCAGCGCATGGTTGACCGCCAGGACGTTCGACACCCCGACGAGATAGGCCTGCTTCTGCTCGGCCGTGGATTTCGTCCAGAGGTGCCCGTCGACTTGGCGGACTTCGGCTTGCGCGGGGGCTGCCGCGAGCAGCGCGATCGGCAAAGCGGCAACGGACAAGAGGCGCAATGCCTTGAATTGACGTGTAAACATCATCAGACATCCCTTCTGCGTCGTCCGATAAATGTAACATTCATGCCAATGGTGATCGACAGGATTATTTCGTTTCCAGATCGACGAAGCCGGCTGTCAACGCCAAGGAGGCGAGGGAGATATTCGTTGCAATTCGGCGCGGATATTCATTCGCGAGTCTTATTTGATGTTGGTTTTTTTCTAGGGGCTTGGGGCGTGCATTGTTCGATGTGCCGCGCGTCGCATTCGTTTGGGGCGATAAATTTCCGATCGAGTCAATCGGTTATATAACGGAGCCTCCGGCGCTGCCCCAGCTTGGCACGGTTGGCATTGTCCCAAGCGGCAGTGCGCGCGCCGGGACATTCGCTAAAGAGTGAATGACAGCGAGTCGCGCCACATATCCGATGCTTCCGCAGCGGACTTCATCACCTATCGGAAGGGCGGCTCGTCGAAGGCGCGCAGCTTGCGGCTGTGGAGGCGCTCACCCGTCCGGCGCAGTTCGTCGATCGCGGCAATGCCGATGCGCAGATGTTCGCTGATCGCCCGTTCGTAGAAACGGTTGGCCTGGCCCGGTAGCTTGATTTCGCCGTGGATCGGCTTGTCGGACACGCAGAGCAGGGTGCCATAGGGCACGCGGAAGCGATAACCCTGCGCGGCAAGCGTCGCCGATTCCATGTCGATCGCGACGGCGCGGCTCTGGTTGAAGCGCAGCGCGGAGCGGGTGTAGCGCAGTTCCCAGTTGCGATCGTCGGTGGTGACGACTGTGCCGGTCCGCAGCCGCCGCTTCAGCTGTTCGGCGGGTTCGCCCGATACCTGCTCGGCGGCGGCGGACAGGGCCTGCTGAACCTCCGCGATCGCGGGGATCGGGATTTCGGGGGGCAGCACGTCGTCCAGCACATGATCGTCGCGCAGATATGCGTGGGCGAGCACATAGTCGCCGATCCGCTGGCTGGGGCGCAGGCCGCCGCAATGGCCGATCATCAGCCAGGCTTCCGGGCGCATCACGGCAAGATGATCGGTGATCGTCTTGGCGTTGGACGGGCCGACGCCGATATTCACCAGCGTGATGCCCGAATGATCCGGCGCGACGAGGTGATAAGCGGGCATCTGGTGCCGGCGCCATGCACTGTCGGAGATCGCCCGATCCGGATCGGCATTGCCGGCGTTCAATTCAAGCCCGCCCGCGCAGCTCAACAGGCGATAGGGGCCGTCTTCGGTTAGCTGAGTGCAGGCCCAGCGCACGAATTCATCGACATAGCGATGGTAATTGGTGAACAGGATGTAGTTCTGCACATGGGCCGTTGGCGTGCCGGTATAATGGCGCAGCCGCGCGATCGAGAAATCGACGCGCTGGGCATCGAACAGCGCCAGCGGACGCGGCTCGCCAGGGACGGAACGCCACAGGCCATCCGCGACTTCATCGCCGATATGGCGGAGTTCGTGCGACGGGAAGACGCGCGCGAGTTCGGCCGCGGCGGCGCCCGTCAGATCGACGTCGTGGCCGGCGTCGAGCACATAGGGGTAGGGGATTTCCTGCCGGCCGCGCGACACTTCCACCGCCGCGCCGAAATCGGCGACGAGCAGGTCGATCTGTTCGGCCAGATATTCGCGAAACATGCCCGGCTGGGTGACGGAAATGGCGTAATGGCCGGCGGCCGTAAGGCGCCCGAAGGCCCGCATCGGATGATGCCGCGTCGCGCCGTCATAGCGCAGATGGAGTTCGGGATAAGCGAAAAGCCCTGCGGCGCGCGCGGCGGCGTCCGGGGTTTCGCCCGTCGCGACATAGCGGCCGAGCGCGGTGCGCAACGCTTCGACCGAGGCGCGATAATGGGCGTTGAGCTGATCGACGAGGGCGAGGCTGGCTTTGGTCGCGATGGCCCTTCTCCCATATCTTGTGGGCCGCCACCCCGAGGCGGCGGCCCGATCACCGTCAGAGCTGGCCGAGCATATGCTCCGCCGTGCTGACCTTGAACTCGCCCGGCTGTTCGACGTTGAGCTCGGTCACGACGCCATTGTCGACGATCATCGAGAAACGCTGGCCGCGCGTGCCGAGGCCGAACTTGCTGCCGTCCATGGTGAGGCCGACCGCGTTCGCGAAGTCGCCATTGCCGTCGGCCAGCATCGTCACCTTGCCTTCGGCGCCGGCGCCCTTGCCCCAGGCGCCCATCACGAACACGTCGTTGACGGCCGTGCAGGCGATCTCGTCCACGCCCTTGGCCTTCAGTTCATCGGCCTTGTCGATGAAGCCGGGCAGGTGCTTGGCTGAGCAGGTGGGCGTGAAGGCGCCGGGGACGGAGAACAGCGCAACCTTGCGGCCGGCGAAGAAATCGGTGCTGGGCACGGCTTCCGGCCCGTTCTCGGTGGGCTTGGTGAAGGTGGTTTCGGGAAGCTTGTCGCCCGCCTTGATCGTCATATCGGCATCCTTTCTGGTCAAGAGTCGGGATTGATCTACGCCAGTGGGGTTGCAGTTTGAAGCGGGGTCGAACGCGGACGCATGCGGCACGGTGCGGAAGTTGCGGTGAGCGGAGGCGTGGGCAGTGGACCTTTCCTCGTCCATGTTTGTAGATGACAGGATGAACGCGCCTGCCTTTCTCAGCGGCCAATTGCTGCTTGCGCTGCCCGGAATGGGCGATCCGCGTTTTTCCCGGGCCGTCATCGCGATGTGCGCGCATGACGAGGAAGGGGCGCTGGGCATCGGTATCGGCCGGCTGATGCCGCGCATCCGCCTGCACGATCTGCTGGCGCAACTGGATATCGACCCCGGCGAAGCGCCCGATGCGGCGATCCATGCCGGCGGGCCGGTGGAGCCGCAGCGGGGCTTCGTGCTCCATGGCCTCGATTGGGGCGGGCAGGATACGCTGCATGTCGGCGGGGCCTGGGGGCTTACCTCGACGCTGGACGTGCTGCGCGCCATTGCCGCTGGCAAGGGCCCGTCGCGCTGGCTGGTGGCGCTCGGCTATGCCGGCTGGGCCCCGGGCCAGCTTGAGGAGGAGATGACCGGCAACGCCTGGTTCACCGCGCCCGCCAGTGAAAAGCTGCTGTTCGATACGCCCGTCGAGCAACGCTGGCCGGCGGCCTTCGCGGCGACCGGCGTCGACGTTCGCCTGCTCGCGCCCGAGATCGGGCACGCCTGAAGCGTTAGGCTGTAGTGACGATTTAATTATTTGATCCAGAGCATGATGCTGGCGAGTTTGACGAAGCCGAGGAAGTTGGCGGCGAGCTTGTCGTAACGGG
>NZ_FZOS01000006.1 GCF_900188165.1 Edaphosphingomonas laterariae | reverse complement strand
TTACGACAAGCTCGCCGCCAACTTCCTCGGCTTCGTCAAACTCGCCAGCATCATGCTCTGGATCAAATAATTAAATCGTCACTACAGCCTAGAGCCCGCGGGAGTGAACGCCGGCTACCGTGACAAAGCAATCATCCGGAAGCGCACGACCAGTGGCCGCTCCCCCGACAAAGCCGCCGTTCGGGGATCATCGAACGCGTCCCGAAATCTGACGGTCGTTCACCAGCGAAATTTGTCCACGCCATCTAGCGTTCAGGGCGCCGGCGTCTCGGTCAGTTCGACCACTTCGAACACATGGCTTTTCCAGCCGCGCTGCCGGGCGGCTTCGGCGGTGGCGGCCTTCTTCCCCGTCGCTTCGCGCAGCGATTTGGTGTGGCCCCAGAACACTTCGGTACGGCCATCGGCCAGCACCGCCACGATCCGCCAATAATGGGTGAAGGCGGTCGCCGTCGGCCCGATCGTCTTCACATAGCCGTCGGGCAGCGTGGCCGTAAGGTATCGCTTCTTCTTCGCCATGCCGACGGGCTCTAGCCCATTCGCAACCGACGCGCATGGGGCGCGGCATGCGAATTGCGCAGGCGGGCCAATTGTGCGCGTGCGCCATCGATTGGCGGCAGCCATTGGCGCCGTTGTGGACGCCATGGTAGCCGGCGGGGAAAGGTAGGAGAGGGGCCCCCGATGCTGACACTTTATGGCGCGCCGGGCGCCTGTTCGGTCATCCCGCACATCGCGCTCGAAGAAGCGGGGGCGGATTATGCCGTGCATTTCGTCGATTATGCCGGGGGCGAGACGCGCACGCCGGGCTTCCGCGCGCTCAGCCCGCTCGGCCGCGTGCCGATGCTGATGACGGAAGATGGGCCGCTGACCGAAAATCCCGCGATCCTCAGCTATATCGCGATGCGCTACCCAGCGGCCGGGCTTGCGCCGTTGGGCGATGCGCTGGCTTTCGCGCGGGTGCAGAGCTTCAACCTGTTCATCGCCAGCAACATCCACGTCGCCTTCCGCCAGATCGCCTTTCCCGACGGCTATGCCGATGGCGAGGCCGCCGCCGCCGCGCTCCGCGCCAAGGTGCCCGAACTGGCCGATCGCTATTTCGCGATCATCGAACGCGGCCTCGCCGACGGGCGGCCCTTCGTCCTTGGCGACAGCTACACGCTCTCCGACATCTATCTCTTCGCCTACGCCAATTATCTGCGCATGGGCGATCGCGGCGATCCCGCGTGCCTGCCCCTGATCATGGCGCACCGCGCCCGCGTGCGCGCCCGCCCGGCGGTCGATCGCGCGCTGGTTTCGGAGGGGCTGGCCGACGCCTGGGCGGACTAAGGTAGCTCGGGCGCCAGCTATCGGTCAGGCCGCCAGCGCCGCCAGCAATTGCGCTTCGCCACCCGGCGGGCAGAGCAGGTGGAGGCGGTTGCCCCCGACTGTCGCCACAGGGCGCCCGGTGGCGCGGGCCAGTGCGTCGAGGTCGATCGCGGCTGCGTCCTTCAGCGTCACGCGCACCCGGCCGGCGCGCAGTTCGGCGCCCTCGACATTGGCTGCCCCGCCGAGCAGCGGAAGCAGTTCCGCGCTAACGGAGGCGGTGGTGGAGGTCGTCGCCGTCGCCACGGCGGCTGCGCCCGGCATGGCCAGTTCCGCGCGGATTTCGCCCGCCACCTGATCGGCGATCGGCCCCAGCACCACTTGCAGGCCACCGCCGTCGAGCCGGAGCAGCCCGCGCGAGCCGAGGGCCTTCAGCGCGGCTTCGTCCACTCCGCCATGGTCGGCAAGCACCAGCCGCAGCCGGGTGGTGCAGGCATCGACCTTCTTCAGGTTCCCTGCCCCGCCAAGCGCGGCGACGAAGCCCTGCGCGCGGTTGCCCGCCAGCGCCGGGTTGGTCGTCACCTCATGGCCGACGAAATCGCGGCCCGGCGTCTTCAGGTCGAAACGGCGGATGCACCAGCTGAACGCGCCATAATAGATCGCGAAATAGGCGGCCCCCACCGGCAGCAGCAGCAGCGGCCGGGTGGCGAGCTTGTAGCTCAGCAGATAATCGAACAGCCCGGCCGAAAAACCGAAGCCCAGCCGCACGCCCAGCCAGTCCATCAGCGCCATGGCGATGCCGGTCAGCACCGCGTGGAGCGCGTAGAGCATCGGCGCGAGGAAGATGAAGGTGAATTCGATCGGCTCGGTCACGCCGGTCAGGAAGGAGGTGAGCGCAAGGCTGAGCAGCATGCCGCCCACCGCCTTGCGCCGTTCGGGCAGTGCCGCGCGATACATGGCGAGGCAGGCGGCGGGCAGGCCGAACATCATCACCGGGAAGAAGCCCGACATGAACGCCCCGGCCTGCGGATCGCCGGCGAAGAAGCGCTTGAGATCGCCCGTCGCGCCATGGAAATCGCCGAGGATGAACCAGGCGAGATTGTTAAGGATATGGTGCAGCCCGGTGATGATCAGCAGCCGGTTGAGCGCGCCATAAAGGAACAGGCCGATGCTGCTCGCGCCCACCACCCATTCGGACAGCCGGGCGATCCCGGTTTCGATCCACGGGAAGCCGAGCCCGAAGGCCAGCGCGCCGATCAGGCCGGCGCACCCGGCCGCGATCGGCACGAAGCGCCGGCCGCCGAAGAAGGCCAGATATTCCGGTAGCCGGATGTCGGAATAACGGTTGTAGAGCCAACCGGCGACAAGCCCCGAAAGGATGCCGGCGGGCACGCTGAGCTTGGCGAGCTCCTTCGCTTTCCACGCCGTCGCGGCCAGATCGCGCGCGGCCTGGTCGGCGAAGGCGGCGGTCGCTTCCGGCGGCACGACAAGCAGCGATTTCGCGCCCTCCACCGTGACGAGGAAGGCGACGACACCGGCCAGCCCCGCCGCGCCGTGATTTTCGCGCGCAAGGCCCACCGCCACGCCGGCGGCGAACAGCAGGCCGAGATTGGCGAAGATCGCATCGCCTGCCGCTGCCACGAAGGGCAGGCCAAGCAGATCGGGCTGGCCGAGGCGGAGCAGCAGCCCGGCCACCGGCAGCACCGCGATCGGCAGCATCAGCGCGCGGCCGAGCGGCTGGAAATAGTCCATGCGCAAACGCATCATGCGGCCTCCCGGATCGCCTGCGCGGCCAGCGCGCGCACCTCGGCAGCGGTGCCAAGGTCGAGCGCCTGTGCGGCCAGCGCGCGGCAATGATCGATGTCGAGCCGCCGGATTGCCGCCTTGAGCGCGGGGATCGCGGCGGGCGTGGCGGAAAGCTCGTCGAGGCCGAGACCGATCAGGATCGCGGCGGCCAGCGGTTCGCTCGCCATGCCGCCGCAACTGCCGATCCAGCGGCCATGGCGCCGCGCACCGGCGACAGCGGCGGCGATCAGCCGCAGCACGGCCGGGTGCAGGCCGTCGATCATCGCGGCGGTGGCGGCATTGCCGCGATCGGCCGCCAGCGCATATTGGGTAAGATCGTTGGTGCCGAGCGACAGGAAATCGGCTTGCGCCGCCAGCGTGTCGGCCAGCATCGCGGCGGCGGGGGTTTCGATCATCACGCCCAGCGGCGCGCGCTGCGCCCCGGTTTCAGCGACCGCCTCGTCATAGATGGTGCGCGCGCGGGCGAATTCGGCCGCGTCGACGATCATCGGCAGCATGATCCGGCACTGGCCGGCGGGCACGCCCTTCAGCATCGCGCGAAACTGCGTCTTCAGCAGCGCGGGCCGGGCCAGCGACAGCCGGATGCCGCGCGCGCCGAGCGCCGGATTCTCCTCTGCCGGCATCGGCAGATAGGGCACGGGCTTGTCGCCGCCGATGTCCAGCGTGCGCAGGATCAGCGGTCGCCCGTCGAGCCGGCGGGCGATATCGGCATAGACGGCGGCCTGTTCGTCCTCCGATGGCGGGTCGGCGCGATCGAGGAACAGGAATTCGGTGCGCAGCAGGCCGCAGCCTTCGGCGCCCGCCGCCACCGCGCGATCGGTTTCTTCAGGAATGGCGAGGTTGGCGAAGATTTCGACGCGGGTGCCATCGGCGGTGCGAGCATCGGTGCCGGCGGCGGCGATATGGGCGGCGTGCGCCGCGCGCGCCTGTTCCACCCGGGCGCGGGCCTGCGCCAGCGTCCCGGCGTCGGGATCGACGGCAAAGCGTGCGGCATCGGCATCGACGATCATCGTGCGGCCGGCGGCGATGGCCAGCACATCGGGCCCGGCAGCGACGATCATCGGCACGCCCGCCGATGCGGCGAGGATCGCGACATGCGATGTCGGCCCGCCGCGCGCGGTGACGATCGCGGCCAGCCGCGCGGGATCGAGCGAGAGGAATTGGGAGGGGAGAAGCTCGTCGGCGATCAGTACCGTGGCATCGGCCAGTTCGGGGGCGGCCGGTGCCGGCGCTCCGCTGATTGCGGCGATCACCTGCCGTTCGATATCCTTGAGGTCCGCGGCGCGTTCGATCAGCAATGCATCGCCGGTCGCCTCGATCGTGGCGATCTGGTCGCGCGTCGCAGCGCGCCAGGCGAAGCCGGCGCTCTTGCCCAGCGCGATCCGCGCCCGTGCGCCTGCGATCAGATCGGGGTCCTCGGTGATCGCCTGATGCGCCAGCGCGATTTCGGCGCCCTTGCCCGTTTCGGCTTCGGCGAGCTTCGCGCGCACTGCCGCCAGAGCCGTATCGAGCGCGGCCGCCTCCGCCATCACGCCGCCACCGGCCTCGGCCACCGCGAGATCGGCGATGACGAAGGGCATGGTGGTGCCGACGGCAAAGCCGGGCGCGGCGGTGGCAGCGCCGGTCGTCGTGGCGATGGCGGCGGGGGCGGGGGGCTCCCCGGCCTCGCCCATGCCGCTTTCGATCAGCGCGGCGACGGTGGTGACGGCGCCCCGCGCATCCTCGCCCCGCGCGGAGATCAGCAGCGTATCGCCGTGGCGTAAGCCCAGCCCCAGCATTGCCACGGTGCTGCGGGCATTGGCCGTCTTGTCGTGCGCGGCGAAGCGCACTTCGGCGGCAAAGGGCTTGAGCGTGGCGGCAATGCGTGCGGCCGGGCGGGCGTGGATGCCGTTGGCCAGCGGGATCACCACCTCGCACGACGCGCTGTCCTCGCTCACCGGCGCGGCGGCCGCGACGGGTGCCAGCGCCTGTATCTCGATCAGCGGATCGCCAATGCCGACCGCCTTGTCGCGTGCGAGGACGGACACCGCATAGCCGTCATTGGCGACGACGATCGGGGTGATCAGGCTCCTGGCCCGTTCGGCCACGCGATCGAGATCGAGGCTGATCAGCGGATCGCCGGCCTTCACCACCGCGCCATCGGCGACATGCGTGGTGAAGCCGTCACCGGCCAGCGCCACCGTTTCCAGCCCGATATGGATCAGCAACTCGGCGCCGTTGGCCAGCTTCAGCGTCACCGCGTGGCGGGTCGGCGCGATCATCAGCACCGTCGCGTCGCAGGGCGCGCGCAGCGTGCCGTCCACCGGGTCGATGGCGATGCCGTCGCCCATCATCCGTTCGGCGAACACCGGATCGGGCACGGCGTCGATCGCCATCGCCCAGCCGGCAAAGGGGGCGGACAGGCGCAGGCTTGTCATTTGCGCGTCTCAAGCTGGACGGCGCTGATCCCCCACATCGGGTCCGGCCCGTTCGCGGTGTAGGTGAAGCACAGATTGCGCGCGCCGGCCTGCGGGGCGATGGTCGCGCGCAGCGTGGTGACGGCCGCGTTGGCCGTGGCCGGCGCCAGCGGCAGCGTCGCGATCTTGGCGCCGTCGCAGCCGTCGATCCGCACTTCCACTTCGCCTTCGGCCGTGGCCGGCGGGCGGAAGCGGATCTTCTCGATCTCCTTGCCGATCTGGAAGTTGAACGGGATCTGGCCGACGGTGATCGCGATCGCGGTCACCCCGTCCATCGGCGCGGCTTCATATTGCCAGCACGGGTTCATGATGTCGGTCAGGAATTTGGCGCGCGGGCCGGCGGCGGGGGCGTCATCCTCCAGCCGCAGCACCAGTTCGCTGGTGCAGGTCTTGAGCTGGGTATCGTCGCGCCGGCGCACGCTGGCTTCGTCGAAGCTTTCGTCGAGCATGCCGGGCAGCACGCGGGCACCGTCCACCGCGATCGCGCGCAGGCGCGAAGGCAGATGGAGGTCGATCGGCGCGGTATAGCGCGGCGATGTCGCGGTCGGCATCCGCCCGTCGACGGTGTAGCGGATATCGCTCCCCGCCTGATTGGCGAGGGTGACCGTGATGCGGTTCCGCGCGGCATCGAACTTCGCATCGGCCATCGGCACGAAGGCCGATGTCGCGGCGTTCAGCCCCAGTGGCTGCAGCCGTTCGAGCTGCGGCGCCAGCCGGGCAACGAAGCCCCGATAGTCATGCCCATCGCGCGCGGACCAGCCCAGCTCGGCCACGGCGGAGGCGCGGGGGAACAGCATCCACTGCGTGCGCTTTTCGGTGCGGACATGTTCGGTCCACAAATTGGCCTGCACGCCCAATATGTGCCGCTGCTCGTCGGCGCTCAACGATGTCGGGGCGGGGTCGAACGCATAGACGTCGGCCAGCGTGATCGGCACGCCGCGCCCCGGCGGCTCGTTTGCCGCCACGCTTTGCCGATGATCGAGATAGAGCGTCGGCGCGGGCGACAACACGGTATCGTGCCCGGCCTTGGCGGCGGCGATGGCCCCGTCGATGCCGCGCCACGACATCACCGTCGCATTGGGCGCCAGCCCGCCTTCCAATATCTCATCCCAGCCGATCAGCCGCCGGCCATGCTTGCTCAGGAACAGCTCGATCCGGTGGATGAACCAGCTTTGCAGCGCCTTTTCGTCGGTCACGCCCAGCGCGCGCATTTTCGCCTGGATGGCGGGGCTGGCCTGCCACTGGTCCTTCACCGCCTCGTCGCCGCCGATATGGATATAGGCCGACGGGAACAGCGCCATGGTTTCGGTCAGCACGTCTTCCAGAAAGCCGAAGGTGCTGTCGTCGATATTGTAGAGCCAGGGGAAGACGCCCCAGTCGCTCTCGACGCCGGGGTCGAGCGGCGGGCCGACGCCCAGTTCGGGATAAGCGCGGATCGGCGCCACGGCGTGGCCCGGCATCTCGATCTCGGGCACGATGGTGATCGCGCGCGCGGCGGCATAGGCCACGATCTCGCGCACCTCGTCCTGCGTGTAGAAGCCGCCGGTGCGCGGCAATGCGGGCGCGCCGGGGGCGGAGGCGGGGATACGCCAGCCGCTGGTTTCGGTCAGCCGGGGATATTTCTTGATTTCGAGCCGCCAGCCCTGATCGTCGACAAGGTGCCAGTGCAGCGTGTTGAGCTTGTGCGCGGCCATCCAGTCGATCAGCTGCTTCACGAAGGCCGGCGACTGGAAATGGCGCGCGCTGTCCAGCATCAGCCCGCGCCAGGCGAAGCGCGGCGCATCGTCGATCCGCGTCGCCGGAATCGGTTCGCCGCTGCTGGCGAGCTGCCAAAGGGTGATGGCGCCATAGAGCAGGCCGGCATCGTCGCTGGCGACGATCGTGGCGCCGGCGGACGTCACGTCGAGCCGGTAGGATTCTTTCTTCAGGCCGGCCGTGCGGACGAACCGGATCGCGCCTTTGGCATCGCCAATGGCGGGGCGGATGTCGCGGCTCGCGGCCAGCAGGTCGCCCAGCCGTTCGGCGGCGTTGCGCGCGCCGGCGTCACCGGCGGGAACCCGGATCGCGGTTGTGCCGTCGATCCGCAGGCTGCCCGTTCCGGGCGTGATCGTCTTGGGCAAGGGGAGCAGCGGCAGCTGCGTCGCGGCGAAGGCGGGCGCCGCAGCGCCGGCCAGCAGCCATCCTGCGATAAGGATGCCGGGGAACGATGGTCTGGTGAGAGGCAAGATCGGTCCCCGGCAAGGTGTTGGGCCGGGCTGTTATACCCGGCCCGAGGGGCAGGTCAGTATGTGAAACGGGCGCCGAAATAGAACTGGCGGCCGTTGTCGAAGATCGACCGGAAACGATCCGGCGTGCCGGAATATTGGCGGATCTTCTCGTTGGTCAGGTTCACCGCGTCGAAGGTCAGCGCGACATTCTCGAACACGTTCACGCTCACCGAGGCATCGAGCGATTCGAGCGCGGCCTGGTTCAGCGGCGCCGCACGGTCGATGTTGATGAAGAACTTCGAACGATAGGTGTAGGACAGGCGGGCGCTGACGAGATCATTCTCATAATAGCCCGTCAGGTTGGCCGTGTGCTTGCTGTTGCCCGGGATCGGATCGCCATTGTTCGCCTTGGCATCCGAATAGGTGTAGTTCGCGATCACGCCGAAACCGTTCCAGATCGGGCGCGAAACCTGCAGCTCGAAGCCCTGGTTGCGGCCGCCCGGGCCGTTGGACGGCCGGTTGATCTGATAGGCGCAGTTGAACAGATTGGGGTTGCTGCCCCCGGCCGCGACGCAGCCCGCCGGTTCGGTGCCCGGCACGAACACGCCCGGCAGGATTTCGGTCGTCGTCGTGTTGACGATGTAGGACTGGATGTCCTTGTAGAACAGCGCCGCCGCGACGATCGTCTCGCTATCGGGATACCATTCGACCGAAAGGTCGTACTGGTTGGCGCGATAGGGCTTCAGGTTCGGATCGCCGCCGCTGCCGGTGAGCAGCGTGCCGTTGAGGTCGACACCCGGCGAAAGCGAGGAGAAGTCCGGCCGCGTGATCGTCCGGCCGGCGCCGAAGCGCACGACCACCTTGTCGGTCACGTCCACCGCCAGGTTCGCGCTCGGCAGGATGTCCGTGTAGGACCGCTTGACCGAGATCGGCGTATAGCCGCCGAACGGGCTCTGGAACTCGGGCGTCGGCCCGCCGATGACATTGCCTTCGGACTTCTGGTCGGTGGTGACGACGCGGACGCCGAAATTACCGCGCCAGCCTTCGCCGCCAACCTTGGCCATGGCATAGCCGCCATAGGCCTTTTCGTTGATCGAATAGACGTTGCCCGGAACGACGAACTGTTCGGTGATCGCCGCCGCCTGCGCGCCGTAGATGTCACGCAGCTTCGAACGGCTGACCGTCCAGTAATCGGTCAGCGTGCCCGGCAGGGCGAAATTGTCCATGAAATCGCCCGGCGTGGTGCCGCCCGACCAGAAATCGGCCGCGGTGCAGGGCGCGCCGCCGCAGACGAGGCCCGGCGTCAGCACGCCGCCATTGGTCGCCAGCCGGTTCGCCGCGCGGTCATGGTCGGTATATTTGAAGCCGATCTTGATCGCCTTCACCGGGCCCATGTCCAGCTCGCGCTCGACGTCGAAATAAGCGTATTTCTCTTCGTCGTCGTTGGTGACGCTCTGGATGCGGGCGAAATCGATCAGCATGTCGGCCGGCGAAGTCGCATCCGGCGTGATGAAGCTGACCTGCGGCACCTTGCCGCTGATGTCATAGCTGAACGCGCCCGGCGCCGCCGTTTCGAAGAAGTTTTCGTTGCTGGTATCGCCGTCGGCCTTGGTCCAGCCCGCCTTGAAGTGGATGTTCCACAGGTCGGCCGGCTGATAGGTCAGGTCGAAATCGATCGAGCGCGTCTTGGTGACGGCCTTGCGGTCGATCGCGTCGAACACGACGCCACGGCCGGTCGTGCCGCCATTGGGCGACGAGATCGTGCCGCCGGTGACCAGACCGTCCTTGACGACGGCGTTGGTGATCGTGCCGCCGCCGGCCAGCGCCTGTTCGCCCCAGGCGATATAGTTCTGGTTGTAATTGTCGGCGTTGAACCGCGTGTAGAGGCCGGTCACGTTGATTTCGATATCGTCCGACGGGCGGAACTGCAGGCCGATATTGCCGCCGTAACGCTCGCGTTCCTGCGTGAACAGCGCCGAACCGATCAGCGTCGGCACCGCGGCGATCTGGCCGCCGCCGATGTCGAAGTCGCGATAGCCGAACACTTCGATGCCGTCGCGGCGCATCCGCCGCTTCTGATAGACGCCGCCGATCAGCACGCCGAACGTGTCGCTGTCATTCTTCCAGCTGACGAGGCCGGAAATCTGCGGGTCGAGCTTGTCGGACAGGTCCGAATAGACGCCCTGCACCGAAGCGGAGACGGTGAACGGTTCCATGTCCAGCGGGTTGCGCGTGTGGACGTTGATGGTGCCGCCGACGCCGCCTTCTTCCACATCGGCCTGCGGTGTCTTGTAGACTTCGAGCTGGCCGACGATTTCCGACGGCAGCTGGAGATAGTTGAAGCTGCGGGTCGACGCGACCTGATCGAGCACGAACCAGTCGGCCGTGGCGACCGAGTGGCCATTGAGCAGCGTCTTGGTCAGGTTCGGCGATGTGCCGCGCAGCGACACGCGCTCGCCTTCGCCGAACTCGCGGTTGACGACGATGCCGGGGATGCGCTGCAGCGCCTCGGCGACGTTCTTGTCCGGAAACTTGCCGATATCTTCGGCCGAAAGCACGTCGGCGATCACATCGCCTTCACGCTTGGCCTCGATCGACGCGATCTGCGATCCGCGAATCCCGGTGACGACGATTTCGTCGGCGGGGGCTGCGGCGCTGTCCTGCGCGTAAGCGGCCTGCGAGCATACGAGCAGCGCGAGCGCGCTGGCCGATGACGCGAAAATACGGTGGGCTGTCATGACGGTCTTCCCCTTCCCCAGCATCTCGCCCTTGCGATGATGCCAATTTGCTACCAATGACGTACCAATAACAGGACCATCTTCCAGACCAATCGGCTGGTCAAGGGGCAATCTTTCAATTTTCTTACATTGTCGGCGATTTTGTGCTGGCAAGTGGTATTTGATTGGTCCTATATCTCGACCAAGAACGAAAGAGCGGGGGGTAATCATCGCGATGAACCTGGCGGAGCAGATCGGCGCTCTCGATGCGCAGGGCCGCGCGCCGCTTTACCAGCGGTTGCAGGACGCGTTGCGCGGGGCGATCGATTCGCAATTGCTCAAGCCGCAGCAGGCGCTGCCGCCGGAGCGCGACCTCGCCGCCGATTTTCAGGTGTCGCGGATCACCGTGCGCAAGGCGCTCGACGGGCTGGTTGCCGAAGGGCTGCTGACCCGCCGGCAGGGCGCGGGCACCTTCGTCGCCGGGCGCGTCGAAAAGCAGTTCGCCAAGCTCACCTCTTTTTCGGAAGACATGGCCGCGCGCGGCCGCACGTCGCACAGCAAGTGGATCGCCCGGTCCGAAGGTTCGGTGACGCCGGATGAGGCGCTGACCCTGGGGCTGAGCCCCGGCACCCGCGTCTATCGCTTCGCGCGCATCCGCTATGCCGATGATTTCGCCATGGCGCTCGAATATTCGACGATCGCGGGCTACGGCCTGCCGTCGCTCGATGCGGTCGATGTGTCGCTCTACGCCGCGCTCGATGCCGCCGGAAACCGGCCGGTGCGCGCGCTCCAGCGGTTGCGCGCGGTGCTGTTCAACAAGGATCAGGCGGCGCTTCTGGGCGTTGAAGTGGGTGCGCCGGGCCTGTTCATCGAACGCCGCGGCTTCCTGGAAGATGGCCGCGCGATCGAGATGACGCACAGTTGGTATCGCGGCGATGCCTATGATTTCGTCGCAGAACTTAACGCATTGGCATGATGAACCCTGAATCCACCCTGATGTTCGCGGAAGCCGCCGAGGCAGCGTCCGTCGTGACCCGCCAGCGCGCGGCCAACGCCGCCCGGCTGGCCGAGCTGGTCGAAACGCTGCGCGCCCGGCCGCCCCGCGCGGTCATCACCTGCGCGCGCGGCAGTTCCGACCATGCGGCCACCTTCGCCAAATATCTGATCGAGACGCGGCTGGGGCTGCTCGTCTCCTCGGCGGCACCGTCGGTGGCGTCGGTCTATGGCGCGGAACAGCGGCTTGCCGACGTGCTGGCCATCGCCATCTCGCAATCGGGCAAGAGCCCCGATCTGCTCGCCACGGTCGATGCCGCGCAGAAGGCCGGCGCGCAGACGCTGGCGCTAGTCAACGTCGCCGATTCGCCGCTGGCGGGGATGGTCGATCATACACTGCCGCTTCATGCCGGCCCGGAACGCAGCGTCGCGGCGACGAAATCCTATATCGCCACGCTCGCCGGTCTGGTCGATCTCGTCCAGGCGCTCGCCGGCGATGACGAACTGGGCCGCGCGCTGGATGCGGCACCCACCTTGCTGCGGCAGGCCTGGGATGCGGACTGGTCGCCGCTCGTCGACACGCTGGCCGATGCGCGCGGACTGTTCGTGGTGGGGCGCGGCCTCGGCCTCGGCGTCGCGCAGGAAGCGGCGCTCAAGTTCAAGGAAACCTGCGGCCTGCACGCGGAAGCGTTCAGCGCGGCGGAAGTGAAGCATGGGCCGATGGCGCTGGTCGGCCCCGGCTTTCCGCTGCTCATCCTCCGCCAGTCGGACGAAACCGGCGAAGGCGTGGATGATCTTGCCGCCGAAATGGCGGCGCGCGGTGGCCCGGTGCTGATCGCGGGCGGGGAGGCGAAGGGCGCCATCCGCCTGCCCACGGTTGCGGGCCACCCGGTGATCGAACCGATGCTCCAGATCCAGTCCTTCTACCGGGCGGTGAACGCGCTTTCGGTGCGGCGCGGCTTCAACCCCGATCAGCCGCCCCATCTCGCCAAGGTCACGGAAACGCTCTGATGGCCGTGGCACTCACCAACGGCCCCATTCTTCTGGACGGCGGCTTTGTCGACGGCCGCGCCGTCATTGTCGAGGACGGGCGGATTTCCGCGATCCTGCCGGCGGCCGACGTGCCGGCGGCGATGCCGCGCCACGATCTCGATGGCGGCCGGCTGGTGCCGGGCTTCATCGACGCGCAGGTCAATGGCGGCGGCGGCGTGCTGTTCAACGATGCGCCGACGGTGGAAACGATCGCCGCGATCGGGGCTGCGCATCGCCGCTTCGGCACGACGGGCTTCCTGCCGACGCTGATCAGCGACGATCTTCAGGTCGTCCGCGCCGGCGTGGCGGCAGTCGACGCCGCGATCGCCGCCGGCGTGCCCGGCGTGCTCGGCATCCATATCGAAGGGCCGTTCCTCAACGTCGCGCGCAAGGGCATCCACGATCCGGCGAAGATCCGTGCGCTCGATGAAGAGGGGTTCGCTGCCGTTACCGGGTTGGCCCGGGGCCACACGCTCATCACCCTCGCACCCGAACGCACCACGCCGGTGATGATCCGGCGGCTGGCCGATGCCGGGCTGGTCGTCGCCGCCGGCCATACCAATGGCAGCTACCGCGCGATCCGCGACGCGCTCGATCACGGCCTTGCCGGCTTCACCCATCTGTTCAACGCCATGTCCCCGCTCGGCTCGCGTGAGCCCGGCGCGGTCGGGGCGGCGCTGGAGGATCGGGCGGCGTGGTGCGGGCTCATCGTCGATGGCCGCCATGTCGATCCGGTGACGATGCGGCTCGCGCTTCGCTGCAAGCCGGCGGATCGTTTCATGCTGGTGACGGATGCGATGCCCAGCGTCGGGCTGGAGGACAAGGCCTTCACCCTGCAGGGCCACCGCATCACCGTGGTCGATGGCGTGTGCGTCAACGAAGATGGCACGCTGGCCGGGTCCGATCTCGATATGGCGCGCGCGGTGCGCAACAGCGTGGCGATGCTCGGCGTCGATCTGGCGACCGCTGTCGGCATGGCCTCGCATTCGCCGGCCTGCTTCCTCGGCATCGACCATCAACGCGGGCGGATCGCCCCCGGGCTGGCCGCCGATCTCGTCATCCTCGACGATCGCGGCGAAGTCACCGGAAGCTGGATCGGCGGCCAGTTCGCGGCCTGATCGGGCTGCTTCGCGCTTGCTCTAGGCGCCCTCGGCGCCGATCAAAGGCACGAACATCACACCGCCATGATGCTCCTCGGTCAACGTGCCGTCGGCGCTGCGGGTGAAGCGGGTTAGCTGCTGCTGGAATCGGCCGCCGATCGGCATCACCAGGCGCCCGCCCGGTGCCAGCTGATCGGGCAGCGCAGGCGGCAGCCGGGCGGCCCCGGCGGGAACGAGGATCGCGTCATACGGTGCATCCGATGGCCAGCCCGCCATCCCGTCGGCCGCAATGATGTCGATATTGTCATAGCCGAGGGCGCGGATCGTGGCGCGCGCGCGGTCGGCGAGTTCCGGCAGCCTTTCGAGCGCGGTGACATGCGCCGCGATCTCGCCCATTACCGCCGCCGCATAGCCCGATCCGGCCCCGATTTCGAGTATGCGGGCGCCCGGCGCGACATCGGCCAGCTCGATCATCAGCGCCACGATATAGGGTTGGGAGATCGTCTGGCCCGCCCCGATCGCCCAGGGCCCATCCGCATAAGCGGCGGCGATCGGGGCTTCGGGCACGAAGCGGTGCCGCGGCACCCGCAACATCGCGGCGATCACGCGCGGATTGCTGATCCCGCGCGCGATGATCTGTTCGTCCACCATGGCCCGGCGAAGGCTGGCTGCATCCTGCATCGGCGCCTCTTTCGCCCCCGTGCAGGATGCGGCAACGCCGCCGCCGCTTCAAGGCGCGGCGGGCGCCTTCTCCTCGGCGGCAAGCGTGCGCGCCTGATGCCCGACATAAGCGCGGATCGCCTCCATCTCGGCCGGTTTCAGCCACTGGCTGAACCGTATCATGCCGCGATCCTCCAGCACGCCGTCGACCAGCACGGCATGCCACGTCGCCTTGTCGGCCAACGCGGGCGATCGGCGTAGATCGGGCAGCACCCCGTTCGAGAAAGTGGACGGGCCGTGGCAGAAGCCGCAATTGGCGGCATAGAGGATTTCGCCCTGCGCCACCGTCGCCGCCGGCCATTGTTCGGCGGGCGGTCGGGCCGGGATCGGCGTCCGGTCGTCGGCCGGCAGCCTGGCCTTGCCGCCCAGCTTGAACGCCAGCACCCGGCCGTTGGGGCGCTTATAGGCGACGGGCGAAAAGGGGGAACTGATGCCATAGGCGCCACCCAGCCCCGCCATCACCGCGATATATTGCTCGCCGGCGATCTCGAACGAAACGGCGCCGGCGATGATCCCGTTCTGCGCGTCGAAGCTCCACAACCGCCCGCCGTCGTCCGCGCGATAGGCGACGAAGCGTCCGTCCGGGGTGCCCTGGAAGATCAGATTGCCCGCCGTCGCCAGCAGGCCACCATAGCCAGGGCCGTCATGTTCGATGGTGAAGCGGGCGCGCCGCGCCTTCGGATCCCAGGCGATCACCCGGCCTTTGGATGCTGCCTTGAGCGCCTTCATCCCGGCCTTGTCGCGCGGGCCGAAATTGCGCGTCGATGCGCTGCCCAGATTCCAGCGGCCCGGCACGAAGCGGAAATTCTTCTCGTCGGCATAGCCAAAGGGCATCAGCTGGGCGGGAATATAGACCAGGCCGGTCTTGGGGCTGTAGGCCATGGGGTGCCAGTTGTGCGCGCCGAAGGCGCTCGGCATCGCTTCCCAGTCGCCACCATTCAGCTCATAGCGCGCCTCGGGCCGTTCGATCGGGCGCCAGGTCTTGGGATCATAGCCGTCGGCCCAGTTCACCGGCACGAAATTGTCGATCGAAACCGGCACGCCGGTCTTGCGGTCGATGACGTAGAAATAGCCGTTCTTGGGCGCGTGCAGCAGCACCTTGCGCGGCTGCCCGTCAATGTCGAGATCGGCGAGGATGATCGGCTGGGTCGCGGTGAAATCCCAGCTTTCGCCCGGCGTTTCCTGATAATGCCAGCGATAGGCGCCGGTTTCGGGATCGAGTGCCACGATCGACGACAGGAACAGATTATCGCCCGTGTCGCCCGAACGAATCCGGCGGTTCCATGGCGATCCGTTGCCGGTGCCGATCAACACCTGATCGAGATCCTGATCGTAAACGATCGCATCCCACACCGTGCCGCCGCCGCCGGTCTGCTTCCAGGCGCCATCGCGGCCCCAGGTCGCCGCCGCGCGGGTCTTGAAGATCGCGTCGGACGCCGCGCCATCGGGCTCGCCCTTCGGGTTGGGCGCGGTGTAGAAACGCCAGGCCAGCTTGCCGGTGTCGGCGTCATAAGCCGATACATAGCCGCGTACGCCCAGTTCGGCGCCGCCATTGCCGATCAGCACCTTGCCCTTCACGACGCGCGGTGCGCCGGTGATCGTATAGGGTTGCTTCGTATCGACGGTCATCACCGACCAGACGGGCTTGCCGGTCGCGGCGTCGAGCGCGATCAGGCGGCCGTCGAACGCGCCGAGATAGACCTTGCCCTTCCACACCGCGACGCCGCGATTCACCACGTCGCAGCAGCCGTCATAGGCTTTCCGGCCGGGCACTTCGGGGTCGTAGGACCAGATCAGCCTGCCGGTCGCGGCATCGAGCGCGACGACCTTGGACCAGGCGGTGGAGGTATAGAGCACCCCGTCGACGATGATCGGCGTCGCTTCCTGCCCGCGATCGGTGTCGAGATCGTAGGACCAGGCGAGGCCGAGCTGGCCGACCGTATCGGCGTTGATCGCGGCGAGCGGGCTGAACCGTTCCTCGGCATAGGTGCCGCCATGGGTTAGCCAGTTTTGGGGTTCGGCATCGGCATTGGCGAGCCGCTTCGCATCCACGGCCGCCGGCCGCGACCGGCTGCCAGCGTCGCCATCCGTACCCGACTGGCACCCGGCGAGCACGCCTGCCGCCACCAGAAGCGCAAACGCCATCAAGCGCATGAACATCCCCTCCGCCGCGATTGTGGATTATTTCGGTCGCGATCGGTGGAGCTGTATCATCAACGCGGTAGTTAGTTACACCCCTTAACTTACGCTTTCGGCTCGCCCTGTCCGACAATGGGGATTTCGATCGCCAGCCGGCCGTCGACGCTGCGGTCGAGGGGCGCGCGAAGCTGGCGGGCGAGCCCTTCGGCGACGCGCTCGAAGCGGCCGAAGGATGGGTGATGATGGCAGGCCTGGGTCTTGAGGCCGTCGGCGACCAGTTCGAGCAAGGCGCGCTCGGGATCGCGGGTCGGCAGCAGACGGATGGTCAGCCCGCCGGCGGGATCGCAGTTCATCACCATTTCGGCCACTTCGGTGACGAGGAAGGCGACGGGCACCGCCACGTCCTGCGAGGCGGAAGAGGGCGTGATTTCCAGCCGGACGGGCATGCCGGCGGCGTCGCCGCTGGCGGTGCCGCGCAGGTTGGACGCGATCTCGCCAATCAGGGCGCGCGGATCGACGCCGCGATTTTCCTCCAGTTCGGCATAATGGTTGCGATGGACGACGGCGAGTGCGTCGACCCGGCGCTGAATGGCGGCATAGGCGTCGCTGGCCTCGGCGCCACGGGCGCCGCGCGCATGGAGGTTGATCAGGCTGGAAACGACCTGAAGGTTGTTCTTGACGCGATGATGCACCTCGCGGGTCAGCCGGATCTGCCGGGCCAGCCCTTCGGCCAGTTCCGCCTCGTGCGTCACCTGGCGGGCGGTCGCGTCGGCGAACGCTTCGGCAAGGTCGCGGATTTCGTGCGACGGGGTTTTCATCGCCGGGGTCTTGAGCGGGCCGTCGCTGATCGAATAGCTGCTGACCGCATGTTGCAGCCGGGCCAGGGGGCGCAGCACCAGCCGGTCCATCACCAGCCAGCCGATCAGGCCGGCCGCCGCCCACATCAGGATCGGCAGCGCGATCATCAGCAGTTCGATCGCGCGCATCGGCGCGGCATTGGCGATCAGTTCCAGCGCAAGCTGGCCGCCCGCCACCGGCGATGCCACCTTGATCGTCTTCGCCAGCGGGCCGATGTCGCCGCTGCCGGTCAGCTGGACGCTGGCATCGCCCTGCCAAAGCTGCAGCATCGTCGCGCCTTCGTCCACCGTGGGGGCGGTGATCTGGGCCAGCGTGTTGCGCGGCAGTTCGCCCGTCACCAGCAGGTTGTTCTGTGCGATGGTGATGCGCAGCGCCCTGGCGTCGGGCACCAGCTTGGCCTCCGCGCCGATGCCGGGGGCGGGGGGAATGATCGCATCGCTGGAAAAGCCCGTCGTCGTGCAGATCAGCTTGCCGTCGATCGTCGAAAGCGCGAGGCGGACGCCGCTCGGCTGGGTCGCGGCCAGCGTATCGAGCGATCGGCGGCAGGCGCCGGCCGGCGGCGGCGCATCGCCCATCTGCACCGCCATGGCAGACATGTCGCGGGCGATGGCGGTGGTGGCGGCATCCAGCCTGCGGGTGCTGTCGGCGGCCATCATCCGCACGGCGGCTTCGCGGGCATAACGGTTGCTGTTGGCGGATTCGCGGGAAGCGAGCAGGGCGATCAGGCCGAGCGGCAGCAGCGCCAACGACAGGATCAGCAACATCTTGATCCCGGTCGACAACCGCGCCAGACGGTCGCCGATCACGGCGTCATGTCTCTCGGATCAGTCCGAAAAGTCACCATCGTCTGAACGATATCCGATCAATCGAGCTTGCCGAGAAGATCGAGCATGTCGGCGGGAACATCTTCGCGCAAGGCTTCATCCCAGGCGGAGCGCAGGGCCTGCCCAAGATGGGTATCGTTGCCACGACGGGATTTTGTCGGCGGGCGGCGGTCGCGGTCGTTGTTGACCACCTTCCCCTTTGTCTCTTTTGCGCCCAACCTATTTTATCCCCGATACCTTCCGCCAAAGCGGCCACGCGCGGCCACATGTCATAGGCTGCCGACTGCGCTGCCGTCCCCGCAGGGCCGTCGGGCGCTGCCGAAATAAATTGCCGACTTGGCGATTGAAACAAAAAACTCTCATGTTGGTTCCGGCATTGGGTGGCGCATCGACAGAATCCACCGAACGTCGCAAAGCGGTACACTCGTTGCCGCAGTTATTAAGGAGCAAGGGGCACATGTCACTCGGCCAGGAACTCGCACCGCACCTACCATTCCTGCGCCGCTATGCGCGGGCTTTGACCGGCAGCCAGCAGCATGGGGATGCCTATGTGCGCGCCGCGCTGGAGGCGATCGTCGCCGCGCCGCAGGATTTTCCGCGCGATGTCGATGCCCGGCTCGGGCTCTATCGCGTGTTCGAGCGGATCTGGGCGTCGACCAACGACAATGATGAGCGGGCCGACATGCCCGAAGGCGATCGCGAAGGCATCGCCCGCGCACGGCTTGCGCGGATCACGCCGATGTCGCGCCAGGCGCTGCTGCTGACTGCGATGGAAGGCTTCACCACCGAAGACACGGCCTATCTGATCGATACCACGCCGGAGGAAGTGGGCACGCTCGTCGCCGACGCGCTGGCTGAAATCGAACGGCAGACCCACGCCGATGTGCTGATCATCGAGGATGAGCCGATCATCGCGATGGACCTCGAAACGATCGTCCGCGATCTCGGCCACGATGTCACCGGCGTCGCCGTCACCCGGGACGAGGCCGTGGCGCAGGCCAGGGCGCAGCGCCCGGGGCTGGTGCTTGCCGATATCCAGCTTGCCGACGACAGCTCGGGTATCGACGCGGTGAAGGACATTCTCGCCGAATTTTCGGTGCCGGTGATCTTCATCACCGCCTTCCCGGAACGCCTGCTGACCGGCGAGCGGCCGGAGCCGACCTTCCTGATCACCAAGCCGTTCCAGCGCGCGACGGTGAAGGCGGCGATCGCGCAAGCCCTGTTCTTCGACAGCGCGACCGTGCCCGCTTGAAGATCGTTTCGTTATCGAATCATATGGAACTCGATTCTTGCGGCCGGCGTTCCCCCCGGGTGTTGACCAGCCCAAGAGGGTCCGATGGCCGAAGAACAGATCCACGTTACCAAGACGGAGGCGCGCGCCGGGGTTACGCCCCATGTCGTGCGCTACGTGCTGGCCATCTCCTTGTTGCTCGTCGTGCTCGCCTTTGCCTTCGTGCTGGGCCTGTTCGGCTGAACGTGGGTGTCCGCCAAACTCCTCTGACGGGAATCCCGAATGATCGATGAAGAACGGGCAGCGACGGATAGCGAACAGCCGTCGGTGCCGCTTTCGGACGAAGCCTTCAAGACCGAGCTTGCCAGCGTCATCCCGCATCTGCGCGCCTTCGGGCGATCGCTGTCGGGCAATCGCGATCTGGCGGACGATCTTGTGCAGGAAACGCTGATGAAGGCCTGGGCCGCGCGCCAGCGCTTCCAGGCCGGCACGAACATGCGCGCATGGACCTTCATCATCCTGCGCAACCTGTTCCTCTCGCAAATGCGCCGCGCCCGCTTCAAGGGCGAATGGGATGAGATCACGGCGGCCCGCGTGCTCGCCGCGCCGGCCAGCCAGGATCGCCATGTCGAGTTGGGCGATCTCCAGCGCGCGCTTCTCCATCTGCCGCAGCCCCAGCGCGAGGCGCTGATCCTCGTCGGCGCGGGCGGCTTCGCTTATGAGGAAGCGGCGGAAATCTGCGGCTGCGCGGTCGGCACGATCAAGAGCCGTGTCGCCCGCGGCCGCGTCGCGCTGGAACAATTGCTCAACGACGGCAAGCTGCCGTCGCGCCGTGGCCACGACAATCCCGGCGGCCAGACCGCGCTGCAGGCGATCATGAGCGAAGTGGAAGATCTCAGCCGCGAACGGTGATCGCGGCTGCCTTTTCTCCCGATCTGTCGATTCTTGTCGGTCCCGCCCGCCTTAATCCAGCTTGTCGATCAACGCCCACCAATCGGCGGGCACGCCCTGATCGGGCGGCAGATAGGCGCGACGCAGCGCATCCCCCACGCCCTGATACACTTTCGGCGCCGTCACATATTCGGGTGCTGCGGGTTGCACCGTTCCTCTCGCTCCATGATTGTGGCGTGGCAGTTCCATGACCATCTGAACGCGCGCCTCGTCCGGAGGTTGCGCGAAACTTGATAGTGACGGCGGCCGGGCTATGCAGGCTGACATGAAAACCACAGCGCCCATCGCGATTGACCGCGCCCTGGCCCATGCACCCTTCTTGCGCCGCGCTGCCGAGCAGCGGCCGGAGATCGTGGAGCGTATCGCCGATCAGGATGTGGCCGGCGCGCTGGCGCTGTGCGCGCCCACCGACGATGCCGATGTAGGCCGTGCGCTCCGGCGCGAACGGCAGGGGCTGTCGCTGGCGGTGGCGCTGGCCGATCTGGCCGGGCTGATGCCGTTCGAGCAGGTGGTGGCCACCCTGTCCGATTTCGCCGATCGCGCGCTCGATCGCGCCATCGCGGCGGCGATCGAGGAACGGACGCCGGGCGAAAAGCCGCAGGGCTTCGCCGTGCTCGGGCTGGGCAAGCATGGCAGCCGCGAGCTCAATTATTCGTCGGATATCGATCCGATCCTGATCTTCGATCCGCAGACGCTGCCGCGCCGGGAACGTGATGAGCCGATCGAGGCGGCGGTGCGGATCGGCAAGCGCGTCGTCGAACTGCTCCAGCATCGCGATGCGGCGGGCTATGTGTTTCGCGTCGATTTGCGCCTGCGCCCCTCGCCGGAAGCGACGCCGATCGTGCTGCCGGTCGAAGCGGCGATTTCCTATTATGAATCGAGCGCGCTGCCGTGGGAACGCGCCGCCTTCATCCGTGCACGGGCGGCGGCGGGCGATATCGCGCTCGGCGAATATTTCCTGTCGGCGATCCGCCCCTTCGTGTGGCGGCGCGCGCTCGATTATGGCGCGCTGCGCGAAATCCGCTCGCTCACCCGGCGCATCCGCGATCATCATTCACAAGGGCAGAGCTTCGGCCCCGGCTTCGATCTCAAGCGCGGTCGCGGCGGCATTCGCGAGATCGAGTTCTTCGCCCAGATCCACCAGCTGATCCATGGCGGGCGTGAACCTGCGCTCCGCGCGCCGGCGACGCTGGATGCGCTGGCCGCGCTCGCCGCGGCGGGGCGGATCGATCCGGCCGAGGCCGAGACGCTGGCGGCGGCCTATCGGCTGGAACGGACGATCGAACACCGCCTCCAGATGGTGGAGGACCAACAGACGCACAGCCTGCCCCGCCAGGCCGAGGCGCTCGACAATGTCGCCCAGCTCCACGGCGTTGCCGACGGCGCGGCGCTGCTCGATCTGCTGCGGCCAACCGTGGATGCGGTGGGCCGCATCTATGACGGGCTTGATGAAGGGCGTGCGGAAGGGCTGTCGCACGATGCGGCTCGCGTCGAAGCAGCGCTTGCCGATGCCGGGTTCGCCGATCCCGCATCGGCCCGCGCGCGGATCGAGGCATGGCGGTCGGGCGGATCGCGCGCGCTGCGTTCGCCCGCCGCGCGCGAGGCGCTGGAAGCGGTGCTGCCCGGCCTTGTCGCGGCGCTGGGCCATGCGCCCGATGCCAATGCCGCGCTCAACCGCTTCGACGATATCGTGTCACGCCTGCCGAGCGCGGTGCCGCTGTTCCGCCTGCTCGAAGCGCGCCCGGCGCTCGCCCGGATGGTGGCCGATGTCCTCGTCCACGCGCCCACGCTGGCCGATGCGCTGGGGCGGCGGCCGACATTGCTCGACGGGTTGATCGACGCCAGCGCCTTCAATCCGCCCCCCGACGTGCCGGCTTTGGCGGCCGAGATCGGCCGGCGCGAGGCGGACGACGATTATCAGATGCTGCTCGATCGCGCCCGCCAGCGGGTTGGCGAAAAGCGGTTCGCACTGGGCGTGCAACTGATCGAACGGGTCAGCGATCCGCTCGACGTCGCGGCGGGCTATGCGCGCGTCGCCGAAGCGGCGCTGGTCGCGCTGGTCGATGCTACCGTGGCCGAATTCGAAGCCGCGCATGGCCGTGTGCCGGGCGAAGGGCTCGTCATTCTCGCGCTCGGCCGGCTTGGTGGCGCGGCGCTGACGCACGCGTCCGACCTCGATCTCATCTATCTGTTCGATGGCGATCATCTGGCGGAATCGGACGGGCCGAAGCCGCTCGGCGCCACGCAATATTATAACCGCCTTGCCCAGCGCGTGACGGCGGCGTTGAGCGTGCCCACCGCGTCCGGCCCGCTTTACGAGGTCGATACCCGGCTGCGCCCGTCGGGGGCGCAGGGCCTGCTCGCCGTGTCGATGGACAGTTTCGCCCAATATCAGCGCGACAGCGCCTGGACCTGGGAACATATGGCGCTATGCCGCGCCCGGCCGGTTTATGGACGGCCGCAAGCGCGCGCCGCCGCGGCCGCGATTATCGAGGAGACGCTGCGCCGTCCGCGCGATCCGGCGGCCCTGCTGGCCGATGCGGTGAAGATGCGCGGCGACATGGCGAAGCATAAGCCGCCATCGGGGCCGTTCGACGTCAAGCTGATCGATGGCGGCCTGGTCGATTGCGAGTTCACCGTCCACGTCCAGCAATTGCGCAACGCCACCGCTTTCGACCCCCGTCTGCGCGAAGCGATCCGCATGCTCGCCGATGACGGGCTGGTGTCGCCCGCGCTTGGTGATGCCTATGCGCTGCTCGCGCGGATGCTGGTAACGTTCCGGCTGGTTTCGCCGCAAGGCGGGGAGCCGCTGCCGGTATCCCGCGCGCTGGTGGCCGAAGCCTGCGGCCAGCCCGATTGGGACGCGCTGCTCGCCGCCTATGAAACCGCCCGTGCCACCGTCCGTGCCGAATGGGCGCGGGTGTCGGCGGCCTGATCTCAAGGAGAATGACCATGCTCAACCCCGGCGACAAGGCGCCCGACGTGACTTTGCAGATGGCCGACGGCAGCCTGAAGCCGCTGGCCGAACTCGCCCGGCCGCTGGTGCTGTATTTCTACCCCAAGGACGATACCAGCGGCTGCACTACCGAGGCGCTGGATTTCACCGCGCTGGCGGGCGATTTCGCGGCGGCGGGCGTCGGCATCCTCGGCGTGTCGAAGGACAAGCCGGCCAAGCACCAGAAGTTCATCGCCAAGCATGACCTGAAGGTCGATCTGGCGACCGACGCCGATGACAGCGTGTGCGAAGCGTTCGGCACCTGGGTCGAAAAGTCGATGTACGGCCGCAAATATATGGGCATCGAACGCGCGACCTTCCTGATCGGCAAGGACGGCACGATCGCGCGGATCTGGCGCAAGGTGAAGGTGTCCGGCCACGCGGCCGAGGTGCTGGAGGCCGCCAAGTCGCTCGCATGACGGTTATTGCCGAAGGCGCCAATGTTGCCGATGCCGTTCGCGCCGTGCTGCTGACGGCCGATCCCCGCGCCAAGGTGAAGGCGGCGCGCGCGGCGGCGCGGGATTGGCGGCTGGGCGGGCTCGCCCACGCCTTTCCGGTGGCGATGCCCGCACAGCCCTTGCGCGGGCCGCGGCCGGAGCTGCTGCCGCCGTCGCGCATGCCCAAAAGGGGCAGGGCGGGCAGCCTGCGCGCGCGCATCGCCATGCTCCACGCGCTCGCCCATATCGAACATAGCGCGATCGACCTCGCGGCGGACATTATCGGCCGTTTCGGCCACCTCTTCCCACGCGCCTTCGTCGATGATTGGATGCGTGTTCTGGCCGAGGAGGCGATGCATTTCGCGCTCGTCGCGCGGCGGCTGCGCGCGCTCGGCGCGGCTTATGGCGATCTGCCCGCGCATGACGGCTTGTGGGAAGCGGCCGAGGTGACGGCGCATGATCCGCTGGCCCGGCTGGCGATCGTGCCGATGGTGCTGGAAGCGCGTGGGCTGGATGTCACGCCGGCGATGATCGATCGCTTTGCCGCTGTCGGCGACATGGCGTCGGCGCGCATCCTGCAGCGCATTTTCGACGATGAAATCGGCCATGTCGCCACCGGCGTGCGCTGGTTCGAATCCAGTTGCCGGGTGCAGGGATTCGCCGCACCCGCGCAATGGCAGATGCTTGTCGACACGCATTTCAGGGGGGCGCTTAAGCCTCCGTTCAACGACTCGGCGCGCGACTCAGCCGGATTAACTCAGGATTTCTACCTAGCCCTTGCCGAACGCGATTCGGTTTTCCAGAAAGCCAAAAGCACCATAGCGGGATGAGCGCCCGCTATAGGTAAGCATCAGTAAATCAGGCTCCTCGGGTCGTACTTCCGGAGAGTTCCGCCCACCAGGTCGCCGGGGGAATGAATGTCAGTTGCCGTGCATCCGCTTAACGCGGGTCTGTTTGGAAGGTTCCGGGGCGCGCTTCGCCCCCGTGATCTCTTCTTCCACGACGGATCGAGCCTGCGCCGGATTCGGCTCTGCACCCGCCGGCAGCTTGCCCTGATCGCCGCCACCGTCGCCCTGCTCGGCTGGGCGGTTTTCGCCACCGTGCAGGCCTTCACCGCCACGCCGACCCGTCAGGTCGCGCAGATGGAAAAGAAGGTCGCCGCGATGAAGGCGGAATATGCCGCGATGAAGCGCGACGCGCTGGCGCAGGCGGCGCGTATCGAACAGCGCCAGGCATTCCTGTCGGCGCTGGTCGAAGGCACGGCCGATGCCAAGACGCTGGCCGCGATGGTTCCGGGCGACATGCCGGAATCCCCGGCCACCGCGCTGACCGCGCCTTATGCGCGCCTCGCGGCGAAGCAGGACGCGCTGGCCGGCAAGGCGCTGGCCGCGACCGAAGAACGCTATCGCACCACCACCGCCGCGCTCCGCAAGCTCGGCATCGATGCCCGCCGCTTCCAGCGCGGTGGCGCCCAGCTTGGCATGGGCGGCCCGTATGAGCCGGTGACCAAGGCCAATACCGACGATGCCGATCCGCAGTTCCGCGCCCTCTTCCTGTCGTGGAAGAAGATGGACTCGCTGGAACGCGAAGTGATCTCGGTGCCGTCGGCCCGCCCGGTGCCCGCCAAGCATATCTCTTTCACCAGCGGCTATGGCGTCCGTTCGGATCCGTTCCGTGGCAGCGCCGCGATGCACGCCGGCATCGATCTCGCGGGCCCGGTCGGCACGCCGATCTATGCGACGGCGGACGGCATGGTCGGCCGCGCCCAGTGGGCCAACGGCTATGGCAATCTTGTCGAACTGAACCACGGCAAGGGCATCCAGACCCGCTATGGCCACCTGTCGAAGATCCTCGTCTCGGCCGGCCAGCGCGTGAAGCGCGGCGATCTGATCGCCAAGATGGGCTCCACCGGCCGTTCGACCGGCAGCCACCTCCATTATGAAGTGCGCCTCGATGGCCGCGCGGTTAACCCGATCCCCTTCCTGCAGTCGACCGATTATCTGCTCGCCGTGCAGAACCGCGCCAATGCGCAGGTCGCGCTGGGTGGCCCGGACACCAACTGAGTTTCCAGCATTTTGAGATCCCGAAAGCGGGAGAGGAGAGGGGCCGTCGGCAAGCAGTTGCCGGCGGCCCTTTTCATTCCTATCTGGTGGATATGAGCGAAGCCGCCACCGTCGATATCACCCCCGCCGCCGCCGCGCGCGTCGCGGCGATCGCCGCACGCCAGGGCAAGCCCGCGATTCTCCGCCTCGCCGTCGATGGCGGCGGCTGCGCGGGGTTCCAATATCGCTTCGGCCTCTCCGATGTCGTCGAGCCGGATGACATGGTGAAGGAACGGGACGGCGCGACGCTGGTGGTCGATCCGATGAGCCTCGACCTGCTGGCCGGCAGCGCGGTGGATTATGTCGAATCGTTGGGCGGCGCGGCGTTCCAGGTCACCAATCCCAATGCGGCCTCGGGCTGCGGCTGCGGTTCCAGTTTTTCGGTCTGATCCGTTTCCACCGGGCGGTTGACCCTCTAAGGTCGCGCGCATGAAGATCGCGACGTTCAACATCAACGGCATCAAGGCCCGTCTGCCCCGGCTCATCGAATGGCTGGAGGAGACGCAGCCCGACGTCGCCTGCCTGCAGGAACTCAAGACTTCGGACGAAACTTTCCCAGAGGCCGATATCCGCGCCGCCGGTTATGGCGCGATCTGGCATGGGCAAAAGGGGTTCAACGGCGTCGCCATCCTCGCCCGTGGCACCGATCCGGTCGAACGCCGGCGCGGGCTGCCCGACGATCCCGATCCCGCGCACAGCCGCTATCTCGAAGCCGATGTGAACGGCATCACCATCGCGTCGATCTATCTGCCCAATGGTAATCCGGTGCCCGGCCCCAAATTCGATTACAAGCTCGCCTGGATGGAGCAGCTTCGGCTGCATGCCGCCGGTTTGTTCGCCAGCGAACGCCCGGTGGTGCTGGCGGGCGACTATAACGTCATCCCGACCGATCATAAGGACGATGTCTTCTCGCCGACCGCGATGGCGGCCGATGCGCTGACCAAGCCGGAAAGCCGCGCCGCCTTCCGCCGCATCGTCCATCAGGGTTGGACGGATGCGCTCCGCGCGCGGCATCCGGCCGGCCAGCTTTATACCTTCTGGGATTATCAGGCCGGCGCCTGGCCGCGCGACGCGGGGTTCCGCATCGATCACCTGCTGCTCAGCCCGCTCGCGGCGGATCGGCTGGTCGATGCCGGCGTCGACAAGGACTATCGCGGGCGCGAAAAGGCCAGCGATCACGCGCCGACCTGGATCACACTGAAATAAGCCGGCGTGGGGGCGGCGCTATCGCCCCACCCGCCGCGCGGTGATGATCCGGGGCTTGTCGATGATCGACTGGCCCATCGTCGTCCGCGAATAGCCGCCCGGATAGGTCGGCTTGGCGAGGATCTTGCGCACCACGGGCATGCCGCTCACGACATGGCCGAAGGCCGCATAGCCGACATAGCTGCCTTTGGCGTCCAGCGTTGCGGCCGGCCCCACGGTGATGAAGAATTCGCCCATCGCCGTGCCGGGCGCGTTGCGCGCCATGGATAGCGTGCCGTCGACATGCTTCAGCCCGGTCTTGGACGTCGGTTCATGCGCGATCGGGTTGAAGGCGCGGGTCATCCGCCGGTCGATGCCGCCCTGGATCAGCCCGTTGCCCGATCCGTTGCTGGCGCGCGCGGCACGATAGAAGGTCGTGTCGTCGAACCGCCCGGAATCGACATAGCGCAGGAAATTGGCGGCGGTGATCGGCGCCTTCTTCGTTTCGACCGCCACCACGATCGGCCCCTCGCTGGTCTGCAGCCGGACGAGCACCTGCCCGGGCGCGGGCGGCGCGGCGGCGGGGAGGGCCGGCAGGCAGAGGGCGAGGAAGGCGAGGCGGGTCAGGAAACGCGGAATCATCCCGGCCTTCCTAGCGCAATTGGCGGTGGTTGCGCCAATTCCTGCCGAGGATGCGGCGGATGGGCCGCCTGTCGGGGCAAATCCCGATGGCGATTGCACCGCGCCGGCCGGCACATTGGCGGTGACGTTCGGTCGCAAAGGAGTAGCGAGGATGCGGCTCGCGAAGATTTTCGGAGGCGGTTTGCTGGTGGTGGCGCTGGCCTTTCCCGCCGGTGCGCAACGGCCGGGGCGCGATCCCGCCGCCGCCTTTGCCGCAGCCGATGCGAATGGCGATGGCAGCATCAGCCGCACCGAATATGCCGCGGCGCGCGAGGCGCGTTTCGCGCGGATGGACCGCAATGGCGACGGCGCGGTCAGCCGTGACGATTTTCCGCGCGCGGGCCAGCGTCCACAGGCCGCCGCGCGGCTGGACGAGCTGATCGCGGAGGCCGATGGCGATCATGATGGCCGGGTGACGAAGGCGGAACTGGCTGAGGCGCCGATACCCTTGTTCGAGCGGCTTGACACGAATCGCGACGGCGCGGTGAGCCAGAGCGAACTGGCCGCGCTTCGGGAGGAAGCGGGGCGCCGGCGCTGAACCCCGGGCATGGCGGGATTTTCGCATGCTCCCGGGGTTTACCCCGATAGGTGCGCGCGCGGTTCTTCACGATAGTCGGCCGGTAAGGCATCCTTGGGGAGACGGGCGATGGCCAGGCGCGCGACGATGGTTTGGGGCATGCTGTTGCTGGCGGGGTGCAGTTCCACACCGCGCGTCAACATGGATGCCGATCCGTCGGTCAATTTCAGCGGCTACCGTACCTATACCTGGATCTATTCGGGCGTGCCGGCAGGGATGAACGCGTTGCTGTTCCAGCGCGTCAAGGCGTCGATCGATCGCGGGCTGGCGGCGCGTTCCTTCACCCAGGCCACGCCCGGCGATTTCGCCATCGCCTTCACGCTGGGGCGTCGCGATCGCGTGGAGGTGAACGATTACGGGCCCTACGGCCCTTATTATCCCGGCTGGGGTGCCGGTTATCGCTATGGCTGGGCCTATCCCTACAATAATGTCGACGTCCGCAACGTCACCGATGGCACTTTGGCTGTCGATATCTATGATGTGAAGACGAAGAAGCCGATCTGGCATGCCGTCGCCACCCAGCAGATCACGCCGGGCCAGGTGGATCAGGCCAAGATCGACGCCGCGGTGGATGCGGTGCTGGCCAAGTTCCCGCCACCCCTGCCGGGCAGCAAGTGACGGCGGGCGTGGAACGGCAAGAGGATGATGTGATGGCGCAATCGGCCCAGGCGATTGAAACAGCTGGCGAAGCAACCGGCGAACCGGCGGGTAAGCCGGCAGGCGATCCCGCGCCGCGCGAAGGCATGGTCTGGATCCCCGGCGGCCGGTTCCAGATGGGATCGGACCACCATTATCCCGAGGAAGCGCCTGTCCACCGCGTCGATGTCGATGGCTTCTATATCGATAGCCATCCCGTCACCAATCGCCAGTTCCGCCGCTTCGTGGAGGAAACCGGTCACGTCACCTTCGCGGAGATTCCGCCCAATCCGGCGGATTATCCCAATGCCTTGCCTGAGATGCTCTACGCCGGCTCGCTGGTTTTCTCGAAACCGCGCCATGCGGTCGAGACGCGGGACTGGAGCCAGTGGTGGCGTTTCGTCAAAGGCGCCGACTGGCGGCACCCTTATGGCCGCGCCAAGGCGAAAAGCGCGTTGCCCGATCATCCCGTCGTCCACATCACGCTGTCCGACGCGCTGGCTTATGCGCAATGGGCGGGCAAGGAATTGCCGACCGAGGCCGAGTGGGAATTTGCCGCGCGCGGCGGGCTGGATGGCGCCGAATTCGCCTGGGGGGATGAACTGACGCCGGGCGGCCGCCACATGGCCAACACCTGGCAGGGGCAGTTCCCCCACGAAAACCTGGTTGCAGATGGCTATCAGGGCACGTCGCCGGTCAACGCCTTCCCGCCCAATGGCTATGGCGTCTACGACATGATCGGCAATGTCTGGGAATGGACGACCGACTGGTTCACCGAAAAGCATGAGGCGGATGCCGGCAAGCCATGCTGCATCCCGCGCAACCCGCGCGGCGGGGCGGAGGAGACCAGTTACGACCATTGCCAGCCCGAGGTGCGCATTCCGCGCAGGGTGCTGAAGGGCGGATCGCATCTGTGCGCGCCCAATTATTGCCGGCGCTACCGCCCGGCGGCGCGCCATGCCCAGCCGGTCGATTCCTCATCCAACCATATCGGCTTCCGCTGCATCTCGCGTATCGGCTGACGCTGGCAAAAGGCGCGGGGTCAGCGGCACGGGGTCAGGGGCGCGGGGTCAGCGGCACAGGGGCCGGGGGTGCGGGGTGGCGGCGCTGGTCTCGCCGCCACCCCGCCCGGTCATTCCGCCGCGCTCTCATGGGCGGCGGCGCGCCGGTTGACGAAGATCTGATAGGGTATCTGCACGATCAGCCCGACGATCAGGGTCAGCAGCACGGCGGCGGACACCTTCTTGTCGACCAGATTGGCACCGGCGAGCGCGAGCGCGATGCCCGGATGGCGTGTCGCGGCGGTGAAGGCCAGGATCGGGCGATCCTCGAAGCGCGGGCCGCCGAGCGCATGGCCGCAAAGCAGCACCAGCGCGATGATGATCGCGATCGCGATCACCGCCCCGTCACGCACCAGCGCCATGATGTCCGACCAGAGCGGAATGATGAGCGCGATGAAGGCCAGCGAGACGCAGATCGCCGCGATCGTGGAGATGATCGGCGCATATTTGTGGGCGATCTTCGGCATCAGCCAGCGGCCCAGCACGATGCCGATCGCCAGCGGCACGACGACGCCGATCAGAACATTCTTGGCCAGCACGGACAGCGGGAAAATGGCGTCCACGCCATAATAATGGCTCAGAATTTCGCCCAGCAGCGGCACCGTGACGATCGAACAGATCGCCATGGCGGCATAGATGCCATAGGCATATTCGGTGCGGCCGCCATATTTGATGTCCTTGTTCGGCAGTACCGGCGGCACGGGCGATATCGCCATCAGCAATATGCCTGCCTTCACCGCCGGCAGCAGCGGAAAGAAGCTGGTGACGATCACCGCGATCAGCGGCGGCAGAATATTCACTGCCAGCATCGCCTTGCCCAGCAGGGGCGGGCGCTTGAGCACATAAGCGAAATCGCCGCGCCACGATGCCATGCCGACCGAAATCAGCAGCAGCATGATGCTTCCCGTCAGCAGGAGGGGAATCAGGGTTTTCAGATCCATCGCGGTTGCGCCTCCTTCATCCTGCCATTCATGGCTGAACCGCAGGCCCGTGGGCATCGGGTAAAGCCCGCATAGGGCGACGGAACATTACGGACCGGCATCAACCGGCCGGGGGCGGCTGCGCCAACCTGTCCGGCCATGGCGGCTACACCATAGCAATCGGCAAAATCGGGGATAATCCCTATGGTGATTGCCGCGCAGTCGTTAGACCATGGTGCAAGAGGGCAACGACAGGGATCGCGCACAATGCAAGCGATGCTAACAGCTTCACCAGCCTGTGCCGGCGATTGCGGGCAGCGGCGCGCGGATGATCGAATCGTCGATCGCCTGGTGGGCTCCCATCCCTCCGACCCCATTGATGTCGCCGTCCTGCGCCGATCGGAGAAGTGATGCCCAGTCCCACGCGCCGCGTTCTGATCGCCGACGACCATGATGTCATCCGCCGGGGTGTGCGCACGCTGCTGGAATCGCGGCCCCATCACCAGATCGTCGCCGAAGCGGCGAATCGCCGGGAGGCGCTGGAACTCGCCCGCGCCACCGCGCCCGACATCGCCGTGATCGATTATTCGCTGCCCGAACTGAACGGGCTCGATCTCACCGTCGCGCTGAAGGCGGCGCTGCCGCGGATCGAAATCCTGATCTATACGATGCACGATCGCGAGGATCTGATCCTCGAAGTGCTGCGCGCCGGCGCGCGCGGCTATGTGCTGAAATCCGATTCTGAAAAGCATCTGTTCGGTGCGATCGACGCGCTGTCGATCCACCGACCCTATTTCTCGGACGCGATTTCGGAAACCTTGCTCGATCGTTTCCTCGAAACCACGTCCGGCGGCAGCTCGACGACGCTCACCCATCGCGAGCGCGAGGTCGTGCAGCTCATCGCCGAGGGCAAGATCAACAAGGAAATCGGCCATATCCTGAACATCAGCGTCAAGACGGTGGAGACCCATCGGGCGTCGTCGATGCACAAGCTGAAGCTGAAGACGACCGCCGAACTGGTGCGCTATGCCGTAAGGAATAATATCATCGAGGCGTGATCCGCAGGCCGGATGGCCGGCGGCAATGGGCCGTCCTTATCCGACGGCCGCCCTTATTCGACGATCTTCAGGCCATGCGCATGGCCGATCTGCTTGCAGGGCACTGTCGCCGTCACCGATGTGCCGCGCGTAAGCCGGCGGATCCGCAGCGCGCCGCCAAGTTCGGCCACGCGGGCGATCATGCCCGGCACGCCGACGCCCAGGCTGGGGGCTTCGTCGCCGCCGTCGAAGCCCACGCCATCGTCGCGGATCGAAAGGCGCAGGCCGCTGCCCTTCACCTCCAGCCGCACGCGCACCGCCTTGGCGAAGGCATGTTTGTGGACGTTGATCAGCGCCTCCTGCGCGACGCGATAGAGCGCCGTTTCCGCGTCGCAGGCGCACATGCTGGTCAGCGGCCCCACCGTATAGCTGATCGTCAGCCCCGTCCGCTTGGCGAAGCCGCGCAGCAATGCGCCCAGCGCATCGGCAAGCCCGGCTTCCTTAAGTTCCGGGGGATGGAACATGTAGGACATGCTGCGGATCTCGTCCTGCGCGCGGCCCAGCGCGTCGCTCATCTCGGCGACGATCCGTTCGGTGCCGCTGTCATGCGGCGCCTGCTTCAACTGCATCAGGCTCAGGCTGAGGACGACCAGATGCTGCGAGGTTGAATCGTGCAGTTCGCGGCCGATGCGCTGGCGCTCGCGTTCCTGCGCGTTCAATATCTGCGCGCTGAAGGTCTGCTGGTTGCGCCGCAGTTCCAGCAATTCGGTGATGTCGTAGCAGGCGGCCGTCGCGCACACGCGGTCGCCGATGCGGTAACGCGACACGCAGATCTGGAAATGGCGCCCGGCGGACAGCCCCCAGCCCGAAAATGGCTGCCAGAACTGGGTGCGCTTGCCGTCCTCCAGCGCACGCAGGCCGGCCAGGATCGACGCGGCATGGGCGTAGCCATCCTTCGCAAAGCCAGCGCAAATCTCGGAGAAATTGCTGCCGACGGCGGCAAATTGCCGATAATGGATATTGGCATCGCGCCAGGGTGCGTTGACCGCCGTAATGACCCAGTTTTCATCCATCAGGGCGATCTGTTCGGGCAGTCGATCGATCACTGCCTGCAAGCTGTCGTCACCGCCAAAATCGTGGGGGACAAGCAAATCGGGGCGAAACTGGAAGATGCCGCTCACCCGCGGATCGGACGAAATCTTGACGTCAAAGCCCCGGCAATCGAAATCGTGGCCGGGTTTGGGCTGTGTCCCGGCCATGGGCAGATATTGAGGATGGCTTTCATCCTGCAGCATCATCACCCCCTTAACGACTACTGAACAAGAACTGGCAACGCACGACCCTGAAAAACGATGCATGCTTTTTCGTCGATGGTGCGGATTATTTTCGACCCGGCAATCAGGGTAATTCCCTAGGGGCCTGAACAAATGTGGAACTTGTCGATCCTGACTTGGGTGAAACGGTATTTGCCATTCCTTCCATGATTTGCCCGCCATTGGCGGATTTCCGTGCCTTTCCTCGCGAATCCCGTCGCCGGCGCATCGGGAAAATGCCCGATGTGCGTGACAGTGGTTTGACCGCATGTAGGGGCAGGGAGGGCGCTGCATGGAAGAGCAGTTCCGGATCATCGCCAGTTTCGGCGCGCTGATGCTCGAAGCCGCGGTCGTGCTGATCGTCGCTTGCGGGGCGATCGAGGCGCTGACGCATATCGTGCGCTACTTCCTCCTCGGGGCCGGGTCGGCGCTCAGCCGTCGCGAATTATGGCTGCGCTTCGCCAGCTGGATTCTGCTCGCGCTGGAATTCGCCCTTGCGGCGGATGTCGTCCGCACGGCGATCGCGCCGACATGGGACGATATCGGCAAGCTCGCCGCCATCGCCACCGTCCGCACGCTGCTCAGTTTCTTCCTCGATCGCGATATCCAGTCGATGCGCCGTCAGGGAGAGGCGGCTTCGGACAAGGCGGGTTCAGCCTGATCCGCGCCTGATCCGCGCGCGCCGGAAGTGGCCGTGTCGGGAAATGAACATCGCGGCGGCAATCAGCCCCTGAGCGCGAGGATCGCGGCCAACGCCTCGGGCAGCGCATCGGCGCTGCGGCAGAACAGGCCCGGCGCGAATTCGAGATGGGTGGCGCCTGCCGCCAGATAATCGGCCGCAGAGCCGATCGTCGCGCCAAGATCGAAGCCCTCGGCGCCCAGCACGGGTTCGGGCATCACGCGGATGGCGAAGCCGGCGGGGTCGCGCCCGCGTGCGGCCAGCGCGGCGTGGATGCGCGCGCGGCCCTCGGCGATCCGCGCCAGCGCCTCAGCGCGGCCGATGTCGCGCGCGGCATCGCCCGATGGCAGGCCGAACCAGGGGGCCCAGCCGGCGCCATGTTCCGCGATCCGCGCCACATTGGCCGGCCCCGGCGCGATGCCGAACCAGATCGGCACGCCGCCCGGCTGGCGCGGGAAGGGCAGGCTGTAAAGGCCGTCGAACGCCACATGGCGGCCGGCGAAGCTGGCCGGCGCACTGGTCCACAAGGCCCGCATCGCGCGCACCTGTTCGTCCAGCAGCGCCGTTCGTCCGTCAAAGGGCACGCCGCACCCGTCATATTCGGCCTTCTGCCAGCCGGTGCCCAGCCCGATTTCCAGCCGCCCGCCGGAAAGCTGGTCGATCGTGGCGAGTTGCTTGGCCAGCAGCACGGCCGGGCGCAGCGGCGCGATCAGGATGCTGGTCGATAGCCGCGCGCGGCTCGTCACCGCCGCGACGGCGGATAGCAAGGCGACGGGTTCGTACCAGTCGGCGTCCACCGTCGATGGGTAGCGGCCATAGGGATAGCCGATGATCTCGCGTCCCATCGCGACATGCTCGGATACGGTCAGCTGGTCCGCGCCCGCAGCGTCGGCGGCGCGCGCGAAATCGAGCACGCCGCCGATACCCCCGGTCAGATGCTCGATCCCGGTCAGGCTGATCGTGATCCGCGCTCGGCTCATTCGGCCGCCGCTCCGGCAAAGGGGGCCATGTCGAAATAATCGAGCCAGCGCGCGACCAGCCCGTCCTTCAGCTTGAAACTGCCCATCACCGGCAGGGCCACGCGCCGGCCGCCATAATCGAAATGGTCCACCCGTTCGGTCAGCACGGTGCCGTCCTCGGCCTCGGCGATCGACAGGATTTCGAAATCGACGGTCTGGGCATCGCCCAGGAAGCCGCGGATGAACTGGGTGATCGCCGGGCGGCCCACCACCGGCTCCATCGGCACATTGTGGTAGAAGCAGTCCTCGGTCATCAGCGCGGCGATTTTCTCGGCATCGCGCGATGTCCAGGCCTCGCAAAAGGCGCGCACGGCGGGAATGTTGGTCATGGGCTCTCTCCTGAAAACGATGATGGAAATGAGGGGGGGGGGACGGCGCCGGGCCGCGCGGTCAAACCTGCGATGCGGGCACGATGAAGGTGATGCCTTCCAGTTCGGGCGCCAGCACCACCTGGCAGGTCAGCCGGCTCGTCGGCCGGGTGTCGATGCACCCGTCGATCATGTCGCGTTCCTGCGCGGCCGGATCGGGCAGGGTGGCTCCGTCCGGCGGCGTCGCGTAGCAATGGCAGGTGGCGCAGGCCATGGCGCCGCCGCATTCGCCGATGATGCCGGGGATCAGCGCGCGGGTGGCACAGCGCATCGCGCTTTCGCCGGCTTCGCCCTCCACCAGATGTTCGCAGCCGTCGGGATCGATGAAACGGACCAGCATCTCACGCCTCCCCATAAGGCTGGACGATCATGTGGCGCACCCCGCGCAGCACCGCGCCGACATGCTGCACATCCTGCCCCGGCTTCAGCCGGATATTGGGGAAGCGTTCAAACACCACGCGCAGCGCCGTTTCCAGTTCGCGTCGGGCGACATGCATGCCCAGGCAGAAATGGGTGCTCCGCCCGAAGGTCAGGATCTCGCGATTGTCGCGGCTCGGATCGAACCGGCGGGGATCGGGGAAGACGGCGGGATCGTTGTTGGCGGCGGTGATGCCGAACAGGGTCCAGTCGCCCTTGGCGATGCGGACGCCGCCGAAATCCACGTCGGCGCTCGCCATGCGCGGCAGGAAGGCGGTGGGCGGCTGCCAGCGCAGCCCTTCGGTGACGATCGCTTCGCGGTCCTTGTCGCTGCCACGCGCCATCGCGCACAGTTCCGGCTTGCCCAGCAGTTCGGCGAACAGGCTGCTGCCATTCTTGTAGGTGGTGTCCGATCCGGCGGGGAACAGCAGGCCCAGGAAGGAAAGGATGCGTTCGTCGCTCAGCTTCTGGCCTTCATATTCGGCATGGGCCAGCCGCGATACGAAATCGTCGCCCGGATTGGCGCGGCGATCGTCGATGATCGCCTGCATATAAGCGTCGAACTCCTCCTTGGCGCGGACGGAGCCTTCCGGATCCCACGGAAAGTCGATCATCTTGATCGCCCATTCCATGAACCGCGCCTCATCCTCCACCGGAATGCCGAGCAGGCGGGTGATCACCAGGAACGGATAGGGGCGGGCGAAGGCGGACACGAATTCCACCTCGCGCTGGCCTTCGATGCGGTCGCACAGCTCATGCGCGATCGGCTCGATCAGCGCCTCGACATAGGATCGCACCTTCACCGGCATGAACAATGGATTCACCAGCGCGCGGCTCACCCGATGCTCCTCGCCCGCCATGGTCTGCAAGGTCTTGCCCATCGAAGGTTCGGCGATCAGCTTATAGCCTTCGGTCGCGTCGAAATGGACATAATCCTCGAACGCGCCCTTCAGCAGGCCATGGTCCATGATCAGCCAGACGGGCGATCCGTGATAGCGCACCGGCACCACCGGGCCATGGGCGCGCAGCTCGTCGATCAGCTCGTGCAGGTTGGGCACGTCGTCATGGGCGAAGTCGATGTCCGGCATCAGTGGCGTTACGGCATTCATGCTTTGCGGCCCTTCATCCCTCAATGTAGGATTTGGGGATAAGACGGCGCGCGCGGCGGCGCTGTCCCCGAATGGGGACATTCGTCGGGCGACGCGCTTTTTGGGGCGGAGAGGCCATGCCCGGAGCGGCAAAAGGCGACGATGGGATGCACGGCGCATCCATGCACGGTGACGTGATCGCCGCGATCTATGACGCGCCGATGGCGGCCCAGCCCTGGGCCGAACTCAGCGGGCGGCTGCGGCGCGAACTGGATTGTTCGGGCACGATGTTCAAGTTCGCGCGCGCCGACGCTGCGGACGGGCGGACCCGCTTCATCTTCGATACCGCCTGGGATGCGCGGGAAAGCTGGCGCCTCTACGACAGCACCTACCGCTATCTCGATCCCACCTGCCATCGGCCGATGGCACCGGGCGCGGTCTATGATTTCGATCAGATGATGCCCCTCTCACCGGATGGAGAAGCCGAACGCTATCTCGGCTTCTGCCGTTCGATCGGCGCCTCGCACGCGCTGTTCACCTATCTCGGCGAACATCGCGGCGTGCGCGCCTGGCTGTCGATCAGCCGGGATGATGCGCGCGGCAGGTTCGATGATGGCGAGGCGGCGGCGCTGGTGGCGCTGCTCCCCCATCTCCAGCGCGCGGCCGCGATCCACGCCCGGCTGGAGGCGGAGCGCAACAGTGCGACCATCCACGCGGCGGCGCTCGCCGATATCGGCGTCGGCGTGATCCTGCTCGATGGCGGCGGCGCGATCATCTCCACCAACCGGCTGGCCGATCGGCTGCTCGATCGCGGCACCGCCATCGTCCGCGATCGCGATCGCCTCAAGGTGCGGGGCGCGAATGGCGCCGCGCTCAGCCGCTCGCTGGCGGGGGCGGGCGTGGGTGAGGGCGATGGCCGCGTCATCGTCGCGGGCGATGGCGCCGGCGATCCGCTTCACCTCCTTGTCCGCCCGTGGCGCGATGAGCAGGGGGACGGCGCCGGCGCGGCTTATGTCGTCTATGTCGATAGCCCCGCCGATCAGGCGGTGCCGCGCGTCGATGCGCTGCGGCGGCGTTTCGGCTTCACTTATGCCGAGGCGCGGATGGCCGCCTTGCTGGCCGAAGGGCGCACGCTGGAAGCCGCCGGCGAGGCGATGGGCCTCACCCTCGCCAGCGCCCGCACCTATGGCAAACGCGTCCTCGCGCGGGTCGGTGCGACTCGGCAGGCCGATCTCGTCCGGATGATCCTCACCAGCCTCGCCCGACTGGATTGAGAAATCGGGGGCTTGGCGACATGTCCCAAAATGGGACATTTTTTCGCTATCGCATGTTTTCAGTCGCTTGGACGGTCATAACGGCGTCGTTCCGTCTTCGGGCTGTGGACGAATCGTGTTGCGTCGCAACATCTTGTCTTTTCGGTTCCCGATCGCGGCAATGAAATCGTCATCGCTTCCGTGGCTTGCCTCGCTGCGATCGCTTGCGCGAATTGCGTCGGCCCGATCACTTTTGCCTATGTTATGATCGCCCCGCTCAGATGATCCGTCTCTTGCCCGTTCCCGCTCGATGCGAGCCGAAAAAGGGGAGTGCGTCATGCGTAAGCTGTCGATCGGACTTGCGACCATTCTGTTTGCCACCACAAGTGCCCATGCAGCGACCATCATCAACGGCAGTTTCGAACTAGGTACCCCGCAGCCGGCGTCGGGAACCTTCAACACCCTGGGGGCCGGCAGCACGGCGATTACGGGGTGGACGGTCGTCAGCGGTTCGATCGATTGGATCAACGGTTACTGGCAGGCGCAGGATGGCACGCACAGTGTCGATCTCGCCGGCAATGAACCGGGGGCGATCGAACAGTCGTTCGTCACCACGCCCGGCGTGCTCTACACCGTGGATTACTGGTTGTCCGGCAATCCCGATGGCGGCGATATCGCCAAGGAAGGGCTGGTCGCCGCGATCAACGGCGCGTCGCAGATCGCCAGTTCCACGATCACGGGCATCAAGGGCTCGTCGCGTGGCGACATGCAATATCTGCTCAATACCTTCCAGTTCACGGCCACGGGGGCGCTCACCACGCTGCGCTTCTCGTCCAGCCCGTTCGAAGGGCCTTATGGCGCGTCGCTCGATTCGGTGTCGATCCGCGGCCAGAACGCCCCGACGCCGGTTCCCGAACCGACCACCTGGGCGATGCTGATGATCGGTTTCGGGGTCGTCGGTGTGTCAATGCGCCGGCGGCGCACGGTTCGCCGCCAGCTTTCCTGAAAGTTTCGGATCCGTATCGGGTGCCGCGATGTCATCGGTCCATGATGTCGCGACGCCCGTTCGGTTCCACCGTGTTGTTGCGATAGCGTACTGGATTCTCGCCCGTCAGGCGTGCGAAGACCTTGGCAAAGGCGCTTAGCGAGCTGAATCCGACATCCTGTGCCACATCGGTCACGCGGCGGCCCTGCGCCAGCAGCGCCATCGCCGCCAATATGCGCGCCTGCCCCAGCCATTGCTGCCAGCCCATGCCGGTTTCGCGGCGGAAGCTGCGGCGGAAATTGCGTTCGGACATGTGCGCGGCGGCGATCGCGCGGGCGATGCCGGGATGGTCGCTGCGGGCCAGCGCCAGCGGCAATTCGCCATCCAGCCATTCGCCGCACATCAGCGCCAGCGTGGCGAAGAAGCTTTCCGCCAGCAGGTCGCCCTCGGCCGTGCCCTGTGGCCAGCGCAGCGCATGCAGGATCATCTCGCGCATCACCGGCGTTGCGATCAGGATACGCAGCCGGTCGCCCGGATCGGCCACCGCGTCGGGCGCGAAATATAGCGATGCGCCGTCCACGTCCGACATCAAGGTGCGATGGGCAAGGCCCGCCGGGATCCACGCCGCGCGTCCGGGTGGCAGGAACAGCCGCGCGACGCGCGTCTCGATCTGCGTGGTGCCGCTGATCGCATAAAGCAACTGGTGATAGGCATGGGCGTGCCAGCCATAATGCACCCGCCGCTCGGGATCGCGGAAGGCAAAGCCGGGGCCGCGCGGCCGGGTCAGGCCATAATCGGTCAGCGCCGCCTGGGTTTCGGCATCGGAAAGCGTCTTCATGGCCGTTTGGCGTCCATTATTGGCCGTTCGACGTTAGCCGGCCATTCCGGCCTGCTCTACCCCTGTCGGCGGTTACCACCAAGGACAGATGCACATGACTGCCAACCAGACCCACAACCAGCGCATCGTTGCCCAGTTCACCCGCTGGGCGCGGCCCTTTGCCGATCTGCCGATCCATTCGGAAGCCGACGGCATGGCCCGCACGCTTGCGGCTGCCGCGATCACCCCCGGCGCCCGCCTGCTCGATGTGGCCTGCGGCCCGGGCATCGTCGCCTGCGCGGCGGCGGCCCAAGGCGCCGATGTCACCGGCATCGATATCACCCCGGCCATGATCGCCGAGGCGCGCCACCGGCAGGATGCGCTCGGCCTCCGCAATCTCGACTGGCATGTCGGCGATGCGACCGCGCTGCCCTTTGCCGACGGCGCCTTCGATATCGTCGTCACCCGCTACAGCTTCCACCATATGCCGCAGCCGGCTGCCGCGCTGGCCGAAATGCGCCGCGTGTGCCGTGCGGGTGGGCGGATCGTGGTGGTCGATGCCACGCCGTCGCCTGAAACGCAGGCCGCTTATGATCGGATGGAACGGCTGCGCGATCCTTCGCACACCAGCGCGCTCACGCTCGATCAGTTGCGCAGCCTCGGTCGCGCCGCCGGGCTGGAGGAGGTGCTGGTCGACGGCTATCGCCTCGAAGCGCTGCTCGCCACCCTGGCGGACGATGCGGACATGGCCGCGCTCGACGCGATGTTCGATGCCGATATCGCCAGCGGAGAGGATCGCATCGGCGTCGGCGCGTGGCGGGCGGCGGATGGCATCCGTTTCTACTTTCCGCTGTCGATCCTGGCCTGGTCGCGCCCGGCCTGACCATCGGTCACTCGGCGGCTTCGGCGGCCCCTTCGGCCATTGGCGGCTGGCAGACATCGACCCACTGGGCGTCGACAAGCGCTGCCAGCCGTTCCGGCGTCAGCATCACCGACGATGTGGTCGATCCCGCCGCGGGATAGACCTGGGCGAAATCCTTCAGCGAAAGATCGCAATAGACCGGGATCGGCGTCGCCAGCCCGAAGGGGCAGACGCCGCCCACGCGATGCCCGGTCAGCTCGAACACCTCGTCGGCGCCCAACATCCGGGGGCGCCCGCCGAAGGCTGCCTTGGTCTTGCGATTGTCCAGCCGCGCATCGCCCCGCGCCACGATCAGCACGACGCGCCCGTCGATGCGGACGGACAGGGTCTTGGCGATCTGCCCAGGCTCCACCCCCAAGGTCCGCGCGGCATCGGCCACGGTGGCGGTGCTTTCGCCCTGATCGATGATGGCGATATCGGGGGCATGTTCGGCGAGCCAGGCCCGCACCGATTCAAGGCTCATGTCCGTCCTTCGCGTTGGTTGCCACCCCCATGCCGGAAGGCGTGGGGGCGGTGCAAGCTGGTCCGTCTCAGGCCACCCAGTCCTTGCGCGCATAGCCCTGTGCGTAGAGGAGCGCGGTCAGGTCACCCCGGTCGATCCGCGCGGCGGCGGCGGCGGCGGTCTTGGGCTTGGCGTGGTAGGCGATGCCGAGCCCGGCCGCCTGGATCATAGGAATATCGTTGGCGCCATCGCCCACCGCCAATGTGGCGCCCAGGTCGATGCCGAGCGCTTCCGCTTCGGCGATCAGCGTTTCGCGCTTGGTCTGCGCGCCGACGATCGGGCGGGCGACAGTGCCGGTCAGCTTGCCATCGGCGATTTCCAGTGTGTTGGATAGCGCGCGGTCGAACCCGATTTCGGCCGCCACCCGATCCGCGAACACGGTGAAGCCGCCCGACACCAGCACCGATCGCGCGCCATGCGCCTTCATCGTGCGGATCAAGGTCGTCGCGCCGCCCATCAGCTTCACGCGTTCGGCATGGCAGCGATCGATGGCGGTGGCTTCAAGATCCTTGAGCAGCGCGACACGGGCATCCAGCGCCGCCTCGAAATCCAGCTCGCCGCGCATCGCCCGTTCGGTCACTTCGGCGATCTCGGCCTTGATGCCCGCATAATCGGCCAGTTCGTCGATGCACTCGATCGTGATCATCGTCGAATCCATGTCGGCGACGAGCAGCTTCTTGGCGCGGCCCGCCTCCGGCTGGACAACCACGTCGGCCAGCGGTTCCAGCACCGCACGCGCGGTTGCGGGATCGCGGGTAAAGGCGAGGTCGAGCGCATAGCCTTCGTCGATCCACCGCCCGACGACGGGTCCGCAGCCGGCATCGGCCAGCGCAAGGCGCGCCGTATCGGAAATTTCGGGCGCGAGGCTGCCGTCCGTTGCTATCAGCGTTGCAATGAACACGAAGGACTCCCTGGTGGCGGAAAAGAAACCGGCGGTGGCGCTCATTGCAGGGCCGACGGCAAGCGGCAAGTCGGCATTGGCGATTGCGCTTGCCGAATCTTCGGGCGGCATCGTCATCAATGCCGATGCGAGCCAGGTCTATCGCGATCTCCGCATCCTGTCCGCCCGCCCGTCCGAAGCGGATGAGGCCCGCGCGCCGCACCGGCTGTTCGGCTATATCGACGGCGCCGAAACCTGTTCGGCCGCGCGCTGGGCCGAAGATGCGAAGGCCGCCATCGCCGCCGCCCATGCCGCTGGCCGGCTGCCGATTCTGGTCGGCGGCACCGGCCTCTATATCCGCACGCTGATCGACGGGATCGCGCCGGTGCCCGATATCGACCCGGCCGTCCGCGCGGCCGTCCGCGCGCTTCCCGTTGCCGAGGCGCATGCCGCGCTCATGATCGAGGATGCGGAGGCCGCCCGGCGTCTCAACCCCGCCGATACGACGCGCGTCGCCCGCGCGCTCGAAGTGGTGCGCGCCACCGGCCGCACGCTCGGCCAATGGCAGGCTGATCGCGCCGGCGGGATCGGCGATGCCGTCCGCATCGTGCCCACCATCCTGCTGCCCCCGCGCGATTGGCTGCGCGCGCGGTGCGACATGCGCTTCGAAGCCATGCTGGCCGAAGGCGCGGTGGCGGAGGTCGAAGCACTGCTAGCCCGGCAGCTCGATCCCGCCCTGCCGGTGATGCGCGCGATCGGCGTGCCCGAAATCGCCGACTGGCTGGCGGGCCGGATCGATCGCGCCACGATGGTCGAACGCGCCACCGCCGCCACCCGCCAATATGCCAAGCGCCAATATACCTGGTTTCGCCAGCAGCCGCCGGCGGATTGGGCGCGTTTTGGCGAGCAACTCGATAACGTCAACATTGGTAAAATCGCAATAAAATTACACGATGAGGCGTTGACAGGTTAGTTTCTTACCTATAGCAGCGCCCATTCCCCGTGCTTTGTGCAGTGCGGCGGACCCGAAGCTTCAAGCGGGGACGGATTTGGATTATCCGGCCCCGCATATTTTGAGTGATGGAAAGGACGAGAGCGATGGTTGCCGAACGTTCCGGCGCGGACATTCTGATCGAGGCGCTGACTGATCTCGGCGTCGAGGTCGTGTTCGGTTATCCGGGCGGCGCGGTGCTTCCCATCTACGACGCCATCTTCAAGCAGAAGAAGATCCGCCATATCCTCGTCCGCCAGGAAGGCGGCGCCGCCCACGCGGCCGAAGGTTATGCGCGGTCGACCGGCAAGCCCGGCGTCGTCCTCGTCACCTCCGGCCCCGGCGCCACCAATGCCGTCACCGGCATTGCCGATGCCCTGCTCGATTCGATTCCCATGGTCGTCATCACCGGCCAGGTCCCGACCGGCCTGATCGGCACCGATGCGTTCCAGGAATGCGATACGATCGGCATCACGCGCCACTGCACCAAGCATAATTATCTGGTGAAGGATCCGGCGAAGCTCGGCGATATCGTCCACGAGGCGTTCCACATCGCCACGTCCGGCCGCCCGGGCCCGGTCGTGATCGATCTGCCCAAGGACGTTCAGGTCGCCACCGCGCCCTATCGGAAGCCCGCTACGGCGTCGCTGCCGCATAAGGGCTATCGCCCGCAGGTGAAGGCGGAACCGACGCTGATCGAGGCAGCGGTCGAAATGATCGCGGCCGCCGAACGGCCGATCTTCTACACCGGCGGCGGCGTCATCAATTCCGGGCCCGGCGCCAGCCAGGTGCTGCGCGAACTGGCGCGGATCACCGGCGCCCCCGTCACCTCCACGCTGATGGGCCTTGGCGCCTTCCCGGCCTCCAGCCCGCAATGGCTGGGCATGCTGGGCATGCACGGCACCTACGAAGCCAATCTGGCGATGAACGAGGCGGACCTGATCGTCGCCCTGGGCGCGCGCTTCGACGATCGCGTCACCGGCCGGCTCGATGCGTTCAGCCCCAAATCCAAGAAGATCCACATCGACATCGATCGTTCGTCGATCAACAAGATCGTGCGTGCCGATCTCGGCATCGTCGGCGATGTCGGCCGCGCGATGGAGGACATGGTCAAGCTGTGGAAGGTCCGCCAGCACCAGCCGCAGGATCTGAAGCCGTGGCACGCCAGGATCGATCAGTGGCGGGCGAAGAAGTGCCTCGCTTATCCTGAATCGAAGAAGGAAATCATGCCCCAGCACGCGATCAAGCGGCTGTGGGAAGCGACGCACGCGAAGAACCCGATCATCACCACCGAGGTTGGCCAGCACCAGATGTGGGCCGCCCAGCACTTCGATTTCGAAGGGCCGAACAAGTGGCTGACGTCCGGCGGCCTCGGCACGATGGGCTACGGCCTGCCCGCCGCGATCGGCGCGCAGGTCGGCAATCCCAACGCGCTCGTCATCGATATTGCCGGCGAAGCGTCGATCATGATGAACATCCAGGAGATGTCGACGGCGACGCAATATCGCCTGCCGGTGAAGATCTTCATCCTCAACAACGAATATATGGGCATGGTCCGCCAGTGGCAGGATCTGACCTATGGTGGCCGCTATTCGGAAAGCTATTCGGCCGCCCTTCCCGATTTCGTGAAGCTGGCCGAAGCCTATGGCTGGACCGGCATCCGCATCGAGGGCACGCAGGAACTGGACGCGGGCATCGAGCAGATGATCTCGACGCCGGGGCCGGTGATGGTCGACTGCCGCGTCGCCAAGCTCGCCAACTGCTTCCCGATGATCCCGAGCGGCGCCGCCCATACCGACATGATCCTGCAGGCCAATGAGGTATCGGGCGAAATGGACGACGAGGCCAAGGCGCTGGTGTAGCCGCGGGCGGAACCAGCGCCGCCGCCCCGGCGAAGGCCGGGGCCGCGCCCCCGCAAACCGCACATTTTCTGCACGAGATCCCAGCCTGCGCTGGGATGACGAGAGAAGAAACGAATGCATATCAAGGAAGAGACCGTCGAGCGCCACACGCTCTCCGTCATCGTCGATAACGAGGCGGGCATTTTGGCGCGCATCGCGGGCATGTTCTCGTCGCGCGGCTACAACATCCAGAGCCTGACCGTCGCGGACGTGACGGAAGACGAGACGATCAGCCGCATCACCATCGTGACCGCGGGCTCGCCGGAGGTGATCGACCAGATCATCTCCCAGCTCGATCGACTGGTGAATGTCCACAAGGTGACCGACCTCACCGAGCTTGGGCCCCATGTCGAGCGCGAACTGGCGCTGGTGAAGGTGAAGGGCACCGGCGATCACCGGATCGAGGCGCTGCGGCTGGCCGAGGTCTATCGCGCCCGCGTCGTCGACGCGACGATCTCCAGCTTCGTGTTCGAAGTGACCGGCGGCTCGGAGAAGATCGACAAGTTCCTCGAACTGATGCGCGAGGTGGGCCTGATCGAAGTCGCCCGCACCGGCGTTGCCGCCATCGCGCGCGGCCAGGAACCGGCCTGAATATAGGAGCAAGTCACCCCGGCGAAGGCTGGGGTCTCATGCGGAACGGGGTCCGCTCCAGCCCCACGAGATGCCAGCCTGCGCTGGCATGACGAATTGACGGAAGGAAAGTGAAGACATGCGCGTTTATTATGATCGTGACGCCGATATCGGCCTCATCAAGACCAAGAAGGTCGCCATCGTCGGCTATGGCAGCCAGGGCCATGCCCATGCCCAGAACCTCCGCGATTCGGGCGTCGGCGAAGTCGCGATCGCGCTGCGTCCCGGTTCGGCGACGGCCAAGAAGGCCGAAGAGGCCGGCTTCAAGGTGATGTCCAACGCCGATGCCGCCAAGTGGGCGGATATCGTGATGATCCTCGCGCCCGACGAACATCAGGCCGCGATCTACGAGAACGATCTGAAGGACAATCTGAAGCAGGGCGCCGCGCTCGCCTTCGCCCACGGCCTCAACGTCCATTTCGGCCTGATCGAGCCGCGCGCCGACCTCGACGTGTTCATGATCGCGCCGAAGGGCCCGGGCCACACCGTCCGTTCCGAATATCAGCGCGGCGGCGGCGTGCCCTGCCTCATCGCGATCGCGCAGGACGCGTCGGGCAACGCGCATGACGTCGCCCTGTCCTACGCCTCGGCGATCGGCGGCGGCCGTTCGGGCGTGATCGAGACGAACTTCAAGGAAGAGTGCGAAACCGATCTGTTCGGCGAACAGGTCGTGCTTTGCGGCGGCATCACCCACCTCATCCAGGCGGGTTTCGAAACGCTGGTCGAAGCCGGCTACGCGCCGGAAATGGCCTATTTCGAATGCCTCCACGAAACCAAGCTGATCGTCGACCTGCTGTATGAAGGCGGCATCGCCAACATGCGCTACTCGATCTCGAACACCGCCGAATATGGCGACATCACCACCGGCCCGCGGATCATCACCGATGAAACCAAGGCCGAAATGAAGCGCGTCCTCGCCGACATCCAGCAGGGCCGCTTCGTCAAGAACTTCATCCTCGACAACCGCGCCGGCCAGCCGGAACTGAAGGCCAGCCGCAAGCTCGCCGCCGATCACCAGATCGAAAAGGTCGGTTCGGAACTCCGCGCGATGATGCCGTGGATCGCCAAGAACAAGCTGGTCGACAAGGCCAAGAACTAAGTCCCGGTCTCAAGCCGGAACGGGAAGGGGCGGCCTGGCCGCCCCTTTTTCTTTGGGATCGAGGCGCGATTTAACCGCTTTGGCAACAGGCTAGCCGCGCCGGCACATGTCGCTGCCGATCGCGGTCAGGGCGAAGGCGACGGCGCGGCCGTCGCGATCGAAGCGGAGCGCGACGCCATCGCCGGTGACGCCCGCGACATGCGCGCGAATCGCGCCGGCTTCCGGGTGGCGCAGTTCCACCGCCGTGCCGAGCGCAGGGCGGGCGAGCGTTTCGACGAAGGCACCGGCGGCCGAAATATCGCGCAGCGCAGCGGGCGAGGGGGCATCGCTGACCAGCAGGCACATGCGCTGCCGCCGCCAGGGCGACGCCATCCTGATCCTGCGGGTAAAATCGCCCTGAATCGCCATGTCCGGCTTTCCTCTCCGCGCCGGGCTAGACCGGAGGCGGTGGACGAACCGTTAAGCAGGCGAAATCAGGGTTCGCGCACCGCGAAGCAGGGATGGTCCTGCCGGCGGATTGCGGCGCAGGCCTGTTCGGCGGCGGCGCTGCTGCCGAACGGCCCGGCCTGAAGCCGTGTGACCGACCCGGCCTTGACCACATAATGCTGCTTGTCGGCGAGGCTGGCATCGGCCGCGCTGATCTGGCGCCACAACCGTTCGGCGCGGTCCGCGTCGCCGAACGCGCCGAGTTGGACGCGCCAGCCGCGCCCCTTGGCCTTGCCGGATGCGGGCGATGATGCCGGCGTCGCAGCGGTGCGCGGGCTGGCGGTGGGCGGGGCGGCCGCGGGCAGGGGCTTTGCGGCGGTTGCGCCGCGCCCCATTTCGCGGGCGAGCGCGATGCCCTGCTGGCGCTGATCGAGCGGGATATAGCGATCCATCTCCGCCAGGCTGGCGACGGCCTGGGGTAGCGAGGCGGCCGCCGCACGCGTCATCAGCGCATAAGCACGCACCCAGTCCCGCGGGGGTGGATCGCCGTTGAAGAGCACGGTGCCGACGACATATTGCGCGCGCGGATCGCCGCGATCGGCGGCTTTTTGCAGCCAGGGCATGGCGCCGGCGCGATCGCCGTCTTCATAAAGCAGGAGGCCGTAATTGGCCTGGGCCTGCGCGTGATTCTGCTGGGCGGCCTTGAGATACCAGTCGCGTGCCGCGCGGGGATCGGCGGGCACGCCCCGGCCGAGGCGATAGGCCTGGCCAAGATTGAACTGCGCATCGGCAACGCCTGCGGTGGCGAGTGGCCGCCACAGTGCGACGGCGCGGGCATGATCGCCCGCCTTCCATGCGGCGACGCCGGCCTGCAGATCTTCCGCGGCGGAGGCGGCCGCAACCGCAGGCGCCATAACCGCCACGATCGCCGTTCCGATGGCCATTATCCGCACGTTCGCATTGCCCCCGTTCCTTCGCCCCTGCGCCCGATCATGCGCCAATATGGTTAGTTTGTCGCTAGGGAATGATGTGCGGCGCGGTGCGAAGATCTTTCCGGTTTAACCACTTCTTAGGCCCCGGGATGGCATCCGGGAGGGTAGCGACGACTATCGGGGAATGGTTATGCGGGTTTTGGCGTTGGCATCGCAGAAGGGCGGGTCCGGCAAGACCACGCTTTCGGGCCATCTGGCCGTTCAGGCACAGCGCGCGGGCGCGGGGCCGGTGGTGCTGATCGACATCGATCCGCAAGGATCGCTGGCCGACTGGTGGAACGAGCGGCAGGATGACATGCCGGCTTATGCGCAGACCACGGTTGCGCGCCTGGCCGCCGATCTGGAAATGCTGCGCCAGCAGGGCTTCCGCCTGGCGGTGATCGATACGCCGCCCGCGATCACGGTCGCGATCCAGAGCGTGATCCAGGTTGCCGAACTGATCGTCATCCCGACTCGGCCGAGCCCGCACGATCTGCGCGCCGTGGGCGCCACCGTCGATCTGTGCGATCGTGCCGGCAAGCCGCTGATCTTCGTGGTCAATGCCGCCACGCCCAAGGCCAAGATCACCTATGAAGCCGCCGTCGCGCTGTCGCAGCACGGCACCGTCGCGCCGGTAACGCTGCACCATCGCACCGATTTCGCCGCGTCGATGATCGACGGGCGGACGGTGATGGAGGTCGACCCCAAGAGCAAATCGGCCGCCGAGGTCGAGGGCCTGTGGTCCTATATATCGGACCGGCTGGAAAAGAATTTCCGCCGCACCGTGTTCGCGGCGCCCGGCCAGATCGCCGGAACCGCCGGTGCCCGCGCAATGGGTGGCTTCGGCCGCCGCGTTGTTCAGCACTGAGGGAGATGGCGATGAGCGACGCACGTCCTTTTGCTTCCCTCACTTCGGGGCTGCTGGCGCGCAAGGGCTTCGCCCGGCCGGCCATGCGCCCGCAGGGCCATGCGCTGACCCCGAGCCTGGAGGATCTTGGCTGGAACGACATGGGGAGCCATGTCGCCGAAGTTCCGGCGCAGCATCCGCCGGTTTCGTTCCTGACCCCGCTGAACAACGATGCCGAACCTGCGCCGCTCGTCGCCACCGCCGAGGCGCCGGTGCCCGAGGTGCTGCGCCAGCAGGCCGAAATCGAGCAGGAATTCGGCGTCGATCAGGCCTTCGATGCGGTGACGGAGCCCGCCGCCCCGGTGGCGCAGGCGATGCTAACCCCGGCCAAGCCCAAGGCCGCGCGCAAGGCGCCTGCCAAGCGCATGGTGACGCCGCGCGCTCCGCGCACCCGCGCGGCGGCCGGCAACGGCGCCAAGGCGGCGTTCACCCTGCGGCTCGATCCCGAACGGCATCTGCGGCTGCGGCTGGCCTGCGCGGTGGGCCATCGGTCTGCCCAGCGTCTGCTGATCAATGCGCTGGACGCCTATCTCGATGCCATTCCCGGCCTTGATGAGATCGCCGCCAACGTGCCCGACGGGCGCTCCGCCTGATCCGCACAGGGAGAAGCAAGATGAAGACCAGCGTCCTGCTCAAGCTTTCGGCCTCGGCTGCGATGCTTGCCCTCGTCACCGTGGGTTGCAAGCCCGCGAGCACCCGGCCGGCTTCGCTTTCGTCCAACGCCCCTTCGGCGCAGCGTGATGCGGCGCGGGCGGTGGCCAAGGCGCACGCCGCAATCGCCAATCGCAAGGCTGCCGAGGCGGTGGCCGAAGCCGAGAAGGCGGTGGCGCTGGCTCCGCGCGATGCCGGCTATCGCGCGACGCTGGGCCAGGCCTATCTGTTGGCCGGGCGATTCGTTTCGGCCCGCACCGCGTTCAACGACGCGATGCGGCTGCACGCCGATCAGCCGCAGGCGGGTTTCAGCCTGGCGCTGACCGAAGTGGCGACGGGCGACGGCTATGCCGCGCTGCGTACGCTCGACAGCCTGGAAGGGAAGGTCACCGAAAGCGATCGCGGGCTCGGCTATGCGCTGGCCGGCGATGTCGAACGCGCGATCGGGATTCTCGAAGTGGCGGCGCGGGCGCCGGATGCTTCGGCGAAGGCCCGGCAGAATCTGGCGCTGGGCTATGCGCTTGGCGGTCGCTGGGCGGAAGCGCGCGCGGTGGCCGCGCAGGACGTGCCGGCCGATCAACTCGACCGGCGGATGCTGGAATGGGCGATGTTCGCCAGACCGCGCACCAGCTGGCAGCAGGTCGCCGGGCTGCTGGGCGTCGAGCCGCATTTCGATACCGGCCAGCCGGTCGCTCTGGCGCTGGCGCCCGATGCGGCAGCCCCGGTGGCAGTCGCTGCGGCGGAGCCCGTGCCTGAACCGCAAGCACCGGCCGCGCCCGAATTGCCGATGCAGGTCGCGGACGTAACCCCGCCGCCTGCGCCAGTGGCCGAATATGCCGCGCCTCAGCCGCAGACGGAGCCGGCGGAATTGCTGCGTGCGCCGGCCCAGCAGGCGGTGATGCAGCGGGCTTCCATGCAGGAAGCACCGATGAACGATGCGTCGATGAACGAGGCGTCTGCGGGCCATGCGGTGGTCCCGGCGTTGATCGCGGCGCCGCGCGCGCCGATCAAGGTCGCTTATGTGGCGCCTGTCCGCAAGGCGGCGGCACCTGCCCTCGCTTCGCAGACCGCGAAGGGCGGCTTCGTCGTCCAGCTAGGCGCCTATAGCACGGCGGCGCGGGTGGAGACGGCGTGGAACCGCATCGCCGCGCGCGTGCAGATGATCGCCGATTATGTGCCGTCGAGCGGCACGTTCGACCTGGAACATAAGGGTGCGGTCTATCGGCTCAGCCTGGCCGGTTTCGAAACCCGGGCTGCTGCGGTCGACCTGTGCGAACGGGTGCGGGTGAAAGGCGGCGAATGCTTCGTCCGCGCAACTTTTGACGATCGGCCGGTGCGCTGGGCATCGCGCAAGGAAAAGGGCGTCCAGCTCGCATCGCGCTGATCGCGCCGCCCGACTCAGGGGCGATAAGGGCTCAATTGTCGGAAAGGGAATTGGCGGGGCGATAGCCCCGCCATTGCCGACTCAGGCGGCCGGGGCGTCGAGATCCGGCTGCAGCAGGCGGTGGAGGTGGACCACCACATATTTCATCTCGGCATCGTCCACAGTGCGCTGCGCGGCGCCGCGCCAGGCTTTTTCGGCCGACTGATAATCTTCGTAGAATCCAACGACGTCGATCTTGCTCAGGTCTTCGAATTCGAGCGTGCGCGGGTCTTTCACCCGGCCCCCGAAGACGAGGTGGATCTTGCTCATGGAAATGTCCCTAATTGTGGGTTTGGCGCCCCCTAGCACGGACGCCGCACTGCAACAATCATGCGCGGCAGGGAAATCCGGCTTTGATCCGATGCGGTGATCCGGGATGACGGGAAATGCGCCTGGAGTAGCACTTCCCGTCCCCTGTTCAGCCCTTGGACTTCATGAACGCGACCAGCTTGTCGAAGCCATTGCGCTGGATATAGGCGTCGAAATCGGCCGCCTGGGTGAGCGTGAGGTTGATGCCCGCGACGGTGAGGTTGCTGACCTTGTAGCCCTGCGGCGTCTTCACCACCGACCAGATCGCGTTGATCGGTGCCTGGCCCTTCTTCGTCACCTGCGAAACCACGGCGGCGCCGTTGGCGGCCGGCTGGGTGCGGATGATCTTCATATCGGCGCTGGCATATTCGAACAGCCGATCGGCGTAGAGGCCGATGATATAGTTGGGCAAAGCGGCCTTGTAGGCGTTGAGCTGTTCGGGCTTCAGCGTCGGCTTCCAGCGGCGGATCAGGCGATCGCCGATCTGGTCGACCGCAACATGCTGGGCCAGCATGCTGCGGAACTTGGACTTGGCGGCCACGCGATCGCCGCCGCGCAGCGCCGCGAAGCCTTCCTGCGAGAAGCCCGAGATGAAGGCGGTGGGATCCTGATTGTTGATCGCCGCGTGCGCCGGCGCGGCGATGGCGATCGGCGCCGCGATCGACGCGAGCGCAAGGGTAGCGGCAGTCAGAGGGCTACGCAGTAGACGCATTCGAGAAAGCTCCCAATCGGTTGGCGCATATGTGGGGTAGTGGTGGTGAACCGCGCTTGAATATCAGCGGTTCTTGACTGTTCCCATCGCGGCATTGCCGGCGGCGCTCGCCGATTTGGTGGCGGCCTGGACGAACTTGTCGACCTGCGCCTGCGCGGCATCCTTGTTGATGCCAAGCTCTTCCATCGCCTCGCGGCCGGCATCCTTGGCGGCGGCATAAGCGGTGCGGGCGGCTTCGTTCAGCTTGCCGCCGACCGTGCCCAACGCTTCCTTTTCCCGTTCGCCGCGCGGGAGCAGCGCGCCGACGATCGCGCCGAGCGCAAGGCCGGCGACGAGCGCCGCCACGGGATTGTCCTCGATCCCCTGCGCGGTGGCCGATTTGGCCTCGTCCACCTTGCCGCGTGCCGATTCCAGCGCGTCATGGGCCGCCGCGCGGGTGGCCTGCGAACGATCGCGGAGCGTCTGCTTGGCTTCCGCCAGCTTTTCGCTGGCAAATGCGCTTGCCCGTTCGGCGCTGTCCTTCACGCTGTTGCTCATCACTCGTCTCCTCGATCCGTCGCCGGGGTGCGCGACGGGATTGGTTCAGTCCTCATCAGAACCTTCGGGCGCGGGCTCGGTTTCATCGTGCCGGCGATCCAGCAGGCTCATCACGCCGTGGGCGATCGGCTTGCGGGCGAGAAACAGGGCCACCGCGCCGGCGATGGCGGCGGTGCGGCCGGGCTTTTCCTTCGCGCTCCTGATCGCGTCGTCGGCCATTTCGGTGCCGCGTTCGCGCAATTCCTCCCACGCTTCCTTCATCAGGGCGCGGGGGTGGAGGCGCTGCTGCAACTCGCCCAGCGTGGCGACCAGCCGGCCACGGGCGATATCCGCCTGCGCACGCGCGTTGGCGAGGTCCGCCTTGTCGCCGATCATGGCGCGGTCTCCTCTTCATCGGGGGCGGCAATGCTGGGCAGGCGCTTGAAGCCGGAGCGGAGGAGGAGCGCGGCGATCGCGAAACCGATCAGCGCCGCGACGATGCCGCCGCCGACGGGGCCGATGAAGTGCGCCAGCCCCAAAGCCAGCCCGACGATCAACGCGGCCGCCGATCCGAAGGCGAGCAGCACGCCCGCCAGCATCATGCCGACGGCGAGCCGCGCGGCGAGCGCGCGCCGGATCGCCAGCCGTCGATAGACGGCAAGCTCCGCCCGGACGAGCTGGCCGCCCTCCTGAAAGGCGCGGCTGAACAGATCGCCGATGGTTTCTTCTGGTTCCTCCACCCCCGCCATGGCCAGGCTCAGGCCGACTTGTCCTTGTCGACACCATGATTGGTGCCTGACCGGACGAGGCGGGCGAGAACGAAGCCGACGGCGACGGCCGCGCCGATCGCAAGCGCGGGGCTCTTGCGGACGACGCCACGCGCGTCGTCAAGCAGTTCGTCCACGTCCTTCGATCGCAGCGATCCCGCCACGCTGGCGACGGCGGACGCCGCCTTGCGGGCATAATCGCCATATTGCGCGCCAACCTTGTCGTCGATCGTGGTGGCGGCGTCGTCCATCAGGCGCGATACGCTGTCGAGGCCTTCGACCGTCTTGTCCTTGCCGATGGCGGCATAATCGCGGGCTTTGCCCGTGGCCTGATCCTTGATGCCGCTCGCCTGCTCGCCCGCCTTGGCGCGGGCCGCAGCGAATGCTTCGCGTGCCTTCGATCCGGTGGGGTTGATCTCGATATCGGCCGCGTTGGGCGCGGGCGCCGCATCCGTGTTCGCGTTGCCGGGCAGGTCGTTCGAGGTCGTGGCCATGTGCGTCTCCGTCGAAAGCGTTTCGGCTCGTCTTTCCAACATCCGCCCCCGTCCGGATGTTCCGCCGGAAAGATAATGTTGGCAAGCATCCGGCGGCGAAGCGTTGCCTATCGCGCCCCTCCCGGATAGAGCGCGGCCCATCCAGCGTCCAGAAAAAGGTGCGATCCCGAAATGACCGCGATCATCGACGTCCACGCCCGGCAGATCATCGACAGCCGGGGAAATCCCACCGTCGAAGTTGACGTGACGCTGGAGGATGGCAGCTTCGGCCGCGCCGCCGTTCCGTCGGGCGCGTCGACCGGCGCGCATGAAGCCGTCGAGAAGCGCGACGGCGACAAGGCGCGCTGGATGGGCAAGGGCGTTTCCGCCGCCGTCGACGCCGTGAACGGCGAGATCGCCGAGGCGGTTGCCGGGCTTGAGGCGGAGGACCAGGAAGAGGTCGACGCCGTGATGATCGATCTCGATGGCACGCCGAACAAGGGCCGCCTTGGCGCCAACGCGATTCTGGGCGTCAGCCTCGCCGTGGCGAAGGCCGCCGCCGATGCGCGCAGCCTGCCGCTTTATCGCTATGTCGGCGGCACCGCCGCCAAGGTGCTGCCGGTGCCGATGATGAACATCATCAACGGCGGCGCCCATGCCGACAATCCGATCGACTTCCAGGAATTCATGATCATGCCGGTCGGCGCGGAAAGCTTCGCCGAGGCACTGCGCTGCGGATCGGAGATCTTCCACACGCTGAAGACGGCGCTGCACGACAAGGGCCTTGCGACGGCGGTGGGCGACGAGGGCGGCTTCGCCCCCAACCTCGCTTCGGCGCCGGATGCGCTCGATTTCATCATGTCGTCGATCGAAAAGGCCGGATACAAGCCCGGCGACGATGTGGTGCTGGCGCTCGACTGCGCGGCGACCGAATTCTTCAAGAACGGCGTCTATGATTTCCACGGCGAAGGCGTGAAGCGTTCGCCCGCCGAAATGGCCGATTATCTGGCGGATCTGTGCGCGCGCTACCCGATCAAGTCGATCGAGGACGGCATGGGCGAGGATGATTTCGAAGGCTGGAAGATCCTGACCGACAAGATCGGTTCGAAGGTCCAGCTGGTCGGCGACGATCTGTTCGTCACCAACCCGGCGCGCCTGCGCGACGGCATCGAACAGGGGCTCGCCAACTCGCTCTTGGTGAAGGTGAACCAGATCGGCACGCTGTCCGAAACGCTGGAGGCGGTGTCGACCGCGCAGCGCGCCGGCTACACCGCCGTCATGTCGCACCGTTCGGGCGAAACCGAGGACGCGACGATCGCCGACCTCGCCGTCGCCACCAACTGCGGCCAGATCAAGACCGGATCGATGGCGCGTTCGGACCGGCTGGCCAAGTATAACCAGCTGCTGCGTATCGAGGAGGAACTGGGCTTCGTCTCGCGCTATGCGGGCCGCGGCATCTTCCGCAGCTGATCTGCCGTCATGACGCCACCCCGGCCACGGCCGGGGTGAGTCTTTCCGGGCACTGCCCCGATAATCCGCACGGGCCCGCCGATTCGGGCTTGCCTTGGCGCCGCGTTAGTGATTCCTGATTCACCGTGATCCGCAAGCGCTCCCCCTTTCGTCTGATCGCGTCGGCCGTCGCGCCGACGATGGCGGTGCTCGTCATGCTGATGTTCGCCGGCTATGCGGTGCTCGGCGCGAACGGGCTGCTGGCGCGCGGCGAATATCGCAAGCAACTGGTGACGGCGAAGGCCAGGCTGGCCCAGGTCGAGGCGGAAAAGCACCGCCTGATCAATCGCAAACGCCTGATCGCACAGGGTGATCCCGATCTTGCCGACGAGCTGACTCGCGGCGCCACCGAGATGGTCGGCGAAGGCGAATATGTGATCGTCACCCGCTGAACGGCGGGCTTTTTTCATAACAAGATTGCCAGCATTTTCGCGACTGTGTTCGATTGTGTCTTTAGACCGCGAACCCGCCTGTTTCCGCCGTCCGCCGTTGCGGAATCGGCCCGCTGCGGCCTATAGACCTCCCCGATATCCTATTCTCCACAGGAGCGTTTGAGCTTGGCCAAAGCAGCACAGCCGCGAACCCGGAAGGCGCCCGCCGCGGCCGCCCCGAAATCGGCGGTATCCGCCGCCCCCGCATCCAACCGTGAGCGTCCGGCCGAACCCGTCCGCTATAAGGCGTCGAAGCAGGAGATGCTCGACTTCTACAGCCAGATGCTGCTGATCCGCCGGTTCGAGGAAAAGGCCGGGCAGCTATACGGCCTCGGCCTGATCGGCGGCTTCTGCCACCTCTATATCGGCCAGGAAGCGGTGGCCGTTGGCCTCCAGTCCGCGCTCGAAGTGGGCAAGGACAGCGTGATCACCGGTTATCGCGATCATGGCCACATGCTCGCTTATGGCATCGATCCCAAGGTCATCATGGCCGAGCTGACCGGCCGCGCCGCCGGCATTTCGCGCGGCAAGGGCGGCTCGATGCACATGTTCTCGGTCGAACATAAATTCTACGGCGGCCACGGCATCGTCGGCGCGCAGGTGTCGCTCGGCACCGGCCTTGCCTTCAAGCACAAATATGCCGGCGATGGCGGCGTCGCGATGGCCTATTTCGGCGATGGCGCGGCCAACCAGGGCCAGGTGTATGAATCGTTCAACATGGCCGAGCTGTGGAAGCTCCCGATCATCTTCGTGATCGAGAACAACCAATATGCCATGGGCACGAGCGTCAACCGCGCCTCGTCCGAAGACCAGCTCTACCGCCGTGGCGAAAGCTTCCGCATCCCCGGCATCCAGGTCGACGGCATGGACGTGCTGGCCGTGCGCGGCGCCGCCGAGGAAGCGGTGGCCTGGGTCCGCGCCGGCAAGGGGCCGATCCTGCTCGAGCTCAAGACCTATCGCTATCGCGGCCATTCGATGTCCGACCCCGCCAAATATCGCTCGCGCGAGGAAGTGCAGGCGGTGCGCGACAAATCCGATCCGATCGAGCATCTGAAGAAGGAGCTTGAGGCGGCCGGCGTGACCGAGGACGAGCTGAAGGCGCTCGAAAAGGATATCCGCAAGGTGGTGCAGGACGCCGCCGATTTCGCCGAGGAAGCGCCCGAGCCCGAGCTTTCCGAACTCTATACCGATGTGCTGGTGGGGCAGTATTGATGGCCATTGAACTGAAGATGCCGGCGCTTTCCCCCACCATGGAGGAAGGCACGCTTTCGAAATGGCTCGTCAAGGAAGGCGACGCCGTGAAGTCGGGCGACATCCTTGCCGAGATTGAGACCGACAAGGCGACGATGGAGTTCGAGGCGGTCGACGAAGGCACGATCGCCAAGATCGTCATCGCCGAAGGCACGGACGGCGTGAAGGTGGGCGAAGTGATCGCCCTGATCGCCGCCGAGGGCGAAGATGCGTCCGCCGTCGAAGCCGCGCCGCAGGCGGCGCCCGCCGCCAAGGCCGAAGCGCCGGCCGAGGCCGCGCCCAAGAAGGCCGAAAGCGGCACGCAGCAGCTGGTGGCGCCCGCCGCCCGCGTCAGCGTTGCCGATCCCGATATTCCCGCCGGCACCGAAATGGTGAAGACCACCGTGCGCGAAGCGCTGCGCGACGCCATGGCCGAGGAGATGCGCGCCGACGAGACCGTCTTCGTGATGGGCGAGGAAGTCGCGCAATATCAGGGCGCCTACAAGGTGACGCAGGGCCTGCTCGACGAATTCGGCGACAAGCGCGTCATCGACACGCCGATCACCGAATATGGCTTTGCCGGCGTCGGCAGCGGCGCTGCGATGGCGGGCCTGAAGCCGATCGTCGAGTTCATGACGTTCAACTTCGCCATGCAGGCGATCGATCATGTCATCAACTCGGCCGCCAAGACCAACTATATGTCCGGCGGCCAGATGCGCTGCCCGATCGTGTTCCGTGGCCCCAACGGCGCGGCCAGCCGCGTCGGCGCGCAGCACAGCCAGAATTACGGGCCATGGTATGCCGCCGTTCCCGGCCTGATCGTGATCGCGCCTTACAGCGCGGCCGACGCCAAGGGCTTGCTGAAGGCGGCGATCCGCTGCCCCGATCCGGTCGTCTTCCTCGAAAACGAGCTGATGTACGGCCACAGCTTCGACGTGCCCAAGCTTGACGATTATGTCCTGCCGATCGGCAAGGCCCGCATCGCGCGCGAAGGCAAGGATGTGACGCTGGTCAGCTATTCGATCGGCGTGGGCGTCGCGCTCGAAGCCGCTGACAAGCTGGCGGCGGAAGGCATTGAGGCGGAGGTGATCGACCTGCGCACGCTGCGTCCGCTCGACAAGGAAACCGTGCTCAAGTCGCTCGCCAAGACCAACCGCATGGTGGTGGTCGAGGAAGGCTGGCCGGTGTGCTCGATTGCGTCGGAAATCGCGGCGATCGCGATGGAGGACGGCTTCGACGATCTCGACGCGCCGGTTCTGCGCGTCACCAACGAGGATGTGCCGCTGCCTTATGCGGCGAACCTCGAAAAGGCGGCGCTGATCAAGTCCGACGACGTGGTCGCCGCGGTGAAGAAGGTGACATACCGCTGAGGCGTGGCCGGCGGCAATGGTGGGGAGGGGCGGCGCGCCTGATCGCGCTCTCCCTTGCTCTCGTTGCCGCGGGCTGCACCACGTCCGCCCCCATCGGTCAGGTTCGGGTCGATTTCGATCGCGCCGGTGAAAAAGCGGTCTGGACCGAGGGACTGGCGGATCGCGCGCGCGGCCGCGCGATCGGCGCGGACGATCCGGTCCGCATCGCCTCCATCTCCAAGCTGGTCGTCGCTATCGGCGTGATGCGGCTGGTGGAGGAAAAACGGCTCGATCTCGACGCCGATATTTCCGCGACGCTGGGCTATCCGGTCCGCAATCCCGCTTTTCCGGATGTGCCGATCACGCTGCGCCTGCTCTTGTCGCACCGCGCCGGGCTGACCGACGCGTCGGATTATGCCCTGCCGCTCGACGCACGCATCCGCGACACATTGGCCGATCCGAAGGCGTGGGACGCCGCACATCGGCCGGGCGCCTTTTTCCGCTATGCCAACCTCAACTTCCCGGTGGTGGCGAGCGTGATGGAGGCGGTGACGGCCGAGCGGTTCGACCGGCTGATGGCGCGGCTGGTGCTGGCGCCGCTGGGCATCGACGCCTGCTACAACTGGCCCGGTTGTTCCGATGCGGCGGTGGCGCGGGCGGTGGTGCTCTATGACGGCAAGGGGCGGCCGGTGCGCGACGATCTGGGCGGGCGGCGGCCCGATTGCCCGGTCACGCCGGCGCGCGACGGCACCTGCGACCTCGCCGGCTGGCGGCCGGGCGCCAATGGCGCGATCTTTTCACCCCAGGGCGGCTTGCGCATTTCGGCGCGCGATCTTGCCCGGATCGGGCGGTTGCTGCTGAACGACGGCATGCTGGATGGCGCGCGCCTGTTGACCCCGGCATCGGTGGCGACACTGGTCGGCCCGGAATGGGGCTTTGACGGCCGCAACGGCGCGACCGAGCACGGCTTTTACTGCCGCTATGGCCTGGCCGTGCAGATGCTGGCGTCGGCGCAGCCGGGTTGCCATGACGATCCGTTCGGCGACGGGCGCCCGCGCGTGGGACATGCCGGCGATGCTTATGGCCTGCGCTCCGGCCTGTGGATCGATCGTGCGGCGGGCACCGGGGTCGCCTTCTTCGCGACCGGGGTAAGCGCGGGGGATCGCGGCCGGGATTCGGCCTTCACCGGGGCGGAGGAGAGGCTGGCGCGGCGCCCTCAGCCCTGATCGGCGTAAGCGAGCTGCAATATGCCCCAATGCTGGCCGGCGACGTGGATCGACGCGATCACCTGCTTGAGCAGCATCACCCCGCCGCCGGCGACCGGACGGCGATAGGCCTTGAGCCAGAAGGGCTGGGTGATCCGGCACTGCACCCGCTGGTCTTCATAATCGAAGAACACCTGATGCCGGCTATGTTCGGCATTCCACACGGCATCGTCGCGCCGGGGCAGCGAGCGTTCGGGCATCTGCACCGCGCCATAGGTGTTGCGATCGGTGAGCGACATGCCGAAGAAGCCGGGCAGGGCGCGGGCCTGTTCCTGATAGGGCCGCGCGGCGGCGACCATGAAGGCGGTGGCGGGATGTTCGAACTGCTGGGGATCGCTGCCCGCGATCGGCGCATAATGTTCGGAAAAGAACGCCTCGCGCGTGATCCGCCCGGTGGCGATGTCGGCTTCGAGCGCGGATATGATGGCGGTCGCCGCGTCCAGCGCGAAGCGGACATAGGGGCTGTCGGGGATTTCGACGCCGGTTTCCGCCATGTGCTGCAACAGCACGTTGGTATCGTCGCTGACATGGCTGAGCCGCTGGCTGAGCCGGACGAGATCGGCGGCGTTGGCACCGGATGTCGCCGACAGGGCATCGAGGCCGCCGCGAATGCCGGAAACCGAGCCGATGATCGATTCCAGGCTGCCGGCCACCGCATCGCTATTGTCCGAAAGGCCGCGCATCAGGGTGGAGAGGCTGCCGACGAGCGTTTCGATTTCCTGGGTGCCGTGATGGGCCGATCGCGCTTTCTCGACGCCGGTGCCGATCCGGCACAGCATCGCCTGCGCCTCGGCCGTCAGCGCGCCGATCGATTGATTGATCTTTTGCGTGGCGGCGGCGGTTTCCTGCGCCAGCTTCTTCACCTCGCTTGCCACCACCGCGAAGCCGCGGCCCGATTCACCGGCGCGCGCGGCTTCGATCGTGGCGTTGAGCGCGAGCAGGTTGGTCTGGCCGGCGATCTCGCTGATCGCCTCGGTAACGCTGGCGACGGTGGCGAGCGCGGCATTGAAGCTGCCGAGGCCGGCGTGGATCTGGCTGACCTGTTCGATCAGTTCGACGACATTGTCGGTCGCGGCGTGCAGGCGTTCGCTGGAATCGGCGATCACGCCGCGCGCGGCCGACGCCTTTTCCTTGGCGTCGCGCGCGGTTTCGGCGACGGCGGAGCGATCGCGTTCCAGCCGATCGGCATCGTCGCCGATCCGTTCCACCGTATCGGCCTGTTCCGTCACCCGTTCGGCGAGCGCGGCGATATCCGCCTGCAGATCGAGCGTCCTGATCCCCAGGTCACCCGATAGCCTGGCCGCCTTGACCACCGTTTCTGCGATCTGCATCCGGCAATTCCCCACTGAATGGCCGGATTATGCGCAAACTTGGCTAACAAGCCGTCAACGCGCGGGTGCGGACCGGGCACGCCTTTCACGCGCGGTCTTGAGCCGGTAGCGCCGGGCCTCGACCCGGTCGTTCAGCAGCGCCGAGATCGCCGTCTCATCGCGGTGGAGCCGGCTGCGATGCAGAAAGGACAGGCCGACGACGATGCCGATCATCACCAGCGGCGGCAGCAGCAGCAGCGTGCGGAGGAGTGGCCCGACATTGCTGGTCCACCCCATATAGACGGAAAAGCTGACCATCGACGCGAACCAGAACAGCAGATAGCGGCTGGTGCTGGTCGGCGTGCGGAAGCGGCCACGGATCTGCGTGCCGTTGCCGTCGCGATAGATGCGGGCGTGGAGGCCGAATTCGCTGTCGTCATGCTTGCGGCGATGGCGGCAGGCGATGTGGAGCGTCGATCCGCGCGCGACGCCGGCAAAGACCATGTCCGCGCCATCATCGGCAAAGGCGAGGTCCTGTGCGGGGACGAGCATTCCGGCCAGCCGCTCGACCACGGTTTCGGGCGGTAAGGGGGATCGGTAGCGCGCGTCGCGGCCGGTGATTTCGGGGATCATGCCGGGCGCTCGGAAAATGGGAGCGCGTTCCCGTGCCGCGCCCATGCAGGGGCGCGGACGGTGCCCGCCGGGACGGCACTGGCCGCCGCCGGCAGGGAAAGCGAGAACGCGCCCGCGATCATGCGTTCTCGAGCAGCTTTTCCTTGGCGATCTTCTCGCGCCAGACCAGCGGGGCCATGTGGTGGACGTTCTGGCCGGTGGAATCCACCGCGACCGTCACCGGCATGTCCTGCACGTCGAACTCGTAGATCGCTTCCATGCCGAGATCCTCGAAGCCGACGACCTTGGCGCCCTTGATGGCGCGCGCCACCAGATAGGCCGCACCGCCCACCGCCATCAGATAGGCGGCCTTGTGCTTCTTGATCGATTCCACGGCGGCCGGGCCACGCTCGGCCTTGCCCACCATCGCGATCAGCCCGGTCTGTTCGAGCATCATGTCGGTGAACTTGTCCATCCGGGTCGCGGTCGTCGGGCCGGCGGGGCCGACGACCTCGTCGCCCACCGGATCGACCGGGCCGACATAATAGATCACCCGGCCCTTGAAGCTGACCGGCAGTTCCTCGCCCTTGGCCAGCATGTCCTGGATGCGCTTGTGCGCGGCGTCGCGCCCGGTGAGCATCTTGCCGTTCAGGAGCAGGCGATCGCCCGGCTTCCAGCTCGCCACGATCTCCGGCGTCAGCGTATCGAGATCGACCTTGATCGCTTCCTTGCTGGGGGTCCATTCCACCTTGGGCCATTCGTCCAGGCTCGGCGGATCGAGATAGGTCGGCCCCGAACCGTCGAGGGTGAAGTGGGCGTGGCGGGTGGCCGCGCAGTTCGGGATCATCGCCACCGGCTTCGACGCCGCATGGGTGGGATAATCCATGATCTTCACGTCGAGGATGGTGGCAAGCCCGCCCAAGCCCTGCGCGCCGATGCCGAGCGCGTTCACCTTGTCGAAGATCTCGATGCGCAGCCGCTCGATATCATTCTGCGGCCCGCGCTCCTTCAGCTGGGCCATGTCGATATGGCCCATCAGCGATTCCTTGGCGAGGCTCATCGCCTTTTCGGCGGTGCCGCCAATGCCGATGCCCAGCATGCCCGGCGGGCACCAGCCGGCGCCCATCTGCGGCACCATCTCCAGCACCCAGTCGACGATCGAATCCGACGGGTTGAGCATCTTGAACTTGGACTTGTTTTCCGAACCGCCGCCCTTGGCCGCGACGTCGATATGCACCTTGGCGCCGGGCACCATCTCCACGCTCATCACGCAAGGGGTGTTGTCCTTGGTGTTGACGCGGCTGAACGCGGGATCCTTCAGGATCGAGGCGCGCAGGCGGTTTTCGGGGTGCAGATAGGCGCGGCGGACGCCTTCATCGACCACGTCCTGCAGCGATTTGTCGCTGTCGAGCAGGCACTGCTGGCCCCACTTCACGAACACGGTGACGATGCCGGTATCCTGGCAGATCGGGCGGTGGCCTTCGGCGCACATGCGGCTGTTGGTCAGGATCTGCGCGATCGCGTCCTTGGCCGCCGGGCCCTGTTCCGCCTCATAGGCGGCACCCAGCGCCTGGATATAATCCATCGGGTGATAGTAGCTGATATATTGGAGTGCGTCGGCGACGCTCTCGATCAGATCGGCTTCCTTGATGATGACGGTCATGTGGCCCCTCGAAGGCTGGATCGGACGCGATTTCGATTGTGTCGCGGCGTCCCTACGCCCGTGGCCGGAGGGGTGCAATCCCGTAGCGACGGGCGGCCCTGGCGGGAAATATGGTGGGGTGCGGCCTGCGCCACCGCCCGGTCGTTATGACGATCCGGGCGGTGGCGCCTCCGGTCCAGCCCTTACCGTTCCACCAAACGCGTATAGAGGTGCCAGGTTGCGTAGCCGAGCACCGGCAGCACCACGGCGAGGCCGACGAACAGCGGCATGCAGCCGATCACCAGCAGCGCCGCGACGATCAGGCCCCAGGTGCCCACCGTCACCGGGTTATGCGCCGTCGCCTTGAACGAGGTGGCGATGGCGGTGCCGACATGCACGGGCTTGTCGACCAGCATCGGGAAGGTGACGACGCTCGTGGCCAGCGCGAGGATGGCGAAGCCGAGCCCGACGAGATTGCCGAAGATGACGAGCTGCCAGCCTTCGGTGGTGGTGAACATCTGCGTCAGGAAGGCCGAGACGGTGAGGCCGCTGCTCTGGCCGAAGCTGCCCTGATAAAGCCGCCATGCGGTGCCGACCCAGGCAAGGAACAGCAAGGCGAGCGTGAGCGTGGCGAGCACCAGTTCGCGCCCCGAATGGCCGAACCACGGATCGAAGAAATGCGTCCAGCTCGATTCGAGGCCCTGTTCGCGGCGCCGGGCGAGTTCGTAGAACCCCGTCGCCACCGTCGGCCCGAGCAATGAAAGCCCGGCGACCAGCGGGAAGAGCAGGGGTGTCAACTCGCCATTGAGCGCGAACCAGGCCGCGATGAAACCCACCAGCGGATAGATGAAGCCGACGAGCACGATATCGCCGCGCTTCTCCCTGAAATCGGCCCATCCTTCGGCAAGCGCCCAGCGCAGATCGGCCATGCCGATCTTGCGGACATGCGGAACGGTATCGGTGACGGCGGCTTTGGGAATTGCGACCATATGCATGCCCTCCTTGTGCCGGCAGGCGGGCAGGCGCCCGTACGCTGCGAGCATCAATTCGGCCGCCGGCCGGAGGGACGCATCACGATCGCGACCCGGGAACTCAGCCCTGGTCGGCGGCGGATGGCAAAGTTTACGCCCGGCCGGCACCATCCCCAAGCGAAATCGCCTTCCGACGCCGGCACCTGGTGGCAGGGTCCAAATGATTGAGTCCCCGATGCATCGGGCGATGAATATTTTTTCGTTTCTCTTGTGTTCTCTTGCGCGCGACGGGAGTGCTGGGAAATCCACGCGTCGCGCCTGATGAAGCGCCCGATGGGTGCGGTGAAGCGAATCACGGGGGCGACCAGCCGAACCCCTGTCCAGCAAAATTCGGCCTTGCGTCCGCAGGCGGATCGGGCACTATGGATAGTGGTGATGCCAGGGGGCTGGCCCAAGAGATTGTTAACGCCGCGCCGCACCCCATATTGCGGAAGGGCCGTTCGCGTCTCTCAGAAAGGCGGGGATAAGCCGAAATTCGGCCTCCCCTTGCGGCCCCTCCATGCTACCCTCGGGGCGCGTTGCTCCGAGTCGAACATTTTGGGAACGAATGGCCAACCGGGCCACCAGACGAGGCGCGCGACATGGACCTTTCAGGCAGCAACAACGAAGCGGGCGCAAGCGACGTGGCGACTATCCTCGACAACCCGAAGGCCGATGCGGCCCCGGCGATCGACAGCAACCAGGGCGCGATCAAGGCGCCCTATCCGGTCGAGGTCGATCATGGCCGCGACGCGCTGCTCACCGATTTCGGTAAGGAGACGCTGAAGGATCGCTATCTGCTGCCCGGTGAGAGCTATCAGGATCTCTTCGTGCGCGTGGCGTCGGCTTATGCCGACGATGCGCCCCATGCCCAGCGGCTCTACGACTATATCTCGAAGCTGTGGTTCATGCCGGCCACGCCGGTGCTGTCGAACGGCGGCACGGGGCGCGGCCTGCCGATCAGCTGCTATTTGAACTCGGTTGACGACAGCCTTCAGGCGATCACCGAAATCTGGAACGAGAATGTCTGGCTCGCTTCGCGCGGGGGCGGCATCGGCACCTATTGGGGCAATGTCCGCGGCATTGGCGAACCGGTCGGCCTCAACGGCAAGACGAGCGGAATCATCCCCTTCGTCCGCGTGATGGATTCGCTGACGCTCGCCATCTCGCAGGGCAGCCTGCGTCGTGGTTCGGCTGCCTGCTATCTCGATGTCAGCCATCCGGAGATCGAGGAGTTCCTCGAAATCCGCAAACCCTCGGGCGATTTCAACCGCAAGGCGCTGAACCTCCACCACGGCGTGCTCTTGACCGATGCCTTCATGGAAGCGGTGCGCGACGGCCGCGAGTGGGAGCTCACCAGCCCCAAGGACGGCAGCGTCCGTGGCAAGGTCGATGCCCGCGCGCTGTTCCAGAAGCTTGTCGAAACCCGGCTGGCGACGGGCGAGCCCTATATCGTGTTCGCCGACACGGTGAACCGCGCGATGCCGCGCCACCACCGCGAACTCGGCCTCAAGGTCTCGACCTCGAACCTTTGTTCGGAAATCACGCTGCCCACGGGCCGCGACCATCTGGGCAATGATCGCACGGCCGTCTGCTGCCTCTCCTCGCTCAACCTCGAGACGTGGGACGAGTGGAACGGCGACAAGCAGTTCATCGAGGATGTGATGCGCTTCCTCGATAACGTGCTGACCGATTATATCGACCGCGCGCCCGAAGAGATGGCGCGGGCCAAATATTCGGCGATGCGCGAACGCTCGGTCGGCCTCGGCGTGATGGGCTTCCACAGCTTCCTCCAGGCGCGCGGCCTGCCCTTCGAAGGGGCGATGGCCAAGAGCTGGAACCTGCGCATGTTCAAGCACATCGCCGCGAAGGCCGAAGAAGCGTCGATGCTGCTCGCCACCGAACGGGGCCCGTGCCCCGACGCAGCCGAACGCGGTGTGATGGAACGGTTCAGCTGCAAGATGGCGATCGCGCCGACCGCTTCCATCTCGATCATCTGCGGTGGCACTTCGGCCTGCATCGAACCGATCCCGGCGAATATCTACACGCACAAGACGCTGTCGGGCAGCTTCTCGATCAAGAACGTCTATCTGCAGAAGGTCCTGGCCGAAAAGTCCAAGGATTCGGATGCGGTGTGGAACTCGATCCTCGAACAAGGCGGATCGGTCCAGCATCTCGATTTCCTGAGCCAGGAAGAAAAGGACACGTTCAAGACCAGCTTCGAGATCGACCAGCGCTGGCTGATCGAGCTGGCGGCGGACCGCACGCCCTATATCGATCAGGCGACGTCGCTGAACCTGTTCATCCCGGCCGACGTGGAAAAGTGGGATCTGCTGATGCTCCACTTCCGCGCGTGGGAACTGGGCATCAAGTCGCTTTATTATCTGCGGTCGAAGTCGATCCAGCGCGCGGGCTTCGCCGGCGGGGTGGAGGCGGACAACACGCCCGATCTCAAGAAGATCGAGCTTGCCACCGACAGCACCGATTATGACGAATGCCTGGCGTGCCAATAACAAGGGCGATCGAGATCATGACCACTCCGGGCTGGGCGTTGATCGTGCCGATCGCGGTGTTCAACATCGTCATCGGCCTGTGGAGCCTGCGCGATGCCGCGCGGCATGAACGCTATATCAAGAGCCGCATCGGCGCGGGCGACCCGTTCTTCGAGGAACAGAGCCGCCACCCCGATTTCCCGGGGATGAAGGAGGTCAGCTCCGCCCGCGCCAAGGGCATCATCCTCTCGCTTTCGGGCGTTGTGTTGCTGATGCTGCTATATCTGCCCCGGCTGACGGGCTGATTGTTTGGCGTCATCCCAGCGTAGGCTGGGATCCGGCCGCCACAAGAGTTTGAATATCCCGGCCCGCCGGGATGACGAAGGAAGAACGCCATGCCTCTCCTCCAGGCCTCCCGCACCTACAAGCCCTTCGAATATCCGTGGGCGTTCGAATATTGGAAGCGCCAGCAGCAGCTCCACTGGCTGCCCGAGGAAGTGCCGCTGGGCGAGGATTGCCGCGATTGGGCGCAGAAGCTGACCGATCATGAGCGCAACCTGCTGACCCAGATCTTCCGTTTCTTCACGCAGGCCGATGTCGAGGTGCAGGATTGCTACCACGACAAATATGGCCGCGTGTTCAAGCCGACCGAAGTGAAGATGATGCTGACCGCGTTCAGCAACATGGAAACGGTCCACATCGCGGCCTACAGCCACCTGCTCGATACGATCGGCATGCCTGAAACCGAATATTCGGCCTTCCTCCAATATAAGGAGATGAAGGACAAGCATGACTATCTGGCGCAGTTCGGCGTCGATAGCGACGAGGATATCGCCCGCACGCTCGCCATGTTCGGCGGCTTCACCGAAGGGCTGCAGCTGTTCGCCAGCTTCGCCATGCTGATGAACTTCCCGCGCTTCAACAAGATGAAGGGCATGGGCCAGATCGTCACCTGGTCGATCCGCGACGAGACGCTGCATTGCGAAGGCATCACGCGCCTCTTCCACGCCTTCGTGAAGGAACGGAACTGCCTGACGCCGGCGGTGCGCGACGACATTCTCGATCAGTGCCAGAAGACGGTGCGCCTGGAAGACGCCTTCATCGATCTCGTCTTCGAAATGGGCCCGGTGTCCGGCATGACGCCCAAGGACATCAAGAAATATGTCCGCTACATCGCCGATTGGCGGCTGGGCCAGCTCGGCTTCAAGCCGATCTACATGATCGACGAACATCCGCTGCCGTGGCTGGCGCCGCTGCTCAACGGTGTCGAACACGCCAATTTCTTCGAAACCCGCGCCACCGAATATTCCAAGGCCGCGACGCGCGGCAACTGGAACGAGGTGTGGGACGCCTTCGATCGTCGCAAGGCGGCCAAGGACAGCCCGGCCGCCAACGAGGATGTGGCGGGCGAGGATATGTTCAGCCGCGCGGGCGTCGCGGCGGAATAAGGGCCGGTTGCGGCGGGCAACGCACGCCGTTGCCCGCCACCCGCCAATTATGACATCCTTCCTCCCCACGGGCGCGTGCATCCATGGGGGGAGGGTAAGGCGATGTGGCCGAAGATTCTGTTCTTCTGCGTCGGGCTGCTGATCGCTGGCAGTGCCGGTGGCGTCTATGGCTATGGCCTCTATCGCTACGCCGTCGCGGAATCTGCGTGGGAGGAAACCGACGGCCGGATCCTGGCGTCCGAATATAGCGAACATGTCAGCGAGGATACGGACGGATCGAGCAGCACCTCCTACCGCGCGCATGTCCGCTATCTCTATGCGGTCGGCGGGCGGGAATATCGCGGCCGGGCAATCTGGCTCTATTATCATATCCCGATCGACGATCGTTTCGACGCGCAGGATCTGGTGGAGGCTTTTGCCGCAGGTCGGACGGTGCCGGTCTATTATGATCCCGCCGACCCCGGCGATGCCGTGCTGATCGTCGAACCGCCGTCGCTCTGGTGGCTTGCCGGCGTCGCCTTTGGCCTGCCTTTCCTGCTGGTCGGCCTGTTCGCGCCGCGTTTCGACATGCGGCCGCTGGCCTGAGCGGCCTTAAGCGCCTCGATCCGTTGTTTTCCTTCGGCCAGATGAACGAGCCGTCGCTGTCCGTTCAGGCGAATCGTGCAACAAGGCCCCGGTAGTCGCACTGAAGCGTACGAAAGGGAGAACAGAACATGCGCAAGCTCATCCTCGCCGCGATCGCGGCCGCCGTCATGGTTCCCACCGCCCCGGCCCTGGCCGATCGTGGCGATCGCGGACATGGCCGGTATGACGAGCGCCATGGCGGCAAGCATTATGACAAGCGCGGCCATTGGAAGGGCGACCGCTATTATTCCAACGGCCGTTATGATGGCCGTCGCCTGAGCCGCAACGATCAGGTGTGGCGGGGCAATGACGGTCGCTACCACTGCAAGCGCGACAATGGCACGACCGGCCTGATCATCGGCGCCGCGGGCGGTGCGCTGCTCGGCCGGATGATCGACACCAATGGCGATCGCCTGCTCGGTACGCTCCTGGGCGGTGCGGGCGGCGCGCTGCTCGGCCGCTAGATCGACCGTGGCGATTATCGCTGCCGTTAAGTGACGTTGTTGGAAAGGCGCCTGTTGCGCCTTTCCGGCTGGACGGGGAGGCGGCTTACATGGCCTCCCCGTCGGCACCGAACTCGATGAGCCGCCAGCCAGCGGCCGTCTTGCCGAAATAATAGCCATAAGGCCCGCAGAACAGCACGAAGCGATCCCCCTCGCGGATCGGCTTAGCGGTCATAAGGCATGGCCGCTGGGGCGGCGAAAACAGGCTCATCCACAGGCTGTCGAACTCGTCCGCTTCCATCCGGTGGCCTTCGAAGGCGAAGGGGAAGGCGATCAGCGCCTTCACGCCCGCCTGATCTTCCCTAGCGATTGCATCGCCAAAGGCGCGGCGAAAGGCGGCGAAGTCATCGGGCAGGCCGCTGAGGTCGGGCGCGGCGGCGGGATGGAGCATGGCGGGCCCGCCCCCGCGCGGCGGGCCGAGTTCCAGCCGGGTGATCCGGCGTTCGCTGTCATACCAGTCGTCGGCGAAATAGGCGGCCTTCGCCCACATGCCGTCGCGGATCGCGACCGGCGGATCGGCCGAATTGGTGAAGGACGCCTGGCTGGGATAACCGTTGACGATGAAGGTGAACGGCGTTTCGCCGACATAGAAATATTCGTAGGTCGTCGTGTCGTACCGATCGAAGCTGGTGACGCCCACCCCGCGCGACGAGCCCGCCCAGCGCCGTTCGGACCAGCGCTTGTGGCCGCTGACCGGGCCTTCGGCGGTGACGATATCGCCTGCCTTGGCCCGTGCCTGCACGCGGGCATGATCGGCGAAGGGGAGCGCCACCGTCAGCAGCGCCAGCAGCAGCGTGAAGATCGCAGCCCATTTCCATGCGCCCCGCCCGGCGGATTTCCAGAGCCATAGCGTCAGCAACAGGCCGCCCAGCGGAAAGAGCAGGAGCAGCCATGGATCGAAGGCCGTGCCGGCCGCATCATGCACCAGCTTCATCGCTTATGCCCTTTCGCTTAGAGCGATTTCAAACCGGGTGGCACATCCGGCGGCTCGGAAATCGCGGCATATCAGGAAAATAGAGCGGTTGATCTGATGCAGGCAGAGCAGCCGATCGGGCGATCAGCAGTTTTCATATTTCCAGTTGCGACGCTTGCCTTCGGCCAGCCATTCCACCGCCTGCGCAAGCCGCCGCGCGCGGGTTTCGGGGCGCTTCGCCTCGAAGATCCAGTCGACATATTCGCGTTGCTGGCCGGGTGGGAAGCCATCGAAGCTGGCCTGCGCCGCCGGATGGGCGGCCAGCGCCGCGATCAGATCGGCCGGCGGTTCGGCTGGCGGCCGGGCGTGTTTCAGCGGGCGCGGTGTCTTGGTGCCCTTGTCGATCAGGGCCATGCCCCGCGTGATGAAGCCGGCCAGCGTGGCGTCATCGGGCAGGTCGGCGATCGTGGCGATCCGGCCGAACTGGCCCATCGCGCTCCGTTCTTCGGGCGTGCCCGTCACTTCGGCCCCGCGCCAGAAGCCGAAGGCGGCATGGCCCTTGAACGCGGCCATGCTGCACAGGATCTGCCCCTTGTAGAGGAAGGCCGGGCTGGACCATTTGATCGCTTCCTCGACCTCCGGGCAGGCGGCGTGCACGCGGTCGCGCAAATGCGTCAGGATCGGCCGGGCGAATTCCGCCTTCCGTTCGATATAGGCATCCACCCGATCGTCGCGCGTTCCGCCCATCGCCGCTCTCCTGGTGGCGTGGCGCCTGCTATTGCGCCAGCGCCTTGCGCACCTGTGGCAGGATGCCCCGCACGATCACGTCCACCCCGCGCGGATTGGGGTGCATCCCGTCCTTCAGCAGCAGGGCGCGGTTGGCGGCCACGCCCTCCATGAAGAAGGGATATAGCGGAAGGCCGTGCTTGCGCGCCAGCGTGGGATAGATGGCGTTGAATTCCTTCGTGTAAGCCGGCCCCATATTGGGCGCGGCACGCATGCCCGCGATCAGGACGGGCACCTTGCGGCGCTTCAGGTCGGTCAGGATCGCGTCGAGGTTCAGCCGCGTCTGCGCATTGGGCAGGCCGCGTAGCATATCGTTGGCGCCGAGTTCGACGATCACGAGATCGGGCCTGGCCTTCAGCGCGCCGAGCACCCAGCCCAACCGCGCCTTGCCCTGAGCGGTGGTATCGCCCGACACGCCGGCATTGTGGACGTGCGCGGCCACCCCGCTCTTGCGCAACGCGGCTTCGAGGCGCGGCGCGAAGCCTTCGCCCGGTTTCAGCTGATATCCCGCCATCAGGCTGTCGCCGAACGCCACGACCAGCCGGTCGGCGGCATGGGCGGGCAGGGTAACGAACAATGTCAGCAAAGCGGCGGCATGGACAATCAGCCGGCGCACGCCATATGCGAAACGATCTGGCCTCAAAGGGATACCTTCCTTCATCATGTCAGCCGACAATATCGCCATCCATGCCCGGAATGTCACGCTGGCGCTGGGCAAGGGCGAAGCGCGCGTGGATATCCTGCGCGGGATCGACCTCGCCATCGCCAGGGGCGAGACGGTGGCGCTGCTGGGGCCCTCGGGATCGGGCAAATCATCGCTGATGGCGGTGCTCTCCGGGCTGGAACGGGCCGATAGCGGCGAGATCCATGTGGCGGGCGCCGATTTCGGCGCGATGGACGAGGACGCGCTGGCCAAGGCGCGGCGTGGGCGGATCGGCATCATCCTGCAGGCCTTCCACCTGCTGCCGACGATGACCGCGCTGGAAAATGTGGCGGTGCCGCTGGAACTGGCCGGGCAGGGCGATGCCTTCGCCCGCGCCCGTGCCGAGCTGGAAGCGGTAGGGCTTGGCCATCGCACGGGCCATTATCCCGCCCAGCTTTCCGGCGGCGAACAGCAGCGCGTGGCCATCGCCCGCGCGGTCGCCCCCGCGCCCGCCATCCTGTTCGCCGACGAACCCACCGGCAATCTCGATGCGAAAACCGGCGCGGCGATCATGGACCTGCTGTTCGGTCGCCAGCGCGAAACCGGCGAAACCCTGCTCGTCATCACGCACGATCCCGCGCTGGCCGCGCGCTGCGGCCGGGTGATCGAGATGCTTGACGGCCGCATCGTGCGCGACAGCGCGGCGGGCCGATGAACCTTCCCCTCACGCTGGCGCTGCGCGATCTGCGCGGGGGCTTTGCCGGGCTCCGCCTGCTGGCCGTTTGCCTGTTTCTCGGCGTCGCGGCGCTGGCCGGAGTGGGCAGCCTTTCCACCGCGATCACCTCCGAACTCGCGTTGCAGGGCCAGTCTATCCTCGGCGGCGATGTCGAGATGGAGATCGTTCAGCGCACCGCCGACGACGCCGAGCGCGCAGCCTTCGCGGCCGCCGGCGATCTTTCGGAAACGATCCGTATGCGGGCCATGGCCTCGCGCCCCGATGGCAGCCAGGCGGCGCTCGCGGAGCTGAAGGGCGTCGATGGCGTCTATCCGCTCTACGGCCAGTTTCGCCTCGCGCCCGGCGCGCTGGCGCCGCGCCCGGCGGGTCGCGACGTTGCCATCGCCCCGGCGCTGGCCGAACGGCTGCAGGTGAAGCCGGGCGATCCGATCCGCATCGGCGACGCGGAATTGCGCGTCATCGGGCTCATCGCGGAGGAACCCGATCGTGTCGGCGAAGGCTTCACCTTCGGCCCGGTCGCGCTGGTCGATATGGACGGGCTGAAGGCGACGGGGCTCGTCCAGCCGGGCAGCCTCTATACCACGCGCTACCGCATCCGGCTTGCCGATGGCGTCGATGCCGGCGCCGTCGCCAAGCGCCTTGCCGATCGTTTCCCCAGCGCCGGCTGGGAGGTGCAGGACCGGACCAATGCGGCGCCCGGCACGCGGCGCTTCATCGGTCGCCTCGGCCAGTTCCTGATGCTCGTCGGGCTGACCGCGCTGGCGGTGGCCGGGATCGGCGTGGGCAATGGCGTGACATCCTATCTGGAAGGCAAGCGCGGCGCGATCGCCACGCTGAAGGCGCTGGGTGCATCCTCGCGCACGATCTTCCTGTCCTATCTGATCCAGATCGGGCTGATCGCGGGCGCGGGTATCGTGGCCGGCCTCGTCGCGGGCAGCCTGGTGCCGCTGGCGGTCGTCGCCGTCGCGGGCGATGCGCTGCCGGTGCAGCCGCGCTTTGCCGTGCATCCCGGCCCGCTCGCCTTGGCCGCGCTTTATGGCGTGCTGATCACGCTGCTCTTCGTCCTCGCCCCGCTGGCGCGCGCGCGCGCGGTGACAGCCGCCTCCCTGTTCCGGGGCGGGGTGGAGGGCGCGGCACGCCCGACTGGCCCGGTGATCGCCGCGATCGGCCTGACATTGACGGCGATCGTGGCGCTCGCCGTCGGCACCGCGCGTGACCCGCTGTTCGCGGCGATGTTCGTCGGCGCGGCCGCGGGGCTCCTGCTCCTGCTCACCGCGCTTGGCTGGCTGGTGCGCCGTGTAGCGGCGGGCCTGCCGCGTTCGCGCCGCCCGCTCGTCCGCCTTGCCGTCGCCAACCTGCATCGCCCGGGCGCGCAGACGGGCCGGCTGGTCGTCGCGCTTGGCCTCGGCCTCACCCTGTTCGCCACGCTGGCGGTGGTGGAAACCAACCTGTCGGGGCAGATCCGCAGCACCGTGCCGGCCAAGGCACCGAGCTTCTTCGCGCTCGATATTCCGGTGGAGGACAAGGATCGCTTCCTCGCGCTGGTCGCCGCCCAGGCCCCGGGCGCCGAGGTGAAGATGGTGGCGTCGCTGCGCGGGCCGGTGGTGTCGTTCGGCGGCAAGCGCGTCGCGGAGCTCAAGGAGCTACCCGAAGGCGCGTGGATATTGCGCGGCGATCGCGGCCTCACTTATGCGGCGACGCCGCCCGAAGGGAGCCGCATCGTGGCCGGCAAATGGTGGCCGGCCGATTATCAGGGGCCGCCGCTCGTTTCGCTCGACCTAGAGGCGGCGCGCGCGCTCGGCCTCGGCATCGGGGACGAGATCATAGTCTCGGTGCTCGGCGTCGAAGTGCCCGCGAAGATCGCGTCGTTGCGCGAGATCAAGTGGGACACGATGGGCTTCAACTTCGTGCTGGTCTATTCGCCCGGCGTGCTGGAAGGCGCCCCCCACAGCTATATGGCGACGATCGCCATGCCCGAAACTGGGGAGGTGACGCTGAACCGGGCGATCACGCAAGCGTTCCCCTCGGTCTCGCTGATTCGCGTCAAGGAAGTGATCGGTCAGGTGGCGGGCGTGCTCGGCCAGCTTTCGACGGCGGTGCGGGCCGCCGCGTCGGTCGCGCTGGCGGCGGGGATCGCGGTGCTGGTCGGCGCGATTGCGGCGTCGCGTCGTGCCCGCATCTATGATTCGGTGCTGCTCAAGCTGCTTGGCGCGACGCGCGGGCAGGTGCTGGCGGCGCAGGCGATCGAATATGCCGTGCTGGCGCTGATCCTTTCCATCCTTGCCGCCGGCATCGGCGCGGCAGCGGGCTGGTATGTGGTGACCCGTGTGTTCGAACTCGACTGGGCGACCGACTGGCGGGTGGTGGGCGTCACGCTGGCGATCGGCGGTTTCGGCACGCTCGCGCTCGGTCTTCTCGGATCGCTGCCCGCGCTCGCCGCCCGCCCGGCGCGGGCGCTGCGCGCGCTATAGACCGATCAGCGAGACCTGGCGGCCATAGCCCGGCTCGCCGCGATGCGTGGCGCGGCGGAAGCTGTAGAAGCGATCCTCATGGGCATAGGTGTCGAGCCCCAGCGCCGCGACCCGGCCGATGCCCGCCGCCGCCAGCTGCGCGGTGACATAGGCTTCGATATCGAACTGGTGATGCCCGTCGCGCACGCCATCGGCAAAGAAGCGTTCATTCTCGGGATCGGCTTCGGCGAAGCGGCGGAAGAAGCCGTCGTCGACCTCATAGGAGGCGCGGGCGATGCATGGCCCGATCGCCGCGACGATGCGGCCGCGATCCGCGCCGAGCTTTTCCATCGCGGCGATGGTGGCATCGGTGACGCCGTTGATCGCGCCCTTCCAGCCCGCATGGGCGGCACCGACCACCCCGGCCGCCGGATCGGCGAACAGCACCGGCACGCAATCGGCGGTCAGGATGCCGAGCAGCAGGCCGGGCCGGTCGGTGACGAGCGCATCGGCATGGGGGCGGGCATCATCGGCAAAGGGCGCGGTGACCGCCACCGCATCCGCCGAATGCACCTGATGCAGCGTCACCAGCGCCGCGCCCGGCGCGACGGCCGCCACCGCCCGCCGCCGATTTTCGAGAATCGCGTCGCGATCGTCGTCCGATCCCAAGCCGACGTTCAGCCCGGCATGGATGCCGGTGGAAACGCCGCCCCTGCGGCCGAGAAAGCCATGGCGGACATCGCCCAGCGAAGGCGCGCGGATCGGTTCGACAATATCGGTCATGCCCCCGCCCATAAGGCAAGTCGGCTCAGTCGTCGAACCCCGCCGGCTCGGGCCATTCGGGGGCGGTGAGGGCCATCACCTTGAACAATTCGCCCATCTCCTCGGCATGGGTCAGCCGATGGCGCGCGGCGGCGATTTCCTCGCCGCGATGGGGCGATCCCTGGGTCAGCGCGGCGGCGCGGGCGCCGATGCCCAGCCGTTCGAGCCATTCGCCCTGGCCGATGGGGCCGTGGACATGCAGCCCTTCGCCGCGCGCGGCATGGTCGAGTGCGGTGAAATCGACATGCGCGGTCAGATCGCGCGTTCCGGGCCGGGCGAAGGGATCGGCATAGGCATGGGCATGGACGGCCTGCAGCGTATCGCCCGCCGCATAGCCGGCATAGCCATAGTCGACGATGATCGCGACGCCGCCCTGATCGGCGATGCGCGACGCGATGTCGCGCGCGATCGAAACCGAGGCGGGGGAACTTTCCAGGATGCTGCCGGGCTGCGCATCGTGCAGGCGCGGCGGCACCAGCGCATCGACCGGCAGGTCGCCGGCCACCGGCACAAAGCCGTCAGGGCCATAAGCGACCATCCGTTCGCGCCAGCCGTTGACCGAGCGGACGAGCTGGCGGATCGGCAGCGCATCGAAAAACTCGTTCGCAACGACGAGCAGTGGCTTGTTGGTCGGCAGCGTCGAAAGATCGTCATGCCAGGCGGCATTGGGAAAGCGTTCCGCCTGCGCGGCGCGGAGCGCGGGGCTGGTTTCCACGAAATGCACCGCCGGCGTGAGGCCCACGGCGCGCATCGCCCGTGTCGCATCCTGCGCCAGCGTGCCGCGCCCCGGCCCCAGTTCGACATAAGCGACGTCGCTTTCGCCCGCCTGCTGCCACAGATCGGCCAGCCACAGGCCGATCAGTTCGCCGAACATCTGGCTGATTTCGGGCGCGGTGATGAAATCGCCCGCCGCGCCCAGCGGATCGCGCGCGGCATAATAGGCCCCGTTGGCCTCCGCCATGAACTGCGCGATGGGAATGGGGCCCATCGTCTCGATCAGGCGGACAAGGCGATCCTCACAGGAAAACGGGGCGGTCATGCCGCCCCGTCTCCGTCTTTTCGGTTCGTTGCGCAAGCCGCCCCGGCCGTCATTAAGGCTGTTCCGGCGGGCTTCAGGGGACGCTCTCGCCGCCGGCGATCGGCTCGACCCGCTGGCGCCGGCCCTTGGCGGTGACGATGAGGTAGAGGCCGCCGAGAATCATCGGCACGGTCAGCCACTGGCCCATGCTGAGCCCGGTTTCGACCGCGAACTGCATCAGCTGCGCGTCCGGTTCGCGGAAGAATTCGACGGTGAAGCGGCTGAGGCCGTAGCCGAGCAGGAAGGTGCCGACGAGCTTGCCCGGCTGGTAGCGCGCGTCCGTCTTCCAGAACAGGAACCACAAGACGGCGAACAGCACCACGCCTTCGAGCCCGGCTTCATAAAGCTGGCTGGGATGACGCACGACTTCGCCGCCGCGCGGGAAGATCATGCCCCAGGGCGCGTCGGTGGCGCGGCCCCACAGTTCGCCATTCACGAAATTGGCGAGCCGGCCGAAAAGCAGGCCGAAGGGCACGCAGCAGGCGACATAATCGTGGATGCGCAGCCAGTTGAGCTTGTTCTTCCACGCCAGGTAGATGATGCCCAGCGACACGCCGATGACGCCGCCGTGGAAGGACATGCCGCCTTCCCACAATTTCAGCACATCGAGCGGGTTCTGCCAGATTTCCGGCTGGTAGAAGGTGACATAGGCCAGCCGCCCGCCGAGCAGGATGCCGAGCGTGGCATAGAAGACCATGTCGTCGGCGTGGCGCCGCGCCATCGGCGCGCCGGGCTGGGCCAGCAGCTTGAGCAGATACCACCAGCCGATCAGGATGCCGCCGATATAGGCAAGCGAATACCAGCGAAGCTTGAACGCGCCGAAATCCATACCCGGAACGACCGGGGACAGGCCGAGGTCTTCGAAACGTATGGCTGCCGTAGCGTCAGCGAGGAAGGTCAGGATCAAGGCTTTTCCCCGAGGATTTTGGCCCTCATAAAGGGCACGACAAGAAACGCAAAGAGCGAGAGGACGAGCGATGCCAAGTGAGCAGGACGCTCGCATGAAGGCGGTGATGGGCGCGCTGACGGGTCCGGGCGGACTCATCGAGACGACGCTCGACGCGCAGGGCCGGGCCGTGGCGGCGAAGCTGCCGGCGACGATCGGCGATCTGTTCCGCTTTTTCTGCGGCGAACATGGCGACGAAATCGCGCTGGTCGCGGGCGACGAGCGGCTGACCTATCGCGAGATCGACATGTGGTCCGAACGGCTGGCCCGCGCGCTCGCAGGCGGGCATGGCATCCGCAAGGGCGATCGCGTGGCGATCGCGATGCGCAATGCACCGGCCTGGATCGTCGCTTATGTCGCCATCGCCAAGGCCGGCGGTATCGCGACGCTGGTCAATGGTTGGTGGACGCCGGCCGAAATGGCGTTCGGGCTCGAACTGACGACGCCCAGCCTGATCATCGCGGATGGCCCACGCGCGCAGCGGCTGCAGGAAAGCGGATATGCCGGGCGGATCGTCGGCCTGCCGATCGAACAGCCGATCGCCCACGCGCTTGCGCCACTGATCGATGGCGTTGCCGAGGCGGCGTTGCCGCAGGTCGATGCCGATGACGACGCCACCATCCTCTTCACCTCCGGTTCGACAGGCAAGAGCAAGGGCGCGGTTTCCACGCATCGCGCGGTCACCACCTCCACGTATTGCTTCGTGTCGCTGACGGCGATGTTGCTCGGCACTTTCCATGGCGGCGATCGCAAGAACCTGCCCAGCCCGCCGGCGGCGCTGGTGACGGTGCCGCTGTTCCACGTCACCGGCGAAATCCCGGTGTTCATCGCCAGCTTCGTCATCCAGCGCAAGCTGGTGCTGATGCCGAAATGGGATGCGGGCGAGGCGCTGCGGCTGATCGAGGCGGAGAAGGTGAGCTATTTCGTCGGCGTGCCGACGATGAGCCTGGAACTGATGCAGCATCCCGAACGGCACAAATATGATCTGTCGACGCTGCTCGATATCGCCGCCGGCGGCGCGCCGCGCCCGCCCAGCCATGTGCCCCGGCTGATCGAAAGCTTCCCCAAGGGCCATCCGATGATGGGCTATGGCCTGACCGAGACCAATGCGGTCGGCTGCACCAATTGCCGCGACAATTATGTCGCCAAGCCGTCCTCCACCGGCCCGGCGCAGGCGCCCTTCGTCGAGGTTGCGATCTTCGGCGAGGACGGCAACGCCCTGCCGGCCGGCGAAACCGGCGAGATCGGGATCGCGTCCGCCGCCAATGTGCGCGGCTATTGGGACAATGCCGAAGCGACGGCGGCCGCGTTCCGCCCCGATGGCTACTTCCTGACCGGCGATCTCGGCTATCTGGACGAGGATGGCTATCTGTTCATCGTCGATCGGGTGAAGGACATCATCATCCGGGGTGGCGAGAACATCTCGTGCATCGAGGTCGAATCGGCGCTCTACACCCATCCGGACACCGCCGAGGCCTGCGTGTTCGGCCTGCCCGACGAGCGTCTGGGCGAGGTGGTTGGTGCGGTCGTCCGGCTGCGCGATGGCGCATCGGCGGATGGCGCGGCGTTGACCGGGTTTCTCGCCGGGCGGCTGGCGAAGTTCAAGCTGCCCGCGCGATTGTGGCTGGTCACCGAACCGATGCCGCGCCTCGGCACCGGCAAGATCGATCGGGTGGCGCTGCGCACCAGCTTCCGCGCGCAGGCGGCGGCCGATGCGCGGGCGGCCTGAGCACGGGCGTAAACGCCGCTGGCGGTCAGGCTGATCGGGAAAATCAGGCATTTGCCCGCCGTCTGGTGGCTGGCGTTCGCGCGCGTCGGCCCCTATTCACCATCGCCATGATCGGACGTGGACGCCCCCTGTGGAACTGAACCGCCGCACATTGCTGGTCGGCGGCGGCGCCGGTGCCGGCCTGCTGCTCGCCTGGGGGCTGTGGCCGCGCAGCTATCGCCCCAATCTTGTCGCCAATCCGGGTGAGGCGATCTTCAACGCCTTCCTGAAAATCGGCGAGGACGGCCATATCGTCGTCGTCGTTCCGCAGGCGGAAATGGGGCAGGGGGTATGGACCTCGCTGCCGCAGGTGCTGGCCGATGAACTTGGCGCGGACTGGCGCACCGTGGCGGTGGAGCCCGCGCCGATCAGCCCGCTTTACGCCAATGATTTCCTGATCGGCGAAGCGGCACAGAACATGATGCCAGATCTGCTGAAGGGCGTGGGCGGCTGGGCGGCGCGCCAGTTCGCGATCCGATCGGCGATGATGGTGACAGGCGGGTCGAGTTCGATCCGCGGGTTCGAGGCGCGCTTTCGCGAAGCGGGTGCCGCCGCCCGCGCCCTGCTGTGCGCAGCGGCGGGCAAAAGGTGGAACGCCGACTGGCGGGCCTGCGACACGGCGGCGGGCTTCGTCACCCGGGGCGATGATCGCCTGCGCTTTGGCGAACTCGCGGCTGAGGCGGCGGCGCTGGACGTGCCCAAGGGCGTCACGCTGCGCGCGGTGGGCGCGGGCGGGCTTTCCGGCCGGCCGGTGCCGCGCATCGATCTGCCGTCCAAGGTGGACGGATCGGCGCGCTTTGCCGGTGATGTGCGCGTGCAGGACATGGTCTATGCCGCCGTCCGCCATGGCCCCCATGGCGCGACCAGCCTGGCGGGCGTCGACAAGAAGGCGGCCGAAAAGGTGGCGGGCACGATCGCCGTCGTTGAAAATCCCGGCTGGGTGGCGGCGGTTGCGACCAACGGCTGGGCGGCCGAGCGGGCGCTGGATGCGATGCGGCCGCGCTTCACCACCCAGGGGCCGTTCCCCGACAGTGCGTCGATCGACAAAGCCCTGGCCGCCGCGCTCGACGGGGATGAGGCGACGCGCTTCTTTGCGGTCGGCGATGTCGATGCCGCGTTCCAGAATGCGAAGGGGCTGAAGGTCGATTATGGCGTGCCCGTCGCGGTTCATGCGGCGATGGAGCCGCTGGTCGCCACCGCCCGGCTGACCGGCGACAAGCTGGAAATCTGGATGCCGACGCAGGCGCCCGGCCTGTCGCGCAGCGTCGTCGCCGGGGCGATGGGCATGGCCGAAGCGCAGGTGACGATCTACCCGATGCTCGTCGGCGGCGGTTTCGGCCGCAAGATCGAAAATGACGCGGCGGTGCAGGCGGCGATCATCGCCCGCGAAGTGCGGCGCCCGGTGCAACTCACCTGGTCGCGCCGCGACGATATCCAGCAGGATCGCTATCGCCCGCCGGCACGCGGGCGCCTGTCGGCCGCGCTTGGCAAGGGGGGCGAGATATTGGGCTGGCAGGCGCGGATCGCCGCGCCGGCGGCGATGGCCTCGATGGGATCGCGGCTGATGCCGGGATCGGGCGAGCCGGGCGCGAAGGCGGAACTGTCCGCCGTGGAAGGCGCGCTGCCGCCTTATGCGATCCCCGCGATCGCGATCGACCATCTGCCCGCCGATATCGGCATTCCGACCGGCATCTGGCGATCCGTGGCGCACAGCTACACCGCCTTCTTCACTGAATCCTTCGTCGACGAACTGGCCCGCATCGCGGCGATCGAGCCGCTGTCGTTCCGCATGCAGATGATGGGCGGCAATACCCGCCTCGCCCATTGCCTGACGACGGTGACGGCGATGGGCGGATGGGATGGCGGTGTGGCCGGCAGCGTACAGGGGCTGGCCTGCCATTCCAGCTTCGGTAGCCATGTCGCCATGCTGGTGGAAGCGCGTGTCGGCGAAGGCCAGCAGATCAGCGTCGACCGCGTTTTCGCGGCGGTCGATTGCGGACGCATCGTTCACCCCGAAATCGTCCGCCAGCAGATCGAAGGCGGCATCGTCTGGGGCATCGCCGCCGCGCTGGGCGCGACCACCGGCTTTACCCGCGGCATGGCCGATGCGCGGAACTTCGACGCGCTGAACCTGCCGATTCTGGCGACGACACCCGAAATCCAGATCGAACTGATCGCCAGCAAGGAAGAACCGGGCGGCGTGGGGGAAATCGCGGTGCCGCCCGTGGCGCCGGCGATCGCCAATGCGTTGTTCGCCGCGACCGGGCAACGGCTGCGCAGCCTGCCCCTGGCGATCGGCTGATGGGCGTCGCGGCGGAACAGGGCCGGATCGGCGTGCTGCTGATCAATCTCGGCACGCCCGACGCGCCGGAGGCGGGCGCGGTGCGGCGCTATCTGAAGGAGTTTCTGTCCGATCCGCGCGTGGTGGAAATCCCGCAGCTGATCTGGCAGCCGATCCTGCGCGGTCTGGTGCTGACGACGCGGCCGGCCAAATCGGCCCATGCCTATCAGCAGGTGTGGCGGCCCGATGGATCGCCGCTGGCGGCGTTCACGCGCGGGCAGGCCGCTGCGCTGGCCGATGCCTTTGGCCCCGGCGTGATCGTCGACCATGCGATGCGTTATGGCAGCCCGGCGATTGCCGATCGCGTGCGGGCGCTGAAGGACGCTGGCTGCGATCGCATCCTGCTCGCCCCGCTTTATCCGCAATATTGCGCCGCGACGACGGCCACCGCCAATGACGCGGCGTTCGCCGCTCTCGGCGCGTTGCGCTGGCAGCCGGCGGTGCGCACGCTGCCGCCTTATTATGACGATCCAGCCTATATCGCCGCGCTCAGGGCGGGCGTGGAAGCAGGGCTGGCGGCCCTCGATTTCGCGCCGCAGGCCATTGTCGCGAGCTTCCATGGCATGCCGCAGCGGACGGCGGATCTGGGTGACCCCTATCATCGGCAATGCCTGGAAACCGCGCGGTTGCTGGGCGCTGCGCTGGGGCGCGATCTCGTCACATCTTTCCAGTCGCGATTCGGCCGGGCCAAATGGCTGGAACCGGCAACCGATGCCACGCTGCGCGGCCTGCCCGCCCGGGGGATAAGCCGTGTCGCGGTGATCGCGCCGGGCTTCTCGGTCGATTGCCTCGAAACGCTGGAGGAGGTGGCGATGCAGGGGCGCGACGCCTTCCTGGCCGCCGGGGGTGAGCATTTCGCCTATCTGCCCTGTCTGAACGACAGCCCGGTCGGCGTGGACATGCTGAAAAAACTGCTCCGTCGCGAGCTTGAAGGCTGGCTGGCGCCTCTCTAGTCTTTCATCGGATTTAGCGTGGGAGATCGATGTGGCCAGAGTTGCGATCGTGACCGGTGGAACGCGTGGTATCGGCGAGGCGATCAGCCTCGCACTCAAGGCGAAGGGAATCACCGTCGCCGCCAATTATGCCGGCAATGACGAGCGCGCCCGCGCCTTCACCGAACGCACTGGCATCCCCGCCTATAAATGGGACGTCGCCGATCATGATGCGTGCCTGGCGGGCGTGAAGGCGGTCGAAGCCGAACTGGGCCCGATCGACATTCTGGTCAACAATGCCGGCATCACCCGCGATGGCACGCTGCTCAAGATGGACTGGCAGGCCTGGAAGGAAGTGATCGACACCAATCTGGGCGGGTGCTTCAACATGGCGAAGGCGACCTTCCCGGGCATGCGCGAACGCGGCTGGGGCCGGATCGTCAATATCGGGTCGATCAACGGGCAGGCGGGCCAATATGGCCAGGTCAATTATGCCGCCGCCAAGTCGGGCATTCATGGCTTCACCAAGGCGCTGGCGCAGGAAGGCGCGAAGTTCGGCGTGACGGTGAACGCGATCGCGCCGGGCTATATCGACACCGACATGGTGGCCGCCGTGCCGCAGGACGTGCTGGCCAAGATCGTCGCCAAGGTGCCCGTCGGCCGGCTTGGCCATGCCGAGGAAATCGCCCGTGGCGTGACCTTCCTGACCGGCGAGGAAGCGGGCTTCGTCACCGGATCGACGCTGTCGATCAACGGTGGCCAGCACATGTATTGAGGGATCCCCCCCCCTCCCGCCGCCCGGTGGGAGGGGGGCCTTTTGATGCCCGGTCCCGTCAAGCGTTCGGTGATGATCGCCGGCCATTCCACCTCGATCAGCCTGGAGCCGGTCTTCTGGGCGGCGCTGGTCGATGCGGCGCAGGCGGAAGCCTTGCCGCTCAACGCGCTCGTCGCGCGGATCGACGCCGAACGCGTCGTTGAACCCGATCCACCCAACCTCGCCAGCGCGATCCGCGTGTGGCTTTTTGAGCGTGCAAATCGATCTCAGTAATCGACAGTTGACATTATTGAGAATGACTAGCAGTAGCCCACCCCGAACATTCGGGCCGCGAAACCGTGGCCGCAATCGAAGGGGGAAACATCGTGGCGAGTTCCGATTTCCGTTCGTCCGCCAGCCTGCCCGCGTTCATCGCGCTCGGCTGCGTCGGCTTCATCAGCACCGCGCCGGCCATGGCGCAGTCCGAAACGCAGGGCGGCAAGCTTGGCGGCGTGACGGTTGAGGCGACGGCGATCGAGGAAGAGGTGAAGGTCGAGCGCGTCGAATCGCCGAAGGCGACCGCCCCGCTGCTCGATACGCCACAGACGATCACCGTGATCAGCGATCAGACGCTGCGCAAGCAGAACCTGCTCACGCTGCGCGACGCGCTGCAGACGATCCCCGGCATCACCTTCGGCGCCGGCGAAGGCGGCGGCGGCTATGGCGACAGCATCAACCTGCGCGGCTATTCGGCCAATAACGACATCACGCAGGATGGCGTGCGCGACAGCGCCCAATATAGCCGCACCGAAACCTTCAATCTCCAGCAGATCGAAGTCTATAACGGCGCCAACACCGTGTTCAACGGCTCGGGCTCGGTCGGCGGGACGATCAACCTCGTCACCAAGACGCCGCAGGCGGACGATCTGACGATCCTGTCGGCGGGCATCGGCACCGACGATTATTATCGCGCCACGGTGGACAGCAATCTGCGCGTCAGCGATCTCGTCGCCTTCCGGCTGAACGGCGTCTATCACCGCAACGATTATCCGGGCCGCGACGTCGAACGCTACAAGCGTTGGGGCATCGCGCCGTCCGTCACCATCGGCATGGATGGCCCGACGCGCTTCACTTTGTCCTACGTCCACCAGAAGGACGATAATATCCCGGTCTATGGCGTGCCCTTCTTCGCCAGCCCGACCAACAAGGGGCCGCTGCCGGGCGTTTCGGACAGCGATTATTTCGGCATCGCCAATCTCGACGATCAGGATATCCGCCTCGACCAGGCGACCGCGCGCATCGATCATGACTTCAGCGACAAGGTGTCGATCCGCAACCTCACCCGCTTCCAGCGCGTGAAGCAGGATTCGGTGACGAGCGCGCCGCAGGGCGTCTATTGCCTGCCCGGCGGCGTCCAGCCGACCACCGGTGCCAATGGCCAGCCCAACGCCTGTCCGGCAACGCAGAATGTGCCCGGCACCTATTATCCCAGCGGGCCGCGCGGCCTGGTGCGCAACCAGACCAACGATCTGTTCTACAACCAGACCGATCTGAAGGCGGTGTTCAACACCGGCGGGCTGGAGCATAATTTCGTCATCGGCGCCTCCTTCTCGAAGGAGGATTACAAGCTCACCACCGGCAATCTGCTGCGCAAGGCGACGGGCGAGGCCGAGCCGCAGTCGCCGATCGACATCTATAATCCCGACACCACTTATGCCGGCGCGGTGAACCTGATCGTCAGCGGGAAATCCTACGGCACCAATGAATCGAAGGCGATCTACGCCTTCGACACGATCAAGCTTGGCCAGCATTTCGAGCTGAACGCGGGCGCCCGCTACGAAAATTACAAGGGCACCTTCCGCGCCGACACCTTCTCCACGGCGGTGGCGACGCTGGGGGATTACAAGCGCGGTGATGACCAGAAGAACAGCGAGGACCTGTTCTCCTATCGCGTCGGCCTGAATTACAAGCCGGTCGAAACCGTCAGCGTCTATGCCGCTTACGCCAATTCGCGCACGCCGCGTTCGGCCACCGTGCGGCTTGGCTGTGGCCCGATCATCGATGCGCCCGGCGGCGCGGTCGACCCCTGCGATGTCGGCGCCGAAAAGGCGTTCAACTATGAAGTCGGCGTGAAGGCCGATCTGTTCGATCGCCGCCTCCAGCTGACCGGCGCCGTGTTCCGCAACGATCGCACCAATTTCTCGGTGCCGACCAACGATCCGGTCGTCGGTTCGCTGCCGGTGCTCGACGGCAAGTCGCGCGTCGACGGCATCGCGCTCGGCGCCACCGGCAACATCACCGAAGCCTGGTCGATCTTCGCCAACTACACCTATCTCGACAGCAAGGTGCGTCAGGGTGTTTCGGATGCCTGCCTGGCCAATCCGGGACAAAATAACTGCACCAACAGCGTCGCCAACCCCGATCCGCAGGCGGGCGACAATCTGGTGCAGACGCCCAAGCATTCGGGCAGCCTGTTCACCACCTACACGCTGCCCTTTGGCCTGCAGCTCGGTTACGGCTTCACCTATCAGGGCAGCTTCGGCCTGAACCAGAGTTCGGTGCTGAACGGCGTCCAATATCGTTCGGACGATTATCTCATCCACCGGGCGATGCTGTCCTATCCGTTCGACAACGGCATGACGCTGCAGCTCAACGTCCAGAACTTCACCGACGAAAATTATTATACCGGCATCCGCAGCAACGTGAACGGCACCACCGGCGCGGTCACCGGCGGCTGGGCAACGCCGGGCGAGGGCCGCTCGGCCCGCCTGAGCCTGTTCTACAGCTTCTGACTTTTCGTCCCTCCGTCCCCCCGGCTTTGGCCGGGGGCGGTTGGGGATATCAGTCCAGCATCGCCGCGAGGGCGGGGGAGAAGGCTTCCCCGCCCTCGTTGCTTATGAAGCGCGCGGCAAGGCCCTGTTCGATCGCGAGCGCCATGCCCTGATCCATGCCCAGCACGGTGAGCGCGGTGGCCCAGGCGTCGGCGTCCATGCAGCGGCGATGGACCACCGACACGCTGGCCACGCCGTTCGCCACCGGCCGGCCCGATCGCGGATCGATGCTGTGGGCGTAACGCTGCCCGTCATGATCGAAATAGCGGCGATAATCGCCGGTCGTCGCGATCGCGAGGCCGTGGAGCGCGATCCGCGCCGGCGGCACCAGGTTTCCGGGCGGGGCTTCTAGATCGACCCACCAGGGCTGGCCATCGGGCGTCACCCCTTCGCCCACCAGTTCACCACCCACCTCGACCAGAAAATGGCGATGGCCGGCCACGCGCAGATGTTCGGCCAGCAGATCGACGGCAAAGCCCTTGGCGATGCCCGACAGATCGAGCACGAGCCCGCCCGGCTGCTGCGCGCGGCGCGCATGGATGTCGATGGCGATGCGGCCATGCCCCGCCGCCGCCAGCGCGGCCGCGATCTCGGTATCGGATGGCGGGGCCAAGCGCGCGGGGGCCGGGCCGAAGCCCCACAGGTCGACCAGTGCGCCGGCGGTGGGATCGAAGGCGCCGCCACTGGCCGCCGCGATGTCGAGCGCGCGGCGCAACACCGTGAAGAAATCGGGCGGCAGCGCCTGCCAACGGCCCGCCGGGGCGCGGTTGAAGCGGCTGATGTCGCTTGTCGTTTCCCAATTGCTCATCTCGGCGATCACGCGGTCGAGCAGCGTTTCGAGCAGCGCCTGCATCCCGGCGAGGCTTTGCGTGGCGACGATCTTTGCCGACCAGCTTGTGCCCATGGTGCGGCCGCCCAGCGCCACGATCCGTCCGTCTGCAATGCGCGCATCAAAGGCTTGGCGGGAAAGATCGGGCGGGATCAGGATATGCGGTTCGGCCATGGCTTTCGTTAGCGCAGGCGGGCCGGCCGGCAACCGCGAAAAAAGCGTCGCGCGGCCCTAAACATCCGCGCATTCCCGCCGTTCCTGCCAATGAACATTTGGGGGATTGCCGGTGACATCGATTGCAGCCAGCCTGGGTATCGGATCGGGGCTCGATACAGCCTCGCTGATCGACCAGCTTTCGGCCGCGTCGAAGACGCCGAAGGAAAATTTGCTCAAGAAGCGCGAGGAAACCAACACCGCCAAGATTTCGGCGCTGGGCAGCATCGTCGGCGGTATCGATGGCTTCGCTACGGCGCTCGGCTCGCTGATCTCGGGCGGAACGCTGTTCACCCAGGCGACCTCGTCGGACAGCAGCATCGTCGGCACCACGGCGATCGCCGGCGCGCGGATCGGCGGTCTTGCCGCGCAGCTTGAAGTGAAGCAGCTCGCCGCCGCCCAGTCGATCGTCTCGGCCAATGTGGCGGGCACCAACAACCCGATCGGCCAGGGCAAGATTACGCTGACGACGGCCAGCGGCACGTTCGACATCACGATCAACTCGGCCAATGATTCGCTGCTCGGCCTTGCCCGCGCGATCAATGCCGCCAGTGCGGGCGTCACCGCCTCGATCCTGGAGGATACGGCCGGATCGCGGATCGTGCTGAAGGGCGCGACCGGCGATGCGCAGAGCTTCAAGCTGGCGGTCGATCCCGCCGCCGATGCCGGGTTGCAGCAGTTCGCCTTCGATCCCGCCACCTATGACCCCGCCACGGCGACCGGCATGACGCTGGCCCAGAAGGCGCAGGATGCCATCGTCAAGCTCGACGGTGTCGAGGTTCGCCGCGTGGCCAACAGCTTTTCCGATCTTATTCCGGGCGTGAAGATCGATCTCAAGAAGGCGGCGGTCGGCACCACCGTCGCGATCGGGGCGCAGCGCCAGACCGACGTTATCGCCCAGGCGGTCAACGATTTCGTCGCCGCTTATAACGAACTGAAGTCGATCCTCGACGAAGCGACCGCGCCCAGCACCGGCGTTCTGCGCGGCGATGTCGGCATCCGGGACATGCAGCGCCAGCTTTCGCGGCTGACGTCCACCGTGCTGTCGAGCGCGGGTGGCCCGTCGACGCTGGCCGAAATCGGCGTCCGCACCGAACGCAACGGCACGCTCAGCGTCGATAGCGCGCGGCTGACGGAGATGCTCGAAAAGGATCCTGACGGCGTCGAAGCGATGTTCAATCCCGGCCAGACGGCTTCGTCGCCGCTGATCAAGATCGTCAGCCCCTATGGCCGTGCCAAGCCGGGCACCTACACGGTTTCCGATCTGGTGGCGGGCGATCTCGTCAACCCGGCATCGGGCAAGATCGGCGGCCATTCCGCGATCGCGGCGGGTGGCCAGCTGATCTCGTCGATCGGGGCGCCGTCCAAGGGGCTGATCATCGAACCGCTCGGCAATCTCGCCGAAGGCACGATCACCATCGATCTCGGCGTCGGTGGCGCGCTGCAGGCGATCCGCGATGCGCTGCGCGCCAGCGGAGGCCCGCTCGCCAGTTCGCAGAATCGGCTGACCACCGAAACCAAGACGATCGCCGAGGATCGCGAGCGCATGGAAACGCGTGAGGAAAGCTATCGCGTCCAGCTCGTCAAGCAGTTCACCACCATGGATTCCCGCGTCTCCGCCTTCAAGGCGACGCAGAGCTATCTCGACCAGCAGATCAAGATGTGGACGAACAGCCAGGACGGCTGATCAACCGCTTCCCCGTTCCTGACCATCGATATTCCCGCGGCCCGTTCCTGCCGCCACAGGAGAGTTTTGCATGTTTGGTTCCGCCGCCCGCGCCCGTTATGCCCCCGCCGGTGCCCGCTATCATGCCGTGGACGTGGCGACGCGGATCGAGGGCGCATCGCCGCATCGGCTGGTGGCGATCCTCTATGAAGAACTGCTGACCCGGATGAGCGGGCTGAAGGCGGCGATGGGCAATGGTGATGGCGCGCGGCGCGCCGACAACCAGACCCGCGTGCTCGCGATCATCGCCGCGCTCGACGCGGGGCTCGATCATGACAAGGGCGGCGATGTCGCCCCGCTGCTCGCCAAGATCTATGCTGAAGCGAGCCGCCTCGTCTCGCTCGCCGTGCGCGACAATGACGCCGCACCGCTCGACGATGCGCGCGGCATCATCGCCGATATCGCGACCGCCTGGGATCAGATCCGCTGAACCATATCACCAACGGAACATCGCCCGCGTCCTTTCGGACAAATCCGGCCTGATCGCGATTCTGGCCGTTTCCCGCGCGATCCGCTACGCCGCTCTCCGACTGAACAGAGGTTGAGAGGAGCCGGCCTGATGCGTTTCCACCACGCTGAATCGATGACGCCGTTCGAAAATCTGCTGCCGCTGGCCAAGGACGCGGAAGCGCATGGCTATGCCGGCTACATGATCCCGGACAGCCTGATCTACCCGCAGGATACCGACAGCAAATATACCTACACCGAAGATGGCGGGCGCGAGTTTCTGGAAAACAAGCCCTTCGTCGAAAGCTTCATCCTCGCAACCGCGATCGGCGCGTCGACGACGACGCTGGAAATGACCACCAACGTCGTCAAGCTGCCGGTGCGCCCGCCGCTTTATTCGGCGAAGCTGGCGGCCTCGATCGCGGCGATCACCAACAACCGCTTCAACTTTGGCGTCGGCCTCTCGGTTTGGGAGGAGGACTATAAGGTGATGGGCGTCGATTTCGGCAAGCGCGGCAAGCGTTTCGACGAATGTCTGGAAATCGTGCGCGGCCTCACCAATGGCGGCTATTACGGCTTCAAGGGCGAATTCTACGATATCATGCCGGTGAAGATTAACCCGGTGCCGACCAAGCCGCTGCCGATCCTGATCGGCGGCCATTCGGATGCCGCGCTGAAGCGCGCCGCCCGTTTCGACGGCTGGCTGTGCGCGGGCGGCACTTATGATCAGACCAAGCCGCTGCTCGATAAGCTGGCCGCCTATCGCGAGGAACTGGGCACGGCGAACAAGCCCTATCGCATCTTCACCACCGCGATGGGCCAGATGCTCAGCCTCGACGATGTGAACCGCCTGCGCGATGCCGGCGTCACCGACATCGCGGTCGCCTTCCGCAATCTTTACGCGGTGGAGGAAGACCGCCAGCCGCTTGACGAAAAGAAGGCCGATCTTCGCCGCTTCGCCGATGAAGTGATCGCCAAGGCGGGCTGAACATTGCGTCCGCCGGGCAGAAGGGGCTGCCCGGCGGACGACTGACGCCTGATTCCAATGCGATTGCGAGGCCGGCGGACGCGTCCGCTGCCTCTGCAATCGCGCTACGCCGACGCTAGAGCGCTTTCCAAGCAGTGGAATTACCTGCTGACTCGGAAAGCGCGACAAGCAAATAGCTTAGAGCATTCGAGCCGACGCAGTCGGATCGGAAACTGCTCTAGAACCAGGCGCGCAGGCCGATAAGCGCACGCCAGCCGCCGACGCCTTCGCCCTCGGCCCGCGCGAAATCGGCGGTGTCGCCGATCTTCCGTTCATATTCGACGCCCACATAAGGGGCGAATTCGCGCACGAATTCGTAGCGCAGCCGGACGCCGGCCTCGATCGACGACAGGCCCGATCCGATGCCGAGTTCGGGCACGTCCTGCGCCGCCAGATCGAATTCGATGCGCGGCTGGACAATCAGCTTCTGCGTGATGCGCTGATCATATTCGGCCTCCACCCGCGCGGTGAGATCGCCCTTGTCCGACAGGAAGGCGGCCGCGTCGATTTCGAACCAGTAAGGCGCAAGGCCCTGGATGCCGAAGACGGCATAGGTGTGATCCTCGCCATGCCGACGGAAATCGGTGCGGATGCCGGTCTGCAGATCGAACCACGGGTTCACCGCATGGCTCCACAGCGCCTGCACCTCGGCTTCCTCGAAGCCACCGTTGAAGCTGCCTTCGCCCTCGGTCTTGACCCATAATTTGTCGATGTCGCCGCCCGTCCAGCCCTGCGCATCCCACAGATAGGCGTCGGTGCCGTCACCGATCCGTGCCTCCAGCCGATCGGCCATCAGCATATGCGCGGTGCCGCCGCCATGTTCCTTGGCGAGCTGCGCGCGCGCGGCAGCCATCGCTTCGGGCGTGAAACTGGCATCGGCGGCATGGCGCGGACCGGAAAGCGCGCCCGGCGGCGGCGGGGCGACCGGCGGGAGCGCGTTGGCGGTGGTGCCGCCCATATTGTGCCCGGCATGTGGATCGGCCGCTTGAGTGCCACCCATGTCGTGCCCGGCATGTGGATCGGCCGCCTGAGCGCCACCCATGTCGTGCCCGGCATGTGGATCGGCCGCTTGAGTGCCGCTCATGTCGTGCCCGGCATGCGGGTCAGCCGCCTGAGTGCCGCTCATGTCGTGCCCGGCATGCGGGTCAGCGGCCTGAGCGCCACCCATGTCGTGTCCGGCATGCGGGTCGGCCGCTTGAGTGCCGCCGATGTCGTGCCCGGCATGCGGGTCAGCGGCCTGAGCGCCACTCATGCCATGCCCGGCATGTGGATCGGCTGCCTGAGCGCCGTCCATATTGTGCCCGGCATGCGGGTCAGCCGCCTGAGTGCCGCTCATGTCGTGCCCGGCATGCTGGGCGAGCGCGGGGGTGGCCGTTGTGATCAACAGCGCGATGGCGATCTTCTTCATGCCGCCTCTCCTTCGAGCGGGCGGACACTGACGACGCGGAACATCCCGGCATGCATGTGCAGCAGCAGGTGGCAATGGAAGGCCCAGTCGCCCGGCGCGTCGGCGGTCAGATCGAAATCGACGATGCCGCCCGGCAGCACGTTCACCGTATGCTTCACCGGATGGTTGCCGGTATGGCCGTTCACCACCTCGAAGAAGTGGCCGTGCAGGTGGATCGGGTGGGCCATCATGCTGTCGTTCACCAGCCGCACGCGCACGCGTTCGTTGCGTTCGAAGCGGATTGGTTCGGTGCCCTCGCTATATTTCTCGCCGTCGAACGACCACATGAAGCGTTCCATCGTGCCGGTCAGATGCAGCTCAACCGTGCGGGTCGGCGCCCGCGTGTCGGGATTGGGGGTGAGCGAGATGAGGTCGCGATAGGTGAGCACCTTGTGGCCCACATCTTCCAGCCCCAGCCCCGGGTCGCCGGTGCGGTCGACCGGCATGGACGCGATCGATTCGACGCCGACGCCCACCGTCATGCCGGGGGGTGCCTTGCTCTTGTCGCGCATCTTCATCGAACCATGGTCCATGGCCGCGCCGTCGCCATGGTCCATGCCGGAATGATCCATGCCGCCCATGCCCATGTCCTTCATGGTCAATGTCGGACGGGGGCGCAGCGGCGGCACTTCGGCCGACATGCCCGCGCGCGGCGCCAGCGTGCCGCGTGCCATGCCCGAACGATCGACCGATTCGGCGACCAGGGTGAAGGCGCGATCCTCCGTCGGGGCGACGATCACGTCGAAGGTTTCGGCGACGGTGATCTGGAACTCGTCCACCGTCACGGGGCGCACATATTGCCCGTCCGAACCGACCACCGTCATCGGCAGGCCGGGGATGCGGACGTTGAAGATCGTCATGGCCGATGCGTTGATGAAGCGCAGGCGGACGCGTTCGCCCGGCCGGAACAGGCCCGTCCAGTTTTCGCCCGGCCCATGGCCGTTGATCAGATAGGTGTAGGTGGTGCCGGTGACGTCCGAAATGTCGGTCGGGTCCATCCGCATCCGCCCCCACGTCGCGCGGTCGGCGGCGGACATCGGGGCGTTGTCGATCAGGGTCTGCTGCTGGCGGTTGAAATAGCCGCCCTGCGCCTTGAGCTTGCGGAAGATTTCGTGGGGGTGGAGGAAGCTCCAGTCCGACAGCACGATCACATGTTCGCGGTCATAGGCCACCGGATCGGCACCCGCCGGATCGATGATGATCGGCCCATAATGACCCATCTGTTCCTGCAGGCCCGAATGGCTGTGATACCAATAGGTGCCCGATTGCTTGATCGGGAATTCATAGGTGAAGGTTTCGCGCGGGCGGATGCCGGGGAAGCTGACGCCCGGCACGCCATCCATCTGGAACGGCAGGATCAGCCCGTGCCAGTGGATCGACGTGTCCTCGTCCAGCGTGTTGGTGACGGCCAGGCGCACATTCTGCCCTTCGCGCAGGCGGATCAGCGGCGCCGGCAGCGTGCCGTTGACGGTGATGGCATGGCCCGTCCGCCCGCCGACGGTGAAGGCGGAATGGCCGATCTTCAGCGCGATATCCTCGCCCGACAAAGTGGGCATGTCGGGCTTCAGCCCGCCGGTGCCGCTCTGCGCCCAGGCGGGCAGCGCCGCGTTCAGCATCAATCCGCCGCTCAGCAGCGACGCGCCGCGCAACAGGCCGCGGCGGTCGATCAGGTCGTTCATCTCGGTTCCCAAAATGCCCAGGCTCAAAAACAGTCCCTATCACTGCATTACGCGGGCGGCGCGCTTATCCCTCATCCCAGTTGATGGGGCGCGAACAAAAGCATGGCTTTTGTGATGGCTTGCCAGCCTTAGAGCGCGCTCTAATCTTCCGTCGAAGGCGACAGACGCCATGAACAATGATCGGAGGATGGCCGGCAATGAGCATCACCCCCTTCACCATCGCGGTGCCGCAGGACAAGCTCGACTGGATCGCACGGCGGCTGAAGGACGCGCATTGGCCGACGCCGGCGGCGGGCGATCCCTGGGCCTATGGCGCCAGCATCGCCGAGATGCGGAGCCTCGTCGATTATTGGCTGACCGGATATGACTGGCGCGCGCGAGAGCGGGAACTCAACCGCTTTCCCCACTTCAAGGGCCATGTCGAGGTCGACGGCGCGGCCTATGACGTCCATTTCATCCATGTCCAGGGCAAGGGGCCGAACCCGACGCCGGTGATCATCACCCATGGCTGGCCCGGCTCCTTCGTGGAATTCATGGAGGTGATCGAACCGCTGACCGATCCGGCGCGCTTTGGCGGCGATCCGGCCGATGCGGTGTCGGTCGTGATCCCCTCGCTGATCGGCTACGGCTTTTCGTCCAAGCCTGCCCGGCCGATCGGCCCGCGCACCATCGCGCGTGCCTTCGACACGCTGATGCGCGAGGAACTCGGCTATGCCAGCTATATCGCGCAAGGGGGCGACTGGGGGTCTTCGGTGTCCGGCTGGCTCGGCTATGAAGGGCAGGGGTGCCGCGCCATCCACCTCAACTTCACTTTCGGCTGGACCAACCCGGACGCGCATCCGCAGACCGAGGAGGAGATCGCCGCCGCCCAGAATCTCCAGAATATCTGGCGGGGGGAAAGCGGCTATATGGTCATCCAGTCGACCAAGCCGGTGACGCTCGATCACGCGATGGCGGATAGCCCGCTGGGCGTCGCCGCGTGGATCGTCGAGAAGTTCCACACCTGGTCCGAACTCGTCGATGGCGATCTCTGGTCGGTCTATACGCGCGACCGGATCATCGACAATCTGATGGTCTATCTCGTCACCGATACGTTCGGCACCGCGTCCTGGCTCTATCGCGGCGTGTTCGACGAACCTGTGCCGGCGGGCGCACGGGTGGAAAAGCCGGTGGCGGTGGCGAACTTCCCCGGCGAACTGGCCCGCTTCCCGCGCAGCACGGTGGAGAAGAGCTACAATGTCGTGCGCTGGGCCGATCTGCCCAAGGGCGGCCATTTCGCCGCGATGGAGCAGCCCGCCTTGTTCGTGGACGAACTGCGCGCCGCGCTGCGCGACCTTCGCGCCGCCTGACCCTTCACACCCCAAAGCAGGAACCATCATGAGCGTCCAGCACATCAACCCCGACAGCCTGTTCAAGCTAGACGGCTTCGCGCAGATTTCCGTGCCGCCGGCCGGCAAGCGGCTGGCCCATATCGCCGGGCAGACCGCGCTCGACACCAGCCTGCAACTGCCCAGCCGGGATTTTCACGATCAGGTGGTGCTCGCCTTCCGCAATGTCGCGCATGCGCTTGCCGCGCTGGGCGCGACGACGGCGGACGTGGTCAGCATGACCTTCTACATCGTCGGCTTGACCGACGAGAAGTTCCAGCGCTTCGTGGCGGCGATGAACGTGGCGCTCGACGGCCAGCCTTTCCCCGCCAACGCGTCCTCGGTGATCGGTATCGAGCGGCTGGCGCTGGAAGGGCTGGAGATCGAGATGACCACCGTCGTCGCGATCGACTGAACGACAGAAAGAAACGTTAGGGAGTGGATATGGCGCAGGGCAGGCTTCAGGGGCGCACCGCGCTCATCACCGGCGGCGGCGAAGGCATCGGGCGCGGCATGGCGCGGCGCATGGCGGCCGAAGGCGCGGCGGTGGTGATCGCGGATTTCCAGGCCGAACTGGGCGAACGCACCGCGCAGGCCCTGCGCGACGATTTCGGTGTGGACAGCCTGGCCGTCGCCACCGACGTGCGCGATCGCGGCCAGCTGCTCGGCGCGATCGACGCCGCCACCGCGCGTTTTGGCGCGGTCGACATCCTCGTCAACAACGCCTGGGGCGGATCGACCGTCGCCCGGCTGGAGGACAAGAGCGAGGAGATCATGGCCGGCGGGCTGCAAATGGCGCTGTGGCCAACCTTCTGGGCGATGCAGGCGGTGTTCCCGTCGATGAAGGAACGGCGCTGGGGCCGGATCATCAACATGTGCTCGCTGAACGGCGTCAACGCGCATCTTTATTCGGCCGAATATAATGTCGCCAAGGAAGCGGTGCGCGCGCTCACCCGCACGGCGGCGCGCGAATGGGCGAAGCACGGCATCACCGCCAATGTCATCTGCCCCGGCGCGGCATCGGCCGCATATGAACGCTATGCCGCGATGAGCCCGGAAAATGCGGCGAAGACGGCCGCCGCCGTGCCGATGGGCTGGGTGGGCGATCCCGAACGCGATATCGGCCCGGTGGCGGTGTTCCTCGCCTCGGAGGACAGCCGCTACATGACGGGCAACACGCTGTTCGTGGATGGCGGCGGCCATATCAACGGCGTGCCGTGGGAACCCCAGTTGCCGGAATGAGGCCCCGGCTGGCCGCGCTATTGACATTTTGACACAAAAGTCGATCGGAACAGCAACAATGCGTCCGTAGGGGGCCCCCGCATGTCTGCGTTCCTGAAGTTTCCCGTGGCGGTGCCGTTCGGCATCGGCCTTGCGCTGGCCCTGCCGGCTCCGCTTGCCGCGCAGACGATCAGCGCGGCCGAGGCAGAAGCGCTGCGCCAGGAGATCCGGGAACTGAAGGCGAAGCTGGCCGACGTCGAAAACCGGCTCGGGCCGGAAACGCCGGCGGCCGCACCCGCGGCGCCCGCCGCTGCCGCGAAAGCCCCGCCGCCGGCCACGACGATCCAGTGGAAGGGATCGCCGCAATTCGTCAGCGAGGATCGCGCCTTCAAGGTCAAGGGCCGCATCCAGGCCGATGCCGGCTATGTGACGCCGCCCGATGGCACCAGCGACCAGGGTTTCGGTTCGACCAGCGAGTTCCGCCGCATCCGGCTGGGTGGTGAAGGCAAGCTGGGCGGCGGCATCGGCTACAAGCTGGAAGTCGAGCTGTCCGACAATGCGGTCGATCTGGTCGACACCTTCGTCACCTATGAAACCAAGTCCTGGCTGATCAGCATCGGCAATCAGAACCAGTTCCAGTCGCTCGACGAACTGACCGGCGATACCACCGGATCGACGATGGAGCGCGCGGCCTTCACCGATGCGTTCAACTTCGAACGGCGGCTGGGCATCGCGGCGCAATATCGCGCGAAGGACTGGCTATTCCAGGCGGGCCTGTTCACCGACGATATCGGCGCGCTTTCGAACGACAGCGACGGGCCGGACGGCGGCGACGAAAATAACAGCTACGGCGTCGACGGCCGTATCGTGTTCGCCCCCAAGGTCGATGGCACCCAGCTCCATTTCGGCGCTTCGGGCCATTGGCGCACGCTGAACCGGCTGACCGATTCGTCGACGCGCTATCGCCAGCGCCCCTATCTCCACGGCACCAACAGCCGCGTGCTCGCCACGCCGTCGATGAATGTCGAGAACGAGGTGCATTATGGCGCCGAGGCCGCGATGATCAGCGGCCCCTGGCATGCGGTGGGCGAAGTGCACTGGCTGCGCTCCGATCAGCGCGATGCGCCCACGGCGGGCTTCTTCGGCGGCTATGCGGAGGTCGGCTATTTCTTCACCAAGGGCGATACGCGCAGCTACAAGAATGGCATCTTCGGAGGCGTCAATCCGGCCAGCCCGCTGAACGATGGCGGCATGGGCGCGCTCCAGCTCAACCTGCGCTACGATTATCTCGATCTGATCGATCGCTCGGCCGGGATCGTCGGCGGCAAGCAGAACGCGATCATCGCCGCCCTGGTGTGGACGCCGATCGATTATCTGCGCCTCAACCTGAATTACGGCTATCTGATGTACGACGATGCCGCGATCAACTCGACCAGCGGCAACGACTATAATCTCCACGTTGTCGGCACGCGCATCGAACTGGATTTCTAAGCCGGGCGCGGCTGACCAACTGATACCGGCAAATTGGCGGGGGCGGGGCGCGTTCGATCGCGCTGCCGCCTCTGCGCTTGAGATTCGCCGTTGAACTGTCGTGGCGGGCGAGGCTTTCCCGACGGTGCCTGCCACTGCGTATCAGGGCGATCTGCGAACATTTGGATGTGGGAACGGGTGTGGGAATGCCGCTTTCGGCATAGCTCCGCCCTCGCTGGAAAATCGCAGATTTTCAGGAAGGTGGAGTGGCTCCCCGGGCCTGATTCGAACAGGCGGCCGTCCGATTAACAGTCGGATGCTCTACCGCTGAGCTACCGGGGAACACTCATCCGCTGCGACATGGCGTCGAAGCGAGGCGCGCCTATAGCAGCGGCTTGGCGAAGGTGGCAACCCCCCCAATTCCACCTTTTTTAAACGGCGAACTGTTCCATCGTAATCCGGTCGTCCAGCGCGTGTTCCGGGTCGAACAGCAGGGTCAGCGAACTGGCGCGATCAATGGCGACCGCCACGGTGGCGACGTCGCGCACTTCGCGCTGATCGGCCACGGCGCTGACCGGACGTTTGACGGGATCGAGCACGCGGAACATGATTCGCGTCCGTTCGGGCAGAATCGCGCCGCGCCACCGCCGGGGGCGGAAGGGGCTGATCGGGGTGAGCGCGATCAGCGCCGAATCGAGCGGCAGGATCGGCCCTTGCGCAGAAAGATTATAGGCGGTCGAACCGGCGGGGGTGGAAACGAGCACGCCGTCGCACACCAGTTCCGGCATCACGACACGATCGTTGACCAGCACTTCCAGCTTCGCTGTCTGCCGCGTTTCGCGAAGCAGCGAGACTTCGTTGATCGCGGGATAGGACACGCTTTCGCCATCCACCGTCACGATCTCCATGCGCAGCGGCGTGACGGTGAAGGTCTTGGCCCGCTCGATCCGATTTTCGAGCAGGTCGGGGCTCCATTCGTTCATCAGGAAGCCGACGGTGCCAAGGTTCATGCCGAACACGGGCAGGATACGCCGCCGATCGAGCATGCCGTGCAGCGTCTGGAGCAGGAAGCCGTCTCCGCCCAGCGCGACGGCCATCGTCGCCTGTTCGATCGGCACCCATTCGTAACGGTCGCGCAGCACCTTGGCCGCCTCCTGGGCGGGTTCGGTCGGGGAATGGATCAGGGCAAGCTTGAGTTCTGCGGTCATCCGCCGGTAACGCTCATATGTCGTTGCACCGCGGGGGCGGCATTCCGCTCTTCTATGCGGAAATCGTGGCGCAAAGGTTTCAGGGACATGGCCTCGTCCAGCAACGCGTCGAGCGCGGCCGGCCCGCCTTCGCGGAGCGCCGCGCGCAGATCGACCCGATCGTCATGGCCGAGGCACATATAGAGTTTGCCGGTGGCGGTGATCCGCACCCGGTTGCAGCCGGCACAGAAATTCTCGGTCAGCGGCGTGATGAAGCCGATCCGCGCGCCGAGTTCGGTGACCTGATGGTAGCGGGCCGGCCCGCCGGTGCGATCGGCCAGCGGGGTCAGCGTGTAGCGGCTGGCGAGATCGTCGCGCACGCCATCGAGCGGCAGATAGCGATCGGTGCGATCCTCGTCGATCATGCCGAGCGGCATGGTTTCGATCAGCGTCAGATCATGGCCTTCGCCCGCGCACCAGCGCAGCATCGGTTCGATCTCGGCCTCGTTCAGCCCCTTGAGCGCGACCATGTTGATCTTCACGCGCAGCCCGGCCGCCTTGGCGGCGCGAATGCCGTCCAGCACCTTGTCGACATCGCCCCAGCGGGTGATGTGGCGGAACACGGCCGGATCGCGGCTGTCGAGGCTCACATTCACCCGGCGCACGCCGGCATCGAACAGGGCGTCGGCGGAACGGGCCAGGTTGGTGCCGTTGGTGGTCAGCGTCAGTTCGTCGAGATCGCCGGTGCCGATATGGCGGCCGATCAGCCTCGCCAGGTCGGGAATGCCCCGGCGGATCAAAGGCTCACCACCCGTCAGCCGGATCTTGCGGACGCCGCGCGCAATGAATGCGTCGGCAACGGCGGCGATCTCCTCCAGCGACAGGATCTGTTCGCGCGGCATGAAGGTCATCGCTTCGGCCATGCAATAACGGCAGCGCAGGTCGCAGCGATCGGTAACCGAAATGCGCAAATAGGTGATTCGCCGGCCGAAGCCGTCGATCAGGGGCCGTCCGCCCGCCTGAACCTGCGCAGTCATGGACGAAGGCTACGGCGGTCGCAGCGCCGGGGCAACCCTCGTTGCGGCCGGATCAGCTCGTATCGTTAACGTAACGCCTCAGCATTTTCGGCCATTGGCGGCGGCCGCGAACCGGATTAGCATCGCGCCCGAACCCCAGATCGCCTGGACTCCAGACCGAAGGATGACCGCACATCGCGTCCCGGCTTGAAAGCGATGCGGATAGCGCCCCCGGCGGGCCGCCCGCGATCTTCCTCGTTTCCTTCCGCCACCGCGACGAGATCGCCGGCATGGCGGAGCGGGCGGGGTGGCGGACCGATGCCCTGAAACGCGGCGCCGGCGATGCGGAGCGCCGTTTCCTCGCCAGCGGCGCCTCGGTGGCCGTGGTCGATGCGCGCGGCGCGCTGGATGAGGGGCTGGCCGCCGTCCGCCGGCTCGCCGATCCGGTGGAAACCAATGCGGCGGCGTTGCTGGTGCTCCTGTCGCGCGGGGATGTCGCCGCGCTGGAAGCGGTGCACGCCGCCGGCGCCACCCATTATCTCGCGAGCCCCTTTGGCGAGGCTGAGTTCGCGCAGATGCTGCGCTTTGCCGATCGCCATGCCGATCGCCTGGCCCGTGGCCGCCCACGCGCGGCGATCGTGCCGTCCGGCGATCAGGATGGCGTGCGCAACCGGCGCAGCCGCGATGCACTGACCGGGCTGGCCGATGGCGCGGCGTTGCGCCGCTGGATCGACCGCCAGCTGAAACAGGGGGCGGCCGCCGGGCTGGATGGCCCGTCCTGCGTGGCGATGCTGCTGTCGGTTACGCGGTTCGAGGCGATCAACGCGGCCTTCGGCACCTCGGCCGGGGACAAGGCGTTGCAGGCGGTCGCGCGCCGCATCGAACGCCAGCTCGATCCGGCGGAGGCGCGGCGCGGTTGCGTGGCGCGGGTGGCGGGGGCCGAGTTCGCGGTGGCGCTGGCGGCGCCGGTCACGATCGACGATGCGCGCCGCATCGCCGCCGATCTGGAGGATGCGATCGCGCGGCCCTTCGCGGTCGACCAGCATGTCATCGCATTATCCTGCCGGATCGGCATCGCCTGTGCCGACGCCGCCGATCAGGGCGCTGCGCTGCTGCGTCGCGCCAGCCTTGCGCTCGCCGAAGCCAAAACGGGGGATGGCGGGCGGGCGCTGGCGCTCGACGCCGGGGGCGAGGCCCGGGCCGCGCATGACAGCCGGCTTGAAGTCGATCTGCGCGCCGCGCTCGATCGCGACGAGATCGGCATCCTGTTCCAGCCGCAGGTCTCCGTAACCAGCGGCGCGATCGTCGGTGTCGAGGCGCTGGCGCGCTGGCACCACCCCGAACGCGGGGCGCTGGGCGCTGCCACGCTGTTCGCGGCGGCCGAACGTTCGGACTATCTGGTCCAGCTTTCCGAACATGTGCAGCGCAAGGCGATCCGCATGGCGGCGGGCTGGCAGGGCGCACTCGCCGATCTGCGGCTGGCGGTGAACGTCACCGCCGCCGACATTGCCCGCCCCGGCTTCGCCGCGCGGCTGCTGGCGATGGTGGATGACGAAGGCTTCCCCCGCGCACGGCTGACGGTGGAGGTTACCGAAAGCGGGCTGATCGACGATCTTGGCCAGGCGGCCGCTTTCCTTGGCGAATTGCGCGCGGCGGGCCTGCGCGTCGCGATCGACGATTTCGGCACGGGCTATTCCAGCCTCGCCTATCTCAAGGCGCTGCCGCTCGATTATCTCAAGATCGATCAGCGGCTGGCGCAGGACATTACGGGCTCGGCGCGCGATCGCGTGGTGGTGCGCGGCGTGATCGAAATGGCCCGTTCGCTCGGGCTGGCCGTCATCGCGGAAGGGGTGGAGACCGAGGAGCAACTGGCGCTGCTCGCCGCGGAGGGCTGCAACATCTATCAGGGCTTCCTGCGCGCGCCACCGCTGGATGAAGGCGCGCTTCAGCAATTGATGTCGGAATAATTGCGGGAACTCCGGTGGTTGCCGCGCGTCATGGGGGAATGCCGATCTTGCGTAACCTGACGATTGCCTGCACGTCCCTCCTCCTCATGGCCGCATCCGCCCCGGCGCACGCGACGGCCGAAACCGCCCGCGACATCATGGTCAGCGCGGCCTATCAGACCAGCGACAAGGCGACCGCGCTGGCGATGATCGACAAGGCGCTGCAGCGCGCCGATGCGGTGCTGGCGGCCCGGCCGGGCGATCGCGAGGCGATGCTGCAACGGGGTGTGGCGATCGGCTATCGCGGCAAGCTCGCGCGCAATATCGGCGATGCCAAGGCGGCGCGGGCGATTTTCGAGGAGCTGGTGAAAGCCAATCCGCGCGATGCGGAAGCGCAGATGCTGCTCGCCGGCTGGCATCTCGATGCGATCGCCCAACTGGGTGGCCTTCTGGCCCGCACGGCGCTCGGCGCGCGGCAGTCCGCCGGCGATGCGGCGCTCGATCGCTCGGTCGCGCTGGGCGGCAACCGTGCGCTCTACCCGGGGATGGCCGCGATCTTGCGGATTCGGGAGAATCCCAAGAATGTGCCGCTCGCGCTCAAGCTGGCGACGGCGGCGATCGCCGCGCCCGCGCCCACGCCACTCGATCGGCATGTGAAGCGGGCGGTCGAAACCTTGCTGCCGTCGTTGCGCGCCAATGACGGCAAGGCCGCCGCGATGATGGCGCGGCGGCTCGTGCCCTTCGGCCGGATCACCAACTAGCCGCCAGGCCGGTTCTGGGCCGGTTCTGGGCCGGTCAGGCCGCTTCGAGCAGCCGTGCCGCCTGCGCGCGCGCCTCGTCGGTTACCGCCGCGCCGCTCAGCATCCGCGCGATTTCCTCGCGTCGCTCGGCGGCGTCGAGCGCGGTGACGCCGGTCCGGGTGACGAGCCCGTCATGGCTCTTGGCGATCAGCCAATGCGCGTCGGCGCGCGCCGCCACCTGCGGGCTGTGGGTGACGACCAGCAACTGCGCCCGCGTCGCCAGCCGCGCCAGCCGTTCGCCAATGGCGCTTGCCACCGCGCCACCGACACCGCGGTCGATTTCATCGAACACCATCGTCGTGGCACCACCTTCCTCGGCCAGCGCGACCTTGAGCGCGAGGATGAAGCGGCTCAGTTCGCCACCGCTGGCGATCTTGATCAACGGGGCGAAGGGCGCGCCCGGATTGGTCGAAATCTCGAACTCCACCCGATCGCGCCCGGTGGCGTTCCACTGGCTTTCGGGCAGCGGCTCGACGGTGGTGCGGAAGCGTGCGGCGTCGAGCTTGAGCGGCGGCAGTTCGCCCGCCACCGCCGCGTCGAGCCGGGCGGCGGCGGCGGTCCGCGCCTGGCTGAGCGCTGCTGTCGCAGCGTCATAGGCTGCGCGCGCGCCGGCCCGTTCGGCTTCGAGCCGCGTGATCCCGGCGCCACCGGCCTCGATCCGGCCGAGCCGTTCGGCAAGTTCGGCGGCAAGCCCCGGTAACGCATCGGGCTCCACCCGGTGCTTGCGGGCCATGGCACGCAGTTCGAACAGCCGCGTCTCCGTATCTTCCAGCCGTTGCGGATCGAAAGAGAGCGCGTCGCGCGCGCCGGCAAGCCGTTCTTCGGCTTCCGATGCTTCGATGACGGCGCGGTCGAGCGCTTCGAGCGCGTCGGCCAGCAGCGGATGTTCGCCGGCGATACGGTCCAGTCGGCGGGCGGCCTGGCGCAGTTGCGCGGCGCCACCGTCGGATCCTTCCAGATGGTCGGAAATGGCGGTCAGGTCTTCCGCCAGCCGCGCGCCTTTCTGCATGTCGGCGCGCGCGGCGGACAATTCCTCCTCCTCGCCCGGCTCCGCGCCCAGCGCGGTCAGTTCGGCGACGGCATGTTCCAGCCATTCACGGTCGCGCGCGGCACTTTCCAGTTCCGCATGGGCATCGGCCAGCCGCTGTTCGGCATCGCGCCAGGCGCGCCACGCATTGCCCGCATCGCCCGTGTCGATCCGGCCGAAGGCATCGAGCAGCGCGCGATGGCCGCGCGCATTCAGCAGCCCGCGATCGTCATGCTGGCCATGAATTTCGACGAGATAGGGGGCGAGTTCCTTGAGCAAAGATGCCGACGCCGCCTGATCGTTCACGGTTGCGCGGCTGCCGCCATCCGCCTTGACGATGCGACGGATCACCAGCGGTTCGCCCGGTTCCGCCGCCAGCCCGTTTTCGGCGAGCAGCTCGCTCGCGCCATGATCGTCGGGCAGGTCGAAGCTCGCTGTCACCACCGCCTGCGCCGCGCCGTTGCGCACCAGCCCGCTGTCAGCCCGCGCGCCGAGCGCGAGGCCGAGCGAATCGAGCAGGATGGATTTACCTGCGCCCGTCTCGCCGGTCAGGGCGCCGAGGCCGGTGCCGAAATCGAGGTCGAGCGCCTCGATCAGCACGACATCGCGGATCGAAAGCGCGGTCAGCACGGCGTCAGCGGGGCAGGGGAGCGGCCGGGGTGGCCCGCCGCCTCACGCCGCGTGCTTCTGCACCAGCTCATAGGCACGCTCGTACCATTTCGAGCCCGGATAATTGGCGCCAAGCACCGCCGCCGCCTTCTTCGCTTCCTCGGGCACGCCAAGGGCGAGATAGCATTCGGTGAGCCGCATCAGCGCTTCGGGCGTGTGGGTGGTCGTCTGATATTCGTCCACCACCTTGCGGAAGCGGATCGTCGCGGCCAGCCAGTCGCGCCGGCGTTCATAGAAGCGGCCGATCTCCATCTCCTTGCCGCCGAGATGGTCGCGCACGAGATCCATCTTGAGCCGCGCGTCGGCGGCATAGCGGGTGTCGGGATAGCGACGGACGACTTCGCCCAGCGAATCGAGCGCCTGCTGGGTGATCTTCTGGTCGCGCGTAACGTCCTGGATCTGTTCGTAATAGGCCACGCCGATCAGGTAGAGCGCGTAGGGCGCATCCTTGTTGCCGGGGTGGATCGACAGGAAGCGCTGCGACGACTGGATCGATTCGCGATATTGCCGGGCCAGATAATAGCTGAACGCGCTCATCAGCTGCGCACGGCGCGCCCAGGCCGAATAGGGGTGCTGGCGTTCCACCTCGTCGAACAGCACGGCCGCGATCTTGTACTGGCCGTTGTCCAGCCGTTCCATCGCGGCGTTGTAGAGCGTGTCGACATCGCGGGCGACATATTTGGTGTCGGCCTTGTTGGCGCTGTTGGACGCGCAACCTGCGAGCGGAGCGACCAGAATGGCGGCGATGGCGATGGCAATCGGGCGGGCAATTTTACGCATAGGGCGAGGTCTTAACCCAGGCTTTGCAGGCCGCCAAGCGCGAAGGCGGCGTGCGGGTGGGGGATCGTGCCGATTGGCATGATCGGGGATCAGAAGGGCAGCAACGCGGCGGCGATCCACCGGCCTTCGCCGCGCAGCACGCCCCAGGCGCGGGCGGCCGCCTTGCTGTCCATCGCCTCGACGCCGATGCCGGCGGCCTCCAGCGCACGGACGAAGGCGACGGGCGGGCGGGTCATCGCCGCGCCGGTGCCGATCAGGATGAATTCGGGCGGCGGCGCCATCGCCACCAGATCCGCGACATCGTCGATGGTGAGCGTGGCGACATCGGTCGCCGTCCAGTCGCGCGCGTCATCGGGCGTCAGTTTCAGGCCGCCGGGCACATAGCGATCGGCGACCAGATAGCCATGCCCGCGAAAGCCCCGGACGATGGGGCCTTCGGGGGTGCTATCACGATCCATGAAGGGGCCGGACATGGCGGACCTCAGGGAACCGCGCCCTCATTGTCGCGCTTGGTGACGCGCTCCGCATTGCCGGCGGCCTTGGGCGCGAAGCTCTGCGCGGTCACGCCGAGCGAGATGAGCAGCGACGAGGAGACGTAGATCGACGAATAGGTGCCGACGAGGATGCCGAGCATCATCGCGGCGGTGAAGCCGCGGATCACGTCGCCGCCGAAGATCAGCAGCGCGCCGAGCGCGATGAGCAGCGTCAACGAGGTCATCACCGTACGCGGCAGCGTTTCGTTGACCGACAGGTCGACCAGCGTCCGCATGTCCATCTGGCGATATTTGCGCAGATTTTCGCGGATACGATCGTCGATGACGATCTTGTCGTTGATCGAATAGCCGACGATGGTGAGCACGGCCGCGACGATCGACAGGTCGAACTCGATCTGGGTCAGCGCGAAGAAGCCCATGGTCACGATCACGTCGTGGACGATGGCGACGGCGGTCGAAACGCCGAACTGCCATTCGAAGCGGAACCACGAAAACAGCGCGATGCCGACGATCGACAGCACGACCGCGATCACGCCGGTGCGGATCAGCTCACCCGAAACCTTGCCCGACACGGTATCGGTGCGGCGGAACTGCACGCCGGGATATTCGGCGGACAATGCGGTCTGCACCTTCTTCACCACCGCGTTGGTGGCGCCTTCGTCGGTGGATTCGGGCAGCGGCAGGCGGATCGACACGACATTGGCCTGGCCGAACTGCTGGAGCGAGCTTTCGCCCACGCCGAGCTGGTTCACCTTGCCGCGCAGCTCATCGAGCGAAACCGGCTTCTGGAACTCGGTCTCGATCATCAGGCCGCCGACGAAGTCCACGCCGAGGTTGAGGCCGCGCATGCCGATCAGCGCCAGCGACGCGATCGTCAGCACCAGCGTGAACGAAAAGGCGATCCACCTCAGCTTCACGAAGCCGATATTGGTGTTGTCGGGGACGAGCTTGAGCAAACGCATGGGTCGATATCCCGATCAGATGGTGATGGTCTGCGGGCGCTTGGTGCGCAGCCAGCGGGAAACCATCAGGCGCGTGAGCGTGACGGCGGTGAACACCGAGGTGGCGATACCGATGATCAGCACGACGGCGAAACCCTTCACCGGCCCCGTGCCGAGCATGAACATGATCACGGCCGCGATGGTGTTGGTGATGTTCGCGTCGAAGATTGCGCGGCTGGCTTCCTTATAGCCAAGTTCGATCGACTGGATGACGTTGCGGCCGCGTCGCTGTTCCTCGCGGATACGCTCGTTGATCAGCACGTTGGCGTCAACCGCGGCGCCGATCGTCAGCACGAAGCCGGCGATGCCGGGCAGCGTCAGCGTCGCGCCGGCGAGCGCCATCACGCCCAGGACCATCAGAATGTTGATGACCAGCGCGATGTTCGCATAGACGCCGAAGCGGCCGTAGGTGACGAGCATGAAGACCACGACGGCGACGGTGGCGATGATCGCCGCGATCGTGCCCGAACGGATCGAATCCGCGCCGAGATCGGGACCGACGGTGCGTTCCTCGACCACCTTCAGCGCGACCGGCAGCTTGCCGGACTTGAGCGCGATGGCGAGTTCGTTCGCCGTCTGGACGGTGAAGTTGCCCGAAATCTGCGCCTGGCCACCGAGGATCGGTTCGTTGATGTTCGGCGCGGAAATGACCTTGCCGTCGAGGATCATCGCGAACGGCTTGCCGACATTCTCGGTCGTCACCCGGCCGAACTTGCGGCCGCCCGAATTGTTGAACGCGATGCTGGTGACGGGGCGGCCCTGCTGGTCGAAGCTCTGCTTGGCGTCGATCAGCTCGTCGCCGCTTACCATCACGCGGCGATAGACGGCGATGGCGGGCACGCCGCCGGGATTGTCGGGATAAGGCAGGATCTGGCTGCCCGGAGGCGCGCGATTGGCGGCGATGTCGGCCGGGCTCACCGTCAGGTCGACCAGCTTGAATTCCAGCTTGGCGGTCTTGCCGAGCAGCGATTTCAGCGCCTCGGGGTTCTGCAGGCCCGGCACCTGGACGACGATGCGCTCGCTGCCCTGACGGATGATCGTCGGTTCGCGCGTGCCCATTTCGTCGATGCGGCGGCGGACGACATCGGTGGCGACGTCCATCGCGTCGTTCACGGCGGTGTCGAGGCCCGATTTGGTGGGCGTCAGCACGATCCGGGTCGAATCGACCACGGCGACGTCCCAGTCGCGCTGGCCGGTCATGCCGGCGGGCTGGGTCAGCGTGCGGATGCGCTCGACCGCGGTGTCCAGCTTGGTCGTGTCGCGGACGAAGAAGCTCAGCTTCCCGCCGGCGGTGGAGATGTCACCGATCTCGATCCTGGTGTCGCCGCGCCGCATCTCGGTGCGGACATTCTCCTCCATCAGCTGGAGGCGCTGCTTGGCGACGTCGGCGGTGTCGGCTTCCAGCAGGATGTGGCTGCCGCCGGCCAGGTCGAGGCCGAGGTTGATCCTCGGCAGACCGGCCAGGCCAGCCCGCGCCAGTGTCGCTTCGGGGATCAGGCTTGGGATCGACAGCAATATGCCGACGACCACCGTGGTGACGATCGTCCAGACCTTCCAGCGCGGGAAATCGAGCATGTTGGGGCTCAGTCGTTGGCGGGCTTGGCGCCGCCGAGCGGCTGGACATCGGTGAGGGTCGCCTTGACGACCTTGATCTTCACCGAGGAGGCGATTTCGACCTCCACTTCATGCTCTTCGACCTTGGTCACCTTGCCGATGATGCCGCCGCCGGTGACGACGGTGTCGCCTTTCTTCACCGCGTCGATCTTGGCGCGATGCTCCTTCAGCTTCTTCTGCTGCGGGCGGATGATGAGGAACCAGAAGATGGCGCCAAGCAGGACGAACTGGCCGACCAGAACGGCAATGCTGCCGCCGGAGGAGGGGGCAGCGCCGGCTGCCTGGGCATATGCGGGGGTCACGAACATCGGGATAGGGCTTCCTGGAAAGCGTGGCCGTCAACAAGGCCCGGGAAAGGCGAGGCGCCTATCACGGGAAGGGCGATCCACGCAACGGTGCGCGCGCTACGCAATGTTTCGGGGCCGCTTGATTCAACGGGCTTATCGCGCTGCTGCCGGGTGCCATGCTGAATCCTGTTCAGCCCGGTCCTGTTCGACCCAGCCCTGTTCAGCCTGTCCTGTTCAGCCGCGCGGGCGGGGCGATCATGCCTCGGGCGCGAACACCATCAGCGTCGATGTGCCGTGGGCGACGATCCGTCCGCGCGAATCGGTCATGCGGATATCGGTGGCGATGATCCGCCGCCCGCCGGTGATTACCCGGCCCTCGGCGCGGATCGGGCCGCTATCGGGGCTGAGCGGGCGGGCGAAGTTCGCCTTGGTCTCGATCGTCGTATAGCCATGGCCCGGCGGCAGCGTGCTGTGCGCCGCGCAGCCGCCGGCGCTGTCGATCAGGGTCAGCGCCCAGCCGCCATGGACGGTGCCCAGCGGGTTGAGCAGATCGGGAAAGGGCGTGCCTTCGAAAATCGCCACGCCGTCACCCACTTCGACCAGCCCGAAGCCCATCAGCCGCGCGATCGGCGGGGCGGGCAGGTGGCCGGCGATCATCGCCTCCAGCATTTCGCGCCCGCTCATGCCGGCAATCTGTTGGGGCGTCGCGACGCCATAATCGCGGGGGCTGGTGGCCATGTAAGTTTCCTTTCGCTACTTATCTAGGCCTGCCGCGCGCCGGACGCAATGTCATCGCCATTGCCACCGACATGCGGCTTGCATGTGCGGGCGGACCTCAGTAAAGCGCGCCGCCTAGGGCTGGAACCTTCGGGAAACCGGGGTGGCCCTGAAGGCTAGGTCGGGGCGTAGCGCAGCCTGGTAGCGCATCAGACTGGGGGTCTGGGGGTCGCAGGTTCGAATCCTGTCGCCCCGACCAGCTTTTATCCGCCGTATATCCCGCCCCCAGCGGGATCGGCATCCCACCGCATCGCGGGGCTTTTCCATCCTTTCAAAGCGGCGTCCGCGGCTTTCGGGCCGGGCCTGCCATGGCCTGCGTTTTCCCGGCTGGCGGGGCGCATCGGGCGACGCTAGTTAACCGTCATGCAAGTGGATTTTCGCCGGCGCACTACGCGAAGCCTTGCGCTGGCCACAGCGCTGCTCGTCTGCGCGAATCCCGTGCTGGCGCAGGTGGCGGCGGATGCCACCATGCCCCCGCCGCCCGATGGCGGGCTCGATCCAACCTCGCCGATGCAGGAATTGCCCGATCTGGGCATCGCCTGGCCCGATCTCGACGCACCCGATGACGTGCCTGCCGATGCCGAGGAATCGGCCGAGCCGGCGCCGATGGACGGCGTACCGCCGGCCGTTTCGCCCATCGCCCCCGGCGCCCCGCTTGTGCAGACGGCAGAGCCGGCGGCGCCCACCCCACCCACGGCACCACCCGCCACGCCGATCGATGCATCGGCCGAGCGCCGCTACCATGTCTCGGTTTCGGGCCTCGACGGGCTGGTGGTGGCGAAGGAGAAGATCCGCGCCCAGTTCGATTCGCTTTCCGCGCTCGAAGCCGGGGACGACAAGGACGCCAACGTCGCCCAGATCGACCGGCGCGCGCGCGAAGATCAGCGGATGCTGGCCGATCTGCTGCGCGCGCACGGCTATTATGACGCCTTTGTCCGCACCCGCGTCGAAGGGCGGGGCGCCGGCGCGATCACCGTGGTGCTGGAGGCGGAGGCCGGCGAAGTCTATCGATTCACCGATGTTGAGATCGTCGGGATCGACGCTGCCGGCGACAAGGCCGATGCGCTGCGCAACGCCTTCCCGGTCAAGCGGGACGATGTGGTGGATGCCGCCGCCGTCACCGCCGCGCAGGCCAATTTGCGGCTGGCGCTCGGCCGCAGCGGTTTTCCCTTCGGCAAGCTCGACGAGGCCGAGATCGTCGTCGATCACGACACCCGCACGGCCACGTTGAAGGCCACGCTCGATCCCGGCGGCGCCAAGCGCTTTGGCGAGATCGAGACGCGCGGCCGCCCGATCTTCTCGGTCAAGCATCTCGGCCGCATCGCGCGTTTCCATCCCGGCGATCCCTATGACAGCGCCAAGGTCGATGATTTCCGGCGCGCTTTGATCCAGACCGGGCTGGTGTCTCAGGTGACGCTGACGCCCGAACCCGGTGATACGCCCGACACGGTGGACATGGCGGTGGCGCTGGAACGCGCGCCGGTGCGCACGATCGCGGGCGAACTGGGCTATGGCACGGGCGAAGGCGTGCGTGCCGAAGTGAGCTGGCAGCATCGCAACCTGATCAGCCCCGAAGGCGCCGTCACCGTGCGCGGCGTGGCCGGCACGCAGGAACAGTCGCTCGGCGTCCTGCTCCGCCGCAACAATTTCAAGGCGCGCGATCGTGTGCTCAATGCGCAGGTCGTCGCCAGCCATACCGAGCGTGACGCCTATGAAGCGCGCACCTTCACCATCGGCGCGGCGCTGGAACGGCAGACCAACATCATCTGGCAGAAGACGTGGACCTGGTCGCTGGGTGCCGAACTGGCGCTTTCCGACGAAAAGGATGTCGAGGGCGCAACCGATATTCCGCGCCGCCGCACCTTCATCATCGCCGCGCTGCCGACGACGCTGGCTTATGACGGGTCGGACGACCTGTTGAACCCGATGCGCGGCTTCCGCCTCTCGGCGCGCGTGTCGCCCGAAGCTTCCTTCCAGGGCAGCGCCTTCGCCTATTGGAAGTCGCAGGTGGATGCGAGCGCCTATCTGCCGGTCAATGATCGCTTCACCATGGCCGGGCGGGTGCGTGTCGGCGCGATCTTCGGGGCGAGCCGCGATCGCATTGCCCCGTCGCGGCGCTTCTATGCCGGCGGCGGCGGATCGGTGCGCGGCTATGGCTATCAGGATATCGGCCCGCGCGATCTGAACAACGATCCCATCGGCGGCCGCAGCCTGGCGGAATTTTCGATCGAAGGGCGCTACCGCATCGGCAATTTCGGCGTGGTGCCGTTCCTCGACGCCGGCAACATCTACACCGATGCGCTGCCCACGTTCACCGATCTGCGCTACGGCGCGGGGCTGGGCGTGCGCTATTACAGCAGCTTCGGCCCGATCCGCGTCGATGTCGGCACGCCGCTCAATCCGCAGCCGGGCGACGCGAAGGTTGCGGTCTATGTGTCGCTGGGGCAGGCTTTTTGAGCTCCGGGATGATCCCTGAGGGCGAAACGCCACCCCCCGCGTCCTCACCCGGCCGGCGCAAATCCCGCCTGTGGGCGCCCGTGCGCTGGCTGCTTTGGGCGCTGGCCGGCCTGATCGCGCTGGCGGGGGCGGCGTTGCTGGCGATCGATACCGATCCCGGCCATCGTTTCCTGGCCGATCGCGTGGCGCAATTGTCGCCTTCATCGGGTCTCAAGATCCGCATCGGCCGGATCGACGGCTCGCTCTGGGGGCGCACCAAGCTGCGCGACCTGCGGCTCTACGATCCGCGCGGCCTGTTCCTCGAGGTGCCCGAACTCGATCTCGATTGGCGGCCCAGCGCGTGGCTCGCCAACCGGCTCCATATCGATCGGCTGGCGACCGATATCGCCATCCTGCACCGCCTGCCCAAATTCCATCCCGGCAAGAAGCCGGGCGGGCCGATCCTGCCGGGCTTCGACATTCATGTCGGCGATCTCGATATCCAGACGATCCGTATCGAACCCGGCGTTTCCGGCCAGCGCCGCGTCGGCCGGATCAAGGGCAAGGCGGATATCCGCAACGGGCGAGCATTGGTCGATCTTGCCGCGTCCACCGATGCCGGCGATCGCTTCACCCTGCTGCTCGATGCCGAACCCGATCGCGATCGCTTCGATCTCGATGCCAATCTCCATTCGCCGAAGGGCGGTGTCGTCGGCAAGGTTGCCGGCACCGAACGGCCGATCGGTCTCGTCGTGCGCGGCGACGGGACGTGGAAGACGTGGAAGGGCGTGGCCAAGCTCGATATCGGTGCATTCCACGTCGTCGATCTCGCGCTTGGGGTGCGGGAGGGGAATTATTCGCTGTCCGGCACGCTGGCGCCGTCGCCGCTGCTGAAGGGCAAGCTCCAGCGCCTCACCGCGCCGCGCATCCTTGTCACCGGTGAGGCCAAGCTCGCCGATCGCCGGCTCGATTCCACGCTGTCGTTGCGCTCCCCGGCGCTCACCATCGATTTAGCCGGTGTGCTCGATCTTGCCGAAAGCGGCTTCGATGGCGTTCAGGTCAATGCCCGGCTGCTGAAGCCGCCGGCGATGTTCCCGAACATGACGGGCAACAACATCCGCCTCAAGGTGCTGCTCAACGGCCCGTTCAAGACGGCGGGCTTCGATTATGCGCTGACGGCCGATCGCGCCGCGTTCGACAATACCGGGTTCGAAGTCGTCCGCGCGCAGGGACGCGGCAAGCTTTCCGATCCGCCGGTCAAGTTGCCCGTGCGGCTCACCGCGCGGCGGGTGACGGGCGTCGGCGACGTCGCGGGCGGCATCCTGGCCAATCTGTCGGTCGATGGCGTGCTCGACGTCACGGCGCGCGATGTGCGCGGCAATGGGCTGCGCCTGTCGTCGGACAAGCTGAAGGGCAAGCTGGCCCTGTTCCTCAACCTCGTCACCGGCCAATATGATGTCGGCATTTCGGGCGGGCTGACGCGCTATCTGATCCCGGGGATCGGCCTTGTCGACGTGACCAGCGATCTCAAGGCGGTGCCCGGCCCCGGCGGGCGCGGCACGATCGTGCAGGGCACCGGGCGCGGCTGGGTGCGTCGGTTCGACAATGCCTTCTTCGCCTCGCTCGCGGGTGGATTGCCGCAGATCGAGACGGGTCTCGTGCGCGGGCCGGATGGAATCCTGCTGTTCCGCAACCTGCGCCTGCGCGGGCCGACGATCACGATTACCGGCAACGGCCTGCGCCGTCGCGACGGCACTTTCTATTTCGAAGGGGCGGGCAGCCAGGGCGAATATGGCCCGTTCACGATGACGCTGGATGGCGATATCAGCCGTCCCCGCATCGATCTCGCGCTCGCACGGCCGATGGATGCGCTGGGGTTGAGCAAGGTGATGCTCCACCTCGATCCCAACCCGCAGGGCTTCGCCTATCGCGCCAATGGCGGATCGCGGCTCGGGCCGTTCATCAGCAACGGGCAGATCCTGCTGCCGGCGGGCAGCCCGGCGACGATCGGCGTGGCGGCGCTCGACGTCGCCAACACGCGGGCAAGCGGCGCCTTGCAAGCGCAGACTGGCGGCTTCCTTGGCCGGCTTGGGCTGAAGGGCGGCGGGCTGGATGGCGAACTGATCTTCCGTCCGGTGCTGGGCGAACAGGAAATCGAGGCGCATGTCGCCCTCTTGCGCGCGGCCTTCCCCGGCCCGCCGGAAATCCGCGTGGCGCGCGGGCGGATCGACGGGTCGTTGCGGCTCGATCCCGATGGCATGTCGATCACCGGGCGCGCCAGCGGGCTCGGCGTCCGTTATGGCAATGTCGCGATCGGGCGGGTCCGTGCCGAGGCGGAACTGGCGGGCGGCGCCGGCAAGGTGACGGCGATGGTCGCCGGCAATCGCGGGCGCGCTTTCGCGGTCAATGCGGATGCCGATATCGCGCCGGGCCGCGTCACGCTCAGCGGGCAGGGCACGCTCGACGGGCGGCCATTGCGGCTCGTCACCCCGGCGCAGCTGACGCAGGTGGATGATGGCTGGCAGCTCGCCACTACCCGCCTCCAGTTCAATGGCGGCAACGCCACGCTGGCGGGGCGCTATACGTCGACCGCCCTGTCGGTGGATGCCGGCGTCGATCGCATGCCGCTCACCGTGCTCGATATCGTCGTGCCGCGCCTCGCGCTCGGCGGGCAGGCGAGCGGCAAGATCAGCTATCAATCGGTGGAAGGCAGCGCGCCAACGGGCCGGGCGGACATCAAGGTGCGTGGGCTCACCCGTTCGGGCCTCGTCCTGTCCTCAACCCCGGTCGACATGGGGCTCGCCGCCGTGCTCAGCGGCGATCGCGCGGTGGCGCGGGCGGTGGTGGCGACGGGCGGCAAGACGCTCGGCCGCGCCCAGGCCCGCCTTGCCCCGCTGGGTGAGGGCGATATCGCCACGCGGCTGATGAACGCCCCGCTATTCGCCCAGCTACGCTATGACGGCCCGGCCGATACCTTGTGGCGGCTCACCGGCGTCGGCACGATCGACGTGTCCGGCCCCGTCGCCATCGGCGCGGACGTCACCGGGCGGCTGGCCGATCCGCAGATTCGCGGCTCGCTGCGGACCAGCGATGCCCGCATCGAAAGCGCGGTCAGCGGCACGATCATCACCAACGTCAAGGCCGCCGGCCGCTTCGGCGGATCGCGGCTGGTGATCGACAGTTTCAGCGGCCAGACGCGCGATGACGGCGCGGTCACCGGGCGCGGCAGCGTCGATTTCGCGCTCGACAGCGGTTTTGCGATGGATCTCGCGGCCGAAGCGCGCAGCGCGGTGCTGATCAATCGCGACGATATCGGCGCCACGGTCACCGGGCCGATCCGGATCACGGCGGCGCGTGGCAGCGGGCTGATCGCGGGCGATGTCACGCTCGATCGCGGGCGTTTCCGCCTCGGCCGCGCCGCCGCCGCCGAAATCCCGCGCCTCAAGGTGACGGAAATCAATCGCCCGGCCGATGAAGGCGATGTCGAAGCGCCGCCGATGCCATGGGGGCTCGACCTCAAGGCCAAGGCGCGCAACCGCCTGACGGTGACGGGGCTGGGCCTCGATTCCGAATGGCGGGCCGATCTCGCCATCAAGGGCACGATCGACAATCCGGCGATCAGCGGCCGGGCCGATCTGGTGCGCGGCGGTTATGAATTTGCCGGCCGCCGCTTCGATCTCGAACGCGGCTCCATCCGCTTCCTTGGCGAAACCCCGCCCGATCCAGTGCTCGATATCGTGGCGGAAGCGGACATGCAGGATCTGAACGCGACGATCCGGGTGTCGGGCACCGCTTATCGGCCCGAAATCAAGTTCGTCAGCATTCCCGCGCTGCCGGAGGATGAATTGTTGTCGCGGATGCTGTTCGGTACGTCGATCACCAACCTGTCTGCGCCCGAAGCGGTGCAGCTGGCCGCCGCCGTCGCCTCGCTGCAGGGCGGCGGCACCGGCCTCAACCCGATCAACGCCGTCCGCCAGGCGGCGGGGCTCGATCGCCTGCGCATCCTGCCGGCGGATACGACGACGGGGCAGGGCACCTCGATCGCGGCGGGCAAATATATCACCCGCAAGACCTATGTGGAGCTGGTGACCGACGGTCAGGGCTATTCGGCGACGCGGATCGAGTTTCAGATCACGCGCTGGCTATCGCTCCTGTCCAGCATCTCCACGATCGGGCGCACGAGCGCCAACGTCCGCGTCTCGAAGGATTATTGATCGGTCAGGAAACGGTTTCGTTGGCGACCGGATGGCCACGGAACAGCTTGCCGCGTTCCGTGACCGCGACGATGGCAAGCGACACGAGGCCGAGCACCAGATAACCCGCCGCCATCGGCAGGGTCGTGCCGTCATAATGCTGGCCGATCAGGATGCCGAGCGCGGCGCCGCCCACCGTCGATGTGAAACCCTGGATCGACGATGCCGTGCCCGCGATATGGCCCACCGGCTCCATCGCCATCGACCCGAAATTGGATCCCGCCAGGCCGAAGCAGCCCATCGTCGCCGCCTGCAGCAGCGCGAAGGTCAGCAGCGTTTCATGCCCGCTCGCCGCGACGGCGACATGCACGGCCGAACAGAGGATGAAGCCGACCAGCGCGGTGTGCGACACCAGCCGCGTGCCCAGCCGTTCCACGATGCGCGAATTGAGATAGGATGCGACGCCCATCGACGCGGCGATCCCGGCGAAGATCAACGGGAACAGATCGACCTCGTGGAAGATGTCGCTGAAGATCTGCTGGACGGAGGTGATGAAACCCATCAGCGCGCCGAACAACATGGTCGATGCCAGCGTGTAGCCCCGCGAATAACGGTTGCCGATCACCACCTTGGCCGCGCTGCTGATCTTCGCGATCGAAATCGGGCGGCGGTCTTCGGGATGCAGCGTTTCGGGCAGGCGCAGAGCCGCCCAGCCGACCAGCACGATGCCGAACAGCGCCAGGAACAGGAAGATGCCCTGCCAGGGCGCGAACAGCAGGATGAACTGGCCGATCGTCGGCGCCAGGATCGGCACGGCGAGGAACACGATGAACGACAGCGACATCACCCGCGCCATCTGCCGGCCCGAATAACGGTCGCGGACGATCGATATGGCCAGCACGCGCGATGCCGCCGCACATACGCCCTGCAGCACACGCGCGGCGATGATCGACTGGAAGTCCCAGGCGAAGGCCGCCAGCACGCTGGTCGCGGCGAACAGCATCATGCTGATCAGCAGGATCGGCTTGCGGCCGAAGCGATCGGCCAGCGGGCCATAGATCAGCTGCGTCGATCCGAAACCGAACACATAGGCCGCGATGATCCACTGGCGCTGATTGTCGTTGCCGATGTCGAGCGCGTCGCCGATCGCGGGCAGCGCGGGCAGCATCGAATCGATGCCCAGCGCGTTGATCGCCATCAACATGGCCACGAGCCCCACGAATTCGCGGAAACCCATGCGGAACGAAGGCGCGCCGCCGCGTTCGCCGGTGGCTTGGGACATGGTTCGACCTCGGTTTCGGGCGTCCCCGAAAAATGCCGGGGGCGAGGCGCCGGCGCAGGGATGGCGCGGCGCCGATCCGCCCCTACAGCCGGATTATCCCTTGCATGTCAAGAAATCGGGCGATGCGCCGATCGGCTGCGTGCCGGGATCGGCCGTGGGATCGCTGGGGCCGGCTGCCGCAGTGTAGCGACAATCTTTTTGCCTTCGCTTCAGGGGTTGGATAGTTTTTCGCGTCAATGGCCGGGCGAAATTCGCGGCGCTGGCTGGCCCATCGCGGCCGGCCGATGATGGAACGGAATGGATGCGCGCCGAAAGGGTAGGTGAAGTGGATGGTTCGCCCGGCTGGCGCGGTGGCGCCGGGCCACGCGTTGTCATCGTCCCCAGCGTTTTCGCGGCGCCCGGAGACGGTGGCATATTCCTCGATGACAAGGCGATCAGTGGCCTTGCCACATGGCATCGGGACTGGCCTGGGCCGGTGCGGGCGATCTTCCGCCGGGGCCCGCAGGCCACGATTTCCTTCGGGCGCCTCTATGATCCGCAGGCGCTGGGTTTCGAAATCGCGCTGGCCGATGCCGAGGCGCCGATTCCCGATGCGCTGATCGCCGATGCCGACATCATCCTCGCCGGCGGCGACGATATTCGCGATTTTCCGATGCTCGCCCAGGCCAGGCGGCTCGGCGTCGCGATCGTCTACATCATCGAAAACCTGCTGCGCACGCGCCTCCAGATCAACGCGTCGGCGAATATCGGCGCGTGGCAGACGTTGAAGAGCGCGGTGTGGGCGGCTGGCATGGAACTGCGTCGCCGGCGCATCTTCCGTGGGGCGGATGGCCTGCAGGCGAACGGCACGCCTGCCGCCGATCTCTATGGCCGGATCAACCCGCAGACCCTGTGTTTCTTCGACACGCGGTTGCCCGTGTCGATGATGGCGGACGATGCGGCGATGGCAACGCGGGCCGATCGGCTGCGCGGCGGCAGACCGCTCAGGCTCGCCTTTACCGGCCGGCTCGAAGCACTGAAAGGCGCCGATCATCTCGTGCCCGTCGCCCGCGAACTCGCGGCGCGCGGTATTGCCTTCCATCTCGATATCTTCGGTACGGGCAGCCAGTCCGATGCGATCGGCCGCGCGATCGGCGAAGCGGGGCTGGGCGATCGGGTGACGCTGCATGGCGGCGTCGATTTCGAAACGCGATTGATGCCCTATCTGCGTGAACAGGTGGATCTGTTCGTCTGCTGCCACCGCCAATCCGATCCATCCTGCACCTATCTCGAAACCTTTGGCTGCGGCGTGCCGATGGTGGCGTATGAAAATCTGGCGTTCGACGGCATCGTCCGGCTGGCGCCCGTCGGCTGGAGCGTGCGGCGGGACGATCCGGCCGCGATGGCGGACCGCATCGCCACGCTGGATCGCGATCGCGAGGCGCTGTGCGCCGCCGCCATCGCCGCCCGTCGTTTCGCCGGCCAGCACGACATGTCCGCCACCTTCGCGGCCCGGCAACAGCATTTGCTCGGGCTTCTCGACCATGCCGGCAGGTGCGCGGCATGACACTGTCCTTTCGGCCTTTCAGCGGGAGGCTATTGAGCCGGCTCCCGGGCGTCCGTCGGGACATATTGGGTGACGCGGTCGAACAGATCACGCTCGCCCCTGCGCTCGAACGCGACGCGCCACCGGCCTATTGCCTGCCTGGCGATCTCGATCGCGTCGTCAAGGTGCAGGAAGAAACGAACTGGGATTATGAACTTTTCCGCCTGAAGGCCGGCCCGTGCCCGCATGGTGCCACGGTCGCCTACCGGATCCCCGATGTGGTGATGGCGCATGGCGCGCTGTTCAGCCGGCGCGGTTATTTGGCGCTGCGCAAATATGATGGCCCCCATGTGCTGACCGGCCCGATCGAGGAGATCGGGGAGGCGATGCTGTGCACCAGTTCGGTGGCGGAACGCTATTTCGGCCACTGGTTGCGGGATGGTCTGCTCTATGAAGAACTGGCCGCAACGCGCGGCTGGTCGCCGATCGTAACCCGGCGCAAGCCCTGGCTGCACGAACCGGGCTATCGCGCACTGTTGGGCAGGGAAGCGCGCGCCGTTGAACGCGCTCGCATCGGCCAGCTCTGGCTGGTCGATGATCGCGGGCTCAACCAGAGCTGGGCCGAACGGCTGGCGGCGCTGCGATCGCGCCTGCGCGCCCAGGCCCGCCCGGGCGGGCCGAAGCGGGTATTCCTTACGCGCGGCGTCACCGGCTCGCCCCGTCATCTTGCCAATGAGGCGCAGATCGCCGCACTGCTGGCGGCGCGGGGCTTTGCGATCCTCAACCCCGAAAAGGAAAAGGTCGCCGACATTGTCGACATGCTGGCCAATGCGGAAATGACGGTTTTCGTGGAAGGCTCGGCCCACAATCATGTGCTGATGGCGGCTCCGCAGGGCAGCGTTGCACTCGCCATCCAGCCGCCGGATCGCTTCAATGCACACTTCAAGCCCTTTGCCGATGCGGCGGGCATAGGCTGGGGCTATGTCGTCGCCGATCCGGTCGAACAGGGTTTCACGCTACCCCCGGAACGCCTGTTCCAGCTGATCGAACAGGTCGAACAAGCGCGCTGAGCCGCGCCGCGCGTGTTCGAAACCGCCTTAATGGATGAACAGCAGGCCCACGGCCGTCACGCCTTCGCCCAATAGCGCGCCGAGCAGGGCAGCGGCCAGCAACAGCAGCTCTTCCTTCACATTCAGCAGGCCGTTGCGGCCGAGCGCGAACCAGTAATAAAGCTGCGCCGCCACCTCGACCGTGCCCACCGCTGCGATCAGGCCGATCGGGCCGAAGCCGAGATAGCCGAGCGTGCCGCCGCCGATCAGCCAGCACAAGCGCACGATATTGCTGGCCATCGTTGTCCACATCCGTCCGGCCGCGATCAGCACGGCGTTGGCGGCTTGCGTGTTGAGCGCGGGGATCGCGCCGATGGCGAGCAGTTGCAGATAGACGGACGCGCCGCGATAGCGCGGATCGTAGAGCAGCTCGATCGCCAGCGGCGCCGAAGTCACCAACCCGCCCGCCGCCAGCGCGAACAGCGCGCTGATCCGCCGCCGCCAGCTGTAGAAGCGCTCGCGCAAGGCTGCCGGCTCCTCGCGCGCGATGCGGGCATAAGCGGGAAAGAGGACGCGGTTGGCATAAGGCGCGGCAAAGGCCAGCGGGCCTTGCGCCAGCGTCACCGCGATCATGTAGAGGCCGAAAAGATCGAGCGGCAGGAACCGCGACAGGGCGATCTTGTCGCTCTGCGAGATGATCATCGTCAGGATGCTCGATCCCGTGATGTAGCGGGCAAAGCGCCACAGTTCGGCCGCCCGCGCGCGGCTGAAATGCCAGTGCCGGCGCGATCCCGAAAACATCGCATAGCTCAGCACGATCTTCACGACGTTGCCGAGCAGCGTGGCATAGATGATCGCCCAGTAGCTGCGCAGGAAATAGGCGATGAAGATGGTCAGCGCGGTCTGGATGACGGCGGCCGAGATGTCGAACAGGCTGATCCGGCCGACCTGTCCGTTGCGGATCGAGGTCGCCGTTGCCATCGACGTGATCCCTTCCAGCAGGAAGCTCATGCCGAACACGGCCAGGGCCGGGGCGAGATCGGGTTCGCCGATATAAGCGGAAATCGGCCAGGCGAGCACCGCCAGCAACACCGCCAGCCCGGCGGATCGCATCAGCCGCAGCGTCCAGATCTCATCGAGGAAGCGTTTGTCGGTGCCCTCTGCGCTGCGGATCACATAGGCCGCGAAGCCGAGGTCGGAAATCATCCCGAAAATGATCGTGATCGATGTCAGGATGCCGACGACGCCGAATACCTCGACGTCCAGCATGCGCGTCAGCACCATGCTGCTGACGATGCGGATGATGTTGAGGATGACGACGGTGCCGGCGACCAGCGTCGCCGGTGCCTTGGCCTTGGCGGCGATCATCCGCCAGCGCGAAGCCGCGGGTGCGATGGCGGCTTCGTTCATCCGCGCCCGCCGGGGGCCGTCGTCGTCATCATCACGCGGTCCCCGGCGGTCGGGCGATCAGGCCTGGGTGTCGACGCTGTGGCCGGCCGGGGCCTTCGCCACGCCCACCATCGCGGGGCGCAGCAGCCGATCCTTCAGCATGTAGCCGGTCTGCATTTCATGGACGATCGTGCCGGGTGCCGCTTCGCCATGCTCCATTTCCATGATCGCCTGATGGCGATTGGGATCGAGCGCTTCGCCCATCGCCGGGATCTTGCTGATGCCGTTGCGCTGGAACACGGTTTCCAGTTCGCGCGCGGTCATCTCGATGCCGGTGATGAACGGCTTCAGCTTTTCGTCGGACGCAGCCTCGGGCGGCACGGCGGCCAGCGCGCGGGCCATATTGTCCGCCACCGAAAGCATGTCGCGGGCAAAGCCGGTCGCGGCATAGGCGATGGCGTCGGCCTTCTCCTTCTCCAGCCGGCGGCGCACATTCTGCGTTTCGGCCTGGGCGTAGAGCAGGTCGGTCTTGAGCTTCTCCAGATCCGCCTCAAGATTGGCGAGCGGATTCTTCGCGGCCTCCTCGGCGCTCTCCGGCGCGGAGGCGTCGGGGGTCTCGGGGGTCGTCTGTTCGGTCATGCCATCAATCTCGTCAAAGTCTGTGCGGTGAAATCCACCATGGGAACGACACGCGCATAGTTCAACCGGGTCGGCCCGATCACTCCGACCACGCCGACCACGCGGCCGTCGCCGCCGCGATAGGGGGCCGCTATCACGGATGAGCCGGAAAGCGAGAATAGTTTGTTCTCCGATCCGATGAAGATCTTCATCCCCTGGCCGGATCGGGCGCTGTCGAGCAGGCGGGCGATCTCCTCCTTGCTCTCCAGTTCGTCGAGCAACTGGCGCACGCGTTCAAGGTCGGCCGCCGCCGCCGGGTCGATCAGATTGGCCTGGCCGCGCACGATCAGCACCGGGCGCGACGCGCCGTCTTCCGACCAGACGGCAAGGCCGCGCGCGATCAGATCGGCGGCGGCATTGTCCAGCGCGGCGCGGCCATGGCCGATTTCGCCGCGCAGCTTTTCCTCGGCCTCCCGCAGCGTCAGCCCCGAAAGCTGGCTGCTGATATAATTGCTGGCATCGGTCAGCAGGTGGGCGGGGGTGCCCTGCGGCAGATCGACGACGCGATTTTCCACCGTGCCGTCCGCGCCGACCAGCACGGCCAGCGCCTGATCGCGGGACAGCGGCACGAAGCCGAACTGGCGCACCACCGGCTCACGCGGGGGGACGAGCACGATACCCGCGCAGGATGACAGGCCGGATAGCACCGCGCTTGCCGCCGTCAGCGCATCTTCCACCGGCCCGCCGGTGATCCGCGCCTCGATCGCGGCGCGTTCATGGGCGGATGGCTCGGCCGCCTGCATCATCCCGTCGACGAACAGGCGCAGGCCGATTTCGGTGGGCATTCGCCCGGCCGATGTGTGCGGTGCAGCAAGAAGGCCCAGCTCCTCCAGATCCTGCATCACGTTGCGGATCGAGGCGGGCGAAAGATTGAGGCCGGAAAGGCGCGAAATGGTGCGCGATCCCACTGGCGCGCCGGTGCCGATATAGCTTTCGACGACGACACGAAAAATGTCGCGTGCCCGGTCGGATAGCTCGCTGATCGGCGGGGTCGTCATCGCGACCGGAATGTAGGCAGAGAAAGACGCTTGCGAAAGAGGCAATCCCCGCTCCGGCGGCAGGCCGGGCGGGGAGTGCCATCAGGTGCGGATCAGAAGGTAACGATCACGCCCACCGCGAGTACCTGCGAGGCGATCGCCAGCGCCAGGCTGGTCGCCGTTTCGAACATACGCATGGAATATCCTCCATCGCGCCGGCGGAATAGCCGGCGTGGCGCGTGCCGGCCCCCACTCGGGCACTGCACTTTTGTGCGCTGCACAATGAATAGTCTACCGATCTGGTAGAAGTCGATTAAAAAATGCAACCGCACGATTGCATAAAATGCAATCATTGCTCTCGGCCGTGGCGGATGGTGCTCGCAGGCGGTCGGGGGTAAAGGCGCGGTCATGTTGCGCATCACCGAACTGAAGCTTCCGCTCGATCATCCGGCCGAAGCCCTGCCTGCCGCCATCGCGGCGCGGCTGGGGCTGGACCCGGCCGAAATCCTGTCCTGGACGGTGGCGCGGCGCGGCAATGATGCGCGGCGCAAATCGGCGATCCAGCTGGTCTATTCGATCGACGTCGCGGTTGCGGATGAGGCCGCGTTGCTCGCCCGCTTCGCCACCGACAGCCACGTAAACCGCGCGCCCGAAACCGAATATCGCTTCGTTGCCCAGGCACCCGCCGATTATGCCGGGCCGCGCCCGGTGGTGATCGGGGCGGGGCCCTGCGGCCTGCTCGCCGGCCTGATCCTCGCCCAGATGGGCTTCCGGCCGATCATCGTCGATCGCGGCAAGGTCGTTCGCGAACGCACAAAGGATACCTGGGGCCTGTGGCGCCGCTCGGAGCTCAACCCCGAATCGAACGTCCAGTTCGGCGAAGGCGGGGCGGGCACCTTTTCCGATGGCAAGCTCTACAGCCGGGTCAAGGATCCACGCCATCTCGGCCGCAAGGTGCTCACCGAATTCGTCAAGGCGGGTGCACCGCCGGAAATCCTGACGGACGCGCATCCGCATATCGGCACCTTCCGGCTGGTCACGATGGTCGAAAGCATCCGCGAGACGATTCAGGAGCTTGGCGGCGAATATCGCTTCGAACATCGGGTCGATGATCTCGATATCGAAACGTCGGCCGATGGCAGCCGCCACGTGCGCGGCCTCCATTTCCACAATGGCACCTATCTCGTCGCCGATCATGTCGTGATGGCGGTGCGCCACAGCGCGCGCGACACCTTCCACATGCTCCACGATCGCGGCGTCCATATCGAGGCGAAGCCGTTTGCGATCGGCGTGCGGATCGAACATCCCCAGTCGTGGATCGACAGGGCCCGCTATGGCGATTGCGCCAAACATCCCGATCTCGGCGCCGCCGCCTACAGCATCTCGCACCAGGCGACGAACGGGCGGACGGTCTACAGCTTCTGCATGTGCCCGGGCGGCCGCGTCGTCGCCGCCACGTCGGAAGAAGGCCGCGTCGTCACCAACGGGATGAGCCAATATTCGCGCGCGGAATTCAACGCCAATTCGGGGCTCGTCGTCACGATCGACCCGGAACGCGATTATCCCGGCCACCCGCTCGCCGGCATCGAGTTCCAGCGCCACTGGGAATCGCTGGCCTATGTCGCGGGCGGATCGAGCTATGCCGCGCCGGGGCAGAAGGTGGGCGATTTCCTTGCCGGCCGCCCGTCGACCGAGCTTGGCGCGGTCACGCCATCCTACAAGCCGGGCGTCCACCTCACCGATCTGTCGCAATGCCTGCCGCCCTACGCGATCGAGGCTCTGCGTGAGGCGCTGCCGATCTTCGGCCGCCAGATCGCCAATTATGATCATCCCGATGCGGTGATGACGGGGGTGGAAACGCGAACCTCCTCGCCGATCCGCATCACGCGCGGGCCGGACGGGCAGAGCCTCAACCTCGCCGGTCTCTACCCGGCGGGCGAGGGGGCCGGCTATGCGGGCGGCATCCTGTCCGCCGCGATCGACGGCATCAAGGTGGCCGAAGCCGTCGCGCTGGCGCTTGCCGGGGGCTGGCAATCCGCCGCCTGATCCTCGCGCGTCATTTGGGGCTTGCCGCCGGCTTGCGCTGATGTTTCAACGGCATCGTCAGCCAGTCAGGCGGGGGCGCCCATGGACTTTCTGAAGCTCGTCCGGTCACTCGAAGAATTGCTCTACGAGGTGATGACCTGGCTGATCTTCTATCCCCGTACCTTTTCGCGCACCGTCCGCCACCCGGTCCGGCTGGCGCATTATACCCAATCCGAAATGGGTGAGCCGTTCGACGAACAGTTCACCGATATGCTCAGCCCGCCCTTGTTCCTGATGCTCTCGTTGCTGCTCGCGCACGGGCTGGAACTGCTGCTCCACACCCAGATCGATCAGGGCGTGTCGGATGTCGGCAAGGCGATTGTCGGGTCGGAACAGAATCTGCTGATCTTCCGCTCGCTCGTGTTCAGCCTCTTTCCGCTGATGATGGCGCAGGGGCTGCTCCATCGCCAGCACCAGCGCGTCGACCGCAAGAGCCTGCGCCGCCCCTTCTTCCTGCAATGCTATTATGCCGGCCCCTATGCGATCATCATTTCGATGTCGTCGGTGCTGGCGCGGTTGCACGGCACCGGCTGGCAGGTGGTGGGCCTCGCCGTCTCGGCGATCGCGACGGTCTGGTATATCGCCATCGAAACCCACTGGTTCCACACGCAGTTGGCGATCAGCCGACTCCGTGCGCTCGGCATCGCGCTCAAACTCTATTTCGGCGCCCTGCTGCTCGGCGGCGTGATCGGCCTGCTGCTGCTCGGCCCGGCTGCCGGCTAGGTCGTGATCGCAGCCTTTGGGCCAGGCGAAACCTGCCGATCAGGACTTCCCCGGTGTTTGGTTTGGGTGGGTAGCGGACCTGCGGCTTTCTAGCGAAAAAGATATCAAACGCGGATGCTCGCATAACCGACAGCAATCAGCTTCGCTTAGCAGGGGCCGTGCCAATATAGGTCATAGTTTAACTCTGACCAACATTCGGGAAGCCATCCAAGGTTTCGTTTGTCCGGAGCGAAGCCGTATCCCCAGCCGCCATCGAAAAATGGTTTCGTGCCGATGTGCACCGACCCATGGAAAACAGTAACAGAATAAGGCTCCAATTCGGCGATCGTAGGTGGCCATTGATCTTCCGGAATACTGGCGGGATCGTCATGGGGTCCGATCGGGTGAGCGGCCATCAAATGCTTGGATTCCAAAGCTATCGCCTTCAATCTTGCCTGATTATGGATAGGGTGCGGGAATGCGCTATATATACCGAGCGCTACTAAAATAATGATCGGCACCCCGATCCGCAGGCATCCGATCGATTGGTTTTTTCTCGGAGCCTCCATGGATTTAACTTACACTTGCATTGAATGTCTGCAAGTCGATACCCGAGGATTGTTGTCCAGTGACGTAGTTCGGTCGTGAGCGGTCGAAGTCAGCGGTGCCAAATCTTGAGGGGCGACGACTTTCCGTGAAGCAAGTGACCCGCCGCCATGGCTATCCGACGCGCTGCCCTAACCCGCCGCCAGCGCCGCGAAGCGGGCTGCTGCGGTGAAATCCTGCCGGCGCCGTTCGCGGGCCTCTGCGGCCAGATAATCCTCGCCCCATTGCTCGGCCTGCCACAGCTCGTCGAGATGGGTGGTGGCGAAGGCGGCTTCGGCGTCGATCGCGCCTTCCAGCACGGCGAGGGCGGCGACCAGCGATCCGCTGATCGTGGTCAGCGGCGACAGCGCGGCCAGCGCAAAGGGATCGCGCACCGCCACGGCATCGGCCAGCCGGGCCACTGTCGCTTCGGGCTGCGCCTTGTGGATGATCCCGGTCGCGATCTCGAAATGCACGTCATAGCGGGTGCGTGCCCAGTCGAGCAGCGCGTCCCACTGTTCGGCCTGCCGCGCCACCAGATCCTCGGGCTCGTCGGCGCGATAGCAGGTGAGGTCGGTCTCGGCATAGACGGCGATATCTTTGGCAAAGCGCGCGGGGTCCGGCGCCACCCGGTCGATCGCGGCATTGGCCAGCCCCGTCATCGGCATGGATCGCGGGTCGATCGTCTCGCCCTGCGCGTCCCATTCGGCCGCCACGGCTTCGGCCAGCGCGGCGTTGGGCAGCATCAGCGCATTGCGCGCGGGCGTTTTCACAGGCCGGCCATCGAGCGTGATGCCCCAGCCGTCCGGCCCGGCCACGGTGGCGACCTGCTTGTAGAAACGCTTCATTCCGGCGGGGTCCTCCACTTGCGCGCAAAGATTTGCGGCAGCAGCAGCGATTCGATGAAGCCGATGGCGAACAGCGGCACGCCGACGACCGGCCAGCCGCCATCGCGCAGGATATTGCCGTTCCAGATCCACAGGCCGAGCAGCATCAGCAGCACGCCCGAGGCGCGCATCGCCGAAAGCATGGCGTAACGCGTCCGCGCCAGCCGATCGCGGTCTTCGGGGGTCATCGCATCTCCTTGAGCATCTCGATCAGCTCCTGCGGGTGCCGCGCCACGCGATCCGCGCCCTCGGCATGAAGCTCGGCCGCGTCATGATAGCCCCAGGCCACGCCGATCGCGGTGGCGCCCACGGCCTTGGCCATCGCGATGTCATAGCGCGTATCGCCGATCATCACCGTGGTTGCGGGGGCGGCGCCGGCATCGGCCATCGCCTGGATCAGCATCGACGGGTGGGGCTTGCTGGGGTGCCGGTCCGCCGTTTGCAGCGTGACGAAGCGATCGGCGATAGCGTGGTGGGCGAGGCACAGGTTGAGGCCCCGATCCGACTTGCCGGTCGCCACGCCGAGCAGCCAGCCATCGGCGTCCAACGCGGCGATCGTTTCCGCTATGCCGTCGAACAGCGGTTCGGATACCAGCCCGCGCCCGCGCAGCGCGTGGAAGCAGCTCTTATAATCCTGCGCCATCGCCTGATGCAGTGCGGCATCGCCCAGCGGATGCAGTTCGCGCACCGCTTCCACCAGGCTCAGGCCCACGATCCGCCGCACCGCCTCGCGATCCGGCACCGCCAGCCCGGCGCGGGTGAAGGTTTCCTCCATCGCGTCGCAGATATTGGCCTGGCTATCGACCAGCGTCCCATCGCAATCGAAAACGGCGAGGTGGTTCATGGCTGGTCTCCCGGGAAGCCGCCCGCAGGCGCGACGCCCCGCGCAAAACGGCAGGCTGGGTCGGCCGGCTGTGCTTCCACGATGATGCGTCGAAGCTGGCCATTTTCATCGCCATGATAAACCGGGCGAATGATGTCGGGCGGGATGCAGGGCAACGAAACCGCGAGTGTGTCACGATCGCGCCAAGCGATGCCGATGTCGAAAGCGTAGGGAGATTCGTAGACGAGAACAGCCCGTCCCTTGCCGCCCGCGCTGGCCTTGATCGTCACCATCCTTTCGATGTCGAATGCTTGGTCTGAGGTGACGATCTGAGCGATATATTTGCCGTCCGGCGACAATTTTCTCATCGAAACATCATTTTGGTAAAGGCCGAGGCGGCTACCAAGTATACCGACTGCAACCGCCACAAGGCCGATCAAAGCAAGGACGGCCCACGTCGCCCGGCCGATGAATTTCACCGCGGAAAGCGCTGCGCCTTTTGCCCTGCCGCTTGCTGTCACTTCCGTCCCCGGCCGCGCCGTTCGCCTTTGCGTTCCTTGCGGCGGGCCTTGGCGGCGGCGTTGGTCGCGCGGCGCTTGCCTTCGGCGGTTTCGCTGAACTTGGGTTCGTCCAGCGGCAGCCGATCGCCGTCGGCGGGGTCGAAGCCCAGCGTTTCCAGGCTTTCGGCGAAGTGCGACGGCAGCTCGGCACGGACGTCGATCTGCCCGCCTTCGGGGTGGTCGACGCGCAGGCGGCGGGCATGGAGGTGCATCTTGCGGCTGATGCCGCCGGTCAGAAAGGCTTCCTGGCCGCCATATTTGCCGTCGCCGACGATCGGGTGGCCGATCGCCGCCATGTGGACGCGCAGCTGGTGGGTGCGGCCGGTATAGGGCTGCAGCTCCACCCAGGCGGCGCGGTTGCCGGCGCGCTCGATCACGCGATAGCGGGTGCGCGCGGGCGAACCTTCCTTCTCGTCGACATGCATCTTCTCGCCGCCGGTGCCGGGCTGCTTGGCGATCGGCAGTTCGATCATGCCATCGTCGATCGAAGGCACGCCGGTGATCAGTGCCCAATAGACCTTGCGCGCCGTGCGGCTGCTGAACGCCTTGGCGAAATGGCCGGCGGCATTGGCCGACCGCGCGACCAGCAGCACGCCCGACGTATCCTTGTCGAGCCGGTGGACCAGCTTGGGCCGTCCGTCCGCCTCGAACTGCACGGCGTCGAGCATTCCGTCGACATGGCGTTCGGTCTTGGTGCCGCCCTGCGTGGCGAGGCCGGGGGGCTTGTTGAGCACGATCGCCGCCCTGTCGCGGTGGATCACCATCGCCTGGGCGAATTCCGTATCCTCGGGCGAAAGCGGCGGGCGGGCCTTTTTCGGGCGCGGCGCGGCGGCGGCCGGTGCGCTTTCGGCCGGGGGAACGCGGATGATCTGCCCCGCCTCGATCCGGTCGCCCGGCGCGATGCGCTTGCCGTCGACGCGCAACTGCCCGGTGCGCGCCCAGCGCGACACGGTGTTGAAGCTCGCATCGGGCAGGTGCCGCTTGAACCAGCGGTCGAGCCGGATGCCGTGATCGTCGTCGGCGACGGTGAACTGGCGCACATTGTCCGCCGCTTTGTCCACTGACTTGTCTCCGCTCGTGCTTCCGCTCATGCCAGCGCCCTCCCGATGAACAGGCCGATGATGCACAGCACCACCGAACCGGCGACCGACGATACGGCATAAGCGGCGGCCATCACATGCCCGCCGGCCTGCAGCATCCCCACGGTTTCCAGGCTGAAGGCCGAAAAGGTGGTGAAACCGCCCAGCACGCCGGCGCCCAGCAGCAGGCGCAGCGGCGCCGTGCCCACCGGATCGCCGGAAAGCGCGCCGACCAATATGCCCATCAGCAACCCGCCGACGAGGTTGATGATCCAGGTTCCCCAGGGGAAACCCGAACCCATGATCTGAAGGGCAAAGCGCGATATTTGATAACGCAGGCCGGCACCGATGGCGCCGCCCAGCATGACAAGGAGAAGCGGAGGCATGGCGCCGCTCTACCGTGCGCGGCCGTGGGTGAACAGCCCTCTTGGCTCAGCCCGGCAGCGCCGCCGTCGCCTCGATCTCGATCAGGAAATCGGGCAGCGCCAGCGCGGCCACGCCGATGAAGGTGTTGGGGGCGGGGGTCGCCCCGGCATAGAAGGCACCGATTTCGGGCAGCACCACGCCCAGCTTGTCGGGGCTGTGGTTCACCACATAGGTGCGCAGCCGCACGATATTGGCTGGCGTCGCGCCGGCGGCGGCCAGCACGGCGTTCAGATTGGCCAGCGCCTGCCGCGTCTGCGCGGCCAGATCGCCACCGCCGACGACGTTGCAATCCTTGTCCCACGCCACCTGGCCCGCCAGGTGCAGCGTCCGGCCGCCTTCCTGCACGGATGCGTGGGAAAATCCGTAGCCGACGGCATCATAAAGGCCTTCGGGGTTGATCTTGCTGTTGGGCATGTCTGCAGTCCTCAAAGGTTTAACTCACCCGTTCGTGTTGAGCCGCATCGAGCGAAGCCGAGATGCGTCGGTCGAGACACGTCGGTCGAGACGCGGGCCCAAAAGTTGCGCCCACGGTTCCCGACGTGGCTCGAACCAAACGGAGGAGGGGGTAAAATCAGTCGACAATCTCAAGCTGGTGCCCGAACGGATCGAGCACATAGACATTCTTCTTCCCCGCCATCGGCCCTTCGGTGATGTGGATGATTTCCGATGCCTTGCAGCTATGCGCCTCCAGCCAGACGATCGCCTTGTCGACATCGTCCACCTTCAGGCCGAGATGGTGGCCGCCGCGATCGCAGTTGCGCGGCACATCCTGCCGGCGGTCGGCGGGCTTGTCATATTGGACGAGCTGGAAGTTCATATTGTCGGTCAGCTTCAGCATGACGAGCGTCAGCTTCGCGCCGGCAACGCCGACATGCGCTTCCATCCAGTCGCGCCCATCCGCCTCGCGCGGCATCTCGGCGGCGTCGAGCGGGCCGAGCCGGAACAGCTCCTCCGCGCCCAGCACGCCGCAATAGAAAGCGAGCGCCGCGTCCAGATCGGGCACCGTCCAGCTGATATGGTCGACGGCAAGGATTCTGGGCTTTTCGGGCATGGGGCTCTCCATTGGGAATGGCGCGAGTGTGTCGGGCACGATCCTGTCAGGCAACGCAACGCATCGGCAAAGATCGTTGCTGCGGAAGCAACGTCAATCCGCCAGATCGCCGATCGCGACCGGCCGGGCGGGAAAGCGCTGGGTGAAGCCGGTATCGTCGGTTCGTCCTGCCGTTGCCATTCGGCGTAGCAGCGTCGGCTCGCAATTGCGGCCCTGGCACGCGCCCATGCCGCAGCGGGTGGCGAGCTTCACGGCATTGGCCGATCCGCCGGTCGCGATCGCCTGATCGATCGTGGCGAAATCGACATCCTCGCAGCGGCAGGCCAGCGTGTCGGGGGTGGGGGCGGGAAGGTAGCCCGTCGGATCGGCCACCGCATCGAGCATCCGGGCAAAGCCCAGCAACCGCGCATGGCGCCGCCGGGCCGGGCCGGCGCGGTGCTGGGCCTCGCTCGCATCGATCAGCCCCAGGCTGTGCGCGATGCCGATGCCCGCCATTTCGCCCGCGGCCATTGCCGCCGGTGCGCCGGCGACGCCGGTGGTCTCGCCCGCCACGAACAGGCCGGGCACGCTCGATTGGCCCCAGCCGTCCGCCACCGTCGCCCAGCCACCCGCCGGGCCGGCCGTCTGCACGCGGGCACCCGCCATGCGCGGCAGCGTGGATTGCGGGACGAAGCCGTAGCACAGGCCGATCGCATTGCAGGCGATGTCGCCGGCAGCGGTCCGTGCCCCTTCCACCTGGCTATTGCCGATCGCCGCCGTCAGCGCGGTATCGAAGCGCACGGCGACGCCGGCGCCGGCCAGCACCTTCATCGCCGATGCCGCCGCCGCCAGATTGCCGGCATGGGCGGCGGCGGCCGTCGCATGGCGCAGCGCGTTCGCGATCATCGTCTGGCGCGGCTGGGCGAACAGCACGCCCGCCAGCGTGCCGCCCGCCGCCACGATCTGTGCGCCGATCAGCAGCATCAGGGGATGGGTGCCGGCAAGCAGCACGCGTTCGCCCGGCACGATCTGCTGGCTCTTGATGAAGGCCTGGATGCCGCCCGCCGCATAGACGCCGGGCAAGGTCCAGCCGGGCAGCGGCACGGCCAGATCCTGGCAACCCGCGGCCACCAGCACGCGCCGCGCGACCAGCCGGCGCAACCCGTCCTGCCCGCTTGCCTGCACGACAAGCCCGTCCGCTTCGCGCACCAACCCGATGGCGGAATGGCCACCCAGCCAGCTTATGCCCTCCAGCGCCTCGAACCGGGCCAGTTGCGCCTTCAGCCCGTCATAGCTGCGGCCGGGCAGCCAGTTGGATACGGCAAAGGGTGCGGGCGGCTGGCGCAGGATCTGCCCGCCCGGCCGGGGCGGTTCGTCGATCACCGCAATGGCAAGGCCGTGGCCGGCCAGCGCCAGCGCCAGCGCCGCGGCCTGCCCCGCCGGGCCGCCGCCGATGATCACGACGTCGAACGTGTCAGCCACGGGTCGCGATCTCCATCCCGTCGACCGCCTCGGTCAGGCAGGCGCGCACCCGTCGCCCGCTCGCCACGATCGTCACGAGGCATTCGCTGCACGTGCCCATGTTGCAGTAAAGCCCGCGCGGCTTTCCCCCGGTATCGGCGCGGAAGACCTGCCGCCCCGCCGCCAGCATCGCGGTCGCCACGGTTTCGCCGGCAAAAGCGGGCAGCGCCTCGCCATCGACGATGATGGTGATCGCATTGCCGCGCGTCACATCTGCTTCGATCCGCATCCCCATCACCCCATGAAGCTGTTGAGATGTTCGAACCGCGCGGGCGAAAGCAGGTCCAGTTCCGCCACCCGCTCGCCGCCCATTGCGCGCGCCAGCAGCCGGGCGAAGGTCGGGCCCAGCGTGAAGGCCGATCCGCCCCCCGCCACGAACAGGCCGGGCATGCGCGGCACTTCGCCCACGATCGGCAACTGATCGGCGCTGATCGCGGTCACACCGGTCCAGCTGCGGATCAGGTTCAGCCGTTCCACCATCGGCACCGTATCGATCGCCGCGCGCAGATTGCCCGCCAGCGAGGCTTGGATAATGCTCGCCTTGGCGCCGAGGTCGAACCCGCCATCGGCCTTTTGCGCCAGCCGCGACGGCCAGCCGCCGCCGATCAGGATATTGCCGGCATAAGCCTGCTTCATCGAAAGCCGGCGGCCGACATGCTGGATCAACTGGGGCAGGACCGGCGCGGTCCGCTCGGTCGCGTTCATCAGCAGCGCCACCGGATAAAGCGGCATGTGCAGGTTGGCGAGCGCCGCGACATGCGCGGTCCACGCACCGCAGGCGATCAGCACCCGGTCGGCGCGGAAGGCGGCGTCGGCCGTGCCGACATGGAACGCGCCCGCCTCGCGACGGATCGCCTGCACCGCCGTTCGCGTGCGAATGTCGGCGCCCTCGGCGCGGGCAGCGGCGGCAAAGGCGGGCGTCACCGCGCGGGGATCGGCATGGCCTTCGTCCGGCAGGTGGCAGGCGGCCAGGATTTGCGGGGCAAGGCAGGGCGCGACGGCGCGGGCCTGATCGCCGTCGATCAGCCGGCTCGCCAGTCCTTCGGCGCTTTCGCGGCGGACCTTGGCTTCCAGCATCGCCACCTGTTCGGGGGTTTCGGCCACCATCAGGCCTCCGGCCATGCTGACGTGCAGGTCGGCGCCCAGTTCGGCTTCCAGCCCGCGCCAGTCGGTGATCGCCAGCCGGTTGAGCGCAACGATCCGCGCCGCCTGTTCGGCCAGCGCCTCGCCATTTTCGATAAAGCGCCGTTCGATCTGGAAATGCAGCGATCCGGCATTCTGGCCGGATGCGCCCGCATTGATGTCGCCCGCCTCCAGCAGCGTGACCTGCGCGCCGGCGCGGGCGAGCCGCCATGCGGTCGCGCAGCCGATCAGCCCGCCACCGATTACCAGCACGTCACTCTTGTGCGTCACGCCGTCGGGTTCCCGTTCACCATCGCTGCCCCGGCGAAGGCCAGGATCCATTGCCACGTTCGCCCGATACCTAGCCGCAGCGGCAATGGATGCTGAAACAGTTTCGGCACGGTCGCCGGATCAGATGCGTCCCAGCCCGACCAGCGTCTCGCGGATGCTGTCCGCATCGGCGGCGGAAACGTCGCGCAGCGGCGGGCGGACATGGCCGCCGGGCAACCCTTGCGCGTTCAGCGCGGCCTTCAGGATCGCGGGGCCCGAACCGAAACGGCCCACCAGATCCTGCGTGTACCATTGGTCCAGCACCACCCGGTCCTTGGCGCCGCATGCCCGCGCGGCATCGATCTCGCCTTTCCACAGATGGTTGTAGAAATCGGGATGAACGCTGCCGAGCACCGCGCCCGCGCCCATCGTGCCGTCGCCGCCGCGCGCTTCCAGCAGTGCCAGCCCATGTTCGTCCATCGAATGGCCGAATACGCGCACCTTGTCCTTCAGGGCGAAGAAGGTGCTGACGAAACGGCGCAGATCGCCGGTCGATTGCTTGATCGCGACGACATTCTCGATGTCGGCAATGCGCTCCAGCAACTCCAGCGGCATGTCGATGCCGGTGCCCGGCGGCCAGTTATAGACGCAGATCGGCAGGCGCGATCCCCGGGATACGTCCTCGTAAAAGCCGACGATCTCGTCGGCGTTCGGCCGGAAATAAGGCGGCGGCGTCACCAGGATGCCGTCGAATCGGGCGTCTGCCGCTACCTCGGCGAATTCCAGCACTTCGCGCGCGGTAAACGCGGTGCAGCCGGCCAGCAGCGGCAGCTTGCCACCCATCTGGTCGCCCACGGCGCGGAACAGCTGCTTGCGCTCGGCGCCGGAAAGGCTGGGCCATTCGCCGGTGGTGCCGGCGATCACCAGCCCGTGCATGCCTTCGCCGTGCAGCCATTCCAGCAACCGGCCCAACCCGTTCAGGTCGAGCGCATGGTTCGCATCGAACGGCGTCGTGATGGCAGGAATATAGCCGCGCCAGTCAACGCGGGATCGCTTGGTCGTCAAAACGCGAACACCCCCTGAAAGCATGTCCGAAGGGCTGGTCCGCCCATCGGTCACACCGTGTTGCGACGAAGCCTGTTTGGCGGCAAGGGCAACGAATGGCGAATATCATTGCGCTTCCCGCAAACATGACGCAGCATGCGATTCATAGAGAGCCATGAAGGCCGGTCAGAAACAATCGGGGGTCACGCACGATGTGGGATAATGCTCTGAATTATTTCTACGAAGCCGCCAATCTCGGGTCCATGCGGCTCGCCAGCGACAAGATTGGGGTCGCGGTTTCGTCGATCAGCCGCCAGATCGCCCAGCTCGAAGCGGAAATGGGAATCGCGTTGATCGAACGTGGCCGCCGTTCGATTCGGCTTACCGAGGCCGGCCGCCTTGCCTTCGAATATCACCGCAACCAGCTCGCCGATCGCGAAGCACTGATGAATCAGCTGCGCGAACTGCGCGAGGTGAAGACCGGGCGGATCGACCTCGCCGTTGGCGAAGGTTTTCTCGGCGCCGCCTTCACCGACATCATCGATGGCTTCCAGCGGCGCAATCCCGGCATCGCGATCACCGTTTCCAGCGGCACGACCAGCGAACTGGTTCGCATGGTGCTGGACGATGAAGCGCATATCGGGATGATCTTCAACACCACCAACGAACCCAAGATCCGCACCCGCGCCACCGTGGGGCAGCCGCTGATGGTGCTCTGCGCGCCGCGTCATCCGGCGGCCGCGCTGCCGTCGCTCACCATCGCCGATCTTGCGCGCTTCGATCTTTGCCTGCCGCCCAAGGGCTTTCGCATCCGCACGATCCTCAACGATGCCGAAAAGCGGGCGCAGACCTGGCTGGAACCGCGGCTCGTCACCAGTTCGCTGCAGATGATGCGCGATGCCGCGCGCGCCGGCCGCGCCGTCACCGTGCTGCCGCGCATCTCGGCGCTGACCGAGATCGAGGAGGGGACGTTGGTTGCCCGCCCGTTGCTCGATGCGGAGCTGGAACATAGCACCGTCAGCCTCGTCCACCGGCTCGGTCGCCAGCTCGATGGCGCCCCGGCCCGGCTGCTCGGCCTGCTCGAAGCCAAACTCAAGACCTGGTCGGAAGCCGATCGTCAGGCCGTCGCGGCCTGACGGATCGGGCGCCGAAGGTTCAGGCTGTCGCGGCGGCCGGCAACGGCCGCCGCGCCGGCAGCAGCAGGCAGGCAAGGATCGTCACCGCCGCGTCCACGCCCATGGCGATCAGGCCATGATCCCATTGCGGCAGGATGTGGTTCCACAAGGCTTGCGCCTGCGGCAGCAGCAGCGCGATATAGCCGGCGACGATCCCGATGAACACGCCCGTCGCATGGGCGCGCGGCCACAGGAAGGCCAGGAACACGCCCGGCGCCAGCATGCCGATCGCGGCATAAGCGGATAGCCCGATTTCGACGAGCGACTTCGATCCGCCCAGCGTCAGCCACACCGCCACGCCCGCGAACGCCACCATCGACAGGCGCGAGACGAGCAGCGTCTGCCGTTCGCTGATGTCGGGCTTCAGCGGCCGTACGACATTGCGGCTGAAGATCGACCCGGCGGTCAGCAGCAGCACCGATCCCGGCACCAGCGCCAGCAGGCAGGCGGTGCCGGCTAACAGCCCGACCGCCCAGGCGGGGTAGCTGTCCGACACGAACTGCAGCAGCACGGCATTGGTATCGCCACCTTCTGGCCGGGTGCCGGCGAGCAGCGCCGCGAAGCCCATCAGGATGATGAAGAAATAGGATAGCGAATAAAGCGGCTGCCAGATCGCGTTGCGGCGGATCGTGGCCTTGCTGCCGGCCGAAAAGCAGAGCTGGAACATGTGCGGCAGGATCCAGTTGCCCAGCGCCACGTTCAGCGCCGACGTCATCAGCCAGGTCGAGCTCAGCCCCGCATCGGGCACCAGCCCGGGGAATTTGCCGATGCCGGGATGGGTATCCTGCGCCAGCCGATAGACGTCGAGCATCGATCCCGCGCCGACCTTGCTGGCGACGGTGGCGCACAGGCCGATCACGATCAGCACCATCAGTACGTCCTTGACGCCGGCGGCGAAGGCGGCGGAACGCAGGCCGGCGACATAGACGAAGGCGAGCATCACGGACGCGGCGATCAGCGCGGCGGTCAGCGGCGCCACGTCCGGCCCCAGCGTCATCCGCACGATCAGGCTGAGCGCCACGATCTGGATTTGCACATAGACGACGAGCGCGCAGATGCCGGATACGCCGACCACCACGCCCAGCCACGTCGCCTTGTAATGCGTCGCGAAGAAATCGGCCTGGGTGACGAGATCATAGCGCCGCCCCGCCTCCCAGATGCGCGGCATCAGCCAATAGCCCAGCGTCGCCGAAAGCGAGACCGAGCAGAAAGCCAGATAGGCCGGCGCGCCATAGGCCCAGGCGAAGCCCGAAATGCCGAGCACCGCGAAGGTGGTGTAGATTTCGCCGGCGTTCAGGAACCAGAAGATCAGCACGCCGAACTTGCGCCCGCCGACGGCCCATTCGGCCATCGTCTTGGCGCGCGCCTGCCGCTGGCCATAGAGCATGGCGCCGGCCATCGTGCCGAGCACGACCGCTAGGGTGAGGGCGAGGATCAATGCAGGTCGCCGCGGGCGGTGGCGGCCACGTCCTCCTGCTCAGGGCCTTCCTGCGCCTGATCGATCTTGAACAGGATGGCGAGGATGATCGAGGTGAGGATGATCCCCGCCATCTGCCACACCATCGGGAAGGGCAGCGAAAAGGGGCGCCAGGCGACATCGTTGACGAAGGGCAGCATGCCCACCTGCCATAAGAAGGGAATCAGCAGCAGCCAGCGATGCGCATAACTGCGCCGGCCCGCGTCCTTGTCGTCATTCATGCGGAAGCCCTTTGCGTACCCGTTGTCGCCAGCTCTGCGGCCAGCTTCTGTCCCTTATCGTCGGCAAGCGCGGCCGCGCGCAACCGCGCCAGTCCGCCGGCATCGACAATATCCACCGCCGCCATCACCGTGGCGAAATTGGCCAGTCCGCGCTCGAACGTATCGCCATAACCCTTCACCAGCCCCTGCGCGCGCGCCACTTCGGTCGCCAGCGCCGTATCGCGCGCCGCCGTTTCGCGGATCGCGGCCAGCCAGCCTTCGATCCGCTCCTGCTCCTCATGGTAACGCAGGCTCGATCGGCGAAAACGCCGCAGCCCCGCCAGCAGGCGCAGCATCAGGAACCAGCGCAGGCTGGTCGTTTCGACATGCCGGCCCTTGCGGAACAGCGGTTCCAGCATCCGCGCAAGGCGCGGGCTTTCCCAGATCCACCGGCCGATCCCGGCGGGCAGCGTTTCGCAAATCTCGCGCAGGCGCGGGTGCATGAACTCGGTCACGCCCAGAATCTGGTCGTCCTTCGCGCGCACTTCCTTGCGCACCCGATCGAACCGGCTGGCGCGCACCTTCAGGTCGGCCACGCGCACCGTGTCCTCATAGCTCATCCACAGCGCCAGATGCCGCGCCGTTTCGGCCGCCAGCTCCGCATCGCCGATCGCGGCGATCGGCGCCAGCCGGTCGAGATAGAGATCGGCATAGGCTGCGTCCTGATAGTCCATCAGCCGGGCCACGCCGTGCAGCGCATTGGCATGGGCGGCGATGGGCAGGGTGCCGACGCGATGGGCAAGCGCGCGGCCCGCCGTGCTGGTCGGCACCGGCGCGTCGGCCGTCGCCACCGGCGGCAGCACGATCTTGCCCGCGCCCGCCGCCTGGAAACCGGCCTCGAAGCCGCGCAGATTGGCCTCCACCGCGATCTTGCTGGCGCGGATCGCATCCTCGAACGCCGCGCGCGGGAAGGGCAGGGCGCCGCTGCCCGCCAGCGCGCCGAACATGATCGAACTGATCACGCTGCCCGAAGCCTCGGTCACGGCATCCATGTCGAAGCCGATGAAGCGCCGGGCACGTTCCTGGCACGCGGCGGCGATCCGCTCGCTCGACGCGCGGCCGTCGCCCATGGCGGACTTTTCGGACACGGCGTAGATGCGGTGCGTCGATCCGATCAGCGTGGTGCGGTCCTTGGTGACGAACCCGCGCAGGATCGCGCGGCCCGCCTCCATCAGTTCGGATGCGATCACGATGTCGACGTCGCCCGGCACCGGCATCAGCGCCAGCACCGGATCGGTAGCCACCGCTTCGGGCACCATCTCGACATAATAGACGGTCGACCCGGTTCGCTGCGCGACGCCGGGAACCGACGTGCCCTGCGCGCGCCAGTCCTGATGCTTGGCGAGGTCGAGAATCCAGTCGGCCAGCACGCCGCCGCCCTGTCCGCCGAGTGCGAGGATGGCGAGGGTGATGCGTTCGCGGCTCATGCGGCCACTCCCTTCGCCACAAGCTTCTCGTCATCCCGGCGAAGGCGGGGATCCATAACCCATGCGCTTTCGATAGAGTCGCAACGTTCGCCAATATGGCTTCCCGCCTTCGCGGGAATGACGGTCGAGGGGGAGAAGCCAACCATCAAAATGCCCTCGCCGCGCGCGCCACATCCATGCGGCGCTGCATCCAGCCGATCAGCGCGCCGCGCACGCGATCCTTGAACCTGTCCCACCCGCTCGGATTGCTGACGATGCTCGCGCGGTAGAAGCTCGGGCACAGCACGGCGGCATGGCTCGCCTCGCCGCACAGGCCGCAGCCGACGCAGCTATTGTCGACATGCGCGATGGGATCGCGGCGCAGCGGATCGGGATTGGGCTTGATCGTCAGCGACGGGCAGCCCGAAAGGCGGATGCAGCTATGGTCGCCGGTGCAGGTGTCGGGGTCGACGCCGAAACGCTCGCGCACCACGCGCTTGCCCTCCTTCATCGCCCTGGCCTTGATCGGCTTTTCGCGCCGCTGGCGGTTCAGCATGCATTCCGACGATGCGACGATGACCTTCGGGCCCTTGGTCTCGGTCGTCAGCGCTTCCTTCAGCGTGTCGCGCATCCGCTCGATGTCATAGGTGCGGTCGATCGTCCGCACCCAATCGGCACCTACGCCGCGCACCGCGCGCTCGATCGGGTGGTTGGTCGTCCGCACCGGATTGGTCGCGCGCGATGAAAGAATGTCCTGCCCGCCGGTGGCCGCCGAATAGCCGTTGTCGACGATCAGCGTAACGGTGTCGTCCTTGTTGAACACGGCATTGCCGATGCCGGACGTCAGGCCGTTATGCCAGAAACCGCCATCGCCCATGATTGCGATGGCGCGCTTGCCCTCCGGTCGGAACGCGGATGCGCCGGCCGGCCCAAGGCCATAGCCCATTGTCGTGTTGCCGATGTTGAAGGGCGGCAGGATCGAAAACAGGTGGCAGCCGATGTCGGCAGACACATGGCTCGGCCCCAGTTCGCGCTCGACCAGCTTCATCGCGGTGAAGATCGGCCGTTCGGGGCAGCCCGTGCAGAAACCGGCGGGGCGCTGCGGGATTTCGCTGGGTGTCACGTTCGGGGTGGGGAGCGCAGCTTCGGGCGGGGCGATGTCCGGCGCCCATGCGCGCAGGAACTTCGCCACCCCGTCGCGCAGCACCGCGCCCGAATATTCGCCGGCACGCGGCAGCACGTCCTTGCCGATGATCCGGGTCTGCAGGTCGGCCTTGCGCAGCATCGTGTTCAGCTCATGCTCGATGAACTCGGGCTGGCCTTCCTCGACGATCAGCACGGCCGATTTGCCACGGCAGAAAGCGGTCACTTCCTCCGGCACCAGCGGGTAGGTGACGTTCAGGCAATAGATCGGAACCTGCGCATTGCCCTCGGCGTCGGACAGGCCGATCAGTTCCAGCGCGCGGTTCAGCGTATTGAACAGTCCGCCCTGCACGATGATGCCCACGTCGCCCGCGGCCGGGCCGAAGCGTTCGTTGAGCCGCCGGTCGCGGACGAAGTTCACCGCCGCCGGCCAGCGTTTCTCGATCTTCTCCACCTCGTGCAGGAAATTGGCGGGCGGCAGCACGATGCGGTCGGTATCGCGATTGGGGTTGTTGGCGGCGTCGGCCACGGTCATCGCCGGGCGCACATTGTCCTTGGCGGTGAACTTGCCGGTGACGTGGCAGGCGCGCACGCGCAATTCCAGCATCACCGGCGTGTTCGATGCTTCCGAAAGCTCGAAGCCCTTTTCCACCATGTCGACGATGCTGGTGAGGTTAGGGCGCGGATCGAGCAGCCACATCTGCGATTTCATCGCAAACGCATGCGTCCGTTCCTGCATGATCGAGGAACCTTCGCCATAATCTTCGCCGACGATCACCAGCGCGCCACCGGTGACGCCGCCCGACGCGACGTTGGACAGCGCATCGGACGCCACGTTGGTGCCGACCACCGATTTCCACGCCACCGCGCCGCGCAGCGGGTAATTCACCGATGCCGCCAGCATCGCCGCCGCCGTCGCCTCACTCGCGCTCGTTTCGAAATGGACGCCGAGTTCCTTCAGCAGCGGATCGGCATCGGCGAACACGTCCATCAAATGGCTGATCGGCGATCCCTGATAACCGCCCACATAGGCGACGCCGGCCTGCAACAGCCCCTTGGTGACGGCCAGGATGCCTTCACCCTCGAACGTGCCGCCGTCGCCGATGCGCAGCTTCTCGACTTCCTTCTTGAACGAACGCTCAGCCATGGCGTGTCACCATTTCCCCCAATCCGTTTGTGGCGAGCGACGTCGAGACACCCCTTCGAGCGTAGTCGAGAAGCCCTCGTCTGCGCTCGGGCGATCTATCGATTTCGCTCGGGATGAACGGAGAGAGAGGATTCATCATCAACCCGCCACCAGCGCGAGGACGCGCAACGGGCTGCCCGAACCGCCCTTGATCTTGAGCGGCGCGGCCACGATCACGGCGCCCGTGGCCGGAAGCTGATCCAGATTTTCCAGGCATTGCAGGCCATAACGGCCGGCCGCGTGGAACAGGGTGTGCGCGGGGTAGGGCGGGTTGAGCAGGTGCGCCTGTCCGGCATCGGTGCCGATCGTTTCGACGCCAAGGCCATGGGCGGCGCGCTCGTCGACCAGGAACTGCACGGCCTCGGTCGACGGGCCGGGCGTGTGGGCGCCATCTTCGCGGCGGTTGGTGTAATCGTCCACCGAACGCTTCGACCAGTCGGTGCGCAGCAGGATCCAGTGGCGCGGCGGGATACGGCCATGCTCCGCTTCCCACGCCTCGATATCGGCCACGGTCAGCAAATAATCGGGATCGGCGGCGCATTTGGCGGAAATGTCGATCACGACGGCCGGCGCCACGAAATCGGCCGGCGCCACGGTGTCCACCGCATTGTTGGGCAAATCCTTGCCCGTCACCCAATGCACCGGCGCGTCGAAATGCGTGCCGGTATGCTCGCTCACCGTGAAGTTGTTCCAGTACCAGGCGACGCCGCGCTCGTCATAGCGGCTGATCTCTTCCACCACGAACGGGCTGCACTGGCCGAACTCCGGCGGCAGCACCAAAGTGGGCGTGTCGGGCGACAGGGTCTGGGTCAGGTCGATCGTGCGGATCGCGCCGTTCGCGATCGCCTGCGTGAAATCCCCTAATGTCTGGCTGGCATTGCTGGCCATTGCGCGCTCTCCGGCTGTTTATGCAGGCCAGAATGTCATATTCACTTGCATATGCAACCATTATATCGTTGCCTGGCCAGCAATGAATTGAGGGGTAATATGGCGGCAAATGACATCGACAACCGCAAGCTGGGCGATCCCGGAACGGGCGCCTTCCAGCTCGACAAATATCCCTTCTACCTGCTCAATCGCGCGGTCAGCCGCTATAACGGCCTGATCGATTCCCGGCTGCGCACCATCGGCCTGGAAGTGCCGGCGTGGCGGGTGCTGATGATCCTCGGCGAAGGTTCGCCCCGCAGCATCGGCCGCATCGCGGATGCCGCCGTGATCAACCTGTCGACGATGATGCGGATCATCGAACGCATGGGGAAGGCGGGGCTCGTCACCACCGCCCCCAATGCCGAGGATGCGCGCGTCACCGATGTGTTCCTGGCACCGGCCGGGGAGGAAATGCTCGCCCAGGCCCGCACCATCACCGCGCCCGTTTATGCGGAGCTGATCCGCGGCTTTTCCGCCCGCGATTTCGATCGCCTGGTCGGCCTGATCGGCCGGCTCCAGGACAATCTTGACGGGATCAGCGCGAAGTAGCGGCCCAGCCGGCCACCGCCTTTTCCAGAACGGCCAGCGGCACCGGGCCCGATTCCAGCACGAGATCGTGGAACTTGCGGACGTCGAACGCGCCGCCCATCGCCTTGCGCGCGGCCTCGCGCGCGGCGACGATGCGGTTGGCGCCAACCTTGAAGCTGCACGCTTGCCCCGGATAGACGGCGTAGCGCGTCACTTCGCGTTCGGTTGCCAGCGGCTGTTCGCCGGCATTTTCGACCATCCACTTCACCGCCTGATCCTTGGTCCAGCGTTCATGGTGGATGCCGGTGTCGACCACGATCCGCGCCGCGCGGAACAGTTCGGACTGGAGATAGCCGATCCGGCCGAACGGATTATTTTCGAACAGGCCCAGTTCGTCCGCGACCTGCTGGGCATAGAGCGCCCAGCCTTCGGTGTAGGCGGAAAAGCGCACCATCCGGCGGAACAGCGGCAATTCGGGCGCATGGGCGAGGACGCTGTACTGGAAATGGTGGCCCGGCACGCCTTCATGGTGGGTCAGCGTCGGCAGCCGCCATGTCGCATGCTCGGCCGGGTTCTTCAGGTTGAGCGAATAGACGCCCGGCTCGCCCGGCGCGCCTTCCGAATAAAAGGCACCCGGCGCGCCCGCCTCGATCGCCGGCGGAATGCGGCGGACGACGATGGGGTTGACCGAAACATTGCCGAACGCCTGCGGCAGCCGGGCAATGACGTCCTTGAGCGAGGATTCGGCGAGCGCCAGCAGCTTGGCGCGGCCGGCATCGTCATCCGAAACCTGGAAGCGCGGATCCTTGTTGAGCGCGGCGATCCGCTGGCCGACGCTGCCCTGGCTCATGCCTTGGGCTTTCAGCAGCGTGTCGATCTCGGCGATCAGTTCCTGGCACTGGGCAAGGCCCACCTTGTGCAGTTCGCCGGGCGCGATGTCGGCCGTGGTGTTCGATCGCACCGAGGCGGCATAATAAGCATCGCCATCGGGCAGGCGCCACACGCCGGCGGTGTCGACGGCCTTGGGCGCCACGGCTTCGAGCGCGGCGATCTGGCGGGAGAGGGCCGGCGCGATCCGATCGCGGAAGATCGCTTCGGCGCGCGCGCCATAATCGCCAAGCCCCTTGGCCGCGATCTTCTTCAGCGCCGGCGCGATCAGGGCGGATTGCAGCGGCGCGCCATCGCGCAGGCCCTTGATCTGGGCGATCGTCTTCTGGATCACGAAGGCGGGTGGAACCACGCCGATGCCGGCATCGTGGCGGATACGATCGCTTTCCTGATCGAGCGCGGTGGCAAGTGCGGCGAGACGGGCGAGCCACGCATCGGCATCGGCCCGCGTTTCGATCGGATGGCGGGAACCGATGAAATCGGGCAGCCAGTAATATGCGCCGTTCATCTGGCTGACGACATAGGGGCTGGGCCGAAGATTGCCGTCGACATAGCCATAGCGGCCAAGCAGATCGGTGAGCGTTTCATAGACGAAACTGGCGACGTCATAATCGAGCGCGGCCCGCTGGCCGAGGGCGGCGCGATTGATGCGCTTCAGATCGGCCAGCGCCTGCGCGATCGCGGCGCGATCCCCGGCGCGGGCGGCGAGCGAGCGATCGTCGAGCAGCGCGCGCAGCCCGGCATTGGCGCCGACATCATAATTGTTGCTGGTCGCTTCTTCGGGCGACCGGTGGAGATAGGCATCGGCATGGCGCTGGAGCAGCGCTTCCAGCGCGGCATCGGCCGAACTTTGCGCGAAAGCGGCGCGCGGGCCGGCCAGGCCCAGCAATGCCCCGGCCGCCGTGGCCTCCAGAAAGCGACGACGGTCGATCATGATATTCTCCGGCATGTCAGGTGATGCGCCATGTTGGTAGGGCGCGGGAAGCATAAGGCAAGGGCGGCCCCCGAAAGGGAGCCGCCCCCACAAGGGACCTGTCAGAACTTGTAGCCGACGTTCACGCCGATGCGGCGATAGGACGGTTCAACCTGCACGCCCGAATAGAACGCCTTGTCATAGGCGTTGGCGTAGTATTTTTCCTTGAACAGGTTCTCGACATAGAAAGTGACGTTGTACACGTCGGTTTCGACGCCAAGACGTGCGTTCACATTGTTGTAGCTGGGCGCCCAGAAGGGCGAGTCCGTGTAGAGATAGCCGAAGGCGTGGGACAGCGTGCGGCTGCGATAGTTCCACTCCAGGCGGCCGAAGCCTTCCAGCGTATCGGTGATCGGCTGGGTGTACTGGGTCTGCGCGCCCAGCGTCCACTTCGGCGCGTTGACCAGCGTCTGGCCCGAAATATCCATCACCGTGCCGTTGATCAGCGCGTTCGGATAGTCCTTGAACTTCGACTTGTTGTAGCCGACCTGGCCCGAAAGCGTCCATTCCGGCGTGATCTTCGCGTCGAAGCTGCCTTCGATGCCGTAGCTTTCGGCGGCCGCCGCGTTGGCGATGCCGCTGATGCTGCGGAACTGGCCGTTGTCGTTGAACTGGAAGTTGATCGTCTGCTGGACGTCCTTCCAATCCATGTAGAAGCCGGTGATGTCGATACGGACGCGGCGATCGAACAGATCGAACTTGGTGCCGAGTTCATAGTTCCACAGCGTTTCCGGCTCGAACTCGTTCTTCAGGAAGGCGCTCGTGCTGGTCTGCGTGCCGCCCGACTTGAAGCCGCGCGACGCCGTCGCGAAGATCATCCAGCTCGGGGTGGCCTGATAGCTGAGCGTGAACTTCGGCGAGACGTCCTCGAAGGATGCCGCACGATCATTGACGCCGGTCACGGCCTCGTTCGAACGGGTTTCCGACAGATTGCTCGTCTTTTCCCACGAATAACGGATGCCCGCCGTGAAGGCCAGGCGATCGGTGAAGTTCAGCGTGCCTTGGCCGAACAGCGCGAAGTAGCGCGTGGTGCTGTCGGAATCGAGGCCGGTCACCTCCAGGCCCTCGCACGGCAGGCCGCCGGGGCAGGCGAAGGTGACCTCGGCGCCGTTATAGGTGCTCTGGTTGGTGAAGCCCGAATCCTTGCCGTAGGCGGTGCCGATGCTCCAATCGAGGAAGTTCTTGCCGTTCGATTGCAGGCGGACTTCACCGCTGGTCGACTTGCGGGTGAGCTTCAGGTCTTCGTAGAAGAAGTCGCGGCTGCCGCCATCGACGTCGCCATAGTTGAACACATCGGCCTTGAGGTGGCCGACGACGGCGGTCAGCGTCGCGAGATCGAGATCCCACTGCAGACGCGACGTCATATAATCATATTTGGTGCCGACCTTCTGGGGCCGGTTGAAGTTCACCTTGTCGTCATTTTCCGGGAAGAAGCCGACGCCGTCCGGATCGCCGACATAGCCGGCCGGCTGGCCGTAATAGGCGCCCGCCCAGGTGCGGGTGACGAAGCCGGTCGGCACGCCGGCGCGCATCCCGACCTTTTCGTTCGAATAATTGTAGAGGAAGTCCCAGGTGATGTTGTCGGTCGGCGTGAAGCGGGCCTGGATGCGGCCGGTGTAGAACTTGCTGTCGTTGCCGCCGCCGATCGGGTTGATATTCTCGATATTGCCGTCGGACTTTTCATACTGGCCCGACGCGCGGACGGCGAGCACGCCGTCGATCACGGGCACGTTCAGAGCACCCTGCACGCGCTTGGTGTCGAAGCTCGAATAATCGAGCTCGATTTCACCCTCGAACTCGTTGACCGGCTTCTTGGTGCTGACGTTGATCGCGCCACCCACCGAGTTGCGGCCGAAATAGGTGCCCTGCGGCCCGCGCAGGATTTCGATCCGTTCGAGATCGACGATCTGCGGGTTGCTGGTCGCGGCCGAGACGTTGAAGTCGTCGATGTAGAGCGCGTAGGTCGCCTGACGGACGTCCGCATAGGGATTGAGCTGGTTGGAAATGCCGCGGATGGCGAGATCCTTGCGGTCGCGCGAGCCGTTGGACTGGAAGCTGACGTTGGGCGTGAGCGCGAAATAGTCTTCGACGCTCTGCACATTCTGCTTCTTCAGCGTGTCCGAGGTGACGGCCGTGATCGAAATCGGCACGCTCTGGATCGATTCCGCGCGGCGCTGCGCGGTGACGACGATATCGTCCGCGGCGGCAGCACCGGCGGTATCCTGCGCGGCGGCCGGCGTCGCGGCGATGCCCGCGGCCAGTGCGATCAGGGCAGTACGGCCAAAAAAGCGGCCCATGCCTTCATGCGTCTTAACACCCATCATTCTACAAACCCCCATCGCGTGCCGCGTGCCCTGGGCCACGGCATTCAAGTTTTCAAAACCTCTCCTGGACGCGCCCTGCCTGGGGCGTGCCCGTCATGCGTTCATTTCGTCCAGCACTGCGGATCGAGCGGCTCCCTGGCCGGATCGAGCGTGTGGCGGACGAGGGTGATCGACGCGATCTTGCCGTCGCGCATCACCGCATGGCCGGCGGCGAGCGCGCAGCTCACTTGGCCATTCCGGCGCGAGCGGATGACATGATAATTGTAGATCATGCCGTCCTTCTCGAAGACTTCCTTGAACGGAACGACGATTTCGACGTCGGCGCCGCTGGCCTGGATCTTCTGGAAATGCGTCGCCCACTGGTCGACGCCGTTGATGACGGTGCGGCCTTCCAGCGTCAGTGTCGCATCCGGCGTGAAATGCCGGGCGAAGTTTTCAGCCGTGTAGGCGCCGGGCGTCTTGAACGCCTGGTTCCACCAGATGAACATCTTGGAAAGCGGATCGGCGGCCGGCTTTTCAGCCAGTGCCGGCGCTGCCAGGCCAAGCGCGGCAGCAGCGGCGCAGGCAAGCAATGTCAGCTTCTTCATCGTCGACACCCCTTTTGGGTTTCTTTGAACCGGCCGCTTGGGCGGCGTCTCTTGAAGGGGAGTGTCCGTTAGTTGCAGTGTTGTTGCAACGGCATTGCAAAGTCATGATCGTTGCGCACGGCGCAAATTATCGGCGGCGCGTTTGCGGGCTGGGGAGGACCGGAAACGCGCCTGACAGGTTCAGCCTGCTTTTTCGCAGTTGATCATCCAGCGGACGCCGAACTTGTCCACCAGCATGCCGAAGCGGTGCGCCCAGAAGGTCTGCTGGAGCGGCATGGTGACGCTGCCGCCAGCGACGAGCGCGTCGAAGAGACGATTGGCCTCCGCCTCGCCCTGCGGGTGGAGCGAGAGCGAGAATCCGCCCAGCTTTTCCTGATGTTCGGGCGGCGAATCCGAACCCATCAGATCCTGCCCGTCAGACAGCACAAGGTGTGCATGCATGATCTTGCCATGCCAATTGGCCGGCACATGTTCGGCCGCCGGCGTTTCGCCGTGCGTCATCATCATCAGGCTCTTCGCGCCGATCGCCTGTTCATAGAAACGGAAGGCATCGGCGCATTCGCCGTTGAACGAGATATAGGGGGTCAGTTGCATGTCGCTCTCCGGGGTTGATCCGCCTTCAAGACGAAAACGCCGCCGCGGTTCCGACACCGCGACGGCGATTTTTTCATGCCGGCTGGCGAATGCGCTTAGCGCACGGCGTCGTCGCGCACCGTCTTGCCGCCTTTCATCACGAAGCTGATCGAGCGCAGCGCGCGAATGTCCTGCGCCGGATCGGCATCGAGCGCGATGATATCGGCCAGATAGCCGGGCTTGAGATCGCCCACTTCCTTGTCGACGCCGAGCATGCGGGCAGGTTCGATCGTCGCGGCGCGCAGCGCCTGTGCCGATGACATGCCGGCCTCTGCATAGAGTTCGGCCTCGCGCACGGTGGCGGTGGTGCCTTCATTGGGTTCGAAGGGATATTGATCGGACCCCAGCGCGATGTTGACGCCGGCCTTGATCGCCGATTTCAGCGTCTCCCAGTGGACCTTGCCGACCGATGCCTGGCGTTCGAGATACCAGGGCGGCGACCCGATCTTCCTGTAGAATTCCAGCGCGCCTTTCTGGCTGACGACGATGGTCGGCACATACCAGGTGCCCTTGGCCTTCATCTTCTGGAGCAGTTCGGGCGTGAACCAATAGCCATGCTCGAAACAGTCGATGCCCTGTTCGAGCGCATATTCGGACGCTTGCGGCGATCCGGTATGGCCGGTCACCTTCAGGCCGTTGCGGTGGGCGACCTCGATCGCGGTCTTCATTTCCGCATCGGTGAAGGGGGAGGCGGCGATATCGCCATGCGTGTCGGAAATGCCGCCCGATATGCCGAGCTTGATCCATGTCGCGCCGCGCTTCGCCTGTTCGCGCACGCCCTTGGCGAAGGCGGCCGGGCCGTCGACCTCCAGCTTGCCATGGCCGCCGGTGGGGACCAGCGATTCCCCGGCGGTGTGGATGCGCGGGCCATCGAAGGTGCCGCCGTCGATCGCCTTCTTCACCGCGAAATCGATGCCGCCATCCTCGCCCGTCAGGCGGATGGTGGTGACGCCGGACTGGAGCGACTTCTGCGCGTTGTCGAGCATGCGAAGCGCCTTCGCCTCGCGGCTTTCATTATAGAGCCGGCCCGCCCCCGGCAGGTTGAGGCCGAGATGGACGTGCATGTTCATCAGCCCGGGTGCGAGCCATTTGCCGCGCATCTGCACGATTTCGGCATCGGCCGGCACCGGCGTGGTCGCGGCCGGGCCGACCGCGACGATGCGATCGCCGTCGACCAGCAGCACGGCATCGCGGATCGGCGCCTTGCCGGACAGATCGACGACATTGCCGCCGACGAGCGCGGTCACGCGGGCGAAGGCGGTGGCGGGCGCGCAGGCGACGGCCACCGCGCCCAGCGATACCAGCGCGCGCCGGATCAGGGAGGCGCAGCTCACCGCGCGATCTCGGCCGGGTTGGCGTCGTCGCGATAGATGGTGCCGCCCTTCATCACGAATCCGATGGTGCGCAGCGCGGCGATGTCCTGCGTCGGATCGGCATCGACGGCCACGATATCGGCATATTGGCCCACCTTGATGCGGCCGACATCCTTGTCCATGCCCAGCATCTTCGCCGGCTGGATGGTTGCTGCCTGCAGCGCCTGCAGCGGGGTCATGCCGGCCTTCACATAAAGCTCGGCCTCGGCCACGGTGGCGGTGGTGCCGCCATTCGGTTCGAACGGGAACTGATCGGTGCCGAGCGCGATGTTGATGTTCATGCGGATCGCCTTTTGCAGCATGGCCCAATGGTCCTTGCCGGTGGAAGCGACGCGATCGAGATACCAGTCGGGCGAGCCGATCTTCTTGTAGAATTCATAGGCGCCGGGCTGGCTGACCACCGCGGTCGGCACCAGCCACACGCCCTTTGCCTTCATCTGCTTCAGCACCTCGTCGTTGAGATGATAGCCATGTTCGAAGCAGTCGATGCCGAACTTCAGGGCCTGCAGCGCGGCCTCGGTCGATCCGTTATGCGCGGTCACCTTCACGCCGTTGCGGTGCGCGACTTCGATCAGCGTGGAAAGCTCGTCGTCGGTCATCGGTGCGGCGGAGATGCTGCCGTGCGTGTCGGAAATGCCGCCCGAAATAGCGATCTTGATCCAGGTGGCGCCACGCTTGATCTGCGTGCGCGCCGCCTTGGAAAACTCCGCCGCGCCATCCGCTTCTAGGAAGCCGTGGCCGCCCGTCGGCACGATCAGTTCGCCGGCGGACTGGATGCGCGGGCCAACGGCCTCGCCCGCCTTGATCGACCGATCGAGCGCGAAATCGATGCCATGATCCTCATGCGTCAGCCGCACGGTGGTGACGCCCGCCTGCAGCGTCTTGCGGGCATTTTCGGCCATGCGCAGCGCTTCTTCGGCGTCGGTTTCGTTGAGCAGCGCGTTGCCGGTGGCGCTCGGCAGCTTGAGGCCGAGATGGACGTGCATGTTCATCAGGCCGGGGATCAGCCACTTGCCCTTCATCGGCACGATCTTCGCGTCGGCCGGCACGGCGACGGAGGCCGAAGGACCAACCTGGACGATGCGTTCGCCGTCGATCAGCACGGTGGCATCGGTGATCGGCGCGCCGCCGTCGATCGCCACGACATTGCCGCCAACAAGCGCCGTCGTCGCCGCAAAGGCCGGCCCGACAAAGCTGACCGACGCGGCAAGAGCGATGGCAAAACGCGAAATCTTCATGCTGACCCCTCGATATGCTGTAGCGGGCATAGCAACCCGCTTCCCCGGCTTCGCCCGGAATGTGCGGGATTGCGCGGCCCGGGCACAATGCGCAACCTGCCCTGATATCGTTGCGATGGGCGCAAATTATTCATGACGTTGTTCCGTAATCGGCAATGCAGGCGCAGGATCGGCATCAGCTTGATGATGATGAGGGGGTAAGATGCGGGACGAACGGGCGCGCCTTTCGCGGCGCCATGCCATGGGGCTGATGGCGGCGGGGGGCTTCGTGGCGGCCATGCCCATGCTACCCGCGCTGGCGCAGGACAATGCCGCGTCCCTGCGCCTGCGCCGCCTGCTCGACGACAGTGCCGCCGCCGATGATGCGCTGGATCCGATCGCGGCGGCCGGCAAGGGCAAGCCGGGGACGGCGGTGTTCGTCGATCCGGTTTCCGAAAGCTATGCCCGCACGCTGCGCGCCAACAAGCAAAGCGAACTGGCCGAACTGGGCAGGATCGACCGGGCCGCGCTGCCGGCGGAAGATCGCATCGCATATGACGTGTTCGATTATCGCACGCGCCAGACGCTGGAACTGTTCGAAAGCGGGCTGTTCGAAGTCCAGCGCAAGGCGCCGCTCGACGCGTCGTTCGGGTTGCAGGTCGAATTTCCCGATTTCGTGTCGGGGGCGGGCGCGCCCTTCGCCAACGCGGCCGATTATGAGCGCGGGCTCCAGCGCCTCGCGGGCTTTGCCGACTTCCTTGAGAATAATGTCGTCCAGCTGAAGCGCGGACTGGCCGAAGGCTATGTCCAGCCGAAGATCATCGTCGCCAACGTGCTGGCGCAGGTGGATGCGATGCTGAAGCTGCCGGTGGAGGAAAGCCCCTTCTACGCCGCGATCAAGCGCATGCCCGCCAGCATCGGCGCGGCCGATCGCCAGCGCTTCGCTGCCGCCTATCGCGCGATGATCGCCGGCAAGGTCTATCCCGGCTATCGGCTCTGGCAATCCTATCTGCGCGACACCTATTTGCCGGCGGCGACCGATGCGCCCGGCCGCTGGGCGATGAAGGATGGCGCGGCGCTCTACGCCCGCGATCTCGCCCGCCATACGACCACGACCCGTTCGGCCGAGGATATTCACGCGCTGGGCCTGAGCGAAGTCGCGCGCATCCGTGGCGAGATGGAAGCGGTGCGCGCCAAGGTTGGCTTCCAGGGTGACCTCAAGGCGTTTTTCGAACATGTCCGCACCGACCCGAAATATTATTATACCCGGCCGGAAGACCTGCTTGCCCGGTTCAAGGCGATCGAGGCGAAGATCTGGCCGGGCATCCCGACCTTGTTCCACGATCGGCCGAAGGCCCCGTTCGAGGTGCGCCCGCTGCCCGCGCTCGGCGATCAGCGCGGCACCGGCTATTATCGGCCTGGCCCACCCGACGGCGTTTCGCCGGGCATCCTGTTCTTCAACATGTCGATGCTCAACACCCGGCCGATCCCGACCCTGGAAACGCTGACTCTGCATGAAGGGATTCCCGGGCATCATTTCCAGCTGACGCTGGCGCAGGAAAACGCCAAGCTGCCGCCGCTGCTGCGCAACGGGCAGGCGACGGCCTATACCGAGGGCTGGGGCCTCTATGCGGAATCGCTGGGGCCGGAACTCGGCATGTTCACCGATCCGATGCAGTGGTTCGGCCATCTCGACATGGAGATGCTGCGCGCCGTCCGCCTCGTCGTCGATACGGGCATCCATGCCAAGCGCTGGGGCCGGCAACAGGCGATCGACTATATGCTCGACAACACGTCGATGGCGCCGCGCGACGTGGCGGTCGAGATCGATCGCTACATCTCCTATCCGGGGCAGGCCTGCGCCTACAAGATCGGCGAACTGAAGTTCCGTGAGTTGCGTGAGCGTTCCGCCAAGGCGCTGGGGGCGAAGTTCGACATTCGCGGCTATCACCATCAGGTGCTCGATACCGGCGCGCTGCCGATGGCGGTGCTGGAAGCGAAGGTCGACGGGTGGATCAAGGCTGGCGGCGGACGGGGCTGACGCCGCCGGAGCGCGGTGGGCTGAGGGGCCGGCTTTCGCTGCCCCTTGTCGTCCGGCTATAGCGGACGACATGATCCGCGCGCTCAAAGCCATTGCGGTGCTTCTGCTTTTTGCGGCGGCCGTGCCCGCCGCGGCCCGCGACGTCGTGTTCTTCCGGGTCAATCTGGTGCCGATGGATCGCGATCATGTGCTGCGCGATCAGACCGTCCTGGTTCGCGATGGCCGGATCGTGGCGATCGGCGCGAAGCTGGTGCCACCGGCCACGGCTGAGCTGGTGAAAGGGGGCGGCCGGCTATGGCTTTCACCGGGGCTGGCCGACATGCACGTCCATTCGGACACGCGTGACGATCTGCCCGTCTATCTCGCCAACGGCGTCACCACGATCGCCAATATGGGTGATGCGCGCGCCGGTTTCGTCGGGCGCACAACGCCGGCGGCGAATCAAGGGCGTCTGGTTGGGCCGCGCGTGTTCAACGCCTTCATCGTCGATGGCTCGCCAGAATATGGCCATTTCACCGTCACCACCCCGGCGGAGGCGCGCGCGGCGGTGGGGCTCGCCAAAACCAACGGCTACCGGCTCATCAAGGTCTATAACAATCTGGCGGCGGACGTGTTCGCGGCCGTGGCGGATGAGGCGCGGCGGCAGGGGCTGCCGGTGGTGGGCCATGGCGTCACCAAGGTCGGCCTCGCCGCGCAGCTTGCGCAGGGGCAGGTGCTCATCGCCCATGCCGAGGAGCTTTTCTACACCTTCTTCGCCCCGCCGGGATCGGAGCAGGGCGATGCGCCGCCGCCGATCGGCCGCATTGGCGATGCGATCGCGCTGGTGCGCCGGCACCATGCCGCGGTGGGGGCGGATCTCATCACCTATGGCAGCATCATGCGCGCCATCGGCCATCCCGAACGGATCGCCGCCTGCCTTGCCGCGCCAGAGGCCGCATTCGTGGCGCCGGCGGAACGCCTGGCCTGGCAGCGCAGCAACTATGTCCGCAAGACCGCCGATCTCAGCGCGCGTTACGCCTTCCTGCAACGGATGCTGAAGGCGATGGCCGATGCCGACGTCGAATTGCTGGCCGGCACCGACGCACCGGCCATCCCCTGCGTCGGCGCGGGATTTTCACTCCACGACAATCTCGCCGCGCTGGAACAGGCGGGGCTCACGCGCTTTCAGGCGCTGTCGACCGCGACGCGGATGCCGGGCGCCTTCCTTGCCCGCACGCTGGGCGAGCCGCAGGGTGGCGTGATCGTGCCGGGCGCACGCGCCGATCTGGTGCTGAGCGCGGCCAATCCGCTCGACGATCTGGCCACGCTCCGCCGCCCGCTGGGGGTGATGGTCGACGGCCGCTGGCACGACGCGGCGGCGCTGAAGGCCATGCTCGACGGTGCCGCGCGGGATTATCGCTGAGGGGACGCGCTCAGGGCAGGACGGCGGTCGCCTCGATCTCGACCAGGGCCTCGTCCTCCATCAGCGCGCGGACCTCGACCACCGACATCACCGGATAGTTGCGCCCCATCACCGTGCGATAGATTTCGCCAACGCGCCGGGCATCCGCCAGATAGGCCTGCTTGTCGGTGATGAACCAGGTGAGGCGGACGATATGTTCCGGCCCGGCCTCCGCTTCGGCCAGCACGGCAAGGATGTTGCGCAGGGCCTGTTCGAACTGGCCGGCAAAATCCTTCGCGTGGAAGGTTTCGGTTTCGTCCCAGCCGATCTGCCCGGCGACGAAGATGGTGCGGCCCGATGCCTCGATGCCGTTGGAATAGCCCTTGGGGCGCGGCCAGCCGGCCGGTTGCAGCGTGCGCATATGTTGTTCCCTTATTTCCCGGCCTGATGGGCGGCGAGCGCCGCGCGGGCGATCACCACCTTCTGAACTTCGCTGGCGCCTTCGTAGATGCGCAGCGCGCGGATCTCGCGATAGAGCCGCTCGACCATGGTGCCGCTTTTCACGCCCATGCCGCCGAAGATCTGGACGGCCTGATCGATGATCTGTTGCGCGCCGTCGGTCGCGTGGAGCTTGGCCATCGCGGCTTCGCGCGTCACGCGCTCCTGCCCGCGATCCTTGGCCCAGGCGGCGCGCAGGATGAGGAGCTGGCTGGCGTCGATGCCCAGCGCCATATCGGCAAGGGCGGCCTGCGTCAGTTGCAGATCGGCAAGCGGCTTGCCGAACAGCTGGCGGGTGGATGCACGCTCCAGCGCCTCGTCCGCTGCGCGGCGGGCGAAGCCGAGCGCGGCGGCGCCCACGGTCGAGCGGAACACGTCCAGCGTCGCCATGGCGATGCGGAAACCATCGCCCTCGCCACCGATCAGATGATTGTCGGGGACGAAGCAATCGGTGAAGCGCAAAGTCGCCAGCGGGTGGGGCGCGATCACGTCGATCCGCTCCACCACCTCGAACCCCGGCGTGTCGGTGGAGAAGGCGAAGGCGGAAAGCCCCTTGGCGCCCGGCGCGCCGCCGGTGCGGGCGAACAGGGTGAGGATGTCCGCGATCCCACCGTTCGAGATCCACGTCTTTTCGCCGTTGATCAGATAGCCGCCATCGACTTTCGTCGCGCTGGTCGCCATCGCGGCGACGTCCGATCCCGCCTCCAGTTCGGACAAGGCGAAGCCCGCGATCAGTTCGCCGCGCGCCACCTTGCGCAGATAGCGTTCCTTGATCGCGTCGGAACCGAACAGGCTGATCGCGCCCGTGCCCAGCCCCTGCATGGCGAAGGCGAAATCGGCGAGGCCCGAATGATAGCCGAGCGTCTGGCGGGCAAGGCAGAGCGAGCGGACGTCGAGCTTCTCGGTCAGGCCGCCATGCGCCGCCGGCACCGCAAGGCGCAGCCAGCCGGCCTTGCCGAGCAGCTTGACGAGCGCGCGGCAGTCAGCCTCCACATCGCCCGTCTCATGGTGGAGCTGGCCGTCATGCGCCACGCACCATGTCGAAAGACGGGCGTGGAGGTCGCGGTGATGCTGGTCGAGGAACGGCCAGTCGAGGAAGCTCGTGTCCGCCATCGTCAGTTTCCTTCGAACACCGGCTGCTGCTTGGCGACGAAGGCGTCGTAGGCGCGGGTGAAATCCTGCGTCTGCATGCAGATCGCCTGCGCCTGCGCCTCCATCTCGATCGCGGTTTCGAGGGAGACGTTCCATTCCATGTTGAGCTGGGTCTTGGTCATGCCATGGGCGAAGGTTGGCCCCGCCGCCAGCGCGCGGGCGGTGGCGAGCGCCTCGTCGAGCAGCGCTTCGGGTTCGACCAGCCGGTTGTGGAAGCCCCAGCGTTCGCCTTCCTCGGCGCCGAGCGCGCGGCCGGTATAGAGCAGGTCGGACGCGCGGCCCTGGCCGATGATGCGCGGCAGGATCGCGCAGGCGCCCATGTCGCAGCCGGCCAGGCCGACGCGGGTGAACAGGAAGGCGGTCCTGGCGCGGGGGGTGGCGATGCGCAGATCGGCGGACATGGCGATGATCGCACCGGCGCCCGCGCACACCCCGTCGATCGCGGCGATCACGGGCTGCGGGCAGCCGCGGATCGCCTTCACCAGATCGCCGGTCATGCGGGTGAAGGCCAACAGTTCGGGCATCGCCATCTTCGTCAGCGGGCCGATGATGTCGTGAACATTGCCGCCCGAGCAGAAATTGCCCTCGGCGCCGGTGATCACGACCACCTTCACCGCCGGCACATAGACGAGCGCGCGGAAGGTATCGCGCAGTTCCGCATAGCTTTCGAAGGTGAGCGGGTTCTTCTGCGATGGCTTGTCGATGGTGACGGTCGCCACGCCGTCGGCAAAGGCCCAGCGGAAGTGCGCGGGCGCAAAGCTGGTGGGATCGAACGTCATGGCTTGTTCCTCTCGACGGATGCGCGCACGCGGTTGAGGCCGTCCAGCAACGCTTCGATATCGGCGTCGCCCAGATCGGCGAGATAGCTTTCGATCCACGCTTCATGCGCGTCGGCCATGGCGCGGAAATCGATGGCGCCACGCTTGGTCAGTCGCACGGTGATGCTGCGGCGATCGGTGGGATTGGCGACGCGCTCCACATATTCGTCCTCGATCAGGCGGGAGACGACGGTCGTGACATTGCCGCCGGAAACGAGCAGCGCCGTGGTCAGTTCGCCCATCGTCATTCCCTCCGGCGCGCGATTGAGCGTCGCCAGCACGTCGAAGCGGGGCAGGGTGGTATCGAATTCGTCGATCAGCCGCTGGCGAATGCGCTTCTCGATCACGGTCGAACAGGACAAGAGGCGCAGCCACAGACGCAGCGACAGCTTGGAATGGGGCGCGTCGTTCACATCACCTCTCCACCGGCGACGGCGATCGCCTGGCCGGTCACCGAACGGGCGGCATCGGAAATCAGCCAGAGCACCGCGCCGGCCACCTCGTCCGGGGCGATCAGCCGGCCCTGCGGATTGGCGGCGGTGAAGCTGGCAAGCGCCTGCGCCTCCGTTCGCCCGGTTTTTTCGACGATGCGGGCCACGGAATCGCGGATGATCTCGGTATCGGCGAAGCCGGGGCAGATCGCGTTGACGGTGATGGCCGAACCCGCCAGTTCGAGCGCGAGCGAACGGGTGAGGCCCAGCAGCGCATGCTTGCTCGCCGCATAGGCGGTGACATAGCCATAGCCCTTCAGCGCGGCGGTGCTGGCCATGTTGATGATCCGCGCCGACGGCAGCGCCTTCATCGGTTCGACGACCTGGCCGATCGCATGGACGGCGCCCATCAGGTTGATGTCGATGCACTGGCGCCAATCGGCGAGGCTGATCCTGCCGAAGGGCGCGGACGGCGCGACCCCGGCATTGTTGACGAGGATGGCGACGGGCCCGGCGGCGGCCACCGCATCGGCGAAGGCGCGCGCCACATCGGCGGGATCGGCGACGTTGCAGGCGATGGCGCGGCCGCCCGGCACGGTGGCGAGCGCCGCGTCGAGCCGCGCGACACTGCGGCCCATGATGGTCACGCTATGCCCGGCGCCGGCCAGCGCCTGCGCGATCGCAAGGCCGATGCCGCTGCCGCCTCCTGTTACAACCGCATGGGTTCCCGCCATTTCCCTCTCCTTATGCCAGCATGGCCATCTGGCCCGCGCGTGCCAGATTGGTGGCGAGCTGGCGATAGCCGCCATCATATTGCGGGGGGACGGGGGCGGCGGCGTAACGCTGTTCGGCGGCGGCGCGCAGCGTCCAGTGCGGATCGATCAGATGCGGGCGCGCCAGCGCGCACAGATCGGCGCGGCCGGCGGCGAGGATCGAGTTGACGTGGTCGACCTCGTATATGTTGCCGACCGCCATCGTCGTGCAGCCAAGCTCGTTGCGGATCAGATCGGAAAATGGCGTCTGGAACATGCGGCCGTAAACCGGCTTCTGCTCGGCCGTCACCTGACCGGCCGACACGTCGACCAGATCGACCCCGGCTTCGACGAAGGCGCGACTGATGTCCACGGCTTCCGCCGGGGTGACGCCGTTTTCGCCCACCCAGTCATGCGCCGAGATACGCACCGACATCGGCTTGTCCGCCGGCCACGCGGCCCGCATCGCGCGGAATATTTCGAGCGGGTAGCGCAGCCGGTTTTCCAGGCTGCCGCCATATTCGTCGGTGCGCCTGTTCTGCGTCGGGCTGATGAAGCCGGAAAGCAGATAGCCGTGCGCGCAATGCAGTTCGATCATGTCGAAGCCGGCATCGTCGGCGCGCCGGGTGGCGGCGACGAACTGGTCGCGCACCTCGTCCATGTCGGCGCGCGTCATCGGCCGGGGCGTGGCGTTGCCGCCTGACCAGGCGACGTCCGACGCCGCGATCAGCGGCCAGTTGCCGTCCGCCAACGGCTGATCCATCCCTTCCCAGCCGATGCGGGTGGAGCCCTTGGAGCCGGAATGACCGAGCTGGAGGCAAAGCCTGGCGCCACTGTTGGCATGAACGAAATCGACGATCTTCGCCCAGCCGGCGGCCTGTTCGTCATTCCACAGGCCGGTGCAGCCGGGCGTGATCCGGCCGGTCGGCGAAACGCAGGTCATTTCGGTATAGACGAGCGCGGCGCCGCCCAGCGCGCGGGCACCATAATGGACCATGTGGAAATCATTGGGCAGCCCGTCGACCGCCGAATAGGTCGCCATCGGTGAGACGACGATGCGGTTCTGCAACGCCATGCCGCGCAGGCTGAGCGGCGCGAACATCGGCGGTGTCGGCACATCACCCGCGACGCCGGCATTGGTTGCGAACCAGCTTTCCAGCTCCGCCAGCCATTCGGGATCGCGCATCCGCAGATTTTCGTGGCTGACGCGCTGGCTGCGGGTCAGCAGCGAATAAGTGAACTGCATGGGGTGGAAGGGGAGATAGCGGTCGAGCGTCTCGAACCATTCGGTCGAGTTGCGCGCGGCGCTCTGCAGCTTCAGCACTTCGAGCTGACGGACCTCGCGATAATGGACGAGGCCGTCGTCCAGCGGGCGGCTGCCGTCGCTTAGCACCTCGGCCAGCTTGATCGCATCCTCCAGCGCCAGCTTGGTGCCCGATCCGATCGAAAAATGCGCGGTATGCGCGGCATCGCCGAGCAGGATGACGTTCTGATAATGCCAATTGTGGCAGATGACGCGCGGGAAGCGGATCCACGCCGATCCGCGGATATGCTTGGCGTTGGTCATCAGCGGATGGCCGCCGAGCCATTGGCCGAAAATCTCCTCGCACAGCCGGCAGGTTTCTTCCTGGCTCAGATGTTCGAAGCCGAAGCGATCATAGGTTTCGGGATCGCATTCGACGATGAAGGTCGAGCAATCGGCCGAGAATTGATAGGCATGCGCCCAGATCCAGCCATGCTCCGTCTTGCGGAACAGGAATTTGAACGCATCGAAACGCTGGTGCGTGCCCAGCCAGATGAAGCGGTTGCGCTTGGTGTCGATATCGACCTGGAAATGATCGGCATAAGCGGTGCGGAAGCGGCTGTTGAGGCCGTCCGACGCGATGATCAGATCGAAATCCTTGAGCAGTTCGGACTTGGGATCGGGATCGACCTCGACGCCGTAGCGCAGTTCGACGCCCAGTTCGGTCGCGCGGTCCTGCAGGATGTTGAGCAGCCGCTTGCGGCCGATGCCGATGAAGCCGTGGCCGCCCGACGTCACCTTGGTCGATTGGTCGCCATTGTCGATCTCGACGTCGATATCGTCCCAATGCGCCAGTTCGGCGATCATCGCCTCGGCGCTGACCGGATCGACCGCCTGGAGATTTTCCATCGTCTGGTCGGAAAAGACCACGCCCCAGCCGAACGTGTCGCCCGGCTGGTTGCGTTCGAGCACGACGATCTCATGGTTGGGATCCTTGAGCTTCATCGCGATGGCGAAATAGAGGCCCGCCGGCCCGCCGCCCACGCACGCAATCCGCATCGTCCGCCTTTCTGGATGGTAGCTGTGGGCGTGAGGATAGGCCGATCGCAATAAACTTCAAGTATGAAATATTTGAGATTGAAATATATCGGTGCGAGCGGAACGGGCGGGCTCGCCAGCCGCGATCAGCGCACCGGGCGGGGCGCCTTTTGCGGGCTGCCGCCGATGCGCGCTTCCTCGCCACGCGAATAGGTGCCGACCAGCAGGCCGGCGGCGAGCACCTTGCCGGCCATCGCCTTCAAGAGCGCGGATCGGCCGGGATGGCCGGCCAGATCGGGAACGTCGGCGAGCGCGAAGAGCTGGAAGGCATAATCGTGGCTGCCATGGCCGGCGGGCGGATCGGGCGGCAGCCAGCCTTCGCCGAAGGCGCTGTTGCGACCGGTATCGCTCCCTTTGCCGGTGCCGCCATTGGCGACCATCGCGCCTTCTTCCAGCCGGTGTTCCGTGGGCGCGATGCCCCAGACGATGGCGTGGACGATCGGGTTGGGGGCCGGCGCGTCGGGATCCTCGACGATCAGCGCCAGGCTGCGCGTGCCCGCCGGCACATCGCCCCAGACGAGCGGCGGCGAGATGCCGGCGCCATCGGCGGTGAAGCGTTCGGGCAGGCGGGCGCCATAAGCGAAAGCGGGGCTCGACAGGTCGATCGGCGTACCGCCGATGGCGAGTTCGGGCTGGACGATGGCGAGCTTGGCATGGCCGGCGCGGACGTTGCGCATCAGCGCCCCGATCCAAAGCGGCAGATGTTCAAGCATCGACGATCCTCCATCGGCTTCGGCGGATTCTGCTGGGCGATTATAGGGCGTCAGGGGCGCGCCGTCGTCAATGGAAATCGCGGGATCGGGGCAGGATGCGGACGTCGCGGGGGTGGGCATGGCCACGCGGCACCTGGGGATGAAGGAATTCGTCGGCCGGCGCCAAGGGGATATGCGGCGGACGATCATTGTTGAGATGGTCGAGCGCGGCGGTGCGATCGACGATGCGCGACGCCATCAGGTGGACCACGCCCTCGCGGCTCTTCTGCACCTCGCCATGCACTTCCATCAGGCGTGACGCCATGACGGCGCGGCGATAGCGTTCGAACAGCCGTGCCCAGATCAGCACATTGGTGATGCCGCTTTCGTCCTCCAGCGTGACGAAGATCGCATTGCCCTTGCCCGGCCGCTGGCGGATCAGCACCACGCCGGCGGCCTTCGCCCGCGCGCCGTTCCGTACCTGGCCGATCTCGGCGCAGCTCAGCACGCCTTCGTTGCGGAACATCGGCCGCAGGAAGGTCATCGGATGGTCCTTCAGCGACAGGCGCGTCATCTGATAATCGGTCATCACCTGCTCGACGAGTGGCATGGCGGGCAGCGCGGCATCGGGCTCGGTGGCCAGTTCGCGGGCGGCGGCGGCAGCGAACAGCGGCAATTCGCCGGGCGGCGTGCGCCGTGCCTCCCACAATGCCTCGCGCCGGTCGAGCGCGATCGAGCGGCAGGCATCGGCATCGGCCAGCAGGCGCAGCGCGCGTGCCGGCAGGCCCGCCATCCGCGCCAATATCTCCAGGCTGGTGATCGGTCCGTCGGCGCGCGCCGCCGCCAGCCGTTCCGCCCATTCCTGTCGGAACCCGTCGATCTGGCGCAGGCCGAGCCGCAGGGCGAGCGTGCCATCGCCGCGCCGTTCCAGATTATTGTCCCACCGGCTGGCGTTGATGTCGATCGGGCGCACCTCCACGCCATGTTCGCGCGCATCGCGGACAAGCTGGGCGGGGGCGTAAAACCCCATTGGCTGCGCGTTGAGCAGCGCACAGGTGAACACCGCCGGATGGTGGCATTTGATCCAGGCCGAAACATAGACCAGCTTGGCGAAGGCCTGGGCATGGCTTTCGGGGAAGCCATAGCTGCCGAAACCCTTGATCTGATCATAGCAGCGGCGCGCGAAATCGGGCTCATAGCCGCGCGCGACCATGCCCTGCACCATCTTGCTTTCATATTCGTGGATCGTGCCGAGGTTGCGGAAAGTGGCCATCGCGCGGCGCAGGCCATTGGCCTCGTCCGGCGTGAAGGCAGCGGCGGTGATGGCGAGCTTCATCGCCTGTTCCTGGAACAAAGGCACCCCGCAGGTGCGGCCGAGCACCTCTTTCAGTTCGTCCGGGTCATGCGGCGGGGCGGGGCTGGGAAAGACCACGGCTTCCTCCCTGTTCCGCCGCCGGAGATAGGGGTGGACCATGTCGCCTTCGATCGGTCCCGGCCGGACGATCGCCACCTGGATGACGAGATCGTAGAAGCGGCGCGGCCTGAGGCGCGGCAGCATGTTGATCTGCGCGCGGCTTTCGACCTGGAACACGCCGATGCTGTCGCCCTTGCACAGCATGCCATAGGTGGCCGGGTCTTCCTGCGGGATCGTCGCGAGTTGCCAGTCGCCCAGGCCATGATCGCGCATGAGATCGAAGCTCTTGCGGATGCAGGTGAGCATGCCGAGCGCCAGCACGTCGACCTTCATCAGGCCGAGCGCGTCGATATCGTCCTTGTCCCATTCGATGAAGGTGCGATCGTCCATCGCGGCATTGTGGATCGGCACGGTTTCGTCGAGCCGGTCCTCGGTCAGCACGAAGCCGCCGACATGCTGGGAAAGATGGCGCGGAAATTCGAGAAGCTGGTCGACCAGCGCCTTCAGCCGCGCCATTTCGGCATTGGCCAGATCGAAACCCGCCTCGCTGAAGCGGCCTTCCTCGACCGGTCCGCCATAGCTGCCCCAGCTCGTATTCGCGAGCCGCGCGGTCACATCCTCGGACAGGCCGAGCGCCTTGCCCACCTCGCGCAACGTGCTGCGCGGGCGATAATGGATCACCGTGGCGGCGATGCCGGCGCGGGCGCGGCCGTAGCGGCGATAGACATATTGCATCACCTCCTCGCGCCGCTCATGTTCGAAATCGACGTCGATATCGGGTGGCTCGTTGCGTTCCTCGGAAAGGAAGCGACTGAACAGCAGGTTGTTTTCCACCGGATCGATCGGGGTGACGCCGAGCAGATAGCAGATCAGCGAATTGGCCGCCGATCCACGCCCCTGGCAAAGGATCGGCGGATCGCATTCCTCCCGCGCATAGCGGACGATATCGTGGACAGTCAGGAAATAGCAGGCATAGTTGAGCCGGCCGACCAGGCCGAGTTCTTCGTCCAATATGTCCTGCATTTTCGGGGGGATGCCATCGGGATGGCGGGCATAAGCGGCTGCCATGACGAGATGTTCGAGCCAGCCTTGCGGCGTCCAGCCCTGGGGCACCGGTTCGTGCGGATATTCATAGGCAAGCTGATCGAGATCGAAATCGATCCGCGCGAGGATGTCGGCGGGGCTGGCCACCGCTTCGGGGCAATCGCGGAACAGCCGCGCCATTTCGACCGGCGGCTTCAGATGGCGTTCGGCATTGGCGGCGAGCAGGCGGCCGGCTTCGGCGATGGCCACGCCCTCGCGGATGCAGGTGACGATGTCGTGGAGCGGGCGCTGTTCCGGCCCGGCATAAAGCGCGTCGCAGGTGGCGATCAGTGGCACGCCGGTTCGCGCCGATAGCCGCATCAGCCGGGCCAGCCGCCGGCGATCGCGGCCGTCGCGTTGCATCGTGGCGCCCAGCCACAGCGCGTCGGGGCGAAGCCGGGCGAGCCGGCGCAGGGGGAATTCATCCGCTTCGTCGGCCATCGCGATCAGCAGCAGATCTTCGCAATGGTCCGCCAGATCGTCGAAGCGGAGGATGCAATCGCCTTTCTCCGCGCGGAGATTGCCGGTGGTGAGCAGGCGGGTGAGGCGGCCCCAGCCGTGGCGCGTCGCCGGATAGGCGATGATGTCCGGCGTGCCATCGGCAAAGACCAGCCGTGCGCCGACGACGAGGCGGAAGCCCGTTTCCGCCATCATCTCGCGCCGGGCGGCGGGCGTCTTGCCCAGCGCCACCCAGGCGCGGACCACGCCCGCCACCGTGTTGCGATCGGCGATGCCGATGCCCGACATGCCAAGGGCGATCGCGCGTGCCACCATGTCGGCCGGATGCGATGCGCCGCGCAGGAAGGAATAATTGGTCGCGGCGGCGAGTTCGGCAAAGACGGGGGCGGCGGTCATGCGAAAATGCCGTGCAGATACCAGCCCGGATCGGGCTTTTCGCTGTAGAGGCCGTGGCGGAAGATCCAGAAGCGCCGGCCACGCACATCTTCCACCCGGTAATAATCGCGGGTCAGGCCGGGCTGGTCGACCGCGCCGTCCTTCCGCCGCCACCATTCGGCGCCGATCCGTTCCGGCCCCTCATAACGGCGCACTTCATGCGCCTCGCGCCGCCAGCGGAAGCGATGCGGCGGGCCATCGGGCACTTCGGCGATCACCTCGATCCTCTGGGGGGGATCGAACAGGTGGATCGGGCGGAGCGGCGGCTCGTCCGGCGCGGGCGGCACCCAGGCGGCGGGCGTTGCGGTGGCGATGGCGGGCAGCGCCAGCTGGGCCTGTTCGGGGATATGCGTGTCGCGGGCGCGGAAACGCCGCACCCGCCCGCGGCCCAGCCGCGTGCTCAGCCGATCGACCAGCGCCGCGATCTCGGCCTCGTGGATCGCGCCGCCTTCCAGCTTGAGCTGCGTCGCCGCCAGCGGCTCGGCCACCGGCACCGCCAGCCGCACCATATCGAAGCCGAAGCCGGGATCGATCGGATCGCGCAAGGTTTCGATCCGTTCGCGCAACAGCCGCATCACCACTGCCGGATCGCGGGTGGGCTGGCCGGTTTCCACCATGATCGCGCGGGCCAGGCCATCGCTGCGGAAGAACAGCGCCTCGAACCGGCGGCCCCCGGCCTTGCGCTCCTCCAGCCGTGCCCTGGCTTCCGTCGCAAGCTCGGTCAGCACGGCCAGCGCATAATCGGTGCTGGCGATCGGTTCGGCGAAGCGGCGCTCGACGCGGATCATCGCTTCCGTCCGGCGCGGTATGATCGGGCTTTCGGCTTCGCCCAGCAATCGGCGCAGCGCGGTGACCGCATCGGCACCGAAACGCGCGGCGATGCCCGCGAGCGGCCGGCAGGCGAGATCGCCCACCGTCTTGAGACCGGCGCGTTTCAGCCCGGTTTCGGCTTCCGGGTCGAGCCGCAGGGCGGCCACCGGCAGGCGCTTGATCGCGGCTGCCTCGTCCGGTGCCGGTGCCGTCTGGAAGCGCGCCAGCGCGTGCGCGCCATCGGCCGTGCCCGCCAGCGCGTGACGCAGCGTCAGGCCGGCCCGGATCAGCCGCGCCTCGGCATCGGCGGCCAGCCCTGTGTCCCCGCCGAACAGGTGCGCGCAGCCAGTGATGTCCAGAAGCAGTCCGTCCGGCGCGTCGATGGCGACCAGCGGCGTATAGCGCCCGCAGCCCGCCGCCAGCGCATCGAGCAAGGTGGCGTCGGCCGCCGGATCATGATCCGCCACGGCAAGATCGGGCACGCGGGCGCGGGCATCGGCCAGCGCCAGCCCGGGCGCCAGCCCCAGCCGCATCGCCACCGGATCGACCGCCGCCAGCCGCAGCGCGCCCTTCACCTTTTCGACAAAGGCGATCGGCGCGTCAGGCGGTGCGGAGAAGCCGTTCGGCTGCCGCCGCAGCCGATCCGCGCTGAGGAAGGGGAACCAGAGCGCCAGATAGCGCCGGTTCGCGGAAGATGCACCGATCACGATCCCACTCCACGCGCCAGGCGTGCCCGCCAGCCCCCATGCGCTGGCGCTGCAATTCGACGGAAAGCGCGGTGTGCCCCGGTGCATTGGCGTCCAGCGCCACCGATGGGGCCGCCGCCACCTGCCAGCGCGTATCCGCGGCACTGGGCATGGCCTGCGCGTCGATGCGCAGCAGCAGCACCGCCACGCCCGATTGCTCGGCGGCCAGCGCCAGCCGGCGCGTCGCCGTCAGATCGAGTATGCGGGGATTGCCCCAGCATTCGGCCAGGATCGCCACCAGCCCGGCGCAGCGCGCCGCATCCGCCGCCGCCCGCAACAGCGCCACCGGATCGGGGGCGAGCGCCAGCAGCAGCGCATCGGGATCGCCGCCCAGTTCGGCAAAGCCCGGCGCATAGAGCCCGCCGGCCCGCCGTTCGGCATCGTCGCAACGCAACCATAACAAAGCCTGTTCCCCGGCGGCATGGCCGGCCCTGAGCGCGAGCATGGCGGCGAAGCCCGCCGCACTGGCCGCTTCATCGGCGCAGGCGGCGAACACCTCATGCAATCGCCCCGCCGCCAGCCCGCCACCCAATGCGGCATCGATGCCGGCATGGCCGGTCGCGATCCGGGATGACGGCGCGGCATCCGGCCCGCTCAATGCGGCGATCCGGTCGCGCAGGCCGGCAAGAGGGGGCCCGGCAGGAGGGTGGGACGACTCGCGCACGCTCAATGTTCCTATTTTGTTCTATAGTGGCTTCCGCTGATCGGATGTCAAGAAGGCGCACGCGTCATCCACGCGCCATCCCCAATGCCCCTTTGTGTCCAACTCCGCTCGACTAAGCGGATTTCAGAAACCGGGAGATTACCGCCCCGTCCGCCGCAGGATGAGCTCGTCGTCGAGCCAGCTTCCCACCCGGAACTGATACCCACCCGCTTTCTCGAAACCGAGCGCCTGATATAGCCGCTGCGCCTTGAGATTGCCGGACCATACGCCGATCCAGATCGCGCCGGGCGCCTGCGCTTCCATCCAGGCGAGCGTGGTTTCGAACAGCCGGCCGCCCAGCCCCAGCCCCTGCACGGCGCGCGTCAGGTAAAGCTGCTTGAGCTCAAGATCGCCGTCGCGGGCATCGGCGTGCGGCAGGCCGTTGGGGCCCGCCACCGCGAAGCCCACCGCTTCGCCATCATGTTCGGCCACCCAGACGCCGAAGGCGGGATCGGCGATCCGCCCGGCAAACACCGCTGCCGCAAGCTTTTCGGCGATATAGGCGTCCCGGTCCGCCGGCGGATAGGGGATGCCGAAGCCATCGACGAAGGTTTCGAAGAAGGTCGTCACCGCCAGCCGCGACAGCGTATCGGCATCGGCGGCGACAGCCCGGCGGATCACGCCTTGTTCCCCTTGTAACGCGCGCGGAAACCATCCGCGAACGCCTTCAACCGCCCTTCAGCGATCGCCGCGCGCAGCTCCGCCATCAACTGCTGATAGAACCACAGATTATGCTCGGTCATCAGCATCGCGCCCAGCATCTCGCCCGATTTGACGAGGTGGTGGAGATAAGCGCGGCTCCATGGCGCGATCGGCGATTCCGGGTCGATCGGGGCCAGATCCTCGGCGAACTTGGCGTTGCGGATGTTGATCGGGCCGTCCCAGGTGAAGGCCTGGCCATTGCGTCCCGAACGCGTCGGCAGCACGCAATCGAACATGTCGATCCCGCGTTCGACCGCGCCGACGATATCGTCGGGCTTGCCCACGCCCATCAGATAACGGGGCTTGTCCGTGGGCAGCATGTCCACCGCGAAATCGAGCACGCGGAACATCTCGTCCTGCCCTTCGCCCACCGCGAGCCCGCCGACGGCATAGCCGTCGAAACCGATGTCGAGCAGCGCCTGGCTCGATTGCCGGCGCAGATCCTCCTCCATCGATCCCTGCTGGATGCCGAACAAGGCGGCGCCCGCCGCATGGTCGACGCCCGAATCGAACCCGTCGCGCGATCGCTTCGCCCAGCGCATCGATCGTTCCATCGACGATGCCGCCCGATCGCGCGTCGCGGGGAAGGGCGTGCATTCGTCGAACGCCATCACGATGTCCGATCCCAGCAGCCGCTGGATTTCCATCGATCGTTCGGGCGTGATCATGTGGCGCGATCCATCGAGATGCGATTTGAACGCGACGCCATCCTCGGTGATCTTGGCGAGATCGGACAGGCTCATCACCTGATAGCCGCCACTGTCCGTCAGGATCGGGCGCTCCCACCGCATGAAGCCGTGCAGCCCGCCCAGCCGCGCCATCCGTTCCGCGCCGGGGCGCAGCATCAGGTGATAGGTGTTGCCCAGAATGATGTCCGCGCCGATCCCGCGCACGTCCGCCGGCTTCATGCCCTTGACGGTGCCGGCGGTGCCGACCGGCATGAAGGCCGGCGTGCGAATGTCGCCACGGCGCATCGATATGGTGCCGGTGCGGGCAGCCCCATCGGTCGCGGCAACGGAAAACTGGAAACGGGGACGATCGGTCATCCCCGCCCCATGCCGTGCAGACGGGCGGGAGTCGAGCCTTGGCGGCCTCGCCGGTGGCCTGTTCCTGTACGCAGCGCACCTGCAGTGGTCAGCAGGCCGAAATCGGCGATTGAACGCCACCGGGCTTGGCATCGGGCCACTGCCCATGCCAAACCGCCTGCCATGCGGGAGAAGGAGTTAAGGCTGGCGCTGGTCTGCTATGGCGGCATCAGCCTCGCCGTTTACATGCACGGCATCACGCTCGAAGTCTGGCGCCTTGCGCGCGCCAGCCGGGCCTTTCATGCCGGCGAGCCATGCGCCGATGGCAGCGAAGCGGTTTATTGCGAACTGCTTGAAACGATCGAGCGGGAAACCGGCGTCCGGCTGCGCGTGCTGGTCGATATCGTGGCGGGGGCGAGTGCCGGCGGCATCAATGGCGTCTTTCTGGCCCAGGCGATCGCGTCCGGCCAGTCGCTGGAGCCGCTGACCGACCTGTGGCTGGAAAAGGCCGATGTCGACGTGCTGGTCGATCCCGATGCACGGCCCTTGTCGCGCGCGACCAAGATGTGGGCGACGCCGATCGCCTGGTGGGCGGCCGGCAAGCGCGGCGGGACGATCGAGCGGACGGTGGACGAGGAAACGCGCGAGGAGGTGCGTACCAAGCTTTCGCGCTTCGTGCGGGCGCGCTGGTTCGCGCCGCCTTTCGGGGGGGAGGGGTTCACCAGCCTGCTGCTCGATGCCCTGGACGCGATGTCGGCATCGCCGGCCGGGCCGCCCTTGCTGCCGCCCGGCCAGCCGCTCGACCTGCTGGTCACGGTGACGGACTTTCACGGCCACCCCCAGCGGCTGGAACTGCATTCGCCGCGGGAAATCGTGGAGACCGAACACCGCCTGAAGATCAGCTTCAGCGATCATGGCGATGCTTCGCGCTGGCTGGGCGATACGCCTGATCTGGCGTTCGCGGCCCGCGCGACGGCGAGCTTTCCCGGCGCCTTCCCGCCCTTCACCGTGGCGGAGCTTGATCGCGCGCTGGACAAGCGCGGGCGCGCATGGCCGGGGCGGGAGGATTTCCTCGCCCGCGTGCTGCCGCGCCACGCGGCGATCGGCGTGGCCGAGGATGCGGTGCTGATCGACGGTTCGGTGCTGGCCAATGCGCCGTTCGGGCCGGCGCTGGAGGCGTTGAAGGATCGGCCGGCGCGCCGCGAGGTCGATCGCCGCATGGTCTATATCGATCCCAAGCCGGGTGTCCGTTCGATCCGCATCGGCGGCGGCAAAGGCGAGTTGCCGGGCTTCTTCGCCACCATCTTCGGCGCGCTTTCGGATATTCCGCGCGAACAGCCGATCGGCGACAATCTCGATGCGATCGAGGCACGGTCGCGCCGCATCCGGCGGATGAGCAAGATCGTCGAGGCGATCCGGCCCGAGGTGGAAGCGGCGATCGACAGCCTGTTCGGGCGCACCTTCTTTCTCGACAGCCCCACGCCCGGCCGGCTCGCCAACTGGCGGGCCAAGGCGCAGGACGCGGCCGCGCGCCAATCCGGCTTCGCCTATCCGGCCTATGGCCATCTCAAGCTTTCGGGCATCGTCGAAGATATGGTCGGCCAGATCGCGACGCTCGCCCGCGCCGATCGCAACCGCCAGGACGCGATTCGCCGGGCGGTATGGGCGGCGGTGCGCGCAACCGGGATCGCCCATAATGGCGCGCTTTCCGCCAATGGCGCGAGCGACGCGGTCGTCGCCTTCTTCCGCGACCATGATCTCGGCTTCCGCATCCGCCGGTTGCGGAGCGTGATCCGTCGCATCGCGGAGATCGAGCAGGCCTCGAGCACCGTCAACCCGGCGATTCAGGGCGCGCGCGATGCCGCTTATGCCGCGCTTGCCCTCTATCTCGATCGGCAGATGGACGATTTCTTCGGCAATGCGGTGGTCGCCGCGGCGCAGGATGCGGTGGAACAGCCGGCCGCCGCGCTTGTCGCCATCGCCGACGCGCGCGATCTGCCCGGTATCGACCAGCGCGCCGATGATGTCATCGCCGCCGCGCTGACCACGCTGCCCAAGGCGGAACGCCGGGCGGTGCTGCTCACCTATCTCGGCTTTCCGTTCTACGACATCGCCACGCTGCCCTTGCTGCATGCCGAGGATACGGACGAGTTCAACGCCGTGCTGGTCGATCGCATCGCGCCCGACGATTGTTCGGCAATCCGCGAAGGTGGCGCCGAAGCGACGTTGAAGGGCATCCAGTTCAACAGCTTCGGTGCCTTCTTCAGCCGCGCCTATCGCGAAAATGATTATCTGTGGGGGCGGCTGCACGGCGCCGAACGGCTGATCGACATCACCGTGTCCGCGCTTCCGGCGGGGATCAGCATGCCGCCCGGCGTCGTCGCAACGCTCAAAAAGCAGGCGTTTCGCGCCATTCTGGCGCGCGAACGGCCCCGGCTGACCACGATCGAGCCGTTGTTCGATCAGCTCGATCGCGAGGTTGGTTGAGCGGAGCTCCCGCTCGTTGCCGAAACAACCCGCACCCCTTTGCCAAAGGCCAGCCTTTCAGCCTAAAAGGGGGGATCAAGGGAGACCGGGCGATGCAATTTCTCCGAACCTTGTTCTGGGTTGTCGTCGCGGTAGTCGCCGTGATCTTCGCGACGCGGAACTGGAACACGGTGACGATCAATCTATGGGGTGGCCTGCGTGCCGATGTGAAGCTGCCGTTGTTGATCTTCGGCGCTTTTTTTGTCGGACTGGTGCCGCTTTGGGTGCTTCATCGCACCACCCGCTGGACGCTTCGTCGCCGGCTCGACAGTGCTGAACGGGCACTGGCCGAAGCCCGCGGCCATGACGCGCCGGCGGTAGCCGCTACCCCCGCCCCGGCCCCGACGGCGCCCAATATCATCGAAGCCGTTCCCGCCCCTTCGTCTGTCCCCGTACCCCCGGCCGTATCATGACCAGCCCGATCTACATTGCCCTCGACACCCCCGATCTGGACAAGGCGAAGGCCATTGCCCAGCGCGTCCGCAACCATGTGGGCGGGATCAAGCTGGGGCTGGAATTCTTCTGCGCCAACGGCCGTGCGGGCGTGAAGGAGATGGCGGCGCTCGACCTGCCGATCTTCCTCGATCTCAAGCTTCACGATATTCCCAACACGGTGGCCAAGGCCGTCCAGGCGCTGCGTCCGCTCGACCCGGCAATCCTGACCGTCCATGCGGCCGGCGGCCGCGCGATGCTGGAAGATGCCAAGGCCGCCGCGCCGCTTGGCACCAAGGTCGTCGCCGTCACCATGCTCACCAGCCTCGACGGTAACGACATGACGTCGATCGGCCTTGCGCCCGATCCCCATGCCCAGGTCGAACGGCTGACGATGCTCGCCCGCGAAGCCGGGATCGATGGCATCGTCTGTTCGGGGAACGAGGTTGCCGCCGCGCGCAAGATTTGGCCCGAAGGCTTTTTCGTCGTGCCGGGCGTGCGGCCCGCCGATGGCGATGTCGGCGATCAGAAGCGGGTGATGACGCCGCGCGCCGCGCTCGATGCCGGTGCGTCGGTTCTCGTCATCGGCCGGCCGATCACCCAGGCGGCCGATCCGGATCAAGCCGCCCGCGCGATCGAAGCGACGCTGTAGAGCGCTTTCCAAGCAGGTGGAATCACCTGCTGACTCGGAAAGCGCGTTAAACAAAGAGCTTAGAGCATTCGAGCCGGCGCAGTCGGATCGGAAACTGTTCTAGGTATTTCGGCTGTCAGTTGAGGACCAGTGGCACGCGGAGCGTCGTGCGGAGATCGGTCGCGTCGTCGGTGGCGCCCATCTCGACCGTCCAGTTGATCGTCGTCGCCGTGTTCACGCGATAGCTGATACCGAACAGGAATCGGCCGATCTGCAGGTCGCGGGTGCGCGTGGTGATCGGATCGCCCAATATCGTCTGGCCGTTGCGGATCGTGATCGGCCGGACGAGGCTCTTGGTCGAAAACACCCAATTATGGGCGTAGGCGAAGCTGATCGACGTGCGTTCGTTGAGGCCAAGGCCCAAGCCCGCCGTCATGTTCGGGCCGGAACCGGGCTCGACATGATCGATCTGCGCGTCGCTGATCCGCGTATCGACATCCTCGCCGAAGTTGAAATTATAGCCGAGCACCGCGAACAGCGTCGCCGGGTCGCTCGGCACGATCGCCGTGACGCTGGGCGCGACGCTCCAAAAGCCGCCGCCGGTTGCGGCCTTGGTGGCGTTACCCAGCGCGCTGCGCGGCAGATCGAACGGGCCTTTGCCGGTGGGCGCGACGACCTGCAGGTTGGCGGTCAGGAAGGGCCAGCCATTGGTGCCATTCGACACCAGATAGCGGGCAAGGAATTCGACATCGCCGATGCCCGATCCCTTGGCTGAGGTGTTGACCGTCCCCGCGCCGGATTGCGGCGGGTTCTGGACGAGCGGGACGAGCACGGCCGAATCCTGTCGATAGACCCAGGGTATGCGGACGCCGATTTCGATATGGTCGCTGATCCCGAACCGGGCGACGCCGGCCAGCGTCAGCACGTCCTGCCGGCTTTCATTGATGTCGAACACGCCGACCAGCACCGATTGGGGAACCTCGATCCCCCGGAAGACGAAGCGATTGCGGTCGGCGCGGCCATATTCCACCGTGGGTTCGACGGTCAGGCGCCCGGCCTTGGTGAGCACGCTGCCGCGATCCGCCAGCACCGCCATTTCCTGCCGTGGGGCAGCGGCAGGCTGTTCGCCAACCTTCTGCACCGGTTCGGCCGGCTTGCTTGCGGCGGCGGCCGGGGCAGGGGGCTGCGCCTGGGATTGGGCCGTGCGCGTCTGGGCGGGAGGCGTCTGGGCCGTGCGCGCGGGCGCGATGGCATGCGCGGGGCCGCCGCTCTGGACGCCGGCGGCGCGCATCTGGCCGAGCAGCGCTTCCTCCAGTTCGATCAGGCGCTTTTCCTGGGCATCAAGCCTGCGGCGCTGTTCCGCGATGGCGCTGCGCTGCAGATCGATCTCGTCCTGCAATGCCTTGAGATCCGCCATCGCCAGTTGCGGCATCGCGGTCGTCTGCTGGGCCGACGCCGCCACCGGCCAAACGGTGACGCAGCAGGCAACAGCCCTCGGTAGCATCCCTTTCATCCACGCCTCCCCCTGACCCGGATTGGCTCAACGGATAATCCGGCTGGCGGCGTCGACCGCGAAGGACTCCAGGCGGAGCAACGCATTACCGGCCAGCATCGACGCATTATGCAAATCGACATTGACAGTAACGATCGTGTCGATCGCCCTGTTGTCCGCCGTATTCGCCACAGCGCTTCCTGTGATGCTGCCTATCATATGTTGCAACTGAAGGGAATTTCCAGCGAGCGTCACTGTCGATCCACGATCGGTCTGGACGAGTTGCACGTCCCCCCATGGTGTCGCGACGCCCGGGCCGTTGGCGACGAGCGTGACGGGCGTCTGATCGGCGCTGCTGATCGGGGAACTCGCACTGCCGTCGTTGATGCGCACGATGCCGCCCGATGGCGTCTGGACGGTGACCCCGCCGGATGCGCCGGAAACCGCGGCGGGACTGGTCGTATCGCCGACATAGACGCTCGGCGTCGCTCCGCTCTCGGGCATTAGCGCGGTCCTCAGCGCCAGCGCGCCATTGACCAGCGTGGTGATCTCGATGCCGACGGAAATCGCCATGCCGTTCGGCAGGTCGAAGCCGCCACGGACGTCTTCAAGGTCATCGTCGGGGACGGTGCGATGTCCCGGGAAGGGCGATGCCATGGCCGCCGTCGGCAGGCTGCCGAGGGCCATCGCGGTGACGATCATTCTGGGGAGCCGGCGGCGGGACGCGCGATCACCTGTCATCATCGCCCCCTACATCTCGACCGGATAGGGCGGCGCGCGGGTCAGCGCCAGCGCCTGCAGGCTTGTCGGTTCCATCATGATCGTGGCGCGGCCGCGCGCGACGAGGCCCCATTCCTCCGGCCGTCCGAAACTGCTCTTGCCACGATCCACCGCGTCGGCGAGCGCGAACAATATGCCGTTCCACATGCCGGAAAAATCGTCGATATCCATCAGGCGGATGCCGAGCGAAGGATCGCCGACCAGCACCTTGCCATCGGCCACGCCCTTGATGACGACGAAATGCTTGTAGCCATTGAGGTCGATCATCGCGATGCCGGGCACGCCGGTTGCGGCGATGTCGGCAAGGGTGACGCGATAGCCGTCGGACTTGATCCCGCGCGCCTGCAGGTAACGCTTCATGTCGAGGAGCGAAAAGCCATAGCGGCGGATCTGCGCTTGATCGCCTTCGTTCCACATGCCGATGAAGATCGTCTTCTCGTTCTGCAGGTCACCATAATGGTAGCGCAGCAAGGTCGCGAGCGCGGCGGAGCCGCAACTGAAATCATATTGCTGGCGGACGACGGTGAGATAGCGTCGTTCCACCATGCTTTTCACCGGCAGCGAAAAATCGCCGGCGGACATGCTGAGATAGCTGCCGGTGGGTGCGACCCGGTCGCCCGCACAGGCAGTTAGTGCCAGCCCCAGCACGCAGATCGACGCGGCCTTGCTACTGGACCGCGACATTGACGTTCATCGACGCGTTGATCGAGACATTGTTGCCGCTATTGGCGTTCAGCAGCGCCAGGCCGTTGAAATTGTCGAACGACGATCCCCCGATCGAAATATTGCCGGTGGCGGAATTGCCGTTGATCGTGTTGCCGGTGACCGTGCCGACATTGCGGGCGTTGATGATCTGCTGCAGCGTTTCGACATCGGCCATGCCGGTGATGGTCGCCAGGCCATCATCCGCGATAACCGACGCGCCGGCGAACGGCGATACCGGTTCCACCACCGGCGGTGGTGCCGCACTGGGCGGGGCAAGTGCGATGGCGCCGATCGCGATCGGTTCATCCACGTCGGACGCCGCAGCGGGCGTCAGCGGGGTGAGGCCGATCAGGGCGATCGCGGCCATCCTGTAAGGCAAGCGGGCCACGGCGGCTCTCCTTCGTTTCGTGCGCAGGCGGAAAAGGGCCGGTTGCCAGGCAACCGGCCCCTCCATCCGCTCACTGACCGAGGTTGAGCGTACCGATATTGGCCGACACGTTGACGCTCGCATTCTGCGAGGCGAACGCGCCGCTGTTGACGTTCATGGCGTTCAGGCCGGCGAAGTTCGAGAAGGCGCCGTTGTCGAACGACACGCCCCACGACATGACCGGAGCACCGCCAGCACCACCGGCACCGCCGGTGCCGCCGCCGCCGCTGCTGCCATTGGTGCCGCCGTCGCCGCTGGTCTGATCGGCATTGCCATCAGCCGAGCCGCCACCGCTGCCACCCGTCGACGGCTGCAGATAGTTGACCTCGCCACCAGTGACCGTGCCGGCGAGCGTCGACGATGCCGTGACCGTCGTATAGCTCACTGTCGCCACGCCGCCATTATTGGCGGAGCCGAGGCCGCTCGCATCGCTTGCGTCGACATCGACGGCGAAGTTCGACGTGCCGCCATTGTTGGCGGAGCCGATGCCGCTCGAGTCACTGTTGTTGCTGTTGTCGCTGTTGTCGCTGTTGTCGCTGGCATCAACATCGACGGCGAAGTTCGACGTGCCACCATTGTTGGCGGAGCCAAGGCCGCTGGAGTCGCTGTTGTTGCTGTTGTCGCTATTGTCGCTGTTGTCGACGGCATAGCTGGACGAGCTGCCATTGTTGGCGGAGCCGTCACCGCTCGATTCATTCGTCGAGGTGCTGCCGTTATTGGCAGAGCCAAGGCCGCTCGAGTCGCTATTGTTGCTGCTGTCCGTCGAATAGCTGGACGAACTGCCATTGTTGGCGGAGCCGTTTCCGCTCGAATCGCTCGTCGAGGTGCTGCCATTATTGGCCGAGCCGTCACCAGCGGAGTCGCTGTTGTTGCTGTTGTCGCTCGCATCGACATCAAGCGCGATGCTCGACGTGCCGCCATTATTGGCGGAGCCGATGCCGGAAGAGTCGCTGTTGTTGTTGGTGCTGCCATTATTGGCCGCGCCCGAGCCGCTGGCATCGCTGCTGTTGCTCGAATCCGCCGCGTCGACCGTGATGTTCGACGTGCCACCATTATTGGCCGATCCCAGGCCGCTGGAATCGCTGCTGTTGCTTGAATCGGCCGCGTTCAGCGTGATCGCCGAGGTGCCGCCGTTATTGGCCGAGCCGGCGCCCGAGGAATCGCTGTTGTTGCTGCTGTCGCTGGCGTCGAGATCGAGCCCGATGGCTGAGGTGCCGCCATTATTGGCGGAGCCGAGGCCGCTGGAGTCGCTGTTGTTGCTGGCGTCGCTCGCATCGACGTCGAGGCCGATGGAGGAGGTGCCACCATTATTGGCGGAGCCGAGCCCGGAGGAATCGCTGGAGTTGGAATTGTCGGTGACAGTGTCGGCCGAACTGTCGGTTGACGTTGATGTGGAGCCGTTGTCGGCGGCGGAAACGCTGCCACCCGAATCCACCGTTTGAGCAAATGCGGAACCGGTCGCCAGGCCCAAGGCACCGATCGAGGCGGTCAGTAGCAGGATGCTTTTCATGACTTTACCCTCTCTTGCATTATTGAACATCACATCGGTTTTAACCTTTGTTTTTGGCGATTCCGTCGCCTTACACCCTATGCTTGGCCGGGTTTTTCACTTAGCCCCAGACGCGTGGTTACTTCGCCCCTGAACGGGCGGAACCATTACCCCCATTTGCGGGGAGCGAGAGGCTGGCCTTGATCGGCACGATCCCGTTGAGGATGACGCGGACGAGATCGGCCTGGCGATGCGTATCGGTCTTGACGAAGACCTGCTTCAGATAGGCGCGCGCGGTCTGGCGCTGGATGCGCATGGCCTGTGCCGCCCCGTCGATCGTCAGCCCTTCGACAAGATGGTGGGCCAGCGTCGCCTCGGTGGGGGTCAGGCCGAAGGCGCGGCACAATTCGCCGACCAGCGGACGCGTTTCGCCATCGGGATCGATGACGTGCAGCACCGTGGCGGCACTGCCGCGCGCGGTGGGTGGCATGCGCGCCAGCGACGCGACAAGCGGGCGGGCATTGGCCCTGCGCAGCAACAGGACGGTCGCGACGCCGGCGTCGGTGGATTTGGTCTGCTCGTCGCTATGGCTCAGATGCTGGATCGCGGTCTGGAGCCGGACGGCATCGTCGAAATCGGTGGCCGTGATGGAATGACCCGCCCTGCGAAGGCCGTCGCCGACGTCCAGTAACGCGTGGGCCTGTTCGTTCGCGAACAGGATATTGCCGTCGGCGGCAAGCACGATGACGGTGAAGTCGAACAGGTTGAGCGTGTGCTCCAGGCTGCCCACGCGCCCGCGATCGCGATGGGATCGCCATAACAGTCGGAGGTGCGCGTCGACCCATGCGTCGATCGCTTCGCGCCGGTCGCGCCATTCGTCCGGGGCCGATCCATCCTGCCAGCAAACCGAAAGGGCGAGCAGGACGGTGGGGTCTGCCCGGCAATAATAGGTCAGGCCGCAAAACCGGTCCTGCCCGTCGTCGCCTTCATAATCGAAGCTGACCGCTTGATTGGACTTCTCTGGAATCCAGGCGTCGATCTGAATGGATTTGTCTATGTCTATCGCCAGCCTGTTTGCCAAATAATCCGGCATGTTGAACATGTCGACAATATCATATTCAGCATGATGGGTGTCGTGGATAGTCAGTGTGCACATTGTGCATTGCAGCTGATCGATAACTAGCCGAAACAATCTGCCTGTTTCGGGGTGCCAGGAGTGTCCATTCGGGGCATTCACCACGATTCTCCTTTGGTCCCATTTACACGGGGCGGCGCTGATTAGTCATCCGTTTCTTGGGGAGTGCGCGGGGATTAATCCGAAATTGACCTGCCATTTGCGCAGTTCCGTCGCGGCGCCGTGGCCGATAGACGAAATATCCCAATGGAAATGCAGATAGTTGGATGGCGCCGCTCGAAACTGCGATCGTTTCGGAATGGGCTGGTGCCGGCTACAGGATTCGAACCCGTGGCCCCCTGATTACAAATCAGGTGCTCTACCAACTGAGCTAAGCCGGCGTCTTGCGCTCCATGCTTCACGGAACGCCGAAGGTCCAGCCCTCCTTTGCGGCAAGTGTCGGGGAAAAAGGTGGTGCGGGTTGCCAAAGTTCGGGCCGCGCGGCGGCGCGGCGTAGCCATGCTGCGGTGATGATCGCGTCCGTGCTGTGATCGTCGCATCGCGCCAGTGGCGGCGGCGTGGCGGAGTCCAGCGCGGCCAGCGCGCGGGCGAGGGTGGCGGTGTCGCGAACCTTGGTGCGGTTGCGTGGCAGGCCGGCGGCCATTGCGGCGATGCCGGTATAGATTTCGACTAGCACGGGGCCGCTGGCCGGCACGGGATCGAAGGGCCAGACGGGAATCCGGCCGTCCAGCTGGCGCAGCAGGCGCATGCCCGTCAGGCTCGCTTTGCCGACTTGCTTTGCGCCGACAAGGTTGAAGCAGGATGCCGGTGTCGCAGCGGTGCGGCTTTCCACGATGCGCATGCGGCCGGTCCCGCCGCCGAAGGCATGCCCTTCGCGCCCGCCATGCCGGCGGAAATGGGGTGCGGCGTCGGCATGATCGACGAAGCTGTTGGCGGCGAGATGCGGTTCGGCCGAGGCAATCGTGTCGACCAGCGCCCATAAGGCGCGGGCATCGGCCGGTGAGCTTGCCCATCCCGGAAAGAAGGCGCCAGCGTCGGCAAAGGGGAAGCTGCCGGAAAAATCCATGCCGATCAGCATGTCGGCGCCCTCATCAGCCAGCGCCAGCAGCCAATCGCGCACATCCACCCGCGACCATCGGCCGGGCGTGCCGACCAGTTGCGGTGCGGCGTCGCCCGTGGGGCAGGCGGCGATCGCGATCCCCTTTTGCCGTTCGCCGGCCGCGCCCGACCAGTCGATGCAGGCGAAGCGCGCGAATGCCCGCATCAGGGCGTTTTGCGGGGGCGAGGGCGGGGCCGTGACAAGGCCCAGTCATGCGCCCGCCCGATCATCGCGCGGACGCGTTCGGGATCGGCGCTGTCGTGCCGCACCAGCACCGCCGGCCAGCCCTGATAATGCGGGCTTTGCCAATAGGTGCCGGGATCGGTTTCGATCAGCATCGCCACCGTGTCGAGATCGAGCTGGATGCAGAAGGACCCGGCCTCGTGTCCCGGGGTCAGGAAGGCCCGGCCGTTCGCGGCCTTGACCGCCGGCGCCCCATAATAAGTGGAAAGTTCCGCCCCCGGCAGGCCGAGCGCGAAGGCGACGGCATCTTCCCAGATCATTCGCCCTCCCGGATCAGTCGCTCTGGCGTTCGCGGCGCAAGCGGTCCCAATAAGCGATGCGTTCGGCGATCTTCGCTTCGAAGCCGCGCGGGCTGGGCCTGTAGAAGTTCTGCGCCGTCATTTCCTCCGGCCAGTAATCCGCGCCGGAAAAGGCGTCGTCGGCGTCATGGTCATAGGCATAGCCCTTGCCGTAGCCGACATCCTTCATCAGCCGGGTAGGGGCGTTGAGGATCGATTTGGGCGGCATCAGCGATCCGGTTTCGCGGGCTGAGCGGAATGCGGCCTTCTGCGCGCTATAGGCCGCGTTCGATTTGGGTGCGGTGGCCAGATAGAGGCAGGCCTGAACGATCGCCAGTTCGCCTTCGGGTGATCCCAGAAAATCATAGGCGTCCTTGGCGGCCAGGCACTGCACCAGCGCCTGCGGATCGGCGAGCCCGACATCTTCCGACGCGAAGCGCACCAGCCGGCGCAGCACATAAAGCGGTTCTTCGCCTGCGGTGAGCATTCGCGCCAGATAATAGAGCGCGGCCTGCGGGTCCGATCCGCGCAGGCTTTTGTGCAGCGCCGAGATCAGGTTGTAATGGCCTTCGCGATCCTTGTCGTAAACCGCGACGCGGCGATGCAGCAGGCTGGCGAGCCCGGCGGGATCGAGCGGTTCGGCCAGATCAACCGAAAACAGCGTTTCGGCCTGATTGAGCAGGAAGCGGCCGTCGCCATCGGCCGACGCGATCAGCGCGGCGCGGGCGGGCGGCGTGAGTGGCAGCGGCCGTTCCTCCACCGCCTCGCCCCGGGCGAGCAGCGTATCGAGCGCGGCGGTATCGAGCCGGTTGAGGATCAGCACCTGTGCGCGGCTCAACAAGGCGGCGTTCAGTTCGAAGCTCGGATTTTCGGTGGTCGCGCCGACCAGAATGACGGTGCCGTCTTCGACATAAGGCAGGAAGCCATCCTGCTGGGCGCGGTTGAAGCGGTGGATCTCGTCCACGAACAGCAGGGTGCGCGTGCCCATGCGGGCATGTTCGCGCGCCTCGGCAAAGATCTTCTTGAGATCCGCCACACCGGAAAACACGGCCGAGACCGACGCGAAGCGCAGGCCGACGGCATCGGCCAGCAGGCGCGATATCGTCGTCTTGCCGGTGCCCGGCGGCCCCCACAGGATCATCGATGAAAGGCGCCCGGCCGCCACCATCCGCCCGATTGCGCCTTCCGGGCCGGTCAGATGTTCCTGCCCAACGACATCCGCCAGCGAATGCGGCCGCAGCCGATCGGCCAGCGGAGCGGCCGTGGGGGCGACGGTGGAAGGCGCGGCTGGAGCGAAGAGATCGGCCATGCCGCCGATATAGGCATGTCGCAAAAAAAGGGCCACGGGCTCCTTGACGAGATGCAATCAAGATATATCTTAGAGCCATCTTATGGAGATTGAACGAATGAGATTTGGATTTCACCATCATCGCCACGAGCGCGGCTGCGGGCCGCGCCATGGCGGCATGCGCGGGCGCGGCTTTGCCGCGATGGCGTGGAACATGGAGGAAGGCGAAGGTGGCCGGCGCCGCCGGCGCGTATTCGACGGCGGCGAACTGCGGCTCGTGCTGCTGAAGCTGATCGCCGATCAGCCCCGCCATGGCTATGACCTGATCCGCGCGATCGAGGAACTGACCGGCGGCGCTTATGCCCCCAGCCCGGGCATGGTCTATCCCACGGTGACGCTGCTCGCCGACATGGACCTGATCGAGGAAACGCCAGGCCAGGGTGGGCGCAAGGCCTATGCCGCCACCGATGCCGGCCGCGCGCATCTCGACGCGCACAAGGAAGATGTGGAGGCGTTGTTTGCCCGGCTCGCCGCGCTGGCGGAAGTCCGCGAACGGACCGATGCCATGCCCGTCAAGCGCGCCATGCACAATCTGCGCAACGTGCTTCGCTACCGGCTGGGCGGGGAAGATGTGTCGAACGAAACCATCCACGAGGTGGTGGCGTTGCTCGACGAAGCCGCGCGCAAGATCGAGCGGCTGTGAGGACCACCCGGCTGGCCATGCTGCGCCGGCGCATCGGGAGCGATCCCGGCGCCGGCGACAGCCATGACGAAGGAAAGAACATGACGAACAGCGCATCGGCCGCCGTGCCGACGGATCAGGCAAGCCGCTATTTGCAGCAGTTGTGCAAGCATTGGTCGCACAATCTGAAGGTCGAATTCACGCCCGAGCACGGCACGATCGTGTTCCCGAAGGACGCGCGTGGCGCCGATTTTCCGGCGGACGCGATCGTGACGTTCGATGCGCGGCCGGCGGCGCTGGATGTGCGGATCGACGCCAGTTCGGCCGATCAGCTCGACACGCTGAAGGGCGTGGTCGCCAGCCATCTCGATCGCTTCGCCTTCCGCGAGGCGCCGCTGCCGTTCGACTGGGCCTGAAGGCTTGACGTGGGTGGGGGCGACGAACCCGTCGCCGCCCCGCCGGGATCAGGCCGCCGGCTTTTCGAAGGCGACGCTGATCTTCAGTTCCACCTCGTCCGGCACCATCGGGATGCCGTAGCTGACGCCGAAATCGCTGCGCTTGATCTTGGTTTCGGCTTCGAAGCCGATCGTGTCCTTCTTCGTCATCGCGAACAGGCCGGCGCCCTGGAATTCGGCATCGAGCACGACCTGCTTGGTGACGCCCTTGATCGTCAGATTGCCGGTGATCTTGGCATCATCGCCATCCACGACGACGCTGGTCGACTTGAACGTCGCGGTCGGGAATTTGGTGGCCTCGAAGAAATCGCTGCCGAGCAGATGCTGGGTCAGGCCGTTGCTGTTGGTGACGACCTGGTTGATCGGGATCTGGATATCGACGCTGGCCGCCGAAAGATTGGCCGGATCGATCTTCAGCGTGCCCGTCGGGTTGCCGAAGATGCCGAAATAATCGTTGAAACCGAGATGGTTCACTTCCCACAGGATCTGCGTGTGGGCGCTATCCACGGTATAGGTGCCGGCCTTCACGCGGCTTGCATCCTTGGCGCCGGGCTGGGTGGGTGGCATCTGGGCGATGACCGGGATGGCGACGGCGGCACTGGTTGCGAGCGCCACGGCGATCACGATTTTGCGCATATCAGGCTCCGAAAAAGGAATAGCGGCGAAAAGCTGACCCCGCCGCTATTGCTTGTCAAACACTGATCCCGAAACGAATTGTTTCGGGATATGGGCTTCGTCGCTTTCGCCGCTGCCCGTCGCTATCCTTGCTGTAGCCGGGCTAAAGCAGCTTTTCGATCGCGCGGCGCATGTCTTCCGGCTTGGTGGTGGGCGCGAAGCGATCGACCACCTGGCCCTGGCGATCGACCAGGAACTTGGTGAAGTTCCACTTGATGCCTTCGGTGCCCAGCAGGCCCTTCTGCTGCTTCTTCAGATATTTGTAGAGCGGATGGGCGTGATTGCCGTTGACGTCGATCTTGGCGAACATCGGGAATTTCACGTCGTAGCGCAGCGTGCAGAAATTCGCGATCTCGGCCGCGTCGCCCGGTTCCTGCGCGCCGAACTGGTTGCAGGGAAAACCCAGCACCGCCAGCCCGCGATCCGCATAGGCCTCGTGCAGCTTTTCCAGCCCTTCATATTGCGGGGTGAAGCCGCATTTGCTGGCGGTGTTGACGATCAGCAGCACCTTGCCGCGATAATCGCCGAGCGACGCATCCGCGCCGTCGATCGTCTTGGCTGTGAAATCGTAGATGTCGCCCATCGATTCGCCCCCTCCGCATTCGGGGGCAGGATGGACGCTCCGTTCAGCGTTGCAAGTCCGCGACGCGGGCGCGCTCATCCGGCGCGATCAGATTTTCCAGCACCGTCCAGAAACCGGCCACCGAACCCTGGCCGGCTTCGGCATAAGCGGAAGACAGCTTCGATCGCAGCGCTTCGAACAATTCGGCTTCCAGCGTCGCGCCCTCGGGCGTCAGGCGCAGCAGCCGCTGGCGGCGATCCTCGCGGCCGGTGCGGCTTTCGACGAGACCGCGGTCGCTCAACTCGTTGAGCACACGGCCGAGCGATTGCTTGGTGATGCCGAGGATGCGGAGCAGATCGCTGACCGTCATGTCCGGCCGGCGTGCGATGAAATAGAGCGCGCGATGATGGGCGCGGCCAAGCCCTTGCCGTGCAAGCCCTTCGTCGATGCCGCGATAGAGATGGCTGTAGCCGAAATAGAGCAGTTCGACACCGCGCCGGATCTCGGATTCGCGCAGGAAAAGAGGGGATGCGGATTGGACAGCCATGTTGACGTATATAGGGGTGGGGACTAAGCGTGCGCAACCACCCTTCCAACGACTCAAATATCGGTGAGGACAATGCTCGACGAACGCACCTATGACGACCGCGACGGCTGGATCTGGCTGGACGGCAAGCTGGTGCCGTGGCGCGAGGCGAACGTCCATGTGCTCACCCACGCGCTGCATTATGCCTCGGCCGTGTTCGAAGGGCAGCGGGCCTATAATGGCGAAATCTTCGCGCTGACGCAGCATAGCGAGCGTCTTGTGCAATCGGCCAAGATGCTCGGTTTCGATCTGCCCTGGTCGGTCGCCGAGATCGATGCGGCGTGCCGCGAAACGCTGAAGGCGAACAACCTGACCGACGGCTATGTCCGTCCCGTCGCGTGGCGCGGTTCGGAACAGATGGGTGTCGCCGCCCAGCGCACCAAGCCGCATCTCGCCGTGGCCTGCTGGGATTGGGGTGCCTATTTCGGCGCGGCTTCGGAACAGGGGTTGCGGCTGGATATCGCGCCGTGGCGCCGTCCGGCGCCCTATACCGCACCGGTCCACGCCAAGGCCGCCGGCCTCTACATGATCTGCACCATGTCGAAGCACCACGCCGCCGCGCGTGGCTATGACGACGCGCTGATGCTCGACTGGCGCGGCCAGGTGGCCGAAGCGACCGGGGCCAACGCCTTCTTCATCAAGGATGGCGTGATCCACACGCCGACGCCGGATTGCTTCCTTGACGGCATCACCCGTCGCACGGTGATCGGCCTTGCCAAGAAGCGCGGCATCGAAGTGATCGAACGCGCGATCTGGCCGGAAGAGCTGGAAAGCTTCGAGCAGATGTTCGTGACGGGTAGCGCCGCCGAGGTGACGCCGGTGCGCGAGGTTGGCCCGTGGAGCTTCGAGATCGGCGAACTCACCCGCCAGCTGCAGAAGGATTATGCCGATCTGGTGCGCGGGCGCCTCGGCAAATAAGCGGTTTCCTCGCAAACCCGCATAAAAGCGCGTGATTTCATATAAGTGTCACGCAAACCTTACGCCCTGTTTACCCTTCGCCGGCTAATTCCACCGCCGACGAAGGGGCGGGGTGGACGTGACCAGGCAGCGATCGAACGATGATGGAATGGCGGGCGCCGGAACGGCGCGGATCGCCGTGGGCCATGTTTCGATCGCCGCCGATGCCCGGCTGGCCGAAGTGGTGGATATCTTCCGCGCGCGGCCTGACCTGCGGCTGTTGCCCGTGGTCGACGCGGATCGCCGGCCGGTTGGCGCGATCTTCGAAACCGATCTCAAGCGCATCCTGTTCAACCCCTTCGGCCATGCGCTGCTCAACAATCCCGGTATCGGCATGGCGCTGGCGCATCATGTGCGGCCGTGCCCGGTTGTCCCGCACGACATGGCGACGGGCGCGATGCTCGATGCCTATGCCGTAAGCGGCGGCACCGAAGGGCTGATCGTGACGCGCGACGGCGCCTATGAAGGGGTGATCGCCAACCGCACCTTGCTGCGCCTGGCCGCCGATCGCGAAGCCGAACGCGCCCGGGCGGCGGCGGCCCGGCTGGCGGTGGTGGATCGCGCCAGCACGCGCTTCCGGGGCGAGGCGGCGGGGCTGGCCGACGAACTCAGCAGGCTGTCCGAAGCGGTGTTGCGCACCGCGAACGACATCGCCGAGCGCGCGGCGCAAAATGGCGTGCGCGCCGGCGCGGTGGCGAGTGCGGCGAGCCAGGCCGCGACCAACATGACCGAGATCGCCGCGCGGGGGCGCGGGCTGGCGGACTCGCTGGATCATGCCAATGATACGATGCGCACCGCGCGGGCATCCACCGCCGATGCCGTCGGCATCGTCGCCGACGGTGGCGAACGGGCGCAGGAATTGTCGCAGGCGGCCGGCCAGATCGGCGGCGTGGTGACGCTGATCGAGGAAATCGCCGGCAAGGTGAACCTGCTGGCGATCAACGCCACGATCGAAGCGGCGCGCGCGGGGGAATCCGGGCGCGGCTTCGCCGTCGTGGCGCATGAGGTGAAGACGCTGGCTTTGCAGACGCAGGCCGCCGCCGCCGGCATCCACGATCATGTGGCGCATATCCGCACGGCGGTGACGGCGGTGCATGCCGGCCATGGCGATATCGAGACGATCGTCGCCCGTGTCGATGAATTTGCCAGTGCGATGGAGCAGGCGGTGGCGCGCCAGAGCGAGGCGACCCACACCATCGCCGCCAATGTTGGAGAGGCGGTCGCCGCCTCCCAGCATATCCATCGCAACGCTGCCGCGATCAACGAAGCCACGGTTGCCGCAGCGGCAAGCGCGCGGACGATGCAGACCATGGCGGAATCGCTGGCCGAACGCTCGGTGCAGTTGCGCGGCCGCGTCGCGACCTATGTCGACGAGATTTGCGCGGCCTGATTGGCGCAATTTTCTTGCGAAACTGACGTCATGATGTCGGTAAAGTTTACAATCGCCAATCATGGTTAACGTGAAACGGCGATTTTTGGCCAATGGCATGAATCCTGCTGACGAAGCGGCGCTGGATCGGAGCGATCTATCCGGTCCGTGTAAGGAGTATGTTATGCGGCTTAAGCATCTTGTTCTCGGCACCGCGCTGGCTTTTCTGTCAGCGCAGGCCTCCATCGCGGCACCGATCGCCTCGGGATTCGACAGCGGATCGCTCGGCGCGTGTGATGATTGCTTCTCGAACGCGCATGCGCTCGGGTTCAGCGCCAACTTCTTCGGCACGACCTATTCCGACATTTACATTAGCAATAATGGCTATCTGACGTTCGGCAGCGGGCAGGGCGATTATACGCCCGACGGCCTGGGCGCCGCTTATGCGGGCCTGCCGATCATCGCCGCCTTCTTCGGCGACGTCGACACGCGCGGCGCGGGTTCCGCGCTGGCGACTTTCGGCACCGGCACCTATGCGGGCCGCGCCGCCTTTGGCGCCACCTGGGATGGTGTCGGCTATTATGACAGCGCGACCGACAAGCTGAACAATTTCCAGATCGTCCTGACCGATCGTTCGGACACTGGCGCGGGCAATTTCGACATCTATCTGAACTATGCCCAGATCCAGTGGGAAACCGGCAACGCCGATGATGGCCAGGGCGGCCTGGGCGGCTTTTCGGCCTCGGCGGGTTTCAATGCGGGGACGGGCGGCCAGCCCGGCACCTTCTTTGAAATCCCGGGTTCGCGCACGCCGGGCAGCTTCGTCGATGGCGGCACCGCGCCGCTGATCAACGCCACCAACAATGGCACGCCCGGCCAGTTCCTGTTCACGGTTCGCAATGGCGTGGTTGCGCCGGCGGTGCCGGAGCCGGCGACCTGGGCGATGATGATCGCGGGCTTCGGCCTTGTCGGCGGGGCGATGCGCCGCCGGCCGCGCGTGAACGTCAGCTTCGCGGCCTGACGCCGTAGCCCGGCTTCGGGGTTGAGACGCCGCCGGCCTCCGTGGCCGGCGGCGTTTTCATTGCGAGCGTTTGTTCAGGCGGTCTGTTTTTCGGTGCAGGTGGCCAGTGTCTTTTCGTCCTCGGCCCGATCGCCTTCCTTGCCTTCGAACAGCGTCGCCTCATGCCCCTTGGTCCACCAGACCAGCATCCTGTTATCGGCACGGCCATCATCGGTGGCATAACGCGCGCCCGATGCCGATGGCGTGAGATCAAGATCATAAGCCGTGCCGTCGATCGTCAGTTTCACTTCCGGGTCGGTGGCGTCGCTATTGTCGTAGCGCGCGGTGATCGCCATCGCCGGCGTGCAGCTATAGCCGACCTCGCGGATCGCGCCGGCGGCCGGCATGGCGGCGTTGGCGCCGGGCGCGCGCGCATCCACCGGGGCGACATCGCCCGCCGCGCTTTCCCTCGTAACGCTCTCGGCAGGCGTGGGCGTGGCGGATTGTCCGCATGCCGCCAGCAGCGCAAACAGCGCGATCGGCAGGGTGTGAGCGGGACCATGGGCCATCATGTCGTCCTCCCTTTGCATCATCGAATGGCTGGCGTGGCCGATGGTTCCCGCCACAAGAGCGGCACTGCGGTTCAGATCGGGGCTTTGCAGCCGCGCGCCTGATAAGTTCCGCGCAGGAAGCCGCGCCGGGCATAGCCGGCGTCGATCGCCGCGTTCAGCCGGCGCTGGGCGGGTGCCGCGCCGCTCACCTCGCGCACGATGCCGCGAAAGGGGATCAGCGAATTGATGACGGAGGCGCTGCCGGCTTCGGCCAGCTTGCCGGCCTTGCTCTCCTTCTTCCGCCCGCCCACGGCGAAATCCGGCCCAAGCACGCCGTTGAGTTCGCGGATCGCGGCCGCAAGCTGATCGCAATTGTTGATGCCCGACAGGCTGTAGGGATCCTGACCCGCCTTCACGAGCAGTGGCGGAATTTCGGTCTTGGCGACGCCGACATCCTTGGCCGGCTGGCTGGCGATATCGCCGGCCTTTTTCACCGTATCGCCAATCGGATCGCCTTCATTCTGTGTCTGGGCGGCGGCGGGGAGGGACAGTGCCAGCAACAGGCCGGCGCAACCAATCAGGTGCAACTTCCGGTTCATGCCCATCCCTATGCGCGCGCCGGCTGCGGAGCGCAAATGCCGGAAGGATGACGATGTTTAGGGAAAGGCTGGTGGCTTTCGGGGAGGCTGGTGGGTCCGCCGCCTACCATATTGATCTTATTAATCGGCAGAAATGCGGGCCATAGGCCGTTTCGATCTGCTCAAATGCCCCCGTCAGTGCCCCCAGATTGTTCCGGCGATATGGCGAACGGCCGTCCGATTAACAGTCGGGTAGTTCTCGTTATTTTTCAAAGCATTTTATGACATTTTCCCTGTCTGTTCACCGATGGATATCTGCGGCGGCGCAGGGTCAGTCATAATGACCAAACGTCGGATGCCCGGTAGTACAATGCCCCGAATCGGTTGCGGTGATGTTCTCATTGTGTTCGCATGCCTGTATGCTCAACACCCCCAGCCTCGACGCCCTCATGGCGATAGCCGAGCGCGACCCGCGCTTCTCGATCCACTGGCGGACTAGCCCCCACGAGGGGCGATGGAAGGGCGAGGTGTTCACCCAGCATGACGGGGGCGCGAACCCCTGGCATCTCTCCATCAGGGATGCCGAGGCGGCGGCGCTTGAAGACGCGGCCGCCTCGGCGCTGCATTATTGGGCTGGCGTGTCGACTGAGTTTCGGGCGGTTGCCGAAAGCGTCGCCATCCACGCCGCCGGGCAATTTGATCCGAATCGGCCGTAGTTGCTAATGTCGGGATGAGCGGTGGGATAACCGTGGGATAGCCCCTGAGACACGGAGGTCGCGATGTTCGAAGACCGCGCGTATTTGGAGCGCCGTCTGGTAGAGGAACTGGCAGCGGCAGATACAGCCGTGACCGGCCCCCGCCGAGTGGCCCGCTGGGATTGTTAGTGCATTGAAGCCTCCATCGCCAGTGTCGGCCGTAGGTGGAGCGAAGCGGAACCGGAGGGCGACACTGGCGATGGAACGGCCTCGGGCGCCGGTGGTCGATACCCGAGCGAGCTGTGCGGCCGGACGGTGTTGTAATGTCGGCGCCACGCCTCGATCAGGATCCGGGCCTCGGCGAGCGAGTAGAAGATTTCGCCGTTGAGCAGTTCATCGCGCAGCGACCCGTTGAAGCTTTCGCAATAGCCATTCTCCCACGGGCTACCCGGCGTGATGTAGAGCGTCTTCACGCCGATCTGGGCGAGCCATTGCTGCACCGCCGTTGCGATAAACTCCGGGCCATTGTCCGATCGTATATGCGCCGGCGGCCCACGCGTGACGAACAGCTCGGCCAGTGCCGCGAGCACGTCGTCGCTCTTGAGCTTACGCGCCACCGGCAACGCCAGGCACTCCCGGCTCGCCTCGTCGATGATCGACAGGATCCGGTATTTGCGCCCGTCATGGGTGCGGCCCTCGACGAAGTCGTAGGACCAGACATGCCCGGGATATTCCGGCCGGAGCCGGATGCATGATCCGTCGTTCAGCCACAGCCGCCCGCGCTTCGGCTGCCTTTGCGGCACTTTGAGCCCCTCGCGACGCCAGATGCGCTCGACCCGCTTGCGGTTCACATGCCACCCCGCATCGCGCAGCAACGCCGTCACCCGGCGATAGCCATAGCGACCATATTGTCGGGCCAGCGCGATGATATCCTCGGTCAGAGCTGCTTCGTCATCCGCCCCGCGGGGCGCCTTGCGCTGTGTCGATCGGTGCTGCCCGAGCACGCGGCAGAGCCGCCGCTCGGACACCGGCATCATCATTCTGATGTGGTCGATACAGCGCCTTCGGCGCGCGGGGCTCAGAA